>DAOUBG010000001.1:0-8669 GCA_034432895.1 Anaerolineales bacterium
TCCAATCCGGAGAACTTCAAGGTCGTCAAAGGGGATTCCAATTTGCGCTACTACACCTCGTTGGGTACCTACACCGAGCTCACCTTCAACCCGGTGTTGAAGTTCAAGGATGGCCGCCTGAATCCCTTTGGTGATCCGCAGATCCGCGAGGCGATCAACATGCTCGTGGATCGCAACTACATCGTCCAGGAGATTTACGGCGGTCTGGCTGTGCCCAAGCTGCTGCCGCTCAGTTCCTCTTTCCCGGATTACGCCCGCTATATTGATACGGCTCGTGCGCTCGAGAACATCTATGCCCACAATCCGGACAAGGCCAAAGCCATCATTAAGGAGCGCATGGAGGCCTTGGGCGCGACCCTAGGCGCCGATGGCAAGTGGCAGTATAACGGCCAGCCGGTAACCCTGGTCTTCATCATCCGCATCGAGGATGAGCGCAAGTCGATCGGTGATTATGTTGCCGGTCTCTTGGAAGATGCCGGTTTCACCGTGGATCGCCAGTACAAGAGCCGCCAGGAAGCTTCACCGATCTGGTTGCGCAGCGATCCTGCGGAAGGTCAGTGGAATCTCTATACCGGCGGTTGGATCACCACGGCCATCTCGCGCGATGATGGCTCCAACTTTGCGTACTTCTACACAAAGTTGGGCGGTGGATCGCCGCTCTGGCAGGCCTACACTCCCTCGGATGAGTTCTATGGCGTGGCCGAGAAACTCTGGAACAACGATTTCAAGAGCATGGAAGAACGTGGTCAGCTGTTCCAGAAGGCCATGGAACTGGCGCTGAAGGACTCGGTACGCGTCTGGTTGGTAGATCAGGTTTCGTTTAGCCCGGCTCGTGCCAATGTGCAGTTGGCGGCCGATTTGGCCGGCGGTGTCTCGGGGTCTCGTCTCTGGCCCTATACTATTAAATTCACTGATAAGCAAGGCGGTGAGATCCGCATTGCTGTGAATGGCATTCCGGTGGATCCGTGGAACCCGCTGGGTGGTTCGAACTGGATTTCGGATCAGATGGCCATTCGTGCTACGGGTGATCCGGCCGCGATGCCCGATCCCTATACCGGCCTGGTCTGGCCGCAACGCTTTGAAAAGGCTGAAGTCGTGGCTAAGGAGGGCCTGCCGATTTCCAAGACGCTCGACTGGGTGGACCTGAAGTTCGAGCCTGAAATCAAGGTCCCGGCCGATGCTTGGGCCGATTGGGATGCTGCCAAGCAGAAGTTCATCACTGTTGGCGAGAAATTCCCCGAAGGTACGACTGCCCTGGTGAAGACCACGGTGGTATACCCGAAGGACCTCTTCCAGAAGGTCAAGTGGCATGATGGTTCGCCGCTCACGCTGGGCGATTTCATCATGGGCATGATCCTGACCTTCGATCCTGGCAAGCCCGAAAGCAAGATCTACGATGAGGCAGCCGCTTCCAATCTGCAGTCCTTCCTCTCGCACTTCAAGGGCGTGCGCATCGTATCCACCGATCCGCTCACTATCGAGACCTACGATGATTACTACCTGCTCGATGCCGAGCTCACCGTGAGCACCTGGTGGCCGAACTATAGCTATGGTCAGGCGCCCTGGCACGCCTTGGCGCTCGCTGTGCAGGCTGAAGCGGATAACAAGCTGGCTTTCTCTACCGATAAGGCTAAGGCCAAAAACGTAGAGTGGACCTCCTTCATCGGTGGCCCAAGCCTGGAGATCCTGAAGGGCTATCTCAGTCAGGATGTTTCCTCCGGTTATGTGCCGTATGAGCCAACGCTGGGTCAATACGTCACTGCTGATGAGGCCAAGGCGCGCTATGCCAACTTGCAGAAATGGTACGAGGCCCATGGTCACTTCTGGGTCGGTACCGGTCCCTTCTACCTGGATAAGGTTTTCACCACTGAGAAGTCGGTCGTGCTGAAGCGCTTCGCCGACTTCCCCGATACGGCGGATAAATGGGCTCGCTTCGGCGAACCGAAGATCGCTACCGTCTCGGTGGATGGCCCGGCCCAGGTGAAGGCAGGCGAGTCGGCCACCTTCGATGTCGCCGTCACCTTCAAGGGTGAGCCCTATCCGGCCAATGAACTGGCCTCGGTCAAGTACCTGCTCTTCGATGCCAATAACAACCTGGTCGCCAAGGGCGATGCGACCCTCGTCGCTGATGGCAAGTATCAGGTCGTGTTGAGCGCCGATGTGACCAAGGGCCTGGCCGCCGGCACGAACAAGCTAGAAGTGGTGGTTACTTCCAAACTGGTGAGCATCCCATCCTTCCAGAGCATCCAGTTCGTCACGGTGCCGTAACCCTTTTGCCACACTTGCCTGATAGGGGGGCTCTCTCCCCTATCAGGCTTTTTCAGCGCCTTTTTGAGAGAGGACGATGAGCGAACTTTCGATCACCGGCTCCATTGCCCGCAAGGCCACTGTTAGTACGATCAATCGTGTGGCGCGCTATACGCTAGTGCGCCTGGTTACCTTGTTTATCACGGTTGTGATCGGGGTCTATTTGACGATTCTGATCGCAAATATGGGCGGATACCTCGATCAGATCCGCCGTAGCGAGATCCGGGAAAGTGTGCAGGCCCGCATGTTGACCGATCCGACCCTGCGCAACCTGCCCCCAGAAGTACGACAAAAGCGGATGGAAGACTTGATCCGTTTGGAAGAAAAGCGTTATGGGTTGGATCAACCGTTTTTGATCCGTAGCTTTCGTTTTCTCTATAATGCCTTGAGCCTAAACCTGGGGCGTTCGTTCCAACTGACCAGCGATAGCGGCTCGCGGCAGGTACGGTTAATTCTGTTGGAACGCTTGCCGGCGACGCTGCTTTTGTTCGGTGTGGCGGACATGGGGCTCTTTTTCCTGGCGCTTTTTTGGGGGCTTGCCCTTTCCAGACGCTATGGTAGCTTCTGGGATAAGCTTACCGTAGCACTTTCGCCCCTTTCCTCAGCACCGGGGTGGTTCTACGGTATTTTCTTGATCGTTGTCTTTGCTGCCGTTTTAAAAGTGCTTCCGTTCGGTGGCATGGTGCGCATCCCTCCCCCGGATAATCCTTTGCTTTACGCTCTGGATCTGATTTACCACTTAATCCTGCCGGTGACGGCCATTACCTTGAGCTCGATCTTTTTGAGTGTCTATAGCAATCGCACCTTCTTCCTGATCTATTCCAGCGAAGACTATGTGGAAATGGCCAAGGCAAAGGGGTTGAAAGATAAAGATATCGAACGGCGCTATGTGCTCCGCCCGACTTTGCCCACGATTATTACCGGCTTTGCCTTGTTGATCATCGGCCTTTGGACAGGCGCGCCTATTTTTGAGACCGTTTTCAACTGGCCTGGCCTTGGACGCACGTTGTTTTTCGCTGTTGGTCTATTCGATGTGCCCGTAATCGTGGCTTCAACTGTGATCTACGCCTACTTGCTGGCGATCACTGTCTTCTTGCTCGACTTTATCTATGCCATTGTGGACCCGCGTGTCAAGATCGGCGGGCAGGAGCGTAGCGGATGAACCAAATCTCTCGCGCCTTTCGCGATCTCAGTCGTTATCCTTCGGCGGTGGTGAGTCTGATCATTATTTTCCTTATGGTGATCGCCGCCATTTGGATTGTGATTGCCCTTCCTTATCGTGAGGCTGTTCGTTTGTGGCGAGGCGGCGAATCTGTTTGGTATCAATTGCCTAAGACGGTGCCTCCAAAGTGGGTGAACTGGTTCCGACGAGAAAAATTGCCGGAAACGCTGATCCTAGATACGCGTCAACATCCGGAATGGAAAACCTACGAACCTGCTGGCGATGGACGTCGCATTATCGTCGAGTTTACCATCCCATTCCAAGCCGATCAATTCCCGCAAGAGCTCTCGATGTATTTTTATACGACCTCGAGCGGGAATGCCAAAGCTCCGTTCGTTTCTTTGTCCTGGAAAACGCCAGATGGGCGTTCGATGCGCATTTCCGATTTCGGTCTGCAGAGTGCAAAATTCAACTATCGTTTTGCCCAGGATCAGAAACTTACCCAACGTTTGGGAGGGGAAGATCATAATATAGGTTTGTTTGCCGAACCGCAAAGTCAACCGCCCAAGCCGCTCAAAGGGGATTATCGCTTGAAGGTCGAAATCCTGACCTTCGAGGCCGATACCGATGTGGATGTTGAATTCATCCAATATGGTAAGGTATATGGCTGGTTTGGTACCGATCATATGCGCCGCGATCTGAAGGTGGGGTTGCTCTGGGGCTTGCCGGTGGCTCTGATGTTTGGCTTGTTGGCTTCGGTGGGCACCTCGTTGGCCGCCATGTTGATCGCCGCCATCGGTTCCTGGTTCGGCGGCTGGGTGGACGATCTGATCCAGCGCATTACCGAGATCAATCTGGTTTTGCCCTTCCTGCCCATCCTGATCATGGTAGGTACTTTCTATTCGCGTAGCATTTTTGTCATTCTAGGCGTGACGGTGCTATTGAGCATCTTTGGTGGAGCGATCAAGAGCTATCGCGCCATTTTCCTGCAGGTACGCGAAATGCCCTATATTGAGGCCGCCCGTGCCTATGGCGCCGGCGATGTCCGGATTATCTTACGCTATATGGTGCCGCGTTTGATCCCGTTGCTCATCCCGGCATTGGTCAGCGGTATTCCCAGCTACGTCTTCCTGGAGGCCTCTTTGGCCGTTATCGGTCTGGGCGATCCGGTGTTACCGACCTGGGGCAAGATCATCCAGGATGCCGAGTTCAACGGAGCACTCTATAAGGGCATGTATTACTGGGTGCTGGAGCCTTCGTTCCTGCTCATGATCAGCGGCCTATCGTTTGCCGTCCTGGGCTTCTCGCTGGACCGCATCTTCAACCCCCGCTTGCGAGGCATATGATGGAAAGCGCTGCTCACCTTTTACGCGTTGAAAATCTTATTTTACATTTTGCCACTCTGCGTGGGCCGGTACAGGCCGTAGATGGAGTGGATTTCGCTCTCGATTATCATCGCGCTGTGGTCATTCTGGGTGAATCAGGGTGTGGAAAAAGCTCTTTGGCCAAGGCAATTTTGCGCCTGCTACCGCGCAATGTGGCGCGTTATGATGGGCATATTTACCTCAAAGGCTCCGACGTGATGCGCCTGAACGATGAAGAATATCGTCGCAATGTGCGCTGGGTGGAAATCTCGATGGTGCCGCAGGCAGCGATGAATGCTCTGAACCCGGTGCTGCGCGTCGGCGATCAGGTGGCGGAACCGGCAATGGTGCATCTTGGCTTGAGCCGGGATGAGGCCCTGGAGCTGGCGCGCCGCATGTTCGAACACGTCGGCGTGCCACAGGATTTCCTGACGCGCTATTCTTTTGAGTTGAGCGGTGGCATGCGTCAGCGCGTGGCGCTGGCGATGGCGCTGGTTACTTCTCCCAGCCTGATTATCCTGGATGAGCCAACCTCCGCGCTCGATTTGCTGACCCAGGCGAATATCTTCAACGTGCTCAAGCGTATCAAACAAGAACTGGGCACCAGCTTTATTTTGATCACCCATGATATTGCCACCTCCAGTGAGCTGGCCGATGATGTAGCTGTCATGTACGCCGGTCAGATCGTGGAACGCTCGGACGCCGAACGTTTCTTCCATGAGCCGCTGCACCCGTATTCGCGCATGTTGATGGCCAGCGTGCCGCGCTTGCGCGCTGATCAGGAGCCGGAGTTTATCACCGGGCAACCCCCTAGCCTGATCTCGCCCCCTACCGGTTGCCGTTTTGCCGATCGCTGTCCACTGCGCTTTGCCAAATGTCAGGAACCGCCGCCGATTCTTGAAGTCGATGGACGCAAGGTGCGTTGCTGGAAATATGCTTAGAGGGAGCCACGATATGCTGACACAGGAACAGACTGCTTCAATTTCAACTGCAAGTGGGCGAGATGTTTTGCTTTCGGTGCGCAATTTGCGCGTGTGGTTTGAGTTGCGGCGCTTCGGCTTTGGGATCGTCGGTCATGTGCGTGCCGTGGATGGGGTATCCTTCGACTTACATCGCGGTGAGGCCATTGCCGTCGTGGGAGAGAGCGGTTGTGGCAAATCCAGCCTTATGCGCACGATCCTGGGGCTACATCGTCCGACTGAAGGACAGGTTATTTTCGATGGTAAAGATATTCATGCATTGGGTCGGGAAGGGTTGCGTTGGTATCGCTCTCAGGTCGGCTATGTGCAGCAGGACCCGTTTGGGGCGCTACCACCTTTCATGAATGTGGAGCAAACGCTGGAGGAACCGCTCATCATTGCCGGTGTGAAGGATCGGCGCGAGCGTCGGGAACGCATTCGGCAGGTGATGGAAGAGGTGAAACTTTCACCGGTGGAGGATTTCTTGGGCAAGTTTCCGCACATGCTCAGCGGTGGTCAACAGCAACGGGTGGTCATCGCCCGTGCGATGATCCTGCGGCCGAAGATGATCGTCGCCGATGAGCCGGTTTCCATGCTCGATGCCTCGGTGCGCGTCGAGATCCTCAAGCTGTTGCGCAGCCTCCAAGAGCGGCACAATCTGGCGTTTATCTACATTACTCACGATCTTTCGACGGTCAAATACTTTTCCGAACGCATTTTTGTGATGTATGCCGGTCAGCTGATCGAAAAAGCTTCCATTCGTTCTTTGCTGGATCAGCCGCTTCATCCCTATACTCATGCGCTGCTGGCCGCAACTTCCGATCCGGACGCGCGCAATGCCCACACCTTCAAGGAAGTGCCGCCGGGCGAGCCACCGAGCCTGGTCAGACCGCCGGCGGGATGCCGCTTCCATCCGCGCTGTAGCCGCATGATCCAGGGGATGTGTGAGGTCCAGGAACCACCGGAGCTGGAGCCGTATCCGCAGCACTTTACGTCATGCTGGCTTTATCGCCAGGATTGATTTGCTTCTGTATGCCGGATTATCGCCTTTTGATCGGGTTGGGAGGCGGGTTAGTAGTACTTGGGGCCGTTTTGCCCTTTCTGATGGTACTACGCATCCTGCCTTCCACCTTTTTCCTAGCCTTTCTCTCGTATGCCGCTTCCGTTTCCGGGCTCTTTCTGGGATTGCTAGGGATTTCGATCTACGTGCGCATTCATCGCCCGCCCGAGTAGCACTTTCCTCATCTGGATGGCTTGCGTTTCGCTCGGTGATGAATCGGACGAAACGCGCATTGCATTAGCGACTCGATCCATCAATCCCACCGTCTATCTTCCTTCCACTGCCCCCAGCGTGCGTAGACAGCGTGGGAGAGATAGCGTTTGCCGTGTGTTTCGCGCGTCACCAGTTCCCCATATTCTAACGTGCCATCCCCGTTAACGATTTCTGCCAGTGCCTGGGCTACATGGATAGCCGAGGCACGCACTGCGTAGATGTTCAGGATCAGGAAAAGTGGGCGCGGGTTGAGCACTTCCTGCACGACCTGCAACAGTTTGGGTAACGATTCGTAAACTTCCCAGACTTCCCCTTTAGGGCCTCGCCCGAATTTGGGTGGATCGAGCAGGATGCCCTCATAGCGTTGACCGCGCCGTGCCTCACGCAGCATGAATTTCAGAGCGTCGTCCACTAACCAGCGAATGGGGTGCGCTTCTAGTCCAGAGGCCCGAGCGTTTTCGCGCGCCCATTGTACGGCTTTGCGGGAAGCATCCACATGGGTGACCTGCGCGCCGGCTGCCGCCGCAGCCAAGCTGGCCAGCCCAGTGTAACCGAACAGGTTGAGCACACGCGGCGAGTCACCCCGGCGACGCGCTTCCTGCACCAGCCGATAGAGCCAATCCCAATGAGAGGCTACTTCGGGAAAAAGGCCAAGGTGACGGCCGGCTGTGCACATCACCCAAAAACGTAGTTCGGTCGGCGTTTTTTGAGGCTCAGGTGCAGGCAGACGATAAGAAAGTTCCCAACGCTCCGGAACCTTCTGATAAAAGGTCCAGTGACCCCCGCTCTCTTCCGCCGCTGGTTCAAAGCGCGCATGGACGCGCTGCCATTCCTTTTCGGGAAGGGAAGGCTTCCAAATGGCCTGCGCTTCGGGGCGGACGAAGAGGAATTTGCCGAAGCGTTCCAGTTTTCGGCCATTACCGCAATCTAAGAGTTCATAATCTTGCCAGCGATCGGCTTCCAGCAGGCGAAAGGTGGGAGTGGTGGGCATAGAGGCGTTCCTTGGTTTCCCCTCAGGGTGAGCGCAGGGAGACTAAAACTCGCAATCAATAGCTTAAAGGCCGCTGCTCTGCTGAACTACGTGCCCTGAAACAAGTTGCATTCTATCATGAGGAAATACAATCGTCAACGCAAAGCGGAAGCCGTTTGTCCTTTGTCCTATGCATCTTGACAATCTCTTCTTCCCACGGTAAACTTTCGAGTAAGGAAAAACTTATCTGAATCATGAGACATCTCCAACCTGTCCGTTCCTTTGAGCAGATTAAAATCCTGGCCGATCCCCGTCGGCTGGAGATTTTGCGCTTGCTCATGGCCGCGCCGGCCACGCTCACGCAGCTGGCACAGCGAATGCGCCAATCACCGGCCTGGGTGCGCCATCACATCCTGGCGTTGCAAGCCGTCGGGTTGATTGAGATCGCCGAGATCCGACGGACAGGGAAAGTGCTGGAGAAGTTCTATCGCGCTCGCGCCGGGGCGCTTCTGCTCCAGGAAGTGTTGCTGCCAGAGATGGACAAGAAGGCAGTGATCTTCGCCGGCAGCGATGACCTGGCTCTGCCCCTCATCGCCGAAGCGCTGGAAAAGCACCTGGTGCTCTATAACCTGCC
>DAOUBG010000002.1:0-9669 GCA_034432895.1 Anaerolineales bacterium
TATCGTTTTATCAAGAAGCTACGGCCGGGAGCACGCGTGGTGATCAACCCCGGCACCAACACCGCTGAGTGCTACATGAAAGCGGCCGACATCATCGTCAATTTTGAGGACGATTACTCAGCCTACGAAAGCTGGATGCCTTCGACCTGGGTGTATAAATACCCGGCAGTTCGCTTCTGGCATCTGGTGATCGGAGCGGATCAAAGTCAGATGGTACAAGCAGTGCAGTTCTCAAAAGCACGCAATGCGGGTTGGGTCTATATCACCTTGGATAATCTCCCCAATCCTTGGGATAGCCTGCCCGGGGAACCATACTGGACTGAAGAGATCAACCAAGTCACTCAAAACAATTCCTCCCCCACGCCTACTCCCCCATCTCCTTAACACCTATGCCACCTTCACCCTACCCGATACTACCCCCTTCCGGAAATATATGTAAACCCCACCGACGATGTAGTCTTCGCCACCAGCATGGAACACTCTAACTGGTATCAACTTGCCAATCGCGGCAACTCCGCTTCGGTATTGGCACCATATCCACCCGATCGGATGTACCTCCTAATGTCAGAATAGGGCAGAACCCAGCTCGCAAAAGCTCATGGGCACAGCAATTCCAAAATCTTGCTGGCACACACGAGCTGTTGTATGCGTTCAAATATGCTCTACCGCACAGCGATGTACTGGCGATTCATGAAACTTCAAAAAATAATTCGGCATCCTTCCATCTGCGGCGGCGGGATCAATTTGCCGCCTGAGCCCGTGAAAGTCGGCCGGAAGCCGACTCCGAATCCGCCTTGGGCTGCACCCTTTCGGATGAGAGCAGATTTCTATGCCCTGAACAAGGGCTTGGGCCCCGGCGGATGACGGCGCAGGCAGCCTGGATTTGACTTTTCCCGCGCTGCTCGGAGATAGCCGCAAAAGAGGGGATTGCAGAAATAATTCCTGTTGTGCATGTCACCGCCGCCCACGCAATGGCCAAGCCAAGATTGACGCCTCTGCTCAACGAATAGTTGTGCAAGAGATTCCGAAAGAGAACGGAATCTTCAGGCTATCCTACCCACGAGGCATTAAGCCGCGCGGAAGCAGTCGTATTTCAGCCCGCAAAGAAGATGGTGATGGAGGCGATATACCAGTGAATCAGGAAGGGGTAGATAAATGAATCGGTGCGACGGGCAATCCAGCCGAAAACATAACCGCCAAAAAGCGTGGTGACCGTCTCGATCTCCGGTTTGCCGATATGCGCCAACGCAAAAGGAACGGCATGCAGCCATAATCCATCCGGACCATAGGCACGCAGGTAGGCGAAGAGGATCCAGCCGCGGAAGAAAAATTCCCAACCGATCAGCTCGATAAATGTATTCCACGGCAAATCGCGCCGATCGACTTGATAGTATGAACGCATCTCCGGGCTCTGTTGAACAACCAGGAAGAGCACCGGTGTGGTGATCAGCATGGCAATCAGGGTGATCGCCAGTCCCATTTTCCAATTTCCCAGCTGAAAGCCATAATCGGCAAGCCGTTTGCGGCTCAAGAGGATAACGAGTATGGGGATGAACAGATAGAGGATCAGACGATCAAATTCTTTGCGAGGTGTGAGATGGTGATAGGCATCAACGGTAAGCAGGAGGGTGCTGAGGATGGTGATCCGTGAGGCTTCCGGAAGGTGAATGGAGCGGAGAATGGACATAGATTAACTCCATGGTAAGGAATGGGAGAGCAGGAGAGAGTGAACGGTCGGTTCACGGTTTACGATCCGCGGTCAACGCTTGGCATCTGCGGTTATCGTTCAAGGCCTATTGCCCTTCTTCTGGGGCTTCGCGCCAGATAGCAGAAGGAGAACTTCCGTAGATATCGGCGAAGATGACGCGCTCTCCTTTCACCATTCTGCCCTGATAGGGTTTTTCGCCTTCATACACGCGCCAGCCATCCAAGATAAAGGGGAAGGGGCCATCGGCAAGGATCCATTCGCCGTTATATTTGCGGGCAAAATGGATGTGGCGACCGGTGGCGATACCGCCTTCGCAGGAGGGGTGTCCCAGACGATCGCCGGCATTGACGAAGACGCCTTTCGGCACGCGCCCTTTTTCCGCCAGATGGAGATAGATCAGCACCCAGCCGGTTTGTTCCCGGCCATCGCCATCTAGGTCGATCACCACCAGGCCGTTTTCCGAGCGCACGACCAAACCGGAAGCGGCGGCAACCGCCCATTGATCGGACGGATCGCATCCTTGGGTAGCACTGGAGGGGGCAAAATCGATCGCCGCCAGGGGGCCATTGCGCTCCCAGGCGGCATGTGGACCGCCGGTGAAAGCCCACATGACGCCGGGCTCAAAAGGCAGGATCAGGGGTGGCTCGGTCAGGCCGGGAGGGAAGAGGGGTTCGACCTGGGCAACGCGCGCTTCGACATCTCCGAACATGCGCCGATAGAGCTCGGCAAATCCGCTCAACGCAGCATCCCAGGAGGGGCGATCGTAGAGCTGGGCGAAGAGGTGATAAAGTGCCACCGTGCCGGCGTTCAGGCGCGGATCCAGGCGCAAGGTTTCACCGTTGGGGAAGGTTAGCTTGGTGAATGTTCCCTGTCTCCAGCCGTAATACGCTACGTCCATTTGGGAGACGGCCCATACCAACTGCAGAAAGAGTCCTTTATGGGTGCTATCCATGTATCCCAACGGATACTCGCTGTGGAACGGGTCGGGCATGCTATATACCCACTTTCCCTGGAATTCGAGCAGGGCGAGGAGCAGGCGCGGATTGACCGAATTCTCCTCTGCTACGCGTTGAATGATGCCGGCGGCATCCGTCCAGCCGCTGGGATTGATATATTCGCGGTAGCGACGAAGAGTACCCGGAGCCTGACTCACGAAGGCGGCCACGTCAAAATCGGCGGCGGTAGCCGAAAAGACGTATTCGCTATCGGGGAGCAAAGATTGATAGGGAGAGATCTCCGACAAACGGTTGGGGATGATGAGCAAGGTGCCGGGAGGGATCAGCCCCTGCTGCGGCAAGGAGGAGATGGAGTAGATCTCTTGCTCGGAGACACCAAAGCGCTTCGCCAGGGCAGGAAGCCAATCACCGCTTTGCGTGGTGTATTGAAAGAGCGGACCATCCGGCGTGGGGGGGAGGTTCGGCGTGGCGGTGGGGGTGAGGTCGGGGGTAGGAGTGGCAGGAAGCGCCGGTGTGGCCGAAGCCGAAGAAGGCGGGATCAAGCCCGGGGGCGTGAATGTGCGCGCTATGCTCACGGACGGAGTTTTCAGCTGCGGCGTGAGCGGTGGATCGGCGAGAGCAGTTAACGCGCCGGCGGTCGGCGTTGGATAGGTTCCCCAGAGATCAGAAGCTGGAATACAAGCTTGTAGGAGAAACAGGAAGATTAGCAAGAGGTTAGCGACGAATGGTGTTGGTTTCATTAAAACCTTCTTCAGCCTGGAGGGTTTGATCGCCACGTCGAAGCAGACCATCATAGGCGCGCCCAAGTCCGATGGAGACCCAGCCTTCCAGATTAAAGGGCAGAGGACCATCGGCGGGAATCCATTCGCCATTATACTGTCGCGCCAGGTGAAGATGAGTGGCATTGGAGATGCCACCTTCGCAAGAAGGATGACCGATGCGCTCGCCGGCGAAGCGATAGGTGCCAGCCGGAACGCGATCTTCGGAGGCAATGTGCAGGTAGAGGATGCTCCAGCCGGTTTGCTCGTACCCATCGCCATCCAAGTCCTGGACGGCAATGCCATCGGCAGAGCGCACGATCCAGCCATCGGCGACGGCGGTGACCCATTCGGCAGAGGGTTGACACCCGGCCACATCGATCGGGGCAAAATCGAGGGCGGCCCAGGCCGAACCGTTATCCCAGCCGCCATGCGGGCCGCCGGTGAAGGCCCAGGGAACACCTTTTTCGAACGGGAGGAGCAGAGGCGGTTGCTCTAGACCGGGCGGTAGGAGCGGTTCGATGGCATACTGGAAGGGGTTGCCGAAAAGAAAGAAATAGGTTTGGAAAAAGCCAAAGGGGGAGAGATCGGCCTCCCAGGTGGTACGATCGTCGAGCAGGGAGAACAGGCGATAGAGGGCAACGCTGCCGGCATTCAAGCGCGGCGAAAGGGCAATCCGAGTGCCATCGCTCAAGGAGAGGGTGCCAAGGCCGTTGACGCGCCAGAAATAATAGCCGCGGTTGAGCTCATTGGCAGCCCAGGAGAGCTGCCGATAGAGGCCCTGCAATTGAGAAAGGTTGAGCGGGCTGAGGGTGGCGGGATCGGGCTGCGTTACCCAGCCGCTGCGATGCTCGATCAGCGCCAATAGCAGGCGCGGGTTAACGGATTGATTCTGCGCCACGAATTGGACGATCTGCGCTCCGGAGAGGGTGCGATCTCCTACGGTCTCCTGATAGTGGGCGAGATAACCGTTTTTGCGGCGGATGAACGCTTCCGGGTCAAAAAGTGCTATGGCCGGGCCGTAGACCAGCTCGGAATCGGGGATGATCTTGAATTCAGGGGAGACCAGATCGGCTTCGGGGGTGGGAATGATCAGGATCTGGCCGGGTTCCAACAGGTCTGGGTTGGAGAGGGCATTGGCACGCTGGAGGGCGAGGACGGAGACTCCATAGCGGATGGCGATTTGCGAAAGGCTATCGCCGGGTTGGATAATGTAGGTTTCGGCGTTCAGGCGCGGCGTGGGGATGGGATGCAGAACATCGGGAGTGGGAGTGGGGAGCAGCGCTCCCGGTGGCGGAGGGGGCGGCAAGGTGATGGAAAGCGGGGCGCGCGTGGGAATATGCCGCGGGGTGGGAGAAAAGGTCGGTGACGGAGGGGAAGATGGTAGGGCCTCCAGCGGGAGGAATGGCTCATAGGTGACACTGACCGGCGGCGAGGTAGTGCAAGCGGAAAGAAGAAAGGCGATGAAAAGAACGAGGAAACGTCGCATAGCAGTATGACAGGATTGGCAGGAGTTTTGCAAAAGTTCTTTCTCGCTTTATGCTCCTCCTTGCAGAAAGGCTCCGAGACAGAATGCTTTCATTATAGCAGAGGGCAGGAATAGCGAGCCGACGAGCGCTAAAGTATAATTATGGGCATGGACTACATTGTGGCAGTTGATATCGGCGGGACCCATCTGCGCGCGGCGAGCTATGCCACCGATTCTCTTAAACCGCTCCATCATCACCGTCTCAAAACCTACCAAGGTGGCCGGAAACCAGAAGAGAACATTTTCCAGGCGATTCAAGCCATTTGGCCTAGCGATGGGCGCGTGCTCGGAATCGGGGTGGCGACGCCTGGGCCGATCGATCCGTATCGGGGGCTGGTGCTTTCGACGCCGAACATTCCCGAATGGCGCGATCTACCCCTGGCGCAAATGCTGGAAGAGCGCTTTTCCTGCCCGACTTGGATCGAAAACGATGCCAATTTAGCGGCATTAGGGGAATGGCGCTACGGTGCAGCACAGGGACACCATGATGTGCTCTACCTGACCATCAGCACCGGTATCGGTGGAGGTGTGATCCTCGCCGATCGCCTGCTGCGCGGTCATCGCGGCATGGCGGCAGAGTTGGGACACGTCACCGTGTGGCCGGAAGGGCCGCTATGCTCTTGTGGGTTGCCCGGTCACTTGGAGGCGCTAGCTTCAGGGCCGGCAATTGTGCACTATGTGCATGAGCAGATCGCCGGCGGGGTGAGCTCCTCACTGGCGCGCCTTCCACTTTTCGGAGCCGATGAGATCGCCCAGGCTGCCCGTCAGGGAGATGTGCTGGCACAACAAGCCTTCCAACGGGCCGGCAGGTATCTCGGCCTGGCGCTGGCCAGCTTCCTGCATATCTTCGATCCCTCGATCGTCGTCTTTGGTGGCGGGGTTTCCCAAAGCGGAGATTTGCTCTTCGAGAGCATGCATCGTCAGCTGCGGGAAAGCGTTTTCCACCCGCGCTATCTGGAAAATCTGACGTTCGCTATGGCCGCCTTGGGGGATCAGGCCGGCCTGATGGGTGCTCGCGCTTTGGTAGAAACTCACCTAAACTCATTTCCTGCGTAAAGGAGTGTACTATGAACGATCCCTTGAAGTTACCAGGGCCCAAGGCCCGCGCTTTGATCAAGCGCGACTCGGCCGTCATTTCTCCTTCCTATCCTCGTAGCTACCCCTTCGTTATGGATCACGGCAAAGGCTGTGAAGTTTGGGATGTGGATGGCAACCGTTTCCTGGATTTCATGGCCGGCATTGCTGTCCTTTCTACCGGTCATGCCCATCCGAAGGTGGTCAAAGCGATTCAGGAACAGGCTGAAAGGTTCATCCATATCTCTTCGGATTTCTACCACGAGAAGTGGATTCAGCTGGCCGAGAAACTGGATGAGATCGCCCCTTTCCAAGAATCAGCGGTCTCCTTCATGACCAATTCCGGCACCGAAGCGGTGGAAACGGCGATCAAGCTTGCCCGTTATCACACCGGGCGCTCGAACTTTATCGGTTTCACCGGAGCCTTTCACGGGCGCACGATGGGTGCGATCACCTTCACAGCCAGCAAATCTCTATATCACAAGGGCTTTTATCCTCTCATGAGCGGCGTTGTTCATGCGCCGTATCCGAACCCGTATCGTCCTATCCTGGAGCGTAAGCATGGGGAAGATTACGGTGAAACCGTGGTACGCTATATCGAAGAGCAGATTCTGGGGCATATTTTGCCACCGGATGAAGTAACCGGCATCCTGGTTGAGCCAATTCAGGGAGAAGGGGGATATATTGTGCCTCCGCCCGGCTTTTTCCCGGCCTTGCGTAAACTTTGCGATAAATATGGCATTCTTTTGATCGCCGATGAAGTACAATCCGGCATGGGACGCACGGGCAAATGGTGGGCGATCGAACATTTCGAGACCGAGCCGGATATCTTCACTTCGGCCAAAGGGATCGCTTCCGGCATGCCCTTGGGAGCTTGCGTGGCACGCAAATCGGTGATGACCTGGGAACGCGGTGCACATGGGAATACCTACGGCGGCAATCCACTCGCCTGCGCGGCGGCCTTGGCGACGATCGAATTGCTGGAGCAGGAATACCTGCAAAATGCGGCGGAAACCGGGCAATACATGCTCGATGCCCTGCAGGAGATTCAGGCACGGCACCCCTCCATCGGCGATGTGCGCGGTATCGGTCTGATGATCGGGGTAGAGTTCGTGCTGGATCGCAAGACGAAAGAGCCGGCCAAAAACCTGACCGAGCGCATTGTCCAACTGGCCTTTGAACGCGGTCTGCTGTTGCTCAGCTGCGGCAAAAGCGTGATCCGCATTGCGCCGCCCCTGTGCATCACGCGTCCAGAAGTAGATGAGGGCCTGAAAATCTTTGAAGAGGCCATCGATCTGGCGGAAAAAGAAGCCGGGCTTTAAAAAACATAGGGCAACTGCTAGCAGTTGCCCTACTTTTTCCATCCACTCCCTATTCCCTCTCTACTTTCATCAATACGGCACGCACGACCACGCGGTAACGGTAGGTGTTCGTCTTGGCATCGTACTCGCGGCAGGTGATCAGCGTCAACCAGGGTAGCTCTTCGTGACGCAGCACCGAGAGCGCATAAGGCGAGACCTGGCGCACCTGACGGACCTCGTAGATATAGCGCTGGCCGCCAAAATGGACGATCACCTGATCGCCCCACACCAGATCACCCAGGCGGAAGAAGGGGCCGGGTTGACCATCCGGCAGATAGACATGTGCCGTGATCGCCGAGTTGCCGGCGTGGGTCGGATAGGCGGTGCCCTCCAGCCAACCGGCCTGATCCCAGAGCCAGGTCAGATCCCATTCCTCGCCTTTGGCCGGAATGCCTACGATCGGCATCTTTACGCCCAGCCTCGGGATCTCCAGCCAGAGATTGCCCAGGTCCTGATAGGCTTTTTCGGCCGGCTGCTCTGGAATGGGAGTGATCACACCCGGTGCAAAGCCGGTGGCCGGCAGGCGCGGCACGGTGATGGTAACATCACCAACGACGCCATAGGTGTTCACATTGCTGCCGGGATCGTAGAAGCGTTCGGTCGAGAGAGGATTGTAACTTGATTGGGGAGATGTGACATTACCAGGCAGGCTTGTCCATTCAAGGGCGGCGGTGTTCTTCACTTCCTGACCCGGCGACAGGTTGCCGAGCACGGCCTGGAAGCGCACCACGGCTTCGGTGCGGCTGCCGCCGGTCAGCAGCGGGAAGTTCGCCCAAGTGACGCGCAGGGTAGGCGCGGCCGTATCGTCGGTCACGCCGCCGGGTGGCCCGCTGACGATGGTGAGCGAACCGGGCACGTAGGTCAGGCCGGTTGGCAGCACATCGGTCAGCACCACGTCGAAGGCATCCACGTTGCTGCTGTTCGTATGGCGGAAGGTGAGGGTGAAGGTCAGGATCGAACCAGGGGTCGCAACGGTGCGATCCACTTCCTTCAGCAGTTCAAAGTCCGGCTCGACGATGGTGACATCCGGAGCGGAAGTGGTGAGCGTGCCGCTATCCCAACTCAGGGTAGCTGCGTTGTTCAACGAGAGACCATCTTGGTTCTCGATGCTATCCAGCACCACGGCCGTGTATTCTACGGTGACCGTGCCATCGGAAGTGCCGCCGTTGCTCACCGTGCCCAGGTCGAACGTGATCCTGCGGCCTGGATCGGCCGGGTTGGTGCTGCCGGGCGGTTCGGCAGCGATGGTCGGGTTGATGGGATCATTACAAGCTGCGCCGAAGCCGCCAGGCAAGGTGGTGGTGATGGTCGCATCAGAGGCGGTCACACTGAGACAATCCACAAAGGCCAGACCGCGGTCGAGGACGTCGGTCAGCGTTAGGTTGGGCAGGCTGCCGCCGGCCGGGACGCGGAAGGTGATGCGATAGGTGACGATTTCACCGATGGCAACGGTGGTTCCCGGAGTGAAGCCCTGGTTGGTGGTAATGAGCGCCTTGGTCAGGTCGCTGCCGGGCAGGGTGAGGATGTTGTCCACATCGTCATCGCTGTTATTGCCGGGCGTCGGGTCGGTGACGCCGCTCGGCGGAGTGACCGTGACCGTATTGGTCAGCGTGCCGCTGGCCGTAGCAGAGAGCGTCGCCGTGACGGTGTAGGTGATGGTGGAGCCGGCGGGCATGTTCACCGTGTCGCTAAAGTCGCTACTGATCGGTCCGCCGGAGCCACTGCAGGTGGCACCGCCGGTGGTTGTGCAGGTCCACTCCCAACCGGTAATCTGGGATGGGATCGGATCGCTGACGGTGACGCCGTTGGCGTCGCTAGGGCCGCCGTTTGCAACGGTGATGGTGTAGGTGATGACCGAGCCGGGCGCGACGACGGTCACGCCGTCATCTTTGGTGACGGAAAGGTCGGCTTGCGGGTTGGGGGTGTCGGTATCGCCGGCGGTGTTATCCGTGGTATCTGGATCGGTGACACCGCTCGGCGGAGCAACGCTCACGGTGTTGGTCAGGTCACCGGTGGCGGAGGAGAGAACATTGGCCGTAACGGTGTAGGTGATGGAGGAACCGGCTGGCAGGTTGACTATGTCGCTAAAGTTGCCATTGCCACTGTAGGGGTCGCAGCCGCTGGCGCCGCCGCTTTGTGACGTGCAGGCCCACGACCAGGATGAGAACTGGGACGGGATGGCATCGCTGACGGTGCTGTTTGGCGCGTCGCTCGGGCCGGCATTGCTGACGGTGATGGTGTAGGTGAGCGTGCCGCCGGGCACGTATTGCGTCACGCCGTCATC
>DAOUBG010000003.1:0-2672 GCA_034432895.1 Anaerolineales bacterium
TGCACCCGCGTCAGCTGGGCGAGTTGCTGCGGCGCTTCCCGCAGATCGCCCGCGGCCAGGCGTTGATCACCCGTCACGAGCACCGCGACCATCTCGCTCTCCGTCTGGTACTTCAGGATGCGGTGGCCGATGGCGAGAGCTTCGCCGCGCAGATCGCTCAGGCAGCGCGCGAAGCGCTCAAGTTCAGCCTGGAGGTCGAATTTGTCTCGGCAGAGGAACTACCGGCCGATGCCCCGTTGATCCGCGATGAGCGGAAGTGGGAGTAGGACGCATTTGCTCCCGGCGCTTGGCATCCTTGTTGCGGATGAAACTGTAACTTCTTTCAAGAAAGGAAGGGGGCTATTGGCCTGTTTTGGGGAGCCTCTTCTCTGCGAACGGCTGATTTAATCCTCAGCTGCTGAATGATTGACGAATACAATGGGCCTGGCGCGGAGGCGAAGGGTTTTCCGATCGTGATAAAACAGTTCGTTTCCGTAATGACCTACCCGTCCCTGCGAGCGAGCGCAGCGAGCGTGGCAGTCCCCTCGCAAATGCTGACGATTGCTTCGGGCTGCGCCCTCGCAATGACACACGCTGGCGGGTTTCTTCCCGCTTTTGGCTGCCGGTAGGTAGTTACTCGTTTCCTGCTTTCAAACCAACCTTTTGCGTTTCAGCGGTGTATATCCAATGTGAGCGATCTCAACATGGACGATCTGCAAGCGATCCAGCGTCTCAAAGAAGGCGATATCGGCGGCCTGGAGATTCTCGTCGCGCGCTATCAGGAAAAGGCGGTACGGGTAGCGTTCCTCATCACCCAGGACCAGGCACTGGCCGAAGACGTGGTGCAAGAGACGTTTCTGCGTCTTTATCAGCGCATCAGGCAGTTCGATTCCACACGTCCCTTCGAGCCATACCTGCTACGCAGCATGGTCAACGCCGCCTTGAACGCTTCTCGCCGTTCCCCACGTCATCTTTCCCTGGATAGCGATCCCGAAGCAGTGGAGCATTTGCTGGCGCAGGCCGCATCGGTGGAATCGGAAGTGGAATACCGTCGGTTAAAGGAGGAGATCCTCCAGGCGCTGAGCCGATTGGAGCCACGTCAGCGCGCTGTGATTGTGCAACGCTACTATCTTGGAATGAGTGAGAAGGAGATCGCTACCGCGCTGGGTGCTCCGTTGGGCACCGTCAAATGGCTGTTAAGCGCGGCGCGCAGTAAATTGCGCCGCTGGCTTGCCGCGGAAAGGAGCATAGAATGAACCGCAGATCCTATCGCGAGGTTCTGGATTCGGTTGCGGCGGAGGCCCTTTCCCGTGAAACTCATCTCTGGCCGGGTATTGTGACCCGCCTCCAAAGGAAAACCTGGATGACGACGCTTCGTACTCGTCCCGTTCTCGCATTTCTCGTTATCTTGTTTGCCCTGACCCTGCTGAGCGGTGTGGCTTACGCCATTGGCCGGCTGACCGGGTTTATCCCTGGTGTTGGTTTTGTCGAGACTTCGGCTTTTCGCATCCTGGCGGAGCCGGTGGCCGTGACCCGTGAAGGCGTCACCGTCAGCATCGAGCAGGTAGTGGTGGATTCGGAACGCACCGTGATCGTGTACAAGACCGAAGGCCTGACAATCCAGGCGGCCAATTCCAGCGGTGAAGGCGGTGGACCGTTTGGCTCGCCTCACTTCCTGCGTTTGCCCGATGGCACCTTGTTGGGAGAAAAGGCCGAAGGCGGCTATGGCGGCACGCCCGAACCGCTGATCCAACAGGTGCAGACGCAGGGCGGATGGCCGAATTACGTCTGGAGGCTGGTATTCCCATCCGTGCCACAGGAGGTCAATGAGTTGACGCTGGTGATCCCTGTGCTCCAAAACATGCCTGCCGGCGCCGCGCCCGAAAACTGGGAGATCACTTTTCGCCTCAGGCCCGCACCGCCGGAGATGACCTTTGCACCCATCACGGTATTGCCCACTGCCCTTCCATTCACTCCGGAAAGTGGGGCAGGGACGCCTCGACCCTCACCCATTTCCAACGTAGCCTCGTTGCACGGATTCACTTTTCAACTGAACAACGTGGTTGAGATTGCAGATGGTTTCGTGTTTACCGGCGATCTCTCCTGGAGTCCTTTGGCCTTTCCGAATGGCAAGGGAGTACTCGCCTCCGATCCGTTCCTGGTGACGCTGACCGATGCGAATGGTCAGCAAATTCCCATCGAAATGGTGCGACTCGATGCGCCGTACGAGGAATATAAGCTGCCTTGGTCCTATCGCACGAACCGCAAAGCATTTTCCGGCCCGCTGACGTTGAGTCTCGCTTCCATCGAAACCTATTTTGCCGCTTCCCCTGTGGCTTTTGAGATGGACTTTGGCCCCGCCCCACAGATTGGGCAGGGCGCAGAGCTCAATTATGACTTTTCCGTGGAAGGATATGTCATCCGCTTGCTCTCGGTGAACCTGAAGCCTGCTCCCGAAGGGTGCCGGGGGGTAATGGTGGATTTCAACTTTTCTGCCGATCTGCCCGGCATTTCTGCGCAGGTGAACGATGCGGCTTCACCAGAGCCGATGGATTGCGAAGGTGCAGTTGGCGGCGGTGGGGGCGGGGGTGAACCTGTTGACTCGAAACAATTCACTATCACCACGACCTACAGGGATATGCCCAGCGGAGTGCGCCGGTTTACCATCGAATTCTGGCTGCCGCGTCGGATCG
>DAOUBG010000004.1:0-25921 GCA_034432895.1 Anaerolineales bacterium
GTAGGCTGGTCCAGTCTATGTTGGCCGTATTGATGATAACCTGGCCGGGGTAGACCGTGCCGTTGAGGGTGACCTGATAGGTGACGGTGACCGAACAGCCCAACGGGAAGGGCGTGAGGGTGAGGTCCACCAGCGTGGCGGTGGAGTTGTTAGTGACGATCGGAGAGCAGCCGCTGGGCGTGACGCTGATGCTGGCTAGGTTTAGCGTGACCGGCAGCGTTGAAAGGTCATCACGCAGGTGCGCCTCGAAGGCATCGGCGTTGCTGGCAGCGGTGTGAGAGATGACTGCAGTGTAGGTGATGGTATCGCCGGCATCGCCGGAGGTGGGAGCGGCGGTCTTGTTCACCTGCAAGGTCGGTTCCACTACTGTGACTGAAGTGACATTGGCGCCTTGGCTGCCGCCATTCCACCACAGGCCGGCGTAGTTGCTGCGCACCCAGTTGCGGTTGATGCTGGCACTGTTGAGCACCACCGCTGTGTACTGGATGGTGATGGTTTCGGCGGTGCTGTTATTGGTATCGGAATTGGTAATCGTGCCGAAGTTATAGGTCATCACGCGGGCATTGGCTTCACCGGCTTCCAGGATACCGCCGGAATTATCGGAGAACGTGGCGTTGGCGCAGTTGAAGCCGCCGGTGGCAGAAACCGAAGCCGAAGCGGTGATGCTATCGCAGGAGACAAAGGCCAGGCCGGGGTCAAGCGTATCGCTGAAAATGGCGTTCGGGATCGTCCCTTCGGGGACGGTGATGGCGATGGTGTAGGTCACCATCTCGCCCACAGCCACGTTGGGATCGGTGGTGAAGGTCTGGTTGGTCGAAGTGAGGGCTTTGGCGAGCGAGGGCCGCGTGGTCGTCACGCTGGCCGTATCGGTGGGGTCTACGGAGGTGTGATCCGGACCGCCTTCTGTGCCGGCGTAGTTGAAGAGCGTGGCGGTGTTGGTCAAAGTCTGATTCGGCGTGACGGAGGTGTCGAGTGTCACCAGGTAGGTAATGACGGCGATATTGCGCCCGTTATCAATCACCGAACCGTCGGGATTTTTGCCGGGATCGAGGGCGCCCGGTGGCGAGGCGGTCGGGCCGGGATCGTCCAACTCGATGCCGCTGCCGAAAAGCCCGCCACCGAGGTCGGTGTAAGAGATGGCGGCGCCGCTACCATCGGTGACGCACAGCGAGCCGGAGACAAACGTCATGCCTGCCGGCAAGTTATCGCGCACGCGCACGTCGAACGCGCTCGAACGCCCGGTGTTTTCCAGGATGATGGCGATCATCACCTGATCACCGGCGTCCACCCCGCTCAGGTTGCTGTTGACCGGATTGGTCGCCAGCCCGGAGGAAGTGATCGTCCCCGTAAAGGCCGGACAACCACTGCCGGTAAAGGTCACCGGCCCGACGGTGGGCGGCGAGAAAATGCCGGAGGAATTGTTCGTCCAGACGATGCCTTTCGAGATGCCGACGACCGGTTCCTGGAGCTGTATCTGAATGATGCTATCACTGGCGCTGCTGCTCGAATTCGTGCTGCCCTCCTGGGCGTTTGCCTGGTTGGTCAGGTAGAGCCCATCGGCAAACGGTTGATTCGTAACGGTTACCGTGAAGAGCAGGTCGATCGTTGACGAGGCGTCATGGCTGGAATCGTAGTCACCGTATGTCCAGCGCACGTAGTTGTTCTGGGCGTTCGTGCTCAAAGCGGGTGAGATAGCTCCACTTAGGGAATGGTAAGTATCGCCGGGCCCCAGGCAGGAGGCGCCGGCGGCTGGCACGCCGCAGATGGTATTGCTAAACGAACTCACTTCCGTAGCATTGAAAATCGGCAGTGGCAGGTAGTCCGTAATGACTAGGTCCTCAAAATCGCTGGTGACCAAAGTGTAAGTGATGCGGTAGGTGACCGTATCCCCCGGCGAAATGCGTACCGGCGAAGGAACGGAGGTATTGCCGTTGACGGCGTAGATAGATTTGGAAATTGCGCCGCGGTCGATGGAGATGCCGGCGGAAGAGTTATCCGCTTCGCTTTGGCCGGTTGATGTGGAGGCATCTGTTGTGGAAAGCAGATCGCCGGAAATAGTGACAGCGTTGTTAAGCCTGTCGCCCTGGTCCACGCTGGGATCGCCGGAGGGGTAATTATCGGTGAAGTTTTCCTGGATGACGGTGCGGAAGACGATGCGGCCGGTAGTGGGGCCGTCATTATAGCCCCCGCATGAAGGATCGCCGCCGCCCGTGCCACTTGTGGGCACGCAGCCGCCGATCAGCCTGCCATCCTGTCCACGGGTGATGATCTCTTGAGAAACGCGGAAGGTGAGGGTGGTGGTGCCGTCGTTCACGGCCGGGTCATTGGCAGTGCATTCCGGGCCGGGGACGCCGGTATAGTTGCAGGTCACGTCGTAGTTTGCGGCATTGAATCCTGCCGCGCCAAGCGTGTAAGAGTTGCCGTTGATTTGCAGGGTGGGAGTGAAGGACGGATCGAAATGCTGACCATCCGAGATCACATCGTTCACCACCACGTTCTGGAAAGCAAAGAAATCCGAAACCTGAAAATCCAGCGTGTATTCCAGGGTTTTGCCGGGCGCCGGCTGACCGCCCCCGAGGACGCTCACGGATTTCTGGATGGCGATGGATTTATCGGTTAGCGTGTGTTCGCAGCCGGTCGGGTCCTGGGTAAAGGTGCCGCCGCTGTCGCGCGGGTCGAGCGGCGTCCACGACCCGCCGCCGCTGGCGTTGTTACACGAGAGGGCATCATCGCCGCTGGCGGGGTCAATCACCGAGGCGCCGCCCGCGTCGCGCAGCGGGATGTAGTACTCGAAGGTCATCGTCACCGTGCCGCTGACGGAGGCAAAGGTGCACGAAAGCGTGCCGCCGGGCGCGGTGGTGGAAGGCAGGGTGCAGGAGGCGCCGCCGGGAGTGGTGCCGACCAGCGAGACGAACTGCATGTTGGTCGGCAGCACGTCGCTCAGATTGAAGGAGGTCATGCTCTGTCCCGGCGCGATCTCCGCCGTCACCGTGTAGCGGCGCGGGAAGTTGGGGCCGGTGGCGGTTTCGTCTTCAGGACCGTTGTAGGATTTGCTCAGGGTGAAGAGGGTGGGAGTGACGCTGTCGCTCGTCCAGGCGCTCAGGGTAGCGCTGGGATCGTCGCTGCTGTAGTTATTGAGCGGGTCGTAACCGAACTGATAGCCGCCGCGCGCCTGGATGGTAAGCGGCGTGCCCAAGTCTGCCAGGTTGCTCATGGAAGCGGTCACATTCACCACCGCCGGCGGCTGGTCGGCGGTAAACGAACCAAAGGGCAGGCGCAGAGCAACGAAGGTATCGCCCGCATTACCACACACCTGCAGCGGGGCGCCGGTATTATCCACCATATAGGGATGATTGACGCAGGTCACGCCGCCGGAACCGGGGAAGGTGAGAACGGTGGATTCCACGTTAACCCCCAGATACGTAGCACTGACAAAGGTCAGCCCGTCCAGCGGCGGGTTGGTGTTCTGGTTGCCGTCTGCCCCATTGGTGGGGATGATCAAGTCAATGATCGGTCCGTAGCCGGGGACGGTATCGGTGTTGTCGAAGGTAACGGTAAAGGTAACGTTTTCCCCGATGAAGGCGGTGGCTGGGACGTTGAGCGAAACTGCGGGCGGGGCATTCAGCAAAGGCGCGGCGTTCCCCTTTTCGGGTGATTTCGCCTGCGCCGTTTGCGGCGTAGCCCACAACCCCAGGCCGGCCATCAAAACAAGAATAAGAACAGCACGAAAAACAAAAATCGGCCATGCAGCAAGGGTCTGTTTGGGCATAGATCCTCCTCACAGAAAATGCTCACACTGCCGGTTGCGCCACTGGCTCCGCAAGGCCACTTGAGCGCCCATGCCCTTGCGAGGCGTGAACCTTGCTTCATCGCCGCAGGTTAAATTATACTATATACTATGAGAAGGTGCAAAGTCAAGATTTTGGGTTGCAAGGGATTGTTTATTTGCCGGCAAAATTGCAGCATCAGGAATGCTATCACCTGGCTATCCAAACCTGGAGAAAGAGCGCCCGATGATAAACCATCGCCCAACAAGAAATCGCCTAATAGGAGGCCCAAATGGATTCGGCCAACCCCAGCATAGGGCGTTGCCCACAGCCATCGAACTCGCGCGATGGCGTAGAGGGCAAAAGGCATAGTTCGGCGTCCACTATTCCGGCCGAAGGATAAATCATCGGGCTAGTATCTGGATGACTCATTTACAGCAGATCACCATATCTTTACAACGATCTCTCTTCTGGTTCGTTTTTGCCCACCTGGGCATTTTGCTCTTGCTGGCTGCATGCAGTACGAGTCCTCCTCCGAATGCACTGCCATCCCCTTCCCCCATCGTCCCCCCATCTTCCACTTCGGCGATTCCTTCTCCTTCTCCTACCCCTCCACCACAAGTAGCAATCGAACCGATCCGCACCCACTATACCCTCTATCTGACCCTGGATGTTTCGCGGAAACATGCCCAAGTACAAGAGCACATTATCTACCCCAATAAGACGGGAACGGCGCTAAACGACCTGCTGCTGGCCGTGGAACCCAACTTGTGGCCGAACGGGTTTGCATTGCACACACTGCAGGTTCAGGGAGGCACCCTGAGCACTACCCTGCTCGAAGGGCAACGTCTGCAATTGGGCTTTTCACAGCCCTTGGCCGAAGCGCAAAGTCTGACCCTTGACCTTTCCTACACCCTGCTTTTGCCCTTGGCCGAGCAAAAGGATCCGAACCAGGAACGGCCGCGCATTTATGGCTATAGCGATCGTCAGATCAACCTAACGAACTGGTATCCGTTCATCGTTCCCTATCATCAAGGTTGGGTTTTGCACGATCCGTGGTACTACGGTGAACATTTGGTCTACGAGGTGGCGGATTATGAAGTGTACCTGAAGTTGGAAAACGCTTCCGAAGAATGGCTGATCGCTGCCAGTGCCCTACCTACCCAGGAAGGAGAGTGGCTGCATTACACGCTATCGGCCGGGCGGACTTTCACTTTTTCCCTCAGTCGTGGAGCCCTGGCGCTCGAAGACGAATGGCAGGGAATTGCCTTGCGGAGCGTCGTCTTCCCGCCTTATGAGCAGAGCGGCAAGGCCGTTCTGGATGCCATGCGGCAGGCGCTTGCAACCTATACCAACCTTTTTGGTCCTTATCCTCATGCTAGCCTAACGGCGGTCATGGGCGATTTCAACGATGGCATGGAATACTCGGCCTTCTTCTTCCTGCCGCGCGATTTTTACAATCTGTACGATGGCACCTCGAAAAACTATCTTACCTTCATCACCGCCCATGAGACGGCCCATCAGTGGTGGTTTGAACGCGTGGGCAACGATCAGGCGCTGGAACCATGGCTCGACGAAGCGCTATGCACGTATAGCGAGCTGTTGTTCTACGAATCTCTCGATCCTTCGCTTATCCCCTGGTGGTGGTCCTATCGAGTGGACTTTTACCAACCGCAGGGCTTTGTGAATCTTCCGATCTACGAAGGCGGTGGCTTTCGCTCTTACACGGATGCTGTCTACCTGCGCGGGGCGCACTTCTTCCATGCGTTGCGTCAGCGCCTAGGCGATGCCACCTTCTTTGCTTTCCTACAGGATTATCAAGAGCAAATGAACGGCCAAATTGCGACAGGAGAAGATTTCTTCCACATTCTGGCGCAACATACCCGGGCCGATCTCGGCGATGTGCTGCGCGCTTACTTTCGCTCCCCCTCCCAACCATGAGGGTGCGTGCGATGCCATTCCCAGGCCGAAGCAATGATCGTCTCCAGATCAGGATGGCGCGGCTGCCAACCCAATTCGCGACGCATCTTTTCCGAGGAAGCCACCAGTCGGGGCGGATCGCCGGGGCGACGGGGCATCTCCCGCACCGGGATCGGGTGCCCGGTGATACGGCGGGCAGTTTCGATCACCTGACGTACCGAGTATCCCTCGCCGTTCCCCAGGTTATAAACCAGGGTCGAGCGCTCTGCCAAGGCCTCCAGGGCCAACAAGTGCGCCGTAACCAAATCTTCGATGTGAATGTAATCCCGAATAGCCGTGCCATCGGGGGTGGGATAGTCCGTCCCGAAGATCAAAGCCTCTTCGGCCTGTCCGAGGGCCACCTGCAGCACACGCGGGATCAAATGGGATTCCGGGCGATGTGCCTCGCCTCGTCCGGGCAAGGCGCCGGCGGCGTTGAAATAGCGCAACGCGGCGTAGTGCAGGCCGTAAATCTGCGCATACCAGGCCAATGCCTGCTCAATCACCAGCTTGGTATGCCCGTAGACGTTGGTCGGGCCTAACGGCGAATCCTCGCGCAGCGGCTCATCGCCGGAGCGATAGACCGCGGCGGTGGAGGAGAAGACAAAGCGTCGCACCCCGCTCTGAACGCTCATCTCGATCAGTCGCAAAGAGTTGATCAGATTATTCTGGTAAAAGCGTCCGGGATCGCGCATGCTTTCGCCGGCTTCGATGAAAGCGGCAAAGTGCATCACCGCATCGAATTCGCCCTGCAGCAGCGTTTCCGCCAAGGCATGGCTATCTTCGAGCGCGGCGTGGACGAAATGCGCCCCTGGCGGCACCGCGGCCCGGTGACCTGTGATCAGAGAATCGTAAACGGTGACCTGATGCCCGGCGTGTAACAATGCCTCGGCCACCGCAGAACCGATATAGCCGGCTCCACCCGTAACCAAAATATTCATCTACCACCCCTCAGCCAGTCGAAGTGCGTGTTTGATCGGCAAGCCGAGCTTGCGAATGCGTTCCTGGACCTCGACCACATCGTAGCTCACTCGGCGCGGCTGCCATGTGAAGGTTTCGGTATCAAAAACCGCATAGGCCGCACGCGGGTCGCGATCCCGCGGCTGGCCGACCGAGCCAGGATTGAGGATCCAGCGTCCCTCGGCCAAAGAGATGCTTTCCCCCATCCGCATGGGGATTGGTTTCACCCGATGAGCCTCCTGCTCCCAAAAATAAGCACTCTGGATGTGAGAATGTCCCACAAAGCACAGACGGGTCTCAAAGAATTCAAAGTTAATCCTGGCAGTAAAAGTATTTAGAATGTATTCCCAAAGCGGATCGCGCGGGCTACCATGGACCAACATGACCTCGTCCTCTCGCGCCGAAGCCGGCAGGGTGCGTAAAAATTCGATGTTATCGGCAGTCAACACGCGCTGTTGCCAGCCTAGAGAGATACGCGCGTCTCCATTAAAGGCCTCCATATCCATATCACTGGAGACCGCTGCGTCGTGATTGCCTTTCAGACAAATCAAATTCGGCTGCTCACGAATAATCTCGATCACCAAGTTCGGATCGGGACCATAGCCCACCAGATCGCCCAGGCACCAGACGGCATCTACCTCCCCCGCATCTTTCAAGACCGTCTCCAGGGCAGTATAGTTTGCATGAATATCCGAAAGAACAAGAACGCGCATAAACCTCCACACGAACTAAAAAGCTCTTAGCATTCCAAGAACCCGTTCCAGGATTGCCTCGGCGACCTGCAGCTTGCTCATTAAGGGTAAAGCCTCGCGGGTCCCGTTGCGATAAAGCAGCGTAACCCGGTTCGTATCCACGCCGAAACCGGCATCCTGTCCCGAAATATCGTTGGCGGCGATCAGGTCGAGGTCCTTCGATTGCAGTTTCTGGGTGGCATTTTCGATCAATTCCTGCGATTCTGCGGCAAAACCGACCACCACAAACGGGCGTTTCGTCTCTCGGCGTCGTGCGGTCACCTCGGCTAGGATATCCGGCGTGGCTTCCAACTCCAATTTGGGCAGGCCCTCATGTTTTTTGATCTTCTGTTCCGCCGCCCGGCGAGGACGGAAATCGGCCACGGCGGCGGCCATCAGCAACACATCGGCATGCTCTGTTTCTGCAAGCACGGCTTGGCGCATCTCTTCTGCCGTCTGCGCCCTCACCAACCGCGCCCCGATCGGCGGGGTAAGGGCTGTTGGGGTGCTGATAAGCACCGTCTCGGCGCCGAGATCGATCGCTGCTTGTGCCAAGGCATAGCCCTGTTTGCCGGAGGAGCGGTTGGTCAACACGCGCACCGGATCGATGGGCTCCTGAGTCCCCCCAGCGGTGACCACCACTTTGTGTCCGGCTAGTGGCCCGTTTCGGCCAAGGATATAGCGCACATGCCCGATAATCTCTTCTGGCTCCAACATCCGTCCCATGCCGATCAGACCGGATGCCAGTCGCCCCTCGGCGGGACCCAGGACAAACACTCCCCGTTGACGCAAGATTGCTAAATTTTGCTGCGTAGCCGGGTGCTCAAACATGCCCCCATCCATGGCCGGCGCCACCGCCAATGGACCTTGCAGGGTGAGTGCGCTCAAAGTGAGCAGGTGCTCGGCCGAACCGTGTGCGAGCGCGGCCAAGGTATTGGCACTGCAGGGCGCAATGAGCATCAGATCGCTTTCCCGTCCCAGGTTGACGTGTAACACATGCCCCTCTTGCCCCCAGAGATCGGCATCGGTATAGGCCGGCCAACCGGTGAGCGAGCGAAAGGTCAGGGGAGTGATGAACCGTTCGGCCGCCGGGGTGAGCACGGTGATGACCTGTGAACCTTCTTGAGCCAGGCGAGAGGCGATCGCTGCGGCCTTAAAAGCGGCGATCGAACCGCTCACGCCCAGCAGAATTCGTTTCCCTTCCAAAATGGACATGCCGTGATTATATCGCGGTTGGAATGGTTTTTTGCCCTCCTTGCGAGGGCGGAAAATTGCATAAGGCCCAGGGCTTTTTATACACCGAAGGAAGGTACCACTTCGACAAAGTAGTATCAAAGATGACTTTACTGCGAAAACCATCTCTGCTACAGATCGCTCAAGCGTTGCGAAATTTCTTCTTTCCGATTATCATAAACATCGCAGCATCTACCCAATTTCTGATCCCTAAACCTGTCAGGAGGTGTCTATGTCAAATCGGCTGACTTGGTATGGGCATGCCACATTAGGCATCCAGACTGGCGGCTATCGTTTGCTGATCGATCCGTTCTTCAGCGGCAATCCGGCCGCAACCATCGGCGCGGATGCAGTAGAAGCCGATTACATCCTGGTCTCACACGGTCATGGCGATCACGTGGGTGATACGGTGGCAATCGCCAAACGTACCGGTGCCACCGTGATCAGCAATTTCGAGATCGTCAACTGGTTAAGCGCTCAGGGGGTGGAAAAGACCCACCCACAGCATCTTGGCGGCGGCTATCGGCATCCTTTCGGCTACCTGAAATTGACCTTTGCGATCCACGGCTCAGCGCTTCCAGATGGCTCCTACGGCGGCAATCCATGCGGCTTTCTGCTCACGACCAATGATGGACGTAAAATTTATACCGCTCAGGATACCGGCCTGTTTGGGGATATGAAGCTGATCGGCGAAGAAGGGCTAGATGTGGCGGTGATCCCGATCGGGGATAACTTCACCATGGGGCCTGCAGATGCCCTGCGCGCGGTCAAACTGCTCCAACCCAAAGTGGTGGTGCCGATCCACTACAATACTTGGCCGTTGATTGCACAGGATGTGCAGGCTTGGGCCAAGCAGGTCGAATCTGAGACTAACACACGGGTAGTAGTGCTCAAACCCGGTGAGAGACTAGAATTCTAGCCATGGAATGGATCTTTGAGCCACAAAGCTGGATTGCGCTGATCACACTAGTGGCGCTGGAACTGGTGCTGGGCGTGGATAATGCCATCTTCATTTCCATCCTAGCCGCGAAATTGCCGACCTCGCAGCAAAAAGCCGGCCGGCAAATGGGCATTGCCGCCGCGGTGATCACGCGTATCCTACTGTTGCTCTCGATCTCCTGGATCATCGGGTTGAAAAAACCGCTTTTTGGCATCTTTGAGTTTGAGGTCTCCGGGCGCGATCTGGTGCTTTTTGCCGGTGGTCTGTTCCTGATCTGGAAAAGCACCTATGAAATCCACCAACGGCTGGAGGGCGTTGAAGGCCATGCTTCGGCAAAGGTTAGGCCGACTTTCTGGGGCGTAGTGCTCCAGATCATGTTCCTGGATATCGTTTTCTCGCTCGATTCGGTGATCACAGCAGTGGGTATGATGACGCAAATTCCGATCATGATCATCGCCGTGATCCTGGCCGCGATCGGGATGCTCTTCACCGCCGCTTGGATCAGTGCCTTTGTCGAGCGTCACCCTACGATAAAAATGCTCGCCCTGGCCTTCCTATTGCTGATCGGTTTCACCCTGGTCGTGGAAGCGCTTCACCAGCACATCCCGAAAGGCTATATCTATTTTGCCATGGGCTTTTCGGTGTTTGTTGAGATGCTGAACTTGCGTATGCGTGCCACCCAACCGGTCACGTTGCGTCACCTCTACACTCCTGAAACCGAAACGAAATGAGCACCGAAGATCGGTTTCCTGTTGCCTTTGGTGAGCGATTACGCTCCCTGTTGATCCTGGTGCTTTTGCCGTTGGCCTTGGTTCAATGGTTGCCGCTGGCGACGTTCACATTCACCCTTCAGGTGCCGGGCTTTTATCTGGCGCAACCGATTAGTCTCCGGGCCGGGGTAACGTTGATCGTCGCCGGCCTAGCAGCTGCCGGGATGGATTGGTTGCTCCGTTCCCGGCCACCGGCACGAGGCAATACGCTTCCTCACCTCCTTTTTCCTTTCCTGACGACATTGGCCCTGGGGGGCATTTTGCCGTTTATCCCCGCCGGGTTTTTGTGGTGGTGGGCTTTTCTGGTCGGTGCTGTACTTTTAGCGCTGGTTTTCACCGCCGAATTTATCACCCTGGATCACACCGCGCCCTTCTTTCCGCTGGCCACCGGTGGATTGACCCTATTGGGGGCAATCCTGTTTTTGCTCATTGTCAGTGCGCTGCGCTTCGTCTCCATGCGCTTGGTGCTGTTCCTGCCCACACTGGGGATAGTAACCTTTTTGCTTTCCCTGCGCCTGTTGCGCCTTTACCTGCCCCAACGTTGGGAGGTATATTGGTCGCTTGGGCTTGCCCTGCTCCTGGTGCAGATCGCCGCCCCGCTCCATTACTGGCCCCTCGCTGTTACTCCCTTCGGATTAATGCTCGCCGGAGCTTTCTACGGACTTTTTGCGAGCGCGGCAGCCTTGATAGAAGGAAACTTGAACCGTTGGACAATAGCGGAAGTAGGGCTCATCGTTTTGGGAAGCTGGGGCTTGGGATTATGGCTCAACCGATAAAACTTCGAATGCACCGCGAACACTGGCAGAGAATGGAACAGCACGTGCGCTCCCAGTTGCCGCTCGAAGCCTGCGGGTTGTTGGCCGGAAGAAACGATCGGGTCGAGAAAGTGTTTCTCATGCGGAATGCGGCCCAAAGTCCGGTACGATATCGGTTGGACGGGGCGGAACAGCTGCGGGTTTTCGAGGCGATCGAATCGGCCGGCATGGAGCTGGTCGGCATTTTTCACTCCCACCCCCAAGGTCCGCCATTTCCCTCATCAACCGATATACGCGAAGCGGCCTATCCGGTCGTCTATGTGATCTGGTCGCCCCAGGCAGAGGGCTGGAGCGCTCGTGGATTCCAAATCGCGGCAGGCAAAGTCACAGAAGTAGAGCTCATGCTCGAGGAATCCTAAACCTTTTTGGAGAAGAGATATGTGGCTGCAGGGAATTGTGCTCATCCTGTCCTATTTCATCGGTGCTATCCCGTTCGGCTGGCTTGTGGTGTGGTTGATCACGCGAAAAGACGTGCGTCAGATCGCCAGCGGACGCACCGGCGGTACCAACGCAATGCGCGCGGCCGGGTTCCCCGCCGGTCTAGCAACGGCGATCCTGGATATGCTCAAGGGGGCATCTACGGTTTGGTTGGCGCGCGCCGTGACGAATAATCCCTGGATTCACATCCTGGCTCCCCTAGTGACCATTCTAGGCCATAACTATTCGATCTTCATGCTCGAACGCGATGAAAACGGACGCTGGCATTTGCGAGGCGGGGCCGGAGGGGCACCTTGCGCAGGAGGAGCCTTCGGTCTGTGGCCATGGTCGTTGGCGATCATCATCCCATTAGGAATAGTGATCTTTTTCGGCATCGGGTATGCTTCCGTCACCACAATGAGCGTCGCGCTGATCGCCATCCTGATATTCCTCGTGCGGGCACTGCAGGGCCTCTCCCCGTGGCAATATGTGCTCTATGGGGTGATCGCCGAAGGTTTTTTGCTCTGGGCCTTGCGTCCAAATATTAAAGCGCTCCGCGAAGGGCGAGAGCGCTTTCACGGATGGCGACCCTGGAAAAAACAAGGCGGCTCAAGCCGGCATTAATCTTCTTTGAAACTCGATTGCGTTTTCTGCGTCGCCATACGCTGATATAAGGCGCGCAAATTCCGTTTATGGAGCTGCTCTACCAACCCTCCTAAGTGGACGCGGCTTTTACCACATGCCTCAATACCGATGGAATCCAGATATTCTAGCGGGGACCGTCTGCGCATCGCCGCTTTGATCACCTTTTTGATGTTCGAAAGATAGGTAAGATTTTCCTTCACGGCATCGGCAATTTCGCCGCGCAAGATGATCTCGCCGTGTCCCTGGATGATGTTTTCCAGTTCCATGCGTCCAATGCGGCGAATCGAGGCAGTGAGGGCTTCGATATCTCCATCCACGATATACGGAAGCGGCATGAAAGCATCGCCGGCGAAGAGGATCTTATCATCATCTACCAGGACGGATATCCCATCTGCGCTGTGGCCAGGCGTAGGGAAAATATAGAGGTGCTTTTTTCCCACCCGAAGGGTCAATTCTCCGCTTGAAAACGTCACATGGGGAAACACCAGTTTGAGGTTGCGATAGGTCGGCCCCTGCTTCTGGGCCGCTTCAAGGGAAGCTTTGCCGCGCGTTGCCAGTAGGCGATAGCATTCGGTATGGGCTATAATCGTAGCCCCTGGAAAAAAAACATTTCCCCAGCTATGATCGGCGTGATAATGGGTGTTGATCACATACTTTACCGGTATTCCCAGGTTGTGCTCGATGAATTCGCGCATTTGCAAGGTTTCGTCCGGTAAGGCCAGGGTGTCGATCACCACAGCCCATTGTTGACCGACTACCACGCCGGCCGTCACCTGAGCATAAACTTCACTTTGAAACCAGTAGACGTTTTCGGAGATGCGCTCGTGGATCATAGAATTCCCTCTGAATGGTGCTATTGGAAAAGATAGCATAAAGCACAAAATGTGTCAAGTTGTATAAACAAATCTAAAAGCGAGGCCGAACTCAATGCAACGGAGAAACTTCCTTTTCGCACTTGGAATTTTCTTGGGGTTCCTGTTAGCAGGCGGATTGACCTGGGCGCAGATCGAAGCCAATTTCTACGGTTTTCCCCACTATAGCGATCGCCCTCTGAGCGGCTTTTCCTGCCCTCGGCTGATGACCCGCCAAGAACAGGCCGAACTCCGCCTAAAGATCCGCAATCCTGGTCAGGTCTCCTTACGACAAATGATCAGGATTGAGATCAGTGCTCCGGGCCCTCTGATTTCCAAACAGGAGGTGATTTCCCTCGCGCCGGGAGAGGAAAAAGAGCTAACCTGGACGATCTCGGCGGAACAGAACCTCGATCTCGGGCACTTCATCTTCGCCCGTGCCTATCGCTACCCTACCTACCTGGGCCCGATGGCTCAGGCGACCTGTGGCATATGGGTATTGAACCTTCCGGGAAGCGGAAAGATCCTCTTGCCACTCTGGATCCTCCTGGTGGGGATATCGCTTTTGCCGCGCTTGAGGCGAATGGAGGATCTGCACACATCCCAAGCAGTGCTCATGTTCCGTTCTCTGGCGCTGGTGACGGCAGTGGCACTTTTGGCCGGTTTGGCCGGCTGGTGGCCTTTAGGATTGCTGTTTTTGACCGTTCAGATTGTGCTGAGCGTGGTGATCCTAGCCCGCTGGTTAGCGCGCCCGTAGCGCTTCTTCCAACGTTGGATAATGAAAGGCATAGCCGGCTTCGAGCAGGCGCCGCGGATGGGCATAGCGCCCCTCAGTGACGAGGACGCTCATCTCGCCGAGCACCAACCGCAGCAAAAACGTCGAGGTGGGAAACCAATAGGGGCGATGCAGGATACGCGCCAGAGTGCGCATGAAGTCGGCATTGGAAATGGCCTGGGGCGCGATCAAGTTATAGGCGCCCTGGGCTGTTTCCCGAAAGAGCAAGAATTCCATCGCTCCGATCGCATCCTGGAGATGGATCCAAGGCACGGCCTGATCGCCACGGCCGATCGGCCCGCCGAAGAAAAGGCGCACCGGCAATGCCATTAGCCGTAGCATTCCGCCATGCCAATCGAGCACGACGGCCAAACGCGCCACGATTCGCCGTACCCCCAGCGCTTCCAGCGAGTGGGAGGCATTTTCCCACTCAACTGTCAACCGAGCCAGGAAATCATCGCCGGGCGGTGTTTCTTCATCGGCCGGTTCACCGCGCAGCCCATAGTGATTGATGCCGGAGGCCTGAAGATAGACTCCCGGCCGTTTTTCGGCCTGTTGAATGGCCTCCACCAGGGCACGCGTGGGCAGAATGCGACTCTCGAGAAAGCGCCTCTTGCGGGTTTTCGTCCACGGCCAGTGACTCAGGCTCTCCCCACTCAGATTGATCACCGCATCCATCTCGTTCACCATCGCCCCCCATCCCCGCGTCGTTTTTCCATCCCAACGCAGAAATTGAGCTCCTCCCGCGCCTTCCAATGGCGTCTCTCGCCGGGTGAGAATCCAAACCTGATGTCCTTTTGCAAGCAGAGATTGCGTTAGAGCACTGCCCAAAAAACCGCTTCCACCGGCAATAAGGATCCTCATTTAAACCTCCAAACCTGATTTAGAAATGGCCGTAAGAAAGTTCTATGACATGGATATTTTACCAAATGGTGACGACCATCTCTCAAGCTCAAGCCTCATTCATGGGGTGTCAGCCGTGGCACGGTAATTTATCTAAAGTCGTTTTGGCCGTAAACCCTTTCATTTTTCCTATGTTATCCGTGTTTGTCCGTGTCCTATTGAATCGAGCCCATGTAGCAGAGACAGTTTTTGCAGGGAATCATGCTTGGATTTGTAAGAACACAGTTGATAAGTGGACAATTGATGTATAATTCAACTCGGTAGAAACATATGGCATTTACTACTCAGGAGTATCGAGATTTCATCCGCTTGCTTTCAGAACATCCTGAATGGCAGGATGAGCTGCGGCGAATGCTGCTCGCCCAGGAATTGCTAAACCTGCCTCAAACTATCACAGCACTGTTCGAATCCCATCGGCGTGTTGAAGAGGAATTAAGAGCGCTTGCTGAGTCTCAACGGCATACAGATGAACTGCTGAAAGCGCTCATCGAGTCACAGCGCAAGGCCGATGAACGGATTGAGCGGTTAGAGACCGCCGTCGCCCAGCTGATCGAGTCCGATCGCCAGAACAGAGAGGAGCTGAAGGCGCTTGCCAAGGCACAGCGCAAGGCCGATGAACGGATTGAGCGGTTGGAGACCGCCATTGCCCAGCTGATCGAATCGCAGCGCAACCTTGAAGAGCGCGTGGCGCGGCTGGAGACCGCCGTCGCCCAGCTGATCGAATCGCAACGCCAGATGAGCGAGGAAATGAGAGCACTTGCTGCATCCCATCGTCATCTGGAGCTGAAGGTTCAACGCCTCACCGATCGGATGGCCAGGCTAGATGGACAAATGTTGGAAATCCAATATCGCAACAAAGCTGCCTCTTACTTCGGGCGCCTGTTACGCCGCGCACAAGCGGTGGACTTGAACGATCTGGAAGAGCGGTTAGAGAATATTCTGTCTCTCGAAGAACTGGAAGACGTTTTGCGCCTCGATCTCGTCATTCGAGGGCGATCGCGCCAGGCACCCCCCGGAGAAACTGCTCCAGAGCTATGGCTGGCAGTAGAGGTTTCTGCGGTGATCGATCGGCAAGATGTGAAGCGCGCCTTTGAACGGGCAGAAATACTCCGAAAGGCAGGCCTAGCAGTCTTACCGGTAGTTGCAGGAGAGAAAAGTACAGCAGGGGCCAGAGAGTTGGCCAAAGAGAAGCGGGTAGTGGTGGTCAAAGATGGAAGTATGGAGTTCGCCCGCGAGGCTGTTGAGTATTATCTCGACTCTGGAAGCGAAAATTGAAATCGACCGGAGCTCCTTTTTTCCTGTGAAAAGACAGATCGTTTGAATACGGCGAGGGTACATGTCTTCTCCCACAATTCCTGATTCCAATCGCTTCCTTCACGCCGTCGAAATTGGCCTGGGGGCTTGGCAATGGGGCGATCGTTTTATCTGGCAATTCGGTCACGGATATGATGAAAACGAAATTCGGCAGGCATTTTTGACCGCGGTCCAAGAAGGAGTGCGCTTCATTGATACGGCTGAAGTATACGGCAACGGGCGCTCCGAGCGTTTGCTCGGTATGTTTTTGAAAGAGATCGAAGAACCCATCCTGGTAGCGACCAAGTTCATGCCCTTCCCCTGGAGGCTCTCACGCCGAGCCTTGCTCCGTAGCCTGCGCTATAGTCTGGAACGCTTGGGGTTGAAACAAGTAGATTTGTATCAAATCCATTGGCCGTTTCCGCCTGTCCCGATCGAAACCTGGATGGATGCCATGGCCGAAGCGGTGGAACAGGGGCTGACGCGCGCCGTTGGCGTTTCAAACTATAACCTGAGTCAGATGATGCAGGCCTATGCGGCATTGCAACGCCACGGCCTGACTTTGGCTTCCAACCAGGTGAAATACAGTCTGCTCGATCGACGCGTCGAAAAAGACGGTTTGCTGGCGCGCTGCAAGGAACTGGGCGTGCGCCTGATCGCCTATAGCCCCCTGGAAATGGGCTTGCTGACCGGCAAATACGACCCGCAGAACCCGCCGCCCGGGGTGCGGAGGACGCGCTATCGCCGTTTGTTGGCTCTCCTGCCCCCTCTGATCCGGCGCCTGACCGAGATCGGACGCGAACACGCCGGCAAGTCCCCGGCACAAGTAGCCTTAAACTGGCTGATTTGTAAAGGAGCCCTACCAATCCCCGGCGCCAAGAACGCAAAGCAGGCTGCTCAAAATGCCGGCGCCGCAGGTTGGCGCCTGAGCGAAGTCGAAATTGCCGAGCTAGACGATCTCTCCGATTCCCTTACCCGTGCCTTGGAAAAATAGCAACGCCCGCGAATCCCCTTCCCCCACCATATGGCATGACACAAACAGGCCCAGAGGCTACGGATCGGCACGAATTGTGTGCTTTGGAGTGGTCAAGCCGCCTTTTGCTCTTTTTGGTAGAGATAGCCGCTGTTTTCCCATAAGGAAGTGAAGCCTGCCATCTCGGCCAAGCGAATCACTTCGGGATGGCGCGGTGCTAGCCAAGTGACCCGTTTCAGGTGACGTTCTGCAGCCAGTGCGCGGGCAGCGCGCAGCAGATCAGGAAGGGCATCCCATTCGCAGGCCACCAGGCCCAAGCTTAGGGTAGGCTCTTCCTCTTCTTGTTCTTCCCAGGTCACGAGGTACCCTTCTCCCCCGTGCCATTCCAAAATCCCACTCGCAAAGCAGAAAGGTTGGAGGACCTGGACACACGGCGTGACGAAGCGCCAGCCCAGGTCCAGCAGGCCGTGCGTTTGCGCCACGGTCGGGGCGGCACGCAACCTCTCTACCAGCGATGAGATCTCATCCGGTGAGCATGGCTGTAATTCGTGATCTTCATCCAAGGCCTCCGCACCGAGCGAGGTGACCTCGGCGATCTTGCGATAGCCCAACCGATCGCACAGATGATGCACCTGCACGCGTTGCGAGCTGGTCATCAGGCGCACCACGCCGTTGCCATTCTCCAGCCACCAGCGATCGATATATTCGTGAATGTGAGAGCCTATGCGCAATCCCTGATACTTGGGATCCACGCGAAAGCCCTCCATCCACCACTGATCCTCCGCCAGGCGCACTACGCGCGCCATTCCCACCGTTCGTCCGCCGTATTCCGCTACTGCCAACAAGCCATCTGTATTCGCCAGCCATTCTTTCCAGACGTATGGAATATAATCATGACCTTCCCAAATGAAACGGGTAAAATTGAGAATATCCTTTGTATCGAGCGGCAAGGCCGAACGACAAACAACGACCGGGGCGGCAAAAGAAGGCCGAATCATGGGAAGAGTTTCTCCGTCACTTCCGGGCAATAACGGGCAACCATCTCCGAAGAAAGGCCGTTTTCACGGCAAATTTCGGCATAGAGATCGGCAGAAGGGCGCTTGGTGCGCTTCTGGGTTTCCACATCCAGCGCCCAAAGGCCAAAACGCTGCGACCAGCCACGCTCCCACTCAAAGTTATCCACCAGCGTCCAGTAAAAGTAGCCCTTCACCGGCCAGTTGAAGTTGATCGCCCGCCAGACCTGATGGATATGCTGCGCCAAATAGCGCGGGCGCATGTGATCATCGGCATCTTCCACGCCGTTTTCGGTGATCAGGATCGGCAGGTCTGGGTAGGTACGTACCGCCCATTTGAGCGTCTCAAACAACCCGGTCGGGATGTTGGCAATGAAGCCGGTATCGCTCAAATCCGCCTGCCTCGGGAACCCGCTATCGGTGAACAGCTCTGCCGGCTTCCGCAGGTTGAACCAGACCGTATCCTGCGTGTAATAATTGAGTCCCAGGTAATCCTGTGTGCCGCGCGCTTCCGGAATGCGCACGTTTGCCACCGGCGAGCGCATCACCCCTTCCGAAATGGCCGAAGGAAAGGCCAGGTTCACCCCCTGGTAACGAATAGAACGCATTAGCACATCCAACGGTGACCAGGAACGCCGAGCGACCATCGGACGGTAGTGCAAAGCGTATCCCACGCGTGCCTCGCGCTGAATCTGGTGAATGGCGCGGTAGGCAGCGGCGTGGGCGCGGATCATATGGGCCATCACTTGCATCGCCAGTTTCAGATCGTGCTTCCCCGGCGGAAACGCCCCGTCGACATAGCCGCTCAGTGCATAGACGTTCGGCTCGTTGATCGTGCACCAAAGCGTGACGTAATCTTTAAGCGCCTCCACCATGCGGCGCACATAGGCCTCGAATCGCTGAACGACCCCTTCCTGCTCCCAACCACCCTGTTCCGTCAGCCAAAGCGGATCGGTAAAGTGGTGCAAGGTCACCAGCGGCGTCATGCCGCGCTCATAGAGGCCGCGCGCCATCTGGCGGTAGTGTTCAATGGCATCCTCATCCCAGCGATCGGGGGTGGGTTGAACGCGGCTCCATTCGATCGAAAAACGGTGTGCATTCTGCCCGGCTTCGGCGGCGCGATCGAAGTCCTCCTTCCAGCGTCCGTTCCACCATTCGCAGGCGCGCCCGGAGCGGTCTCGTGTGCGCCCCATTTCCTCCCATTGCCACCACTGATTGTTCTTATTCTCCCCCTCTACCTGGTGCGAGGCCGTCGCCGTTCCCCAAAGGAAGCCTCGCGGAAAGCGATAGATTGCCTCGGGCATTTCGTTTCTCCTTTTTGTAGATGGCTATGAACGTGCCTATTCAACCCATTCGAGCTCAAAATCGCCGATGTAGACGGTATCGCCCTCTTGCACCCCGGCCTGGCGCAGCGCTTCGTCCACGCCAAGGTGCTCCATGATCTTTTGGAAGCGCCGCACCGAGCCATCATGTTCCCAATAGGTCATGGCCGCGGCGCGTTCGATCGCCTCGCCGGAGAGCCGCCATTCGCCGGGACCTAGCGGCGTGATGGTAAAATCGCGCCCTTCGGCCTTTGGACGGTAAACCGGCAGGACCGGCGCGCTCGAGGGCGGCGGCGCCTCTTGCAGCAGACGTACGGCCTGGAGCAGAAGCGGACGCGTCCCCTGACGGGCGAGCGCCGAAATCGCATGGAGCTCGATACCCTTTTCGGCAAATTGCGCCCGAAGCGCCGGGTAACGTTCTTGGACCTCCGGCTGATCGATCTTATTCAGGGCTACTACCTGCGGCTTTTGCGTCAATTGAGGATCGAAATAGGCCATTTCGCTGTTGATCTGGCTGTAATCGGCCAGCGGATCGGCGCTGAAGCCATCCAGCAGATGGATCAGGAGGCGCGTGCGCTGAATATGGCGCAGGAATTCATAGCCCAACCCAAGCCCTAGGTGGGCCCCTTCGATCAGGCCGGGAATATCGGCCAGGACGACGCTGGCATAGTCATCCAGCGCTGCAACGCCCAAATTGGGCTCCAGCGTGGTAAACGGATAAGGAGCGATTTTCGGTCTGGCATTGGTCAGCGCTGCCAGCAACGTGGATTTACCGGCATTCGGTACGCCGATGATGCCGATATCGGCCAAGAGCTTGAGTTCCAAGCGCAGGCGTTTCTCTTCGCCGGGCTCACCCTTTTCGGCGATTCGCGGTGCCTGGTTGGTAGGAGTGGCAAAATGGGCATTGCCGCGGCCTCCCCGTCCACCACGGCAGACGACCAGGCGTTGACCCCGTTCGGTCAGATCGCCCAAAAGCGCACCGCTTTCCGCATCGTAGACCATTGTTCCCGGCGGCACCTTCAAGATCAGGTCCTCGCCGGCGCGCCCGAATTTGTTGTTGCTTCCACCTGGGCGGCCATCTTCGGCGGTAAAGCGCTTTTGATGGCGAAACGGCCAGAGGGTATTGAGATGTTCATCCACTTCCAAGATGACATCGCCGCCTTTGCCACCATCTCCACCATCCGGGCCGCCGCGCGGCACGTACTTTTCGCGGTGGAAATGGACGATGCCATCTCCGCCTTTGCCGGAGCGAACGACGATCTCCACTTCATCGAGGAACATAGCTCACTACAAGTCCGCACGCAAACGTGCCACCGAAGCCACGCTATCACCGGGTTGCGGGGTGATCAGGCGCACTCCACGCGTGGCACGACCGGATTGTTTGACATCTTGCACCTTCATGCGCAAGACAATCCCGTTAGCCGTGATCAGGGTCAAATCGTCTTGAGACCGCACTACGCGTGCTGCTACAATTTTACCCACATTTGGCAACGCTTTGCGATCGATGGTGGCCACACCGCTGCCGGCGCGCCCCTGTAGGGGATATTCTTCGAGCGGTGTGCGTTTGCCGAAGCCCTCTGCTGTGACGATCAGCAAATCGGCACCGGGTTCGACGATATCCATGCTGGTCACTGCGTCGCCTTCTTCCAGGCGAATGGCCTGCACCCCGGCAGCGGTTCGTCCCATGGGGCGCACTTCGCTTTCGGCAAAGCGCAAGGCCTTCCCCTGCTCGGTGACCAGGATCACCTCATTCTCGCCGTGGCTCAGGCGTGCCCATCCGAGCACATCGCCGTTTTCCAGCGTCATGGCGATCATTCCGGAAGAACGCACGGTTGCAAGCTCAGAAAGCGCCAGGCGCTTGATCTTCCCTTTGCGCGTTACCAGGATGCAATAGCGCGCTGCCGAAAAATCTGAAACGGTCATGGCTGCCGTCACACGTTCGCCGGCTTCAAGGGCCAGCACGTTCACCAGCGCGATCCCGCGTCCGTTGCGATCGGCATCCGGAATTTGATAGACCTTTTCGGAATAGACCTTGCCCCGATCGGTGAAGAAGAGGAGGGTATCCAGCGTGCGCGCCGGCAGGAGCACCACCACCTCATCTTCTTCGCGCGTGGCATGACCAGTCACCCCTCGCCCGCCGCGCCCTTGGGAGCGGAAAGCGTTCACCGAAACGCGCTTGATATAGCCGCGCTCGGTCAAGCTGATCAAAACGGGCTCGTCCTGCACCAGGTCCTCTTCCTGCAAGGTTTCAGCCTCGGCCACGATTCGTGTGCGCCGTTCGTCGCCATACTTTTGCGCTAACTCCTGCATTTCTTCGCGGATCAGGTTCAGCACCTTCTGCGGATGCGCCAACAGGTCCTCCAGATACTCGATCCAGGCCTGGGTTTGGCGATGTTCTTCTTCGATCTTTTGCCGCTCTAAGGCAGCCAACCGGCGCAATTGGAGATCGAGGATCGCCTGGGCTTGAACCTCAGTGAGGCGAAAGCGCTGCATCAGGCGCTGACGTGCCCGGTCCGCATCCGGCGATTCACGGATGGTCTGGATCACCGCGTCCAGGTTGGCCAACGCGATCAAGTATCCATCCAGCACATGCAGCCGGGCGCGGGCTTTTTCCAGGTCGAAGGTGGTCCGGCGGGTGATCACCTGACGACGGTGCTCAATGAAGACCTGGAGGGCTTTTTTGAGCGGTAGCAGGCGTGGCTCTCCGTCCACCAATGCCAGCATCTGCACCCCGAACGTGCTCTGTAGCGGGGTGAACTTATAGAGCTGATTGAGAACCTTCTGCGGCTGGGCGCCTCGTTTCAGCTCGATCACAATGCTCATGCCACGGCGATCGGATTCATCCCGCAAATCGGCGATCTGATCGATCTTCTCCTCGCGCACCAGCTCGGCAATGCGCTCGATGAGCGCGGCTTTGTTCACCTGGTAAGGGATTTCGGTGATCACGATCTGGTATCGTCCCCCCTTGATCTCTTCAATGTGCGCCACGCCGCGCAGGATCAGCCGCCCGTGACCGGTGGCATAGGCGGCCTCAATGCCTTGGGTGCCCAAAATGAGGCCGCCGGTGGGAAAATCGGGACCCGGCACATAGCGCAAGAGCTCGGAGTTGGTCACGTTTTCGATCTGATCAAAGCGATCGATAAGATAGGCCACAGCCGCGGCCAGTTCGCGCAGGTTGTGCGGAGGGATGTTCGTTGCCATGCCGACGGCGATGCCCGAAGCACCGTTCATCAAAAGGTTAGGCAAGCGCGCCGGCAAGATGGCAGGTTCCTTCAGGGTATCGTCAAAGTTCGGAACGAAGTCAACCGTCTCCTTATCTATATCAACCAGTAGTTCCTCGGCCAGTGCCGTCAGGCGGGCCTCGGTATAGCGCATAGCAGCCGGCGGATCGCCATCCACCGAACCGAAATTCCCCTGCCCATCCACTAGCAAATAGCGCATGGAAAAATCTTGTGCCATGCGCGCCATGGCTTCATAGACGGCGGCATCCCCGTGGGGATGATACTTTCCGAGCACTTCGCCGACGATACGCGCCGATTTTTTATAAGCCACATTGTGACGCAGCCCCATCTCGTGCATGGCGTAGAGAATGCGCCGCTGCACCGGCTTCAACCCATCCCGCGCATCGGGCAGCGCTCGCGCTACGATCACGCTCATAGCGTAATCCAGATAGGCCGAACGCACCTCTTCGTTAATATCTACCGGTTGTACAAGACCGACTTCCATAGGCATCTTTCCGCAAAAAGGTGAGTCAAAATGGTCAACAAAAAAGCCCGCTCGCGCGGGCCTGTGTGCCGAAGGTGGGATTTGAACCCACACGGGGGAACCCCCACTACGCCCTGAACGTAGCGCGTCTGCCAAATTCCGCCACTTCGGCGTTGCGGTTTTTATTTTACCGTCTCTCGGTCAAAGTGTCAACGTTTTTGCGATCCCCGTCTTCCACGCTTCCGTGCCCTGTCAGCGCCAGTGTGTACTTCAAGTCCTGCGAGATGGCGCTGGTCCCGGCGAGAATGCTGAACAGCAGGTACCACTGCATGCCGATCAGCATCAGGAAGATGGCGGCGATATCCAGGCCGCCGGTCAGGGGGATAACCAGGCGCAGGAAGATCGGGAAGATGGCCGTGGCCGGCATCGAGGCGATCACCGGGACGACGAGTGGGAGCACCTGTTCAGACGGCGACCCCGACCGGAATCGTCAGGCCGGGGCGATAACCAGGGAGATGGCTACCACAACGCAGGATCGCCAGCGTGCCGATGAGTATCTTCCCCACGTCGCGATGGGCAGCGAGACGAACATTGGTGTGGCACGCACGCCGCCGCAGAGCAGAATCCGCCCAGGAGCAGATTCAGCAAGACTTCGGCCGGTCGCGTTTCATCGAAGGAGCACCCTTTACCAACAACCAGGCTGAACGCGCAATTCGCCCGGTCAAAGTGAAGCAAAAAGTCAACGGCTGTTTGCGCACCCAAAATGGCGCGAAGGTCTATGCTCGTTTACAGGCGCTCATTTCTACTTGCCGCAAGCAAGAGCACAATGTGTTCGCCTTCTTGCGCAGCCTGTTCGCCCATCAACCTGTCTCACTGTTGAGAGGGTAGGCAGTTACCCTGCGGCATGAGCACCTGGAAAACGGTCAAAGCCAAGCGCTTGCTCAAGGCTCTGCTGCGGATTGGCTGGCAGATCAAGCGTCAGAGGGCTCTCACAAGTGGCAGCCGGCGATCTGTGTGTCATCGGCGAGGCCGAAAATGGTGAGAGGCGATGCGCCTGGCGCGCGAATTGCGCCCCGACGTGGTGCTGATGGACATCCAAATGCCGCGCCTGGACGGGTGGATGCCACGCGCCAGATCGTCGAAGCCTGCCCAGCGAGGCGCGCCATCGTCTGCAGGGCAGGCGTTTGATCCGAGGGGGCGTCCTTCCATCCGTTGTACTGTACACAGCTACTTTCTCTGCTATTCGCTTCGATTCGGTGATCCGGAAAAGTGCTTTACAATACTGGTGCGCGATTGGAAGAGATAGATTGCAAAGAAGAGCCCAAGATCAACCTTCCAAAAGCCAAGGGTGTGATCACTACAATGTGAGTCGTTCATATAACGTTTGTTGAAGTCAGTAACGGAGGTGCCATGAAAACAAGCCATCCCAGCATTTTCCTGCTTTGGCTTGTGGTGCTTACGTTGGCTTTCATCCTGGCCTGCAACCTGGCCGGCGGATCACAACCCGCCCAGCCGCCTACCGCTTCCTCCCAAACGTTATCGCAGCTCTCCTCCCCGTCTTCGTTGCCCGGCGGCCCAGGCCAGACCTACTACGTTGCCCCAAACGGCGACGACGCCGACCCCGGCACCCGCGACCGCCCCTGGGCCAGCCCCGGGTACGCCTCACGGCAACTGCGCCCCGGCGATACGCTCGTCATCTTGGGCGGGCGCTACATCCTCCGCGAGTACGATGCCGACATCCTCACCCCACCCTCCGGCCAAGCCTCCGCCTGGATCACCATCACCGGCGAAGAGGGCAACCGCCCCATCCTGGCCGGGCGCGATAACCTCGCCACCGCCATCAACCTATCCGGCGTCCAGTACGTGCGCATCGCCAACCTGGAGATCACCCACGACGACACCGCCTCCGGCGAGGCGGCCTGGTTCCGCGAGGGCGTAGAAATCCTCGGCGCGCCCGCTGCCCACATTATCCTGCAAGACCTCTATATCCATCACGTGGACGAGTTCGGTATGAACATCCAGGACGTGGAAGACCTGCAAATCCTGAACACGCGCATCGAATACGCCGGCTTCGGCGCCCTGGGCGGCCCGGCCGGGGAGCACGGTGGCTGGCGGGACGTGGTCATCCGCGGCGCCTCGCTCTCCTGGAGCGGACACTACTACCAGGGCGGCGACGGCTCAAACCGTCCCTACGACCGCCCCGATGGCTTTGGCATCGAACCCTCCCAGGGGCCGATCCTGATCGAGAACACCCTTGTCGAACACAACTACGGCGACGGGCTGGATTCAAAAGCCGCCAACACCACCATCCGCAACACCATCGTGGCGAACAATTCCTGCGACGGGGTGAAACTCTGGGGACCGAACAGCCGCATCGAGAACAGCCTGATCTACGGCCGCGGCGATGGCAACCCCGACCCCTCCCCCTGGGCAGCCATCGTCATCGCCCCCGAAAAGCAGGCCAACGCCCGGTTCGAGATCGTCAACGTCACCGTGGACGACTACCTCGGCCACAACTACCTGATGTACGTGCAGCACGATTACCCCGACGTTCCCGCCCAGGTTACGGTGCGCAACACCATCTTCAGCAGCCGCGGCCCCGAAGCGCCGATCTTCATCGCCCCGGCCAGTGCGGTGAGCATAGACCACACCCTGTTCTTCTTCCCGCAGAACGAAATCCTGCTGACGCACGGCGAGCAGACTTATACCTGCGCCAATCTTGTCGGGTTGGGGGCAGGCAACTTGTGTGGCGACCCGCGCTTCGTCCGCCCGGCCTGGGGCGAGCCAGGCGACTACCACCTGCAGGCCGGCAGTCCGGCCCTCGGCTCAGGGACAACGGAAAACGCCCC
>DAOUBG010000005.1:0-9732 GCA_034432895.1 Anaerolineales bacterium
TGGCTTTTTGCCCACTCCAGCACTGCTTCCATCGAACGTACATTTTATGGTGCACCTCCTGTCTTGTTTTACCCACTCCCCGACAAAATTGGAACACACCCCACGCGCCTAGAGGGTAGACGATGTCCTGCCCGTTCAGGGGAATGGAAAGAATTTTCAGGATTTACGCGAATTTTACCGGGGAAGACCCTTGCATTTCCATGCTTTATTGCCGGGGGGTTATTGGAACAAAAAATCCCTGCGCTCCTTCCAAAGTACATCCCCACAAGTCACCAAAATCGGTTATAATGAAAACCACTTGAGAAAATTTCGCCGCTATGCGGCCTGGCTTGCAAATGGATTTCTGGAAAACAATTCTGGCTTAGGAGAATTCGGAAGTCACCCGCCTGGTGACTCTATCCACAAACAGAAAAACGAGAATAGGATCGGTTTACGGATGGGGAACATCCGGGTGGTTTTGTGAATTCGCCTTGGGTTATCGTGTCGTTTGATTCGGTAAAAAGAATCTTTTCTACGTACTCCCTTTTTAGGTGAGTGCGTGCTGACTTACCCAGAGATCTCTGGCAGCCGTGGCCGCCTGGTGGCACACGGCTGTCTTGTTTTATGCCAAAGATTACGGCCATCGAACCCCAGAAACGCAACCCGCAGCGGGTGAATATCTACCTGGACGGGGAATTCGCCTTTGGCCTGACGCGTCTGGTAGCCGCCTGGCTCAAGGTGGGTGACGAATTGACCGCCGAAAAGATCGCCACCCTGCAGGAGGCCGATACCCGTGAACAGGCCCTGCAATACGCCTTGCGCCTCCTCGGCTATCGCGCCCGCACCGAGGCCGAACTGCGTCAACGCATGCAACAACGCGGTTGGAGCGAAGCGATCATCGAGGAGGCCCTGGAACGCTTACGCCAGAATGGCTTGCTTGATGATGTCGATTTTGCCCACGCCTGGGTGGAAAATCGCCAAACCTTTCGTCCGCGCAGTGCACGCCTTTTGCGCCAGGAACTGCGCCGCAAGGGGCTCGATGAGCACGTCATTCAAGAAGCGCTCGACGAGGTAGAGGAGGAAGCGGCGGCCTACGCCGCGGCGCGTCCCCGTGCTCAGCGCCTGCGGGGTTTGGATTCCCGCTCCTTTCGCCAAAAATTGATCGCTTATCTCACCCGTCGAGGCTTTTCCTATGAGATTGCCAAGACTGTTGTCCGACACCTTTGGGAAGAATTACAGAACGAGAACCGTGACATCCCCTTTGAATAGCGAGGTCTGACCATGACTCCCATCCTGATCTTTTTCTCCGTCATCGCCGCTTTCCTGATTGGCGCCGCGCTGGGGTACTTCTTTCACCGTTATCAGGCCGAAGAGGCGCGCAGGGCGGAAGCCGAACACGCCGAAAACATCCTGCAAGCCGCCCAGGCCCAGGCGCGTCTGATCGAAAGCAAAGCGCGCGAGGACGCTGTCAAGATTGTACAAGCTGCCGAACAAGAGATCAAGGAACGACGGGTTGAACTCAGCCGCGAAGCGGATCGCCTGGAGCGCCGCCGTGCTGAGCTGGATGCCCGTGCCGAGCGCCTGGAGCAGCGCGAACAAAGCCTGAACAAGCGCCAGAGCGCCATTGATCGCCGCGCCAACGAGATCGAAAAGCTTTACCAGGAACAACTGAACCGTTTGCAAGAAATTGCCCAAATGAACACCGAAGAAGCACGCCGTATGTTGTTGGAACAGGTTGAAAAGGAAGCGCGTGCCGATATGGCGCGCATCATCCGCCAGATCGAGGCCGAAGCGCGTGAAGAAGGCGAAAAGCGTGCCCGCAAGCTGATCGCCGAAGCCATTCAACGCGTCGCCTCTGAACATGTGGCCGAAGTCACCACTGCCGTCGTTCCACTGCCGAACGAAGAGATGAAAGGACGCATCGTCGGACGCAATGGCCGCAACATCAAGGCCTTTGAAATGGCCGCCGGCGTGGATGTCATCGTGGACGATACGCCTGAAGCCGTCACCATCTCCTGCTTTGATTCTGTGCGCCGTGAGATCGCCCGCCGTGCCCTCACCCGCCTGACGATTGACGGGCGCATCCATCCCGGACAGATCGAAAAGGTGCTGGAAGAGGAGCGTAAGGCCGTAGAAAAGATCATCGAAGAGGCCGGCGAAGAAGCCGCTTTCGAGGCCGGCATTACCGGTCTGCATCCGGAGGTCCTACGCATGATGGGGCGCTTGAAATTCCGCACTTCCTACGGGCAGAATCAGCTGGCCCATGCGGTGGAAGTGGCACGTCTGGCCGGCATCTTGGCCGCCGAATTGGGCGCAAACGTCGAGCTGGCCAAACAAGGTGGCTTCCTCCATGATATCGGCAAGGCGATGGATCACAACCAAGATGGCACCCATGCCCGCATTGGTGCCGAATTCTGCCGTCGCTATGGTGTCCATCCGATCGTCGTCAATGCCATCGAATCGCACCATCATGAGGTCGAGCAGCTCAGCGTGGAAGCGGTGATCGTCGAAGCAGCCGATGCCATCTCCGGTGCTCGTCCCGGCGCCCGCCGCGAGGACCTGGAGGCCTACATCAAACGCATTCGCAGCCTGGAAGAGCTCTCACTCTCCTATAAGGGCGTGCAACAGGCGTTTGCCATTCAGGCTGGCCGTGAAGTGCGTATCCTGGTCAAGCCCGAAGAGATCGACGACTTGGCCGCCGCTCGCCTGGCGCGTGATATTGCCCGCAAGGTCGAAGAAACTATGCAGTATCCCGGCCAGATCAAAGTGACTGTGATCCGCGAAACGCGCGCCGTCGAGATCGCCAAATAAAATGCGCCTGCTCTTCGTTGCCGACGGTCGCTCGCCGATCGCTTTGCAATGGATACGTTACTTCACCCGGCGCGGTGACGAAGTCTACCTGGCCTCCACCTTCCCCGCCGCGCCGCCTCTCCCTTTGGCCGGCTTCCGATTCATTCCGGTGGGCTTTTCCGGGCTGGCTTCAGGGGCGCGTTCGACGGCCGGCAATCCCACCTGGCGCACCCGCCTACGTCACCAGGTCGCTCCGCTCACCATCCCCTTTGCCGCCCGTCGGTTGCGGCGCTGGGCCGAAGAAATTCGTCCCGAACTCGTCCACGCCTTGCGCATCCCGTATGAAGGCATGCTCACCGCCGCGGCGTGCCTGCCTTTCCCCTGGATGGTCTCCGTGTGGGGCAACGATTTCACCCTCCATGCGCCGGCCTCTCCCCTTTTGGCGGCCTGGACGCGGCGCACCTTGCGCACCACGCACGCTTTGCACGCCGATTGTCGGCGCGATATTCGTCTGGCCCATGCCTGGGGACTGGTCCCCGAGCGCCCAACGCTCGTCATTCCTGGCAACGGTGGCGTTGACCGAAACATTTTCTTTCCTCCCCCTACTCCTGTTGAAGAACCGATCATCGTCCATCCGCGCGGCCTGCGCGCCTATATCCGCAACGATCTCTTCTTTCAGGCGGCATCCCTGGTAGCACGTGTCGAGCCGCGAGTTCGCTTTCTGTGCGTGGGCATGGCCGGGAATCCTGCTGTTGAAGGTCAGGTTCGTGCCTCCGGCCTGGATTCGGCGGTGACCCTTCTCCCGGCGCTGCCTCATCCTCAAATGGCCCAGATCTACCGTCAGGCGGCTGTGCTCATTTCCCCCAGCGTTCACGATGGCACTCCCAACTCGCTCCTGGAAGGTATGGCCTGCGGTTGTCTCCCTGTGGCCGGCGATCTTGAATCCATTCGGGAGTGGATCGAACCCGAGCAGAACGGCCTGCTCTATCCTCCCACTCAAGCCGAAGCCATGGCAGAGGCCCTCTTGCGCGCCCTGCACGATCGCGCTCTCCGCCACCGGGCTTTTGGGCAAAATGCCGAACTCATCGCCCGCCGCGCCGATTACCCCACCTGCATGGCGCAGGCCGCGGCATTCTATCGGCAGATAAAAAAATAGGGCAACCGTCCGAAACGGTCGCCCATTTTTATCTGGGGAGAATGGCTCAGGAAACCTTTTGGGGTGGTTCCAACACCTGATCCACAATGCCGTATTCCACGGCGGCGCGCGCGTCCAGGTAAAAATCCCGATCCGTATCGCGCTCGATCACTTCCAGGGGCTGCCCGGTGTGCTTGGAAAGGATCTCGTTCAGCAGGGCCTTCAGGCGCAAGATTTGGCGTGCCTGAATCTCAATATCCACTGCCTGACCTTGCGCTCCACCCAAAGGCTGGTGCATATGGATGGTGGCGTGCGGTAGCGCGTAGCGGCGCCCCTTGGTGCCGGCGGTCAACAACACCGTGCCGAACGAAGCCGTCACGCCCACCGCCACCGTGCTGATCGGATTGCTGATCATCTGCATCGTATCGTAAATCGCCAACCCAGCGTAGATCTGCCCACCAGGCGAATTGATGTACATCTGAATTTCCCGCTCCGGGTCCTCGTGGTTCAGGTAAAGCAACTGGGCGACGATCAGATTGGCGACCTGTTCGTCAATCGGCATCCCCAGGAAGACGATACGCTCCTTGAGCAGCAAAGAGTAAATGTCATAGGCGCGTTCGCCGCGCCCTGAGGATTCGATTACCATCGGGATGACGTTCTTGAAATGGGGAATCATCGTTACCATCTCCTCAACCATATAACTAAGAGACACATCGAATAAGGTGCCGACTGCGGCGAATGCTCACTCCTGAACTGCCTGCTGTTCCTTGGCCGCTTCGGGTTGCGCCTCGATCGCAGACGGGGCGCTTTCGCCTGCCGTAGCCGGCTCTTGCAGCGCCGAGGCTTGTTGGGCCGCTTCCTGCTCGCGGCGCTCCAGCTCGCCAGAGGCCAGATCCATCAAGAATCGGAAAACTTTAGCGTTGCTTGCCTGACGGGTGGCTCGATTGAAGAGCCAGGATGTATTTTCTCGTCTCTTGGTTAACTTGCGCACATCAACACCGTTTCGCCTCAGTTTCTCCAGCTCGTTGGTCAACTCGTCCATCACCTCTTCTGGCTCAAGGGAGAGTTGTTCTTGCTCCCATATCTTATTGATGAGCAACCTAATCTCAAGCTCTTCTTTCACGCGCGGGCGCAATATCTTCTCGATGTATTCTTCCTCGCTTAGGCCCAGTGTGCTCAAATAGGATTTCCAATCTATGTTGGAGCTGGCCAGGGTCTCCTTTGTTTCTTCCAAAGCCTGTTTGACGTGTTCCTCCAGCAACTGGGGTGAATAAACGAGGCGAGATCGCTCTCGTAAGGCTTTTATCACTTCTTCCAGGTACTCTTGATCGTATTTTTCCCGCTTGTTTCTTTCAAGGACTCGTCGGAAATCCTCAGTCATCTGCTCCAGGGTGAGAGACATCTGGCCGGCCACCTCTTCGAGGGTCGGCAGAGTCGCCTTGGATACCCCTTCGATGACGATATGCCAAGTTTCCTCTTTGGCTAGCTCAGGCTTCTCGGCCGGTGTAACGATGAAATCGAATTCGTCACCGGCTTTTCGCCCCAGCAAAGCCTCCGCGAGCTTCTTATCTGCTTCGTTATTTTGGTGTTCGAGAGAGAGATACAAATTTACGGTACGGGTAGCCCCATCAGGGGTCAAAATTCTGAGGTGAACTGCATCTCCTTCTTCGATCGGCCGTTCAACTCTCTCAAGCAGAGCGTTATCTAATTGGAGCGAAAAGAGCGCCTCCTGCAGCTCTTCTTCGCTCACCGTCGGAGGCTCATAGGGAATGCGCAGCTGACGATAATCCTCGGGCAGGGTGACTTCCGGTTCCAGAACAACATGGAAAGTAAACGTCACTTCCGGGGTCAATGTGAAGTTAATTAAGTGTCCTGGTGCGGCCGGCTCCAACCGGGCTTCCTGCAATGCCTGAGGGTAGATCTCGTCTAGCAATGCATCCATCGCCTCCTGAACGATCGCTTTTTCGCCGACCGTGCGTAAAACAATTTCATAAGGCGCTTTGCCCGGTCGGAAGCCGGGAATGGAAATATCTTTGGAGATTTTGCGCGCTGCTTGGCGCTTAGCCTGTTCAAATTGCTCGTCTTCAACCCAAACAACGAGCTTGGCTTCGTGGTTTTCCAAAAGGGTAGATTCGACCTTCATGTGACCTCAAGATAAAAATTATGGAATCAGTGGGGACGGTGGGACTCGAACCCACACGCCTTGCGGCACTTGATCCTAAGTCAAGCCCGTCTGCCAATTCCGGCACGTCCCCGAATCACCGCAGGATTATAAAGCTTGCCTCCTCTTGCGTCAATGCTCCTTCTACCGGGTGTGCACTCAAAAGTGGTCAGATAGCCAAGGACGAAGTAGCCCGTTTGTGGTAAAGGCTGTGCCACTGGCCGCTCAACCAAGCCGCTCGGGCTTTGGCGGTCTGGATGGCTCCTTCCCAACCATTGTGCGCCGGGTAATTTTAGGCGCTGGGTGACAGTTTCCATGACAAGTTCCGCGATGAATGCTTGCAGTGCGAAAGGTTTTCCACTCTGTTGGACGCCCAAGTACTGGTGGATGTGCTATAATACTCGCCGTCCTCCCAGCTCGTTGGGCTATCAAATCCCGGCGAACTTCGCCGCCCAATGTGTTACCCAAACCCAACCTGCTCTGACTCTTTCCAGCTGGATACAAATACTGAGGCACGTCACATTTGCTCACTAAAATCAAAAGGAGAAAATCAAAATGAAAAACATATTCAAATTCTTGTCTTGCTAATGCTGGTTGTTGTTGTGGCGCTTTCTGCCTGCGGCGGAAAACCTGCAGCAACAAAAACTGGCGTTGTGCCAGATTCTTTGCAAACCATTGGAGGCGCGGCGGAAGATATTATTGACTCTGCGGCAAGCGGCAATTGGGACAAAATTAACGCGGACGTTACAAGCATTACGAATTCGTGGAAAGTTTATCAACCGCAAGCGGGCAAAGATGGAGCGCAACAAGCCATACAAGACGCGTTTTCATCTGCGCTTGCTAAACTTCAAACGGCTTCTGCGGCGAAAGATGCGATGGCGACTATGCAATCCGCCAATGACTTAAGCGCGGCAGTTATTGAATTATTCGCTGTTTACAATCCGAAAGTCCCCGCTGATATTGGACGGTTGGATGTGTGGGAGCGTCAAGTCATTCTTGATGTTGCCGCAAACAATTATGACGCGGCGGCGGCAAGTTTGGCAAAGGTCAAGTCAGTTTGGGAAAGCGTTAAACCTTCCGTTTTGGAACACAACGGGAAAGATCTCGCGGCGCAATTTGACGCGAGTATTGCCACACAAGAACAGGCCTTGACCGCGAAAGACGGCGCAACGCTGACAAGCGAAGCAAAAAACGGTTTGGAAATTTTGGACGCGCTCGAAGGTTTGTATTGAGATTTCCCACAAAAGCAAACGGGACACAGCGATTGTGTCCCGTTTTTAGTTATGCAAGGGGCGTGCCAACGGCTTGCGTTACCTGCGGGTGGGCGGGCATGGCTTCTGTTTGGGAACAGGGAAATCTCGAAGCAAGGAAAATGCTCGCCGCAGGTGCCGCAGAATCCCCGCATCTGCTGCAACCTCTCATGATGGCGGGGCCATCATTTCTTCTGGGGGAAACAGGCACACCTACAGCGCTGTTTCCCAGAAAGCGGGTGTTAGCTGCCCGACAATAACAATCTAATGTAGTCGTACTTCCCATTGCGCTCTTGAAAGAGGATGTGCTTTTCGGCAAACTTCGACCGATCCCAGGTGCCGTCATCGTAGTGTTGGTAGAATTCATTATACGGGGTGGCGGAAATGATGAAGGAATCCAGGGATATTCCCGTCCGGTTGCTGGTTTTCGCCACTTCTTGCGCCAGTTGGGGCAACCGCTCGTGCAAGCGGCCTTTCTCATCATGAATATAGGCTTTGGCTTGCAACATGCCGTGCGGCTCCACAAAAATGATGCGTTGCGTGTGTTGTTGCTGATCCACCACCCACAGGATGAAGTCGGGATAAAAGCCGCTGTTCTCGAAGAAACCCACTCCCTTGCCGCGGCTCAGGTTGCGCAGCACGTACACTTCTTTCCCGGCCATCATCCCGTTTTTTTCCTGTTCCCAGAAGTCCCTCAAGTCGCGCACGAAGCGCGCTTCGCTCTTGTTGAGCGCCGGCGGGGTGGAGGTGAATTGGTCCGTTTCCTGCACCAGCAGGGGCAGGTAGAGATGACCATCGAAATAGATACGGGGCAAGTCTCGGTCTTCTTGATGGTAGAGGCGATCAGCTTCCGCCAATAGCTTCTGGAGGGCTTCGACAAGCGCTGTATCAGAACGTTTGACGGTGACGATATAGGTGGCTTTGCCTTCTGCCACCCGATCGCGGTTGAAGGCCAGGTTGGGGTCGTTTTCGTCCAGCGGGCGATACTCCAACGTCTCTCTTTCCCAGCCCTCGCGACGGCGGCGGTAGAAGGTGTCGAGGTACTTGCGCAGAATGGCGCTCACGGCTTGTTGGAGCAGTTCGCGCTCGGCAAATGTTCTCGGACTGACTACTGCATCATCGGCAATCAGGGTGTAAGCGATTTGCCCCATCAGTTGCCGCGGCGTCTCCGGGCAGATGATCAGATTGCGCCAGCCCTGACGGGTTTTGTAATCCAGTAGCTCCAGATACACCTGCTCCCAATCCACCAGCGCCAGGCTTTCAGAGGGAATTTGTCGCTCCGTTCCGGCCTGCGCGCCGACTTCATGCAAGCCCTGCGCCGTGCTGACCATCATCTGCACCCGAACGGACATATCCACATGCACCTTTATCTCTTTGTCGTATGCCAGCAGTAAGCGCTGCTCGGCGACAAAATCGCGGCCTGCGGGCATGCGGGGAATGACCAGGTCTTTCTTGAGTGCCGGCTCGTTGATCCAGGTGCAGAGAGGCAGTTCGATGACCGGCTCGGTTTCCACTCCCTCGCGTTCGAGGTAGGCGCGGAATTGGGCCATGTAGTTGGCGCGCACGGCAAAGATATTGAGCGTTTCCAGCAGGTTGATATGCTTGGGGTGTGGCCCACTCAGCACAGCGCTGCGTTTCAGACTCATGCCCTTGCCCTTTAGGCGCACACCGCGGCCGAAGAGCTGGATGATTTGCGACCCCTCCTGCCGGCCGATGTTGAGCAGCCCCATGGTGGAGACGCGCCAGGAGTTCCAGCCCTCCATGAATTTCTTGGCACCGATCAGGACGTGAATGGAGGAGTCGGGCCGGTTGATGTCGCTAAAGAGCGATCCGCCGATGGCTTCTTCTTCCAGCGTGATTTCGGCGGCCTGTTCTTCCACCAGTTTCTTGAAGGCGGAGGTATCGCCGATGTAGATCAGGCCAAAGTAGCGCTCGGCGCCGGCGGCTTTCAGCCCGATTTCGCCCGCACTGCCGCGGATGTCGGCCAGGTGCAGGCCGCCGCCAGAAGCTGTGTGAAAGACGCGGCGCAAAATGTCGGCATAGAGGGTTTCGGCGTTCAATCCCAGTTCCTTGAGCGCCTTGAAGCGGTCTACGAACACATCTGCCCCATCCGGGCCGCGCAGGCCGCTCTTCCCTTGCAGGAGCGTCTTGAGGGTCTCGACCGCCCATGTTCTATCGCTGAGCACGCGATGCAGGAAGCGCACGACGGTGAGCACATCGCTGCGGGGCTTACGGTTTTCGGAATAGACGGCGTTGACCGTGCTGCCCACGAATATCCAGAGCGGCTTTTCCAGGTTGTAGGGCCGTAAGTCATCCGCTTGCTCGTCATATAGGCGCAATTGCTCGTAGAAGGAAAGCAGGTTGCCCAGGAGCAGGGTTTCGGTGTGTTCCGGGCGGTCTTCGCCCTGCAGGTTGAG
>DAOUBG010000006.1:0-25919 GCA_034432895.1 Anaerolineales bacterium
TTAGGCATATTATGCCATAATTCTAGTAGTATGTCAAGAGGCCCCAAAAATTTGAATCGGTATAGCAAAATCGTGTGTGTATTGCGCTTTCCGCTCTTCCCAAAATTCTAAGAATGGGGAGGATCCCACGAATTCCGCGGCACAAAACGTGGTTTGCCCGCTTTATGCGATATGCGGGGATGCGCGAAAAATTCAGTGAACTACCGTTTACGCCCATAGCAAACTTTGCATGGGCAACCTGAGGATTGCCGGATCGTTGTATAATCAGCCTAGGAGGTGTCCATGTCCGAGGCGTTCACATTTGGCGGGCCGATTGTATGGCGTCCTACACCGGAGTACGTGGAGCGTGCGCATTTGACGGCATTCATGCGTCAACATGGAATTGAAAGCTTCGACGAGCTGATGCGCCGCTCAACGGAAGATGTGGCCTGGTTCACCGAGGCCGTGTTACGCTATCTGGATATCCGCTTCTTTCATCCCTATGAGAAAGTGATCGATCTCTCCGATGGGATCGCCTTTCCGCGCTGGTGTGTTGGGGGAAAGATGAACATTGTCTATAACTGCGTGGATAAATGGGCAGAGCAGGATCCGCATCGCTTGGCGCTGCTTTGGGAGGGAGAAGAAGGAACGGTGCGGAGCATGACCTACGGCGAGCTGCATGCCGAGGTCAATCGCTGCGCCAACGCACTGCGCGCCTTAGGGTTGGGAAAAGGGGATGCCATCGGTTTGTTTATGCCGATGAGGCCGGAGATCGCCATCGCTTTGCTGGCCATCGCACGCATTGGCGGCGTGATCTTGCCCCTTTTCAGCGGCTACGGTGCCGGCGCGGTGATCACGCGCTTGCAAGATGCCGAGGCCAAGGCCCTGTTCACCGCCGATGGCGCCTTCCGCCGCGGGCGCGCCGTGGAGATGAAAACAATCGCCGATGAGGCCGTTGCACAGGTGCCCTCCGTGCGCCACGTGATCGTGCTTCGTCACAGCGGCCAGCCAGTTCCCATGACGCCGGGGCGAGATCATTGGTGGCATGAGCTGGTGGAAAAACAATCTCCCGAGGCCGAGATCGAGATCACGGAAGCAGAAGCTCCTTTGATGATCATTTACACTTCCGGCACCACCGGCCGTCCGAAGGGCGCGCTGCATACCCACTGTGGCTTCCCGGTCAAAAGCGCACAGGATATGGCCTTTGGGATGGATGTGCACACAGGCGATCGTATCTTCTGGATGACCGATATGGGCTGGATGATGGGCCCCTGGCTGGTCTTCGGGGCGCTGATCCTGGGGGCGACCTTTTTCCTCTACGATGGAGCACCGGATTACCCGGCCGTAGATCGCGTTTGGGCATTGGTAGAACGCCATCGGCTAACGCATTTAGGACTTTCACCGACCTTCGTGCGCTCGATCATCCCGCACGGGGCAGAACAGGCGCGCAAACACGATCTTTCGTCCTTGCGCTTCTTCGGCAGCACCGGTGAACCCTGGAACCCTGACCCGTGGATGTGGCTCTTCCAAGAAGTGGGCGAAGGAAAACGGCCGATCATCAACTATTCCGGCGGAACGGAAATCTCCGGCGGGATCGTGATGGGCAACCCCATCCTGCCGCTGAAGCCTTGTGCCTTTTCCGCGCCTTGCCCGGGAATGGCGGCGGATGTTTTCGATGAGGAGGGGCATTCGGTACGGGGTCAGGTGGGCGAGCTGGTGATTAAGGCACCCTGGATCGGAATGACACGTGGCTTTTGGAAGGATCGCCAGCGCTATTTGGATACATATTGGTCACGCTGGCCGAACGTCTGGGTGCACGGTGATTTTGCCGCCGTGGACGAGGATGGACTATGGTATATCCTGGGGCGCTCAGACGATACGCTGAAGATCGCTGGCAAGCGGCTGGGACCGGCCGAAGTGGAATCGGTGGTAGTGCAGCATCCGGACGTGGTGGAAGCGGCAGCGATCGGCGTTCCGGATGAAATCAAGGGGATGGCGCTGGTATTGTTCGTCGTGCTCCGCCCACAGGTGACGCCGAGCGAGGCGCTACGGCAGGAAATTCATCGGCGGGTGGTGGAGGCCATGGGCAAAGCGCTGGCGCCGAGGGCAGTGCTCTTCGTCTCCGATCTGCCGAAGACTCGCAACGCCAAGGTGATGCGTCGCATGATCCGCGCCGCTTACTTGGGACAGGATCCCGGTGATACCAGCTCGCTGGTCAATCCGGAAGCGGTTGAGGATATCCGCAAGGCAAGATAAGTGCCCCATAGGAGAGGCCATTACGCCATGCTGCGGGTCAGGTGGTGCGCCAGACGCGTGGGCTCCGGCAGCCGATAGCCGCGACAGGTGCTAAGGGTCAGCTGAATGGCCTGCGACAAGTCCATGCGATGACCGGGTGAAACGTAGACCGGTTTCACCCTGGCGCGCGTGCGCACGACGGCGCCGATGATCTCATCACCTTCTTCGGCATAAAGATAGGCAAAATCCCCCACATTTTCGCCGGGCATGGCATGATGACCATAGAGGCGGGATTTGGCCACTCCCAAGGTCGGCCTATCCAGCCATAGGCCAAGGTGGGCAGCAATGCCCATGCGCCGGGGGTGAGCAATTCCCTGACCATCGAATATGACGATATCCGGCAAGACGGTCAGGCGTTCCCAGGCTTTGAGTACCAGCGGGCCTTCGCGAAAGGTGAGCAGGCCGGGGATATAGGGATAGGTAACCTGATCTTCGATCACCACGGCATCCAATTTCTCCAAGGACGGATAGGAGAGGACGATAACGGCACACCGCCCATGTGCGCCTTGTACCCCAACATCGACGCCGGCAATGCTTCGGATCGGGCGAGGAGCCCAGGTCAAGATCAGTTGCGCCCGCAGCGCCTGCTGAAGGGTCATAGCCTGCTCCGGGAGCAGGTCCCAAGCGTGAAGGGGCTGAATGCTCATGTCTTTTCCCCTCCTTCTTATACCCTATTAGAAGCTTGTACCCGTCGGAGGGCAAGTAAGGCGAAAAGATTGAACAAGACGGCGATCAGGGTGATGATGCCGAATCCCCAGCGATAGTAGAGCCAGGCGGAGAGAAAGGCGCCCAGGGCACGTCCGATAGAATGACCGCTCAGGTTGAAGGCCATGGTAGTGGCACGGGCATCCGGGCGCATTTCGGTCATCAGCGGGACATGGCTGACCATGATGTATTCAAAAGTGATATAGAAGAGGAAGAGGCCGATCAGGGCACCGGTTTGTGTGCGACCGAGGATCGGCAGCGCTAAGGCGGCGAGGATGTTGCCGAGTAGACCGAGCATCAGGGAGCGGGGTTTGCCAATACGATCGGTGAGCAGTGCAACCAGGCCTTCGCCGCTCAGTTCCGAAAGGCCAATGACTGCCGAGGCGGCTCCTAAGGCCAGGAGTTGGAGATGGAAAGAGTCTTCCAGCCAGACGCCGAAGATCAGGTTAACCAACTCATTGGCCGCACTGGCCCAGGTGGCGATCGAGATGGCCGCCAGGGTGGGCAGATCGCGCAGGACGTGAGAAAAATGCGCCCAGGGATGATCGGACGGGCGATGATGAGGGTCTCGATCGGAGATGAGCAGGAAAACCGCCAGGAACATGACCGCGGCAATGGCGAGCAGGAACGGAAAGGGAGCTTTCCAACCGAAACGGGCAATCATCCAGCTCATGAAGGGAATGCCCAAAATGAAGGCCAGTGACCAGCCGATCTCGGTAATCGCCAGGGCAAGGCCACGCCGGGCATAGGAGACCCGATCGCCGAGGTAGGCTTGCATGGAGGGATCGAAAAGGTATTTGCCGATCAGGCCAAGGAACAGGGCAAAGGCAAAAGTGAGGAGGGAGGGGAAAAAGGTGAAGAGCGCCATGCCGAGGCCAAACAGGAGAATGCCGCCTAACATGCCGAACTTACGCCCGCGATGATCGGCAATGGAGGAGATCAGCGGCACGCTGATGCCGAGAAAGGCACGCGCCCCCACCAGCATGGAGAGGAGGCTCAGGTCAACGCCCAGGCCGCGAGCAAACGTGCTCAAGAAAGGATAGACCATGCGGTAGGCGGTATTGAAAACTGTGCGCAGCAGCATGAAGAAGAGGAGTTGGAAGTAGAGCGACATGCGGCAAATGATAACATGGACACAGTGCAGAAATTGTGTGCCCTCGATGTGCGCACGCAGGAGGAGTGGGATACTTTTCACGTGCCGAATGCCACGCTTATCCCGCTCGATCAGCTGCCGAATCGGTTGGACGAATGCCGAAGGATAAGCGGATCCTAGTGATTTGCCAGTCGGACGAGATATTTTGCCCGAAAACGGTTTTGAGGCCACAAGTATCAGCGGGGGCATTCTCGCCTGGCAGGACGCCGGGTATCCGATCGTCACACCGTAAATAAAACAGGCCTGCTTGGGCAGGCCTGTTCTCTACCGGGGGATTCTCACGCTTCCAGACCCAGTTCTTGTAACTTCTGAGGGGTTGGCCAGCCTTTCTCATCCCAGCCACGGGAAGCATAGTAGGCCGGAAGCATCTTATCCAGTTCTACCACTTTGCCTTTGGCCGGGCCTTCCGGCAGCGGCTCATGGAGCATACGCGGCGGGAGGCTATCTTCGGTGGAGCCGGCCTTGAGCACAAAGAGCCGTTCCAGGTTATAGATGCGCTCGCCGGCTTTCAGCACTTCTTCGGGGGTATACTCTACGCCGGTGGTCAGCTTCATCAGTTGCGCTAGGCGCGTGGGCAGGATCATGCGCTCTTTGGTGAAAACATAGCGCACGGCCAGGAAAACGCACAGGCCGGAGGAATCGATCAGAGCAAAGGCATCCTGGAAGCGGCGGACCAGCTCGGCCTTGTCTTCGGATGTGAGGGGATCGATCTTGACCGGAACGCCGAAGACCTCTTCATAGGCCACATCGCCTTCCATGTGCGAGGCGCCCTTGTTCGAGGTGGCATAAAGCAAGCCCATGCCCTGTGAGCCGCGCGGATCGTAGCCGGGGAATTCTTGCTTGCGCGCCGTGACGGCGATCTCCGGGTGACCGTATTTCTCGGCCAGACGATAGCTCCCTTCGGCCAATTCGTCGCCAAAGCCCTCGCGGTAGGCCATTTTGCGGATCATCTCGATCAGAGCATCGGCATCGCCAAAACGCAAAGGTTGCCCAATGCGCTCTTCGGGGATATAACCTTTTTCGTACATCTCCATAGCAGCAGCGACGGTCATGCCGGCAGAAATGGTATCCAAGCCGAGCTCATTGCAGAGGTAGTTGGCTTTGGTCAAAGCCGCCAGGTCGCTGACGCCACAGGCGCTGCCAAGGGAAGCGATCGTCTCGTATTCGGGGCCTTCGCCTTCGCCGGCATATTTGCCATCCGGAACGCGGGTCACCCGGCCACAGGCGATCGGACAACGATAGCAGGGCTTATGGCGCACGAGATATTTTTCGCGCAGCGCCACACCGTCGATCTGGGAAACATGCTCAAAGACGCCGGTCTGCCAGTTGTAGGTGGGCAGGATGCCCAGTGTGTTGGTCACCTGCGGAACGTAAGCGGTGCCGTAAATGCGCAGGTTAGAGCCTTTTTTGACATCTGCACCGACTTCCTTCGAGATGGTCACGCTGAGCTCGCGCATTGCCTGCTCGTCGAACATGGGTGGGTCCTTGCGCCCCATTACGACCACCGCCTTAAGGTTTTTGCTCCCCATCACCGCGCCCACGCCGGAGCGGGCCGCAGCGCGATGCTTATCGTTCATGATAGCGGCCATCAGCGCCAAGTTCTCCCCTGCCGGGCCGATACAGGCGACTTTGGCTTCGGGATCGGTTTCGGCTAGCACGCGGTCGGTCGTCTGGTGCACGTCCAATCCCCAGAGGTGCGCTGCCGAGCGAATTTCAATCTGGTCCTCATTGATCCAAACGTAGACCGGCTCCGAGGCGCGCCCTTCAAAGATGAACATATCGAAACCGGTGCGCTTCATCCAGGTGGGAAAATCGCCGCCGGAATTGGAATGGGCTAAAGCGCCGGTCAGAGGGGATTTGGTGATCACCATGTAGCGGTTCCCGGTCGGGGCCGGCGTGCCGGTCAGCGGGCCGGTGGCGAAAATGAGCTTATTCTGCGGCGAGAGCGGATCGACGAGCGGATCGACTTCATCGTACAGATAACGGATCGCCCAGCCGCGGCCGCCGAGGTAGTCTTTCGCCCGCTGTGGGGCTACGGTCTCGATCTGCACGCGACGTTGGGTCAGGTCAACGCGCAAAATCCTTCCATGCCAGCCATACATGATATGACCTCCTGAGGGTTTATAGATACTTTAACCACCGGCAATAGCCGAAAAGGCCGCTACCGTATCTCCCTCTTGCAAAGGGGTACCCAGAGAAACGGTGCGACCGTTGAGCACGATCACGCTGCTATCATCGAGGGGGATGCCAAACAGTTCGAGCACTTGAGCCACAGTTGTGCCTTCTGCGACTTCCAGCTCCACCGTATCGCCGCGAGTTCCGGGGGGAAGATGTTGACGGTAGGTAGCGATCAGCTTCACTCGCACGCGCATCGAGCACAATTATACTCCAGACCTTTGCCGATGTTTGCGCCAAACGGCATAGCGCGAAAACAGGTGCACCCACGGTGGCGAAAGCCGCGCCCGGACCTGAGCCTGGGATAGCAGACGGCGAAAGGCCTCGGCCGAATCAAACGGCGGGAGGAGCAATGAGGCACGCCCGATCTCCCAGGCAGCGTGCGCATCCGATCCGACCGTGATCGGGATGCCGTGCTCCCGCGCCAGCTGTTGCGCCTGAGCATTGAACTCCGGCAGAAAGCAGCGGGCATTGAAACCTTCGATCGCATCCACCCGGGGTAGAATTTCCAGCAGATCAGGCCACTGCCAATGGCCTTTGCGAAAGCGATCAAAAGGATGCGAAACGCTGATCACAGCGCCTTGCTCGCGCAGCCGATGGATGGTCTCTTGTGGCGAAAGCCCCGAGGGGATCTCTTCTTGGAGGAAAAAGGCCAGCAGCTCGCCACGGGTGGTCATGATCTCTTCACCGATGATCACCCGGTCTGGATCGAGGGCATATGCTTCGAGCGCGCCACGGATGGTATTGTGATCGGTGATGGCGATCTTATCAATGCCGCGCCGCAGGCAGGTCTGAAGCAGCGCATCCGGGCGGAGGAGCGAATCTTCGGAATAGCAGGTGTGGGAGTGGAGTTCGAGTCGCCAAAGCATGGTCGGGTGGGTGTGTTTGGGTTTGAACCGAATTCTACCAGCTTCAGGTATACTTGCGTCCATGCGAAGCGTTGTTTTCGGTTTGGGATTGGTTTTGCTGTTGGCGATGGTCATGGCCGCTTTTCAAGGAGGGAGTTGGCTGCGCGGTACGTTAGCATTCTTGGCAGTATTGGCGCCGGGCGTGTTGGCGCTGCAGGCCTTAAGCGCTTCGGACGAGGCGAGGCCTTTTCCGCGGCAGGCGGCCCTGGCGTCGTTCCTGATCCGCCTGGCGCTCGGCCTCGGCCTGTACCTGGGTCTCTCATTCTACGGTTACCCCAACGCTCAGGAACGAGCCGGTTACATCTTTACCGATGCTTTCAACCGCGATCGACAAGCTTGGACTTTGGCACAAAGCGAACGCCCTTTGAGCGATGCCTTCCGTCGGCAGTTCTATGCCGATCAGTATGGGGGGCTACTGGCGATCAGCGCGGCGCTTTACCGTTTCCTTTCGCCGGATGCCCATCGGCCATTGTTGGTGGTGGCTTTGGTGGCCTGGGTGGGGGCGCTGGGCGTGCTCTATTTTGGAAGAAGCGCCAGAAGATTGTTACCCGAAGGCGCAGCCCGTGGGACAACCTGGCTTTTCGCACTCTATCCGGATGCGTTGCTGCTGGGAGCTTCGCAAATGCGTGAGCCATTCCTGTTGACCTTCGGCGCGATGATGCTCTTCGGCGTCTTGCGTCAGCGGGAGGGCAAAGGAGGATTTCCCTGGGAACTGGGAGGCGGGGTGATCGGGCTGTTGCTGATTTCGCCGGGCACTGCGCTGGCTTTTGGGATAGCGCTTGGAGTTTGGCTATGGATGGAAAGTGGGAAACATTTGCCCGGTTGGATTTGGGGGGTGCTGGCAGGGAGCATACTGCTGGGAACGTTGTTTTTTGCCCTTAGTGTGGGGGGTGTTTCGGTGCGCGGCGGGACCCTTTGGGAGGTGATCGGGGAATGGGCTCGTCTGAGCGTACGCTGGAATGCCTATCAGCTGGAACGTAGCTCCGGGTGGGTGCAGAAGCTCTTCGGTGAAATGCCGGCCGGTTTGCAATTGCCTTTTGTGGCGGGGTACGGAGTGCTGCAGCCGATCCTGCCGGGAGCGATCATCGAGCCGGCTTTGCCGATCCGCAAGGCGATCGCTATCTTGCGGGCAACGAGCTGGTATGCGCTTTTGCCTTTGCTCCTTTTTGCCTTCCGGGCAGTTTGGAAGATACCTTTGCCCGAACGTCGCCGCTGGCTGGCCTTTTTGATCCTGAGTTGGGGGTGGATCCTGATCGCGGCTTTGCGCGGGGGCGGAGATCAATGGGATAACCCGCGCTATCGGCTCTTCTTCTTGGCCTTTCAGGCTTTGTTGGCCGCCTATGCCTGGCAACAGCGCGATGGATGGTTGCACAGGATACTATGGGTTGAAGGATTTGCCGTGCTGGTCTTCCTTCAATGGTATCTCAGCCGCTATTACCATCTCGGCGGCCGGTTGCCGTTCTTTGCCATGATCGGGCTGATCTTCGCCTTTGCGCTGGTGATTTTGCTTGGCGGATGGCTATGGGAGCAATGGAAGCGCTCGCGCCAGACGTGAAATAAAAAAGCGGCAGGGATTCAAAAAATCGCTCCCCGGCCGCTAGATGAAAGCGATGCCAGACTAATACCAGATACGGAAAGAAGTTTGTCCCTGTGCCTCTAAGATAGTGCTGCCCGTATAACGAACCTGAGCATAGATAAACACAACACCGCCATAGGGCATATTGGAGAACTCTAACGGGATAATAGACACTCCATTCTCGTTGGTGACAAAGTCATAGACAGATTGGGTGTAATTCGGCCAGAAGATCGTCAGCTTGCCGCTAACACGCACCGGCTGAAGCGTTTGATCCTGGACGATGATGAAAACGAGCTGCCGATCCGTCGAACTGGTCACGGCGCGCAGGGTAGAAAGACGGACCTGCAAAGGCGGGATCGGTTCGGCCTTATCCGGCGAGGGTAAAGGCGCTAGGGCCTGGATGGGTTCGCCCTTTTTATCAAAAAGCAAGCGCCCTAGCTCACTTACCACCACGCGCTGCCCTTCCGGCATCCAAGGGCGCCATTCCAGACGGGCATTTTCAAAATACTGGACAATCAGGTTTCCCTGGATTTCAAAACCGGAGATGGGATTACCGAATTGTGCTAAGCCACCGTTCTTCTCAAAGAATTCCAAGAAGGTAAAGCAGACCGGGATATTCTTCTCGGTGAAGAGGCGGCAACCGGAAGGGTTATAGTATTGAGGCAAGGCAATGCCAGGTGTATAGAGTTCTTTACCGATCGGAGTCAACCGAACGCGCTGCCCTTCCGGCAAGCTCGGCTCGTACTCAAAGCGAGCTCGTTGAAAATATTGCACCCGTTTTCCATCGGTGCTGACCATCTGTTCGGTGATCGGGTACCCATAAAGTAGCACAGGATCGGCTACTTTACGGTAGAAAGCCAGGAATTCCCCCTCCACATAGTGCCCTGTTTCCCGAAAATATTCACGCCCCGCAGATTGAGAATGAACGGTTATCCGCGGCAGCAAAAGCAACAGCGAGGCGATCAAAAACGCTCTCAGAAGAAGGGAAAAGGGTGCGCGTTGCATCATCTCAATTATACCCACAATCGCCCCACAGATTCCTCACACTTTTGTCAAAGCTAATCTCTGGGCGCTTGAAAGTTGGACTTAAACCAAGCGATCGGATTTGGCTATTTCCATCGCGATAATTTCTACGAGAGACCCCGATACAAAAACTAGGCCCGATTCAATCGGACACGGACAAACACGGATGATACGGAAAAATTATTGAAAAGTCTATGTACCATAGATCACTAAAATTTTGTTGCCAAATTTTGCGATTTTCCTAGACCTATTTGGATCTCAAAGTTTGAAACGCTTCGAGGACGTTTTCTTGTGTGGTGAAAGGACTTTTTGCAATGAACTCACAAAAAATCAAAAAGGCATTGCTTTCCAAGAATATGAGCTTCTTTTGGCGCAAAAGGCTAAAAAGTATGAATAAGCTATATACGCCCTAACGGAGCACAGATTATCCTTGAATTCTCAATAGTTCCCGGCGCAGCGCATCCAATGCCATATTCACTGCCCAGCGCGGCAAATTTTGGGGATGTCCACCATAGGTCAGATGTTTCGAGATTGCTCGATAGGGTGTACGTACCCACACTTCGACATGCGGTATGGTTTCTTCCCAGGTTGAGAGAGCCAACCCGATCTCGGCCGCGCAAGTTTCGCAAAGCTTCTCCAATGCCTGGCGCAAAGTCTCCCCTCTGATAGCTTCTGTTTGCTCCACCTTTTTCAATGCCGGCAAGGGAGCACGCGATAACCTTTTGCTCAATGCGCCTTGCAGGCCGTGTTCCAAGGCGCAGGCAGTAAATCCATGGCGGGCGGCAAGATCAAACGTCACACCTTCTAGCGTCTCCTGATCGGCGCCGAAGATCGTTTCTCCCAGGCGACGGCGCAGATCCGCTTCCACTTGAGCGATCATCCGATCGGCAGCAGGTTCATCTTCGGCTTTGGCCGTGATCCGAATATCGACGATGCCCGAATGGGCAGCAAGGCCAACGGTGGGATTGCTCAATGCTTCGAGATCGCCGATCTGGTCGTCTATAAGAGATTCGCCAACGCCAGCTGTGTGCAGCGTGCGCACTTTAATGATAGTATCCAGGTGAAAACGCTGTTGAAGGTAGGGGATCACCGCGTGATGAAGCAAATATTCCATCTCGCGCGGCACTCCCGGAAGCGAAATAACGGTGCGCAGATGATCTTGCTCATCATTAATTTCGACGATAAAAGCCGGAGCCGTTCCCACCGGATTGCTCAAGGGAATAGCACCTTTCGGGATATAAGCCTGGCGCTTTTGATTTTCGCCGGGCGTCCTGCCGTAGGCGGCCACACGGGCAACGATTTCCTCCCAAAGTTCAGGGCGGAATTCGGTAGGCACCCCCACGGCCAAGGCCACGGCCTCACGGGTCGGGTCATCCACCGTTGGGCCTAAACCGCCGGTCGTAATGATAATTTCAGCGCGCAGCAGTGCCTCGCGCAAGGCAGCTGCAATGCGCTGAGCATTATCCCCAATCGTTGTGGTGCGATAGAGATCGATTCCCAGGCCTCGCAAAGCACGTGCCAGGGTTGCGGTGTTCGTATCCACCGTCTCACCGAGGAGAAGTTCCGTACCGATGGTAATGATTTCAGCGCTGGGCATAGCAGCTCATGGATAGATCGGGACAAAGTTCTGACCACGCACCTGGTAGATTTTGACATTCGGCGCCCCACAATCCCCATCGGGATTACAAGTGATCATACCGCTGAGCCCTTTGTAATCCTTTGTGGCGGCAATAGCCTCCCGCAAGGCTTGGCGCGGAATATAAAGCGTGCCGTTACTCCGGACAGCTACTTTTTCGATGGCCAGCAAGAGGAGCATTGTGGCATCATAAGCCGGGGCGTTGTACGAAGCGAGTGGTTGTTCCCCATAGCGCTGTACATACTTTTGCAAGAATTTCGAATCATACTGCGGCATCGCCGGCCCGGAAAGATACATCCCGTTGGAAGCCGGCTTTGTTTGCTCGATAAAATCGGTGCTTAAGAGCCCATCTGCACTGATCAAAACGAGACTATCCAGACCGGCCTCGAAAATGCCGCGCGTCACTGCAACGCCATCCACGGTATACAGGGGATAATAGAGAGCCTCAGGCTGCATAGCTTTGATCCTCTGAATTACACTCGTCAGATCACCCCCGCTTTGAATGCGGATCTGCGCCAGACATTCGCCTCCAAGGTCCTGAAAGGCTTTGCAAGTGGCCTCTTGGAGTTGAACGGCATACGGTGAACCATCATGAAGCGTGACCAGGGTGCGTACTCCCAACGCATTGAAGAGAAAATCGGCCGCGATCGTACCTTGAAGTTTATCGTTATAGATCGTGCGGAAGAAGCCAGGTTGGTGCGTTTGAGGATCGGTGAGCGAGGGAGCTGTGCTAGATGGCGAAATCAACACCATGCCGGCCTCACTTAAAACACGCGCCGCAGGGATCGAGCCACCAGAGCACGTTTCCCCAATAACTCCGAGGATCGTAGGATCAGATGCCAAGCGACGAGCAGCTTCTTCGCCGGCTTTCGGATCGCATCGATCGTCCTCCTTCACCAGTTCGATAGAACGCCCTGCCACACTGCCTTTATCGGCAATAGCGAGTTCCACCCCGCGCAAAGCATCAATGCCGTAAGGAGCATCCGGACCGCTGAGCGTGAGCGCGACTCCAATGCGAATCGGTTTGTCTGGTGGGATGGTCACGCATCCCAAGGCATCCTGACAGGTGTATTTCGGGGCACATGCTGTGAGCAATAAGCCTAGGAAAAAGACCGGCCATATTCTTCTCATATGCTCTCCATTAGACAACGTTATACTCAAGGATCAGGCGACCTTCCGCAAAGCGCGCCAGATCCAGCATCGAAACATCCAACGTGCGATAGGCTCCATCGAGGATCAATTCACTCATCAGTTTCCCGGCGATTGGGCCATGCATGAACCCGTGGCCTGAAAATCCAGCTACAACGTAAAATCCCTCCATCGGCGTTTTGCCGAAGATCGGGTGCGCATCTGGCGTGACTTCGTAGAGGCCGGCGAGATGGGAAGCACGCCTCGCTTTCTCCAGGAGCGGCAACCGTCTCAGAGCTGCTTCCATGTTCACGATCTCAAAAGCTTCATCAACATTCTGGTTGAAACCGGGCCGCTCCTGCTGGTTAGACATACCGATCAGCAGACCTTCCCCTTCCCGATGGAAATAGAGCGATTGGGCAAAATCAATCACGAAGGGAAAATCTGGCGGAATTTCTGGAAGAGGCGTGGTAGTAAACCATTGCCGACGTAACGGCGTGATCGGGATCTCGACCCCGGCCATTTTGCCGATCACCCCGGCCCAAGGTCCCGCGGCGTTGACCACGATCGGTGCCTGGATCGTGCCTTGGGATGTCTTTACTCCCTTGATCTTGCCGTGTTCGACGATCACTTCCTGAACTTCTACATCCGTAAAGGCTTTGGCTCCCAAACGGCCGGCCGCGTTGATATAGCCCATCACCACGCTGTTCGGATCCACAAGCCCATCTTTGGCATGAAAAGTACCGGCTAGCGCATCTTCAAAACGCATCAACGGAAGCCGACGGCGAACTTCATCACCGCTAAGCCATTCTGTTTGCACTCCCAAACGATGTTGGAGCGCAACATTCCGTTGAAAGGCCTGGACGTCCTCTTCACGGGTGAGCACAAAAAGATAGCCGCATTTACGATAGTGAACATCCTGCCCGATCTCTTCCTTGAAACGTTCGAGCATCGGCAGGCTCTCGAGAGAAAGGCGAATGTTAACTTCGGTAGCAAACTGATAACGTACCCCTCCGGCGCAACGCCCGGTAGCACCTTGACCGAAAAAGCGTTCTTTCTCCAATAGTACCACTTGCTTTTGCCCACAAGCAGCCAAATGATAAAGCGTGCTAGCCCCCATCACGCCGCCACCGATGATCACAATCTCTGCAGTATTGGGAAGGGTCATGCGCCTCCTAAACAAGTTGAGAAATTAGAGAATCCTTTTTCCTCAGCAAAGAAGTCACCCGTTGCATCGAAAAATACCATTGATGAGTTCCTGCAGAAAGTCTTTTCACCACAAAAGGGCACATCCTCAAAGCATTTCCATTTTTGAGATCCGAATAGCTCTAGGAGAATCGCAAAATTTTAGTGCTTTGCGGCAAAAAACCGTTTTGACCGTAAACCTTTTCATCGTTTTCCGTGTTATCCGTGTTTGTCCGTGTCCGATTGAATCCAGCTCATGTGGCAGACATGGTCTTTGCAGTGGACTCATCAGTGGCTTTCTACCAGGGCACTTCCCGGCCGATTTTCATTTTACCAGCATTTTGCAAAGCAACTTGTGCAGCCAGCGCATCTTGCACGGCAACCCCCACAGACTTAAAGAGCGTGATTTCCTGCGAAGATTGACGCCCGGCTTTTTGCCCCAAGACCACTTCGCCCAGCTCGGCGTAAATGGGATCCTCACCGCAAAGACCCTGCCGAATGGGTTGGATCAGATCGCCGGCCTCAGCCAAGGCCGCCAGCCGCGAATCCACAAACACCCGCGCTCGAAGCACCGTCTGGGCGGGAATTTCCTGCATCTCCGGAGTATAAGCGCCGATGGCACTGATGTGAACTCCGGGTTTCAGATCGGCATCGGCGAAAACAGGTGTCGATGAGGTCGTTGCGGTGCAGATGATATCCGCTTGGCGCACCGCTTGGGTCGGTGATTCTGCCGGGCGCAGATCGCCGGGGATCGGACCTTGGCCAGCCATCTCAGCGATAAAGGCACGAACGCGCTCCGGATTAGGATCATAAACCCAAACCCGTTCAATCTTACGTACAGTGCAGGCCGCTTCGAGCTGCGTCCGCCCTTGGACTCCGGCTCCAAAGATGGCCAGCACGCGACTATCGGGACGGGAGAGCAGATCAATGGCCGCACCGCTGCCGGCCCCGGTGCGGATTGCCGTCAAAGAGGCTCCTTCGAGGAGTGCCTCGGCACGACCGGTTTGCGCATTCAACACCAGCACAGCCGCCTGAATATAGGCCAGACCTCGTTGTGGGTTCTGCGGAAATAACGAAACAACCTTTACGGCGAGCGCTTCTCCTCCCTCGGTATTGACGTAAGCCGGCATAAAGAGCGTCAGTGCATCGTGCGGGGCGATCGGAAGACGGGTGCGCAGAGGGACCTCTGCACGTCCCGCAGAAAGAGCGGCATAAGCCTGCTTCATCGCCTCGATCGCCTGTGCCATGGGCAATGCTTTGCGAACCTCTTCGGCAGTCAGAATGAGCATAGGCATCTCCGTTTTAGGTTGGTGAACAAAAAAGACGCAGAGAGCCTCTGCGCCTTTTTAGAACCGATAGATACTCACTCTATTCCCAAGTAAGCCTTTTGTACCGTCGTATTTCTTCGCAGATTTTCGGCAGTATCATGCAGGACAATCTCGCCGGTCTGCAACACATACCCACGGTGAGCAATAGAAAGGGCCATCAGCGCGTTCTGTTCGACCAATAGGATGGTCGTGCCTTCCCGATTGATCTTCTGAATGGTATCGAAGATCGTCTCAACCAGCACAGGTGCCAAGCCCATGGATGGCTCATCCATGAGCAAGATGCGCGGCTTTGCCATCAGCGCCCGTCCTATGGCCAGCATCTGCTGCTCTCCACCGGAAAGCGTCCCCCCCAACTGATGACGGCGCTCTTTTAGCCGCGGGAAAAGGGTAAACACATACTCCAGAGTCCGCTGAATCTCTTGTTTATCCTGACGGGTATAAGCACCCATTTCCAGGTTTTCCTGAACGGTCATGCGGGCAAAAATGCGCCGCCCTTCCGGAACCATGGTCATGCCACGGTAGACAATTTCATGCGGCCTATATTTCGCCAGATCCTCCCCCTCCAGACGGACATGCCCATGACGTGGGCGCATCAAGCCGGTGATCGTGCGCAAGGTCGTAGTCTTACCGGCGCCGTTAGCACCGATCAGGGTGACAATTTCGCCCTGTTCAACCGTCAGCGAGATGCCCTTAAGAGCGTGAATATACCCATAGTAGGTGTGCACGTTTTCAAGTTCAAGCAGGCTCATGGCACTCTCCTCTCAGGCAGCAGTTTGAGCCTGAACTCCCAGGCCACTGGCAGCGCCGCGCCCGAGGTAAGCCTCAATGACGCGCGGGTTGCTTTGGATCTCTTTAGGTGTGCCCTCGGCGATTTTCTCACCGAAATCCAGAACGGTAATGCGCTCGGAAATCCCCATAACCAGGCGCATATGATGCTCGATGAGCAAAATCGTCAAACCCAATGAATCACGCAGGTGACGGATGAAATCCATCAACTCCTGCATTTCTTTCGGATTCATGCCGGCACTCGGCTCATCCAACAAAAGCATTTTCGGTTTGCTGGCCAAGGCACGGGCGATCTCCAACCGACGTTGTTCCCCATAGGGCAAGTTTTTGGCCAAGATATCCCCGCGACCTTGCAGATTGACCAACTGTAACAAGCGGCGGGCTTCCTCGATGGCTTCTCGTTCCTCTCGCTGGGTGCGTGGATCGCGCAAAACGCCGCCCAGTAGCCCCGATTTCAGGTGCGGATGCATACCCACCAGGATATTTTCGATCGCCGTCATGTTTTTGAATAGACGAATATTCTGGTAGGTGCGTGCAATCCCATAATATACAATTCGATCGGTGGGAAGGCCGGTAATATTGTGGCCATCGAAGATAATATCCCCATCATCCGGAACGTAAAAACCGGTAATACAATTGAAGAGCGTGGTCTTACCGGCGCCGTTCGGGCCAATGATGCTATGGATGGACTCCTTCTCAACATCAACGTTAATCCTGCTCAGAGCCTGAAGACCACCAAAGCGTTTCGAGACATTTCGAACAACCAGAATGGCCATAATTTTCTCCTACTCAGTCGGGGATGGAGAGAGCGCATCCGTTGCGGGACCTTCTTCTTCCTCATAGAGCTCAAGCCGTCGCCGTGCCTCAGGCCACAAACCTTCGGGACGATAGATCATCATAGCCACGAGCAGAGCACCATACACCAAGTAACGATATTCCTCAAACTCGCGCAGCAGTTCCGGCGCGCCGATCAAGACCAACGCACCGACGAACACTCCGGGGATCGATCCCATCCCACCCAGGATGATCAACGCCAACACATTGATCGAGACCAGAAAGTTCATACTATGGGGATAGACCGAAGTGAGCTTGGCTGCGAAGATCGTACCGGCAATTCCGGAAAACAGGGCACCGGTGGCAAAAGCCAGGAGCTTTGTCGTCACGTGGTTAATGCCCATCGCCCGCGCCACATCCTCATCCTCTCGCAAAGCCATCCAGCTTCGTCCAATATGAGAATCCTTTAAGCGCCAGGCAATGAACACAACGATCGCCACACCGACCAGGAAAAGGTAATAGAGCTGAACCTGGCTTCTTAACACCAGATTGCCGATTTGCGGTTGAGCAATAAGCTGAATGCCCTGCGTGCCCCCCAACCAGGGACGCAACCAGTCGGAAAGCGCAAGCAGGCGCACAATCTCCCCAAAGCCAAGTGTGACGATAGCCAGATAATCACCACGCAGTTTCAGCACCGGCAAGCCTAGGATCACGCCGGAAATCATCGAAATCAGCATGGCAAAAGGCAAAGCCTGCCAGTATGTAAGAGGCTGCGCGTTCAATTCCGGCGAGGTTAGAACGCCCATTGTATAGGCGCCAATGGCAAAGAAAGCCACATACCCAAGGTCCAACAAGCCAGCATATCCTACAACAATGTTCAGCCCCAATCCCATCAGGATATACATCATGACATTGTCCAGGATCTCGCTAAAATAAAGACCAAGGATTTGGGGCAAGAAGATGAAAACGAGCACCACCCCGGCAAGCACAATCCAACGCGACTTCGAATTGAGTGGCTTTTTCGGGGATGTGTTCTTTTGCTGGCGGCGGTAAGAAAGGCCGGTGATGATCAAGAAAAGCAGAATACCTCCAAGCGGAGTTAGACCACTTGTGGCAAATATGGAACGGAAAATAGGCGCCAGGGGCCCCCAACGATTGGTAACGGTGAGGATCAAATCGCGCATCAGACCGACCAGAAAGACCCAAATGAATCCTTGCATCAGTGCGCGGCGCCAATGTGGAGGAAGTTGAAGCATTGCTCCGGCTGTCAGCGCCAAGAGAGCCGTAACAAAGATCAACAGGAAAATCCCCAGTCCGAGACCTTGATTAAAGGTGAGCATTCTATATAGCATCGGGGAGGCGTTCACGAACATGGCGCGCAAATCGATCACAGACCCGAGGAGCAAAAGTAGCACAAGAGGGAAGCTCCCAACAGCCCCTCCTACAAAAGCCGCCAGCAAAGTATCTTTACGTTTTTCTTCAGGGAAGCGCCGCAAAGTCGTATAGATAGCATACCAGATAGGTACCAGGAATAGCACTTGGCCGACGTTGAACCAACCACTGATGATAAAACGCTCCTGAAAGCTCTCCACCATGCCAACAAGCGCAAGCAGAAGCGCAGCTGCACCGCCGATCAAGGCAGAACGCATCGTTCTACGGAACAAGGGAGAAAGGCGCGTCATAGTTCTCTCCTAGACTTTCGTTTCGGTCAGGCGTTCGCCGAGGATGCCGCTTGGACGGAAGATGAGGATAAAGACCAGCACAGTGAAGGCAATGGCATCCTTGAGCTGGTAAGCTGCCGGAATCCCCAATCCATCCAAGAACAAACTAGGGCCCACCGATTCTAGTAGTCCCAAAACAATCCCGCCGAGAAAAGCACCAGGGACATTACCGATACCCCCCAAAACAGCCGCTGTGAAGGCCTTCAGGCCGGGGATAAATCCCATAAAGAAGTGCGCTACCGGAAAGAGCAAAAGATAAAGAATGCCGGCAATACCCGCCGATGCCCCCCCTAGAACGAAAGTCGTACTGATCGTACGATCGACATCAACGCCCATCAAAGCGGCCGTATCTTTGTCCTCCGAGACGGCGCGCATGGCCTTGCCAACTTTAGTATATTGAACAATGACATACAGGACAATCATCATCAGGATAGCGCCGGCAATGACCACCAACTGGGTCTTGAAGAAGCGTATCCCCAGGAGCATCACTTCACCCTTAAAGATGGCCATTTCCGGATAACCCTTTAAACCTGAGCCATACAAGCCGCGAAAAGTATATTGTAAGAAGAACGAAGCGCCAATCGCAGTGATCAACGGCACCAGGCGAGGGGCATTCCTTAGGGGACGATAAGCAATGCGCTCGACCAAAAAAGCCACAGTAGCCGAAACCGTGGCTGCCACGATCAGAACGATCAACAGGCTTAAGATGGGGAAGCGATCCCACCATCCCAGACTAACCAGGCCGATAGCTGCAAAGGTGGCAGTAAAAGCACCACTCATGAAGACTTCACTATGGGCGAAGTTAATCATGCGCAAGATACCGTAAACGAGCGTATACCCTAATGCGATCAGGGCATATACGCCACCCAGTGCTAGACCGGTGACGATTAAGTCTGTCCAAGTAGAGAGAGGGTATTTTCCAAGCCTGATGGTTGCTACGCTCCCCCAGATCATTCCTATGAGAATCACAATACCGATGAGCCAGACGACAATGTCCGTTAACGTTACACCGCGTAGCCGGGTCCGAAGCATGCTTCGCTCCTTAGAAGGATTTTGAAAGAGGGGCGAGTTGTCTCGCCCCTCCCGATTGAATTTTTCGTTTTACGGCCAAATGCGCTCCGGCGGGAACTTGCCGGCATGGTACTCGTACACAGCGATCTTGGGATCGGCGCAGTCACCGGTGGGCGTGCAGGTCAGGTTCCCGGTCAGACCCTTGAAGTCCTTGGTAGCATAGAGCGCATCGCGCAGCGCCTGGCGCGGGATATAGAGCGTGCCATCCGGCTGCTGCACAGCGACCTTCTCAATCGCCGCGAAGATCATGTTGGCCGCATCAAAGGCGTGGGCATGGAAGATGCTGATCGGATCGGTACCGAAGAGCTCCTTGTACTTGGGCAGGAACACGTTCTGGTAGTCGGAAGAGAACGCCTTCAGGTCTGGGCTGGAGACGTACAGGCCTTCCACAGCATCGCCGGCCCCATTGACCACGTCGGGCGAGAACATACCATCTGCACCCATCAGGTAGACCTTCTCCAGACCGGGCACTTCCTTCGCCTGGCGGGTAATCAAGGAACCAGCCTTGACGAAGATCGGGTAGTAGATGAGCTCTGGACCGGTAGCAGCAATGCTAGTCAGCACCGACTTGAAGTCGGTCCCATTCGGGTCCACTGCTTCCTGAGCGGTGATCTCACCACCCATCTTCTTGAACTCTTCGGCAAAGACGGCCTGCAGTTTCTCGGCATACAGGCTGCCGTCGTGAATAGTAGCCGCCTTCTTCACACCGAGCTTCTCAAAGGCGAACTTGGCCGCAGCCGCACCCTGCACCTTGTCGTTGTGAGCCGTACGCAGGTAGCCAGGATAGTTGTTGGGGTTGCCGGCCTCGGTCAGATCGGGAGCGGTGTTGGAGGGAGAAATCATGACCATACCGGCCTTGGAAATCAACGGCATGGCTGCACGAGCAGCACTGGAGCAGGAAGTACCGATGACCGCCACGATCGTTGGATCGGCAGAAAGCTTCGTGCCGGCCGCCTGACCACCCTCGGCGGAGCAACCATCGTCCTCACCGGTCAGCTTGATATCATGGCCGAGCAGTTTGCCCTTCAGAGCAATCGCGACCTCAATACCGTTGCGGCTATCCACGCCCAGGCTCTCATCAGAACCGGAGATAACCAGGGCATAGGCAATGTGGATCGGTTCACCCGGCTTGACCTCCCCACACCCTAACGGGTCGGTGCAGGTATAGGGTTGAGTCTGAGGGGGTTGAGTCTGAGGTCCACATGCAGCCAAGACAATGCTGGCAAGCACCAGAACGGAAAGCAGAACAAACAAGCGTTTCATAGTCTTCTTCCTCCAGGAATTTTAGGATAAACAGATCGCACAAGAGTGAGGGAAACAAATAATCTGTGATCTATCTCGCTATCACCTCCTTTTTCCTTGCTTGAAATTTGCTCCTAACCGAGGTTGAGCATAAATCATAATGCCAAATTTCCGATTGGTCAAGGTTTTGTCTGACAAACAAAAGATGTGAATAGTTTTTTAATATAAGCAATTCTATCAAACAAAAACATAACTAATTCGGCCTGGCACCGCCACAAACAACGCCGGGCAAGATCAATTATCGAGCAGCACCCATACTGTATCGAGTAAAATCAAAGGCTGACAGAACTCTAAATCTTACTCCTGACCATTCTCGATGAAGATCTGCGCCATTACCACCTCACACATCCCCTCCCCGAACGCCAACAGCATCCAAGCGCTGAAAGCGGTTCAGGCATTGCTACAAGAAGGCCATGATGTAATCCTCTTCGGCTTCGACCCTTTGCCGGAATTTGCCGGGCAGGATCTGTGCCAATTTTACGGCCTACAGCAACCAGTCGAAGTGCGAACCTTTCGCTCATCCCGTCGCCTGTTCCCGTATCTCGTCCTCTTGCGGGCATTGCGCCTCAAGTCCGATTTGATCTACACCTGGGTACCACAGGTAGCTGCACTGGCTCTGCTGGCCGGGCAAGCGGTGATCTTCGAGATCCACCTTCAACCTTCGGGCTTCTTTGGCCCATTTTGGCATCGGCTCTTCGCCCGTCTGCCGGGGCGCAAGCGCCTGGTCTCGATCACCCAAGCGCTTTACCAGTTGCTCCAAACCCGCTATGGCATCCACCTGCCTCCGGATGAGGTGGTGATCGCCCCCAACGGCGTGGACCTAGAACGCTATGCCGACCTGCCCTCCCCTCCCCAAGCACGCGAACAGCTCAGGCTGCCTCAAAAAATAACCGTCCTCTGTAGCGGACATCTTTATGCCGGCCGCGGCGCCGAGTTCTTCCTGGAACTGGCCGCACACTTTCCCGAGCTCCACTTTCTATGGGTAGGAGGTCGTCCACAAGAGGTAAAATATTGGCGAGAGCGTCAGGCGCAGCGAGGTCTGGAAAACGTCACCTTCTACGGATTCGTTCCCAATCACGCCCTGCCACTTTTCCAGGCCGCGGCCGACGTATTATTGATGCCTTACGAAGCGCGCGTTGGCGTATCCAGCGGAAAGGTAGATTCAGCGGCTATCGCCAGCCCGATGAAGATGTTCGAATATTTGGCAAGCGGGCGACCTATCCTAACCAGCGATTTGCCGGTTCTGCACGAGGTTTTGGACGAGAAAACGGCGATCTTCTGCCCCATCGCGGACGTGGAAGCCTGGAAAGAGGCATTGCAGCGCCTTTTGGCCGATCCCGCGCTGCGGGACGCTCTTGGACGGGAAGCCCGGTGCCGTGCCCAAGCCTACACCTGGCGTGAGCGGGCACGTCGCATCCTCGCAGGTTGCGAAACTTGGTTGAAAGAGAGATAATGGCGGCAAACTTCTTTCCCGCATTCTTCCAAACCTTTTCAAATCCGACGGTGTTAAATTGATAGGCCGTCGGTAGGAAACGACCGTGTCGGAGCAATATCACGAAGAGGAAATCTTACGGCTTGCCTCTCAAGGAGATACCGAGGCCTTCGGCATTCTGTACGAGCGCTATGCCCCACGCATCTTTAACTACGTATATTACCGCACCGGCAACATCCACGATGCCGAAGATCTGACGGCGCGCGTCTTCCAACGCGCCCTAAAGCACATTCACCGCTATACCGACCGCGGCCTGCCGTTTTCGGCTTGGCTCTACCGCATTGCACACAATCTGGTCGCCAACTGGCATCGCGATCGCAGTCACCATCAGGAGATTGCCATTGACGATCTGGCACCGATGCAAACCACCCAGGAGCACCCGGAAACCATGCTCCTGCGGGTGGAAGAGCAAGAGATATTGCTACGGGCGATCCGTCGTCTGCCTCCCGACCGTCAACACCTACTGATCCTGAAATTTGTAGAGGACCTTTCTAACGCCGAAATTGGTCGCATTATGGGGCGCAGCGAGGGCGCCATCAAGAGCCTTTATCATCGCACCTTGCTCTCCCTGCGCACCTATCTGGAAGAGGAGAGAGAATATTGGTCAGAGAATCTCTCTTCCCATCTCCCAGAGGAAAGTGAATAGTTAATCTTTTTGATTTGAGAAGGAGATGAGAAAATGCTTCACATTGTCACCGATGGCGCTGCAGATATCCCCAAAGAGTGGAAACAAGAATACAACATTCATGTGATCCCGATCAATATCCAATTCGGGGAAAAGACCTACCTCCAGTACCAAGACCTGGACAACGAAGATTTCTATCGCATGGTAGAGGAAACGGGCAAAATTCCGAAAACGGCCCAACCATCCCCCCACCAATTTAAGGAGCTCTACGAGCGCATTGCCAAAGCTGGCGACACCATTCTCTCGATCCACGTCACGAGCAAACTTTCCGGCACCTTTGAATCGGCCGTTGCCGCGGCGCGGGAATTAGTCAATCGCTTCCGGGTCATCCCATTCGATTCCGCCTGTGGTTCGGCCGGTTTGGGCTTCATGTGCCGGCACGCGCGTCTGCTCGAGCGAGCCGGAAAAAGCGTAGAAGAAATCCTACAACAGCTAGAAAAGGCACGGCAGGAGATACGCATTGTGCTCACCTTGGATCGACTCGATTATGCCCGCATGAGCGGTCGGGTGAACGCCTTGCAAGCCTCCCTGGCCTCGCTGCTCAATGTTAAGCCGATCGTAATGCTAAAAGATGGCATATTGGAAATCACCGAAAAGGCGCGGGCCCGTGGAGCTTCCCTGCGACGCGTGCTGGAACTCGCCGGTCAAGGCTTAGCGTCCAAAAAAGTACATTTGGCCGCAGTCCATGCTCGCGATGCGGCCGCCGGCCGTTTCTTGCTCGAAGAAGCCCCTAAATTCTTCCACCAGATCCAAGATACCATTCTCACCGATCTCTCCATTGCTGTGACCGCCAATTTGGGCCCCGGCACAGCCGGAATCGTCGTCTACCCTGCCGATTAACCATGGCTATGAAAGACCGCTTCTCCCCCTCCTTGGAAGACTTGGAAAGCCGCCTGCAACGAGCGCTCCAACCGATCGCCCTCTCCGCAGAACACCTGCAGCGCGTACGGCGACGCATCCGCTACCCATCCCAAGTGCGCACGGCACAGCGCATGTTCGAATGGGAACTCTGGTTTATCATCATCGGCGGCGTGCTGACCACTTTCATGCTCCTTCTGACCCTGGCACGGGCGCTCTTCTACCTTTTCGGGAAAAAATAACCATAGACAGGGCTCATGAAGGTGGCAGTGACCGGCGCATTCAGCTTTAGCGGCCGTTTTATTGCGCGCCGACTATTGGCACGTGGCGATCAGGTGGTGACCCTGACCAATCGCCGTCCATCTGCTTCCGATCCCGCCGTCGCCGCCATCCATCCCCTGGATTTTGAACATCCGCCGCGGCTGGTGGAGGCATTGCGCGGCGCCGAAGCGCTGATCAACACCTACTGGATCCGCTTCGCCTACGGTGGACTCACCCACGATACGGCGGTAGAGAACAGCGCCCGTTTGATCGAGGCAGCCCAAAAGGCCGGGGTGAAGCGGATCGTCCATGTAAGCATCACCAATCCATCTCCAGATTTCCCCCTGCCCTATTTCCGCGGCAAAGCCCAGGTGGAACGCTTGGTGCAAGAATCCGGCCTGAGTTACGCCATTCTGCGCCCCACGGTATTCTTCGGGCATGGTGACATCCTGATCAATAACATCGCTTTTCTCCTGCGGCGGTTCCCGATTTTCTTCATTCCCGGCCGTGGCGATTATCGTCTCCAACCAGTTCATGTGGAAGATTTCGCCATAGAAGCGATCGCCGCCCTGGAAAGCGAGGAGAACCAAATCGTGGATATTGTCGGGCCGCAAGTTTTCTCCTTCCGTGAGCTGCTGGAGCAAATCTGCCGGATCCTCGGTCTGAAGCGCCTGCTCTGCTCCTTTCCACCCACTTGGGCCTTACGGACTTCTCAAGCGCTCAGCACTCTCCTGGGCGATGTGTTGCTCACGCGCGACGAATTGATCGGGTTGATGCAGAACCTATTGATTTCCAAGGAGCTACCGCGCGGAAAAACTTTGCTGACAACCTGGCTGATGGAAAACCGAGAGCGGGTTGGGCGTTCCTATGCCTCCGAATTGCGACGACACTATCAACACTAAGGGCATACCATGCGGGTGATTTCCGGAAGTGCCAAAGGGCGTAAGTTGAAAGCCGTGCCGGGCGATACCACCCGGCCGATCACCGATCGGGTAAAAGAAGCGCTCTTCAACATTTTGGCCGGAGATGTGGAAGGCTCTACCTGGTGGGATGTCTTCGCCGGTACCGGCGGAGTGGGGATCGAAGCGCTCAGCCGTGGAGCAAGCTTTTGCCGTTTCACTGATGCCCATCCGTTGGCTATCCGCACCATCCGTGCCAACCTGGAGATCACTGGCCTGCTCGAACGCGCCGAAGTACGCCGGGCCGATGCTTTTGCCCTCCTCAACGCCCCAGCCGATCGCTCCTTCGACTATATCTATATCGCCCCACCTCAATATCATGAGCTCTGGTCGAAAGCCCTGCTCGCCTTGGATGCCAACCCTACCTGGCTTAGCGAAACCGCCTGGATCATCGTACAGATCCATCCTCGGGAATTTGCTCCCCTTTCTTTGCAAAACCTGATCCTGTTCGATCAACGACGCTATGGGAGCACATTGCTGGTGTTTTATGGAGAGAGACTAAAGTAAGCATTGACCATCTGACCATCCGACCATTTGACCAGCGGACCAAAAGACGCCTATCCCCCTCTCTCTTCCCTCTTTTTCCTTCCTCCCCCTCGCGCTTCTGCCGCCAACCTACAGTACAATATAACCATCTTCCCTTCATCCCCCCGGAAAGGAGGCTCCCATGTCCCGCCTACTGACCCCTGTCCTGCTGCTCACCCTTCTCCTCACCACCTGCGCCGCGCCGACCGCGGCCCGTGGACCGGCGACCACAACTCTCACCCCCGAACCAACATCAACCGCAACCCCCACCGCCGAACCTACGCCAACTGCATCCCCCACCGAAGCGCCTTTGACCCTCACCACCCTCGGCATCCCCGTTGACCGGCAACCCCTCTTCCACGGCCTGCTCATGCACGTCCACCGCGAAATGATC
>DAOUBG010000007.1:0-214662 GCA_034432895.1 Anaerolineales bacterium
AGTTTCAACACCCCCTCCAACCCCGAACTTGCCCCCCTGCTGGCGCAGTTGACCGCCGCGGTCGAAGCCATGCTCCAACATCTATCTAAAGAGCAGGCCGAAGAGGTGCGCGAGGATCTCACCCGCCTGCAGGAAGAACTGCAAAGACCCAAACCCAATCGCAAGTGGTACAGCGTCAGCATCGAGGGGTTGATCAAAGCCGCCGAAAACCTCGGCAAACTCGGCGTCCCGGTCATCGAATTGGCGGGAAAGATTTTGAAATTGTTGTAGCACAGGATTAATCCTGTGCTACTGCTGGCTTTTATGACCACCTTCTACCGCCGTAACCTGCCCCACCTCCACCCTTCCGGCGCGGCTTTCTTCGTCACCTTTCGGCTGGCCGGGTCACTGCCGGCGGAGGTTATCGAGCGCCTGCGGCAGGAACTGGCGGAGGAGGAGCGGCAATTGCAGGCGCGTCTTAGCGGGGCAGCGTTCTTGAGCGAACGCTACAAACTCCAAAAGAAATTCTTCGGACGCTACGACGAATGACTGGATAAAACGGCGCACGGCCCCACCTGGCTGCGTGAGGCGGAAATCGCCCAACTGATCATGGACGAAATCCGGCGGCTGGACGGCAGCCAGTACGATTTGCTGGCGTGCTGCGTCATGCCTAATCACGTTCACCTGCTGGCAGATACAACCCGTTTCGAGGACCGCGACACTACCGGTCACCCCTCGCCACTTAGTCAGGCCCTGCACCTGCTCAAAGGGCGCACGGCGCGTTACGCCAATCAGCGGCTGGGACACAGCGGCAAATCTGGCAGGATGAAAGTTACGATCACTTCGTGCGCGATGGGGCAGAGTTGGAGCGCATTCTGTGGTATATCGTCAACAATCCCGTCAAAGCCGGGTTGGTGGCAGCATGGCAGGATTAGCCATATACGTATGTAGCATCGCATCTCTTGTAATCGTATATCCGTAGCACAGGATTTATCCTGTGCCTGTGCCACATGGCAGGATGAATCCTGTGCCACACGACTGACAAGCAACCGCGTTACAGGTTGGGGCGGTGAGATGCTGAAGGCGTTCTCTCAGCGCCCGAGAACAGCCTTTTTATCTCGCCACTTTGGGGATCTGCTGCTTTGTCCAAACTCATGTCTTAACTTCAGCGACTTTTTGTCCATGTCCTATTGGATCAAGTCTATGTGGCAAGACGTGGTTTTGCCGGGGAGTCAAAAGTTCAAGATCCGCTAGGAGACCTCGTGGTATGACTTTTACCCCCAACAATCACCTGCCTCGAGGTTTCTCCCTGGTATAATACTCCCCACCATATTGCAATCAGGTAGGTCTATGTCCTCTTCCTTCCAAGAGATCATCCTCAAACTTCAAAATTTCTGGGCGGAGCAGGGTTGTCTGATCTGGCAGCCCTATTACACCCAGGTTGGTGCCGGGACGATGAACCCGGCCACTTTCCTGCGCGTGCTCGGCCCCGAACCCTGGAATGTGGCCTATGTCGAGCCATCCGTTCGCCCTGATGACGGCCGTTACGGTGAAAACCCCAATCGTTTTCAGGTGCACTATCAATATCAGGTCATCCTCAAGCCCGATCCTGGAAACCCTCAGGAACTCTACCTCGAATCCCTCAAAACCCTGGGCATTGACCCGCGGCAACACGATATTCGCTTTGTCGAGGATAACTGGGAACAACCGGCCATTGCCGCTTGGGGATTAGGGTGGGAAGTCTGGCTGGATGGTCAGGAGATCACCCAATTTACCTACTTCCAGCAAGTGGGTGGCCTTTCCCTGGAGCCGGTGGCCGTTGAGATCACCTACGGCCTGGAACGCATCCTGATCGCCCTGAACAACGCCAAGGCCATTTGGGATGAACCCTGGGGCCCCGGTGTCACCTATGGCGAGGTCCGGCGCCGCGAGGAGTTTGAACACAGCAAATACTACTTCGAGGTCGCCGATGTGCCGCGCGTGCGCACGATGTACGACCTCTTCAAGGCCGAGGCTGAGGCCGCCCTGGCGCAGGGCTTGGTGCTCCCGGCCCATGATTATCTGCTGAAATGCTCCCACACCTTTAACATCCTGGACACCCGCGGTGCCATTGGCGTCACCGAACGGCAGCTCTTTTTCCGCGAAATGCGCGATCTGGCGCGCCGGGTTGCGGAAGCCTATATGGAACAGCGCAAATCGCTCGGTTATCCTTTATTGAGGGATCGAAGCGCTTCGCAGCCGGCCGAGGCTGCTCCGAGCCATCGGAGCGTGGTCAACCCTTCGGCGGAAGTGCCCTGCGCACTCGAGATCGGGACCGAGGAGCTGCCACCCGCGGACGTAGATGCTGCCTTAGCTCAGCTTCGCCAGAATATCCCTGCCGCCCTGGACGCATTGCGCATTCCGCATGGCGAGGTGTGCGTCTTCGGCACCCCGCGCCGACTGAGCGTCTATATCGAGTGGCTCGCTCCCCGTCAGCAGGATCGCGAAGAGTGGGTGCGCGGTCCGCTGGCCGAAAAAGCCTTCGATGCCGCCGGTCAACCAACCCCGGCCGCCCTCGGCTTTGCACGCAAGATGGGAGTGCGCGTCGAGGATCTCCAGGTGCGTGAACAGGGTGGCGCGGCCTATCTCTTTGCGCGCAAGCAGGAGGCCGGGCGCCCCACGCTCGAGGTCCTGGCCGAGGCGCTGCCGCGCTGGATCGCCGCGCTGAAGTTTGAAAAATCCATGCGCTGGCGGGCCGGCGATCCCACCGCCTTCTCCCGTCCCATTCGCTGGCTGGTGGCCCTGCTTGGCGATCAGGTCATTCCGTTTGAATATACCGGCGTGACCAGCGGCAACCTTTCACGCGGCTTGCGCCCCTATGATTCCTCCCCCGTGCCGATCCCTGATGCAGCTTCGTATCTTCAGCGCATAGCCGAAGCCGGTATTCTGCTCGACCCGCAGGAGCGAAGCGCGCTCATCCGTCAACAGGTGGAGCAGCTGGCCGCCTCGGTGGGAGGGCGCGCATTGATCGAAGAAGACTTGCTTCAGGAAGTCACTCATCTGGTCGAACGGCCGTTTGCTATTCTGGGCAGCTTCGATCCCGAATTTCTCTCCCTGCCGCACGCCGTGCTCGTTGCGGTGATGCGCAAGCACCAGCGTTACTTCCCCGTTTTGCCCGCCGAAAACGCCGAAGGCCTCTTGCCATATTTCATCGTCGTTCGGAATGGAGATGGCGAATGGAGTGAGATCGTGCGCGCCGGCAATGAGCACGTTTTGGCTGCCCGCTTCACCGATGCCGCCTATTTCGTGCGCGAGGATCGGAAGCGTAAGCTGGAAGAATTCCGCCCTCTGCTTAGCCGCCTGACCTTCCAGACACGGCTTGGTTCGATGCTGGAAAAATCCGAGCGCATTTCTCGCCTGGTTTCCACTATCGTTTCGATGCTCGCTCTCACCCCGCAGGAGAGCGCCTGGGCCGAGCGGGCCGCTTTCCTGGCCAAAGCCGATCTGGTCACCCAGATGGTGACCGAGATGACCTCGCTGCAAGGGATCATGGGGCGCGAATATGCCTTGCATAGCGGCGAATCACCGCAGGTCGCCGAGGCGATCGGCGAACAGTATCAGACCGTGCCGCGCACCCGTCCCGGCCTGGCACTGGCGCTGGCCGATCGGCTGGATTCGCTTTGCGGTCTCTTTGCCGTCGGCCTGATGCCAAGCGGCAATAAGGACCCTTTTGCGCTGCGCCGTGCCGCTTTGGGCATCGTCCAACCGTTGTTGGAATACGACCTGGATTTCGATCTGCGTCAGGCTATCGCGGCTGCCGTGGCGATCCAACCGGTGTTGGTGAGCGAAGAGGTGCAACAGCAAGTACTGGATTTCCTGACCGGACGCCTGCGCGTGTTGTTGCAAGAGGAAGGCTATCGTTATGACGTGATCGAAGCCATCCTGGCCGAACAGACCTGGAACCCAGCTGCGGCGCGGCGGGCTGTGCGTGAACTACAAGCCTGGGTAGAGCGCCCAGATTGGTCACAAATCCTGCCGGCCTATGCCCGTTGCGTGCGTATTCTGCGCTCAGCGGCCCTAGAGGGTGGACCTGGAGAGGTCGATCCTGCCGCTTTCCGTGAAGAGGCGGAAAAGGCGCTATACGAGCAACTGCGTCTCCAACCGTCGCCGCGCACTCTGGGCGAATTCCTGGAGTCCCTGGTGCGGCTGGTGCCGGCGATCAACGCTTTCTTTGATGCGGTGCTCGTCATGGCCGAAGAAGAAGCCGTGCGTCGCAACCGCCTGGCGCTGGTCGGCAAGGTGGCTGCCCTGAGCGCCGGCCTGGCCGACCTGAGCAAGCTGGAGGGGTTCTGAGCCTTTCAAGAGCTGAGGAGATATGCCATCCTATCAAGCGCGCCTGGTTTTTGCTGCTTCTCTTGTTCGCCGTGCGAAATACGCCGTTTTGCTGAGCGGCGCCGGCATTTCCACGCCTTCCGGCATTCCGGATTTTCGCTCGGAGGGGAGCGGTTTATGGGCGCGCGTGGATCCGATGGAGGTGGCTTCGCTGACCGTTTTCCGCCATTCGCCGGAGCGCTTTTTCGAGTGGTTTCGCCCCCTGGCGGCACAAATGTATCGGGCGCAGCCCAATGCGGCGCATCGGGCAGTAGCCGAGCTAGAACGTGCCGGCTATCTCAAGGCGGTGATCACGCAAAACATAGATATGCTTCATCAAAAGGCCGGCTCGCGGCGGGTGATCCAGGTGCACGGAACGCTGGAAACGCTCACTTGCCGCGAGTGTTTTTTCAAGACCCAGGCCGAGCCTTATCTGCAACCTTTCGTGCAGCAGGGCATCATTCCCCGCTGCCCCCATTGTGGGGGTATCCTCAAGCCGGATGTCATCCTGTTCGGGGAACAGTTGCCGCAAAAGGCTTGGCAGGAGGCGCAAAGCGAGGTGCGAAATTGTGATCTGATCCTCATCGCCGGCTCTTCATTGGAGGTACTGCCGGTGGCCTCGCTACCCTTGGATGCTCTGGATCGAGGAGCGCATTTAATTATCATCAATCAATCTGAAACATATCTAGAGGTGCGTGCCGATGTGCTTTTGCTGGAAGATGTAGCACGTGCCTTGCCGGACCTGGCTCAAGAAGTGCTCCATGGGACTTCGGATTAATCCGATTGTTTGGCGGTTAATGGCACATCCGCACCGCCGGGATCGGCGTTGCCCGCCTATCAAAGAGAGGCCGGCCTGGGCGTTTCGCAGCAGGATTTCTCGAGCGGCTCGAGAAATTTTATCGTGTATCGGTATGAGGGAGAAGCCGGCAACATAGGCCTCGGTTTGCCCAAGATCGCGCCGGGACTTGGTGAGCAGATCGAGGTCTAAAGCAAACTCAATAAAGGCACCACATTTACCGTTTCTCTTCCTCGGAAGCGCGTATGAAAATTTTGACCGTTGATATTGGTACCGGCACTCAGGATATCTATCTTTTCGATTCACGTCTGGACATCGAAAACGGCTATAAGCTGGTGCTTCCTTCGCCCACGTTGCAGCTCCGCTGGCAGATCCAGCAGGCGACGCGCCGGCGCTCCGCTATCCTGATCGAGGGGGTGATGATGGGGGGGGGTCCGTGCGCTTGGGCGGTGGAGGATCACCTGCGCGCCGGGTTGACCGTCTATGCTACGCCCTCCGCTGCCCAAACCTTGGATGACGATCTCGAACGCGTTCGTCGTCTAGGGGTGCAGCTTGTTTCGGAGGATGAGGCACGCAGTTTGCCATCGGATGTGGAGCGCATTCGCTTCCAGGACTTCGATTTCCCGATGCTGGCTGCGGCTTTCCGTCGCTTCGGCGTAGCGTTGGATGATTTGGCGGCTGTGGCCGTGGCCGTCTTCGATCACGGCGCCGCTCCGCCGGGGGTTTCCGATCGCCGCTTTCGCTTTGAGTATTTGCATAGGCGGCTGCGGGAGCAGAATCGCCTTTCGGCGCTGGCCTATTTGGCGCCGCATATTCCCCCTTTTCTGACTCGTTTGCAAGCGGTGGCGCTCTCAGCAAAGGAGTTAGATTGCCCACTGATTGTGATGGATACGGCGCCGGCGGCCGTTTTAGGGGCTTTGTTCGATCCCCGCGTGGCCGTTGAGGAGCGAGTTCTGATTGCCAATATCGGCAATTTCCATGCGCTGGCGTTTCGCCTTGGCCCAGGTGGGATCGAGGGCCTTTTCGAGCACCATACCGGTGAGATTACCTCGGCGCGATTGGTGGAGTTGCTCTTGCGCCTGGCCGAAGGGACGTTGACGAACGAGGAAGTGTTTGAAGACAAAGGGCATGGTGCGCTGATCTACGATCCTCACCCCCTTCCTTTGCCCCGCCCTGCTGATTTCGATGTGGTCGTGACCGGGCCGCGGCGGAGCAGGTTGCCGAAGTGGAACAGTGCGCTGCGGCCCTATCCTGCCGCGCCGTTCGGCGATATGATGCTGGCCGGTTGTTTCGGCCTGTTGGCGGCCACCGCCGATTTGCTGCCCGAGCTCGCCGACCCAATCCGCCGTGGATTGAGCGGCCTGCCTGCCGAGCGAGCACCGTGGGATATTGGGTAGTGGTGTGTTGGACTATTGGCCGGTCGCCTCAACCACCCACGGTCCTTATCGTACCGCTTCGATGATTTCGGCGATCAGGTCAAATCGCTTGAATTGGGGCATGAGGTAGATGCCCTGAGCCCAGGACTTAACCTGTTCGATTAGCTCCACGGCGATCTCGACGCCCACCTGAGCCGCCTCCTCACCGGCGCGCTCGAGCCGATCCTGGATCTCCTGCGGGATGAAGATGCCGGGCACTTCGTGATGCAAGAAACGGGCATGTCGCAAGCTGACCAGGGGGAGAATGCCGACCAGGACGGGTTTTCCCAGCGCGCCGTGCGTTCGGGCGTAGGTTTCTAAGAAGCGTTCGCCATCTTCGGAGCGGTAGATCGGTTGGGTGATGAAGAAATCGGCGCCGGCTTTGATTTTGCGCCGCAGGTTCTTCATCTCCTGTTCCGGTTCAGTGGGGACCAGGTTCAGTGCTGCACCGACGAAAAATTGGGTCGGCTGGCCGATGCTGACGCCGGAATGATCCACGCCTAGGTTGAAGCCCTGTTTGATGAGCTTGATCAGCCCGGAGGGCACGAGATCGTAGTTATCCATGGCCTCCGGGTAGTCACCGATGGCCGTTGGATCGCCCATGACTACGAAGACATTGCGAATGCCGAGGGCATGGGCAGCGAGCAGATCGCCTTGGACGCGGAGCAGGTTGCGGCCGCGGGTGGGGAAGTGGAGGGTGGTTTCGATGCCCACCTGTCGTTGGATCACGTCGCAGACGGCCCAGGCTGACATGCGCATGCGTGCCATCGGTGTATCGGCGACGTTGATCACGTCCGCGCCAGCCTCCTGGAGCAAAGCGGCGGCGGCGACCAGTTTGTGGGTCGAAAGGCCGCGTGGCGGGTCCATTTCAACCGAGATGACGAAGCGGCCTGCCTGTAGCTTTTGGGCCAATTGCGAAGGTGGCTCAGTACTCTGGACGATCTCTTCCACAGGTTGTACCCATTCAATGGGTGGGGCAATGCAACCTTGGGAACGTGCCAGGGCCTCGTGCATGGCTGCGATGTGAGAAGGGGTGGTTCCACAGCAGCCACCGACCACGCGTGCCCCGGCCTGGCAGAACGAGAGGGCATACTCACCGAAATAGGTGGCATCGGCCGGGTACATGATGCGCCCTCCGACCTGCTCCGGCCAGCCGGCGTTGGGTTTGACCCAGAAACGCGCTTGGGGTGCTACGGCGCGCATTTGCTTCAAGATGCGCAAAATTTGTGCCGGGCCTCCGGAACAGTTGACGCCGATCACATCTGCACCGGCTTCGGCTAGGGTGCGCGCGGCTTGAGCCGGATCGTCGCCCAAAAGGGTGCGGTCATCGCGGGTGAAAGTGAGCGAAGCGACGACGGGCAAGGTGCAAACTTCTCGCGCCGCCTCGATGGCTAGGCGCGCTTCGTTTAGATCGCTGATCGTTTCGATGACGATCAGATCGGCGCCGGACCCGGCCAAGACGCGAATTTGCTCGGCGAAGGCCTGGCGCGCTTCTTCGGCGCGCACACGGCCATAAGGAGCTACGCGCACGCCCAAGGGACCCACATCACCGGCGATGAAAACCGGCTCTTGTGTTCCCTCGGCAGCCCGACGCGCTAATTCCACCCCGGCGCGGTGGATCGCTTCGAGTTGAGAGGCTAGGCCGTGTCGCGCTAGCTTATAGCGGTTGGCGCCGAAGGTGTTGGTGAGTAGCAGCCGCGCGCCGGCCTCGATATATTGCCGGTGGATCTGGAGGACCAGTTCTGGTTGGGTTAGGTTCAATTCGTCAAAGCAGCGATCGAACGGAATGCCCTGGGCGTGGAGCATGGTGCCCATGGCGCCATCGGCCAGCAGGGGAGAACTCGCCCGATCGAGAAATTCCAAGAAATTGGGCTTTTCCATTTCGCCTTTTCCCTATTCCTTCATAAGTTGTTCGACGCGGCTTCCGCCAACGCTGTAGTATTTCGCTTCGGGGTGGTGGACGATAATCGCCGCGGTAGATTGTTCCGGCACCAGCTGATAGGCTACGGTGAGCGACATACCCAGTGCGCTTTCAGCCGGTAGCAGGTCAAAGACTTTGCGATGATCTTCTAAATCCGGGATGGCCGGGTAGCCCCAGGAATAACGTTTGCCCTGACCTTCCGCCAGCCCCAGTTCCCGGCGGATGTGACGGTGGAGATATTCTGCCGTGGCTTCGGCGGTTTGCACCGCTAGACCATGGAAGAAATAGGCCTCGGAGTAGTTGCCTTCGGCCTGAAGTTGCTCAAAACGCTCTGTAGCCATATCGCCGACGGTGACTACCTGGAAGGCGACCACATCGAATTTGCCCGAATCTACGCCAGCGAAGTAATCGGCCAGGCAGAGATGTTCCTGATCGGGTTGGCGCGGGAAGGTGAAGCGCATGATCTCTTCGGGTGAAGAGGATTGCAAAGTGGCCGGGTCGTAAATAATCAGATCATCCCCTTCCGATTGACAGGGCCAGTAGCCGTAAACGCCTTGCGGTTTTAGCCAACCGTGGCGCATGGCTTCTTTTTGCATGTACGCCAGACGTTTTTCAAACTCCGCTTGCAGGTGCTCCCATTCCTCCCCATGTGCGTTTTTCGCGCCCCAGGAGAGGCGGAAGAGCTCGTTTTTGGAAAGACATTGGAAGACCAGCTCCAAGGGCATTTCTTTGACGATGCGGGGACCCCATTTGCTAGGGAAGGGGATCGGCTGCGGTACCACCGCGGACCGGAGACGGGCACCGGCGCTCCGGGTCGAAGGGAGGCGCCCGATTTCCATTTCGGCTTCGCGCCGGATACGGTCGAGAAGTACTTCGCGCCGCTGCGGGTCGATAAGGGCGTCCATCGTCTCTAACCCTTCAAATGCGTCCTTGCAGTAGAAGACGCCGGGAGTATAGGGATGGCCCTCTTCGGTGAAGAGGATGCGCCGACCGAAACGGCGGTTGATGGCGGCACCGCCGATCAGCACGGGGAATTGCAGGCCGCGCCGTTGAAGCTCGTTCACGATCAGCGGCATTTGCCGCGAGGTGCTCACCAGCAGCGCCGAAAGGCCGATCGCCGTGGCCTGCGTTTCAACGGCCGTCTGGATGATCTTTTCGGCCGGCACTTGCTTGCCGAGATCGATCACTTCGTAGCCGTTGTTGGCAAGGATAGTTTTGACCAGGTTTTTGCCGATGTCATGGACATCGCCGTAAACTGTGGCCAACACGATGCGCCCTTTGCTCACGCCCTCTTTCTTCTCCAAGTAGGTTTCCAAGTGGGCGACGGCACGTTTCATGACTTCGGCAGATTGGAGCACAAAGGGCAGGATTAGCTCTCCGGCGCCGAATTTATCGCCGACTTCTTTCATGGCTGGCAGGAGCACGGTGTTCAGGATGCGCACGGCGGAGGCATGTTGCCGCGCCCGGAGGGGTTGATCGCTCATTTCCTGTTCCAGGTCGCGGGTGATGATCTCGTCGATATCCGTTTCGACCCCTTCCTTGTGACGGTGTACTACGCGCCAATACAAGCGCTGTTCGGGGGGCATGCCGGCGGTTGGATCGGCAACCGCGCTTTCGGCCTGGGGGCTGACTTTTTCAAAGTATTCGATGTAGCGCTGGAGGGCATCCGGGCGGCGGTTGAAGATCAGGTCTTCGGCCAGTTCGCGGGCTTCGGTGGGGATATCGGCATAAGCGGTGACGTGGGCTGGGTTGATGATCGCCATATCCAGGCCGGCTTGGACGGCGTGATAGAGCATGACCGAGTTCAGCACCGGGCGGGCATGCGGTGCTAGGCCGAAGGAGAGGTTGCTCACACCGAGCGAGGTGAGCACGCCGGGCAGGTTTTGTTTGATCAGGCGAATGCCTTCAAGCGTTTCGATGGCGGAGTTGGCGAATTCGGGATCGCCGGTGGCGAGGGTAAAGGTGAGGGCATCGAAAACCAGTGACTCAGGGGGCAGGCCATGATCTTTGACGGCGATCTCGTAAAGGCGCTGCGCTACTTCCAGCTTGCGTTCGCGGGTTTTGGCCATGCCTTGCTCGTCGATCGTCAGGCAGATCACGGCAGCATTGTGTTCTTTGGCCAAACGGAAGACACGATCGGCTTTGGCGCGGCCGCCTTCGAGGTGGGTGGAGTTGATCAGGCAGCGACCGGGGGCCGTCTTGAGCGCCACTTCGAGCACTTCGACCTCGGTGGTATCGATCACCAGGGGCACTTCAACGCCCATGGAGAGCTTTTTGACGACTTTGCGCATCAGCTCCGCTTCATCGGGGCGCTCGGTGAGGGCCGTGGAAATATCCAGGGCATGAGCGCCGTTATTCACCTGCTCGCGTGCTAGTTCCAGGATGCCATCGTAATCTTCGGCCAGCAGGAGTTGCTTGAATTTGCGACTCCCCTGGGCGTTACAACGTTCGCCGATCAGCATCGGTGGTGGGTTCTGACGCATGGGCATGGCCTGAATGGCCGAGGCCAGGCGCGGCAGGGAAAGGATGGGGCGGGGGGGATGGGGTTTGCCGTGCAATTTTTCGACCAGTAACTTTAGGTGCGCCGGCGTGGTGCCACAACAGCCACCCACGACGCTGATGTGGTGTTTTTCGACGAATTCGACCAGTGCTTCGGCAAATGGTTCGGGCTCGAGGGGATAAACGGCTTGACCATCTACGTTCAACGGCAGGCCGGCATTGGGAATGCAGGATACCGGTAGGCGGGATTGTTCCCCCAGGATGCGGATCGGTTCGCGCATGTGTTCTGGGCCGGTGGAGCAGTTCAGGCCGATCACGTCGATCGGCAGGCCTTCTAGAATGGTAAGCGCGGCTTGAATATCCGTCCCCAGCAGCATGCGCCCGGTGGTATCCAGCGTTACCTGGGCCTGGATCGGCAGCCAAATGCCGGTTTCTTCAAAGGCGCGTTGTATGCCGTGAATGGCGGCTTTGACCTCGAGAATATCTTGGGAAGTCTCGATCAGCAGCACATCTACACCCCCTTGGATCAATCCTACCGCTTGTTCGCGGAAGACCTCGGCCAGTTCGTCGAAAGTGATGTTGGAGAGCTCAGGATCGTCGGCGGAGGGCAATTTACCACTTGGGCCGATCGAGCCGGCCACGAAGCGGGGTTGGCCGCTGCGTGCGGCGTATTCATCAGCCAGACGACGGGCCAGGGAGGCTGCAGCGCGGTTGATCTCGATCACTCGATCGGCGAGGCCGTATTCTGCCAGAGTGATGCGGTTGGAGCGGAAGGTGTTGGTTTCGATCACATCTACACCGATTTCCAGGAAGGAGCGATGGACGGCTTCCACTGCCTGAGGGTAGGTGATAACGAGGTAATCGTTGCAGCCGACATAGCGTTCACCGCCGAACTCTTTGGCGCCGAGGTTCATCTTTTGTAGATTGGTCCCCATGGCACCATCGTAGATCAATACGCGCTCTTCTAGAGCATCTAGATAACGACGGTTTGTGTATTTGCGAGACATAGGTACTCCAGGTAACAAAATAGCCTCTCTGGAATGAGAGGCCGGAAGTGTTGAAAGCATCCATCCTGCTCATCTTCCAGAGTTGACAGCCGGGCTGTCCCTCTGCCGGAGTTGGCACCTGGGCGTTGAGCGCCTGGTTGCCGAGGTTTCATCGGGCCGGTCCCTCCACCTCTCTGGATGAGTTGCTGGGGGTAAGTGTATCACAGGAAGAGGGGAATGTCAAACAAACCTGGAGTCTATTGCAAAAGCCGCAGCTTGTCACTGCAAAAACTTTGTTTGTTCTATGGGCTCGATAGTAGAGGAACAAACGCGGATGACACGAAAAATTATGAAAAGCTTTGCGGTAAAAACGGTTTTTGACCACATTCCATCGTCGTACCGCAAACGAAAACGGCCGATCATGCCGCTGGGCGAATCCGTCGCCGGATAAATCTGGCGGCTATGGAACGGCGGATCGATCCGCCTTCGTACAGCACACATATCAGAAGCTGGAAACTAAGCTCGGAATGGTCTTGTGAAATGCTGTACCAAGGGAATGGGACACAAACGGATGCGACAATCGGTCCACAGTCCACGCTCTACCGTCCGCGGTCCACCCTCTATCCTCCATGGGCAGTGGTATAATCTGACTGACCAGTCAGTCAGCGCGAGGTGAACGATGCATCTCTTTCCACCCTCTTCGGCGCGCAATCGCGTCTTACAAGCGGCATTGGAGGTCTTTGCTGAAAAAGGTTATCACGAGGCCACGATGGACGAGGTGGCCAAGGTGGCCCAGGTTTCCAAGGGGGCTTTGTATTTGCATTTTCCCAGCAAGCAAGAGCTGTTCGCTTCGCTGCTAGATGCGGCCACCGAGATGCTTGTGAATGCGATGCGCGAGGCAATGGCGCCGCACGCCAGTCACCGACGGCGGATGTATGCCGCTCTTCAGGCGGCTTTCAGCCTTTTTCAGCAATATCGCACCCTGGCGCGTTTGATCTTCCTGCGGGTGGGGACCAATCCGCTGCTGGAACGCAAAATTTTCGAGGCGCATCGCCGCATTAGTGATCTGATCGAAGAGCAAATCCGCGCGGCTTGCACTTCAGAAGAGATAGTGCAGGAGAATGTGCCCTTCCTGGCGCTGATGTGGACCGGAGCGATCTACGAGGTCCTGGTCTGGTGGCTGTATCAGGAGAATCCACCCGATTTGGCCACTCTGGTCGATCCACTTTATACGGTGCTGCTCCGTACTTTGAACCTTTTGCCGGAGGCCTGATGCTTTGCTCGACGAAAATCAAGCATGTTTCGGAATCGCTAGATGCCGCGATGCCTGTGCCGTACCTCCTACAGCGCTATATCTTGCGCTGGGAGGGCGAATTTCCCTCCATTGAGTGGTTGGAGGGTCATCTTGGCGCCTATTTGGTGATGCCGGCGCGCGGAGAACGCTTCCTGGCATTGGGGTGGTGTGCTCAATTTTCGCCGTGGCGTTCAGGGGATCTGCGCCTTTGGCTTGATGAACTGAACAAGCGATTGCATGATGCGGGAAAGGGGAAAGCGTTCCATCTACCTTTGCGCGCCTTCGGCAACTTTGCCTTTTCGGCTTCGATTCCGAACTCGCAAATGCCACCGCGTTTTGGCTTGCCTGTGCTTCTATGGAGCGAGGAGAGGGGAGGTCGGTGGTTGACGCTTTACCACTGGGCACAGCAGCCGCAGGACGCGTTGACGGACGGTCAATTGCAAGCGCGGTTGACGGCTCTGATACACCGGGTGGGTTCGGTTATTGAATTTTGTGTAGCCAAGAGAGACACAATTGCCGTCAGCGCAAATAGCACTAGCATGGGTATTGCTGCCAGCACAAACAGTGTTAGCCTAGGTATCGCTGCCGAGACAAATAATGCCAGCAGAGGGATTGCCGATGGCAAAAGGAATAGCAACGGCAACGGTCACCGCAACGAGCATAGAAACGCGAATGCTGACGATAGCCCTGATGGTGAGGAGTATGCCGATCGGCGAGAGGGCAGGGTGCCGGGTATCATCTCTGCTGCCTGGGAAGGGCAGTTCCCGCGGCTCTGGGAGCGCTATCGGACAGGCGAGTTGCAAATTTCCCCATTCCCGGCCTTCGAGGAATGGAAGGTGCAAATTGTGACCTTGCAGGAAGCAATGCGCCGCGGGGAGGTGGAGAAGGTGGTGCTGGCACGCACCTTGCACCTGCAGCAGGAGGAGCGTTGGCGACCGGAGGCCGTTTTTCAGGCGCTGTGGCGCGCCTATCCAGAAAGTCATTTGTTCTTTTTCCGCTTTGAGGATGAAAAGACGTTCTTGGGTGCGACGCCGGAGCGCTTGGTGCGGGTGGAAAACGGCCAATTGGAGACGATGGCACTGGCCGGTTCCCTGCCGCGCGGCGCCGAGGCTCAAGAGGATGCCATCTTGACGCAACGCTTGCTCACCGATCCGCGCTTGCGCTTGGAGCATCAGATTGTGGTGGAATCCATCTGCCGCCGCCTGGAACCATTGGCGCAACATATTGAGCTTTCTGAGGTGCGTCCGTTCTTGCTTCCCAATGTGCAGCATTTGCAGGTGCAGATTCGAGGTCAATTGGCTGCCGAATATGACGTTCTGGATGTCGTAGATGCGTTGCATCCGACGGCGGCGCTGGGTGGGGAGCCGCGCCAAGCGGCGCTAGCATGGATTGAACGCTTGGAACCGTTTGAGCGGGGTTGGTACGGCGCGCCGTTCGGTTGGGTGGATGCGAAGGGAAACGGCGATTTCTACGTGGCCCTACGTTGCGGGTTGCTGCGCCTGAAGGAAGCGCAGCTCTTTGCCGGGGCTGGCATTCTGCCGCAATCCGATCCGCAGGCGGAGTGGGAGGAGACGGCGCTCAAGTTTCGCCCGATGCTTCAGGCGCTGGAGGCAAGCCTATGAACTTGCCGGCCAATCGCAATTTGCTTTGGGCACGGGTTTTCCTGGCCGAGTGGATCGGGCAGGGGCTGCAGGCAGCCTGTGTGGCTTCTGGATCGCGTTCCACGCCATTGGCAATGACGCTGGCGGAATTTGCCGCTCAGGGGGCGCTACGTCTCTATGTGCATAACGATGAACGCTCCACGGCGTATTTCGCTTTGGGCTTGGCGCGGGCTTCCGGCCGGCCGGTAGCGGTACTCTGCACTTCGGGGACGGCGGCGGCCAATTTTTACCCGGCGGTGATCGAGGCGGAGGCTTCGGAGGTGCCGTTGCTGCTGCTGACGGCCGATCGCCCGCCGGAACTGCGCGCCAGCGGAGCGAATCAGACGATCGATCAGGTGAAGCTTTTCGGAGATGCGGTGCGCACCTATGTGGAGGTGCCGTTGCCGGAGGCCGATCCATCTCCTGCCGCTTTGCGCGCCTTGCGCGGACTGGCGGCGCGCACCTGGTTGACGGCGCTTGCGCCGTTGCCGGGGCCGGTTCAGGTGAATTTCCCTTTCCACAAACCCTTGGAGCCTATCCCGGTGAGCGGGGATGTGCCGGCCTGGCTGGAAGCCGATCACGCGCTCTTGCGCCCGCAGGCACAGACGCATTTCGCCCTCCAGGCACGTTTGGAGCCTGCCTCGCCGGAGGTGAATTGGTTTTTGGAACGCCTGGAAGGGGCAGAGCGCCCGGCGATCGTATGCGGGCCGCGCAGCGCGCCGGATGCGGCGTTCGGGCCCGCGGTGCTTCGCCTGGCGGAGCGATTCGGCGCGCCGATCTTCGCCGATGCCCTTTCCGGGGTGCGCTTTGGACAGGAACATCCGCTGCTTTTCGGCGCGTATGATGCCTGGATTGCCCGCCTGCCTCGGCCGGATTTCGTCCTGCGCTTCGGCGATCTTCCGACTTCCACCGCGTTGATGGATTGGCTGGATGAGGAGGGGATCGAGCATGTATATGTGGGGCGCTACCCGCGTTGGCGCGATGACCGTTTTCGTACGACGCGCTTCCTTTTAGCCGACCCGACAGCACTCTTAAGCGTCTTAAACGCCGCGGCTTCGGGTTCGGCGCGTCCCGCAACGGCTTGGTCTGAATCCGCCCGCCGCTATGCTCAGGCGTTTGACCAGGCCCTGAGTGCGGCACGTACCCATCCCGATTGCGAAGCTTGTGTCCTCCCCATCCTTTTTGATTTTTTACCACCCGGAGAGGCACTGATGGTCTCCAGTAGCCTGCCGGTGCGGCATTTGGATCAGTTCATCTCGCCGAGGGCGAAGGAGGTGCGTATCTTTGCCAACCGCGGCGCCAGCGGGATTGATGGGGTGCTTTCGACCGGGCTGGGGTTGGCGGCGCATTTTGGGCATGTGACAATGGTGCTGGGTGACCTGGCGTTCTATCACGATATGAACGGGTTGTTAGCGTTGCGGCGCTATGGGCTGAAGGCGACCATCCTGGTGATCCAGAACGATGGCGGGGGGATTTTCTATCGCCTGCCGGTGGCGCATTTCGAGCCACCGTTCCGTGAATTGTTCGTTACGCCCCATGGGTTGCGGTTTGCGCCGGTGGCCGAACTTTATGGGTTGACCTATCATTTTGTCGAAAATGTGCAAGAGTTGCGGCAGGTGTTGAGCGACCTGAATTGGGAGCAACCGAGTTTGATCGAGGTGCGCACCGATGCCCAGGCTTTTGAAAATTGGCGCAGGCAGTTTTTTGCCACCCTATAAATTTTTCGGGAGGAAGTGACCATGGTTGAATGGGTGAAAGTGAAAGACTATCAGGATATTACCTACCATAAGGCGGAAGGGATGGCGCGCATTGCCTTCAATCGCCCGGAAGTGCGCAATGCCTTCCGCCCGTTGACCATCCAGGAGATGATCGAGGCGTTTGAGAATGCTTGGGAGGATCCGCGCATCGGCGTGATCCTGCTGACGGGCAACGGCCCGGCGAGCGATGGCAAATATGCCTTTTGCTCCGGCGGCGATCAGCGCGTGCGCGGGAGCGCCGGCTATGTCGGTGAGGATGGCATTCCCCGCCTGAACGTGCTCAAGTTGCAGCGCATCATCCGCACCATTCCCAAGCCGGTGATCGCGCTGGTGGCCGGCTATGCCATCGGCGGTGGGCATGTGCTCCACGTGATGTGCGATCTGACCATTGCTGCCGATAACGCCATCTTCGGCCAGACCGGCCCCAAGGTGGGCAGTTTCGATGGTGGTTTTGGCGCTTCCTATTTGGGGCGCATTGTCGGGCAGAAGAAAGCGCGCGAAATCTGGTATCTCTGCCGGCAATATACGGCACAAGAGGCGCTGGAGATGGGATTGGTCAACAAAGTGGTGCCGGTGGAAGAGCTGGAAGCGGAAGGCATTCGCTGGGCCCAGGAAATCCTGGAGAAAAGCCCGCTGGCAATTCGCGCCTTGAAATCGGCCTTCAATGCCGAGCTGGATGGTCAGGCCGGCATTCAGGAGTTGGCCGGCAACGCCACGCTGCTCTTCTACATGACCGAAGAAGGCCAGGAGGGGCGCAACGCCTACCTGGAAAAGCGCAAACCGAACTTCCGCAAGTACCCTTGGTTGCCGTGAACTTCGATCCCTTCTTCCGTCCACGCCTGGAAACTTCCCCGAACCTGCCGGCGCTGGTGATGCGCACGCCGCAAGGTCGCCTTTTGCTGACCTGGGCGGAGCTGGAGGTCCGCGCTCAGGGGATGGCCGGTTGGCTCTGGGAACAGGGCATGCGGCCGGGGGAGCGGTTGGGTCTCTATCTGGAGAATTCCCTTGCGCTGATCGAGGTGGTGCTGGCGGCGGTGCGGTTGGGGCTACACCTGGTGATCTTCCATCGGCGCCTGAGCCCGGCCGAGCTGGAATGGCAGGTGGAGCAGATCGCGCCGTCGCTAGTGCTGCGCGATGATCTCGGCGGGAGCGGTCATTTGGCCGGTCGGCGCTGGGTGGGCTGGGAGGCTTCCGAGCGACCGGTGGTTCCTCCGGCCCGCTCACCGGTGAGCATTGCGGCGCGCTTCACGTTCTTCACCTCCGGCACCAGCGGATATCCGAAAGCCGTCACCCTGAGCCTGGAAAACTTGCAGGCGGCGGCCCAGGCCTCTTCCCAAAGGTTGGGCACCCAGATGGGCGAGCGCTGGTTGCTTTGCCTGCCACTCTATCATATCGGTGGCCTTTCCATCCTTTTCCGCGCCGCCTGGGATGGGATGACGGTCATCTTCCAGCCGCGCTTCGAGGCTGAGGAGACGGCGCGCCTGGTCAAGGAGGAAGGAGCCAATCTGATCTCTTTGGTGCCGACCATGCTTTATCGGCTACTGCCCTTTTGGGAGGCCGAGCCGCCCCCTCAGGCCCTACGCTTGGTTTTGCTCGGCGGGGCGGCGGCGGACCCGGAACTCCTGCAGCGCGCCCTGAGCGTTGGCCTCCCCGTCGCTTTGACTTATGGCCTGACCGAAGCCGCTTCTCAGGTTTGCACGGCGCTGCCGCAAGAGGTGCTTCGCAAACCGGGCACGGTCGGCAGGCCTTTGCCAGGGGTGGAAGTGCAGGTGCGAGACGAGGCGGGCGCTCTCTGCCCGCCGGGGCAGGTTGGCGAGATCTGCGTGCGCGGGCCGGCCGTGGCGCGTGGTTATGAAGGTCAACCGCCGTTTGCCGGGGGAGTGCTGCGCACCGGCGATCTGGGCTATTGGGATGAGGAAGGCGATCTCTGGGTGCTGGCACGCCGCAGCGATCTCATCCTGAGCGGTGGGGAAAATATCTATCCGGCAGAAGTGGAGCGTGTGCTTCAAAGGCATCCAGCCGTCCGGGAAGTGTGCGTCTTCGGTCTGCCACACGCGGAATGGGGCGAGCAGGTGGCCGCAGCAGTTGTGAAGGCGGCGGACGTGACGGCAGAAGAATTGATCGCCTTCGCACGCCGATCGCTGGCCGGGTATAAAGTGCCGCGCAGGCTCTTCTTCTTACCGGAATTGCCACGAACGGCCTCGGGTAAGGTGATGCGTTCGCGCCTGGCCGAGCTCGTTCGCCTGGAGGCGTGATCGAATGCTTGTGTTGCGTTCGGACCTGGTTTTCGATCCTTCGACGTTGGTGCTGATGGCCGGGCCGTGCTCGGTCGAATCGTATGAGCAGACGCGGCAAGTGGCGCAGAGGATGGCGCAACTTGGGCTGCATGTTTTGCGCGGAGGAGCGTTCAAGCCACGCACCTCGCCGCATACGTTTCAAGGGCTGGGTTTGGAGGGGCTGAAAATTCTCCGCACCGTGGCCGATGAATTCGGCTTGCTGGTGGTGACCGAGGCACTGGGCGTGGAGCATGTGCCACTGGTGGCCGAATATGCCGATATTTTGCAGATTGGCAGTCGCAATATGCAACACTTTCCGCTTCTTTGGGCGGCGGCGGAGACGGGCAAGCCGATCCTGCTCAAGCGCGGCTTTATGTCCACGATTGACGAGTGGCTGGCGGCCGCCGAACATATCCGCGTACGCGGCAATGAGCAGATCCTCCTTTGCGAGCGCGGCATCCGCAGCTTCGATCCCTCCACGCGCCATGTGCTGGATGTAGTGGCGATCCCGTTGTTGCGCTCCCGCGGCGTCTCCTACCCGCTGATCGCCGATCCGAGCCACGCCACTGGGCACGCCGACCTGGTGCTGCCGGCTTCTCTAGCGGCGGTCGCGGCCGGGGCCGATGGTCTGCTCGTAGAAGTGCATCCGAATCCGCAAGCGGCGCTCTCTGATGGGGCGCAATCGCTGGCGCTGGCCGATTTCCCGGCCTATGTGGAATCCATACGCCGGCTAGCGCAGGCACTGGGACGCAGGGTGATATAATGGCGGTGGACGGTAAGGAGGACCGTGGGAGGATGATGGACCGTGGTAACTGTGGCATAGTCACAAGGCTTTAGGGGTATGGCCTGGGAGTAGATGGTGAGAGAAAATGACGATCCAAATCCAACCTTCTTCTTTTCTATATGGTGAGACACAGGTTCCCGGCGATAAGTCCATTTCCCATCGCGCGGTGATGTTTAGCGCGCTGGCGCCGGGGATACACCGGGTACGCGGCTGGTTGGAGGCCGGCGATACGTTGGCGACGCTGGAGGCCATGCAGGCTTTGGGGTTGCGCGTCACGCGCCAGGCCGATGAAATGCGCATTGAATCACAGGGACTGCAGTCGCCGAGTTCCGGCGTGCTGAATTGCCGCAATTCGGGGACGACGATCCGTCTCTTGAGCGGCTTGCTGGCCGGGGCCGGTTTTGAGGTCACGCTGGATGGTTCGGAGCAGTTACGGCGGCGACCGATGCGCCGGGTCACAGAGCCGTTGCGTCGCATGGGAGCGCGCCTGGAAGATAGCGACGGACGGGCGCCGTTGTTCCTTCGTCCGGCGAAGCTGATCGGGGCAGAACATCATCTGGCGATCGCCAGTGCGCAGGTGAAAAGCGCGTTGCTCTTGGCCGGCTGTTTTGCCGAAGGGGAGACGAGGGTCTACGAGCCGGCGCGCTCGCGCGATCACACCGAGCGCCTGTTGCAGAGCATGGGAGTTCCGCTCCGCGTCGCTGCGGATGGGCTTTCCTGTTCCGTGCAAAGGCCTTCTGCGCCGCTTCACCCTCTCGATATCACTGTCCCTGGCGATTTTTCTTCTGCCGCTTTCCTGCTCGTCGCAGCGACTTTGACACCGCGTGCGGAGATCGTCATTCGGAACGTGAATCTAAACCCAACCCGCATCGGCCTGCTGCATATTCTGCGGCGCATGGGCGCAGCGATCGAAGTGGAAGAGAGAGCTTTGGACGGTGAGCCCGTGGGGAACTTATACGTGCGTTCGGCCGATCTCCAGGCGACGCAGGTCGGCGGCAGCGAAATTCCTTTGACCATTGACGAACTGCCGATCCTGGCGCTGGCGGCGACCCAAGCTCACGGGGAGACGGTGATCCGTGATGCGGCCGAATTACGGGTCAAGGAAACCGATCGCATTGCCCAAGTTTGTCAGATTCTGCGTGCCTTCGGCGCCGAGGTCGAGGAATTGCCGGATGGCATGGTGATCCGCGGGCCGCGCTCGCTTTCTGGAGCGCATCTTTCCAGCCGTGGCGATCATCGCCTGGGAATGCTGATCGCCGTGGCCGGCCTGATCGCCAAAGGTGAGACGCGGCTGGAAGAGGAAGAATGCATCGCCGATTCGTTCCCCGGCTTTTTCCCTATCCTGGCCGCTTTAGGAGCAAAGGTTGGATGAGCGAACGGGTGGGCCTGATCGGATGGCCGTTAGGGCATAGTCTTTCGCCATTTCTCCACAATCGTGCTTTTGTCGCCTGCGGCCTGGATTGGCATTATGAGCTGCTGCCGGTCCAGGCGGAGGCGCTGGAAGCGCGCCTGGGCGGGTGGCTAGCCGAAGGTTACCGTGGCTTTAATGTCACCATCCCGCACAAGCGACGTGTGCTTGAGTTGCCGTTTGTTTCCGAACGCTCGCCGGAAGTAGAGCGTTTGCAAGCAGCGAATACGCTGGTGCGCCTGGAGGATGGTTCATTGCGTGCCGAAAACACCGATTGGTTGGGCTTTCTGCAGGATTTGCAAGCACACGGGATTGATGGGCATAGGGGGAGCTGTCTCATCCTAGGAACAGGCGGCTCGGCACAAGCAGTCGCTTTTGCGCTGGAGCGCTTGGGCGCCACGGCGATCGCGTTCGTCAGCCGAGCGCCCTCTCATCCTGCCCATCTTTCCTGGGAAACCTTGCGGCAACACCGAGATTGGCTGGAGCACGTCTCTCTGGTGGTGAATTGCACGCCGATCGGGATGTATCCGCAGATCGCCGCTTCTCCCTGGCCGCCGGATTTGCCCTTGCCGCCTCATGCGGTGGTTTACGATTTGGTCTACAACCCGCGCCGCACCCGTCTGATCGAACAGGCCGAGCAGGCCGGCCTGCGCGCCCTAGGTGGGATTGGCATGCTTTTGCGTCAGGCGGCTTTGAGCTTCACACTCTGGACCGGCCGAACGTTCGATTTCCTTTCGTTGCTGGCGGAGTTGCCTTTGTAGAACAAGCATCGGCTTTGTTCTACGGGTGTTTGTTCAGGAGGAGCATCGTTCCGTATGCCGTTACGTTTTCTGACTGCCGGTGAATCGCATGGGCCGGCGTTGGTTGCCATCCTGGAGGGAATGGTGGCCGGTCTGCCTTTGAATATCGAGGAACTGGATCGGGAATTGGAGCGCCGTCAACGTGGGTTTGGGCGCGGCGGGCGCATGTCCATGGAGAAGGATCAGGTGGAGGTTCTGGCCGGGGTGATGGCCGGTCGGACCACCGGAGCGCCGATTGCCATGCTCATCCGCAATCGGGATGCCGAAAACTGGCGCGGGAATCCGATCGCTCCTTTCGTTGTGCCGCGGCCGGGCCATGCCGATCTGAGCGGGGCGCTCAAATATCGTCACCGTGACCTGCGTCTGAGCCTGGAACGCGCCAGTGCCCGCGAAACAGCGGCGCGGGTGGCGATCGGAGCCGTTTGTAAGCAGTTTTTAGCGCAGTTCGGCATCTTCGTCGGTGGGTATGTCTGCCAGATCGGGCGCGTGCGCACCGATTTGCCGCTCTCGCCGGACCCACAGGTCTACCTTGCACGCTTTGAACAGGCGGAAACAAACGATGTGCGCTGTCCCGAATTGCAAGCCGCCCAGGAGATGCGTGCCCATATTCAGGAAGCGATCCGCGCCCGCGATACGTTGGGCGGTGTCATCGAAGTCTTTGCCGTTGGCCTGCCGCCGGGGCTGGGGAGCTACGCGCATGCCGATCGGCGTTTGGATGGGCGCTTGTTGGGCGCGCTGGCTTCGATCCCGGCGGTCAAAGGAGCCGAGATCGGGGATGCGTTTGCTCAGGCGGGCGAATTCGGCACGCGCGTCCACGATGCTATCCTGCGCGACGAGCAGGGAAACCTATACCGTCCGACGAACCGCGCCGGTGGCCTGGAAGGTGGCGTGACGAACGGCCTGCCGCTGGTGGTGCGCGCCGCGATGAAGCCGATCGCCACCACGCTGACCCCGCAGCGGAGCGTCAACCTGGTGAGCGGAAAAGCCACGGAGACGGTCTACGAGCGTTCGGATATTTGCCCACTGCCGCGTGCCGTGGTGGTGGCAGAAGCGGTGGTCGCCTTCGTCCTGGCCGATACGTTGTTGGAGAAGCTCGGCGGCGATAGCCTGGAGGAAATTCGCCCGCGCTTTGAGTCTTTGCCACGCCCGCGCTTAGGCGATCTGCCGATGGATGGCGAAGCGCATGTCTTTTGGTAGGATGGTATAATTGCCATAATGTGTACAAATTTCACAAACAAAGGCATATCTGGGAGATTCTCCTATGATCCAACTATGCTATAGCACCTTTGGAATGACCAAGCTGGATTTCATCGAGGCCATCGAGGCCGTCGATCGTGCCGGTTACGCCGGGGTGGAACTGGCCTTCCACCGCGATCAGTTCAACGTTTTCAACGTGACCGATGAGTACCTGGAGGCGATCCGCAAACGCTTTGAGACCTTGCGGGTGCGTCCGGCCTGTGTGGCGACTGCCTCCCATTTCTTCACGCCTTCGCGGCCTCACGAGCCTTCGCTGATGAGCCCGGATCTGGCCGGTCGCAAGCGCCGCATTGACCTGATCCGCCGCGGCATTCACGTGGCTCGGAAGCTGGGGGTGCCGTTTGTCTCCTTCGGTAGCGGCTTCATTCGAGAAGAGCACCTTCTGCACCCGGAAGTCAATCCGCATGAGTTGCTGGTGGATAGCATTCATCAATGCCTGCGTGCGCTACGGGATGACGATGATATTACGCTTTTGATCGAACCGGAACCGGGTATGTACATCGAAACGGTGGAACAGGCCATTCGCCTGGTGGAGGATGTCAACTCGCCGCGCTTCCGTTTGCATATTGACCTGTGTCACATGTATTGCTCGGAAAAGGATTTTATTGTCCAGCTGGGGCGCGTGGCACCGTATACCCGCTACCTGCACGTTTCCGATGCACGGCAGGGCTATAACCTGAAGATTTTGGCCTGGTCGCCCGATCTGGATTTAGACATGGATTTTGCCTCGTATCTGATCTATTTCCCGGATACGGCGGAATATCTGCTGGCGGATCGACAACACCCGATCTACTTCTATGACGAATTCAAGCCCGGAGCGGCGCGGCGGAAGCAAATTGACGACCTTCTCGGCCGGGCCGGTGTGACGGCCTCGCTGCGCTACGTGGACTATACCTCGCTATATGCCGGCGCTTCGCCTTTCGATGACGAAATCTTCACCTACCTGATTTCGGTGCCGCGCCTGAGCTTCGATGTGCTGGAGCGCGCCCGCCCGATCCTGCTCTATTTGCGCCGCCCGATCCACGATGGTAAACCCTTGGTCGATCGCATGGTGGCCAATACGCTGACCGGGATCGTCCACTTCCACGAAATCCCCGGTGAAGGCACGTTTGATTTTGCCGCGGCCTTTAAGGCGTTGACCGATCACGGCTATTCCGGCTATGCTTCGGTGGAGCTCTATCATCACGTGGAATCGTGGGAGAAGGCGCTTCACGATAGTTACCGCCATCTTTCGCAGTTCGTTTGAGATTTCCATCTGGAGGTATTTATGGTTGATGTAAAAGCATTAGGCTGGGACCCTGCTACCGTCGGTGAACTCGATCACCGGTTGTTGAAAGCGCCCCACGTCAAGTTGCGCTCCTATAATGAGGGGCCGAACGGGGATGTTGTCTATTGCATTGATTTGCGCATCAATCGCCCGAATGAAGAGTTCCTCTCATCCACAGAAATGCATTCCTTTGAGCACTTTCTGCTCTATGGTTTCCAGAAGTACATGCCTCAGAATTTTCTTTCAGTAGGCTTGATGGGCTGTCAGACCGGCTTTTATCTCGTCCTGTATAACGAAGGCCGGGCGGAACGCATTTTCGCTACGTATGAGCAAATTTTGAAGGACATTCTGACCGCTACTGAAGTGCCCTATGCCAATATTGCTCAATGCGGGAATTACCGCAATCACAGCCTGGAAGTGGCGCAGAATCTGGCAAGGAGGGTGCTGGCGGCGCGGGAACGCTGGGCAGAGATCGTATGAACACCTTGGGAATGTACAGTTACCGTCTAAGTTATCAGCACCTGATCGAGTATGAGATCATTCACGCTCCGAATTTGTTCGCGCCGGATAACCCGGCGTTGCTTTCCTCCGGGCGCGGACGCGGCAGCCGGCGCTTTGTGGTTGTGGATGAGAACGTCTACGGCTATTACGGAGAGGCGATCTGGACTTATTTTGCGTTTCACGGCATCGAAGCCCGCATTGTGCCTCTGGCCGCCGGTGAAGAGCATAAGACCCTGGAGAGCTATATCTTTCTGGCGCGTGAGCTGGATGCTTTCCCCATTCATCGGCGCGATGAACCGATTATCGCCATCGGTGGAGGGGTGCTCACCGATCTGGTCGGTTTTTTGGCCAGCACCTATCGCCGTGGCCTGCCCCACATCAAGGTGCCGACGACGTTGATGGGTTACGTGGATGCTTCGATTGGAATTAAGACCGGCTTTAACTTTGATGGCAACAAAAACCGCCTGGGCTCATTCTATGCGCCTCAGAAAGTGTTGCTGGATAAAACCTTTTTCCGCACCCTTTCACGCCGTCACCTATTGAACGGTATTTGTGAGATCATCAAGCTGGCTGTGATCAAGGATGCGGAACTGTTTGAGATGCTGGAGCAATGGGGGGCGAGCAGCGTGGAACGAGCTTTCCAGGATCAAGAGAGCGATCGCATCCTGGATCGCGCCATCCGCGGCATGATCGAAGAGTTGGAGCCCAATCTCTTTGAAGAAGAACTGGCGCGTAAGGTGGATTTCGGTCACACCTTTAGCTACGGTCTGGAAGCGCGCCATGAGGGACGGCTCTATCATGGGGAAGCCGTTCTGTTGGACATTCTCCTTTCGGTGTTGATTGCTCGTTCTCGCCGTCTGCTGAGCGAAAGTGAGAGCGAACGTGTTTTCCGCCTTACCGAAACTCTGGGCATTCACTTGGATACCGCGGTGCTAGATGCGGAAACGCTTTGGGAATCGCTGCGCGAACGTACCTATCATCGCAATGGGTTGCAGCGTGTGCCGATGCCGGCCGGGATCGGCCGATGCATTTTTCTGAATGATATTACCCGCTGCGAAGTGGAACGTGCGACTCAAGAACTCGAAACTCGCCTCTGGAAGATGAACCATGTCCTCGTTTATCAACGCTGATCCTCAGGAAATTCAAAAATTCGATGCGGTTGCCCAATGGTGGGATCCGCGCGGCGAGATGGGCACATTGCACGTGATCAACCCGTTGCGGGTGCAGTTCATCCTTGAAAAAGTTGAGGTAGATCATCCGCGTGTGCTGGATGTTGGCTGTGGTGGCGGCATTTTGAGCGAAGCGCTGGCACGTCGCGGCGCTCAGGTGACGGGCATCGATCTTTCACAAGCGGCAATCGCAGTGGCGCAACGTCACGCTCAGGAACAGGGATTAGAAGTAGAATATCGCTATCAGAGTGCCGAGGCCCTGGCCGAAGCAATGCCAGAGTCGTTTGATATCGTCACTTGCCTGGAGATGCTAGAGCACGTCCCGCAGCCGCAAGCGGTGGTGGCGGCCTGTGCACGCGCCGTCAAACCTGGCGGACACGTCATCTTTTCAACGATCAATCGCACCCCGAAGGCTTTTCTGTTCGTGATTATCGGCGGCGAATACATTCTGCGCCTGTTGCGCCCGGGAACTCATGACTACCGCAAATTCATTCGCCCTGCTGAGCTCCGCGCTTGGGCCGAGGCAAATGGCCTACGCTTCGTACGATTGGCCAGTTTGCTGTATAATCCTTTCACCCGTCGTTTTCGGATGGCAGAAGGTGTAGAGGATAATAATTACTTCATGCATTTCGTTAAACCCTGAGGGAGGATGCGATGCAGCGCTTCTTTGCTCTTTCGCGCACAACACACGGCATCTTGGATATTGCCGCTCCCGGTTTTGTCGCTTTGCTCTGGTTAGGTGATTTTCCGAGTTGGAGCACCTTGCTCCTTTCCCTTTTCACGGCCTTCGCTGCCTATACTGCGATTTATGCGTTGAATGACCTAGTCGGCGTGATGACCGATAAAGAGAAGGTGGCCGGTGGGCTGAAAGAGGGATATTCGGTGGAGGCTTCGGCGTTTCGTTACCCGCTGGCACAAGGCGTGCTCGATTATCGGAGTGGCGCGCTTTGGTTCTTGGGATGGTTCCTCGTGGCCCTGATCGGGTGTTATTGGCTCAACCCAGTTATCGTGTGGATCCTGTTCGCTGCTGCCGTTCTAGAGGTTATTTACTGCTTGTTGCTAAAGGTGACCTATCTGCGCACCCTGGTGAGCGGTTTGGTGAAGTCAAGTGGCCCGATCGCGGCGATCTTCGTCGTGCAGCCAAATCCGGATTGGCGTTGGTTGCTGCTGACACTAGCTTGGGTGTTTTTCTGGGAGATCGGCGGGCAGAATATCCCGGCCGATTGGAACGACGTAGAAGAGGACCAACGGGTAGGTGCAAAAACGATCATCATCCGTTTTGGCCCGCGCGTGGCCGGGATTATCGCTTTTCTTTCCTTGAGCGTAACCATGGTGCTAAGTCTTTTCCTACCACGCATTTCCCCGCTTCCTCTAGGATGGCTTTACCTCGTGGGGACTATCCTGATCGGCTTTTTCCTGCTTTTGTGCCCGGTCTACCGTCTGTATCGCTTGCAGGATGGACGACTGGCGGCACGCTTGTTCGATCATGCCAGCTACTACCCGCTGGCGCAGATGATATGGATTGCCGTTTTTGTGCTCTGGTATAAGTTCTTTTAGGAGGTTCTATGGCTCCGATCGCTGGACAAACAGCGCCCGATTTTGCCCTTCCGGATGAAAACGGAACGATCCGCCGACTTTCGGATTTCCGCGGGCGATATGTCGTGCTGTATTTTTATCCCAAAGATGATACGCCCGGTTGTACAACAGAGGCCTGCGAGTTTCGTGATGTCTATACGGAGTATGAACAGGCCGGGGTAGTGATCTTAGGCGTGAGCCCGGATTCGCCGCGTTCCCATGCTCGTTTCAAGCAAAAGCATCACCTTCCCTTTCCGTTGCTTGCAGATGAAGACCATGCCGTTTGTCAACAATACGGAGTATGGGGACGCAAGAAGTTTATGGGCCGGGAATATGACGGTGTCTTGCGCACCACCTTTTTAATCGATCCGCAAGGGACGATCGTGCGCGTCTTTGAAAACGTGAAGCCGGCAGGGCACAGTCGAGAAGTGCTGGCGGCTCTTCCCCAAAGCGATTAACCATCCTTTGCGCGGCGCAGATGCCGTTCTCTTTTTCGGGCACAATGGAAAATAGAGCGTTCTCGTTACTGGGCGCGTTGATCGAGGCAGAAAGTGAAGAAGCCATCATACGTGCTGTTATGCGAGCCGGGCAAGAGATCCTCGGCGCCGAAGGATGTGCTTTTATCCCCTTTGCCGAATGGAAGGTTAACGAGAATTATCTGGTCGAAGGGCGAGTGCCTCAATCATTCGATGCCTCTCCTTGGGAGGAACGTCTGAAGCTCCCGGCGACTCGCCAGGCCTGTAAGCACTGTACCGCTCGGGTTTCAGATCGCTCGTGTTTGCTGTTCGCGGATAGCATCATCGAATCGAATTACGTCTTTTGCCTGCCGTTGTACCATCCTGAGGAGAAGGAGATAGGGGTAGTTAGTTTTTTCCTGTATCATCCGCCGTTCTTGACTCCTGAGGTTCGAGAAAAGTTGAACGCTATACAGCAATTAGCGGCCAAGGCGCTGGCACGGGTGCAGCGAAGCGAACGCGAAATGGAGGTCTTACGGCAAGTCCTGCGCTCTGTGGACGCTCAGCTAGACCCAAAAGAGTGGACAGAGCCACTTTTGGGTCGTCTGTTAGAACTGAGCGGCGCGGATTGCGCGGCCTTGTGGGATCAGACGGGACATTTGGTCTCGTTTCCGCCTCAGATTACTTTACCGCCCGCGGAACAAATCAAACACTGGTGGAAAATGCTAAAGGAACAGGAGCACGCTCGGCTGTTTACCCTGGCAGATCCTTTTGTTTCCGGTCTCCATCCTCACTGGGTGGTATTACCTTTACGTTGGAAAGGCGCGACCGAAGGCTTGTTGTTATTGGGGCATCGTGCTCCTTTGGGCCTTTCACGGCGCTTGCGGCAGATTTTGCAAGTGGCCGCGTTGCAATGGGCGCTACTTTTGCATTACCAGCATATGCTGGAAAATCTGGAATATCAGACCATCTTGGAGGAGCGAACGCGCCTGGCGCGCGAAATCCATGATGGGATTGCTCAGACTCTGGCTTTTCTCCAAGTGGAGATCGGACGATTGCAACTTTATCTGAACGAGGGCCGATTGGATGCACTCTCTCAAGGATTGCAGGCGTTTCGGCGTACGTTGAACGACGCTTTCCTTGAGCTGCGTCTGGCGATCGATCAATTGCGTCATTCGCCCCACGGAGATTGGTCTGCGTGGTTGCGAGAAACGGCGGAGGGCTTTAGTCGTCAAAGTCGCATTGAAACGCGTTGTCAGATTGCTTCGCTACCTGGGCTTCCCTCCCATATACAGGCGCAATTGAGTCGTATTGTGCAAGAGGCGCTGACCAATGTCTGGAAACATGCACAAGCTCACTCGGTCACAATACGTTGTCATCGGCAAGGATGTTACCTGCAATTGGAAATTACCGACGATGGACGCGGCTTTGATACGGAAAGGGAATTCTCATCCCAACATGGTTTGCAGGGCATGCGTGAGCGTGCGGTCGCAGTAGGGGCCGATCTCCGTATTTTTTCTGCACCCGGGGCTGGAACGACCGTCCAGCTGTCCCTGGACTTGAAGAAGATAATCGAAATCTGCGATGGAAACGGATAAGCCGATCTCGGTATTCGTCGTAGATGATCATTCCTTGTTCCGCCGAGGGTTGATCGCTCTTCTGCGCGAAATGCCGGAGTTTCGCGTTCTCGGCGAGGCCGGAGATGCAGGGACGGCCTTCGGGCGAATTCTGCAAACCCATCCCCAGGTCGTTTTGCTCGATATACATATGCCATCGTCGAGCGGGCTTGAGTTATTGGGACAACTACGTCGTGCGGGGTTTGGCGGAAAGATCTTGATCCTGACCGTTTCCCAGGATGAAAGGGATGTTTTAAAGGCAATTGCCGATGGGGCTGATGGTTATCTGCTCAAAAATATTGAGCCGGAGAATTTGCGCCGGGTGCTTTTGGATGTGGTTCGAGGGCAATCTGTTCTATCTTCGGAAGTGACGCAGCATGTGTTGGAGCTGGTGCGGCAAAAGGATGTGCCGCGTCCCTCGCAGTTGACACCACGGGAAATGGAAGTATTGCAGGCTTTGTGCAGTGGAAAAAGCACGGCCCAGATTGCGGCCGAGCTCTTCCTTTCCGAAAATACCGTCAAGACGCACATTCAGCACATTTTTGAAAAAATGGGGGTACGGAATCGTACGGAGGCCGTGATCCGGGCGATCGAATTGGGATGGACCTCGCCCAAAGTGTGATAAACTATGCGCGCTATTTTCTCATCTCGGAGGGAGTTATGTCCACACGCGAAACGTATACCGTTCAAATTGCCGGCCTGACGCGACATTTGCCTTTGTTTGAGATCAAACCTGGCCTGCGCATCGCCATCCTCAACATCTTGGGGGATACAGAATTGGTCCAGGCCTGTGCTCGAGAACTGGCCCAACGCCTGCGCCATCGGGAATTCGATTTGCTGGTCACTGCGGAGGCCAAGTCCATTCCGCTGGCTCATGCGCTTTCCGTGGAATTAGGAAAGCCCTATATCGTGCTGCGCAAAACATACAAACCCTATATGGGCGATGCCATCATGGCCGAAACGCTTTCCATCACTACCGGCCAGCCGCAGGTGCTGATCCTGGATGAAAAGGATCGCGAAGCGGTAAAGGGCAAGAAAGCGTTGATCGTGGATGATGTGATCAGCACCGGTTCTACCTTGCAGGGAATGCGCATGGTGCTGGAAAAGGCCGGTGCACAGGTGGTCGGTGAAGCGGCGATCATGACGGAAGGGGAACGGGCACGCTGGTCGCATATTATTTCATTGGGGCATCTGCCGCTTTTCACTTCTGATACTACAACGTAAGAGAAAGCACTGTTATCCAACGGGCGCCTTTTCTTGGCTCCTGCTTCGTCCTCGCGACTCAAACGCAAAATTCGGATGGGATGGGCACGCGGATGGAATCGGAAGTGCTGGAATTGATTAAGCAGAAGCTGCCGAAATTGCTCACCGGAGACCCTCAATTTCGCGAATGGGTATGGCGCATCGTTCATGAGTATGCCCTGCTCGCGCTGAGACAGAAGACCATTTTGAACGACTGCTCGCCGAACTCCAACACCTGCCCAGGAACAAGGTAAAATTCTCAACTTGATTATGGACGATGATCGTCATATCGCTCGCGCCATCAGCTCCTTGAACACCTGGTGGAGTGTCGTAATAGAAGGCTCGTTTCAGAGTGCCTTGGAATTTATCCTGCAAAGATCATCGTCGATTGTTTTTGAACGGGTGGAGTACAGGGATGGAGGTGAAGTTTTTGGTAGGCCGGATATCGTGGAGCTGAATATCATCCTTTGCGATGGAGAAGTATTGGCATGCGAATTCAAAGCCTGGGTAAGCAAAAACGATCTCTATTCCTTTTGGCAGAAGGTCAAGTCCTATGAAAGCCGTTTTAACCGCAAGGTGAATCGTGCCTTGCTCATGAGAAAGACCTCGTACTTGCCAAATCGTTGGGGCTTGAGATCCACGCAAGCGTTCAAGATGCTTTGTCATAACGCTTGTCGGTTTTCTCGTTGTGCCTGGGTTCGTCACAACGAGAAAGCAAAAAGACTCCTCTACCAAAGAGGAGCCTTTTTCTTTTTCAGTGCGCTGGGTGGGAGTTGAACCCACACGCCTCGCGGCACATGGCCCTCAACCATGCCTGTCTGCCAATTCCAGCACCAGCGCAAGCACCCGTATTATAATCGCCTTCGGATACTTGTCAAGCAAACTCGCCCCTCAGCGAGGCAATGGCGGAGCAATCATCAGATTGTCTAATGCAAACACCTTTCTCAGGAGGAAAAAGATGCGCATAGCAGTAGATGCCATGGGAAGTGACCAATTCCCTCTCCCCGATGTGCAGGGAGCGGTGATGGCGGCGCGTGAGTATGGTGTGGAGATTCTCCTCGTCGGTGATGAAGCGCGCGTGCGCCCGGTGCTGGAAGCGCAAAATGCGGCCGGGTTGCCAATTCGGTTGATCTACGCACCGGAGATGCTAACGATGGAGGATAAGGGCATGGCGCTGGTGCTCAAGGCACGCCGCCCTCAAGCTCAAAACTCCATGGCTGTAGCGATTGACCTGGTAAAGAATGGCGAGGCGGATGCGTTTGTGACGGCAGGGAATACCGGCGCGGCAATGACCACTGCCTATTTTCGCCTGGGCACCCTGGCCGGTGTGGATAAGCCGGCCCTGGCTCCGGTCTTTCCGACGGCTACCGGCTCTTGTGTCGTCCTAGATGTGGGTGCCAATCCCGATTGCAAGCCGGAAAATTTGTTGCAGTTTGCCATCATGGGCGCCACCTATGCCGAAGTGGTGCGTGGAGTTAAGAACCCATTGGTCGGTCTGATTTCCAACGGTGAGGAGGAAGGCAAAGGAAACGAGCTGGTGCGAGCTGCTACTCCTTTGCTCAAGGCCTCGGGATTGAATTTCTATGGCAATGTGGAGGGCAAAGAAGTAATTGGCGGCAAGGTGGATGTAGCCGTCACCGATGGTTTCACGGGAAATGTACTCCTCAAAACCGCCGAAGCGGTGGCGAAGTTGCTGAGCGATAAAATCAAGGAAGCCATTAAACAAGGTGGCCCGACGGCGCTCCTGGGAGGTATGTTGGTGCGTCCGGCGCTAGGAAAAGTAAAACAATTGCTCGATCCCAGCGAACATGGCGCGGCGCCCCTTTTGGGCGTGAACGGTTTGGTGTTTATCGGGCATGGCCGATCTGATGCCATTGCCATTAAGAATGCTATTCGGGTGGCGAAGGAGGCCACCGAATCCGGCGTGCTGGAAGCGCTACGCACGGCGATTGAGGCCAATCTTGCCGCCAGGTCGGTGAGGTAACCATGCGGATTGTGCGTAATGATAAATTGATCCAGCGCAATAGGCGCATTGGCCTGATCACCTCTTTGCTTTCGCTGGTGGTATTGGGAGCCGGTGCGTTCATCTCACTGGGGATGAAAGAGCAATTCACCTGGGCGTTGGTAGCGCTGATCGTCGGTTTTCTCCTGAGCCAGGTGAGCATCTATTACGGCAACCGTTGGGGGCGTTCGCCGCGCCCGGATCAAATCCTAGATGGAGTGCTCAAGGGATTGCCGGGACAGTATACGCTCTACCACTACGCGACTCCTGTTTCGCATTTGTTGATCGGGCCGGCCGGCGTTTGGGTGCTCTTGCCGTATTCTCAGAAGGGCACGATCCTCTATCGAAAAAAGCGTTGGATCCTGCGCGGCGGTGGGTTTTGGCAGGCTTATATGCGCATTTTTGGGCAGGAAGGGCTAGGACGCCCCGATGCCGAAGCCGAAGTCGAATTGCGTTATTTGCAGAAGGCCTTGCAGCGCCATTTTGGAATCGAATTACCCCCGCTGCGCGCCCTGTTGATCTTCACCCATCCCGAAAGCGAATTGCAACTGGAAGAAGAACCACTCTTCCCAGCTTTGCCGGCTAAAAAAGTGAAAGATTTCCTGCGCAAAGCGGCCAAAGAGGCCCCTTTGAGCGAATCCTGGCTGTGCAAGCTACAAGAGACCCTGGGCTGATCGACGAATTCATGGCAGAGACCTTTGTCGCTTTGGATATCGAGACTACCGGCACCGATCCGCAGCGTGATGCTGTGATCGAGATCGGCGCCGTGCGCTTCACTCTGCGCCGGGTGGAGCAGACCTGGAGCACGCTTGTGAATCCCGGTCGCCCTATTCCGGAATATATCTCCAACCTGACCGGGATCACCAACGAAATGGTGCGCTCGGCGCCGTGGCTGCAACATGTGTTAGAAGAGTTGGCTGAATTCGTCGGCGAAGCGATCATCGTCGGTCACAATATCCGCTTTGACCTAGGCTTTTTTGACCGATATAAGCTCTTTTCCTACAACCCGGTGGTGGACACCTATGAGTTGGCGGCCGTTTTGCTCCCTTCGGCCAGCCGCTATGCTTTGGGATCCCTGGCACAATCTCTGGGAATTCCGTTGCCGCCGGGAGAGGAGTATCACCGCGCCCTCACCGATGCACGGGTTACGCAGGCGTTGTTTTTACGCCTCTACGAGCGAGCCCGTGTTTTGCCGTTGGATACGGTGGCCGAAATTGTGCGCTTGAGCCAGAATGTTGAATGGGATGCGGCTTGGGTGTTTGAAGATATCCTGAGACAACGCCTCCGCCACGAATCGCCGGTCAAACGTGCCTATGGCCCCTATCCGCCGGCTTGGTTTGAATCGGATGCTAAGGACCTTTCGCCTTTGCCTCCACCGAAGGAGGTGTATCCGCTCGATGCGGAGCATGTCGCCTCTTACTTACAGCATGGTGGCCCCTTTTCACGGTATTTTGCCACCTTTGAGCATCGGCCGGAACAGGTGGAAATGGCGCGCGCTGTGACCCAGGCGCTTTCGCAAGGGCACCACCTAATGGTGGAGGCCGGCACTGGGGTGGGTAAATCGTTTGCCTATCTCCTTCCGGCCAGCCTGTTCGCGCTAAAAAACAACGCACGCGTGCTTATCTCTACCAACACCATTAATCTCCAGGAACAGTTGATCCAAAAGGATATCCCCGATCTCCGCGCCGCGTTGGGTTTGGATGAGCTACGGGTAGCGGTGCTCAAGGGACGCGCTAATTATCTGTGTCCGCGACGCTTCGATTCGCTGCGTCAGCAGGGACCCAAGGATGTCCACGAGATGCGTTTGTCGGCAAAGGTGTTGATCTGGCTACTGGATTCGCCTTCTGGCGATCGGAGCGAGATCAACCTTCATACGAACGGGGAACGCGAGGCCTGGGCGCGGGTTTCGGCAGAAGACGATCGTTGCACAGGCGAAACCTGCCTGACACGCTACGGTGGCGGCTGTCCGTTCTATCGAGCTCGCCAGGCGGCGCTGGCCGCGCATTTGCTCATCGTCAACCATGCCCTGTTGCTCTCCGATGTTGCCACCGGTCACCGAGTGTTGCCGGAATACGATTATCTGATCGTAGACGAAGCGCACCATCTGGAAGCGGCAACCACCAACGCCCTGACCTTTCGCCTTGGTCGCTTGGAACTGCAACGTCTGTTGCGGGAGCTGGGTGGACCGAATGCTGCTTTGCTTGGTCGTCTGTTGACCGCCGTGAAACCCATGATGCGACCCTCGGATTTTGCCCTCTTGGGGCAGCAGGTGCACCATGCGGCCGATCTCATTTTCCGCGCCGAAGAATACTTGCAGCGCTTCTTCCAAACATTGGAACAATTTTCCCGCCAGCAACGCACCGGCGTTGCGGATAACGGCTATACCTGGCAGCTGCGTATCACCGCCGCTACGCGTACCCTGCCGATGTGGGATGAGGTGGAGTTGACCTGGGATGCGGCCGATGAGGCTTTGCGCCTGTTGATCCAGCATGTTGCTACGTTGGAACGAGAACTGGTAGAAGCCTTGGGGGATGAAATTGACTCTCTGGACGACGTATTAGGCGAGCTGGGCAACCTGCTTCGTCGCCTGAGTGATGCCGAAACTTCCGTCACGTCACTGGTGAGCAAACCGGATTCCAAGTTCGTTTACTGGCTGGAGGTCAAGCCAAACGGTGAGTCTCTTTTCCTGAACATTGCTCCACTGCGAGTGGGGCCATTGCTGGAAGAGTATCTCTGGCATGAGAAATCGAGCATTGTATTGACTTCGGCAACGCTCACGGCAAATGGCCGCTTCGATTACCTGCGCAGCACGTTGAATGCCGATGAAGCTGATGAGCTTTTGTTGGGCTCACCGTTCGATTATGAGAATTCGGCGCTGATCTACATCCCTAATGATATTGCGGAGCCGCATACGCCTTCGTATCAATCGCAGATCGAAAAGGCGATCGTCCAATCCTGCCTGGCCAGTGGAGGGCGCACGCTGGTGCTCTTTACTTCATATGCTCAGCTGCGCCGAACGGCACAGGCCATTGCCCCTGTCTTGGCCCGGCATGATATTGTGACCTATGAGCAAGGTGAGGGTGCTTCCCCCAGCACACTTTTGGAATCTTTCAAGAGCAGCGAGCGCGCCGTGCTTTTGGGTACGCGTTCCTTCTGGGAAGGGGTAGATGTGCCCGGAGAGGCGCTTTCGGTGGTGATAATTGCCAAATTGCCCTTCGAGGTCCCCAACGATCCGCTGATCGAGGCGCGCGCTGAAACCTACGAGAATCCGTTTGAAGAATACCATCTGCCGGAGGCCATTCTCAAGTTCCGCCAGGGCTTTGGCCGCCTGATCCGCACGGCCTCGGATCGGGGCGTGGTGGTCATTCTGGATCGGCGCATTTTGAGTAAGAAGTACGGGCGACTCTTCCTGGAATCGCTGCCGCCTTGTACGGTGCGCCAGGGGCCGCTTTCGGCGCTTCCCAATTGGGTCAAGCGTTGGCTTGGCCTATGAGAAGGATACAGAGATGACGAAGAGGCTTTTGCGCTTTTCTGCTCTTTGGCTTGTTCTTTTGTGGCTGCTGGCATGCAATCTTCCGCGCCCTTTACCTGTCACTCCGGTAGCAAGCTCCCCGACTAGGTCAGTGCTTTTTACGCCTTCTCTACCTTCCGGCACTCCTACCTTCCCTCTACCCTCGCCATCGGCGACGCTGACCCCGGTGGAAGCGACGCCTTCTCTGTTCCTAGCCGAGGCCACACGCTGCCGTCAGGGACCCGGCGAGGCTTTTGCCATCCTGACCGTAGTGCCGGCCGGAACGCAGTTGCCGCTCCTCGGCCGGTGGGAGGACCAAAATTACTGGCTAGTGCGCCTGGAGGATGGGACAGTTTGCTGGATGTGGGGCGGGGCCGCTACGCCACAGGGGAGCCTTTCCTCGCTCACCGCGGTGACTCCGCCCCCAAGTCCGACCCTGAGTGCGCCCAGCGCGGTGCAAAACCTGCGCTATGTCTATTCGTGCGAATACGTTTCGGGTGGCACTCAGGTCACCGTTTCTCTTACCTGGAACGAGGTCCCCGGCGCCGAGGGCTATCGTATCTATCGTAATGACCTGCGGATCGCCGAAGTCACGACTCCTTTTTTCAGTGAAGTGACCTCTGTCGCTTTGCCGAGCCAAGTATTGACCTATCGCGTGGAGGCTTTTAATGCCGGCGGTGCATCCTCTCCCAAAAGCATCTCCTTCTCCTGTCAGTGATCTCTCGCGCAAGCATCTCTTCATCTTATTCCTGCTTTCTGTAGTGGGAGTGGGCCTTTTCCTGCTCACCGCCGCGCTGAAGTTCCGCCTTGGGTTTCCGCTGGATGATTCCTGGATTCATCAGACCTATGCGCGCAACCTGGCGCTGCGTGACGAGTGGAGCTTCTTGCCCGGTCAGCCTTCTGCCGGTTCGACTTCTCCGCTTTGGACCTTTCTGCTTTCGATCGGTTATCGTCTTCACCTGGCGCCTTATTTTTGGACTTGGTTGCTAGGAGTGCTGGAGTTGTGGGCGATGGGGATACTCCTGGAGAGCGCGGCGCGGCGTTTGCTCCCGTTCTATTCTCCCTCGTTGCCGTGGGTAGGCATGATCACCGTGCTCGAATGGCGCATGGTGTGGATGGCGGCTTCGGGGATGGAGACCTTATTCCACGCGTTGCTGCTGACCTTGGCGGCGATCTTTCTCCTGAGCGCCACGCCACGGTATCTGACCTTGGGCTTGATCGCCGGTTTAACGATCTGGACGCGGCCGGATGGATTGTTGCTTTTCCCCTTCCTGGCGCTGGAGGCATTGTTGCGCCCCGCACCTTCGATGAGGGAACGGTTACAACGTCTCCTGAACCTGAGCTTGGGTTTCGGGTTGCTCTTTGGGCTATACCTTTTCTTTCATTTGCTCCTGGAAGGCTCCCCTTGGCCAAATACATTCTATGCCAAGCAAGCGGAATACCTTCCCTGGCAACATAGGTCGTTTTTAGAGCGCTTGGGAACGTATTTACGGGAATGGAGCTATGGCTCTACCCTTTTGCTCTTATCGGGGGTGCTTGTTTTCTTCATCCGCCTGATCTATAGACGGAACGAGCCCTATGCCCGATCGATGTGGCTTTTGCTTTTGTGGTGGATCACCTTTTTCACCGTTTACCTCTTACGCCTGCCACCTTATCACCATGCGCGTTATATCATGCCGCTTTTGCCGCTCTTCCTCCTCTGGGGCATGGCAGGGTTCTTGCTCGTTGCTCGTCGAGTAGATATTCCCTATTATCGCATCTTTTTTCCGGTTTGGTGCCTGAGCTTGACGTTTTTATTGGTGCTTTATCTCTTCTTTGGCGCGTTGGCTTATGCCGAAGAAGTGAGCTATATTGAGCATCAAATGGTGGATACGGCACGCTGGGTTCAGGCGAACTTGCCGCCCCAAGCAGTGATCGCCGCGCATGATATCGGCGCGCTGGGCTATTTTGATACGCATCCGTTGGTTGATTTGGCGGGGTTGATCACACCGCAGGTGATCCCCCTCCTAAATGATGAGCAGGCTCTGGCGAATTACCTGGATGCACAGAGGGTGGATTATTTAATCGTCATCCAGGGCATCTATCCCCGGTTAGAGGCTGGGCATGAGGTTGTTTATCGCGGTCCCCAGGAAGGGTTGACCTTGACACAAAACGTGCCGATGCTGGTGTATCGATGGAGAAGATAGGGTGTTTTCACGTGCAGCGTTTTTGGGGCTGCAGCATTCTAAATCCAGAATTTCAGTAGCCAGAAGGCGCCCGCCGCCAGCAGAGCGGTAATAGGCATGGTGAGCAACCAAGCGATGAGCATTTCCTGCCCGACTTGCCAACGCACTTTTCCGAGCCGTTCGGCCGCGCCGGCGCCGATCACCGAAGAACTGATGACGTGGGTGGTGCTGACCGGAGCTCCTAACCAGGCCGCCAAGGCGATCACCGAGGAACTGCTGAGCTGGGAAGCAACGCCGTGGATCGGGCGGACGCGGTAAACCCGCCCTCCCAGGGTGCGGATGTTGCGCCAGCCGCCGAGTGCGCTTCCGATGGCAATTGCCGTGGCACAAAGTAGGATGACCCAAAAAGGCACGTGAAAGGTAGTCAATGAACCGCTCAGCACAAGTGCCAGTGTGATGATCCCCATGCTTTTTTGGGCATCGTTTGCGCTGTGTGCTAGGCTCATGCCGAAGAGTGTGATGATCTGGAGCAGGCGAAAGAGCGTATTGATCCGGGGTGATGCGCCATTCGCCAGGAAATAGATCACGCGCGTCAGGAGAAAACCTGCCAGAAAGCCCACCAAGGGGGAAAAGAAGAGACCGAAAAGGATCCTCAGGAGCCCTTTGCTCTGGATCACCGAGGGATCGCCGGAAGCGATCAGCGCAGCGCCGAGCAGCCCACCGAACAAGGCATGGGATGAGGAAGATGGAATCCCCAATCGCCCGGTGAGAAAATTCCAGAAAACGGCGGCGATCAGCGCGGCCAGGATGACCAGCAGGCTAAGGCTTTCGTGCCTGAGCAAATCTTGGCCGATCGTAGTTGCTATTGCTACGCCGAACAAGAACGGCCCTAAGAATTCACCGATCGCGGCCAAGCGCAGAGCCTGACGTGGCGAAAGCGCATGGGATGAGATCACCGTTGCGGTGAGTGCGCCGCTATCGTTGTAACCGTTAATCAGATCGTAAAAGATTGCCAGGGCAATACATGTCCATAAGAGCATAATAATCTATGCTTGGCTAGCGGAAAAGGTCCATCTCTTTAGGGCGCAGCAAATCCCCCAATTTGCCCTCGCTGAGGGGATAGGGAAAGCCACGAATGTGGATGGCCGGGGTTCCCTCGGCGGCCTGCCCCATCAGCAAACTGGCCGCCGCGGCCAGCTCATCTGCCACGCCGACTACAGTGACGCGCAGCTCGTAGTCAAAGAGGTCTTTCCAGCCGCGCTCATCCACGATGGCCGGCAAACCGGAAAGCCCAATGCAGGCACCGACCGTGCCAATCCTCCAGGCGCGACCGTGCGAATCTACGATCAGAATGCCCAGGTGCTTGCCGCTGCGGAATTCCAAGGCTTTGCGCAGGCGAGCGGCGGAGGCATCCGGATTTTCCGGGAGCAGGAGAACCCATTCTTCCGACGCGAGCTCTGCTGGGGCATTCGGCGGTGGTGCGACGTTAGAGTGATCGATCCCGGCGTTTGCGCAAACGAAACCGAGACGGTGTTCAACGATGATCGTGCCGGGACGTACTCGCAGCACTTCACGGCTTTCGCCGAGGATCAGCTCGATCAGCCGCGGGTCCTTTTCGCAGCGTGCGGCCAGTTCCAGTGCCTGTTCGGAGGGCGTAACCTGAGAAAGGTGTACCAATCGCCCCTCGGATTTGCTGACGATCTTCGAGGCCAGCGCAAGAATATCCCCATTTCGCAGCCGAATACGAGCTCTTTCCAAGGCTTGCCAGAGGATCTCGGCCAGATCGTCACCGGGTTGGATGAGCGGAATGCCTGGTAGGGTGGTGAGGGTGAGCTTCATGCCGGTCGCGTGACTCCCGTAATGCGGATGCCGGCATGGGTGCTGCCGTATTGCTTGTTGATGTAAATCAGGATGCTGGTCAGGCCTTCCACTACTACCGAATTCTGGATCGGTCCGGCATCCCAGCCGATCAGGCCGGCATCTTTTACCAGCTGCAGGGTGCGTTGACGGGCAGCTTTGCTCGTGCCAGTTACCAGCACGTCACACTCGACCTCTCCATTCCCAAGCAGGTGCTCATAAGAAATATTCTGAAAAGCCGCACAGATTTCCACACCTTCGCCGAGGATTTCCAATGCTTCCTGTGTCGCCGAGCCGGCCGGCGGCATCTGTACCTGCGTCACTTTTGGGGGAACCAGGGGCACGGTGACATCGATCAGCAATTTGCCCTGCAGCGCTTCTTTGAGCGTTTCCAGCATTTGCCGGTGTGCAGCATAAGGAACGGTGAGCACGATCACTTCGGCGCGCGTTGCGGCGCTGAAATTTTCCATGCCTTCCAGGTTTGCCGAATTGCCGAACAGTTGCTGCACTTCTGCAACCGCCTGTTGGGCTTTTTCGGCTGTGCGCGAACCGATGATCACATGATGACCGGCTTTTGCCCAGCGATAGGCCAGGCCTTTGCCTTCTTTGCCGGTGCCGCCAATGATGGCAATGGTGAGGGGAGATGGGTTATCCATGAACAGACTCCAAAGAGGGCTTTTCTGCAACGATCCAGGCGCTATAGCGCTCGGTATGGATCGAAATTTTTGCACCTATGCGTTCCAGGTCCTGCCCGATGGCGCGCGGGTGGCGGAAATGACTGCGCATGAGCAGCAACTTTTCGACCAAGGCAACCCCCTTGACCAATGGGTGACGGATATCCGGTTCTTCGATGATCAGCTTGCCGCCAGGACGCAGGACACGCCAGGCTTCCTTGAGGGCCTCTTGTTGATTGAGCAAATGATGATAAGAATCTACCATCAGGACGATCTCAAAATGTGCGTTGGGAAAAGGGAGATATTCGGCCAGGGCACGAACGGGTATTACCCCTTCGCTGTTTTTCGCCTGCTTGAGCATACTGGCAGATATATCGGCGATGAGTCGCCATCCGACCAGGCCGTCTAACGCCTTAACGACGCGCCCGGTGCCGCCGCCAATATCAAGCAGATCGCCCTTCCGTGGCAACCCGGCCAATTCTTTTAGACGAGTAGGATCGTAAGAAAAACGGGCGTAAAGGGGAGCAATCCAGTCGAAGTGATCGAATCTCATCGTTTACCGGTCGAAACTATAGAGATTATTCTCCCACGGTGATCAGGTCGCGAATGCGATCTAGCAGTGCTTCTCCGATACCTTCCACGTTGAGCAATTCCTCGATATCCACGAAAGGGCCGTATTCTTCTCGATACTTGATGATGTGCTGCGCCAGAACCGGCCCGATGCCGGGTAGGGTTTCCAGCTCTTCCTGGGTGGCGTAGTTGATGTTAATTTTTGTGGGGGAGGATGGAGTGCTGTCGCTCTGGGAGGATCCTATAGCAGGAGTGGGAGTGACCTCTACCAACGGAGCGAAGCCGGCCTTGTAAGGTACATCAATTCGTTCCCCATCTGCCAGCAGGCGTGCCAAGTTGAGGGATTGGAGGTTGGCTTCCGCCAAAGGGCCGCCGGCGGCCTGGATGGCATCCCTCAAGCGACTGCCGGCGGGTAAGGAATAGACGCCGGGGTGCACTACCGCGCCTTCCACCTGAACCACCCAGAGCGGATCGGTGGGAGCCGGGCGCAGGGTGATGGCCTGTCCCTGCGGTTGGTTCCCGATCAAGATCACCAGGGCTGTGGCGATCAATCCCAAACCTATGCCGATGATTACTTTTAGTAGGCCCTGGACGGCCGGATGGTACAGGAGAGATTTCATTCAATATTCAGGATTTTGAGACGCACAATCCCGTCGGGCGTCTGCACTTCGACGATATCGCCCACTTTGTGATCGAGCAAGGCGCGTCCGATGGGGGATTCGTTAGAAATTTTGCCGTTGCGCGGATCGGCCTCTTTGGCACCGACCAGGTGATAGGTTTCGGGCGGGAAGCCTTCTTCCTGGATGGTCACGCGCGCGCCTAGGGTAACGACATCGCGCGGCCCGTTCTCTTCGATCAGGACGGCGTTGCGCAGCAGGTATTCCAATTCCTGGATGCGCCCTTCCAAGAAGGCCTGATCTTCTTTGGCTTTGTGGTAATCGGCATTTTCAGAGAGATCGCCCATCTGGATGGCGGCGCGCAGGCGGGCAGCCAGCTCTTGGCGCCGTGGGCCTTTCAGTTCCTCAAGTTCGGCTTTTAGGCGAGCCATTCCTTCGGCGGTCAGGTAAACCGGTTGATTGACACTCATCTTTGCTCCTTCACTTTCTAGGGCTTGTTCTAAGGCTTGATTTGAGGATCGAACAAACGTTGATGCTCCTCAATGGCATACCGATCGGTCATACCGGCAATGTAATCGCAGATGGTGCGTTCCAGGCCACGGAGTGGGATGATCTTTTGAACGTGATCGGGAAGGATAGAGGGCTCGGCGCGATAGGCCTGAAAGAGATCGGTGAGGATGTGTTCGGCCTTCGTCTGCATGCGCACAATGCGATAGTTGCGGTACATGTTGTGATAGAGGAAATCTTTCAGTTCCCGGTTGCGGCGGCGCATTTCGTCGCTGTGACCGACGAGGTTGTACGCTAGGCGCTGCACGTCCAGTGGCGAAGCGACGCCGCTTTCGCGTATCCGAGCCTCGCTGGTCTCGATCACGTCGGTGACCTCTAACCCGATCAGGCGGCGGATCAACCGATGGCGATCTAATTCGTTCAACTCCGGGCCTCGCCAGTGGATGGATTCGGTGAGGATCTCCCAAATGGCAATACCGTTGAGCATGGCTGGGGTGATTAAGCCGGATCGCAGGCCATCATCCAGGTCATGAGCCGTATAGGCCAGCTCATCAGCGATGTTTGCGATTTGGGTTTCCAGGTTGCCGCGTAGTTCGGGGTTGTAATCGCGCGCATCGGAAACATCGTATTCCGTTTCGTGTTTGACTAGCCCCTCGCGCACTTCCCAAGTCAAATTCAGGCCGGGGAATTCGGCATAGCGTTGCTCCAGCTCGGTGACGATGCGCAAGGATTGTTTGTTGTGATCGAAGCCGCCATGATCTTTCATCAGGCGGGCCAAGGCGCTTTCGCCGGAATGCCCAAAGGGAGGATGACCGAGATCGTGAGCCAGACAAATGGCCTCGACCAGGTCTTCGTTCACGCCGAGGGCGCGGGCAATGGTGCGCCCGATCTGCGCCACCTCGAGGGTGTGGGTGAGCCGCGTGCGGTAATAATCGCCTTCGTAGGTGATGAAAACCTGAGTTTTATATTCCAACCGACGGAAAGCGGTAGTGTGCAGAATGCGATCGCGATCCCGCTGAAAGGCTGTGCGGTAATCCGGTTCGCGATCCAAATAGGCGCGACCCTTGCTGTTTTTGCTCCGCACGGCGTAGGGGGCCAGGGTGCGATCTTCAATTTCCTCTAGTATAGTGCGAGAGAAATACATAGTTGCCTCACAGGAACAAGAACGGGAACTCACTGAGTCCCCGTTGAAGGTGGGGCGAGTGGGGGTCGAACCCACATGAGGTGTTACCCTCGGAGGATTTTAAGTCCTCTGCGTCTGCCGATTCCGCCATCGCCCCGTTATGGCGTGAAAATATTCTACAGTGAGAAAGGGGAAATGTCAATGTTGTCTCTGTGGCTATCGGGGCTTTTCATTGTTTTCATTCTCCGGTTGGTCGCAGATGAAAAATCGGGAAATGTCATGGCGTAGTACAAGCACAAGTCTCGTAAAAAGGGCACGGCAGACCCATGGATTTTAGTCTAGGAGATCGTGCACAAGCACAAGGCGCTCGCTTGAGCTCTCCCAAAGGGCAAAGCCGCGAAAGCCTCGTCTTGGTATATAAGGCGGCAAACGGCGGTATAATCAGAGCAATTCGGTCGAAATAGCGAGGTGAAAATGCTCTCTCCCAGTGCGACGATCTCCTACCGTCGTTTTGAATTCCAGAAGTGGGAAGATATTCAGGCGGAAACCATTGTCGAAGCGCCGCTTTCGGTGGCCGTAAATGGCATTCCTTGGTTGACGCTTATGTGCACACCGACCGAAGCGGAAGCGCTGGCGCTCGGATTCCTTTACAACGAGGGGGTGATCCAGAGCATGGAAGAGGTCGCCGATGTGCGCCTATGTGAGCATGGAGATAACGTGGATATTTGGCTCTATCATGCCGCGGAGCGGCCACAATCCTGGCGGCGAACCTCCGGCTGCAGCGGTGGCATGACGGCGGTGGATGCCCAGGCGCTCCCGGAGATTTCTTTGGTCAGTTCAGGCCCTCGGTTAACTCCGCAGCAAGTGGAAGCGTTGGTTGAGGCTTTGCTCGAAGGGCAAGAGCTTTACCGCGAGACCGGGGGAGTCCATACCTCCATTCTGAGCGATGGGGAACGAGTACTGCTGCGCGCCGAGGATATCGGCCGTCACAATACGTTGGATAAGATCGCCGGGCTAATGCTTTTGAAAGATGTTTGGCCGGTTTCTCGCGTGCTGGTCACCACCGGGCGCATCAGCTCCGAGATGCTGCAGAAGGTGGCGCGCCTGCAGGCGGCGATCCTCATTTCGCGCACCTCGCCAAATTCACTCTCGATAGCCTTAGCCGAGCGGTATGGGATCACATTAATCGGTTACGCGCGGCGCCATCGCTTTAACCTCTATACACATCCATGGCGCATTGCGGAAAACGAGGTTTTGCTTTCGAGGCCGAGGCTCGAGGCACAAAAAGCAATTTCAGAATAGATGGCTACTGGATAATACCGCCCCCTATCACGATCTCATCCTGGTAAAAAACTGCTGCCTGCCCGGGGGTTATATCGCGTAGCGGCACGTCAAACGTGACCTTGGCTCGATCTACGCCCTGTGGCTCCACCCAAGCCGGAACTTCGCGCGCCGTGTAACGGATCTTGACTTCGGCGCGGAAGCTCTTTTCGGGGATCAGGCCCGAGGTCCAAGTGATGTTTGCGACCTGCGCTTCACGCTGACCCAGCGCTTCGGCCGGGCCGACGATCAGGGTGTTGGTGCTCAAATCTTTGGCGATGACGTAGAGCGGGTACGGCGCGGCGATTCCCAACCCTTTGCGCTGACCGATGGTATAGGCCGCCAGTCCCTGATGGGTGCCCAGTTGGCGTCCCTCTATATCTACGATTGGGCCGGGTTGCAGGATTTCCGGCGCATTCCGGCGCAAAAAGGCGCGGTAATCTTCGCCGGCCAAAAAGCATAAATCCTGGCTATCCGGCCGCTTGGCGCTCGGCAGTCCGAATTGTTCGGCCAGGGCGCGCACCTGCTCTTTGGTGTATTCGCCGATCGGGAACAAGGCCCGTGCCAGTTTTTCCTGGGTGAGCACGTGGAGCACGTAAGATTGATCTTTGGCCCGATCGACGGCGCGAAGCAGCTCGTAGCGGCCGTCTTCAGTGCGACGCAAACGGGCGTAGTGACCGGTCGCCATAGCTTCGGCTCCCAGCGCCAGCGCGTGCTGCAGCAAAAATTCCCAGCGGATCCGGCGATTGCAAACCAGACAGGGATTCGGCGTCAGACCGCGGCGATATCCATCCAGAAAGGCCTCGACGACGGTGTTGCGGAAGATCTCTTTCGCATCGAGGACGTAAAAAGGGATGCCGAGTCGAACGGCAATCCGACGGGCCAGCGCCATCGAATCGGGGGTGCAGCAGCGATTGGAATCTTCCTTGCCCGGCTCCGACCATAGCCGTAGCATCATTCCGATCACCTCGTAGCCCTGTTCCCGAAGCAAGGCCGCGGCGACGGATGAATCTACTCCACCGGACATGGCAACGACGATGCGCTTCATGTTCGACCGTAGACCGTAGATCGTAGATCGTGGATGAGGAATGGTGGATGGCGGGGGGCGGTGGACTGTTGGATCATGCGATTGCTCGACTTAACTTCTGCCCCTGCAAGGTGCGTGCCTGCTCCACGCAGCGTGGTAGAGCATCCAGGAAGGCCTCGATCTCCTGATGGGTAGTGTGCATGCCGAGCGTCACGCGCAACGAGCCCAGTGCCCATTCGCGCTTATGACCGCATGCCAGGAGCACTTCGCTGGGCTCAGGGTTGCCGGTCTTACAAGCGGAGCCGGAAGAGCAGGCGAAGCCGGCGGCATCCAGAATCTGTAACAGCAGATTGCCATCCACGCCTTTGAAGAGAAAGGAGGCGTGATTGGGCAGGCGGTGAATAGGATGACCGCTCAGGCGAGAATCCGGAATATTTTTCAAAACATCGCGGATCAGGCGATCGCGCAGGCGCTGCACCCATTCCGATCGCCGATCGCGTTCCTCAACGGTCAGCTCTAGGGCCTTTGCAAAGCCGACGATGTAGGGGACGTTGTGCGTGCCGGCGCGGCGACCTTCTTCCTGTGAACCGCCGGTTTGAATCGGCAAAAGCGGCGTTCCTTTGCGCACGTAGAGCGCGCCTACGCCTTTTGGACCGTAGAATTTATGCGCGCCGAGGGAGAGCAAGTCAACGCCGAGAGCTTGCACATTTATTGGAAGATAGGCGGCGGCCTGGACGGCATCGGTATGGAAGGGGATGCCGCGGGCGCGGCACAGGGCGGCTATGTGGGCGATGGGATTGATGCTCCCGATTTCGTTGTTGGCATACATAATCGAGACCAGCGCGACGCGGTCATCCAGTGCCCGTTCAACGGTTTCCGGGTGAACGATGCCGTATTCATCCACTTCCAGCCATTCCACCTGAAAGCCCTCTTCGCGTTCCAGGGCCTGGGCAGTTTTGGCTACGGCCGGGTGTTCGGTGCGGGCGGTCAGGATGCGGTATGTGCCTTGCTGGAGGCGCCTGGCACGGGCTACGCCCCGGAGCGCCAGATTGTCCGATTCACTACCGCCGGAGGTGAAAACGATCTCCTGGGGATGTGCTCCTAGCAGTTCGGCAATGCGTTCCCTGGCCTGCTCGATGGCGTACTCGGCTTGTTGACCGTAAAAGTGGATGGACGAGGGGTTGCCGAAGGTCCGAGAAAAGTACGGAAGCATGGCTTCCAGGACGCGTTCGTCCAAGGGGGTGGTGGCGGCATAATCCAGGTAAATGCGATTCATAGAGACTCCATTCTTAGCCGATGAAAGGCTGGCGGGGGATGAATTGACCCATGCCGCGCTGACCGAGCCAACGATTGTCATCTACAATTAGTTTGCCGCGCAGGAAAACCTTTTCGGGATAGCCTACCAGTTCCCAACCTTCGTATAGGTTGTAATCGGTGCGTTGATGGGACCAGGCTACACCGTAGGTCAGGCGGCGGTCCGGGTTCCAGATCACCAGATCGGCATCCGAGCCGGGTAAGAGAGCTCCTTTGCGTGGGTAGAGGCCGAAGATTTTGGCCGGATTGGTGCTGGTCAGGGCGACGAATTGATTGGGCGTGATGCGCCCGGCGCGCACCCCGTAAGTCCAGAGAATGGGCAAACGGTCCTGGACGCCGGGCAGGCCGTTGGGAATTTTGGTGAAATTATCCGCTCCCAGCTCTTTGCCGGGAATGGCGATGGGTTTTCCTTCGTAAAGGATCGGTTTTGTCCCGTCATAGAAGAAGGGGCAATGATCGGTGCCGATGGTATCGAGGATGCCCTCTTTCAGGCCTTCCCAAAGGCGAGCGTTATCGGCTGCGGTGCGCAGGGGCGGAGAACAGATCCATTTTGCGCCGTCCGGCCGTCGCAAGTGATCTTCGGTGAAAAAGAGATATTGGGGGCAAGTTTCGCCGAAAATTTTGGCGCCTTGTTGACGCGCGTATTGTAACATATCCACTTCGCCGGCCGCGTTCATGTGGACGATATAGAGCGCGGCGCCGCTGACTGCGGCCATGCCGGCCAATCGCAGGCCGGATTCCACCGCTCCCCAGGCCGGGCGGGTGTGGGCGTGCCATTCAGGGGTGGTGTGACCGGCCGCCAACGCCTGCTCAACCAGGGTTTCGATCACATCGCCGTTTTCACAATGGGCTAGGACGAGGATGCCATGTTTCTGGGCAACTTGCATGGCTTGGAAGATTTCTTTATCTCCTAGCCGCAAGCGTCCGTTGTAGGCGGTAAAGACCTTGACCGAAGGCATGCCGGCTTCGACCAGCCAGGGCATTTCTGCGGCGATCGTTTCATCCCAGCGTGTCAGGTTCATATGGAAGGAGTAGTCGATGGCAGCTTTGGCCGCTTTTTCTTTCCACGCGGCAACCGATTGGCGGAAAGTGGGAAAATCAAACGAAACAAAATCGATCACCGTGGTCGTGCCGCCGAAGGCCGCTGCTTTGTGGCCGGTGTAGTGATCGTCGCTTGAAACGGTGCCGAACATGGGCAGATCGAAGTGCGTGTGAGGATCGATGCCGCCGGGGGTGATGAATTTTCCCCGGGCATCGATCACTTCCGCCCTCGGGATGTTGAGGTCGCGGCCGATTTGGACGATCTGTTCCCCTTCGATGAGCAGATCGGCCTCGAAGGTCTCCGAAGCGGTGATCAAGGTGCCATTTTGGATGAGTAGGGTCATAGGTCCTCCGAAAGGGGTAGAGAGACAATTCGATTATAACCCAAGCATCCCTTTTGTCCGTTTTGGCATAAGTTAGGGTATAATTTTTACAACTCTTTTCCTCGAGGCTTCCATGGCGCTACGTGGGAATTTACGAGATTTTACGATCACCCAATTGCTCAACCTGGTCAGCTTGGCACAAAAGACCGGCACGCTCTTGATAGATGGACCGGGAAATGAACAGGCCAAAGCCAGTTTTCGCGAAGGCAAACTGGCGTATGCGCATATTGATCAGGAAGATGATCGCCTAGTTACGATCTTGCACAAGGCTGGGAAGATCAGTGCCAATCAATATCGTGCCATCCTAGAGCGCGCCCATCAGATGAGCGATAAGGAGCTAGGCCTTTTGTTGGTCAACGCGGGCTATCTTGCCCAGGAGGAGATCTTGCTGCTGCTCCAGGCACACTATACAGATGTGGTGCGTCGTCTGTTCACCTGGGTGGAGGGTGTTTTTCGTTTTGAAAGCGAGCTTCCTCCACCTCCCGATCGTATTCACGTGCGGATTGATCTGGAGAATCTGATCATCGAAGGCGCGCGTCAACTGCGAGAATGGGAGCAGCTGCAAGAGGAGATCCCAAGCCTGGATATGGCGCTTAAGTTTACCGATCGCCCGCTCCGGAATGTGAATTTGAGCATCGAAGAGTGGCGCGTCGTTTCATACATCAACCCGAAAAACACCATTCGGCAGATTGCGGCAGCGAATAAAATGAACGAATTAGAGATTCGCCGCATTGTCTATGGCTTGCTTCAGGCTGGTTTGGTGGAATTGGTGCGTCCGGAAGGGGCCAAAGCGCCGGTGGCAACGCCACGCATGTTCCCCACGGAAAACCGCGAAGAGCAAAAATCTTTGATCAACAAACTCATTGGGCGTATTCGCAGCCTGTAATCCCCTGATGGAGATAGATGTATGCAAACCGTAAAAATGGTCGTCACAGGTCCTTTCAATGCAGGTAAGACGGAGTTCATTCAATCGGTGAGCGAGATCGACGTTGTCTCTACGGAGCGAAAGATCTCCAGTGCGGCTGAACGAGCGGTGAAAGAAGCGACTACGGTGGCAATGGATTTTGGCCGTATCACGGTAGATGACGATCTGGTGCTTTATCTCTTTGGCACTCCCGGGCAGAAACGCTTTGACTTCATGTGGGAAATTCTTTCCGAGGGAATGTTGGGTTTTATTGTGCTGGTGGATTCCACCCGTCCGGAGACGTTCCGTGAGGCGCGCACCATTTTGGAGACTTTCCGGGCTTATGCTCCCACGCCGTATGTGGTAGCAGCTAATAAGCAGGATTTGCCGGACGCGTGGGACTTGGAAGATATGCGCCATGCCTTGCGCTTGGATCCGAAGGTGAAACTCCTCCCATGTGTGGCGAAGGATAAGGAGTCGGTCAAGAAGGTGCTTTTGGAGCTTCTGTATAGCATTCTCGAAGAGATTGAATAGCCGTGTCCTCGATCACAACCGATCAGGGTATCGTTCACTACGAAGTGTATGGGCGCGGCCGGCCGGTCATCTTACTTCATGGCTGGTTGGGCTCTTGGGGGTTGTGGCAAGATACCATGACCGTTCTGGGGCGTTTTTATCGTACGTATGCCCTCGATTTTTGGGGTTTTGGCGAATCGGGAAAGAAGCGCACCACCTATGCGGTGCAGGATTTCGTCAGCCTGGTCGATCAGTTCATGGAGCAATTGGGTATTACGCGTGCGCCGCTGGTTGGACACAGCATGGGAGGCACGGTTAGCCTATCGGTAGCGGTCGAGTATCCTGAACGGGTGAGCAAGGTGGTCGTAGTTGGTTCGCCGATTGTCGGTTCCTCTTTGGCATTGCCTCTCAAGCTGGCCGGTTATCGCTGGATTGCTTATTTGCTGTTCAGCAATATGCACCTTTTCCGTTGGGGATTGCGTCAGGCTTCTCCGCTGATTTGCCGCGATCCGCGTTTCCCGGATATGATGGATCGGGATCTTTCGCGCACCACCTTGGAATCATTCTTGCTCAGTATTGCCTCGCTGCGGCGCACCGATTTGCGTCCATTTTTACCTTCCATCCGCGTTCCGGTCATGGGAATTTATGGCGATAAGGATAATATTGTGCATCCGCGCCAATGGCAGCCTCTCCAAAAGGGAGTTCCGCATGCCGTGATCCGCCGCTTTCCGAAATCCGGCCATTTCCCGATGCTCGAAGAACACCAACGTTTTGTTGAAATGCTGAAAGCTTTTTTGGATGAACCGGAGGTAATGTTATGAGTGCCATCTCTGGGGCGAATGCAGTGACGCGTAGTTTTTGGATGGCTCTGGAAGAGATCCTGGGGCAAGAACAGGCGCAAAGAGTTGGTGAGCGTTCTCTGCAACTCTCGGATGGTTCTTCCTTTTCGCTGACGCAGCTGGCTGCTTTGCAAGGAGCATTGGAAGGCATGTATGGCATTGCAGCAGGGCGAGGGGTTGCTGTGCGCAGCGGACGGGCTTGGGTAAAGTATGGATTTCGATTGTTCTATGAAGAACTGGGATGGAACCGGATTGAATTTCGCCTATTGCCCCGTACCCATCGACTCGAACGCGGGTTGAGGGATCTGGCCAACTGGATGAATGCTCATTTGCATGAGCACTTTGAGGTGCGGCGAATTCCTGAAGGCTGGATTTGGCAGATTGAGGGTGTTCCAGGCAGCGTGGAAGCAATGGAAAGCACCCCAGGATGTTATTGGATGATCGGTGTGCTCGAAGAAGTTCTCCACCGACTGGGAGATGGGAAAATCTTCCTGGTGCGCGAGATTTCTTGTCGGGTCAGTGGTGCTCTTTCTTGTTTATTTGAAATCCCGGCCCGGCCGCTGGGAGATTGAGATGCTCAAAGTTGTCTTGCACGCGCCGAATCCGATTTTCCCGTTCCATGAGCCGGCGCGCGATCTGCGCATTCAGAATCATCCGCTTTGGCTCTGGCAACGCACCGTGCTCGCTCCGTATGTAGATCGAGAGCTGGAGCTCCGCCAAGGTCAGCCTCTTCCGCAGCGGCGCGAGGAGATGATCGTCTACCGCGATAATCTCTTTTTTGACGCGCCCTATATTGAGAAATTCATTCAAGAAGCTCGGCGTGAGAAACGCGCGGTGCGCGCGGCTTTCTCTGCCGATGATCCGGCTTTTCGGGAACATGCTTTACCGCTTTCAATCTCTTACACTCCTGCAGGGAACTTATATCTAGCCGATCTCTGGTACTATCCCAATGGACCTGTGCCGGATGCAGAGCCGCTGGTGATCGACTTAGAAGCTCGAGAGATCGGCTATTACCACGTTCCGAGCTATATGGCCGGCCAAACCGGTGATCTGACTTTTCAGGTTCCGCTGCGTGCCCTGATAGCTATTGATTCCTGGGTGCATATTTTTATTGCCGATATTGTTTTTGGTCTTTTTGCGCGTGGCGCTCGCTTCGAGAAGCGACTGAAGGAGAACCTGGGCTTCAAATTAAAGATCCTGGCTCGTGCTTTATATGAGGGCAAGCAACTCCTAGAGTGTTCTGAACTGGTGAAAATTGGAAAGAATTGCGTGATCGATCCGAGGGCCATTATTCACGGCCCGACGACTATAGGCGATAATGTCACCATTGGTGCCGGTACGGTGATCGAGAATTGCATTATCGGCAGCAACGTGAACATTTCTCAGGATTGCCAATTGATGCTTTCGGTTGTGGGGGATGGCACTTTTCTGCCTTTTCGCGCCTCGTTGTTTATGACCACGGTTATGGAGCACAGCATGGTGGCGCAAAATACCTGTTTACAGATGTGCGTGGTCGGTCGCAATACGTTTATCGGTGCAGGTTCGACTTGGACGGATTATAATTTGATCCCTATTCCGATCCGTGCCCGTGATGGGCATGGCGAGTTGAAGCCGGCAAATCGGCCGGTGATGGGCGGATGTGTGGGCCATAACTGCCGAATCGGTTCGGGGATGGTGGTCTATCCGGCGCGCATTATTGACTCGGATGTCGTTTTGGCGGCCTCTCAAGAACGGCGTGTGATCACCCGAGATGTGCTCTTTGAGGAGAGTGATCACCATCGTTGGAAACAGGGCTATTTGCATCAGGCCCTTTATCATCGCCCCAAACCGGATGCGGAATCCTGGTGATGGATACATTTGCTTTTATCATTCACCCGATCGATCCTAAGCGGGATGTCAGCCGCAAGTTTCCGTTCCTCGGCAAAGTATTGAGCGAACGGCAGATCGACTTTTTCTCTACTTTCTTTCCTCCTGTCTACATTTCGGAGATGGAAGGAATTGTTTCTGCTGACACCGGTAAAGAGATCAAGGGGTGGTTTGTAGCTTGCCCTTTGACCCCTCGGCGCATGCTGGAATTGCCGGTTTCGCAGGTGTATCAGAAAATTATCCAGACCGGACGGTTGGCCGAACGTTTGGGCGCAAAAATCCTGGGATTGGGCGCCTTCACCTCGGTGGTCGGTGATGCCGGAATCACGATTGCTCGCGCATTGGAGATACCGGTGACCACAGGCGATGCATATACGATTGCCATAGCCGTGCAGGCAACGATGAAGGCCGCCGAGATCATGGATTTGCCCCTCTCAGATGTGACTGTCGCTGTGGTGGGGGCGACCGGCGCGATTGGACGCGTCTGTGCCCATCTTTTGGCCTCGCAGGCCGGGCGCCTACTTTTGATTGCTCGCAATCCTGAAAAATTGGAAATGCTTGCAATGCAATTGAAGCCTCAGTCGTATGGAGAGGTTGTCTGGAGTACTGATCTATCCGATTTGCGGCAGGCGGCGGTCATTCTTACCGTTACCAGCGCAATTCATAGTATCATTGAGCCACAGCATTTGATGCCTGGAAGTGTAGTTTGTGATGTGGCACGCCCTCGTGATGTTTCTGCAATGGTAGCTGCCAGCAGAGATGATATATTGGTAATTGAGGGCGGCATGGTGGATGTTCCCGGTGCCGTGAACTTTCATTTTGATTTTGGATTTCCGCCCGGCAAAGCCTATGCTTGTATGGCCGAGACAATGGCATTGGCCCTCGAGGGACGTTTTGAGGATTATACTTTAGGAAAAGAGATCTCCCTGGAGCGCGTTCAGGAGATCACGCGAATCGCTGAGAAACACGGTTTTCGTTTGAGCGGCTTTCGCGCCTTTGAAAAAAACGTGACCGAAGAGCAAATTGAAACGGTCAAACAGAAGGCGCGATGGAAGCGTGCCGCAGCGAAGCATTCGTCGATCTGAAATCCTCTGCAGGAGGTTCTCATGGGAAAAGCTCGTTTGCTCATTGTGGAAGATGATCCCGACATTGCCAACATGCTCAAAATCTATTTCACCAGCTTGGATTATGATGTGGAGATCGCCCCTCGAGGTAGGGATGCTCTTGAAAAGACGCGCCAGGGAATGCCTCATCTCATCATCTTGGATATCATGCTTCCGGATATTGATGGTTACGAGGTATGTCGCACGCTGCGCATGAATACGCGCACTAGTCATATTCCGGTGATCTTCCTGACCCAAAAGGATGAACGCAGCGACAAATTACAGGGTCTAGAACTGGGAGCGGATGACTACATTACCAAACCCTTTGATATTGAGGAGTTAAAACTGCGTGTCCAGGGTGCCATCCGACGGGCAGAGCGCGAAAGCTTGACCGATCCGCGTTCCGGTTTACCTGCAGGGCGGTTGATCGAGGATCAACTACGGCGCATCATCCGAGAAAAAGGTTGGGCTTTGCTCGATATCCGCATTAATCACTTTGAAGCCTTTCGCGATGTCTATGGGTTTGTGGCCGGTGACGATGTGCTGCGCTTTACGGCTATGCTCTTAAGCGAGGTCGTGGATGAACTGGGCACGCCGGATGATTTTATTGGCCATCCGGGAGGAGATAACTTTATTATTATTACATCTGAGATAGCAGCCCCCAGCATTAAACAGCGGTTGAAAACACGCTTTGCTGAGGAGGTGCTTTCACATTATAACTTTATCGATCGTCAACAAGGCTTTATGGTGGCGCCTAACAAGGATGGTGTGTTGGAAAAAGTACCTTTTATGAACCTGGCGATCGGTATTTTGCCTTCTACGGAGCATACGTTTACCGACATTCGCGAAATCACCGAAATGGCGGCTGAAATGCGGCGTCAGGATGTGACATCCAGCCCGGCGTGAGATCGTTTGAGATCGGATTATGTTTGCTAATTTGGGCATTGGACTTACTCTACTCATATCAGGGCTTGGGATCATGCTCTTAATCATCGGCGCTGTGAATTTGTTGCAGCGGCAACAGAGACGCACGCCGAGTTCTCCATCCTTTTCTTTGTCTGAAATCTCCGTTGGAGAGGGGCAGGAGGGCATTCTAATTCTGGTGGGAGGTAGGGTTGAATATATCAATGCCCAAGCGCGTGCCCTTTTTGGCTTGGCGGAAGATGAGTTCCCTGATCTGGAGCGCCTCACGCGCCGTGCCCGTCCGGCCGAAGATTTTCTCGACCTGTGTGCTTTGCCATCGGAGAAATACTTCACGGTCAATGGTCAACGAGTAGAGGCCCATTCTTATGCTTTGCCTCTTTTTACTGCTGCCACTTTTGTTCGTTTACGCCCTTTAGAATCCGCCGATACGATTGAAACGCAGAGTGTTCTCAGGGCGTTCATGGAATTTATTCAGGAGATCGGCACGGAAACGAACCTTCCGGATGGTTTGCAAAAGATTGCTTATCACTTAGCCCACTTTTTTGCCTATGAGTTCCTAGAAATTAAACTTTGGCATCCTGAGCGCGAAGAATGGACTCTTTACACGTTTAGCGAACGAGATCAATATTTGCCTCGCTCTATTGCGTTCGATGCTTCGCGCTTTGGCGCACAATATCTGAGGCTTTCTTCTGAAAATCCCATACTGGTTTCTTTTGTCGATGAGTCCTCGGATGCGCCTATTCGTTCTTATCTTGGTCTGTTTTTGGAAATAGGAGGGGAGAAGATTGGGGTACTAGAAATGGGGGCGTTAGCAGTAGATCGATTTAGTGAAAAAGACGCGCATTTCCTTCAAATGCTGAGAATTCCTCTCAGCATCGCGTTGCACAATATTCTCAAGCAGGAAACATTACAACGCCGTTTGGAAGAACTAAGCGGACCGGTTCATTTGGCCCAGGCAATCGGAGCAATCCAAGAACCACAGGAACTGTTTTCACGCTTGATCGAGCATCTGCGTCCGTTCTTTCCTGCCGAAGTGCTCGGATTCCTGTTGTATGATGCGGAACGAAATCTGCTTTACGCTCAAAAACCCTTCTATGGCCTACCGGAGCATATTATCGATATCTATCACGCCATTGTTCCCATTGGCAGCCAGGGTGAAAAGTTGCTCGGAAGACATGATATTGCTTTTACGGCCGATCCGGGAAGTGATCCGCTTTGGGTGAGCTTGGGAATTCACACGGTGGCATTAGCAGCCAGTTTGCGTAATGCCGTCCTGGCACCGCTGGTTTCAGGGGAAGAATTCATCGGCTATTTGCAGATTGCCAATTATCGAGAGGAGACTCCGTTTTCGGATGAGGAGAAACGTGTTCTCGAAAGCTTGATGCCGCAGATCACCAGCATTGTGAAGGGTGCTCTGTTGGTGCAGCAAGCGCGTCAGCGCTTCCAACGTACTGAGGCACTTCGAAGGATCGCCCAGCTGGTTGTTTCAGAGGTGCCTTTAGATGAGATCCTCAAGTTTTCTTTGCAAGAGATGGCACGCCTTTTTCAGGCCGATTTTGGTGCCATCTATTTGCTGGATGAGGAGCGCGGTCGCCTAATCTTACATCGGCTTTCGTTGTGGAATGTTTCTCCCGAACAAGCAACGCATCTCGAAGAATTGTATCTGGGACAAGATTACTATCACACCATTTCCGGCGCACAATGTCCCTTTATCTCGAGTTATTTGAGCCGTGATGAGCGCGTACTGCCGCTCTATCGTGGGATTGTTGAACGTTTTGGGGTAGAGTCCTCTATGGTCGTCCCTTTGATTGCGCGTGGTCGGAGCCTGGGGGAATTGATGTTGGGGAAAAAGGCCACCAACGCCTTTCGCCATGAGGACCTACAGGTATTGTTAACGGCTGTCAGCCAATTGGCTAGTGCTATTGAGAGTCGTCGTCTGTATGGCCTGACAGACGAAGCATTGCAACGCCGCTTGGACCTTTTTTCTGCAATGACCCGTATTACCCGTGAGTTGCATGTTGTTTTGGATGTTAAGCGGGTGATGCGGGTGATTCACGACGAAAGCTTACGGTTGTTGAAGGCCGATTGTGGTTCGATTTACCTTTTGGTCGAAAATGGCTCTGAGGCTTCGCCACGCTTTGAGCGGCTTTTCGGGTGTGAAATGGAATCCTTGCTTCCTTATGAAATCGAAGCGATCCAGAAACGAGAAACCCTATTCCTGGATTTTTCTCAAAAGGAAACTTCTCTTTCGCCGCACGAGGAAGTGCGTTCAGCGTTGGTCTCTCCGATCCTGTATGGGGATCGGGCGATCGGTTTGCTCGATCTTCACTTTCACCGTCGTCGTTCTGTAGATGAAGACACCATCCAGATTCTTGAAATGTTAGCCGCTCAAGCCGGGATTGCCTTGGTCAATGCCCGCGCCTACGCAAAAGAGCTGGAACAGGCCGCCCTTTTCCGTATCCGTGCTCAGGCGCTCCAGGAACTGGAATCCTTGAACCGGCGACTGAGTGCAACTTCTTCGCTGGAAGAAGCTTTGCATGAGGTGGCCGTTTCGATCACTCGTGTCTCGCCGTTTGACGTGGCGCTGATTAGCGTTTATCAGCCCCAAGAAGGAATGTTGCGCCGTGTGGCTGGAGTGGGGATTGCACCGGAAACGATGCGGGAACTATTGCTCAGGCATCAGCCCTGGGAAGCCTTACAGACCTTATTACGACCGGAATTTCGGATTGAGCAGGCTTATTTCATTCCTGCCGAGCAAATGCCGGTCATTCCTCCTGAAGTGCACACGGTTACCCTGGCTACGGCCGCTTCTGAATCCCAGGCAAATGTCTGGAACCCTGAAGATTTCCTGCTCTTTCCGCTTTTGGATGCCGATGGGAGCCCGGTAGGTCTGATCAGTGTGGATATGCCGCGTGACAAGCGTCGCCCGGATCGGGTGACCATCGAGGTAATTCAAGCCTTCGCTGCCCAGGCGACGCGCTGGATTTTGCACTTCCGGCGGTTAGAAGAGGCGCAAACGGAAGTTGAACGGACGCAGATCGCCTTGCAGCGTCAGCAGATGCTGTTCTCGGTGGCGCAAGGACAATTACCGGTTCTGTTGCATAACGATCTGGAGCATGTTCTGTCATTGCACGCGCTGGAAAGCCGGCAGCGTCGTATTCGCGCGATCTTGACGATTACCGAGGTGGTCAGCCGTCAGCCGGATGTTAATATGGCATTGACCCAATTGGGACGGGAACTGCTCACCCGTCTGGAGATGAGCACAGTGCTGGTGGCCGAAGCGAGCGCTGAGGGACCTGTGCTGCGCCAAGTTTTCGGACAGATTCCTGCAGATGCTTATGTAGAAACGCTCTTCGGCCAACGTAATCCTTTGCGCGTAGCCCTCCAAAGCGGTGAATTGATGTTGGTCTCCACTCTTGAGGAAAGCGAGGAATGGCGCGATAACCCTCTATTAAACGCTTTGAACACCAAGGGTTTCATCTGCTTACCGCTAGTGGTGGGCGAAAATCCGAGCGCGGCCGTGCTGGCGATTAGTAACCAGCCTTTGCCGGCTTTTACCGAGGATGATCGAGCGCTCTATGCACAGGTTAGCCGACAGTTAGCCATTATTCTCCAGAATATTTCTCTGTTCACCCAAACACGCCGCCGCTTGCAGGAAGTTAACCTGTTGTTGGAATTCAGCCGACGTATTGCTGGGGCCGGGCCGATAGAAATCTTCGAACTTCTGTTGAGCAATGTGCGTCAGGTGATCACAGCAGCGCATGCCGGCGTGGCGTTGCTTTGGAATGAACGCGAACGCGTTTTGGAACCTGTGGTGGCACAGGGCTATATGGATAGCAAAGCCATGCTGGCCATGCGCTATCGCAGCGGGGAAGCCTTACCCGGCCAGGTCTTTGAGAGCCGTCGAGTGCGTCGGGTGGTGGAAGTTAACTTTATGCGCGATTACCCACTGAACCCGGAGCAACTATCGCTTTATCGTCAAGCTGTTGCCCAGCGCTTACCGGTTTCGTCGTTAGTGGTGCCTATCCAAAGTGCTAATACTACTCTGGGTGTGCTTGTGTTGGATAATTTCAATCAGCCGCAAGCCTTTTCCCAGGCAGATGAAGATCTGGTTCTCTCTCTGACACAACAGGTAACGTTGTTCCTGGAGAATATGCGCCTGTTGCAGGCCGCTCAGGAGCGTGCTTTGCAGATGGAGGCGCTTTCCTCGGCAGCCACCGAACTCACTGCACGCCTCCACCGCGAGGATATTATTGCCACCCTTCTGGATCGACTCAAGGGGATTCTTCCTTACGATGCGGCAATCCTGTGGTTGCGAGAAGGGGATCGAATGCGTGTCTGGGCGGCGCGCGGTTTTTCCGATCTGGAAGAGTATCAGGGACTTTCCCTTTCGATTCACGAGAGCGCTTTGCTCCAAGAGATGATACGGACCGGCCAACCGCTCTCAGTCGAGGATGTACGCAACGATCCACGCTTTCCACCAATGGAGGCGGCGCGTCTTTCTTGGTTGGGGCTGCCGTTGATGGCAAAAGGTGAATTGATCGGCGTGATCGCTTTGGAAAAATGGGAGGCCCATTTTTATACCCATGAGAAAATTCAGCTAGGTTTGACGTTTGCAAACCAAGCCGCGATCGCTCTGGAGAATGCCCGCCTATTTGACGAAAGCCAACAACGCGCGGCAGAACTTGATGAACGTTCTCGCCGTCTGAGCGTGCTCAATCGCCTTTCGGGCAGGTTGGCCGCAACGTTGGACGCGGATGAGATTTTACGCCTGACCGCCGGAGAGCTCTTCGGCGCGCTAAATGCTGATTTTCTTGCGGGCATTGTCTTTGTAGAAGAACACCCGTATTTGCATTCCGTGCTTCCTTCGGGGCGGTTGGCATCCACGGAAATTTCCCCTTCTCCTCTTTTCCAACGGTTTATCGAGGGGAGTGGTGTCTTTGTGACCGAAAGGGCGGCTCAAGAGCCCGACCTGCAACCCCTTTTACCGGCATGGAGACAGGAACTGCCGTATTTGCTTGCCTTGCCTTTGATGATCGGCGAGGCCTTGCGAGCTGTCTACCTGATTCAGCGATTGAACACTCCTTTCACCGCTGCGGAGATCGAACTGGCGCGCACCATGGCCAACCAGACCTCCATTGCTCTGGAAAACGCGCGTCTCTATCAATCTACTGTACGCACCGCCGAACGCTTTGCTATTCTGAACCAAGTGAGCGCGGAGATCGGCGCAACACTGGAGATCGAAGAACTTGCCCAAACGGTATATCAGGCTGCTACCCGTCTTTTCCCGCTGGAGGCGTTTGTCTTTGCCCTGGCCAATGAGGCCGAGCGTGTGGTGGAGGTCGCCTATCTTGTAGATAAAGGAGAAGTGCTGACTCCAATGCGGCTGAAATGGGGTCAAGGGATTAGTGGACAAGTTATCGCCGGTGGCGAGCCCATTCTGACGCATACGTTGGAGGAGAGCAGAGCCTTGCGCGCAGCACCGCGTGGCGAATTGCCCGCATCCATTTTAGCCGTGCCTATTCGTCAGGGAGAAAAGGTTGTCGGTGCGCTTTCGATCCAGAGCTATCGTCCCTATGCTTACACCGACGAGGATTTGCAAATTTTCAGCACGTTATCCAACCAGGTGAGCGTGGCATTGCAGAATGCGCGCCTGTTTGCCGAGGCGCAGGCGCTGGCCGAAAACCTCGAACAACGGGTGCGCGAACGTACGGCGGAACTGGAGCGCGAGAAGCGCAATACCGAAACCCTCTTGCGCATTTTCAGCGAAGTCTCTGCCACGCTGGATCTCGACCGTGCCTTACATCGTACCCTGAGCCTGCTCAACGATGCAGTGGGGGCAGAGCAAGGCACGATCATGCTTCTAAATCCGCAGGATTTTCTTCTCTACTATCGTGCTGGATATGGATATGCATCTGAGCGCGCTGAGGATGCAGTCCAGAAAAAAGGCTTCCGTATTGGAGAGGGATTGGCCGGTTGGGTTGTTGCTCATCGCGAGGCTGTTTTGATCGAAGATTTGACCAAAGATGAGCGCTGGGTTCCGACAGAGACTTCCCGAGAACATCGTAGTGCTGTCGGCGTTCCTTTGATGGTGGGCGAAAATATCTTGGGTGTATTAATGGTGTTCCATCGCCAGGTGGGCTTTTTCAACCAGGATTCCCTCAATTTGATCAAGGCCATCGCCGGCCAGGTTTCGATCGCCATCAATAATGCCAATCTATATCAATTGATCCGTGAGCAATCCGAACGCCTGGGTTATCTCTATCGCCAGCAAGCGGAAGAGGCTAGCCGTTCTCAGGCCATCCTGGAGGCTGTGGCCGATGGTGTGTTGGTAACCGATGCCGAAAACCGTATTTCCTTCCTCAACCGCTCAGCCGAGCGCATTTTGCACCTTGAAGCGACGCGCATTCTCGGACAATCGTTGGCGGATTTTGCTGGATTGTTCGGCAAGGCGGCTCGCGAGTGGATCAACACGATTCATCGCTGGTCCGAGGATCCCTCCTCCTATCAGCCCGGTGAATCCTATGTGGAGCGCATTGAACTGGATGATGGACGAGTGGTACTGGTACACCTGGCGCCGGTAATCCTCCAAAACGAATTTCTAGGTACCGTTTCTATTTTCCGTGATATTACTCACGAAGTCGAAGTGGATCGTTTGAAATCCGAATTTGTTGCCACGGTGAGCCACGAATTGCGCACTCCGATGACTTCGATCCGTGGCTATGTGGACCTCTTGCTGATGGGCGCGGCCGGCGCTCTGAATGAGATGCAGGCGAATTTCTTGAACGTGATCAAAAGCAATACCGAGCGCTTGAACGCGCTGGTTGCCGATCTGCTCGATATTTCCCGTATCGAAGCCGGAAGGGTTATGCTTACGCCGCAGCCGCTCAACTTGCGCCACATCGCCGAAGAATCGTTGGCAGAAATCCAACGCCGCTCACAACAAGAGAATAAACCGATGACTTTCACGTTAGAAGCGGCGACACCTTTGCCTTTGGCCTTTGGGGATATGGAACGAGTACGTCAGATCATCGGCAATTTGCTCGAAAACGCGTATTCCTATACCCCGGCCGGGGGCCGAATCCAGGTGCGCCTGCATGCTGAGGGCAACGAAGTTCAGGTAGATGTACAAGATAGTGGAATCGGCATTTCACCACAGGACCAGGCGCGCGTTTTTGAGCGCTTCTATCGTGGGGAGCATCCTCTGGTGATCGAAACTCCGGGCACCGGTTTGGGGCTTTCCATTGTCAAGCAACTGGTTGAAATGCACGGTGGACGCATCTGGGTCACCTCGAGCGGCGTGTACGGGGAAGGAAGTACATTCTCTTTCACGCTTCCAATCTATACAAGTTAGGTGAGATATAGAGGTAAAAGATGGCAAAAATTCTGGCTGCAGAAGACGAACGCGATATTCGAGATCTGATCGCCTTTACCTTGCGCTTTGCAGGTCATGAGGTTACCACTGCCACGAATGGTGAAGAGGCGGTGGCAATGGCCGAACAGGTTCAGCCGGACCTGATTTTGCTGGATGTGCGCATGCCGCGTATGAATGGCTATGATGCCTGTCGTGCTATCAAAGCCAACCCACGTCTAAAGGATATACCGGTGATTTTCCTTTCGGCAAAAGGGCAGGAGTCCGAGGTCCAGGCAGGGTTGCAGGCCGGAGCCGAGGAATATCTCCTCAAGCCCTTTGCTCCTGATCAATTGATCGAGCGTGTGCGAGCGATTCTGGCAAAATTCGGGAAATAGCTTGCTACTACTATGAGCGCCATTTTGCTGGATGGTTCAATTGTGCACTATGAGGTGTTGGGGCGTGGCCGCCCCATCATCTTCCTGCATGGTTGGCTTGGCTCATGGCGCTATTGGATTTCCTCGATGCAGGTTACTTCCACCCTCTTTCGCTCCTATGCTCTCGATCTGTGGGGCTTCGGCGATACTGCCCGTCTGAAAGAGGGATATTCGATCGATCGGCAGGCGTTGCTGGTACGCCAGTTTATGGAAAATATGGGGATCGGAAAAGTCGCGCTGATCGGTCATTCTTTGGGCGGGCTGGTAGCTTTTCGCTTCGCGGCACGCTGGCCTGAATCGGTAGACCGCATGATGGTTATCAGCACGCCTCTTGATGCCACTGCCATTTCCCCGCGTTGGTTGAACGCTTCTTTGCCCGATCTACTCAACTGGTTGACCAGCCGTTCTCCAGAAGCGCAAAATGCTCTTTCCGATGCTCTGCGTGCCGATCCTCAAACGCTCACCGTTTCTTTCCAAACGACGAGCTTTTCTCGCCTTTTCAACGAAATGCTTCCGACTCGCATTCCTTGCCTGCTCGTCTACGGGGAAAACGATCCGGCCGTGGTTGCCCCGTTGCTTGAGCAAGTCTTCCCCCTTCCTTCGCATATTCACCAGATCGTCCTTGAAGATACTGCCCATTTCCCCATGCTGGATCAACTGGCGCTCTTTCAGCGCTTACTGGTTGATTTCCTGGCCTTGGCCTCCGGCGATAGCCCGCGCGAACTGCAATTGAAAGAGGAGTGGCGTCGCCGCGTAAGATAAGTTATAATAGAGCTGACAATACAACGGGGAGCCTGTAGCACAGGCTGAGAGGAGCGTGTTACGCTCGACCCGCTGAACCTGATCCGGGTCATGCCGGCGGAGGGAAAATATGGGTTCGAATGCCATGACCATCCTCCGCCGTGGAGGATGGTTTTTATGTCCGAACGCGTGGTGATCTTCGCGAATGGGAGCCTCCCGGCTCCGCAGCGCCTGCGTCTCCTTTTGCAGGAGGGGGATATCCTGCTCGGCGCGGATGGCGGTGCTCGTCATATCCTTGCCCTGGGTTTGAAGCCCCAGGCTGTGATCGGCGATTTTGATTCGCTCTCTCCGCAAATCCTGAACTTCCTTTCTACCGAGGGGACGCGCCTGCATCGCTATCCTGCCGATAAGGATGAAACGGACCTTGAACTGACCTTGCGCCACGCCTTGGAATATCGGCCGCGTGCCATCCGCATCGTTGCCGCGCTCGGCGATCGCCTCGATCAGACGTTGGGCAATCTTGCCCTCCTGAGCGCACCCTGGCTGGAAGGCGTGGATGTGCGCTTGGAAGATGGCTTGGAAGAGGTCTTCCTCGTGCGCACCGAAGCCGCCATCCAGGGATCGATCGGCGAAACTGTTTCGCTCATCCCCTGGGGCGGGGCGGCTGAAGGCGTTTTCACGCAAGGATTGCGTTGGGCCCTCCGCGGCGAGACGCTCTATCCCTACCGCACACGCGGTATCAGCAACGAGCTCATCCATCCCCAGGCGCAGATCCGCCTGACCCGTGGTTCCCTGATTGTCGTCCATCGTCATTCTGACTAAAAGGAGGTCGTCTATGCGTCGTCTGCTGTTCCTGTTTCCTCTCGTGGCCTTCTTGGCACTGACAGCTTGTGGTCCGCGCCAGCCGGCTGCGCTGACCGTGATGACTCATGATTCCTTCGCCGCCAGCCAAGAGGTCATCCAAGAATTTGAGCGCGAGAACAACGTCAAAGTCACTTTTTTGCCGTCCGGCGATACCGGTGCTGCCTTGAACAAGGCGATTCTCTCCAAAGAAGCCCCTTTGGCCGATGTCTTCTATGGTGTGGATAATACCTTTCTCTCTCGCGCCTTAGCGGCCGATATCTTCGAGCCCTATCGCTCGCCTTTGCTGGAAGAAATCCCGGCCGAGTTCCGCCTCGATCCACAAAATCGCGTCACGCCGGTGGATTATGGGGATGTGTGCATCAACTATGATAAGGCCTATTTCGCCGAAAAGAACTTGCCCATTCCGCAACGCCTAGAAGATCTCACCCGCCCGGAATACAAAGGCTTGTTAGTGGTCGAAAATCCGGCCACCTCTTCGCCCGGCCTGGCCTTCCTGCTGGCGACGGTTGCCCACTTCGGCGATCCGGGCTACTTGAATTTCTGGCGCGATTTGAAAGCCAATGAGGTCGTCATCGTCCCAGATTGGGAGACAGCCTACTATACCAACTTCAGCGGCTCATCGGGCAAAGGACCACAGCCAATGGTGGTTTCCTATGGCTCTAGCCCGCCTGCCGAAGTGATCTTCGCCGAACAACCGCGCGAGAATGCGCCGACCGCTTCCCTAACCGGTCCCGATATGTGCTTCCGCCAGATCGAATTCGTCGGCATCCTCAAAGGGACAAAGCAACGTGCCCTGGCGCGCAAATTTGTGGACTTTATGCTCGGCCAACGCTTCCAGGAAGATATGCCGCTGCAGATGTTCGTCTTCCCGGTCAATCCCAAAGCGCAGCTGCCGGAAGCTTTCGTCAAATATGCCCAGATTCCAAGCCAGCCTGCCAGGCTAGACCCGGCGCAAATTGCCGCCAATCGCGAAAAATGGATCCAAGCCTGGTCGGAGCTGATGCTGAAGTGAAAATGAAAGCCGTTGCTCTGCGTCTGGGTGCTCGTTGGGGAGGGAAGGGAGGCTTCTCTTCCCTCCTTCTTTTGCCGGCCTTGGCCTTCCTGGCGATTTTCTTTTTCTACCCGTTGGCGCGTATTTTTGCCTATGCCTTAGATGGGCAATTGTTGACCCAGCCTGCCGCCTGGACCCTGCTGCGTAAGGTGCTCGGCTTCACGATCTATCAAGCGGCACTTTCCACGTTTCTTACCCTGCTGGTGGCGATCCCGCTGGCCTTTCTTTTTGGGCGCTATACTTTCCCTGCGAAGTCCTTCTGGAAGGCCATCGTCAGCATGCCCTTCCTCCTGCCCACGCTGGTGGTCGCGGCCGGTTTCAATGCTTTTTTGGGGGAGCGCGGCTGGCTAAACCTCGGCCTAATGCGCCTGGTAGGACTTTCCAAGCCACCCATCCCTTTCAGCGGCACACTGGTGGCGATCCTGATCACCCATGTCTTTTACAATACTACGCTGCTTGTGCGCATTCTCGTCTACACCCTGGAACACCTCGATCCTCGGCTGGAGCAGGCGGCGCGCCTTTTGGGAGCTGATGAGCGCCGCGTCTTTTGGCACGTGATAGTTCCAATTCTACGTCCGGCGCTCCTGGCCGGCGCCTCTCTGGTCTTCTTATTCGATTTCACCAGCTTTGGTGTGATCCTGCTGCTCGGTGGGCCGCGCTTTGCGACGCTCGAGGTCGAAATTTACGTTCAGGGGGTACACATGCTCAACCTACCCTTGGCGGCTTTCCTTTCAGTGGTGCAGCTCATGTGCACGGCAATTTTAGGGTATCTCTATACGTTCCTCTTACGACGGGCAGCGGTGCCCCTTTCGCCGCGTGCTGCCCCAAACAATATCCGCCGGCCGAAGCATTGGCGGGAACGGTTCTTTTTGACCCTGATGTGGGTGCTGCTCCTTGGACTTTTTCTGTTGCCGATGCTTTCGCTACCCTTGCGCTCCGTGTTGCGCTTGGAAGCCGCGCGTGGCGAGCGCGGCCAGGTGCAATACGGCCTGACGCTCGATTATTACCGAGAACTTTTCATCAACCGGCGCGGCTCGTTGCTCTATGTTCCGCCCCTGGATGCCATGCGTAATTCACTTGTTTTTGCCGCTTTGACGATCGTCTTTTCCCTTTCCTTGGGCATTCCGGCGGCGCTGGCTTTCCGCCGGAGCTTTCTCTTGGCGCGCCTGACCGATGGCCTTTTGCTCCTTCCGCTCGGCACCTCTGCCGTAACGCTCGGTCTGGGCTTCATCCTAGCCTTTGGCCGGGCGGTGACCTCACCGCTGCTGATCCCGTTGGCGCACACGTTGATCGCCTTGCCTCTGGTGATCCGCACCCTTCAGCCGGCCATGGCAACTTTTCCCATGCGCTTGCACGAGGCGGCGCTGGTGCTGGGCGCTTCTCCCTGGCGCGCTTGGTGGTCGGTGGAATGGCCGATCCTTTGGCGTGCCGTGTTGACGGCTGCTGCGTTCGCTTTTACCGTTTCGGTCGGGGAATTCGGCGCCACGCTACTTATCGCGCGTCCGGAGTATCCAACTCTACCGCTGGCCATCTATCGCTTTCTTTCTCAGCCGGGTGGGCTGAATTATGGTCAGGCCATGGCCATGACCACGTTGCTGATGGCCTTTACGCTTGTGGGGTTGATCTGGATCGAGCGTTTGCGATGGTCTGGGAGAGAATTTTGAGCCGGGGAACGGAACGGCTCTTACAGAAAATTGATCTTTTTCTGCGCGTTTTCTGATCCAGGGAAGGTACGATTAGGGCAAATCATAATGTTTCAATAGGAGGATTCCTATGACGATCTATGTGCGTACCTTCCCCCCGCGACGCCGCTGGATGGAATGGCGAGCAGAGGCCGAGCGCTGGCTGGCAGTCAACGTGCGAGATGAGGGCGATGCCTATGTATTGACCGCCTTTGTGCCGGGTGTCAAGCCAGAGGACCTAAAAATTCAGGTGATAGATGATACGGTGGCCATCGAAGGGCATTATCCAAAAGAGGAGCACGAGTATCTTCTCTGCGAGTTGCCCTCCGGCTCCTTCCAGCGCATTCTGCGCCTACCGACTTCACTGGATGCCAATGCTGTTGACGCGACTTTGCAACACGGCGTGCTGACCTTGCGCTTGCCGAAAGCTGCTTCGGCCCGTCCAAAGGCCATTCAGGTCAAGGCAGGCTGATAAATAGTAGGTCAAATGCAAAGCATTTGACCTACTTGTTTAAGTGCTGAATCATTTTTCTTCTTTTGCTTCTTGCTTTCGCAGCCCCCAAAAGATCACGGCTGTGCCACTGCCCAGCGCGAAAGCACCCAGCGCGCCGGCGGTGGCATAGCGCACGAAAATGGCGGCCAAAGCAAAGAATCCTAAAATGGCGGTGACTTGGAGCTGCCAACTGCCCTTGCGGTAGGCGTCCAGGCTGAACCAACCAACTGCCAGGCCGAAAACGATCAGCCCGCTGAAACGCACCAAGATTCCCAGGATGTCGAAAATGGTTTCAAGGATCGGGTTCATTGGGTTCCTCCGAAAGGGAAAGTAGAAAAGCGTTGATGGAAATTATAGTCGAAGATCCTCGCATATTGTCGAAATCGCGTGGTTGGAGGGTCGGTTGGTTGCGTCGTCGGATGGTTGGGCGAGTAAGAGGGAAGTTGTGTGGGCGTCGGGGCTTTTTGTTGCGCCAGTGACCGGCGATTACCTTGCACTGAGCGGCAAACCTGAGCGCCATTTTCCACCTTCCACAGTCTACGGTCTATGATCCATGCCCAGAATCCACCGTCCACCTTCCGCGGTCTACGGTCCACCATAACTTTCCCCTTTTTATACAATCGTCTATAATAACAATATGTCGGCGATCGAGGAGATCAAATCGCGCCTTTCGATTGTGGATATCGTCTCCGAAAGTGGCGTGAAGCTGCGCAAATCGGGCCGGACGTATATCGGCTTCTGCCCGTTTCATGCCAATACGCGCACGCCGGCCTTCGTCGTTTGGCCGGAGACAGGGACATGGCGCTGCTTCGGTCAGTGCAATGAGGGGGGAGATGTTTTCAAGTTCGTGATGAAAAAAGAGAACGTGGATTTTGGCGAGGCTTTGCGCCGCTTGGCCGCGCGTGCCGGGGTGACGCTTGAACCCTTGCGACCCGAACGAGCGGAAGAAAAAGAAGTCCAGGAGCATTTGCGGGCCCTGCTCGAAGAGGCGGTGCTCTTTTATCGTGGGCAGCTCTTGCAAAGGCCGGATGTGCTCGAATATTTACAGGTGAAGCGCCGGTTGCGGGCGGAGACGATCGAGGTGTTCGGCTTAGGGTATGCGCCGGCCGGGTGGGATGTGACGTTGCAACATTTCCTGCGCCGTGGCTATTCCGAGGAGAACTTGATCGCAGCCGGTTTGGTCAGCGTGCACGAGGAGGGGGAGCGAAAGCGCTTGTTTGACCGTTTTCGCAATCGCATTATGATCCCCATTCGCGATGACCAGGGGCGGATGGCCGGCTTTGGGGCGCGCGCTTGGGAGGCGGAAGATCAGCCGAAGTTCCTGAATTCGCCGGAGACGCCGCTTTTCAATAAGGGGCGCCTGCTCTATGGATTGGATCGGGCGCGTAAGGCGATCCGCACAGCCGATCAGGCGGTGATCGTGGAAGGCTATTTTGACGTGATGGCACTCCATCAGGCCGGGTTCGAGAACGTGGTTTCGCCAATGGGCACTGCCTTGACCGCCGATCAGTTGCGCTTGCTCAAACGCTTCACGCGGCGATTAGTGCTGGCACTTGACCCGGATGCGGCCGGGCAGAAGGCGGTCTTGCGTGGGCTGGATGCAGTGCGCGAGGCGATGGACCGTGAGCAAGAGATCGCTTTTGACCCGTGGCGACTGATGCACTTCGAGAGCCGGTTACAGGCCGATCTGCGCGTGGTGACTCTGCCGCCGGGGTACGACCCCGATGATTTGGTGGCTCAGGATGTCACTGTATGGCCGCGGCTGCTTGCCGAAGCCCGCCCGGTGGTGATCTACGTGATGGAAACGCTGGCCGAAGGCCGCGATTTGAACGATCCCAAGGTGAAGAGCGAGATCGCCGCTCAGGTTTTGCCTTTGATTAACGAGGTCCCGGATGCGGTGGAGCGCGATGCTTATCGGCAAGCGTTGGCACGTCTGCTACGGGTGGATGAACGCGTGTTCTTGGGCAGCGGTGCCCAAGGTCCCGCCACGAGCCGCCGCCGAAAGAGGCCAGAAGCCCTGCCGGTTGCCGAAAGCAGGTCGGAAGGAGCAGCGCCCACGTGGCGCGGTTTTCGCCCAATGGAATCCTATTGTTTGGCGATCTTGGTGCAATATCCCTATTTGCTCTATCGTTTAGACCGTTTGCTTCAGGAGCAGGGGCTATCTCCCCTGAGCACGGAAGATTTCGAGTATACTGATCATCGTCAGTTGGTGAAGCTCTTGAGGCAAGCGCTGACCCAAGATGCTTTAGATTTCCAGGCGTACCTTTGGGAACATATCCCGGCGGAGTTGCAGGAGCGTTTGCGGGAGCTGGAAGGATTGGTCATTGCGGAGAAGCTGGAGGATCGTTTGCTGGAGGAGTTAGCGCGTAATGTGATCCATTTGCGCCGGCGGTTATATCAGGAAGGATTGGGACAATTGCGTTTCTTGCAAGAGGAGGCCCAGCAGGAGAAAGATGAGCGCCTGACGATTTACCAACAGATGGCGCGGGATTACGCACATCTATTGCGCACGTTAGATATGGCATATCGTCATTTGATGATGGTGAGAGAATGACAGATAAAGATTCCAAAGAAAAAGAATTTGAAGCCAGGAACGATCTAGAGCCGCAGGTCGAATGGGAGGAGCAGGAGGATTGGCTGGACTTTGATGATCGTTTGCTGGAAGAAGCGCTACAGGAGGATCCGGTGCGCCTGTATTTGCGCGAGATTTCGCAGGTGCCGCTACTGAGCCCAGAGCAGGAGTTCCGCCTGGTAGCGCGCTTGGAGGGGCAGCGTGTGCTCCAGAGCTTGAGTGCCGAAAAAAGCCTGCGATCGCGCTTTCTGTGCCTGGGAGAGCGAATGTGCGGTTTGTGGCAAGGGGTTCTGCAAGGTGCCGAGGCGATGCCCGATCTTTCGCTGATGGTGGCAGAGGCGCTGGCGCTACAAAAGGATTGGCAGGACGCGCTGCCTTCTTATACTTATGCCTGGTTGGATGGGCTGCCACGGGCGAAGGAGGGAGAATGGGGGGATCAGGCGGTGCGCTTATACGATCTATTCATTTGCTTTTATCTGTTGCCGCTGGAAACTGGCGAATGGTTGCTAGAATGGACGAAGAAACGATCTCGTCCGCCGGCTTTGCGCACGTTCGCCGCCCATTTACCTGCCAAGGATCGCCTGCAGATGCACGTTCTGGATACCCAGGGCCGCGCAGAAGAGGCCCATCAGATGCTGGTTCGAGCTAATTTGCGCCTGGTGGTGAGCATTGCCCGGCGTTATATCGGTCGCGGTTTGCCCCTTTTGGACCTGGTCCAGGAGGGGAACCTGGGACTTTTGCGCGGCATTGAGCACTTCGACCCGCACAAGGGGTATCGCTTGAGCACCTATGTGACCTGGTGGATTCGCCAGGCGATGGGGCGAACGCTGGCACAGCAGGCGCGTTTGATCCGCTTGCCGGTGCATTTATTCGAGTTGCTGGCGCGTCTGATCAGAGTGCAACGCCGTTTGACCCAGGAGTTGGGTCGGGAGCCGACGGCGGAAGAATTGGCTTTGGAGATGGAGTTCCTTTCGGCGGAGGATGTTCAAGAAATCCGGCGCCTGCGACGGGAGAAGCTCCCTTTGCCGGCCGGGTTGCGTCAGCGCTTGAATCAGGCGGTGTATAAGGTGGAGGAGCTGCTTCGTTCCGGGGAAGAGTTGCCTTCGCTGGATATTAGCGTGGGCGAGAACGAGGATTCGCAGCTAGAGGATTTTGTTGAAGATGAAGATGCGACAGGAGAGGCCATGGATGAGGCCATGCGGCAGATGCTGCGGGAGCAGATTCAGCGCGCGTTCGATGTGCTCACCGAGCGAGAGCGTCAGGTGTTGGAATTGCGCTATGGCTTGCTGGACGGGGTGGAGCATACGCTGGAGGAGATCAGCCGCTATTTCAATATCACCCGTGAACGGGTGCGGCAGATCGAGGCGCGTGCTTTGCGTAAGTTGCGGCATCCGCTGCGAAGTCGTTACTTGAAGGAGTTTTTGGAGTGATGCTTGGTCGCCCGGCCGCGTAGTCGCTGAATTGGACGATTGGCGGTATATGTGGGTTAGAGGATAAAACCTTCATTCGGAGCGCTATTTCCAACGGCCTGGCCTGCGAGAGGGGCGAAACTGAAGCCGATTTCCGGGCACGCTTTCAAACTTTGCCCAATAGCCTGCGCGCTTTGGAGCGCGGCTCTTTCCTGGTGCGGCACACGCGCCGGTTTATCATCAAGCATTATGCTCAGTTCGATGCTCCGAAGGGACGCTATTACGTTGGCTAAACGGCAAACCGAATTACTTTCCGCGGCGAGAGCCGAGGCGGGTAACTTTTTGCTGCTGATGGTTTCGACGGCCTGCCGAACCGATCGGCCGGATTCGCCGCCCGGCATGGTGATTTACTTGCGTTATCCCGATGGCAGCGATGCCCTGATCCGCGTGGATACGGGCGGCCAGCTCGTTTCCCAATCGCTTTCGGCGATCTTCCGTGCCATCACCTGTGCCCCGGGAACCCCTGCGGTCCCTCTTGCCGAAAATCATTATGATCTCATTCAGCAATGCGTCCATTGGGCCATGCAGGAGCAGACCGATTTCGTCGGTCGGCTCGGTAGCCGGCGTAGCGCGCGCCGCAAGCTCTATGAGCAGCTTCGCCGATATCGAGATACGCTCTCCGATGCCGCGCTGCGGGAGCAGCTCGATCTCATCTGGCGTTCGGCGCAGGAAGCCATTAGCCGCCAGATGCATCTGGGTATCTCGAACCAGGATTTGCTCGAGCTTGTTATCATCGCATGGAAGAATATAACTTATGTGAGATAGCCGAGCAGGAGAGCGGCCAAGCACAGGAGCCTCACAGTATCTGCTCATTAGGATTGTGATCGGTGGAGACCGAAAAGGAGGCAAAATGACGATCAAAGTCAAGCGAGTGTACGAACCGATTGAATCTGATGATGGCAGGCGATTCCTGGTCGAACGGTTGTGGCCGCGCGACATCCGCAGGGAAGCCTTGCAATTAGAAGGTTGGCTGCCGCAGGTGCTCCCAGCACCCCGCTCCGAAACACGATGAGGAGAAGTGGGAGGAGTTTCGCAGGCGATATTTTGCGGAGCTGGAGGCGCATCCTGCCGCCTGGCAACCTTTGCTGGAGGCTGCCAGGCTTGGGAATATAACGCTCCTTTTCAGCGCTCGGGAAGTAAACTACAACGACGCTGTGGCTCTCCGCGAGTTTCTTGAAATGCACATGGCACACCAATAGGATGCTGGGGGAATCACTCTGCACCTGTATACCCTTCGCGAAAGGCTGGAGGCATCGAGAAAGCACCAGATGTTGCAAATGCGGTAAAGTCGCTCTTCTGCGAGGTCCTGCTGTGGGGGCGCCCGCAGGGAAATCCGCGCACGCTTCAACTGGGAGCGCCCGTCTCACGGCAAGTGACCGCCAGACCTGTCTCTCCGTTGCCAAAACCATCTCTGCTCCATGGGCCCGATTCAATAGGATAGTGAACCCTAAATCTGCGTCGATTTGTGCTCCGTTCCAAGCAAGGTAGCAAACGCAAGCGTTTGCCCTACAATTGATTGACTTCCACCGCTTTTCCTGCTATCATCTCAGGCGTGCATTTCCGGAACATTCAGAAACGACTGGGCGAATTTTTAAATTGGTTCCGCATCGGGCTGGGGATCAAGCGGTGGATGTTGATGATTCTGATCGGCTTGACGCTGGTCAGCCTGGGGCTGACCATGCTCGTACTGGATTTGTACCGCGCTCCTTACACGGAACCGCTGATCGTAGACTTGCTTGCTCTAGCGGCGTTGCGCTTTTTGCCGCGGGCCTTAAGGGTGGTGACCTTCATCGGTAGCGGGCTGATTCTGCTCTCCTATGGCATTTGGAGGCTGAACCGGGCGCTACTCCGACCGTTTTTGCGACCGGGCTCCAAGGTGATCGAAGAGCTGGAACGCTACCGCCGGCGCGAACAGGGGCCACGCATTGTTGCCATCGGGGGCGGGCACGGACTTTCGACTTTGCTGCGCGGCCTGAAAGCTTATACGCACAATCTGACGGCGATCGTCACTGTGGCGGATGATGGGGGCTCTTCCGGTCGCCTGCGGGAAAGCTTTGGCATTCTACCGCCGGGGGATATTCGGAACTGCCTGGCTGCGCTTTCCGATGACGAAGCGCTCCTGACGCAGCTCTTTCAGTACCGCTTCAGTGGTGCGCCGGAGCTGGATGGACACTCCTTCGGCAACCTGTTTATCACGGCGCTGGCCGATCTGACTGGCTCCTTTGAAAAAGCGATCGCCGAATCCGGGCGCGTCCTTTCGGTCCATGGGCGCGTGCTCCCTTCCACCATTCACAACGTGAAGCTGGTCGCCGATGTGATCTTGCCGCATACTTCGGCCGCCGTACGTGTGGAGGGGGAAAGCAAGATTCCGCAGATTGCCGGGAAGGTGCGCCACCTTTGGCTCGAACCGAACAATCCCCCTGCCTTTCCGCCGGCCATCAAGGCGATCCTTTCGGCCGATTTGATCCTGATTGGGCCGGGTAGCCTCTATACCAGCATCCTACCCAACCTGCTGGTGCGGGAGATCCTCGAAGCGCTGCGCGCCGCGACCGCGCCGAAAGTCTATGTTTGCAATATTGCCACACAAAGCGGGGAAACCGAGTTCTACACCTGCTCGGATCACGTACGAGCCATCGAAGAGCACGTTGGGGAAGATTTCTTTGATGTGATCATCTGCAACGATTTTTACGACCTGCCTTTGCCACAAAGCGCTTCTTGGGTTGTTTTGGATGAACGCAGCCGTGCCGATAGCCGCGTCTATTTCGCCGATCTGGTCGATCGCGCCCAACCTTGGCGGCACGATGCCCAAAAACTGGCGCAAGTGATCATGGATATTTACCGCGAAAAGACAGGACCATTGCGTGAGTGAACGACCTGGGGTGGTTTTCAACCCAAAGGCGTTCGTTTGACCACTAGCAAGGTCAAATCGTCGCTGAGCTGCGGATCGGTGGTGAATTCCTGGACCGCTTTTTCTATGGAGTGGACAAGTTCCTGAGCGCTTTGCCCGGCGTTTTGGCGTAGCAAGGCGCGCAAGCGTTCCTCCCCAAAAGGCTCGTTCTGCGGCGAGAAGGCCTCGGTCACGCCATCCGTATAAAAAAGCAGGAGATCGCCGGGTGCGAGTCGCACCGTCTTTTGCTCATAGAGGCCGTTGTCTTCGATCCCTAGGGCGATCCCTGTACGGGGTAAGGTTTGAACCGTGCCCGTCGCCGCTTGCCACCAAAGCGGCGGGTTGTGACCGGCGTTGGCGTAGGTCAGGACGCCGGTTGAGCGGGTGAGCACGGCATATACGGCCGTGACGAACATGCCCTGTTGGGCATCGGGGAAGAGCAATTCGTTCACGCGTCGCAGGACCTCGGCGGGGGAAAACGTCTGTAAGGTGGCGGCGCGCACGAGGGTGCGGGTAAGTGCCATGAAGAGGGCTGCCGGCACGCCTTTATCGGCCACATCGGCAATGAATAGGCCCAACCGATCGCCGGGGAGTTCGATCACATCGTAAAAATCGCCGCCTACCTGACGGGCAGTATGCCAACAGGCGGCCAGGTCCCATTCCGGGTAAGAAGGCAGAGACTCCGGCAGGAAGGTCTTTTGAATCTGACGCGCCAGCTGCACTTCGGTTTCCAGGCGTTCCCGGCGCACCATTTCCTTTTGCAGCAGATCGTTCTGGATCGCCAGGGCTGCTTGCTGGGCAACGCCATGCAGAATTTCCAGGCGCCGGCGGCGAAAACGGCGACCGCCCGATCGCTCTTCGGCCACGAGCACTCCGAAGAAGGCTTGCTTAATGCTCAAAGGAATGCCGATCAAGAGGGGAGGCTCGCGCTGCAAGATGGGCGAATTCTCATCATGCCAGGGTGGGGCGATTTGCAGCCAGCTCGGCGCCTCCTTTGCTTCCAGCAACGCAAGACGCACCTGACCGCTTTGACGCACTTCATCCAGAAGTGGGAACTCGTTCTCCGGTAGCGGTTTGGAGAAAAGAGCCTCAGATGTCGTTTTGTCCAGCCCGTAGGATTGAACAGGCAGGTAATGATGGCCGATCTCATCCCAAAGGTACAGTGCGCAGCGCTCCACGCCTACCAAGATCGGCAAAATGCGCACGATGGCGGTCAGAATTTCTTCCAGATCGTTCAAGCTCACCACGGCCTGGGCAACCTGCAGCAGGGCGGCCGAAGCGTAGGCCTGTTCCTGAGCGGCATCGTAGAGACGGGCGTTTTCGATGGCGACGGCCGAATAACCGGCAAAAGTCGTGACGATCGCCAGTGCTTCGTGACCGTAGCGTCCTTGCTCGGGATGTGCCAGGGTCAGCACGCCGAACGGACGTTCGCCGATGCGCAGCGACACGGCAATGGAAGAATACTCCGCGGGGAAGCCGGCGGCGATCCCGGTTGCCCATGGCGGGTCACTCGGCTTGCGGATGATCGCTTCTTCGGAAAGCAGAGCTTCGAGCAGGGCACGATGGGCCTGGGGATTCTGGTGCACGGCCTGATCCAGGGCCTCGATGCTCACTCCATGGGCAATGGCTGGTCGCAACTCTCCATCCTGGAGCAACCAGATGGCCGAAGCTCGGCAGGGCAGGGTGCGCTCAAGCTCGTTCAGCACGCTGTTTAACACTTCCTCCAGCCCGGTGTTGGCCGAAAGCAGGACGGCCACCTCGCGCAAGCTTTCGGCCACGCGCCGTCTCCATTGCTCGGAGCGATAGAGATCGGCATTGTGAATGGCCGCGGCGATGCTCCCGGCTACGGCCTCGAACATCAGGCGATCCTCTTCGCTGAAGGCATTCAGATGGTTGGATTGAATATCCAGAACGCCGACCACGCGGCGATTGTAGATCAGCGGTACACAGAGCTCGGAGCGGGTGTTGGCCGGCGGCCAGGGGGAGGGGCGATAACGCGGGTCTTTGGAAACATCGTTGAGCAAAACCGTTTTGCCGTGCCGCGCCACCCAGGGGATGATCCCTTTGGGATCGTCCAGCGAAAGCGTATGTCCTACCGAAGCCTGGCTGCGTTTGCCGCTGCCGGCCTCATACTGGATTTTGCGCCGGTTCGGGTGGACGGTGAACAGGTGTACATAAGGGTAGCCAAAGCGGCGATGAATGCGGTCGGCGACGTTTTGAAGTAGCGAGGCGATATCCAAGCTGGTGGTGGCGGCTCTGCTGATCTCGGCGATGAAGTTCAACTGGCGGGCACGTCGCTTTAGGTCACTATAGAGGTGCGCCGATTCAATGGCGCGGGCGATGGCATCGGCCAAAGATTCGAGCACCAACACATCGTTGGGGTGAAAGGCGTGCGTCTGATTGCTCTGAAGATCGAGGACGCCCAGGACGCGACCTTCCACCTGGAGGGGAAAGACCGCTTCGGAGCGCGTTTCCGGCAAGCTGTCAATATAGCGGAAGCGCGGCTCACGGCTGACATCCTGGCAAATGATGCGTTTCCCTTCCAAAGCGGCGGTGCCGATCAAGCCCTGGCCGAGGCGCACGCGCAAGGTCGGCGGTTGACGTTCTTCCCCCTCGCCGATGGCGCCGGCGCGGTAGCTCAGGGTGTCTGCATCGGCTTCGCGGGTGAAAAGAGCGACGTAGTAGTAGTGGAACGTATCGCGGATCTCGCGCACCACGCGTTCGGCCATATCGTCCACATCGCTGATGCGTGTCAGTTGTGCTGTCACGCGACGCACTAGGCTGAGTTGCTCGCGTCGGAATTGCTCGATCACCTCGCGATGGGCGGCCAGCAACCCTAACGCGGCGACATGCGCGATGCCCTCCAACAGGGCGATCTCTTGTTCATGAAATGGCTTGGTGCGTCTCAGGCCAAGGACGCCGAAGAGATAGCCGCGATCGTGCACCGGTGTGCAAACCCAATTCTCGTTTTGCTCTTCTTCGAGCACTGTTTGCAGGGTGGAGAAGGCGCGCAACATCGGCTCTGTATTTGGACGCGACGGAAACAGCCTCTCTTCCTCGAGCGGTGTGCGTAGCAGGGCTTCGTTGAGCCAAATCTCTGCCTTCCCTTGCAGTAGACGGCAGATCGTTTCGAGGATGGTTTGGTACTGTTGTTCTAAGCGGGGAAGGCGGGCCAACTTGGCCCCTAGTGCGACCATTTCCTGCCATTCGGCGGGAGAAGGATCGAGGGAATACTTCATGCCTCTTTGCCCCTGTATTTGATCAGGGTGAGCGTGTTTCCCTGTTCCGAAGAAGAGTATCTCACCTCATCCATTAGCCGGTGGATGAGGTAGACGCCTAAGCCACCGATTTTGCGCCTGGAAAGCGGCGCATTAATATCGGGTTTGGCGACCTTTTCCATTTCAAACGAGCGCCCTGTATCGTGGAGGGTGATCGAAAGAGCTTTTCCATCCCATGTCACCTGGAGGTCGATTTCCCCGGCTTGACCGCGATAGGCGTGTTCGATGATGTTGGAGCAGGCCTCATCGGCGGCCATTTGAACGGCATAGACGGCGCGCCCAGGAAAGCCGGCGCGTTCCGCCGCTTGCCCGACGAACGTACGAATTTCGTCCAGGTGGTCAAAACGCGCCGGCCATGAGCGACGGATCTGGAACGAGCTCATTCCGGAGGTAAGCCTTTAGAAGTGACCGATGGCATCTGGAAGGTTGTCAAAGATCTTGAAAACCTTGGTGAAGCCGGCCAGCTCCAAGGCCTCTAGCACCCGTGGAGTTACAAGTGCTAATACAACTTCGCCGCGGTGGTAACGGCGGCAGGCGCGCTGGGCACTCAATAGGACGCGAAAGCCGGCACTGGACATGTATTCCACGCCGCTCATATCGACCACGATCTTGAAACGACCGCGCTGTATAAGATCTTCAAACACCTGGTTCAGCTGGGGAGCGGTGGCGCTATCTACTCGCCCGGTGAGTGTGATGAGGACGCAATGCCTGTACTCCTTGACGTTTACTTCCATAGCCGCGAAACTCCTTTCTGTTTGATGTAAGCTGGATAGGATAGGCGCAAGTATACCCTAGAAAGTCTGTTCCAATGATTAAGATTTCGGGAATCTGCTAATGACGTGTGCCGGAGATGCCGGGCGATCCATTGCTCCGCCCTGATGAATGAAGATCGGCGTGCCTTCGGCTGCATAGCCGAGCTCAATATAGGCCTGACCGGTCAGGTAGCGTTGGCTATCAATGGCGCAGGAAGTGACCCAGCCGATGATGCGGCCCTTGCCATCGCTGACGGGATCGCCATGATGTGCCATGCGCACACGCTGCTCATCGAAGCGGAAGCGCACCACCACGCCTTTGCGCTCCTTTTCGCGCGCCACATAGGCCTCGCGCCCGATGAACCAGGGCTTATAGAGCTTCACGTAGGCGCCGAAACCGGCTTCGGCAACACCGAGATCGCGTTGCCCCATTTTGCCGGACCCTTCGCCCATTTCGTGCCCATAGAGCGGCAGACCGGCTTCTGTGCGCAGGGAATCCCGCGCTCCAAGGCCAACCGGCTTTAGGCCAAAGGGTTGACCGGCTTGCAGCAGCGCGTTCCAAAAGTCCACAGCGCGATCGGGGTGCACAAACAGCTCAAAGCCCATTTTTTCGCCGGTATAGCCGGTGCGCGAGACGGTGAGATCGAAACCGCCGAGCACGGCGTCGCACAGTTCCGTGCGCTTGAGCTTCAGGATGCGGGCGCGGGTTTCGTCATCGCAGCCGAGCGCCAGCAGAATATCGCGGCTCTTTGGACCTTGCAGGGCAATATCCACGCGCATATCATCGCCGGACTTCGGATCGCGCAGGTTGCGGATTTCGGCCTCATAGCCGTAGACGCGCGCCCATGGGCGGGCGTTATCAATGCGCACTTTCCCATCGCGCACAGCCTCAAACCAGGCGCGGTCTTTGTCATCGTTGGCGGCATTTACCACGACCAGGTAGCGATCCCAAGCGCGGCGATAGACCAGGGTATCATCGATCACATCGGCATCGGGGGTGAGGAACTGGGTGTAGAGCGATTCACCCGGCTGCAGGTTGCCGCAATCGTTGGCGCAGATCGCATCCAGGAATGAAACGGCATCCCGACCGAGGATCTCATAGACGCCCATGTGGGAGACATCGAAGAGGCCTGCCGCTTGCCGCGTGGCCAGATGTTCTTCCACCACCGAGGTATACCAAACGGGCATTTCCCAGCCGGCGAAGGGGATGAGCTTGGCCCCAAGCGCTTTGTGCACTTCATATAAGCGAGTGCGTTTCAGCTCACTTTCCTCTGCTTGCCAGGTGAATGACGGTTTGGCCGGGCCGACCGGTAGGTTCTCTTTTTCAATGCCGATATACCAGGGTTTTTCCTTCCAAACTGCTTCTCCCTGTGTTTGAATGGTCGAGGCTGAGGGGTTTTCCATTACCACCACAGGGCCTGGCAGGCGCTTTTCGCTGCCATCCGGTTGACCATCCAGGTTGAGCGAGAGATAGCCATCGGAGAGATCGCGCAACCAGGTGGCGACGAGAGAGGCTTTCTCGATCGGCAAGCTGAGCTGATAGTGATCGGGCCCCAGGCAAGTGATCGTGGCTTCCACGGTGCCTTTGGGGGTGTGAATGCGCGTCGGAGCGCTTTGCCCTTCTTTGATTGCCGAAAGATCGGCGCTCAGGCTGTAATCCAGGAATTGCCGCACCCGTTTGCCCTGCAGATCGAAGACGCCACTGGTGACTTTGTCATCCAGATAGTAGAAATGCGGGTAACCGTGGGGCGTGTATTCAAAGTCAATGCCGGCTTTTTCTGCCATTTCGCGCACCTGGAGACGGGCGTTTTCCAGGGCCTCAAAATCAATTTTGGCCCGGCGTTGTCGCCCCTGGCGTGGGGTATCCACACTGTGGGGCACGCAGGCGAAGAGCACATCGGCGATGATATTGGCTAGCCGGCGCGATTGAGCTTCATCGAAGCCGCGTTGGGTGATCCAGGGAGTGCCCAGACGAATGCCGCTCGGATCGAGGGAGTTTTTATCGCCGGGGATGGTGTTGCGGTTGACGACGATACCCACCAGGTCGAGGATGCGGGCGGCTTGATCGCCGTTTAGCGAGGTGCCGTCTGGGCCTTTGATCGTGGTCACATCTATGTTGAGCATGTGGCAATTCGTCCCCCCAAACGGGATGCGCAGACCGCGTTTGGCCAATTCATCGGCCATGGCCACGGCGTTGCGCACGGTTTGCTCCTGCAGGCGGCGAAATTGTTCGGTGCGTGCCAGCTGGAAGGTCAAGGCCAACGCCGCGAAGACGTTGACATGCGGCCCTCCCTGTTCACCGGGGAAGACGGCGCGGTCAATTTTGCGCGCCAGGGCAGCATCGGTGGTGAGGATAATGGCACCACGGGGACCGTCCAAAGTCTTATGGGTGGTCGAAGTGACCACGTGAGCGTAGCCGATCGGCGAAGGAACAACACCGGCGGCGACCAGCCCACCGATGTGGGAAATATCTGCCAGCAAGTATGCGCCTACTTCGTCGGCGATCTCGCGGAACGCTTTCCAATCCGGCACCCAGGAATAGGAAGAGTAACCGGCGATGATCATCTTCGGGCGATGCTCCCGTGCCAGGGCGCGCACGGCATCGTAATCAATGCGTTCAGTGTGCGGATCGACGGTGTAGTGTACAGCTTTGTAGTATTTTCCGGAGCGGTTGACGGACGAACCATGGGTCAGATGTCCGCCGTGGAGCAGGTTCATGCCCATTACCGTATCGCCGGGTTCGAGCAATGCATGGTAGACGGCATTATTGGCCGGGGCGCCGGAAAGCGCCTGAACGTTGACGTAGATCTGATCGGCTGTGTAGCCGTTGGCGGCAAAAGCCTCGGCGCAGCGGCGGCGGGCCAGGGCTTCGATCAAATCGGCGTATTCCACGCCTTTGTAATAGCGCGGATCAGAATAGCGCCGATAGTGGGCCAGACGATTCGGATAGTCGAGGATCTCTTCCTCGCTCATCCAACGCGTCTCTTCATCCGGATAGCCTTCGGCATAGATATTCTGGAAAGCAGAGGCCAGCGCTTCGCGCACGGCCAAGGGCGCCTGGCTTTCGGAAGGGATGAGGATCAATTTCCGTGCCTGGCGTTCGGCTTCCAGGCGGGTCAGCTCATAAACCGCCGGATCCAACTCGGCAAGCGAACCACGAAAAAGGAAATCGTTCATGGAGAGCTCCTGTTTTGGGGAACTTGGGGGAACACCTTTTGAAAGAACAAATGGCCTGGGAGACCAGGGTAATTGTAGAACGAGAAAGATGGTACGTCAAGGACAAGTGTAGCCGGTGACCGCTATCGGTAAAGAAGGGATTCCATTGCAAAGCCATGCCTTGCCATATGGGCTCGATTTGACGAGACACGGACAAACACGGACAACACGGAAAATTATGAAAAAGTTTACGGCAAAAAGAACAACTAAAATTTTGCTTTCCTGGAGCTATTTGGAGCTCAAAACTTGAAATGCTTGGAGGGTGTGTCCTTTTGTGATGAAAGAACTTTTTGCAGGGAACTCAGCTTTGCCTTGTCCGTGCTACTTGACAAATCCCTTCCATTTGTTTATAATGATTATAAGATAATAACTATTATAAAGAGTTTCTATGCCTTCTGTCGATCTCTTGTTTCAATCCCTCAAACAAGCCGGTTTGCGGTTAACGCCGCAGCGAATTGCCATTTGTCGTTTGCTGGCTGAAACGGATACCCATCCGACTGCCCTTCAAATTTATCAGGCCCTCAAGCCACAATATCCCTCGCTTTCTGTGGCGACGGTCTATAACACGCTGGAGGTGCTGGTGGCGCTGGGGGCAGTGAATGCGCTTGGCCATGCCGGAGATGATGAGGTGCATTATGATGCCGATACCGAACCTCACATCAACTTGGCATGTATCTCCTGTCACAAGATCGTGGATGTGTCTTCGGAGTACGTGCGTCACCTAGATGGTGAAGTCTCTCAAAATAGTGGCTTCAAGATTCTGGGAGCGCGTGTGTTGTATTACGGTCTTTGCCCGCAATGCCAACATAGCGCGCCAGGCTCTTGACGCCGATCTTACCTAGCTCATCTTCCAAGGAGTAACAAATATGGATACACCTCTCAACGTTTCTTTGCCCCCTGTTGCCTCACGCTGCACGGATGTTTTGATCGATACACTGCGGGGGTATCAGGGCATCCGGGATGTTGAGTTTGATTTGAACAGTGGAAACCTCAAGGTAAGCTACGATCCGCGCCTACTTTCGCCGGAACGCGCCCTCTCCCTTGTGCGTCACTCGGCACAAATAGCGACCCAGCGGGTGATGCAATGTCTGAGCAAACGCGAGGCAGGACTGGAAGCCTGTACCTACTGTACGCTGGAGATGCATCAGGCGCTTTTGCAACATTATCGTTCGGCAATGGTCTTACCACAGGTGAGCTTCCAGAACGGAGTGATAATGGCCTCTTTGGGGAATGGAGAGGCCGTTTTCACGGAATCGAAAATGGCCGAAGCCGTTGCCGTTCCTGCGGCGGAGGAAGCCGAAACCCGTCCACTTTTGCCGCCTGAAAAGGTGGAACTGCTTTTCACATTCCTGACCGCACTCTTTGGGCTGGCGGCATGGATCGGCTCAAGAAGCGGAGTGCCGTTCTGGGGTGTGGTCATCCTGTATACCCTTTCTTATTTCTTCGGCGGATATTTTGGTTTGCTGGCGAGCATCGAAGCGCTCAAAGAAAAAATGTTGAACGTAGATTTGCTGATGATCCTGGCGGCGCTGGGCGCGGCGTTCATTGGATCCCCTGCCGAGGGGGCGACCCTTCTCTTCCTTTTTTCGCTTTCAAATGCCCTCCAGGCCTATGCAATGGATCGCAGCCGCAAGGCGATCCAGAAATTGCTCGATCTACGCCCACCTGTGGCAACGGTGCGACGCGGCTCGCGGTTGGAAACCGTACCGGTGGAGAAATTGCGCCTGGGAGATGTGGTAGTTGTGCGGCCTGGGGAGCGCTTCCCGATTGACGGGGAAGTGATCCAGGGCGAATCGGATGTCAATCAGGCGACGATCACCGGCGAGAGCGTGCCGGTGCACAAATCGCCAGGAGATGCGGTTTTCGCGGCTACGTTGAACGGTTCCGGCGCGCTAGAGATCCGCGTCACGCGCTTGGCGCAGGATACTACGCTGGCACGGATCGTCCGGCTCGTCGAAGAGGCACAGGCAACCAAAGCGAATATGCAACGGGCATTGGATACCTTTGAGCAGTATTATGCTTATTTTGTGCTTGGTGCAGCGGTGCTTTTGATCTTGGTCCCTTGGCTATTGTTGGGCGAACCTTTCCAGCCGACGTTTTACCGCGCCATGATCTGGCTAGTGGTCGCTTCGCCGTGTGCATTGGTGATCTCAACGCCGGCCAGTATTCTGAGTGCCATCGCAAATGCAGCACGCAACGGCGTGCTCTTCAAGGGGGGAGTGCACCTGGAGAAGACAGCGGAACTGAAAGTCATCGCTTTTGATAAGACCGGCACCCTCACGACAGGGCAGCCGACATTGCAGATGATTTATGCGCTGAACGGAGATGAAAACGAGCTTTTGCGCTTGGCCGCGGCGGTGGAATCGCGCTCGGAGCATCCCCTAGCCCAGGCTGTCGTAGCAGCGGCGGGGCAGCGTGGACTGGACGTGCCGCAGGCGCACGCCTTTCGGGCGATCGCCGGCCAGGGCGTGGAGGGGCGCGTGAAGTGGGCACAAGCCGATCCGTTGATCTGGATCGGGGGGGAGCGCTTGTTCCAAGAACGCGACATCCCTATTCCGCTGGAGTTGCAGGAAAAGGCACGCAATTGGGAAGGAAGAGGGCAGACGGTGATGTTTGTCTACTGTGCTGAAGCCCAGGGCGCCGATTGTCCGCAAGGGTTTCTCGGCCTGCTGGCAATAGCGGATGAGTTGCGAGAAGATGCCGTGGCCATGATTCGCGGCTTGAAGGCGATCGGCATTGAACGCGTGGTGATGTTGACCGGTGATAACCCGCGCGTTGCTGCTCAAATCGCCGCCCGCGCCGGTGTGGATGAATTCCATGCCGGGTTGTTGCCGGAGGATAAAGTAACCATCCTGCGCGAATTGCGCCGGCGCTACGGGCCAATTGCCATGGTGGGAGATGGCATTAACGATGCCCCTTCTCTAGCGGTCGCTGATATCGGCATTGCGATGGGGAGCGCGGGAACCGATGTGGCCATTGAGACTGCGGACGTGGTTTTGATGGCTAACGATCTGCGCAAAATTCCCTTTGCCATCGATCTGGCGCGCCGGGCGAAACGCATTGTGCGCCAGAACCTTACCTTTGCCTTGGCGGTGATCGTGATGCTGGTGGCTTCGGCGTTTGGCCTGCAGTTACCTTTGCCTTTGGGCGTGGTGGGGCATGAGGGAAGCACGGTGATCGTCGTGTTGAACGGTTTACGCTTGCTGGCGTATCGTGGCCGGGCGGTATGACCCGAGGCGGGTGATGAATTCAAACAGTTGCTCCATACCCTGACGAATGGGCGGAATCTCGATAAATTCTTGCAGGGTGTGGGATTGGTCGCCGCGGGTGATGCCCAACACCAGCGCCGGATAACCCCGGCTGAGGGGGATATTGGCATCGGTCGAGCCGGCGGTGAGGAGCGGCTCCATTCCCTGGTGTAGCAGGCATTCTTGGGCCAATTGCACCAGGGGATGGTGCGATGGAATTTCGCCGGCCGGTCGCTCTCCCAGCATTTCGATCTCGATTTGCACTTGAGGGGAGCGCAAGCGTTCGACGGTCGAAAAGATTTGCTTGCGGAGCGTCTGCAGGGTGTTTTCGTTTTCCGAGCGCAGATCAAGTTCCAGCCAAGCCTGCGATGCGATCACGTTGATCCCGCTGCCGCCGCCCACCCGGCCGATATTCAGCGTGGTGCGCGGTTGCGCCGGGAGGGGGAGGGAACTCAGCGCGGCAATGATCTGGCCTAGAACGTGGATGGCAGAGGGGATTTCGGAGTTGCTCCAGGGATGGCCGCCGGGTGTTTGCACTTCTAGGCGGTAGCGCTGCACTCCGACGCCGCGGTGATAGATATAGCCCAGAGCCAGGCCTTCGAGCACCAGGTAACCGCTCACCGCACCGCCGAAGCGTTCGACAACTGCCTTCATGCCACGCAAGTTTCCCATCCCTTCTTCTCCGCTGTTGGCGATCAGCCACAGGTCGAAGGGAAGGTGCACCCGACGTTGACGCAACATCCAAATCAGCCCAAAGAGGGCAGCGATGCCCAGGGCGTTGTCACCCAGCCCAGGTCCATATAGCCGCGCCGCTTCGTGCCGAGAGCGCAGATCGGTTTCGGCGGGAAAGACGGTGTCCAGGTGGGCCGTTACGATCAGGGACGGAGCGGTCTTTTTATTTGATCTGAGGCAACCATATACATTTGGTAGATCATCTATAAAGACTTCCAGCCCCTCGCGGCGCATTTGCTCGAAGACGAAGCGTGCCCGTTCTGTTTCGCCAAAGGGCGGGGCCGGGATTTGCTGGATTTGTTGGGTGAGTTCGAGTAGGGAGGGAAGCAGATCGGTCATAGGGGATGGACCAGCAGAGCGAGATATTCGAGGCGGGAGCGCGCCAGCTCGGGCAGCACGTCCCAGCAGTAGAAGGGATCGAGGCTTTCGCTTTTGAAGGCGGCCGAGATGGCGCCATGGAGCACGGCTTGGGTCAGGTTGGAAGTCTGCAGAAGGCCGGCCAGAAAGCCGCCACCGAAGGCCTCCTCCAACCCGATTGAGTAGCCGTGCCTGGGATAGGCGGGAATTTCCCAGCGTTCGTTTGGGGTGGCCGAATAGAGCAGGCAGCGTTGGGCAGGCAAGTGGACGACGATGTGCGGGATGATCTTGCCCACTTGGGTGACCATTTCCCAGAGGTCCTCGCTTTTGCCCCAGAAGAGGAGGCGCAAATCGGTTTCGTGGATCAACAAGGCTTCCAGTCCTTCGAGGAGGGACAATTTCTGAGCGTGAGCCGAAGCGCTGCTTTGCAATTTTGGGAAGGTGGCAACCAGACGTCTGACGCCGTGGGTATACAGATAGGCGATCCATTCGTGTAGGTTTTCGGGCGGCATGGCGCAGAGATAGGCGGCTTCGGCCATCTGGAAGGAGGGGGGAAGCGGAAACGGTGAGAAGCCACCAGAGGCGAGTAAAGCATCCTTTTCCGGTTGGTAGCCGAGTAAGGCAGGCGGAAATGAGATGCCATGTCGCAAACAGGCTTGGGTGAGGGAAAAGCCAGGCCGCAAGTTGGCATCGTAGCTATAGACGGTACGTTGCTCGATTGGATGATCCAACACGCGTAGGCCGTCGAGGGCCAGACTATGTTTTTGCAACAGTTCCTTGAAAGTGGCAGGATAGTCGCTTCCGATTTCGGAGACCAGGCCGAGCTCTTTTTCCCAGATGGCAGCCCCAGCCGCGGCATAGAGAGCGCGCCCGCCGGGAAGGTCAAGCCGGACGGGTTGATTAGGGTAGAAAATAAAATCGCGGGTGAGGGCCCCGATCAATAATAGGCGCGGTGGAAGAGCTGGGTGCCTCATCTCTGCTCTTGCGGTCGGATGGTCGGTGTTTGTGTGGATGGGTGCAAGGGCAGGAGGAAGGTGAAGTTGCTTCCTTTCCCTTCGGTGCTTTCCACCCAGATCTGTCCCCCGTGCATTTCGATCATTGCTTTGGCGATCGAAAGCCCCAATCCCAAGCCGCCGTGACGGCGCGTGAGGTGGGATTCAACCTGGTAGAAGCGTTCAAAGATATGGGGAAGGTCTTTGGCCGGGATGCCGATGCCATCGTCGATGACGGAAATCCTGACGTGCCCTGGGACGGCTTCGGCGCGTATGAGGATGTGTCCGCCGGGTTCGGTGAAGGTAACGGCATTTTGTAGCAGGTGACGCAGGGCGGTGACGATCTTTTCGGCATCACATTCCAGGCTCAATTGAGGGTCTTTGATGTCCACTTTTAGATGTAAGTCCTTTTGTTGGATGGCCGGGATGAATGTGGCGGTCACTTCTTCGATCAGGCGTGCCACTAACACCGGGCGTTTGCGCAAGCGACTGGATCCGGACTGATAATGCTCAATATTGGAGAGGTTTTCGACGATCTCTTTCAGCCGGATCGCACTGCGGATGATGACATCGAGTTGGGCATGGTATTCAGAACCCTGAAGTAGTTCACGGAGGAAGGTGGCGTGTCCCAAGATCAGGCCTAAAGGGGTGCGCAATTCGTGTGAGGTGATGGCGATGAATTCGTTTTTGAGCTGTTCGATTTCCAGGACATCTTCGCGGGCGAGTTTCATCTGTTTCTGGAGGCGCAGGTTGGAGAGGCGCAAAGCGATCACGCCGGCCAGGATTTCCAATGCAACGACATCTTCCTGGGTATATGCTCCCTGTAGGCGGTTAAGTGCCTCCAGCACACCGAGCACTTCGTTGTTGGCGATGATGGGCACAGCGAGCAGAGTGCGAGTTTCCATTCCCGTCAGGCGATCCACTCCTTTGAAGAGGCGCGGATCCTGGGCGGCATTGTTGACGATGAGCGGCTCGCGATGGGTGAAAACCCAGCCGGCAATGCTCCCTTCGAGCGGAACGCGCACTTCTCCTAACATTTCCCGGTGAAACCAGGGGGCGCTGCGGAAGCGAAGTGCGTTCCAATCCTCATCATATTCCAGGATGGAGGCCGATTCGCTTTCCGTCAATTCACTGGCCAGGCTAATGGCCATTTGCAGGAAGGTGGCTTCCTCGGAAAAGTTGCCCAGGCTGCGCAGGAAGGATAGGAGTTTTTCCCAAAGAGTGGATGCTTCGCTCATGTTTTTCTCTGTTCTTCAGGCCACATTCGGATTATACTTCAGGCCGTTGTGGGATGCTTTCATCCTAAAAATTGTATTTTCGTATTCGGAGGTTTCTCATGTCCGGAAAGATCCGTGTGGCCGTCATCGGTGTAGGAAATTGTGCTTCTTCGCTGGTCCAAGGCGTGGAATTCTACAAGAACACGCCAGATGATGCGGTCGTGCCGGGGTTGATGCATGTCAACCTGGGCGGTTACCATGTCCGGGATATTGAATTTACGTTGGGAATTGATATTGACGTCAACAAGGTTGGGAAGGACCTTTCGGAGGCTATCTTTGCTCCGCCGAACAATACCTATCGCTTTAGCGATGTCCCCTATTTGAATGCACCGGTGGTGCGTGGCATGACGCACGATGGTTTGGGTAAATACCTTTCCCAGGTGATCCAGAAGGCCCCCGGCCCGACGGCGGATATTGTGCGTTTGCTGCGCGAGACGAAGACCGATGTGGTGGTGAATTTCCTGCCCGTCGGCTCGGAAATGGCGACGAAATGGTATGTGGAGCAGGCGATCGAGGCCGGCTGCGCCTTTGTCAACGGCATTCCGGTCTTTATCGCTTCTTCCGAGTATTGGGCGAACCGCTTCAAGAGCGCCGGTCTCCCTGTATTGGGCGATGACATCAAGTCCCAGTTGGGGGCTACCATTCTGCATCGGGTGTTGACCACGCTGTTTGTCGATCGTGGCGTGCGCATCGATCGCACTTATCAGCTGAATTTTGGCGGTAATACGGACTTTTTGAACATGCTGGAGCGCGAGCGCTTGGAGAGCAAGAAGATTTCTAAGACCGGCGCCGTTACCAGCATGATCCCCTACCCGATTGAAGCGGAGAACGTGCACGTTGGCCCCAGCGATTACGTGCCTTGGCTCACCGATCGCAAGTGGTGCTATATCCGCATCGAGGGCACGACCTTCGGCGAGGTGCCGTTGAATCTGGAGGCCAAGCTGGAAGTTTGGGATAGCCCGAACTCCGCCGGCGTGATGATTGACGCGATCCGCTGCGCCAAGCTGGCGCTGGATCGCGGCTTGAGCGGCCCGATCATCGGACCTTCATCTTACTTCTTCAAGACGCCGCCGAAACAATTCCGTGATAGTGTGGCGCGTGAGATGGTAGAGGCTTTCATCCGGGGTGATGAGGATGTCCGATAAAGAGCGCTTACTCCAACGCTTGCGGAGCCGTGAGGCGCAAGTATCTGTGATCGGCCTGGGGTACGTTGGGCTACCGCTGGCCGTAGTCTTCGCCGAGGCCGGCTTCCACGTGATCGGCATTGATGTGGACGTGCGGAAAATCGAGGCTTTGCGGCAGAGTCGTTCGTATATTCAAGATGTACCTTCAGAACAGATAGCGCGCTTGGTGCAGCATGGGCGATTGGAAGCGACAACGGATTTTTCCGTGCTGGCCCAGGTGGATGCGGCGAGCATTTGTGTGCCGACTCCACTGCGCAAAACCGGTGATCCAGATCTCTCTTATATTTTGTCCGCTACACAAGAGCTGGCAAAATATTTGCATCCGGGCATGGTGATCGTTCTGGAATCCACCACCTATCCCGGCACAACGCGCGAACTGATGCTCCCCAAGCTCAGCGAGGCTTCCGGACTGAAAGTGGGCGAGGATTTCTTCCTATGCTTTTCGCCGGAACGCGTCGATCCGGGGCGCAAGGATTGGACCACCTACAATACGCCTAAGGTGATCGGCGGCATTACACCGGCCTGTACCGAAGTGGCTACGGCCTGGTATGGTCAGGCTATTCAGACGGTGATCCCGGTCTCTTCGGCAGAGACGGCGGAGATGACTAAATTGCTAGAAAACACGTTCCGCATGATCAATATCGGCCTGGTGAATGAAATGGCGATCATGTGTGAACGCTTGGGTGTGGATGTGTGGGAAGTGATCGATGCCGCTGCCACCAAGCCTTTTGGTTTTATGAAATTCACGCCGGGGCCTGGACTGGGTGGCCATTGCATCCCGATCGATCCCCTCTACCTTTCCTGGAAGATGAAGGTGCTGAATTATACGGCACGCTTCATTGAGCTGGCCTCCGAGATTAATACTAACATGCCGCGTTATGTGGTCTATCGTCTGATGGATGCGCTCAACGAGCGCGGGCGCACCCTCAAGGGCTCGCGTGTGCTCGTCTTGGGGGCGGCCTATAAGCCGGATGTGGATGATGTCCGCGAATCGCCGGCGCTGGATGTGATCGGCTTGCTCCATCAGAAAGGCGCTCAGGTTGCGTATCACGATCCCTATATCCCTCGCCTGGAAACTCATGATGGCCTGCAACTGGAATCTGTGCCCGATTTACTTCAGACGGTGCGCCGGGCAGATGCAGTGGTGATCATCACCAATCACAAAGTTTATGATTACCCTGCCATTCTCGAAGCGGCGCAGTTTATCTTCGATACCCGCAATGCTTTGGGAGCGCTAGGGAAAGACAATCCAAAGGTGGTAAGGCTCTGATGGAGTTGCCTCTTACGCAGTGTCCGGTTCGTAAGGATGGAAATGGCAAAGGGGAGAGCCGAGAACACCGTTGGAAGGAGGGTTGAAATGGCTACTTATCTGATCACCGGAGTGGCCGGCTCCATCGGCGCGCGCACGGCGGAATTGCTGCTGGAAGAAGGCCATGCTGTCGTCGGCGTGGATAACCTCAACGATGCCTACGATGTACGCATGAAAGAGTATCGCCTGCGGCGCCTCCAGGGATACTCGGCGTTCACGTTTCATCGCCTGGATATTTCACGACGCGCAGTGCTGGGGAGCGATTCGCCCCTCTATGCTTGGGAGGATGTTTCGGCAGTGATCCATTTGGCGGCTCGCGCCGGCGTGCGTGCTAGTGTTGAGGATCCGTGGGTTTTTATGGAGACCAATGTGGTGGGGACGCTTAACATGCTGGAATGGGCTCGTATGCACCGGGTGCCGAAGTTCATTCTGGCCTCAACCTCTAGCATTTACGGCCTGAATCCGCCTTTGCCCACACCGGAAGAAGCCGATAGCGATCGGCCGCTTCAGCCTTATGCAGCTAGCAAAAAGGGAGCCGAGGCGCTATGCTATAGCTACCATTACCTTTACGGCCTGGATGTGAGCGTTCTGCGCTATTTCACCGTCTACGGCCCGGCTGGACGCCCGGATCTGGCGATGTTTCGCTTTTGCCAATGGATTCATGAGGGCCGGCCGGTGCGCGTGAACGGCGATGGAGAACAATCACGCGGCTTTACTTATGTGGATGATATTGCTCGCGGCACGATTCTGGCCCTCCGACCGTTGGGCTATGAGATCATCAACCTGGGCGGGCATGAGGTGGTGACGATCAATGCCTTGATTCGCCTGTTTGAAGAGATCATCGAGCGGTGTGCCGAGGTGATCTATGGACCTCCTAACCCGGCGGATATGCTCACCAACTGGGCCGATGTGAGCAAGGCGCGTCGCTTGCTCGGTTGGGAGCCGCAGGTCTCGTTGCGCGAGGGCCTTCAACGCCTGGTTGAGTGGTATCGCCAGGAACGCGCCTGGGCACGCGAGGTGATCACTGCATGAAGCTCAATCTACGCCAACGGTGGCAGGCCTGGCGCCAGGATGCTTTGCTGGGGCGGGTGCTGCGCAATAGCGGTTACCTGTTCACCAGCACCACGTTTTCGGCCTTTTTGAGCTTCCTGCAAGGAATGCTCGCTACCCGCTTGCTCGGGATGGCCGATTATGGCCTGATAGCCGGGACGATTACGGTCTTTGCCTCGAACGTTAATCGCTTGCTCTCCTTTCGGATGAGCGAGATCACTGTGCGATATCTGGGAGAAACGCTCACCCAACAGGCCAGAGATCGCGCCGCAGCGACGATTCGACGCCTGATCTTCCTGGAAACAATGACCTCGATCCTTTCGTTTCTGGTGTTGGTCGTTTTGGCTCCCTGGGCGGCACGCACCCTTGCCAAGGACCCCTCGGTGACCCCTTGGCTGATCTTCTATGGCCTGTTCATCTTGGCCAATCCGGCCAACGAGACGGCCACCGGTATCTTGCAGGCGCTGGATCGATTCAACCGCCTGGCACGGATGAACGCGATTCAGAGCCTGATCACGGCCGGCTTGATTGCCCTGGCCTATTGGCAGCACTGGGGGAGGATCGAGGTGCTCCTCGCGTATTGGGCGGGCAAAATGTATTTGGGCTTGGCAACCGCCTGGGAGGGTTGGCGCGCCATTCAGGCGACTCTTGGGCAGGGATGGTGGCAGGGTTCCCAAGAACATGCTGCTCCATGGCGGGAAATTTTCAGCTTTGCCATCAGCACCAACCTAAATGGAACTGTGAATCTCTTCGCCCGTGATAACGTTACCCTTTACTTGAGCGCGTTGCGCTCGTCGACGGAGGTCGGTTATTTTCGTTTAGCTTTGGGGCTGATCAATTTGGTGATGTTGCCTATTGGGCCTTTTATCTGGCCGACCTATGCCGAGATCACGCGCACCGTTGCCGAGCATCAATGGGGGATCACGCGCCGCTTGTTGCGCCGCGTCAGTCTGATCGCCGCGGCTTGGACGGTGCCCGTTTCCTTGGGGCTAATTGCCCTAGGTCCCTGGCTTGTTCCGTTGTTCTATGGGGAGCAGGCGCGCCCGGCCTACGCCGCACTGGTGCTCCTACTCATCGGGTATGGTTTCGCCAATATTTTTCATTGGAATCGCCCGATCTGGTTGGCGCTGGACAAACCTTCTTTACCCCTGATCGCCGGTGCGTTGGCCGGCCTTTTAGAAATTGCCCTTACCTTCCTGCTTGTGCCACGAGGTGGCTACTTGGTGCAGGCTGCACTCCTTTCACTCTACTTTTTGCTCTCAATCGGCTGGCTGGTGTGGAAAAGCATACGCATCTTGCGCGAAGCAGAGCGCCTCTCGACCTAGGGTCTGCTTACCACTTAACTATGTCACCGATCAACTATCTAGAGTGATACAATTTTTTCCATGGCAAACGCTACAGTTCGCTTTACCGAGCCATCCCCTGAAGTGCAAATCCACCTGCCGGATGGACGCACCTTGTGCGCCTTGCGCGGTACGCGGCTAATGGATTTTCTGCGTCCCGTGGCCGGAGATTTCGGCGCGCCGATCGTGGCCGCAGTGGTCAACAGCGATCTGCGGGAATTGACTTATCCGATCCAGATCGAAGCGCATGTGCGTCCGGTGACCATGGCCGACGCCGATGGAGCGCGCATCTATCGTCGCTCCCTGACGTTTTTGCTTGATATGGCCTTCGCCGATCTCTTCCCGCAAGCTTCGCTCACCGTGGATCATTCCATCACGTCGGGGGGCTATTATTGTCAGGTGAGCGGACGTCCGCCGCTTTCCTCTCAAGAGTTGCAAGCCCTGGAAGCCCATATGCGTCGTTTGGTAGAGGAAGATCTGCCTTTTGAACGCCTAGAAATTCCCTTATCGGAAGCACTGGCCTATTTCCGTGAACAAGGCGCTCAGGATAAACTCCGTTTGCTAGCATATCGCACCAAGGACTATCTCACCGTTTATCGTTTTCGTGGGCGCATGGATTATCATCATGGCTATATGGTTCCTTCCAGTGGCTATTTACGCTGGTTTGATTTGCAACCGTTTGGGAATGGCTTTGTGGTGCGCTATCCGCGTCGCCACCGTCCCACCGAATTGCTCCCTCTTCCCGAATCCTCCAAGTTGTTGGCCACTTTTCGTCAGTATGGCGATTGGCTGACGCGCCTGGGGATCGAAAGTGTCGGTGCGTTGAACGAGGTCATCGCCCAAGGTCGCATCGACGAGATCATCCTGGTTTCAGAGGCGCTTCACGAACAGCACATTGCCGAAATTGCCCGTCAGATCGCCGAAAGCGGTCAGCGTATCGTGCTCATTGCCGGTCCCTCCTCTTCCGGCAAGACGACCTTTTCGCGTCGCCTGACGGTACAATTGTTAGCCCTTGGGCTCGATCCTTTCCCCTTGGAGCTGGATAACTACTTTGTGGATCGGGAGAAGACACCGCTGGATGAGAACGGTCAGCCGGATTTTGAAATGCTGGAAGCGCTGGACTTGCCTTTATTGGCCGAACATCTCGAACGCCTGTTGGCCGGAGAACGGGTGCAATTGCCGCACTATAACTTTCGGACAGGGAAACGAGAACCCGGCGAAGAAGTGCGGCTCAAACCGTCACAACTCCTGATCCTGGAAGGCATCCATGGCCTGAACGATCGCCTCCTTCCTGGGACCTTGAGCCGCCGCGCCTACCGAATCTACGTCTCGGCCTTGACGCAGCTTAACCTCGATCGCCATAATCGCGTCTCGACTACCGATACGCGCCTGATCCGCCGCATCGTGCGCGATGCGCGTGAGCGGGGCTATAATGCGGCGCAGACCATCTCCCGCTGGGAGCAGGTGCGACGTGGCGAGAAGCGCTATATTTTCCCCTATCAGGAAAATGCCGAGGTCATGTTCAATTCGGCGCTGGTCTATGAACTGGCGGCCCTCAAGCCCTATGCCGAACCGCTTTTGCGTCAGGTGCCTTGTGGCACGCCGGAATACATCGAAGCCCGGCGACTGCTGGCACTTTTGGAGTGGTTCCTGCCGCTGGAGGAATCCCACATTCCTGAAGACTCGATCGTCCGCGAATTTCTGGGTGGGTCGATCCTGCGCCATTTCACCCGCTGGCATTTCTGAGCCGTCGAGATCGATGTGCAAATCACTGGATGCTCGAAACCTTATGCATCTCGAAAACGTTTACCGGTTGTTAACTATCTGTTCTTCTGGGGTTAAGAGCCCTGAGGTATTCTCAAGTCAAATATTCTAAAAACGAAAGGAGAAGAACGATGAAACGCTTGTACCTTGTAATGTGGGCTCTGATCCTTGCCCTGCTGCTGGCCGCTTGTGGACAGACGGCGACTCCGGGTCCTTCTGGCGAAGCAAACACTCCGGGCTCTTCCGAGATGACAAGCACTCCAAGCGCTTCCACAGGTGAAACCAACGTAGCGCTTGAAGGCAATATTCTCATAGATGGTTCCAGCACGGTGGCGCCGATCAGCATGGCAATCGCCGAGGAGTTCCAAGCACAGTTCCCGAAAATGCAAGTCGCGGTCGGCATTTCCGGCACCGGTGGTGGCTTCAAAAAGTTCTGCGCCGGTGAAACCGATATTTCCGATGCTTCGCGTCCGATCAAGGCTTCGGAGATGGAAGTTTGCCAAAAGAATGGCATTGAGTATATCGAATTGCCTGTGGCCTATGATGGCTTGGCCGTAGTTGTTAACCCACGCAATGATTTCGCCTCTTGCCTCACGGTCGAGGAACTCAAGAAGATTTGGGAGCCGGAAGCGGAAGGCAAGATCACCAATTGGAAACAAGTGCGTGACACTTTTCCCGATCGTCCGCTCAGCCTGTATGGTCCCGGCACCGATTCCGGCACATATGATTACTTCACCGAGGCTATCGTGGGGAAGTCCGGTGCGAGTCGCGGTGATTACCTGCCGAGCGAAGATGATAACGTGCTGGTTCAAGGCGTGAGCGGCGATGAAGACGCTCTGGGCTTCTTCGGCTTGGCCTATTACAAGGAAAACAAGGATAAGATCAAATTGGTAGCGATTGATGCAGGGGATGGCAACTGTGTGCTTCCCTCTGAAGAAACTGTGATGAACGGAACCTATCAACCGCTCTCGCGTCCGCTTTTCATCTATATCCGCCGGTCAAGCATTGATCAAAAACCGGAGATCGATGCTTTCATCAAGTTCTATCTGGAAAACGCCGCCAAATTGAGTGCTGAGGTCGGATACATTCCTTTGCCCGAAGCGATCTACCAGTTGGCCTTGGAACGCTACAATAAGCGCATTACCGGCACCGTGTTTGAAGGTGAAACGCCGGTCGGAGTCTCCTTGCAAGATTTGCTCTCCAAAGAGAAGTAACTTTTTCCGAGTATACGATTATAATCACGGGTGATGCCGACAAAATTGGCATCACCCGGAGGGTTATATATGCGCTCTTCGCTTCTACGTACTGAATATCGACGTATCTGGTTGACGGAGAAGATCGTTAAGGGGGTGCTCTTTGGAATGGCTCTCATATCCGTCTTGACCACGGCGGGGATTGTCCTTGTCTTGCTGCGAGAAACGCTCTTATTTTTCCGCCAGGTTTCGCCGGCACAATTTTTTCTCGATACGCGCTGGACGCCTCTTTTTGCTTCCAAGCGGTTTGGTATTTGGCCGTTGATCAATGGAACTTTTTTGGTGACGGTGGTTGCCCTTGCCGTAGCCTTGCCGCTGGGAATACTGGCGGCAATTTTTATGAGTGAATATGCCGGTGCCTCTTTGCGCCGATGGCTAAAGCCGATCTTGGAAATTTTGGCAGGCATTCCCACTGTCGTCTACGGTTATTTTGCGCTCACTTTCATCACGCCGTTGCTGCAACGCATTTTCCCTCAAACTCAGGTGTTCAACGCGTTGAGTGCCGGTCTGGCGATGGGCTTTATGATTTTACCCTTGATGGCATCGCTTTCAGAAGATGCCTTTTCTGCTGTCCCATATTCCCTGCGCGAGGCTGCCTATAGTCTGGGAGCCACCCGTTTTGAGGTGGCGACCCAGATCATCTTGCCGGCCGCTTTTTCCGGCGTGACGGCAGCCTTCATCCTTGCATTTTCGCGCGCTGTAGGGGAAACGATGATCGTAGCCATCGCTGCTGGTCAACAGCCAAAACTTACTCTCAACGTGCTTGAATCCATCGAAACGATGACCGCTTACATCGTCCAGGTTAGTCTGGGGGATACGCCTCAGCAGAGCATTTCCTATCTTACAATCTTTGCCGTTGGTATGATGCTCTTCCTGATCACGCTGAGCCTGAACATCGTCAGTCACTTTGTGGCGCAAAAAGTGCGGGAGGTCTATCAATGAGAGCGGTGCTCATCCCTCAACATACGGATGATGACCTCAAACAGCGTCATCGCAAGGGGATGCTCTTCGCAGCCTTAGCTTTTGGGGCAGTGTCACTGGCGATTGTGGTTCTGATGACCCTTCTGATAGATGTGTTCGTGGATGGTTTGCCTTGGCTGCGTCCCCAACTTTTTATCAATTTTCCTTCCCGGTTTCCGGAAAAAGCCGGTCTGCGTTCGGCGCTTCAGGGGACCTTTTGGCTTATGATCCTGACCGCAATCATGGCGATCCCTGTGGGGGTAGGGGCGGCAATCTACCTGGAAGAATATGCCACCAAAGGTCGTCTGACGCGCTGGATTGAGATCAATGTGGCCAATTTGGCAGGCGTACCCTCGATTATCTACGGGTTGTTGGGGCTTGGGTTGTTTGTGCGCGGTCTCGGCCTGGGGCGGAGTTTGCTGGCCGGCGTGTTGACCATGTCACTGCTCGTACTTCCGATTGTGATCGTCTCCTCACGGGAGGCTCTGCGTGCTGTGCCCCGCTCTCTACGGGAAGCCGCCATTGCTTTAGGGGCTACTCCTTGGCAGGTTATCCGGGATCATACGGTGCGCTATGCAATGCCCGGCATTCTAACCGGCGTCATCCTGGCTCTTTCGCGGGCCATTGGCGAGACGGCGCCTTTGATTACCATCGGCGCGCTCACCTATATTGCCTTTGACCTGCGCAACCCCTTCGATCTTTTCACTGTAATGCCAATCCAGATCTTCAACTGGATCTCTTTGCCTAAGAAGGAATTCCATGAGCTTGCCGCGGCGGGGATCATTGTTTTGCTAGCAATGACCCTCTTGATGAATGCATTAGCCATTTTCCTTCGAAATCGTTTGCAGCAGAGGTGGTGACATGGCAGAAATGATCATGGAAGTTCGTAATCTCAGCGTGTGGTATGCCAGTTTCCAAGCCATTCGGGAAGTTAACCTTCCAATTTATCGCAATGCCATTACCGCCATCATTGGCCCTTCCGGATGTGGAAAAAGTACATTGTTGCGTTCTTTCAATCGCATGAACGAACTGATGCCGAATGTGCGCACGGAGGGGGAAGTGTTGTTAGAGGGTCAGAATATTTATGCTCCGGGGATCGATCCGGTCGCTGTCCGGCGGCGCATTGGCATGGTGTTCCAAAAACCCAATCCTTTTCCTAAGAGCATTTACGAAAACATTGCTTGGGGGGTGCGTATTAACGGTTTCCGCGGCTCGCGTGCCGAAATGGACGCGCTGGTGGAAAATGCTTTGCGCCAAGCAGCGCTGTGGGATGAGGTAAAGCATAAGCTGCACGAAAGTGGCTATTCCCTTTCGGGTGGGCAGCAGCAGCGTCTTTGTATTGCCCGAGCGATCGCGTTGCAGCCGGAAGTAATCTTAATGGATGAACCTGCCTCGGCGCTCGATCCGATCGCTACTTTGCGCATTGAAGAGCTCATGCAGGAATTGAAGAAAAGTTACACCATTGTAGTTGTGACCCACAACATGCAACAGGCAGCGCGCGTTTCGGATTATACGGCGATGATGATGTTGATCGGAGAAACGCGTTCGGGTACGGTCATTGAGTTTGGCGAAACGCAGCGTATTTTCACCCGGCCCTCGGATAAGCGTACCGAAGATTACGTCACTGGGCGCTTCGGATAGCCAAGATATGCCTCAATCACCTTCCCATCTACCGGCGCCGAAAGCGCAAAACGGGCAGAGGGCCTATTTGGGTCGTCTCAAACATCCCGTAGCCCCCTTCGCGTGTTCCGGCTCCGCGTTATCCGTGTTTGTCCGTCTCCTATTGAATCGAGTCCACGTGGCACACACGGTTTTTGTAGTGGACTCGGCTTTTGAATAACGGTGCTAGAGTGCTTGTCCGGCAAGCGTTGAGTTTCCGGAGCCCGTACTTCCGATGATGGCCGAACGAGTGTACGGAAATCTCCCATGAGCTACCTGATTTTGGTCGTAGAAGATGAGTCGGTGTTGCGAGAGGTCCTTGCATACAATCTGCGAAAAGAAGGATACCGCGTCGAGACGGTCGCAGATGGGTGGCAGGCTTTGGAGAGCGCCCGACGTTTGCAACCCGACCTGATTTTACTGGATGTGATGTTACCAGGCTTGGATGGTTTCGAGATCACCCGTCGTTTGCGTCAGGAGAGGACGGTGCCCATCATCATGCTCACAGCCCGCACGGAAGAGATCGATCGGGTGGTGGGGCTAGAAGTTGGAGCAGATGATTATATCCTCAAGCCGTTTTCCATGCGGGAGCTTTTGGCCCGGATCAAAGCACAGTTGCGGCGTGTTACCATGTTGCAGCCGGCAGGCGAACCAAGCCAAGGGCTTACTTTTGGCAATTTGACCATTTCGGCCGATCGCCATGAGGTGATCCTTGATGGACGTCTGCTGTACTTGAAGCCAAAAGAATACGATTTGTTACTCTTCTTCGCCCGCCATCCACGAAGGGTGCTCTCGCGTGAATATATTCTCAACCAGGTGTGGGGATGGAAGTATACCGGCGATAGTCGCACCGTGGATGTGCATGTGCGCTGGTTACGACGGAAGATCGAACCCGATCCGCAACATCCGGTGCGTATTGTGACCGTGCGCGGTGCTGGCTATCGGTTCGATGGGTAGACGGATGGTGGACTGTCCGACATCAGTAAGCTTGGGTTTAGACAAGCCTTTTTTCCCTGCCGGATCCATTGTTTCCTGCTTCCGTGCTTTCTTTTCCCCCCCACTTTCCTACTTCCTGGCTCTATGGCAGAGATTGCCCTTTTCATCCTCCTGTTCTTGCTCATTCTAATCTTATGGCAGTACCTTCGCCTTCGTCACCGGCTGAAAGAGTACGCTGCGTACTTGCGAAACCAACCCGCTGAATTGCCTCCCGTGGTTTCGGGATTGGAGGATCTCTCTGCGGCAGTGCGTACTCTGTTTCTATCTTTGCAAGCACAACTCCAGGAGGATCGGCAGGAACGGGCGCGATTGACCATGCTCCTGGAGCAATTGAGCGATGCAGCGCTCCTTGTGAACGAAAACGGTCTGGTTACTTTTCTCAATCCGGCTGCCGAGCGCCTGTTTCAGATGGCAGGTCATCTGGCTCTTGGGCGTCCGGTGGAGGAAGTGTTGCGTCATCATCGCCTGATCGAAGTATGGCGCCTTAGCCACGAGCGCCGTGAGGCCCGTTCGGAATGGATCGAATGGCCGCGACGACGGCTTTTTCTTCAGTGTATTGCCGTTCCAGATCGATATCGAAGTGGCGGGAGCCTGCTGCTGATCCAGGACCTCACCCGTCTGTCTCATCTTGATACCGTGCAACGTGATTTTGTCGCCAACTTTTCGCATGAAATACGCACGCCGTTGGCGACTATTCAGGCGCTTGCCGAGACTCTGCGGGGCGGTGCCTTGGAGGATGCTTCGGTGGCGCAGCAGTTTCTGGAGCAGATCGAACATCAAGTTCAAGCCTTGACCCGCCTCGCCGAAGGCTTGTTGGAGCTTTCACAGCTGGAATCCGGTGCCATTCAGCTCAAGGTGCAACCTGTGGAGGTTCTTTCGCTGCTGGAACGGGTGGCCGAACGTATGCGCTGGCAAATCGAACAGGCGGGTTTGAGCTTGATTCTGGAATGTGCAGCATTGCCTGCGGTCTTGGCCGATCCTCTGCGCCTGGAGCAGGTGTTGATCAACCTGTTGCAGAATGCGGTGCGGTTTTCTCCGCTGGGCAAGCGCATTTGGGTTTCAGCTGTATATGAAAGCGAGCTTGGGCATATTCATTTTGCGGTGCATGATGAGGGGCAGGGAATTGCGGAAGAACATCTGCCGCGCATTTTTGAGCGCTTCTATAAGGCCGGCAATTCGGAAGGACATGGGCTGGGCTTGGCAATTGCACGCCATATTATCGAGGCGCACAAAGGTCGTATTTGGGTGGAGAGTACTTTAGGACAAGGCACCACATTCCATTTTGTGTTGCCGGCAGCCTCTATGCCTGAGGTCGGGGGAACAGAGTAAAAGCGACGGAGCCTGGTAGCCTTTCAGGTAATCACATCAAACCAAGGAGAAAACCCGGCTCCCAGACCAAACCATAAGACTTGACGAGACCGATCAAGTTACCTTTCAAGAGGCGCTTCAGGAGCGACTGCGCCCGGTCATCCAATTCGGGCTGATCACGCTTCTTGAAGAGGAGGTAGATGCTTTGTATCATCTCATCTGACTCGAGCTCTGTGTTAGGCACGCGCACTCATATTATTCAATATGGGTCAATATAAGATAGCGGGGGTGAATGGGTAGCTTGCGCATTCGCACCATTTCGTATTCTTGTGGCGGGTGTGTTCCAAAATCGTCGGTAGAGGGTCAATTGGCTCTTATAAGCTCTAAAAAATCAAAAACGAGCACAGCCTGGACGCTCAATCAACCTAGGGGGATAATTCTATAATTCCCTAGCAAAACCGGCTTAATGATGGGCAAGTGTTAACCCATATTCCAGTCCATCGGCTAGGGCTTGCCAGGAGGCCTCGATGATGTTGGCACTGGCGCCAACAGTGCTCCAGCGCGAGGTGCTATTGCGCATTTCGATCAGCACACGGGTGATGGCTTCAGTACCGCTATCCGGATCGAGGATGCGCACCTTGTAATCTGCCAGCTGAAAGGCCTGTAATTGCGGATAGAACGGCAAAAGGGCCTTACGCAAGGCGCGATCTAGGGCGTTGACCGGACCAACTCCTTCGGCAGCCGTGTGCACGATTTCGTTGCCAACGCGGATTTTGACTGTGGCCTCAGCAAAGATGCCACGCCCATCTCGATGTTCGACATTTACGAAGAAGTCCACCAGTTCAAACGGACGACGGTAATGCGGCTCTTGACGTTTGAGCATTAGGGCCACCGAAGCCTCAGCTGCCTCGAAGGAGAAGCCGCGCGCTTCCAACTCCTTTACCTTTTGGAGCACTGGCAAAACTTCTTTTCCTTCCACTTCCACCCCATGCTCTTCCGCCTTGCTTAGCAAATTGCCGCGCCCGGAAAGATCGGAAACAACGACGCGCGAAGCATTCCCAACCAGGGAAGGATCGATGTGCTGGTAAGAGCGCTCACTGCGACGCATTGCGGCGACGTGCACGCCTCCTTTATGGGCAAATGCCGAGCGTCCGACGAACGGTAGGTGTTCGTTAGGGGTCACGTTGGCCACTTCTGCGACGAAATGTGAGAGGGCATAGAGCTGCTTCAGGTTCTCCGCTGGGATGCAGGAATAGCCCATCTTGAGCTGTAGATTGGGGATGATCGAGCACAGGTTAGCATTACCACAGCGTTCCCCGACGCCGTTGATCGTGCCCTGCACTTGTATTGCGCCTTCGCGTACGGCGATCAAAGAATTGATCACGGCGCATTCGCTGTCGTTATGGGCATGGATGCCAAAAGGCACGCTGAGATGGGGACGCACGGCACGAAGGATCGCTTCTACTTCCCAGGGAAGCGTGCCGCCGTTGGTATCACAAAGTACAACCATCTCCGCACCGCCGCGAATGGCGACCTGAAGCGTTTCCAAGGCATAAACCGCATCTTCTTTGTATCCATCAAAGAAATGCTCGGCATCGTAGATCACCTGCCGACCGTTTGCCCGTAAAAAGGCAATGCTTTGCTCGATGAGGCGCAGGTTGTCTTCCAAGGTCGTGCGCAGGACCTCGCTTACGTGCAGGGTCCAGGATTTTCCAAAAATGGTGCACCAGGTTGTGCCGGCTTCCAGGAGCGCTTGGAGGTTGGGATCGTCTTCCGGAGCGGTGTGGGCGCGACAGGTGGATCCAAAGGCGGCGATCTGGGCGTGTTTCCATTCGATATCCGCAGCGCGGCGGAAGAATTCGGCATCTTTTGGGTTTGAACCCGGCCATCCGCCTTCGATAAACGCTACGCCGAATTCATCCAAGCGTTTGGCAACACGGATTTTATCGCGCGCCGAAAGGTTGAATCCCTCCCCCTGGGTGCCATCGCGTAGCGTAGTATCGTAGATCTGCACCACTTTGGAAAATGACATCTCTCTATCTCCTCAGAATGTATGGGATTGTTCAAAGATTTCGATCTGGGGCAAGAAGCGTAACAAGTATCCCAGCTCGTCAATCCCTTCCAGCAGGCAGGTTTTGTTGAAGGGATCGATCGGGAAGTGAGTTTGTCCCTCAGGATAGTATAGCGTTTGGGAAGCCAGATCGATTGTGAACTCAGCTTTCGGATCACGGACGACGATCGCGAAAAGTCTCTGCAAAGTTTGCGCATCCACTGCCACCGGAAGCAGGCCATTTTTCAGGGCATTGTTGCGAAAGATGTCGGCAAACGAAGAAGCGATCACGGCGCGAATGCCCCAGGCGATCAGTGCCCAGGGTGCATGTTCGCGGCTCGATCCGCAACCGAAGTTATCGCCGGTGAGCAGGATCTGCGCGCCACGTGCCTGTGGCCGGTTCAAGATAAACTCTTCATTCGGGCGACCATCCGGGTGGTAGCGCCAGGAGTAGAACAGCGCTTCGGCCAGGCCGCTTTTATCGGTGACTTTGAGGAATTGCGCTGGGATGATCTGATCGGTATCGATGTTGTCAATCGGCAGCGGGATGACACGTGAGGTGAGAGTGGTGAATTGGGGCATGGCAGGCTCTTCAGCTCAAAAGGGTGCGCGGATCGACAATGAAGCCGTGAACGGCAGCGGCCGCGGCGGTCAATGGACTGGCGAGAAAGGTGCGCCCGCCTTTGCCCTGGCGACCTTCAAAGTTGCGGTTGGTGGTCGAAATGGCATATTCGCCCGGTTGAAGTTGATCGCCGTTCATGGCAATGCACATGCTGCAGCCGGCATGACGCCATTCGGCGCCGGCCTCCTTGAAGATGCGATCTAATCCTTCGGCTTCGGCTTGGCGACGCACACTTTCCGAACCGGGTGTGACGATCACGCGAACCCCCGGAGCAATTTTGCGCCCCTTGAGCAGGCTTGCCGCTTGTCGCAAGTCCGAGAGCCGCCCATTCGTGCAGGAACCGATGAATACCACGTTGATTTTCTGCCCTAGCAGCGAGTTGCCCGGGCGCAAGTCCATATATTGCAAGGCTTTTTCCAGCGTGGCGCGTTGGGTGCTATCGGCGATCTGCTCGGGGTCCGGAATGTGGCCGCCGATCGGGATGGTCATGGCCGGGGTTGTGCCGTAGGTGATCATGGGCTCCAGAGCGGAGATGTCAAGCGTGATGCTTTTATCGAAGGTGGCGCCGTCATCGGTGGGCAGGGCGCGCCAACGTGCGAGTGCCCTTTCCCAGGCTTCCCCTTGTGGAGCAAAGGGTCGTCCGTAAAGGTATTCAAAGGTGGTATCGTCTGGCGCGATCATGCCGGCCCGTGCTCCGGCCTCGATAGACATATTACAGATCGTCATGCGTTCTTCCATGGAAAGCGGACGCACAGCGCTCCCGCGGTATTCAAAGACATGTCCGGTCCCACCGCCGACGCCGATGCGGGCGATCAGCGTCAGGATGATATCTTTGGCCGAAACACCTTTTTGAAGCCGACCTTCCAGACGTACTTCGAAAGTCTTGGGACGATTTTGGAGCAGACACTGGGTGGCTAGTACATGCTCTACTTCGGAAGTGCCGATGCCGAAGGCCAGCGCGCCGAACGCGCCATGTGTGGAGGTGTGACTATCTCCACAGACGATCGTCATGCCGGGTTGGGTTAGGCCAAGTTCCGGGCCGATGACATGTACAATGCCGCGCTGTGGATGATCCAGATCCAGCAAACGGATGCCGAATTCGGCGGCGTTTTGCTGCAGCTGAAGGATCTGTCGAGCGGCCAGTGGATCGGCCAGGCTGAGATCGGGCCGAATGGTAGGGATAGAATGATCGATGGTCGCAAAGGTGCGATCGGGACGGCGTACCTTCAGGCCACGACGACGGAGCCCATCGAATGCCTGTGGCGAGGTGACCTCGTGGATCAGGTGTAGGTCAATATAGAGCACGGCCGGTGCTCCGACTTCCTGGGCCACAAGGTGAGCTTCCCAAACCTTCTCGAAGAGGGTCTTCGGCATTCCGACCTCCTAGAGGATGAGCCCATAATCGTTGCTCACGCCGGTTTGCCGTTCCAGGCGCGAAACGATCATGTTGTTCAGTGCGCTCAGGTAGGCTTTGGCACTGGCAATGACGATATCGGTATCGGCGCCATGACCCCCGTAAATTCGTAGGCGTTCTTCTTCGGTTTGTGCATCTAGAATGGTGCTGCTTTTGCCGTTTTTCGGACGGATGCGCACCGTCACTTCGCCGATGGCATCGATCCCTTCGGTGACGGCATGCACGTTGTATTCCACTAGCTCACAAGGCACGTTGATGATGGCGTCAATCGCTTTGTAGGTTGCATCTACCGGGCCGGTTCCTTGGGCGACCTGCGTTTGGAAGGTTCCATCCGGCAAGCGCAATTGCACACGGGCGGTCGGGGTGTTCACGGTTCCGCAGGTGACTTCCATGCTGCTTAGGCTGTAGAGCTCGCGCATTTGGTAGCGTTCATCGTTGACCAGTGCTTCCAGGTCGGCATCGGTGATCACTTTCTTGCGATCGGCCAGGGCTTTGAAGCGCTCGAAGACGCCCTCCAGTTCGGCTTCGCCCAAAGGATAACCCAGCTCTTCCAATCGTTTGCGCAATGCGTGGCGGCCGGAATGTTTTCCCAGGACGAGGCGGCTCTGGCGTACACCGACATCTTCCGGACGCATGATTTCATAGGTGAGCGTATGCTTAAGCATGCCGTCCTGATGGATGCCGGCCTCGTGGGCAAAAGCATTCGCTCCGACAATCGCTTTGTTCGGCTGGACAACGATGCCTGTGTAGCTACTTACCAGTTTGCTCACGCGGGCGATCTGGGTGGTATCAATATCGGTCTTCAATCCGAGTACCGGGTAGCGCGTTTTCAAGAGCATCACCAGCTCTTCGAGGGAAGCATTGCCAGCGCGTTCGCCGATACCGTTGATGGTCACTTCTGCCTGGCGAGCGCCGGCCAATATGCCGGCTAAGGTGTTGGCCGTGGCCAGGCCGAGGTCATTGTGACAGTGAACCGAAACGGTGATCCCCTCGTGCATGCCCGGTGTGTTTTCGATGATCCCTTTGATCAAGCGATAGAACTCGGATGGAATGGTGTAACCGACGGTATCCGGGATGTTCAGGGTGGTGGCACCGGCTTTGATGGCTTCTCCTAGCACGACGTATAGGAATTCGGGATCGGAACGTCCGGCATCTTCGGGTGAGAATTCCACATCGGGACAGAGCGCACGAGCATGAGCGACCATTTCGGCGACGCGTTCGATGACTTCTTCCGGCTCCATGCGTAGTTTATATTTCATGTGGATCGGAGAAGTGGCCAAGAAGGTGTGAATGCGCGGTTTCTGGGCTTCGCGCACAGCTTCCCAAGCTTTATCAATATCCAGCTTGTTGGCTCTTGCCAGCGCGGCGATGACCGGGATTTTCTGTCCCTCTTGCGGATCTTTGGGGTTGCCGACCTCGATGGCGATGCGGCGCACGGCCTCGAGATCATCGGGCGAGGCCGCCGGGAAGCCGGCTTCGAGGATATCCACGCGCAGCTGCGCCAGCGCACGCGCTACCTCTAACTTCTCTGCCGAGGTCATCGAGGCACCGGGCGATTGTTCTCCATCTCGGAGGGTGGTATCAAAAATTTTGACGATGTTACTGCTAATTGCTTCGTTCTTTTCCAGGATCATATGGACCTCCTTTCAGGGTGTCTGGTTTCGGTTTTTCCCCAGTTTTCGGGGCGCAGGGCGCGCACCATGGCGCCGGCCTGCCACATTTCGGAATTGCGCATGGCTGCCAGCTCCTTTTCCAGTTGCTGACGATAATCCGGGCGGCTATTGGCCTCCAGTACAATGCGTGCTTCTTGACCGGAGACGACGCTTTCATAGAGTTTTTCAAAGACGGGCATGACTGCATCCTGGAAGCGATCTTTCCAGTCTAAGGCGCCGCGTTGGGCGGTGGTGGAACAGTTGGCGTACATCCAGTCCATGCCATTTTCACCTACCAGGCGGATCAAGGATTGGGTGAGCTCTTCCACGGTTTCGTTAAAAGCTTCGGAAGGGGAGTGACCGTGGCGGCGGAGCAGGGTATATTGGGCTTCCATGATCCCGGCCAAGGCACCCATCAATACGCCGCGCTCGCCAGTGAGATCGGAATAAACTTCGTGCTCAAAAGTGGTCGGGAAAAGATAGCCGGCGCCGATGGCAATCCCTAAGGCGATGACGCGTTCACGGGCATGTCCGGTGTAATCCTGATAGACGGCGAAGCTCGCGTTGATCCCGGAACCGGCCAGGAAGTTCGCCCGCACACTGCGCCCTGATCCTTTTGGCGCCACTAAGCCAACATCTACATGGGGCGGCGGAACAACGCCGGTCAGGTCTTTGAAGGTGACGGCAAAGCCGTGGGAAAAGTAGAGCAGATCGCCTTCTTTCAGGTGTTCAACAATGTGCGGCCATTGTTCACGTTGGCCGGCATCTGAGAGCAGGTATTGGATCACCGTGCCGCGTTCAGCAGCCTCTTCGAGAGAGAAGAGCGTCTCTCCGGGTTTCCAGCCATCGCTCAGGGCGCGTTCCCAGCTCGGGGTCCCTGCGCGTTGACCGATGATCACGTGGAAGCCGTTATCTCGCATGTTGAGCGCCTGTGCCGGTCCTTGCACACCGTAGCCGATGACGGCGATCACTTCGTTCTTAAGCACCTCGCGGGCCTTTTCCAGAGGGAATTCCTCGCGGGTAATTACCTCTTCCTCTACGCCACCAAAATTGATCTTTGCCATTTCAAACTCCTGATTGTAGGTTTTAGAAAGCCATCTCGCTGGGATCGAGAGTAGCCTCATAGTAATTGCCGAGGCCAGGCATACGCCGTATGCCGCTTTGGGTGCCGCGGGTCATGGCGATTTGCCCTGTACGTGCCATTTCGAGAATGCCGATCGGGCGGAGCAATTCGATCATGCTCTCGATTTTGTCTTCTGTGCCGGTGATTTCTAGGGTGAGCGAATCTTGGGCCACGTCGATGATCCGCGCGCGGAAGATCGAGGCCAAGTTGTTCACCTCGGCGCGGCGTTCCGGCCCGGCTTTGACTTTGATCAACGCCAGGTCACGGGTGACGGTGGGCAGGTGGGTGACATCCTGCACATCGATCACGTTCACCAGCTTGTACAAATTGGCCTCCAGCCGGTGGGCATCGGTATCACCGTTTGGGCATTCAACCACGATCGTCATACGAGAGATCTCCAGGTTTTCGGTGGGACCCACGGCCAGGGATTCAATGTTAAAGTTGCGCCTTCGGAACAAAGAAGCCACACGGTTCAGAACGCCAGGTTTGTTTTCGACCAGGACGACAAACGTATAACGCATAACACCTCCTCACTTTTCTCGCATAGGACGTTGGATCATTTCGTGTAGGGCCGCGCCTTGGGGCACCATCGGGTAGACGGCATCCTCGCGCTCGACGACGAACTCGATCAGGGCCGGACCTTTGATCTGCTGCGCCCACTGAAGCGTTTCCTGGACTTCTTCAGGACGGGTAACGCGCCGGGCCGGCACACGATGGGCTTCGGCTAACTTAATGAAATCCGGCGTGAGCATTTCGACAGCCGAGTAGCGTTTCTCAAAGAAGAATTCTTGCCATTGACGCACCATTCCCAGGAAGTTGTTGTTCATGATGGCCACTTTGACGTTAGCGCCCTCCTGAACGGCAGTGGTGAGCTCGGCGGAGGTCATTTGGAAGCCGCCATCGCCGACGATCGCCCAGACTTCGCGTTCGCGGTTAGCGAACCATGCACCGATCGCCGCCGGCAGGCCGAAGCCCATGGCGCCCAGACCGCCGGAAGTGATCAGGCGACTGGGTTTGTCAAAGGCGTAGTATTGTGCCGTCCACATTTGGTGTTGGCCGACGTCGGTGGCGATGATCGCATCTCCGCCGGTTGCGTTCCAAATCTCGCGTACCATATGTGCCACATAGAGCTTGCCATCCGGCTCCCATTGCATGATGCTTCGCCGATCGGCTTCTTCCTTCCAGGCACGAATCTGTGCCATCCATTCGGAGTGATCGTTCTCTTCTACCAGCGGGATCAGCTGGTTGAGCACTGTTTTCAAGTCGCCGATCAAGGGTACGTCGGCGTAAACGTTCTTGTGGATTTCGGCCGGATCGATTTCAATGTGGATTTTGGTGGCCTTTGGGGCATAGGCTTTCAATACTCCAGTGACACGATCATCGAAGCGCATGCCCAAAGCGATCAACAAATCGGCGTTCTGGATGGCCATGTTGGTATGCACTTCGCCGTGCATGCCCATCATGCCGAGGCTCAAGGGATGAGAGGCCGGAAAGGCACTCAAGCCGAGCAGGGTGCTTGCTACCGGGATATTGGCCTTGGTTACCAGGTAGAGCAGCTCTTGCTCGGCTCCGGCCATCAAGATGCCGTGACCGCACAGGATGACCGGCCGGCGAGCCTGATTGATCAGACGCGCCGCCTTCTGTAACAGGTATGCCGGCGCGCGTGTGACCGGCTGATAACCCGGCAGACGGATCGGCGGTGGATAGCGCTCGAATTCTGCTTCTTCAAATTGGGCATTTTTGCAAATATCGATCAAAACCGGTCCGGGCCGGCCACTGCGCGCGATGTGGAAGGCTTCGTGGACGACATTGGCAATCTCATCGGCACGGGTGACCAGATAGTTGTGCTTTGTAATTGGCAGAGTAATGCCAGTAACATCTGTTTCCTGAAAAGCATCGCTGCCTACCAGATGGGCCGGTACCTGGCCGGTGATGCAGACGATTGGCACTGAATCCATCATGGCATTGGCGATCCCGGTCACCAGATTGGTGGCGCCGGGGCCGGAAGTGACCACAGCAACGCCCACCTTCCCTGAAGCGCGTGCGTAGCCATCGGCCATATGTGCTGCGCCTTGCTCATGACGCACAAGCACGTGGTGGATTGGGTAATCCAACATGGCATCGTAGACCGGCATGATCGCCCCGCCAGGATAGCCGAAGACGACCTCCACACCTTCCCGGATCAATGCTTCCCATAAGATTTGCGCTCCTTTTAACTTCATATTTGCACCTCCTGAGTGTGTTTTTCCATTAGCACCGCTCCTGTATCGGCGCTGGTGACGAAGTGGGAATAACGTCGCAGCCATTTGGATCGGACTTTTGGCTCAAACGGTGGCAGCGCGGCCAAACGCGCTTCGATCTCAGCATCGCTCAAAGCGACTTCCAACCGACGGGCATGTAAGTCAATGCGGATGAGGTCACCATTGCGCAGTGCGGCGATCGGGCCTCGGGCGGCCGCTTCCGGAGAGATATGGCCGATACAGGCGCCGCGCGTGCCGCCGCTGAAACGTCCATCGGTGATCAGAGCCACTTTATTTCCCAATCCCATGCCCATAATTGCCGAGGTCGGCGCCAGCATTTCCTGCATTCCCGGGCCGCCTTTTGGGCCTTCATAGCGAATGACAACGCAATCGCCGGATTTGACTTTTCCACCGAGAATGCCCTCGAGAGCCTCTTCTTGGGATTCAAAAATCACCGCCGGTCCCTCAAAACGCATCATCTCTTGTGAAACCCCTGCCGTTTTAACCACCGCACCGCGTGGGGCCAAATTGCCAAAGAGGATGGCCAATCCTCCTTTAGGAGAATGCGCTTGCTCGCAGCGCCGGATAACTTCTTTATCCCGAATTTCGTAGCCACGAATGCTTTCCCCGAGCGTTTTGCCGCTCACGGTGGGGCGATCGAAGTGCAGTATGCCTGTTCCACGCTGAACTTCGTTCAGAATAGCCGGAATGCCGCCGGCGCGGTGCACATCCTCCATATGCCATTTTCCGGATGGGCTGACTTTACAGATATGCGGCACATGCTCGGCAATGGCATTAATGCGCTCCAGGTCGTAGGGGATTTCTGCTTCCTGGGCGATCGCCAGCAGGTGAAGCACAGTGTTGGTCGAACCTCCCATGGCCATATCCAGCGCAAAGGCATCGTCAATGGCTTCAGCGGTGACGATCTGGCGGGGTCGTAGGTCGCGGCGGATCAGTTCCATGACCTGGTGTGCGGCCTGAATGGCCAGTGCTTCGCGCTCTTCGCTTTGGGCGAGGGCTGTGCCGTTGAAGGGGAGTGCCAATCCCAGCACCTCGCTCAAACAATTCATGGAATTGGCGGTGAACATACCGGAACACGAACCGCATCCCGGACAAGCGAAGCGCTCTAAGGTGTGCAAGCGTTCTTCATCGATCTGCCCAGTGGCATAAGCACCTACTCCTTCGAAGACCGAGATCAGATCGATGATCTCGCCTTGGGGTGTTTTACCCGCGGCCATCGGGCCGCCGGATACGAAGATGGTGGGGATGTTTACCCGCATGGTGGCCATCAGCATGCCGGGCACGATCTTGTCGCAATTTGGGATGCAGATCATGGCGTCAAATTGGTGGGCTTCGATCATGGTTTCGACGGAATCGGCGATCAGTTCACGCGAGGGGAGGGAATATTTCATTCCGAAATGCCCCATGGCGATCCCGTCATCTACCCCTATCGTGTTGAATTCAAACGGGACACCACCTGCGGAACGGACGGCCTCCTTCACCAAACGGCCGAATGCTTGCAGGTGGACATGTCCAGGTACGATATCCACATAGGAGTTGACGATGGCGATGAATGGTTTATCGAAATCCTCTTCTCGCACGCCGGTTGCCCGGAGCAGGGCGCGATGAGGCGCTTTTTCGAAGCCTTTTTTGACGACATCTGAACGCATAAGCCCTCGCTTTTTAGGAAATGGGTTCACTGCAAAAAGTCTTTTCACCACAGCAGGACACGCCCTCAAAGTACTTCAAATTTTTTGAGATCCAGATGACTCTAGGAAAATCGCAAAGTTTGTTCGTGTCCTATTGAATCGAGCTCATGTAGCAGAGATGGTGTTTTGCAGCAGGGTCAGGAAAATAAAAAAGCCACCCTGTGGTTAGGGTGGCCTGCTAGATATGCTTTGAGGAATTCCTATGTTTTCACTCTCACCTTAGCCATCCTAACCACGAACAGGCCCTCGATAAGGATGAGGACCGCAATCGTCAGGATAAGGCTAAGGGAGAGGGCCAAGTTTGCCATATTGGCGACGAATTATATGTGATTTGGGCATTTTGTCAAGGGTTTTTTCGACCAAAAAATGAAACACACCCGCCTCTTGGGGACCTCCTGTTTAAGGCTTTTCAGCTCTTCAATCGAGCAAGGGTTGACCTTCTCGCGCCTTCTCTGGCAGGTCTAAAACTCCTATTTCGGGGAGTTTTTCGATTCCCGCATAGCCATTCTGGCCCACAAATTGCGATAAGCTGCCGTCTCCTGTAACAGGGAGCGCACAGCGCGGAACAGCTCGTTCTGCGCGTAGGGGTTGGCTTGCTCGTTTCCCCGTCGAAGGATCACCTCTCCATCCTCGAATTCTGCCTCGATATGCCCCCCGGCTACCAGCCATTCCAGGCCCAGTCGCACGGTCAGATCACGCTCGGCGGTGGCCGCTACCAGATCGGCCAATGAGCACCTTCCCTTATGGCGCAGAGCGTATTTCACCAGCCCGGCCAGCCGCGAAAGAAACGCCTCTGCCGTTTGCGGGGGAGGTGGGTCGGCCAACCAGTAGACACGCCGCGGCCGCACCCGTTCCCAGAGCTCGCGCCATTCGCGCGGCCCCGGTGGAATGGTATAGATGCCGATTTCGGGCGCAGGGGGAAGGGAATAACGGTGAAAACACCGCAGGTGAGCCGGCATATCCGCCCCTTCGGCTAGCACCGGCAAAGAGGTCGGCAGCCCTTTCAGCCCCTCGGCGCGGCGGTCCAAGACCTCGGGCGGGAGCAGCCGTACCTCGGGCATGGTCTGCGGCCGTAGCCGAAAGGCGATCCATTCCAGCTGAAGCGTCCGTTGACCGCGGAAATCCTGGGCGCGCGCCGTAAAAGCGATATCCAACTGCCCGTTTGGCCACTCACTGTTGTTCCCGTTCCACCAGATCAAGCTTTGGATTTTTCCAGCTTCATCGCGCACCGTCAAGCGCAGGTGTTCCTGCTCGCGCCCGATCGGCGTGACACTCTCGATCCTTACATTGCGCGTAGCCAATATGGGGTAAGGATTGCCGGGACCGAAAGGGGCAAGCCTCTCCAACGATTCGGCCATTTCTAGCGTCACTTCTCCCAGTTCAACCCAGGCATCCACCGTTAGCGTCGGTTCGGGGAGGGTGGGAGTTTGTCCACGGATCGCCTGGGAAAGCCGCCGGCGGAAGGCTTCCAGGTTTTGAGGGGGTAGTGCCAGCCCGGCCGCCATAGGGTGACCGCCGTAACTGTGGAGCAGGTCGGCGCAGGCGGCGATGGCCTGGGTGATGTGGATGCCTTCCACTGAGCGCGCCGAGCCGTGTAGCAGGCCGTCTTCGCCCAGGGTGAGCAAGATCACCGGGCGAGCATAGCGCCCGACCAAGCGCGCAGCTACTAGTCCGAGTATACCACCCGGCCAGGAAGGGCCTTCGATCACCAGCGCCGGCTCATCCAGCCAGCCAGGGTTTTCCTGAATTCGGGCCTCTGCCGCCTGGTTCACCTGGGCGGTGAGCCACTGCCGTTGCAGGTTGAGGGTTTCCAGCCGGTGCGCCAGGAGACGGGCGTGGGCCGCATTCTGCGTTGTCAGAAACTCGATGGCTGGATTGGCATCGGCCAGGCGACCGAGGGCGTTCAGCCGCGGGGCGATCAGGAAGCCGACGTGCTCTTCGGTGAGATGGGCTGGGTTCAGACGCACCTGCTCATAGAGGATTTGCAATCCCAGGCGTTTGGTTTGCCGCAGCGCGTTCAGCCCCTCTTTGACCAGGCGCCGGGTTTCCCCTGCTAACGTGGCGATATCGGCGATCATCCCCAGCGCCACCAGATCGAGCAGATCGGTGCTAGAGAGCGGTGCTTCTTCTACTGCAAGCAATGCTTGCATGAGCAGGTAGGCCACGCCGGCGCCGGAAAGATGGGCAAAGGGATGATCGGGCGGGAGACGCTTGGGGTTGAGCACGGCCAGGGCCGGCGGTAGGCTATCTTCCAAATCATGGTGATCGGTGACGATCACATCCAACCCTTGTTCCCGTGCCCATGCTAGGGCCGTATGCGCGGTAACGCCGGTATCGCAGGTGATCAGCAGGTCAAGTTCCCGGGCAAATTCGCGCAGCTGCGGTAAGTGGATGCCGTGTCCCTCGGTGGCGCGGATGGGGACGTGGTAGCGCACGTTCCCGCCCAGGGCGCGCAGGGTTTGCACCAGGATCGCCGTGGCGGTTTGACCATCCACATCAAAATCGCCCCAGATGCCGATGCGTTCTTGCCTTCGCAAGGCGCGCCGAATGCGCTCGACGGCTATAGAAGCTTCGGGCAACTGCTGAGCTTCGGGCGTGGCCGGGGGCCGCGGGTCCAGAAAAGATTGCGCTGCTTCGGGGGTGGTGAAGCCGCGTCGGATGAGGATGCGGCTGACCAGCGGCGGTAAGTTCAGGTAGCGCAGCGGGTTTTCCGATTCTATAAACAGATCGGGTGGATCAATCCATCTCACAGCGGTTCAAAGCGGGCGGTGAAGTGACGGAGCAGGGGAGGGGCATAGGTGATGCGATAGCCACGCAGTTGTGGGGCGCGATTGGCGATGCGTCCGAGGACCTTGGCGACGTAATCCAGATGGCTTTGGGTATAGACCCGGCGCGGAATGGCCAAACGGACGAGTTCCAGGCGCGGGTAGACCATTTGGCCGGTTTCGGGATCGGGATGGGCAAACATGACCGAGCCGATCTCGACGGCGCGTATGCCGCCTTCCAGGTAGAGCTCCACGGTCAGGGTTTGGCCGGGGTATTCGCCGTGGGGGATATGCGCCAGGAGGGCGCCGGCATCCACGTAGACGGCGTGTCCGCCGGGCGGTTCGATGATCTGCAGTCCCTGGGCGCGGATGCGTTCGGCCAGGTAGGCGACTTGTTGCAGGCGGTAGGCGAGATAATCTTCTTCCAAGGCCTCATAGAGGCCGACGGCCATGGCCTCGAGATCTCGCCCGGCCAGGCCACCATATGTGGGGAAACCTTCGCGCAGGATGAGCTCATTGCAGACGCGGCGGTAGAGTTCTTCATCGCGCATACAGAGTAGACCACCGATGTTGACGATAGCATCCTTCTTGGCCGACATGAGCATGCCATCGGCCAGGCGGAACATTTCACGGGCGATCTCTAAAATGCTTTTTTCGGCATAGCCAGGTTCGCGCTGTTTGATAAAGTAGCAGTTTTCGGCGTAGCGCGCGGCATCGATGAAGAAGGGGATGCCGTAGGAGTGATAGAGCTCGGCGACGGCGCGCAGGTTGGCCATGGAGACGGGTTGACCGCCGCCGGCGTTGTTAGTGACGGTGATCATGCCGAAGGGGATGTTCTGCGACCCGACTTTTTCGATGAAGGCGCGCAGTTTCTCCAGGTCCATGTTGCCTTTGAAGGGGTGGAGGGTGCGCGGGTCGAAGGCTTCGTCAATGATCAGGTTGGTGGGGCGACCGCCGCGGGCGCGGATATTGGCATCGGTGGTATCAAAGTGCATGTTGGAGGGAACGTACTGACCCGGTTTGACCAGAACGGCGCTGAGAATGTTTTCCGCCGCGCGCCCCTGGTGGGTGGGGACGAAATAGGGGAAGCCGAAAATATCCTGGACGGCCTCTTTAAGACGATGGAAGGAGCGGGCACCGGCATAGGATTCATCGCCGCGCATCAGTGCTGCCCATTGACGATCGCTCATCGCGCCGGTGCCGGAATCGGTGAGCAGATCGATGAAAATATCTTCGGCGCGTAAGGCGAAGACGTTATAGCCGGCTTCGATCAGCCGCGCTTTGCGCTCCTCGGGCGGGAGTAGGCGGATCGGTTCGACCATTTTGATGCGGAAGGGTTCAGGTGGGTACATGGGGATGTATCCTGAAGTGGAATTAGCGCAGTAGTGCTACTGCTAGTGCTGAGTAAATGAAAATGCCCAGGCCGTTGATCAACCCGGCCAAGGCCCAAAGGCGTCCATCCTCTTGGTCCTTGAGCCACCAGAGTAGGTAGCAGATAGTCGCGAGGATCACCAGGAAGGAAGCAATCACCCATAGGCTGACATGTCCGATGAGGGTGGCATTGATATAGCGCCAGGCGCCGGCGTGGTAGGCCATTTCCTCATACCAGGAGTGGATCAGGGTGCCTCCCAACGTGATGACCAGGCTGAGGGGAAACCAGCCGAAGCGGGATGCTAGGCGTCGCAGAAGGTAGCCAAGCTGGAAGAAGGCAAATCCCCAACCGGCCAGGATGTAATCCGGCGTTTCCCAGATGCGGAAGAAGGCGTAATCGTAGATCAGGGTTTTGACCACGCGCACGTGGTACCAATCCACAAGCAGTTGAGGTAGGTCGGCAGCGAGGGCAAACAGAAGGAGATGGATCAAAAATCTATTTCGCGTCACAAAAGAGTAGAGCACGTATACCAGGAGCATAAACCAGGCAATCACCGAAAACAACCAGGGACGGTGGAGAACTGTGCCTGTCAGGGTTACGCCGAGCAGGGTTAGGGCTAAGGTGGTGCCGATTAACCAATCTGATTGCCGGTTCATAGGATCTCCAAGGGGAAGTCGAGGCTTGGATGAATTTTATCATTTTAGAGGCTACTACAAAAACTATTTTTGTGACTCCGCTGCAAAACCTATCTCTCCTACATGGACTCGATTCAGTAGGAGACGGACAAACACGGGGGTGAAGCGGGCTAAGGTGGATGAATCTGCCATTGCATCCCGAGAATGGCTTATCCGGTGGCGCGCTCGGCGTTGCCGTTTGCTGCACGGCGGTGAATCGCCGCTCTATCAGGCCGGCATGCCGTCGCTTCTCTCTCTCCGCTCAAATCAGAAAGCCGCCCTTTTCGAGCGGCTTTCCTGTATAATCGACTGTGTTGCTCTAGCGGTGGGCGTCAATGTAGGCGACTGCCTCGCCGACGGTGGTGATCTTCTGGGCGTCTTCGTCGCTGATCTCGGCCCCGAATTTATCTTCAAAGGCCATGATCAGTTCGACCAGATCGAGGGAATCAGCCTCCAGGTCCTCACGGAACCGCGCTTCCGGCGTCACCTTGCTTTCGTCCACGCCGAGCAGATCAACAATGATTTTCTTGACTTCTTCGAATGTGTTGGACATGATGATCCTCCTGAAGTGATTACGAACACCGTTATTGTAATCGCTCTTTGATTTCTGTCAATCCCAAAATCTGACGTTTGCCCCGAGTTGCAGGCGGGGGCAAACGTTGGTTCTGAAGCGCATCTTTCAAACAGGAACACAAATCTATGGCAAGAGTTACGTCTATCGATCAACGAAAAGCCGATCACATTCGCATCAACCTTGAAGAGGACGTGCGTTCGGCACGTACGAACGGTCTTGAGCAGTATCATTTTATTCATCAGGCGTTGCCGGAACTCGATCTGGAGGATGTGGATCTTTCGTTGGAGCTTTTCGGGGTGCGGTTGAGGGCTCCGATCCTGATCAGTTCGATGACCGGCGGCACCGAACAGGCGCTGACGATCAATCGGCATTTGGCGGAAGCGGCTGAAGTCACGGGCGTGGCGATGGGGGTCGGATCGCAGCGCGCGGCGCTGGAACATGCCGAACTGGCTGAAACGTTTCGCGTGGTGCGTCGTGTGGCCCCTCATGCCTTGATCTTTGCCAATCTGGGTGCGGTGCAATTGAATTACGGTTACGGCATTGATGAATGCCGCCGTGCTATCGAGATGATCGAAGCGCAGGCGTTGATCCTGCACCTGAATCCGCTGCAAGAAGCCCTGCAGCCGGATGGGAATACGCGCTTTGCCGGCCTAACGCGGAAGATCGAAGCCGTTTGCCGGGCTCTGGAGGTCCCGGTCATTGTCAAAGAAGTCGGGTGGGGCATCTCCGAACGGGCGGCTCGTCAACTGGCGGAGGCCGGAGTGGCGGCGATCGACGTGGCCGGCGCCGGCGGCACATCCTGGTCACAAGTGGAAATGCACCGCGCACCCGATGAATTCACCCGCGAATTGGCCGCTACGTTCGTCGAATGGGGCATTCCGACGGCGCAATCCATTCTGAATGTGCGCCGTGTTGCCCCAAAGATGATGATCTTCGCTTCCGGTGGCCTGCGCAACGGCATCGAGATCGCCAAGTGCCTCGCCTTAGGAGCTACGCTTGGCGGGATGACCGGGCCTTTGCTGAAGGCGGCCGTCGTTTCTAGCGAGAAAGTCGTTGAAACCATCCGTCTGGTGACGCGCCAAATTCAGGTTGCCATGTTTGCTTGTGGTGCGGCATCGTTAGCTGATCTCAATTCTTCTCTCCTGGAGAAAAATCTACCATGATCGCCTCACTTATCCTGGAAGCCTTGGAACAAGAGTTGCAACGTCAGGTGGCGCGTTTGCAGGACTTATCACTTTTTCAAGAAATGCTCACTTACCATATGGGTTGGAGCGGTGAAGGCGCAGGTGCACAAGCCCAAGGGAAACGCATCCGTCCGCTTTTGCTTTTGCTGACGGTTTCCGCCTGTGGGGGCGAATGGCGCTATGCCTTGCCGTTGGCTGCGGCCGTTGAGCTAGTGCACAACTTTTCGCTCATCCACGATGATATTCAGGATCGCTCCGAATTGCGACGCGGTCGCCCTACGGTTTGGACGAAGTGGGGCATTGCCCAGGCGATCAATGCCGGAGACGCCATGTTCATCCTGGCGCAACGCGCGCTGTTGGATCTCGGCGATCGCCTCGAGGCTTCCCGGGCGCTGCGACTCGCGCAAATTTTTCAGGATGCCTGCCTTGATCTGACGCGTGGTCAGTTTTTGGACCTTTCGTACGAAGCCCGCTCCGAAATCACACTGGAAGAGTATTGGCGCATGATCGCCGGGAAAACGGCGGCTTTGCTTTCGGCCGCCACCTGGATGGGTGCGCTTTTTGCAGGCGCCGATGAAGAGCTTGCCGAGGCCTATCGGGAGTACGGTCACTATCTCGGCTTGGCCTTTCAGGTGCAGGATGATTATCTCGGCATTTGGGGTGACGAGGCCCTGACCGGTAAGTCGGCGGCCAGCGATTTGCTAAGCGGGAAAAAATCCTTGCCGGTCGTTTTCGGCCTGGCCCAAGGGGGCTTTTTTGCCGCCCGTTGGCAAAAAGGGAACATCACGGCGGAGGAAGTGCCCCACCTGGCCGAGCAATTGATCCGTGAGGGAGCTCAAGCCTACACGCGCGCCGCGGCCGATCAGATGACCGATCTGGCCATGCAGGCCCTGCGTCGCGCCGATCCGCAGGGCGAGGTCGGTGACGAGATCTATCGCCTCACGCGCGCCCTGCTCGAACGCAGCGCCTAGCCTCTAACCGCTACCTTCCACCGGCTGTTGTTCACCCTCCCTCAACATTCTCTCCAAAGCCTCCGCCGGGTGCAGCACGGTTCGCCCGCTTCCCTGCTCGATTTGCTGACGGCAGCTAAATCCCGAGGCCACGATCCACGTTTCCGCCTCTGCCTGACGCACGGCCGGCAAGAGCCGATCTTCGGCAATGGCCTGGGAAATGGCGTAGTGCTCGGCCTCGTAGCCGAATGCGCCGGCCATGCCGCAGCAACCGCTAGGGATTTCTTCCACTTGTGCACCACTCCAGCGTAAAACCTGCAAGAGTGCGCCGCTGCCGATCAGAGCTTTCTCATGGCAATGCGTATGCACCAGCATACGCGGCGCGTTTCCGCTCCGCAGGGCTTTCGGGTCTAACCTCCCGCTTTCTACTTCTCGGACGAGGAATTCTTCCAGCAAAAAGGTGTGTTTGGCAACAAGTTGCTGCCCCTGCTCGTTTGGGAGCAGATCGCGGTATTCATCCCGCAATGTCAGCAGACAGGAAGGCTCAATGCCCACGATCGGAATGCCGCGTTCGGCCAAAGGTGCCAGCGTTCGCACCGTCTCTTTGGCCGCTTTGCGTGCCGCTTCCAGAAAACCTTTTGAGATCAGTGTCCGTCCACAACAAGGGTGCTTCGGCAGGATTACCTCGTATCCCAAAGCCTCCAATACGTTGATCAAGGCCTTCCCGGCGCTGACGTGGAAGTGATCGTGAAACGTATCGGCGAAGATCGCCACCTGCCCCCGCCTGTTAGAAGATCGAGCCTCCCGTCGGTTTGCCCAGCTTCTCCAAGTCTGTTGTGCCAGTTTGGGCAACGCGCGCCGGGCGGCGATGCCCAGCAGGTGCTGATTCAAGCGACGTGTTATTGGCCAATCGGCTATAGGATTGAGCAGTGCCGCAAATGGAGTGCCCCAATCGGCCAGGCGTGGCAAGTAGGCGAAAAAGCGCGCTCGCCAAGGTGTGCCGTGCTTCTCGTAATACTGCGCCAGATACTCATACTTGATCTTTGCCATATCTACCCCGGAAGGGCATTCCGCTTTGCACCCTTTGCACTCCAGACAAAGGTCCAATGCCTCGTGAACGGCCTGCTCAACTTCCGGTCGGGCGGTGGAGGGGAAACGTTCGGGGGAAAGCGTCAGCAGGGCACGCAGCAAGTTGGCGCGGCCACGGGTGGCATATATCTCCTCGCGCGTGGCCTGATAGGAAGGGCACATTGTCCCCGTCATTTTGCGACAAACTCCGGCGCCGTTGCATTGCTCCACCGCGCCGTTGAAGCCCATCTCCAGGCTGAAATCCAGATGGGTGGGAAAAGAACGAACATGATAGTCGCTGCCATAGCGCAGGAATTCGGTCATATCCGGCGCATCTACGATCTTCCCCGGATTGAGTAAACCCTGCGGATCGAAGATTCGCTTGAGCTCGCGGAAGGCCTGATAGAGCTCATGGCCGAAGAGACGTTCGTTCCACACCGAACGTGAGAGCCCATCGCCGTGTTCGCCGCTCATCGCTCCGCCCAGGTGGATCACCACCTCCAACACTTCTTCGGCGATCTGCCGCATTTGTTGCACTCCTTCGAGCGTCTTCAGGTTCAGCGAGGGACGGATATGCAGACAACCTGCCGAAGCGTGAGCATAATAGGCCGAAGTGACCCCGTAGTGGCGGAAAATGCGCTCCACCTCGCGCACATACCTCCCAAGCTGCTCCACCGGCACGGCTACATCTTCCATAAATGCCAGCGGTTTGCTATCCCCACGTACCGAAAGGAGCAATCCCAGCCCGACCTTTCGCACCCCCCAAACATCTGCCTGCTCCTGCGCCGTAATGGCGCGGACGAATCCACTGGCGATCCCTTGCCCTTGCATCCGTCTTTCAAAGGTTTCGATCTGGGCGAGCACATCGGCTTCACTCTCACCGCCGAATTCCACCACCAGCACCGCTCCCGGTTCTCCTTGTACCCAGCGAAGCATGCGTGCATAAGCCGGCACCGAACGCGTTGCCTGCATCATCACATTGTCCATCAATTCGACTGCGGTTGGGCGGCTTTCCAAGATCAGGGGAGTAGCGTCGGCTGCGGCTGCTACGCTCTCAAAATGTACGACGCACAAGCCGGTCTTTTTCGGCAACGGTACCAAGCGGAATGTGGCCTCCAGCACCACCGCCAAGGTCCCCTCCGAGCCGGCCAGGAGCTTCGCCAAGTTCAACCCGCCGCGCGGATAGGGGAGGGAATCATCCCAACCGGCCGGGCGCGTCGCCGTGAACCCGTGTGGCGGCAGCAGGTAATTCAACGAGTATCCGGAAGCTCTTCGCCAGGTGCGTGGATAGCCTGCTCGAATAGCCTCGGCATATTTTCCCATCAATTTTTGCACACCGCGGTAAATTTCCCCCTCCAGCCCTTGGTGCTGCATCCGTTCTTCCCAGGCCTGCGGACTGAGCGCCTCAAAGCGTGTGCGCGTGCCATCGGCGAGCAACACCTCGGCGCTCAGCACCTGATCGGCCGTCATTCCGTAAAGCAGCGAGTGCGCGCCGGTTGAATTGTTGTTCAACATGCCGCCGAACGTGGCGCGGTCCGAAGAGGCCGGCTCGCTGCCGTAGGTCAGACCATAGCGCCGGGCGGCTGTCATCAGTGCATCGCACACGACGCCCGGTTGCACCCGTGCCCACCCCTCTTCGGCGTTGATCTCCAAAATTCGGTTCAGGTAACGCGAAAAATCCACGATCAGGGCTTCTCCCACTGCCTGGCCGGCCAGGCTGCTCCCGGCGCCCCGCGCCAGGATCGGCAGTTGGTAACGATTTGCCACTTCCAGCACCGCCTGCACCTCTTCCACATGTTTGGGCAACACCACGCCAAGCGGCATGATCTGATAGGCGCTGGCATCCGTGCTATAAAGCAATCGGCTGGCCCAATCAAAGCGCACATCTTTTACCAACCTTCGCAGTTCCTGCTCCGCTGCCCGAACCTTTTCCATTTCCATAATTACCTCCATAGAAGTGAACTGACCTCCCATGCCGCGAGGGCAAAGGCCACCTCCACATTCAGCGAGCGTTTTCGCCCGCGCATCGGGATAGCGATCACTTTTTCGCACAGTTGCAAAAGTTCCGGGTCCACGCCTGCGATCTCATTGCCTAAGATCAGGACGATCGGAACCGCGTGCTCCCGTAGCTCCGTGCCTTCGCCGCTGCCGATCCTTCCCGTCGCGTGGTCGGTTTGGCGGCTCGGGGAGGACGGAGCATTTTGTGCCCACCCTTCGGCTGCGGAGGCCCTCAGGCTTTCTGCGCGCAGTGCGTCGAGCGAGTCGGATTCCGCTCCCTCTTCGATTCCCCAGAGCCGCGCTTTTGCGGCTTTGAGTCTTTTCGCCAGCTGCACGGCATTTGCTGCATATTCCCACTCCAACCATTCCTCGGCGCCCAGCGCCGTCTTGCGAATGCCGGCATGGGGCGGAGTAGGGGTGATCCCGCATAGGTAGAGTTTCCGCAGCCCCAATGCATCGGCCGTGCGGAAGATAGCGCCCACATTCCAAGCCGAGCGCACGTTATCCAACAACGCTTCGAGCGGCAGCGTAGCCCGTTTGGCGGGCGCAGTGGCCTCGGGTCCCTCCCAGAGGCGTTCGGCAGCCAGGCGCGTTTTGCCCAAGCAACGCGGACACCGCTCTCCGGCCGTTTCGAGCGGCGAACGCGGGTAACGCAATCCACAATTCGGATTGCAACATTCGCGGAACTCAATCGTCGAGCGTCTCATCCAGGAGGATCTCCATCCAGCAGGTCTGCGGTAGAGGGAGCAAACCGCTGCGCATTCGTCCATCGGGAGGCCAGGCGGCAAATTGATTATCCATCCAAATCACCAGCCCCAAGGGCGGCCGGGGAGAAACGGGCGCCGAAAAAACGACGCGACCATCCAGCTCAAACTGCACACCGTTTGGCTGCCAGGTGAGTGCGTAGTGATGCCATTCGGTGACTTGAAGGCTAATGTTTGTAGCCGCCTCGTCCACACAAGTTGCCAGCCGGCGGCGAGCTTCTCTCGGAGCGAAGGGAAACAATCCGAGGGCCGAAAGGATGTTCCACCCGAAATGCCCGGCGAAGACCTGGGCCAAAAATCCATGGGCCGGCACATCGTCGTGGAAAGAGAGATAGTTTTCTGGCGAAGCGTGGAAAAACCAAGCCGCCTGTGGCAGCGTGGGAAAACGGAGTGGGTTTCCACCGAATCCAAGCGAAAAACCAAAAGGATCGTTCCACAAGCCAAATCCCCATGTACCGGGGATTTCTTCATGCGAAATCCGTGCCCGTAAAGCCAGCCGAAAGGGAGGGCGATGAGGGAACGCCTTGCGCCGCAGGCCGGCATAATCATCCAGCTGTGCCAGGTGATAGATAGAAGCGGAACCCGCTCCCAGTTCCAGCCGCCGGTGATGCAAACCCAAGGAAATGACTTTCCCGTTCCCTGCAGTGCGCCTTTTCATCCCTAAAAATATGCTATACTTGGCAAAAGCAAAAAACGCCGTTCCATTCTCCACGATCACCGTCCATATTTACATACGGTTCGCTGTCTACGATCTACGGTCTGATCTTATCACGAGTTTCTTTTTACTGATGTATCGATGATATCGGTCCTTATTGTTGATGATCACCCGATTTTCCGTCTTGGGCTGGTTCAAGCGTTTGCACTGGCGCCGGATATTCAGATAGTGGCCGAGGCTATGGATGGCGAACAAGCGCTGGAGATGATCGCCACATTTTTGCCCAAAGTGGTGGTCATGGATATCAACTTGTCGCGTTGGAATGGCCAATGGGTGACCTATCAGGTATGCTGTCAGAACCTACCGACGCGTGTTTTGCTTTTGGGCGCCTATGACGTTCTCGAGCAGGCCGTTCATGCCGCAACGAACGGAGCTGCAGGCTACGCCTCGAAAGATATAGAACCTCGTAGGTTGGTTCGTTGCGTACGTTGGATTGCCGATGGCGGATATGTTTTCCTTGGCCGTCTGATGAATGAAGAAGAGGCCACGCGCTGGATGCAGGAGCAGATAGGAGATGTCCGTTATTACCGAGATCCCGGTCATCCCTATACTCCCTTGACCAAACGTGAATTCCAGGTGATGCGGCTACTCGTATGTGGTGCCAGTAATAAGGAGATCGCTGTAATCCTTGGGATCAGCCAGCAAACGGTGAAGAATCACGTTACGGCCATCTTGCGTAAGATGGGTGTTTCTGATCGTACCCAGGCTGTAGGTCGAGCGCTTTATCTCGGATGGGTCAACTTGAACGATCTGCGCAACGTATTCCTACAATTGTAAGGAGTTGCCCGACAACATGGTACCCGATGTTCTTCCCCAACCCTCTACCGATGCCCAGCCGATCGATCTTCGTGCGGAACTGGAAGAAACCGAACGTGCACTGCGCGAAATCTCGCTGTTGATAGAACAAAGCCAGGTTGAAGTGGCAAAGCTGAGCCAGCGTAATGCCACAATCACTGCCCATCTCCAGCAGATGGGTGATACAGCTCCATTGAGCGAATGGCGCATGGCCTATCAATCGGCGCTCGATGCGCAGCAGCGTCTATTTGTCATGCGTGGGCAACTGGAGAAGCTGCAGAGCGATAAGATGCATCTGGAGCGTTATCGTGACCTGTTGCGCTATGTCTTGGAAAATCAGGAAAATCGCCCACCGAGCGCATCCCAATCTGCTTCAGGGGGGGCTGACTTACAGGTGTTGCTCAACGCGTTGGAAGCGGAGCGTCAACGCCTATCGCGGCAGATGCACGATGGCCCGGCGCAGGCGCTTTCCAATTTTATTCTCCAGACCGAGATTGCCATGCGCCTGATGGAGATCGATCCATCTCAGGCGCGGCAGGAGCTGCTCAATCTCAAAGGGAGCGCCATGAGCACCTTTCAGAAAGTGCGCAACTTTATCTTTGAGCTGCGCCCGATGATGCTCGATGACTTGGGGCTTGTGCCGACCATTCGTCGCTATGCGGAGGCGATCAAGGAGCAACACGGGATCGAGGTCAACGTGACGGTGGCCGGCTCCGAGCGGCGCTTTGAGAACTACTTGGAGGTTCTGATTTTCCGTGCCATTCAGGAGTTGCTTGGTAATGCCGTGCGCCATAGCCAGGCTACCCTGGTAAAAGTGACTCTGGATTTTGGCGACCAGATGATCCGGGTCACGGTGGATGATAACGGAAAGGGTTTTGATCCTCATGAGGCTCTCCAGGGTTCCGGGTTAGGATTGAAGTTGTTACGGGAACGCGTGGAAAAAGCCGGTGGTAGCTTTGAGGTAGATACCGCACCCGGCAAGGGGACGCGCGTGCAGTTCACCATCCCGTTGCTTGCGGTTTGAGGATCATTCCTCGTTTGGTACCATATGTTTACTTCCACGGCCTGCGATTCACCGTATGCACCACTCACAACATTACAATTTCATCGCTGAAGTCATTACTTACAGTTTTGAGAGGCCTTTTCTCTTGACTTCTCGGCAGCTTTGAGTAAAATGGAAATCAAATCCAGGTTTTCCTGGAGAATCCTATACCCGGAAAGGAGGTGAAAGCCATGTTATTCGCTCGCAAGGAGAAGGGCCAGGGTCTGGTCGAGTATGCGTTGATTCTCGTTTTGGTAGCCATTGTTGTGATTGCTGTTCTCACGTTCCTCGGCCCGATCATCGGCAACGTGTTCAGCCGCGTCAACAACGCGCTTAAGTAATAATCACGTTTGGCCCGAAAGTCAAAAAGCAGGGTTCTGTTTGCAGGACCCTGCTTTTGGCTTTTATGTAAAGGTTTACAAACCTCGGATTACATGTTAAACTTGCATTGTTCATAATCCGGCGCTCTCCCGAGGGAGCGCTTTTTGGTGTGCATATGCGATCTGTCTTTTGGGATTCCGCTACAAATACCTTACGCATGATCGATCAGCGCCATTTGCCGGCGCGCTTTGAAATTGTCGCCTTTTCAGATCATCACCAGGTCGCTCAAGCGATTCGCGAGATGGTGGTGCGCGGTGCCCCCGCGATCGGCGCGGCGGCTGGTTTTGGCATGGCATTGGCGGCCTTGCATTCAAAAGCCTCCGGGCGGAAAGCTTTCTTGGAAGATCTGCATCAGGCGGCAGAAGTGCTGAAGGCTGCCCGCCCGACGGCTGTCAATCTGGCCTGGGCTGTGGATCGCATCCTGCGCGTGGTTGCGCAATCCACCGCTCCGGTCAACGGCCTGCGCGAGTTGGCACTTGAAGAAGCGCAGCGCATTGCCGATGAGGATGTAGAAGTAAACCGTCGCATGGCTGAATACGGTGCGACGCTCATCGAAGATGGTGATACGATCCTCCATCATTGCAATACCGGCGCTCTGGCCACCGTAGATTGGGGAACGGCATTGGGCGTGATCCGCATGGCCCATGAACAAGGCAAACGTATTCACGTGCTGGTGGACGAGACGCGTCCGCGTTTGCAAGGTGCGCGATTGACGGCCTGGGAATTGGAACAATATGGCATTCCTTATGAGATCATCAGCGATAATGCGGCCGGCTTTTTCCTGCGACGAGGTGAAGTGCAGAAGGTCTTTTTCGGTGCCGATCGGGTAACAGCAAATGGAGATGTGGCGAATAAGATCGGCACCTACATGCTAGCCCTGGCGGCGAAAGACAATGGTGTGCCTGTCTATGCCGTAGTGCCAACATCTACCGTGGACCTTTCCCTTCGTCGTGGCGAGGAAATTCCGATTGAAATGCGTCCGGCGAGCGAGGTGCTCGGATTGCAGTTTCAAGGCGAACCGATCGCTCCGCCAAATGCCAAGGCGCGCAATCCGGCTTTTGACGTCACCCCGGCGCGTCTGATTTCGGCCATCGTAACCGAGAACGGGATCGTTTATCCGCCTTTCGAGGAAAATCTACCTCGCGCCGTTCGGCGTCGATCTCTCTGAGTGTGTAGGGAAAAAGATGGACATTTTGCTCACCGGCTCGATTGCTTATGACTATCTGATGACGTTTCCGGGGCACTTCAAAGAACAGATCCTGCCCGAACGCCTCGAATCCATCAGCCTTTCTTTCCTAGTGGATTCCATGACCCGTCAGCGGGGAGGAGTGGCGCCGAATATTGCCTATACCATGGCTTTGCTCCGAAAGCGGACGCGCGTCATGGCTACCGTGGGCGAAGATTTTGGCGAATACCGTCAATGGCTCGAAGAAAAAGGGATCGACACCTCGTTGATTAAGACCATCCCCGGCGTTTTCACTGCTTCCTTCTTCGCCACTACGGATCGGGCAAACGCCCAAATTGCCAGCTTTTACCCCGGCGCTATGTCCTTTGCCGCCACGCAATCGATCAAGGAAGTATCGCCCCGCCCAGATTTGGTAGTGATCTCACCCAATGCTCCGGATGCGATGAAAAATTTTGCCGCCGAATGCCGCGAACTGGGCATTCCGTACCTTTACGATCCGAGTCAGCAAGTCTTGCGCTTGGAGGGCCCCGAACTGGCGCGTGATATGGAAGGGGCGCGCTTCCTGTTCGTCAACGATTATGAGTTTGGTCTGATCTCTCGCAAGACCGGCTGGGATTTACGCCAAATGCTCCGGCATGTTGAAGTGGTAGTGGTCACTCGTGGCAAAGAAGGTGCCAATATTTACACTTCCGATAGAGAATATTTCATTCCTGCCGTCCCCGAGCGTCAGGTTGTGGACCCGACCGGAGTAGGGGATGCCTTCCGTGGAGGTTTCCTGGCTGCCTATAGCCATGGCTTAGATTGGGAACTCTGTGGCAAGGTCGGTGCCCTGGCGGCGGTTTATTGTTTGGAGCAGCAGGGGACCCAGAATCACTCTTATACACCGGAAGAATTCGTTGCCCGTTTCCGCCAACATTTCAATGACGACGGACGATTGAACGTTTTCCTGCAATCTCCCGAAAAAATTCAAATCACAACCCTTTAGGAGCAATAGGATGCAACAATACGATATCAAAGATATTCACCTTGCCGAAGGAGGGCGCCGGCGGATCGAATGGGCCGAACGCGAGATGCCCGTCCTGCGCCAGATTCGTGAACGCTTTGCGCGTGAAAAGCCGCTCAAGGGGATTCGTATCTCGGCTTGCTTGCACGTCACCACCGAAACGGCCAATTTAATGCGCACCCTACAGGAGGGCGGTGCTGATGTCGTCTTGACCGCATCCAACCCTCTTTCAACCCAGGATGACGTAGCCGCCGCGCTGGTGCAGTATTGGGAAATCCCGGTATTCGCCATCAAAGGTGAAGATAACGTCACCTACTATCGACATATCGCCGCCGCTCTGGACCATAAGCCTCATCTGACCATGGACGATGGCGCCGACCTGGTCTCGACGCTGCACAAGGAGCGCCGTGAACTGCTTCCCAACGTCATCGGCGGCACGGAGGAGACGACCACCGGCGTGATCCGCCTGCGTGCCATGGCAGCGGATGGAATGTTGTATTTCCCGGTGATCGCGGTCAACGATGCGATGACCAAGCACTTTTTCGATAACCGCTATGGTACCGGTCAATCTACGATTGATGGCATCGTTCGCGCTACGAATGTGCTTTTGGCTGGAAAGCGCTTCGTTGTCGCCGGCTATGGCTGGTGTGGTCGAGGGTTGGCGATGCGGGCGCGTGGGATGGGAGCAATCGTCATTGTCACGGAAGTGGATCCGCTGAAGGCGTTGGAAGCGGTGATGGATGGTTACGAAGTGATGCCGATGAGCGAAGCGGCACGCATCGGCGATATTTTCTGCACCGTCACCGGGGATATTAACGTGATCGATCGCCACCATTTTGAAGTCATGAAAGATGGTGCTATTTTGGCAAATTCTGGTCACTTCAATGTTGAAATCAACATTCCTGCTCTGGAGGCCATGGCGGTAGAGAAGAAACTGGTGCGCCCCTTCGTGGAACAATATGTGCTTCCCGATGGACGGCGCATTAACCTGTTGGGTGAAGGACGCCTGATCAACCTGGCCGCGGCGGAAGGCCATCCGGCCTCGGTGATGGATATGTCTTTTGCTAATCAGGCCCTTTCGGCGGAGTACATGGTTAAATATGGCAGCAAGCTTGAGAAGCGCGTCTACCCGGTTCCGGAAGAAATTGATAAGGAGATTGCCCGCCTGAAGTTACGTTCCATGGGGATCGAGATCGACACTCTGACGGAAGAGCAATTGCATTACCTTTCCTCCTGGGAAGAAGGGACATAAGGCTTAGAGGCTCATTACTGCATCGGAAAGCCTGACTTTCTACATCGAATCATCTACGTGGAGGAATTCCCTCCACGTAGACGTGCGATCGATAGCCGAAAGTAATCGCTGCACAACCGGGGTTTCATTTTCTGTGAGGGAATGAGCACCTTTAAAAAGAGGCTATGCTCTCTGCTGTCGCAGATGCTTGACAAATCGGCCTATCCTCGTTTAAAATCACACCTGCCCGCCAGGGCCTGTGGCTCAGTTGGGAGAGCGCCTCAATCGCACTGAGGAGGTCAGGGGTTCGAATCCCCTCAGGTCCACTGGGAAAGTGTAACATTGGGGCCCATAGCGCAGTTGGGAGCGCGTCTCAATGGCATTGAGAAGGTCGAGGGTTCGAATCCCTCTGGGTCCACCTACCAAGACTGTAGCGCAAAAGCGCAACGGTCTTTTTTATCCGAAGGCCAGGATCGGAGTAGTAGGTCATCCCGGCAGCGAGCAGGGAGAGCGAGGTGGAAGCCCTGCAGGCGCCCGGCGGGAGCGCCAAAAAAGACCGAACTCGCCGATCGCCGCCAGGCAGGCCGTTGTGGTGAAATTGGGAGTAGCCATAACCGGGTGGCCCGTTATAGCCGAAAAGATGCGGCGGAAGTGCCCCTGTAACCTTCCGCCGAATCAGGGTGGTACCGCGGAGATCCCTTCGTCCCTGAGACGGAGGGATTTTTGTATACCTTGCCATAGATATTCCGGATGTCCGCGTGTCGGTTTAAACCTTATCCTAGGAGGTTCGTATGCCAATTCCAAAATCTGAATTCATCTGGTTCGATGGCCAATTCGTTCCGTGGGATGCGGCCAATGTGCATGTGACTGCTCACGCTCTACACTACGGTTCGAGCATTTTTGAGGGCATTCGTGCCTATGCCACGCCGCGCGGACCGGCCATCCTTGGGCTACGACCTCATCTGCAACGTTTTTTTGATTCGGCCAAGATTATGCGCATCCATATTTCATTCACCATTGAACAACTCGAGGATGCCGTTTTGGAAACCGTTCGTCGCAATCGTCATCAGGGATGTTACATTCGTCCCTTGGCTTTCCGTGGCAGCGAAAGTTTCAGCTTAAATGCCCGCGCCTGCCCGACCCATGTGGTGATCATTACGTTTGAGTGGGGGCGTTATCTCGGCGCCGAGGCTATCGAGAAGGGAGTGGATGTGATGGTCTCTTCCTGGCGCCGCATGGCAACCGATACGTTCGCTCCCATGGCCAAGGCAGGTGGAAATTATGTCAACTCGCAATTTGTGGCTATGGAGGCCGCCGATTATGGCTTTGTCGAAGGAATTGCCCTGGATGTGAACGGTTTTGTCAGCGAAGGCAGCGGCGAAAACATCTTCGTCATCTATCGTGGCGAAATCTTCACCCCACCTGTGGCGGCCTCCGCGCTGATGGGGATCACCCGCCATTATGCGATCACACTGGCTCAGGATATGGGCTATCGCGTCCGCGAAGAGAACATCCCACGCGAAATGCTGTATGTAGCGGATGAGATCTTCTTCACCGGCACCGCTGCCGAGATCACCCCGGTGCGCTCGGTGGACCGTGTGCCGATCGGCAACGGTGGGCGTGGGCCGATTACGCAGCGCATTCAGGAAGAATTCTTCGCCATCGTGAGCGGTGAAAAACCGGACCGCTTCGGTTGGTTGACGTTTGCAAATCCATAAAGGAGATGAGTGAGAATGACTCGCCCTTATCAGCCCCAAGCGATCGAGAAAAAGTGGCAAGAAAAATGGGAGGCCGATCGTCTGTATCGCGCCGTGATCGATCCCTCCCGTCCAAAGCATTACGCTCTGACCATGCTCCCCTACCCGAGCGGTGATTTGCACATCGGTCACTGGTATGCCATGACCCCTTCGGATGCGCGCGCCCGCTTCATGCGCATGCGCGGCTATAACGTGATGTTCCCGATGGGCTTCGATGCGTTCGGCCTGCCGGCGGAGAATGCTGCCATCAAGCATGGCATTCATCCGAAGGAATGGACGTATCGAAACATTGAACGCATGCGTCGTCAGCTACGTAGCATGGGCGCCATGTTCGATTGGGAGCGTGAGGCCATTTCCAGCGATCCGGAATACTATCGCTGGACGCAATGGTTCTTCATTCAGCTCTATAAGCATGGCCTAGCCTATCGCAAAAAGGCACCGGTGGATTTTTGCCCCACCTGTAACACCACTTTGGCGCGCGAGCAGGTCTGGGGCGAAGATCGCCACTGTGAACGCTGCGGTACGCCGGTGGTGCGCAAAGAATTGGAGCAGTGGTTTTTCCGCACCACGCGCTATGCCGAAGAATTGCTCGATTTCAGCCCGCTGGATTGGCCGGAACGGGTGCGCGTGTTGCAAACGAACTGGATCGGGCGCTCGGAAGGTGCTTCGGTGACCTTCCACACCGAGCAAGGCGATCCGATCGAAATTTTCACCACCCGCCCCGATACGCTTTGGGGAGCTACTTTCATGGTACTGGCGCCGGAGCATCCACTGGTCGAAAAAATCACCACGCCTGAGCAACGGGCAGCGGTGGAAGCCTATCAATTCCAGGCGGCGCGTCAATCCGATATTCAACGAGAAGCCGCGGACAAGGAAAAGACGGGCGTCTTCACCGGCGGCTATGCCATCAACCCGGTCAACGGAGAGCGCATTCCGATCTGGATTGCCGATTACGTGCTGATGACCTATGGCACGGGTGCTATTATGGCCGTCCCGGCCCATGATGAGCGCGATTTCGCCTTCGCGCGCAAGTATAATCTGCCGATCGTCCCGGTTATCCAGCCGGTGGATGAACAGGGCAATCCGATCGAGCCGCTGTTGGATGGATCGACGATGACCGAAGCCTACACGGGCGGCGGTGTGATGGTGCGTTCCGGTCCGTTGAGTGGCACGCGGGTCACCGAGGAGAAGGGCAGTAAGAATCCCGGTATCATGGCCGTCATCCGCTATCTGGAAGAAAAAGGGGTTGGACATTTTGATGTCTCCTATAAGCTGCGTGATTGGCTGATCTCCCGACAGCGCTATTGGGGGGCACCCATTCCGATGATCTATTGCGAAAAGTGCGGCTGGAACCCGGTGCCCGAGGATCAGCTACCGGTCCTGCTACCGGATGACGTGGAATGGCGCCCGACCGGCGAAAGCCCGCTCAAATTCCATCCTACCTGGAAGCAAACTACCTGCCCGCAATGTGGTGGTCCTGCCGAGCGTGAGACCGATACCATGGATACGTTCATGTGCTCCTCCTGGTATCACCTGCGCTATCTCAGCCCGCATTACGATAAGTACCCCTTCGATCCGAAAGAATACGATTACTGGATGCCCGTGGATACCTATACGGGCGGGATCGAGCACGCGACTATGCACCTGATCTACACCCGTTTCTTCCACAAAGCCTGTCGCGATATGGGAATCACCAAAGGTCCGGAGCCGATGATCCAGCTGCGCAATCAGGGGATGGTGTTGGGTGAAGATGGAGAGAAAATGTCTAAATCGCGCGGCAATGTCGTTGCTCCGGATGACCTGGTGAATCGCTATGGCGCCGATACGGTACGTGCCTACCTGATGTTTTTCGCCCGTTGGGATCAGGGCGGTCCTTGGTCCTATACCGGGATCGAAGGTACCCATCGTTGGCTGCGACGCATCTGGACACTCTTCACGACCTCTGTCCCATCTTCGAGCACCGCTCCTGCCGAGACCTTACGCACGCTGCGGCGCAAGGTGCATCAGACCTTGCGTGCGGTGACGCGCGATTTTGAAAATTTTGAGTTCAACACGATCATCTCGTCGCTCATGGAATTGCTCAACGCGATGCAAAAAGCTTTCGATCAGGGTGCGGGCGGTTCGGCGGAATGGTCGGAAGCGGTGGATATTTACCTGCGCATGTTAGCGCCGGTTTGTCCACACATAGCCGAAGAACTGTGGACGGAAGTACTCGGTAAACCATATTCGATCCATCAACAGCCTTGGCCGCAAGTCGATGAAGAGGCAGCGCGCGAAGAAATGCTCACCCTGCCTGTACAGGTGAACGGCAAAGTGCGCGATCGGATCACCGTTCCGGCCGATGCGGATGAGGCAACGATCAAGGCGGTTGCCTTGGCGGCTGCCGGCGTGCGCAAGTTCCTGGATGGTAAGGAACCTCGGCAGATCATTGTGGTGCCGAAGCGATTGGTGAACATTATAGTGGAATAGACTGTGGATGGTGGGCCGTGGACCGGAGTGAAACAGGGGATGGTTGACAGTGGAGGCGGATTTTAGGTTATTGCCGCAATGATTTGCAACCATCCCCGTTTGCTCATCCAAGTCCCATCCGCCTCGTTTTTCTTGCCATTCACCCTATGCCGTGATAAAATAGCGCTACGTTGGGGCGTGGTGTAATGGCAGCACCACAGACTTTGGATCTGTTGGTCTCGGTTCGAATCCGAGCGCCCCGGCTCGCTTGTTTCTCAGCCCCCTCGGGGGCGCGTTGATTCCAGGCCTGCGCCCTCCGCCAGGCCTGTCTGTTTTGTGAGGTGTGATGAGCGTGATTCCTGTGATTCTGGCCGCCGGTCAGGGGACGCGTATGAAATCGGCGCTGCCAAAGGTTTTGCATCCCGTTTGTGGACGTCCGATGATCTTCTATGCGCTTGAAGCCGCCGCTGCCGTCACCGATTCCAAGCCGGTTGTCATCATCGGCCATGGGGCAGAGCAGGTGCGGCAACGGGTCGGGGAACGGGCGCGTTTTGCCCTGCAGCACCCTCCCTTGGGCACAGCCCATGCCGTGCTTCAGGCTGAATCGCTCATTCGAGAGGAAGCCGAATACGTCCTGGTCACCTATGCCGATATGCCCCTGCTGCGCCCGGAAACGTTGCAGGCGCTGGTGGAACGTCAAAAGCAAAATCCCGGACCGCTGACCTTGCTCACCGTGATCTCGCCCCAGGCGCGCGGCTTTGGACGTATCTTGCGGGATGCACAGGGCAGCGTTCAGGCGATTATCGAAGAGGCTGTGGCCACGCCGGAGCAATTGCGCATTCAGGAACTGAACGTTGGGGCGTATTGTTTCCGTGCCGGGTGGCTCTGGGAGGCTCTGCGACGCATTCCTCTTTCTACCAAAGGCGAATATTTCCTCACCGATACCGTCGGGCTGGCCGTTCGGGATGGTTTGCAGGTGGAGACTGTACTCCTGGAAGATAGGGAAGAGACGATCGGCATCAATACCCGCCTTCATCTGGCCGAGGCCGAGCGCGCCATGCGCCGGCGCATCAATACCCACCACATGCTCAACGGCGTTACCCTCATCGACCCGGAAACAACGTATATCGAACCCGATGTTACCATCGGGCGCGATACGGTGATCTGGCCGAATACCTTCCTGCAAGGCCAAACGTCCATCGGCGAGGCTTGTGAGATCGGTCCGAACACCTGGGTGCGGGATACGCAAATCGGAGCGCGCTGCCACGTCCGTATGTCGGTGCTCGAAGGGGCTGTCGTCGAGGACGAGGTGGAGATCGGACCTTTTGCCCGGCTGCGCAAAGGGGCACATCTGGCCCAGGGCGTGCACATGGGTAACTTTGGTGAAGTCAAAGATTCCTACTTGGGACCGGGCGTCAAGATGGGGCATTTCTCCTATATTGGCAATGCCACCATTGGGGCGAATACGAATATCGGCGCCGGCACCATCACCTGCAACTATGATGGCGAAAAGAAACATCCTACCTGGGTGGGGAAGGAGGTCTTTATCGGCTCGGATACCATGTTGGTAGCCCCGGTGCGAGTTGGTGATCGGGCACGGACCGGCGCCGGCTCCGTCGTCACGAAGGATGTGCCGGAAGATACTTTGGTAGTGGGAGTGCCGGCACGTGCCATTCGGAAACTCTTGCCGAAAAGGAAGAGCGATGAATCTGACTCCTGAACAACGCCGTGAGTTGATCCGTTTAGCGAATCAGGTACGCCGCAACGCCTATGCACCGTATTCCGGCTACGCGGTGGGCGCCGCAGTGCTCACCGACGATGGGCGCATTTTTACCGGCGTCAACGTGGAAAATGCTTCCTATCCAAACGGGGTGTGCGCCGAGCGGGTGGCCGTTTACAAAGCCGTTTCCGAAGGGGCGCGCCGTTTCCGCGCTGTTGCCGTCGTCACCGAAAATGGCGGCACGCCTTGTGGCTTCTGCCGCCAAGTGCTGGCGGAATTCGGCTCCCAGATGCTCGTCTTGATCGCCAATTCCCGCGAGGATCTCGTGATGGAAACTACCCTCGAGGCGCTTTTGCCTTACGCTTTCCGTTACCCCTTTGAAAGCGAAAATCCTTGAACGGTAGAGTGTAACGCTCTGCCGCGATGAAATTTTCCGCTGATGAGGTGAAGCATGTCTTCGTGTATTTTTTGTCGCATTGTCAAAGGCGAAGCGCCGGCGCAGATGGTCTATCAGGATGAGTGGGTGAGCGCTTTCCGCGATATTCGGCCGGTCGCTCCGGTGCACGTGCTCATCGTGCCGAATAAGCACATTGCCGTGATTAGCGAAGCTACCGAAGAAGACCAGATGATCTTAGGTCGAATGTTGCTGGCGGCGCGCTGGGTGGCCGAAAAGGAAGGGATTGCTCAAAGCGGTTTTCGTCTGATCGTCAACAACGGCCCGGACGCTAATCAGATCGTCTTCCATCTTCATCTGCATGTCATCGGCGGCCAGCGCATGCGCTATCCGATGGGGTGAAATGCTGTTGCTTGCCCGATTGTTCGGCACCTTCACGGTGACGGATGCTCAGGAGCGCCCCCTTGACCTGGGATCGCCGACAACGCGGGCTTTGCTGGCCTATCTGCTGCTCAATCGACGCGAAACGATCGATCGCCGCCGCTTGGCCTTTCTTTTTTGGCCGCGGGTCACCGAGAGCGCGGCGCGGCGCAACCTGCGACAATACCTTCACCATTTGCGGCTGACGCTGGGCCCCATCGATCCGCAGGGGGAACTGATCCTGGCCGATGGGAATATGCTGCGCGTCAATCCCGAGGTGGCGATCTGGGTGGACGTGGAGGACTTTCAGCATGGAATGCGTGCCGAAGCCTCGTTAGAGGAAGTTCGCCGTGCGCTCGATCTTTATCGCGGTGATTTGCTGGAAGACCTTTATGAGGAGTGGTGTGTTGCCCCTCGGGAGCAATTTCGACGCCTGTACCTGAGCGCGCTGGAAAAGACCATTGCACGTTTGCATAGCCAGGGGGATTACGATGCGGCTTTGGAATGTGCCCGGCGCTGGGTTTCGCAGGAGCCGTTCGATGAGGAAGCACGTCGCTGGCTGATGTTGCTCTATGCCTTGAAAGGGGATCGAGCGCGCGCGTTGACCGAATATCAGAACCTGGTGCGCTTCCTGGAAGAAGAATTGGGCGCTGAGCCGATGGCCGAAACGCAAGCGCTGGCTCAGGCTATTCGTCGGGGAGATGCACGCTTGCCGCTGGAAACAAATGGACAGGCTGCGCCTTCGGTGCGCATCGTTCGCCCGCCGTGCACCATGCGCTTGCCGAGTTCGCCGAACATCCCATTGGTCAACCGACAAGAAGAATTGGCCCTGCTGGAAAATCTCTATCGGCAGGCTCAGGAGAAGCACGGCCAATTGCTTTTGTTGGCCGGAGAGGCCGGGATCGGCAAAACGCGCCTGATTCAGGAATATCTTTCCCGCCATCCCGATGGAATCGTTCTCTATAGCGTGTGCTATGAGCTGGAAAGCATGTCTCCTTTAGCGCCGCTCCATCAGGCGTTTGATGAAAATCCCTTAGTTCAGCAAACCTTGCTTGCGCAGCGCACTCAACCGCCGGCTTGGATTGCTGCGCTGGCCTCGTTTTTGCCGGAGGTCCGTCGGCTGTTCCCTTACCTGCCTCAAGGGGGCGAGAGCGGTTTGGGCATTCTGCGCGAGGCGCTGGCGAACCTTCTCTTCTCCATGGCGGAACAGGTTACTACGCCCCTTCATCTCATCCTCGACGATCTCCACTGGGCAGATACGCAAACCTGGGAGTGGCTAGCCGATCTGGCGCGGCGGATCACCGATGTACCTTTGCTGATCTTTGGCCTCTACCGGCCTGAAGATTTACCGCCCGATCGCCGACCGCTGCTTCAGTTGCTGGAGCGTAGCTCCTTGGTCCTGCGCATGAAGCTGTCCCCGCTCACGCCGCAGGATACCCTTTCGCTGGCCGGGAAATTGCTGCCGGAGCGGGCATTGGATCAAATGTTCGGGAAGCGCCTGTATCAGGAAACGGAGGGCAATCCCTTCTTTATCATCGAAGCGGTTCAGGCACTACAGGAGATCAAACCCGGTGAGCGTTTTCCCCTCCTTTCTGCCTCGATCCAGCAAATTATCCAGGCGCGCCTGGAGCGACTCGACCCGCCCAGCCGGGAAGCTTTGGGCGCCGCCGCGGCCTTTGGCCGACCCTTTTCGCTTGCACTGCTCCATGCTTTGCTGGAGCGGCCGCGTGAAGAGCTGGTAGTGACGATCGAAGATTGGGTTCAGCGCGGCCTGGTGCACGAGGTCCGTCAGGGGTACGATTTTCGTCACGATAAGATCCGTCAGGTGGCCTATAATAGTCTAAGTCGGGCGCGCCGTGAGTACCTGCATGGCCGAATTGCAGAAATTTTGGAAAACAGCCTGCCTCCGCCGGATGCGCATTTGCTGGCCTATCACTATGCCCGTAGCGATCAACCGCTGCGTGCGCTGCCCTATCTGGTACGCGCGGCGGAACAAGCGCTGCAGTTGCGCTCCTATGCTGAGGCACGTCAGCTCGGTTTGCAGGCGGTCAACCTGCTTGGGCAGGTCAGCAGCGTGACCTCGCGCGCCCAACGGGTGGAGATCAATTTACAGCTGGCGCAGGCGTACGCCTTTAGTGGCAATCTGACCCGGGCGATCGAAATCCTGAACGAAACCGAGCATCTGGCCTACACTTTGGGGGGTGAGGCCTATCTTGGGCAGATCTTTCGACGGGCGGCCCAGTTTTTCTGGCTGCGAGGGCAACCGTTGACCGCCGGTGATTATGCTCGCCGAGCCCTGCGCTTTGCCGAAGAGTTGGAAGATATCGAATTACTTTCGGCCGCTTTGCGCATGCTTGGCCGGGTGAGCATTGCCCTTTCGGCCTTCGATGATGCCATTGCTTATCTTTTGCGCTACGTCAATTTGCATGAGGAGCGTCATGAAGCATTGCAAAGCCCCCTACCGCAAGATTTACCCATTGTCTTGGGTTATCTTGGGGTGGCTTATGCACGCGTGGGGGCTTGGGAGCGCGCTTTTGCCAGTGCGCAGCGTGGACTTGATCTGGCGCTTCAATCCCATGGAGAAGAACATCCAACGACCTTTTTTGCCCGCATGCAGCTGGGCATGGTGCATGCCGATCGTCGCGATTGGGGAAAAACCTTGCAGGTCCTAGCACCGATCCCGGATCTCTCCTTGGAAGCCTTGACACCCCCGACCTATATGGCGCTTAGCCTGCGTGGATATGCCTTGGCGCATCGAGGTGACCTATCAGGTGGCCTTAAGCTCTTGAATCTCACTACGCAATGGGCGGAAATCCAGCAGCACCGTCTGTTTCACTATTTGCCGCGTTTGTTTCGGGCCGAGACAATGATGCTGCTCGGCGACTTGGAGAAGGGGATGGAAGAGGCCCATTTGGCACGTCAGGAGGCTGAAAAAGCAGGAAATCGGTGGGCCCGTAGCATCGCGTTGCGCTTACTGGCCGAGATCGAAATGCGACACCCCAATCCGGCCTGGAACCGGATTGAAGAGCTTTTGCTTGAATCCATGCAAGTACTGCGTCAGGTCCGTGCCCGTCCCGATTTGGCGCGCACCTACCTGACCTTGCGCCGGCTCTACGACCGGGCCGGTCAGATTGCCTGGGCGGTGGATTGCCATTTCCGCGCTACCACCATCTTTGAGGAATTGGGGATGATCGAAGAGCTCCGTGAAGCACAAGGTCAAGCAGCTTACGAGCGGCGCGGTGCGGTGGTGATCCCCGGTTTACCGCTGCGTGGCCCAAATTGGGAAGGACAAAGGGGAGCAGAATCGCAAGCCCAAGAGGAATAAAAGCTCCTGCAGAGACTCAAACCCGTTTTTGCATCCTATGGCTCAAAGCCTGAGCAATTTTGGCGGCTAATACGGCGTTATTCAGCAAAAGCGCCAAGTTGACCCGCAGGGCACGCCCGCTGCTCAGCTCATCTATCCGTCGGAGCAAATAAGGCGTGACGGCCTGGCCGCGAATACCGCTATGCATAACCTCTTCGGTGGCGCGTGCGATCCAGGTTTCGACTTCTTTCCGTGGGATGGCCTCTTCCTGGGGCGGTGGTTGTACCACAAGCACCGCACTGCGCATTCCCAGGTTCCAATGGATGAGGGCGAAATCAACAATCTCGTCAGGTGTATTCAATGATATCTCGACTTTTAGGCCGCTTTCCTGCGAATAAAATCCCGGGAATTCCTCCGTTTGGTACCCGATCACCGGCACGCTCAGCGATTCCAATCGCTCAACGGTGGCTTTCAGATCGAGGATCGCTTTTGCACCGGCGCACACGACGATCAGCGGCGTATCCGAAAGGGCATAAAGGTCGGCGGAAATATCGAAGATCTCGCCACGATGTACACCGCCGATCCCGCCGGTCGCGAAAACTTTGATGCCGGCCTTGTGCGCCAGGAACATCGTGCCGGCCACGGTGGTGCCACCGTTGACTTTGCGCTGCATCGCCACGACTACGTCCCGACGGCTGACTTTTATCGCCTCATGGCTTCCCTGTGCTAGGCGCTCTAGCTGAAAGGGATTCAAACCGATGTGGATCGCTCCCTCTAAAATGGCAATCGTAGCCGGCGTAGCGCCGTTTTGGCGCACGGTCGTTTCCATATCTTTGGCCAAGGAAAGATTATACGGCGATGGCAATCCATGGGTGATGACCGCCGATTCCAGTGCCACAACGGGCATCTGCAATTGTAGTGCCCGCTGTACTTCGCTTAGAAAGATCAAGGACATAGGCTTCTCCGAGGGAATTCGAGGAGGGAACTTTGATAAATAGGTGTTATGGCATAGGAGACAAAGGACCGGTTTGCCCACCGATAAAATGGGCGTTTGATTCTAGTTTTCTGATGGTTTCGGCCAGTTTTTGCAACGTTTGCAATTCTTCTTGGGAGAGGGGGGCGCGTTCGTTTCTCTTCATCAGCAGATCGCGTGCCTCTTTGATTTGTTCACAATATTCCTGGATCAAAGCGCGCTTTATGCGTCGAGGGGACTCTTTAGCGTATTCTGCAAACGTTCCCAAAGGTACACTCTGAATGCGTCGGAGTATTTCTTCGATATATGCCTCCCTTTCCACTATAGCCAGCGCTTCCTCGCTGCCCCGTTGCAGGTTTTCGCGACTCAGGCGCCAGGCCTCTTCGTGATGCTGGGGAATGATCTCGGAAGGCGTTCTCCAAGTGCCTAATCCTACCCAGTGAAGTTCGACACCGCGGCGATGGGCTGTGTTGGCAAATTCGCCGGTAAAGCGATCAAACAGACTTTTGAGTGTCGCGCGGTGGGTGAAGTTGGGGGATGGAGTGAGCGGTAGGGAAACTTTGGCTGGCTCTTCTGGATCAACGGAGGCCAGAGTTTCTTCCAGAATGTGTTGACGATTCTGTATCTGCTGGACTTCCGGTTCCCCAATGCTGGCAAGATACTCGTTCAACGGGCGGGTGCTCATAAAGCGGGCAAGCTCATTGCGGATCAATGTCTGCATTGTGGCTCTCCAGTTGGTAGAAAGCATCGATGGGCGGGCCTCATCCTCTTGAACCCGGCTGGAGAGATTGTAGATGAGCGTTTCTACCGCGCGTGGCTCGAATGGATATGGGGTGTGCAGGCTAGGATTTTGTCCTCCCCGAAAGATGCTGAAGATAAAGCGAACATCGTGGGCTTCGACCGGAATGCCATCGCGGCTACGGCTGCGAATGCTTTCCGGGGGTTCGCTGGGGCTTCCCAGGAACTGATCGCGCAAATCAATAACCGGTAAACGCAAACGTTCAAAACCACCCAGCTGCGCGACAGTTTCTTGAGAGACGTTTCTTCTCCCTCTTCTACTACCTCTTTGTACCGCTCCGGTCGGTCCGATTACGTGGGGCCTCCCATCGGGTAATTCAAATAAAGCGGCTGAGTCCATGGCTATTCTTACGCTCCCCGGACCGCCGATCAGGTAAATCGGCGAACGCCTGCTCGCTTCCTCAACTTCCCCCTCAGAGATTCTTAATTCCTGCGTACTTCCATATAAGGATGCGGAAAGGATAAATTGTCGTGCGATGCTGAGATCTTCTAGCTCGAGTAAATCGCTCTGATATAAAGTAGCCAGCCGAAGGGCAATTTCACGAGGCAACCAGATGAGCACAAATCCCTTGATTATAGGGAACAGTAATTGGATGGCGAGCGAAAGAACTTGAGCATGGGTAAGCTGAATGGTGAGCTGGGAAGGGTTTAGAATAGCGACGAAAAATTCTTGCAGAGGAAAGCCGTTCCGAATCAGTGCCGAAAACTGGAAGTACAGATATAGCAGGAAGATAACGGCTTGTGGTATTGACACGGAGAATAAACGTCGACTTTCTCTTCCCGGTGAAAGATCAAAGAATCCGTCCAGCAAATAGTCCATCAGACGACCGAGCAGCATGCGAAAATTGTGCCACTCTGCCTGGAGCGGTGTGGATGGTATACTCCGTCGCTCGATCATTTCTGCCAAAGAAGGAACCGTCATGGGTTACTTTCTAACCATTGTAGGATTTCATCGATCTGGGCAATTTCGTTTTCGGCGTGTTCTTGCAATAGGGGATCGCGCTGTAGTTCGCGCCGTGATCGATGTAGCAAAGCGCGCAAGGTCTCATTGACATTTTGTGGCTTCTGATTTTTCAGATGATTACTGATGCGTAACGCGTACTCGAGCAGTGCATTTTCTTGCCCTCTCACTTGACGTAACGCACGTTGCTGTTCGATCTGTTGTCGCTCGCTCCTGGCGCGCGCCAGCCAGGTTGCAGTCCAGCTTTGGATCAGCCCTTGCTCAATGCTTTCCGGGAAACGCAGATTGTTGAGGTTCACCGCCCGTACGCGCAAGCCACGCTCATAAAGTAATTCAAATTCCAGGCTGCGCTGACTGCGGCCGGTATACCGACCGTGTTGATCTAGCTCCGGCACTTCGGGGAACTGTAACCTCCATTGCATCATTCGCCCGATCATCTGAAGCGCCGTTTCCCGGTGGCGTACCGGCGCCGAGGGCATGGAACTGCTGACGGCGACCGTATCTTCTATGGGCAGGGGGCGGAACGGCTCTAGGTAGTCATGCAACCATCTTTCCAGCAAGCGGTTGACGAAATAGAGCATTTCGGCCAACGATCCCCTCATGCCGCGCCGAGGAGCGGTGATGCGGAACGGTTGATAGAGAGTAGTCGTTTGATCGGGCCGCGGGGGCGGCGCAGGGCGCGGATCCGGAAACTCCCACTCTCTTTCCTGGAACAATTCGTCAAAGGTGAATTTGGCCAGGTATTCGCGCCACAGATCGGCCGCCAAAAGCGCCGGCAGCTGATTCCAGCGCACGCGCCGCGACCCCTCGCTGCGGGTCTGGACCTCGATCCCTTCGCCGCGGATAGCGCGCAGCACCGATTCAGGGTGATAGCCGAAGCGCGAGCCCGGCCGGTTGCCGCGCACTGCTTCGGCGTCGATCTTGAAGATTACGGTGATATTTGGAACGACCTCAATTCCATCTCGCGTCAAGCCGCTGGTCACCAGGAGCCGTTGCCGGGCTTCTGCCTCTTCGGCTTGAAAAGGATTTTCATCTGCTTTGGGACCGATCGTGTGTACCTGGGCATGTAGATCGACAAAGCCGGCCGGGTATTCGCCTGAACGGGTAAAATGCACACCCGGCCCGATCGGGCGAACGAAGGTGACCGCATTTCGGATCACGCCTGCACTGGCGCTATCTAACCATAGCACTCCAGGGCCTTTGCGCTGCATTTCGCCGGGATGCATTCGGGGAATGCCGTTTTCGACGAAAATCACTGGGCCTGGGCGCCAGAAAAGCAACAATCGCCAGAAGATTTTGAGACGGTTGGCGCTCCCTTGCACCGGGAGAAGAAATTGGGAAAAGAAGAAAATCCATCCCACAAAGAGCAGGAGGAAAAGCAACAGGTCAATCCAAAGAGTAGAAATCTTCAAGTATTGCCATAATAACAACCATCCCAGCAAATAGAGCAAAATTCCCCCTCCCAGGCGGATGTTTATATAGCGCCGTGCAGAGACCCGCTGTTCCTGTGCCATAGAATTACCTGTTCCCTTTGTAAATTATAACCCTATATACAGGTTCTTGTAGGGATCGGCTAATTCAATTTCCCTATTATGGGGCGTCCATCGTAGAAGGGATTTATCACCGTGCGGCCCGGGCAAAGCAATGATCCATCGTCATGCCGCAAACGATAACAGCCGATCACGTCACCGGGCAAATCGCCGCCGAAATCCGCTGCTGCCCAACCCCTCGTCCAACCGCGCAGCCGACTAACCGACCAACTGACCGAGTTCTTCTTTCGTATTCACCGGCCTCTCGCAAACAAAATGATGACAAACATAAGCCGTCGCCTCACCGTTCAGCAGCTGACGCTCCTGCAGCAGTGCCGGCCCGTCTTCCGATGGCGGAAAGCGATCGGCTGCCACAACGACGTTCGGCCGCCATTTGCCACGTACGACCGTCAATAAGGGTTCAAGGCTCTCCTTCGATGGCCCGATCAGGGCGATCTCCAGCGGCGGGGAGAGAGCCAGATCGGCGGCGATCAGCCATTGAGCAAAAGAATGAGGATAGTGACCGATCAGCGCCGCGTGTTGTTCCAGTGCCTTTTCGGCCATTTGGCGCCATTCCTGATTGCCCTCAAAAGCGCTCATCAGCAGCAACGCCGTGACAGCCAGTGCATTGCCGCTCGGCGTGGCGTTATCTTGTAGATCGCGCGGGCGGAAGGGAAGCCCCTGTTCCGAAGGTGTATCGAAGAATCCGCCTTGGGGATCGCCAAACTGAACGACCATCTCTTGGGTCAATCGTTTGGCTTCGGCATACCAGTAGGAGTTAAAGTCGGTCTGATAAAGTTCCAGCAACCCCAGGATCAGGGCCGCGTAGTCTTCCAGGAAGGTTTCGGCGGAAGTTTGGTTCTCGTTCCAGGCGTGATAGAGCCTTCCCGGTGGCCGTAGGTTTAGGTTTTTGAGGATAAACTCTGCATTTCGTGTAGCCAAAAGATAACAATCCAAATTCAAAGCCCAGCCCAGTCCATCCAAAGAACCAAAAGCACGCCCAGCTTCCGCCAGGCTTGCTAATGCCAGCCCATTCCAAGATGTCAACATCTTTGTATCCGTAGCAGGGGGCAGGCGTTTCTGACGATGCTCCAGCAAGACCTGCCGACTACGCCCCAATCGCCTGTGTACTTCTTCTACGGATAGACGAAAAGAGGCCGCCAGCGTTGCATCGTCCAGAGCGCGCTGAAGCACGATCTTGCCTTCCCAATTCCCGAGCACTGTGATTCCGAAAGCTTGCCGGAAGAGGGGGAAATCCTCCCCCAGCACCGTTTTCAATTCCGCCTCGCTCCAGACGTAGTATTTGCCCTCCTCGCCTTCCGAATCGGCATCCAGGCTGCTGAAAAATCCCCCTTGGGGATGGCGTAATTCACGAGCCAGGAAGGACAAGGTTTCCAGGCAAATCTGGCGGAAAAACACATCTCCGCTCAATTGCCAGGCATGCAGGTAAACGCGTGCTAGCAAGGCGTTATCGTATAACATTTTCTCAAAATGGGGCATCAGCCATCGAGCATCTACACTGTAGCGGTGGAATCCTCCGCCCACTACATCGTACATTCCGCCTTTGGCCATGCTGCGAAGCGCGTGAAAGCTCACTTCCAGCGCCCGTTGATTTCCTTTTGCGCCCTGCCGCAGCAAAAAATCCAGGATCAACGGCTGCGGAAACTTCGGCGGGCCGCCCCAACCACCGTTGACCCAATCGTACGAAGCGATCAAAGCCTCGGTAGCTGCCGCGAGCCACTCTGGGGTAAGCGCGCCGGGGTAAACGTTCAGCAGTGAAGCCTGCAATTGCCGCATGATCGAATCCGCCGAAACCAGCACCCGTTCTCGTTCCTTTTCCCAGGCCTCCTTCACGGCCAGTAGAACCTGTCGAAAAGAAGGCAAGCGATAGCGCGGCTCTTTCGGAAAATAGGTCCCGGCAAAAAACGGCTTCAGGTCCGGCGTCAGGAACACCGACATCGGCCAGCCGCCCTGACCACTCAGCGCGATCGTCGCCTGCATATAAATGCTATCCAAGTCTGGGCGCTCTTCTCTGTCCACTTTGATAGGCACAAAATGCTCGTTCAGGATTTCGGCAATCATCTCATCCTCGAACGATTCATGCGCCATCACATGGCACCAGTGACAGGCGGCGTACCCGATGCTCAAAAAGATCGGTTTCCCCTCGCGACGTGCTTTTTCTAGCGCTTCTTCCCCCCATGGGTACCAATCTACCGGATTTTCGGCGTGTTGGCGCAGATAGGGTGAAAGGGCATGGATCAAGCGATTAGGCATTGATCAGCCGTATAATCCCCAATCCAGAATTGAAGGATCTTCCATCATCGAAAAATCCCACATCTCCATCCCCATTTCAATCGTCACCGGTCGCCCTAATGCTTCTTGTGCCTTCTGGCGCGCCATCTCGATCAGCGCCGGCCCATAGGGACAAAAAGGCGTGGTCAGGATCATGCGCATGCGTGCCACATCACCTTCAATGCTTACCTCGCGGATCAAACCTAGTTGGATAATATTCAACCCGATCTCCGGGTCTATTACCTGTGAAAGCTTTTCCCGCAAAGGTTGCACCAGTTCAGGATGGGTTTCGTGAAGGGTCCACTTGATTTGGCGCACAGAGGTTTCACTCATGTTTTCTCTCCGTGGAAAAAGGTTGAACAACATATGTACAATGCGAGCTGCCGGTTAGAATACACTGCACCTTCTCGGCCGGCACGGCCAGCATCTTAGAGATCAGCGCCTGGTCCACCGCGCACACTTCCGGATGACTGATGCCGATCTGATAGTAAGGACAGGCGATCTCGTGGATCTGATATTGCTCCCCCTTGCGCTCCCATTCAACGACGAATCCCTCCTGGCTCAGCAGCTCTTTTACCAGTTCGAGCCGCTCTTCCATGCTCAATCCTTCCAGCTCGTCCTGGTATTCCCGTGCTAAGTCCTCGGCGATTTGGCTAAAGAGCGTTTGGACCATCGGCGCTGGCATCATCTCTTTCATTTGGGCTAGCAGGCGCGTTGTCAGGCGCAGGTAACTAGTGGGGAAGCGCTCCCGCCCCTTTTCGGTCAGAAAGTAGACCAACCGCGGCCTTCCCACACCATGTCTTTCCTCCTCGGAAGCGATCAGCCCCTCCATTTGCAGGATGTTCAAATGATGACGCATGGAGATCGGGTTGATCCCAATGGCCTCGGCCAGCTCACCAATGGTCTGGCGTGGCTTACGAGCTAGGATTTCTAAAACGCGTTCGCGGGTGCTTTTCATCGCCGGCGAGTATAGCAGAAGAGTCGCAGTTTGTCAATATTATAGATAAATATCATAAATATCGGCCCGTCTGACCCTGGAAGCCATTGGCCCTCCTGGACTACCTGGGCCAAAGAGCTGCTCCGTGAGACGGCACGGCAGGCCGCCCCGAAACGAGGACGCGTTTGCCGTAACGATGAACGCACCTATAGAGCAAATTGCTCGTGTTTGCCATCACGCTGCTATCCACTTCTTCTACAGCAACGATCCCGTGCCGCGGAAATATACTAGAAAAATATCATAAATATTGACATATCAGCCCCTTTCTGCTATAATGCCCCTGACTTCCAAAGTCAGAATTCACCAGCTTGTTCAGGAGTAAAACATGGATCAACTCGAAATCCGCAATCTGCACGTCAGTGTCAACGACCGCGAAATCCTAAAAGGCGTCAACCTTACGGTGCGCAAAGGCGAAATTCACGCCATCATGGGGCCGAATGGCACCGGCAAATCCACCCTGGCCTATACGCTCATGGGTCACCCCGCCTATACCGTCACAGAAGGGGAGGTGCTCTTTAAAGGCCAGAACATCCTCGAACTCGAACCGGATGAGCGCTCTCGGTTGGGGATTTTCCTGGCCTTCCAATATCCGGTTGCCATTCCCGGTGTGACCATAGCCAATTTCCTGCGCACGGCCGTCAACGCCCACCGCCGCGCCGCGAATCCGGAAGATAAGGGCATTCCCATTCCGGAATTCCGCAAGATGCTCAAAGAGAAGATGGAACTCCTGAAGATGGATCCGAGCTTTGCCAGCCGCTATCTCAACGATGGCTTTTCCGGCGGTGAGAAAAAGCGCGCCGAAATCCTGCAAATGGCGCTGTTGCAGCCGGAGATTGCCATTCTGGATGAGACGGATTCCGGCCTGGATATTGACGCCTTGCGCATCGTCGCCGATGGCGTGAATGCCCTGATGGGTCCCAACCTGGGTGTTCTGGTGATCACCCACTATCAGCGCTTATTGAATTACATCAAGCCCCACTATGTCCACGTTATGCTCGACGGGCGCATCGTTGAATCCGGCGGCCCGGAGTTGGCTTTGGAGCTCGAGGCGCATGGATATGGCTGGTTGCGTGAAGAAGTAGAAGCGAAGGAGGCCTAAAATGGCAGATGATGTCAGGATTTTAGAGGGATTGACCGAATATCGCTACGGCTTCAGCGATCCGGAACAATATGTCTTCAAATCCCGCAAAGGTCTGGATCGGGAGGTCGTAGAGCAGATTTCCTACATGAAGGGTGAGCCGAAGTGGATGCTCGAATTCCGCTTGCGCGCCCTGGAGCATTTTCTCAAACGCCCCATGCCCAAATGGGGACCCGATCTAAGTGGTCTGAACTTGGACGATATTTACTACTATGTTCGTCCGACCGAACGGCAGGGACGTTCTTGGGATGAGGTGCCGGAAAACATCAAGAAAACTTTTGAGCGCCTGGGCATTCCGGAGGCCGAGCGCAAGTTCCTGGCCGGCGTCGGTGCCCAATATGAGAGCGAGATGGTCTATCACTCCATCCAGGAGCACCTGGAGAAGCAGGGCGTGATCTTCCTTTCCATCGAGGATGGCCTGCGCCAATACCCGGATCTCTTCCGCGAATACTTCGGCACCGTCGTGCCGATCGAGGATAACAAATTCGCTGCGTTGAATAGTGCCGTCTGGTCGGGCGGTTCGTTTGTTTACGTTCCACCGAACGTGAAAGTCGAGCTGCCCTTGCAAGCCTATTTCCGCCTGAATGCTGCCAATATCGGCCAGTTTGAGCGCACCCTGATCATCGTGGATGAGGGTGCCCAGGTGCACTACGTCGAAGGTTGCACTGCCCCGCAATATTCCACCGATTCCTTCCACAGCGGCGTGATCGAGATCATCGTCAAGCGCGGTGCTCGTTCGCGCTACACCACCATCCAGAACTGGAGCCACAACGTTTATAACCTGGTCACACAACGCGCAAAGGTTTATGGCGATGCCGTCCACGAATGGGTGGATGCGAATATTGGCTCTAAAGTCACCATGAAATACCCGTCCTGCTACCTGATGGAACCTGGTGCGCATGGTGAAATGCTCTCCATGGCCTTTGCCGGCCCCGGTCAGCATCAGGATGCCGGCTCCAAGATGGTGCACTTTGCCCCGCACACCACCAGCAAGATCACCTCGAAGTCCATCAGCAAGGGCAACGGCCGGGCTTCCTACCGCGGTTTGCTGCGCGTTTATAAGGGCGCAAAGGGTGTAAAATCCACCGTGGTCTGCGATGCTTTGCTCCTCGATCCAGAATCACGCACCGATACGTATCCTTATATTGAGATCGAAGAGGACGATGTGACCATCGGTCACGAGGCCTCGGTGAGCAAGGTCGGAGAGGAGCAGCTCTTTTACCTGATGTCGCGCGGCTTGAGCGAGGAAGAAGCCACCACGATGGTGGTTTCCGGCTTTATTGAACCGCTGGTCAAAGAGCTGCCGATGGAATATGCCGTCGAAATGAACCGTCTGATCCAGCTCGAAATGGAAGGCTCGGTCGGATAAACCTATTACTCGCAGAGGAGAACAATGCAAGAGAAACCCCGAATTGTCGTCCGTCGTGGTCCGCGCCCGACGGTTGTCGAGAAAAACTTCACCTTCGACGTGACTCAGGTGCGCGCTGTTGGCCCGCTGGCCGAATACCGGCAGCGCGCCTGGGAAACGTTTGAGCGCCTGCCTATGCCCTCGACCGATGACGAGGCCTGGCGGCGCACCGATCTGCGCCCGATGCCGGTAGAGTCCTTCCGCATCCCCTCCGCCGAAGCCTACCTGGACCTTGTGCCTGTGCCGCAGGAGCTACTCCACCCACTGGTGGCCGAACGTCACGCCGGTCAGATCGTGCTCCTGCCGGGCGGTGTGATGGCCGATGTCGCCCCGACCCTTGCCGAACAGGGCGTGATCTTCACCGATCTGCGCACCGCCGAAGAGCGTTACCCGCAGATCGTGAGGCAGCTGGCCGGCCGAGTCGTCAACCCGGAAGAGGGCAAATTCGCCGCTTTGGCTGCCGCCCTGGCCCAAACCGGCATTCTGATCTACGTTCCGAAAGGGGTGCGGGTGGAACAACCTTTGCACAGCATCCTTTGGGGCCCCGGCGCCGGTTTGGCATACTTTTCCCATATTCTGGTCTGGGTAGATGAAAGCGCCGAGCTGACCTATGTCCACGAATCGGCCTCGCCGACCGAGGCAAGCGATTCCTTCCATGCCGGCTTGGTGGAGATCGTGGTCGAACAAGGGGCACGCCTGTGTTTCGTCGAGCTCCAATCCTGGGGACGGCATGTTTGGAATTTCAGCCATGAGCGCGTGCGTGTGGGGCGCGATGCTAACCTGGATTGGATCTTCGGCGCCGTCGGCTCAAAGCTGACAAAGAACTTCTCCGAACTCGATCTGGTTGGTGAAGGAGCCACCGGGCGCATGTCCGGCTTTTACTTCGCCGATGATCGCCAGCACCTGGATCACGATACCCAGCAAAACCACCTCGCACCGCACACAACCAGCGATCTGCTCTTCAAAGGCGCTTTGAAGGGGCAGAGCCGATCGGTTTGGCAGGGGATGATCTACGTGGCACCGAATGCCCAGAAGGCAGATGGCTATCAGGCCAACCGCAACTTGGTGCTCAGCGAGGAAGCGCGCGCCGATTCCATCCCTGGCCTGGAAATTTGCGCCGATGATGTGCGCTGCACGCACGGCGCAACGGTTGGAAAACTGGAGGAAGAACCGCTTTTCTACCTGCGCTCGCGCGGCATTCCGCTTCCGGAAGCCGAGCGCATCCTGGTAGAAGGTTTCTTTGATCCGATTATGCAACGGGTACCTTTTGAAGGCGTACGCGAGCGTTTCCAACAGGCAATCGAAGCCAAGCTTGCGCAATAAATTTTTGGAAAAGGGGAGGGATGGCATGGAAAAAAAGAAAGAGAACATCAAAGAGATGCGTCGCTCGGTTCCGCTGCGGCGGGAGCCGCAATTCTCCTACCTGCGTCCACCGGAGTTCCATAGCACTTACCAGGTAGGGGATGTGGTCGAGGTCTATTGCGATCACGAGCGCAACAAAACGCGCGTGCGCGGCTGGGTCAAAGGGATCGTCGTGCAGGTAGATAACAAGATGGTGGCGGTGCAATTCCGCCAAAACGTCTTCTTGACCGATGGTTGGATGGTGCCGGATCGCATCTTATGGTATCCCCTGGATTCGGATGCCATCCGACCGGCGCAACAGAAACAACGCCGCAAGAAAAAGGCAGAAGATGAGATTCCGGAATATTGAGGTGCTATGACCTTGGATGTGATGCGCGTCCGCCAGGATTTTCCGCTGCTGGCACGCGAGGTGCGCCCAGGGGTCCCGCTGGTTTACCTGGACTCGACGGCGACCTCGCAAAAGCCGCGCCAGGTGATCGAGACGATGGATCGCTTCTATCGCCTTTCAAATGCCAATATCCACCGTGGGGTGCATACCCTGGCTGAAGAGGCCACGGCGCTTTACGAAGAAGCGCGGGCGAAGATCGCCCGTTTCATCAACGCACCTTCGCCCCGTCAGCTGATCTACACGCGTAACACCACCGAGGCGATCAACCTGGTGGCCTATGCCTGGGGACGCACCTTTTTCCGCCCCGGCGATCGCTTGCTCTTGACCGAGATGGAGCACCATAGCAACCTGGTGCCCTGGTATATCCTGGCACAGGAACGGGGGGTGGAGATCGACTTTGTGCCGCTCACCGAAGACGGGCGACTGGACCTGGAGGCCTATCGCCGTTTGCTCGAACGCGGGCCAAAACTGGTGGCCTTTACCCACATGTCCAATGTGCTGGGCACGATCAACCCGGCCAAGGAGATGATCGCGCTGGCGCACCGGGCCGGGGCGATCACTTTGCTCGATGGGGCGCAATCCGTGCCGCACTTCCCCGTGGATGTGCAGGACCTGGATGTGGATTTCCTGGCCTTTTCCGGGCATAAGATGTGCGGTCCGACGGGGATCGGGATCCTCTACGGAAAAATGCACTTGCTCGAAGCCATGCCCCCCTTCCTCGGCGGCGGCGATATGATCCGGGCCGTGCACCTGGGCTCGTTCGCCCCGAATGACGTGCCGTATAAGTTCGAGGCCGGCACCCCGGCCATTGCCGAGGCGATCGGCCTCGGGGCGGCCGTGGACTATTTGCAGAGCGTCGGCATGCCGGAGATCGCCGCCCACGAGCACGCGTTGACCGTCTACGCGCTGGAGCGCTTGGAAGAGATCCCCGGCCTGCATTTGCTAGGGCCGGCAGCGGAGGCTAAAGGTGGCGTTGCCTCGTTCACCTTCGATGATGTCCACCCGCATGACGTGGCCCAAGTCCTCGATCGCTATGGCATTGCCGTGCGCGCCGGGCACCACTGTGCCCAACCGTTGCACGAGCGCTTCGGCGTCCCGGCCACGACGCGCGCCAGTTTCTATCTCTACACCACCCAAGAAGAAATTGATAAACTGGTGGAAGGCTTGTACCAAGTCAAAAAACTCTTCGGATAGGTTTGAAAATGGACGATCTGTATCGCGAGATCATCATCGAACACTATAAAAATCCCACCCATCGGGGGAAACTGGAGCCGCACGATATCGCTTTTGCGGATAGCAACCCGCTGTGCGGCGATCACATCGAAATCCAGCTGCGGCTGGATGGGGAGGGACGGATCACCGATGCCCGCTTCGACGGTCACGGATGTGCCATTTCCCAGGCTTCGGCCGATCTGTTGCTCGAATCAATCATCGGCAAGACGCTGGAGGACGTTAAAAAGCTCAACCGTCAGCACGTGCTTGACCTTTTGGGGATCGAGCTGGGGCCTGTGCGCCTGAAGTGTGCGCTGCTTTCGTTGAAGGTGCTCAAAGCCGGAGTGTACGGCCTGGGTCAGGCCGATGATAGCCTGGTCGAAGAGTAGGAGGGATATGTTCAACTACACGACGCTGGATGAGTCGCAGGTCGAGTTCTACGAGGTGGCTCCTGTGGAGGAATTGCCCAACGGTGAGCGTTTGTTCATCCAGATTGATACTGAATCAATCGTGCTTTTCAATATCGCCGGGCAGATCTTTGCGATCGCCGATCGCTGCTCCCACGATGACGGTCCGCTCGGCGAGGGTGATCTAGAAGGCTATACTATCATCTGTCCGCGTCATGGGGCGGAATTTGATGTGCGCACGGGGAAGGTGCTCCAAATGCCGGCTGTGGTGGATATTCCGGCCTATCCGGTGCGGATCAGGGATGGGATGATCTGGATCGGTTTGCCGAGAAAGTAGCACGAGCCGCGGTGAGGCTTTTTCGCTAGCGTTTGCCTTTTAGCCTGTTCAGCGCTCGCTCGATCTGGCGCTTTTTTACTCCGCATTCACCACAAATTGTGCCACACCGCGCAGCAGCTCAAACCCTTCAGCATAGCGGCGTTCAGCCAACGCGCCGTAGCGCACCAGGCTAGCGCGGATCACGTTCGGGTCGAAGTATTGCTTCGCGGCGTAGGTTGTGTAGCAGGCTAAGGCTTCGATCTTCGCTTGCACGTCTTCCTCGGAAACCTCGATCAAGAAGTGGGGGAAGAAGCCGTAGCTGGAGCGCACGATCTCGAACCCCAGCAGGGTGGCATCACGGAAAGCGCGCAGCGCTTCCTCGGTGACCACATTGTGATCCTGGTGGATATCCTGTTTGCTGTGGACGAAGACGATCTGCGGGCGAAAGTCACGGCGCAGGCGGAGCAGGAAATCCAGGATCTCCTGTCGGGAGTCCAGGAAGCGCCGCGTGGTGAACTGTTCCAGCAAGATGCGCTCATGGGGGACGCCGAGCACCTGCATGCTGGCATACATCTGCTCGATCAGTCCCTGCAGTGCCGGGTTCTTTTGGTTATCCGAAAGCGTCACGCACAGGACCTCGCTCTTGGGTGCCACTTGGTGGAGGAGGGCACCGCACCCGAGCTCAATATCATCCGGGTGGGCGCCGATGAAGAGCAAGCGCTTGGCGGAAAATAGCATGGTCTGCCTCGGGCTATTTGGTGGCGATGAAACCGCCGACCACTTTGGTCATTACCAGCTTACCTTCGCGGGCGATGTAGGCGCGGGCTTCGCGTTCAATGGCCTGCATCAGAGCCTCGAATTCTCCTTTGCTCTGGAAGAGCGGCGTCCAGAGCTTGCGATCTTCGGAAAGCGAGGCGCGGGTATATTCCAGGAACGGCTCCACGCGCTCAAAGGTGAGCGGATTTTCAAAAATGTGCACTTGCACGTCGCGGAAGAGCCGGCGCATGGTATCGAGGATCAGCGAACCGTAGCGCGAAGAGCCCGGCATGGGCGGGATCGGCTTGCCCGAAGCGGCGCGGATGATATCGTAGAAGACCCTCTTGTTCTCCGGCATCGGGCCGGTGGTGAACAGGCGGCCGCCCGGCTTGAGCACGCGGTGCATTTCGCGCAGGGTGAAAGGAATATCGGCAGCGTAATAAATGGCAAAGCAGCAGGAGAGCAAGTCGAAGTGATCCGCCTCGAAGGGGAAGGGGCGGTTGAAATCCAATTCCATAAAGCGAATGGAGGTGCCGCGGCGGGCATTTTCGTTGCGCGCCTTTTCGAGCAACTCCTGCGAAACATCGCCGCCGGTGATCTCGGCCTTGCCGCCTGTCGCATTCCAGAAGAGGAAACACTGCTTCCCCGCGCCGCACCCGACATCCAAAATGCGGCTGCCAGGTTCCGGCTTGAGCAATTCGATCATCCATTGATCGATATCCCGCGCGCCGTATTTCTGGTGGATGTCAATGCGGGTCAATAAGTCTTTGGCAGTTTCTTGATATTCAATGCTCATTGTGACTCTCTTCCTAATAGGTGGGTATTGACAGTTGCCAAATATACCAGATAACAGGGGAATCCGACAATCCTGGAGCACACGGAATAGAGCGCGTCGATCACGCGAAAGCCGGCCTCATTCCGTAGCCTATCCGGAGAGGTTTGATAGCGCCGATCAATCCTTTCCGTTTGGCCACGATCAACACACCGATCGGTCCAACGTGCCGTCTCCCGGGCCAGTCGCTCGTCTAGAGGCTATTTGGAGCGGGTGCGCGAGCGGACCGGGCGCACCTGCTTGCTCTCCACCCTGGGTGGTTTGCTCGCCCGCCGCGGGGACTATTCCCGGGCGGAGGAATTTTTCCGCCAAGCATTGGCGTTGGATGAAGACAATCCGCGCGGATTGTCTGCTGCCGCAGGGACGGCAGGAGGATGCTTGTCGGCATCTGCGCCGCGCTGGCATTGAGGCCGCGCGCAGAAAGGCTCTCCGTCCCAAGCGTTTCTCTTGGACAACTGCCTGCGTTTTTCCTACTCCACCGTTACCGATTTGGCCAAGTTGCGCGGTTGATCCACGTCCAGGCCGCGCAAGGCAGCGATGTGATAGGCCAGCAGCTGCAAGGGGATGACGGTCAGCACCGGGGCGAGCATCCAGGGGGCCGGCGGCACCCAAAGCACATGGTCAACCATCGAAGGGATCAGCGCATCGCCTTCGGTAGCTACGGCGACGACTGTTCCGCCGCGCGCTTTGGCCTGCTGAATCTGGCTGAGCATCTTTTCATGCCAGGGGTCTTGTGGCGCCAGGCAGATCACCGGCAGGTTTTCATCCACCAGGGCGATCGGGCCATGTTTCATCTCACCGGCCGGGTAACCTTCGGCGTGGATGTAAGAAATCTCTTTGAGCTTGAGCGCTCCCTCGTAGGCGATCGGCATCTGAATGCCGCGGCCCAGGTAGAGACAATCGCGCATATCCTTGAGCAGGCGTGCCACTTTCTCGATCTCGGCCTCGCGCTCCAGGATTTGGCCGACGCGCTGCGGGATCAGGCGTAGATCGGTGACCAGGGCACGGCGCGCGGCTTCGTCAATCGTGCCGCGCAACTCGGCGAGCAGGATGGCCAGCATGTACTGATCGAGGATCGGCGCGGTGAAGGCTTTGGTGGAGGCCACGCCGATCTCCGGCCCGACCTGCATGGCGATATAACCATCGGCGATGCGCATGGCCTGCGAACCGATGGCATTGACGATCGACCACAAGATCGCTCCCTTGCGTCGGCCCTCCTCCATGGCCGCCAGCGTATCGGCGGTTTCACCGGATTGGCTGATCGCCATTACGACGGTATCGGAATCTATGATCGGATCGCGATAGCGGAATTCGGAGGCGATCTCCACTTCCACCGGTATGCGGGCGATCGTTTCGATGAGATATTTGCCCACCATGCCGGCATAGGCCGCCGTGCCGCAGGCGGTGATGTAGATCTTCCGGATGCGGCGCGCCAGTTCCGGGGTCAGGTTGAGTTCGGGCAGGCGAATGCGGCCGCGCTCAAAATCCACCCGTCCGGCCAATGTATCGGCCAGGGCGCGCGGTTGCTCATGAATTTCCTTTTGCATGAAGTGACGGTATTCGCCTTTCTCCGCGGCCACCGCATCCCAGGGGATGGTATGGATTTTCGGGGTGATCGGTTTGCCATCCAGGGTTTCGATTCGCGCGCTTTCGCGGGTGATCACCGCCATTTGGCGGGATTCCAGGAAGGTGACGCGGCGGGTATATTCCAGGATGGCCGGAATATCGGAGGCGGCGAACATTTCGCCTTCGCCGTAGCCGATCACCACGCCTCCGGCATTGCCCAGGCGGGCAGCGATCAGCTTATCCGGCTCAGAGGCCGACATAAGCACGACCACGTTGGCCCCTTGCAGGCGTTGAAAGGCGGCGCGAGCAGCTTCTACAAGCGACTTGCCGCTCGCCATGTAGCGTTCCACCAGGTGGACGATGGTTTCGGTATCGGTTTCGGAGTTGAAGATCACGCCCTCAGCACTCAGCTCTTCGCGCAGTTCGAGGAAGTTTTCGACGATGCCATTATGGACGACGACGACCTGGCCGGTGTGGCCGGTGTGAGGATGGGCGTTGCGCGTATTCGGGGCACCGTGCGTCGCCCAACGGGTGTGACCGATGCCGGGGCTGCCGCTCAGGGGGTGAGCTTGGACGAGATCGAACAGGCGCGAAATTTTGCCGGCATCGCGCCGCACTTCGATCTGGCCGTTTTCAATCACGGCGATGCCCGCCGAATCGTAGCCGCGATATTCCAGGCGCTTCAGGCCGTTGAGCAGGATCGGCGTCGCATCGCGCGGGCCGATATACCCGACAATACCACACATAGAGGAGCCCTCCGTATAGAGAAGATTTCACCGCGCCTCGCGAAGAAGCGAGGGGTTGAGCGCCACTTCGCCCGCTTTTGTCGGCATGGTTGCCCGTGCCGCCTTGGGCGTGCGATTCGTTCGGAGGGAAAGGATCGGGTGGTGGCACACCCGGAGGGCTTCCGCTGATCTTTCGATTTTCCCGCCGGCCGGGTCCTTGCTCTTGAGCCTGCGGTTAGTCCTGCCTCGCGGCAGGAAACCCTCATCCTCGTCACCCTGCCGAAGGGCAGGGCCATGCGCTGTCTTTCCCTCGCAAGTATGTCCGATTATACCTTGCTTGTGCTAAAATTGGCCGTGTGAGAGACGAATTTCGCCAAATGGAAAACGAATTCTGGCAACAGGTGCGGGCAGGGAAGGAGCGCCATCGGCGAGAGGTGACCTTGCACATTTTCCTGCCTCTGGGCTTTAGCCTCTTGATTGCGCTGGCTTTCTTGCTCTTAAGCCTTTGGGGGCAGGGGAATCGCCTTTCGGCGATCGCTGCGTTGGCGACGATCTGGCTGAGCTTGCCGCTTCTTTGCTTGCAGGGGATGTTGTTGGCGCTGCTGATCGCCGCGATCTACGGGCTGAGCCACTTGCTGAAGGCAGCACTCGGCATTGCCGTAGAAGTGCGCGTCCGGAACTATCGTTTCCAGAGGGGCCTGCGCCGTCTGGCCGATCGAGCAGCAGAACTGATCCTGAAATCGCATGAGGGATCGGCCAGGATAAAAACCATGCTAGACCTCAAGCGTGTTTGGAAGTCTTGGAACTCCGTCGGAGGTTGGAATGAGCACAGAAGCACATACTACGAGCACGAGTTTGACGACTACAAATGACTGGAAGGTGAAGACGCTGGCGATGGGGACGCTTTTGGGAGCACTGGCCGGCCTGGGAACGGCCTATTTGCTGACGCGCCGAGCCGAAAAAGAGGGGAAACCGCTCAGTATTACGGCCGGTCAGGGTGTGCGCCTGGGAGTGTTGGTGCTAGGGTTGATCCGCCAAATCCTGACGCTGGAGGAAAAGTAAACTGCGCCGGGTTATGAGGCCCTCCTCTCATCCGATCTTGCCGCTGCTGATCGAGAGGCTGGAGCGCCTTTCGGCCGATTCGCCTTGGGCCCATCGCGCCAGTGGCCTGCGGCGGGCACTGTTGCAGCGGATGGAACATGAGGAGGGGGGATACGCTATTCCTACCGAACGCTTGATCGATCAGGCGCTGACGCTTTTGGAACGAGCCGTGAAAGGGGAGAAGCCATGAAAGCAGAAGTGGTGATCTGCGGGGCAGGGATCGCCGGGGTGAGCGCGGCCTTTTTTCTGGCGCGGGCCGGGATGCGCGAGATTTTGCTCGTGGATGAGCGCCCACCTTTAACGCTCACCAGTCAGTATTCCACCGAGTGCTATCGCAATGCCTGGCCGCAGCCGGCCATGCGCGCCCTGATGGATCGCTCGATCGATTGGCTGGAAAAGCTCGCGGAAGAAAGTGGTAACCGTTTTCACCTGAACCGTAATGGCTATCTCTACGTGGTAACGCAGGAAGCAGCGCGTGCAGCGTTGCTTCAGCGGGCAGAGCAGCTCGAGGCAGCCGGAGTACGCCCGCTTCGGGTCCATGATCCGGACCGCGCAACGGAAGAGGCACCTACGCCCGATGGTAGCGACCTGGCCAAAGGCATGGATCTGTTCCTGGGGGCGGAGGTCGTTTCTCATTATTATCCCTATCTCACCTCTGAAGCATTGGCCGCTCTGTTTATCCGGCGGGCCGGCTGGCTGAGCGCGCAACAGTTAGGGATGTATTTGCTGGAGCAGGCCCGGCAGATGGGAGCGCAGGTGCGAATGGCCCGCGTGGAAAGGGTGCAGGTGGAAAAAGGGCGGATCGCCGCGGTGACGCTGAGCGACGGCACGCGGGTGGAAACGCGCCGCATGGTCAATGCGGCCGGTCCGAGGCTGCACGAAGTGAATGCGTTGGTCGGGGAGTCGTATCCCGTGTTTACCGAGCTGCATCAGAAGGTGGCTTTTCATGATACGAAGCAGGTGGTGCCGCGAGAAACGCCATTGCTGATCCTGGATGAGCCACAATCCTTGCCCTGGTCGGAGGAAGAAGCCCAGGCCTTGCAGGAGAATGAGGGGACGCGGGATTTAACCGGCCTTCTGCCGGGCGGCGCACATTTGCGACCGGAAGGGGGCGAGGAAAGCGATGTGGTGCTGATGCTGTGGGAATACCGGGTGCAAAAGATGCCGCCACACTGGCCGTTGCCGCTCGATCCGCTGGCGCCGGAGGTGATTTTGCGCGGGTTGATGCGGCTGCTGCCCGGTTTGCAGGTTTATCGGGATCATCTGCCGCGTCCACAGGTGGATGGCGGCTATTACACTCTGACCCCCGATCATCTGGCGCTGATCGGCCCGGCAGCGACGGAGGGATTCTACCTGATCGGCGCACTGGGTGGCTATGGGATCATGGCCGCTTGCGGAGCCGGTGAGTTGCTCAGCCGACACGTGCTCGGCGAGCCGCTGCCCGATTACGCCGTGGCGTTTCTGCCGGAACGCTTCACGAGGGGGGATTGGAAGGCGCCGGAAGAAGATGGAAAATTGTGAACCGGAAGGAGGTTTTATGGAGCGTTTTCTGACGGAAGCCAAAGGGCTTTTTGAGTACACCCGTGCTCTGCGCCGTGATTTCCATATGCACCCGGAGCTCGGCTATCGCGAAGTGCGCACGTCGTCCATTGTGGCGCGTGAGCTGGAAGCGTTGGGGTTGGAGGTGCAACGCGGCGTGGCCAAGACCGGCGTGGTCGCCTTGCTGGAAGGCAGCCGGCCGGGGCCGGTGGTGCTCTTGCGCTTTGATATGGATGCTCTGCCGATCCAGGAAGAGAATACGACCGATTACGTTTCGCAAACGCCCGGGGTGATGCATGCTTGCGGTCACGATGGACATACGGCGATCGGGCTGACGGTGGCGCGTCTGCTCCATGCCCATCGCCATGAGCTGGCCGGGACGATCCAGTTCGTCTTCCAACCGGCGGAAGAGGGCCTATGCGGCGAGGAGATGGGCGGTGCGGAGATGATGATCGCCGAAGGGATATTGGAAAATCCGAAGCCGGATTATGCCCTGGCGCTCCACCTGTGGAACGAGAAGCCGCTCGGTTGGGTAGGGGTAGCTGCCGGGCCGGTGATGGCCGGGGCCGAGTGGTTCCAGGTGAAAGTGCATGGAAAAGGTGGGCACGGCGCGGTGCCGCACCTGGCGGTTGATCCGTTGCTGGCGGCGGCACAGATCGTCACGGCGCTCCAGAGCCTCGTGGCACGCAATGTGGCGCCGCTGGAGGCAGCGGTGGTTAGCGTGACCATGTTCCACGCCGGCGAGACCTTTAACGTCATCCCGCAGATGGCACATCTGGAGGGGACGATCCGCACCTTCGATCTTCAGGTGCGTCAGAAAGTGCTTGAGCGCTTTGAGGCGATCGTGAACGGCGTGAGCGGGGCAATGGGCTGCCGGGCCGAGATCGCTATGCGACGGGTGACGCCGGCCTTAATCAACAATGAAGAGGTGGCGCGGCAGGTGCAGGACGTGGCCCGTCGGGTGCTACCGCAGGCGGAACTCGACCCTCGGCCTTACCTGACGATGGGCGCTGAGGATATGGGCTTTGTGCTGGAACGGGTGCCGGGCTGTTACTTTTTCGTCGGATCGGCCAATGCCGAACGAGAATTGAACTATCCCCACCACCACCCGCGCTTTGACTTCGACGAAGAAGCTCTGCCGCGCGCCGTAGCCTTAATGGCCGCAGCGGCGCTGACGATCGGTCAAAGAAGGACCTGAGCATGGAAGTGCTCTTTTGGCTTTTCCTGGGCCTGATCATCGGCTTTTTGGCAGCAGCGCTGTTCGTCTACGTGATCGTGAGTCGGCGTTCTCGAGAGGAGGAAAAACGGTTGATTCAAGTATACGAGGCGCGTTTGCGCCAGACGGTGGAATCCTACGAAGGGCGCGTGCGCCGGTTGATAGAGTCACATGAGGCATACATTCACCAATTGAGCGAATCGCATCGCAAAGAGCTCGAACAAGCGCGCCGGCAAAGTGTAGAGCAGAGCCGTCGCACGCTCAAGGGGCAGGTCGGCGAACAGGTGGCGCCGCTTTTGCCCGGCTTTGAATTTTTACCCTCGGATGCGCGCTTCATCGGTCACCCAATTGATTATATAGTCTTCCATGGCTACACCAACTTGCGCGATGGCAACGGTCGCACCGAAGACCTCGAAATCGTCATCTTGGATATCAAGCGCAACAGCGCTTCGCTGACCAAGGGGCAGAAAGCGATCCTGGAGGCTGTGCGCGCTGGGCGGGTGAGCTTTCGGGTGGTTCGCATGGATGACGAAGGCAAGGTGCGTTCGTATTCGGTAGGATATAGAAAGTAGCCCAAACGCCGGCGTGTGACAAGTCATGTATTTTTACGCATAAAAATTAATAGAAATGAGAAATTTACGAACCAAGCAACATACCAAATAGGGGAGAGGCTCTTCTCCAGCCAGGCGAACAGCGTAGCCATCAGAAAGGTGAGCAAATGTAGCACCCCTAGTCGACGCCAAAAATAGGTCTGAGTTATCTTGCTCCGGGTAGGAGGGGTAGGGCGGTGGTGGAAAAGGTGGTAAAAGGTGGCATAGCCGAGCACGCCGATCATCATCCAACCGCCCTGCACACGGTTGAATATGCCGAAGGCGGCCAGTGCGAAGCTCAAAGAAAGCGCCAAGCGCGGGAAGCGCTCCCAGTATTCCCGTAGGGCCAACCACGAGAGCGCTCCCAGCCCCATGGCGCTCCAGGCCAAAACCCAGGCCTTTGCCTGGAAAAAGCCCCAGGCCAGACCAAATGTGCCCCAAAACAGATAGAACAAGCGCAGGTAGGACATCAGAGCCAAATATCCCCGTAAGGGTGCTCGCCGCGCAGGTGACGACCTTCCAGCAACCGCTGTGGGTGGAAGAGGGTGATATCTACGGTCTGCGGTCTGCCATCCAGTATCCACTCTCCAAGACACAGCCCAACCGCCGGCGAAATCTTGAACCCGGTGCCGCTAAAGCCGCAATCCAACCAGAACCCTTCCGGGCCGATCGGGCCGATCAGCGGATGCTGATCGGGAGAAAGCCCATCATAGCCGGCATGGGCCGAATGCAAATGGGCCTCTCCCATTGCCGGTATGCGACGACATATGCGCTCGATCGCACGCTCAACAAAGCCGGGCCGCACATAGGAAGTATTTTGCTCCGGATCCTCGCCGAGCGGGTTGCCATCCTCCAAGCCAACGAGCGTCAGATTGCCTTCCGGACGGAAATACATCAGATTGGGGAAATCGATCACGGTGGGATGGGGCAGACGAACAGCGGGCGGGCGCACCACGTACATGACTTCGTGCCGCCAGGTGCTCAACGGCAAATCGAGGCCGGCCAAGCGGCAGATCGCCGCGGCCCAGGCGCCGGCCGCATTGACCACGATCGGAGCGTGAAATTCGCCTTTAGTACTTTGCACACCGTAAACTCTGCCGGAACGCGTTAGGAGGCCGGTCACCTGACAATCCTGGATCAGAATAGCGCCATGGCGACGGGCGGCATCCATCAGCGAAGTGGCCGTCAGGACCGGGTCGGCATAACCGGATTCGGGCTCGTAGGCGGCGTAGTCAAAATCATCGGTGGCGAAAGCAGGCGCCAAGCGACGGACATCCTCTGCCGTGATCAAAAAGGTCGGCACACCGATGCGCTGGAGCATTTGGGTATTTGCCCGCAGTGCTTCGATGTTTTGTCGTGGCACCAGCTGTAAAAAGCTGGTGCGGGTGAAACCGCATTCACCACCGATGCGTTCTTTCCAATCGCGAAACCACTGAAAGGCCTCCCAGGCCAGGCGCGCCTCGGCTTCCAAATCGTAGTGCATGCGCACCAGGCCGCTGGAGCGCCCGGTCGCGCCGGCAGCGATGTGGCGCTTTTCCAGCACGGTCACTTTGAGGCCTCGCCGTGCCAAGTGGAAGGCCAAGCTAGCACCATGTGCGCCGGCACCGATGATCAGGACATCACAGGTGGATGAGGTCATGGGGACTCCTTCTAATTGGTTTGAAGTCGAGAGATTTGTCATGCAGTATATCACAGCGACTCCATATGGGCCCGATTCATAGGAGACGGACAAACACGGAGGATCTACGGCCAAAACTGATTTCAACCACAAAACTCGCAAAATCACAAATATTTTTAGTTAATTTTGCAATTTTATTTAAAATAAAATGAAATAACAATGTTAGCCCAAAAACGTCATCGGCTTGGAGACGTGAAAGGGCACCAGATTGCGGTGAGGCCAAATATAGGTGGGGGAGATGTGGGCCAGATGATGAGCCATGAGCCGTGGATTCGCACAGATCATAGCGGGGAAATAGCGGTCATTCGGCCGGTAGTTTCTCCTGGCGTGGCGTGGGGGAGTTGATCCGCCTTTAGGAGCCTGTTTGCCTTGACAAAACAAAAATCATTCGATATAATTTACATTATATCGAATAATAGCAAAATCTTTTCCTCTTCCCAGATCACCCAAAGGAGCAATCCCATGCGCGATTCAATCGCACACTTCTTGAGCACGCTACAACGTTCCCCTCGCACCATTGCGACTTACCGCAACGCGCTGGAACAGTTCGTCCAGATCGTCGGCGAACAGGCAGAACTGAACACGGAAACCTACATTCGCTTTCTCAAGGCCATTCAGGATAAATCGCCGGCCACCCAGCTCGTCTATCGCACGGCCGTTAAGCGCTTTTATGCTTTTTGCCACGCCGGCAACTGGAGCGAGCTAAAAGAAGCTACCGAACACTATTCCCGTCGGCAAGGCAAGCGCATCGTCCACTTCGATCGGGAAGCTATTGAGAAAATAATCACAAATTGCGAACAAAGGCAGCCGATCGCAGATGCCGAACCACTGGTCAACTTGGCTCTCCTGCGCGATCGCGCCTTTGTCCTGACCCTGGCAGATACCGGCCTGCGCATTTCCGAAGCCTGCGCCCTGCGCCGCGGGGATATTGACTGGAACGAATGCCGCGCCATCATCATCGGCAAAGGCGATAAACAGGCCGTAGTGCGCTTTTCCCAACGTTCCTTGAACGCATTGCGTTGGTATTTGCAGGAACGTGACCGTCACTACCCGCCTGCCCGCACGCCGCTTGCTGCCCAACCGCTTTTTGCCCGTCACGATATTCGTGCCAGCAAGCGCCTGCGCCCCATCACCGCCGGCGCCATGTGGAAGGCGATCAAAGGACGCATTGCCGAAGCCGGCGTTGACCCGCACCGCGTTCGTATCCATGATTTTCGCCATTATTTCGTCACAATCACTTATCTTGCGAAAGGGAATTTAAAATTATCGCAAGAACTGGCTCGACATGAAAGCATCTCCACCACCAGCCGCTATGCCCATTTTGGCGGTGAGCTCGATGCCGCTTATGACGAAATCTTCAACGCCGGGCTCAGGTCAAAGACTCAGCAGGAACGCTCGCAGGATTGAAGCTACCTCTTGCGGAAAGAAGGCGTGGACATTATGGCCGGCGCCGGGCACCAAATGAAGATGAGCCCTCGGAATTGCTTCGAGAGCTCGATTCAGGATAGTACGATAGGCTACGTCCTCCCCTCCCCCGATCAAAAGTACCGGCAAATTCAACCTGGGAAGAGAATCCCAAAGGGGCAGCTCGCGCCCTGGGCTGAGCGATTCAAGGATCAAAGCCAACTCCCGCATCCGCCCCTCCCCTCCTTTGCGCGCGGCCTGGATCAAATGTTGACGCTGCTCTTCCTTTAGCCCTCCGAAAATCGCTTGCCGATACCAGGTTTGCAAAAAATTGTCGAAATCACCTATACGCAATTCTCGTCCCCTCTCTCGATCCAATTTCCGCCGCACCCGTCGCTCTGCTACTGCCTCCAGGCCAGGGGAAGCGCTCTCCAGCGTCAGCGAGCACACGCGTCCCGGAAAATCGAGTGCAAAGCGCAGTGCTAGCCGGCCCCCCAACGAATAGCCGACCAAATGCACCTCTTCCCATCCCCGTTTTTCTAAGAAAACGGCAAGGTCGGCTGCCCATTTTTGCAGAGAAGGCCACCGTCCCAATGGATTCCTATTTTCTCCGTGGCCGGGCAAATCCGGCAAGAGGCAATAAAAATCATCCGCTAGGAGGTGCGCCACTCCCTCCCAGGATTCCTTGGAGCCCAAAAAGCCATGGAGAAAGATCAGGACCGGACGGCTAAGCGAACCAAACGTTTGAAACGGCCAATCAGCCATCCAACCCTCCCTGCAGGCGCCAGATCAACGCCTCCAGGGCCAATTCATAGCCTTTCCAGCCCAACCCCATAATTTGCCCCCAACAGACACCGGTCAACAGGGAATGTTGGCGGAAAGCCTCCCGCGCCGCCAGGTTCGAAAGGTGTACCTCGATCGTCGGCACACCGAGCGCCGTCACGGCATCACGCAGGGCAATGCTGGTATGGCCGTAACCACCTGGATTAATGATCAGTCCCTTCGCCCAGCCGCGCGCCTCGTGCAACGCGTCGATCAGCGCGCCCTCATGGTTACTTTGGAAAAAGCGCAAGGAAGCACCCAGTTCCCCTGCCCGTTCCTGCAAGCGCCGCTCAATTTCTGCTAGCGTCATCCGCCCGTAAATGTGCGGCTCCCGCGTCCCCAGCAGATTCAAATTCGGTCCGTTCAGGATCAGAATGTTCATCGCAAATCACCTCCAAGACTTCCGAAACGAACGCCATCGGCACATTTGAAGCGATCAAGGGTTTACCGATCTCTTCGATTAAAATAAACCGAAGTTTGTGTTGCTGCCGCTTTTTATCGTAAGACATCACCCGAAGCAGGTCCTCCACCCGAGCCCCCGGCACGGCGAAACGCAGACCAAGCCGGAGCAGTGCGCGCTCAACCCGTTGCCTCGTCTTAGCCGAAGCGAACCCCAAGCGCTCCGAAAGCAAAGCTGCCGCCCGTAAACCGATTGCTACGGCCTGCCCGTGCGGGATACGGTAATCCATCGCGGCCTCAATGGCGTGGCCGAAAGTATGCCCCAAGTTCAGGTAAGCGCGTTCTCCGTGTTCAAACGGATCCCTGGCCAGGATCGCCGCTTTGATGCCGATAGCCGGCCGCAAGATCTCTTCGACAGGTTGGATCGCCCCCTGCTCCAAACGCTCAAACAGTGCCAAATCTCCGATCAAGCCGGCCTTTAAAATTTCGGCCAAGCCGTTACGGAATTCGATCGGCGGCAGAGTTTCCAGCGTACTCAAATCGCTGACGATCGCCAGCGCGTCCTTGAACGCCCCGACCAGATTTTTCCCCTGCGGCAGGTCAACGCCCACTTTACTTCCTAAGCTGGAATCGGCCATAGCCAGCAACGAAGTCGGCACCTGGATCAAGGGCACCCCGCGCAGGAAAGTTGCCGCCACAAATCCGGTCAAATCGCCGATCACCCCTCCGCCGAGCGCTACCAATGCTGTATTGCGATCCGCGCCGATCTCCAACAATTGCCCATAAAGCCGGGTAGCCATTTCGAGGGTCTTATATCGTTCTCCTTCCGGCACGATCAGCAAATGGCTATCGCTCACCCGTTTTTGTAACTCTTCCCCATAGAGCGGAGCCACCATAGCGTTGGTGATGATGGCGATGTTCGAAAATCCCTTTTGAGCCAAAAAATGCGGCAGGAACTCCCGAAGGAGATCGTAGCCCAAATACAAAGGGATGTTCTGCGTCGTCGTGCCGGGTACGTTCAATATAGTGTATTCCATAGATGCAAAATCTCTCCGGCTACTTCTTCTGGGGTACGCGCCGTAGTATCAATTTGGGGATAACGGCCATAGATCGGTGCTCTTGCCTTCAAGAGGCTCTCCAGAGATTCGCGTTGTGGACGGAAAAGAGGCCTGCCCTCCCCTTCTCCCAAACGGCGCAGGATCTCTTCGATTTGACAGGTCAGTGCAAAAATGTACCCCCGCTTTTCGAGCAGACGCCGAGTTTCCGCGTGGATCAGTGCTCCTCCTCCCAAAGCGATCACCGTTGGCGCGGACCGTGCCGAAAGGTCCGCACATACTTGCGCCTCCACCTGGCGAAAAGTTTGCTCTCCATAGCAGGCAAAAATCTCCGCGATCGTCATTCCCAGCTGATGGCAAATTTCCTCGTCCGTATCAACGAACTCCCATTTTAATTGGCGGGCAAGGATGCGGCCGACCGTTGTTTTGCCACTGCCCATAAAGCCGGTTAAGATCAGGTGTCGCCTCATGCAAGGTGTTTTCGGCTGGCTTCGTCAACGAAGCGGACGCTCCCATCTAGTAACAGGATCACCCCATGCTGGCGTGCTCGCTCTTCAGCCTCTCGGCCAATTTCCTCTCCGGCTACTACCGGCAACGCAATCAAACCGGCTTTGCGCAACAGTTGGGCTCGTTCGGCAGCTCGTTTTACATCCCACGCATCGATTTTCCCCGAAATTTCCACCGCCAACCAAATTTGTCGCTGGGGATCCCTCCTCCATGCTCCCCGCACGACGAGATCTACTTCTGCGAGCATTTCCAGCTCATCGGCTGTGAGGTTTCCAGCCAGCAAGTCCTCCAGTTCATTCCATTCGACGACCCGCGACTTGTACAGCAAGCGTCCAAAACGTGCCTGTGCTTTGCGCTCGTAATTGATTTCTAGCACCATACCGGTCAGCTTGCCCAGTCGCTGATGGATGCGTTGTTGTTCCTGCCTGATCTCGCGCTGTTCTTCTGCTAAAGTATCGACTCTCTGCTCGAGGCGAGCGTGTGCTTCAATAAGTGCCGTGAGCATTTCCTCCGTGCGCTGCTGCGCTTCGGCCAGGCGGTCAACTCTTTCGGTAAGGATTCTCATCGCTTCTTCTAGGCGGTCGACTCTCTCGGTGAGGGCTCTTACCGTTTCTTCTGTGCGCTGCTGCGCTTCCGCCAGGCGGTCAACTCTCTCGGTGAGGGCTCTTACCGTTTCTTCCGTGCGCTGCTGCGCTTCGCTCAAACCTTTCAGAATTTGCACGCTCTGTCTTTGGATTTCAACGATCTCGGCAATCACCTTTTTGATGTGCTGTATATCATCTGGCATAGCCAGAAAAGCCTGATCGAACAGGACGGTTCGTACTCGCTCGCGCAGCTCAGGAGATTGGCGTATCAATTCGATCAAATCATCATAGTCAGAGACTGTAAATGGCATGAGCGCCTCCTCATAGGAATTATACTATAAACGCAGCGTACTCTCATCCCAGGTATATCCGGTGCCGCGCACACTGACAATACAGCGATCGAGACCGGGGAAAACGGCAATTTTATGGCGCAAGCGGCTGACAAGTGGTCGCAGGAGCTCCGGGGCCTCGTGCGGAGCTACATGGTAACCTTGCACAAGCAAAATCAGCTCCCGGTGGGCAAAAACCTTGCCGGGGTTCTCCACCAAAATTTGGAGCAAGCGGTTCTCTGCCACCGTCAACAAGACTTTCTGCTCACCTTTCCAAAGTAGCCGGCGATTAAAATCGGCTTGAATGCCATCGGGAAGTTCAAGAAGATTGCCGCGTTCTTCCTTCTCGATGATTTTTCCCTTGGCGCTTAGGCGTGCGGCACGGCGTTCCAATCCTTTTTGGACGCTTTTGATCACATCTTGGGGCAAGGCCGGTTTGATCAGGTAATCATGTACGCGCAACCTCAATGCCTGAATAGCCGAATCTGTACTGGCATAGGCGGTGAGCAGAATAATCTCTGTGTCCGGGGAAATCTGGTTGACCACCTGAGCCACTTCCAAGCCACTAATGCCCGGCATGCGCAGGTCCACGATCATCAAATCCACCACATGTGTGCGCGCGTATTCAATGGCCGCTTGGCCGTTGTGTACTGCTGTTACCTGGTACCCTTCCAGGCGAAGGATTTCTGATAAGGATTGAGCCGTGATCGGTTCGTCATCTACGATCAGCAAATGAGGCTTCATGCTTCACCTCGGATGAATGTGCAGGATGTACAACGGGGAGCGAAATACGGAAACAAGCGCCTCCCGGTTGATCGGTAACCAGTTCCAATCGCCCACCGTGGGAAGTAATGATATTGTAACTTACCGTCAATCCCAGGCCGATCCCCCCTTCCTTAGTGCTGAAGAACGGCTCAAAGATGTGAGAACGCACCTCCGGCGGAATGCCTGGGCCACTATCTTGTAGATAGACCTCTATTCCCTGATTGCGCAATATAGCCCATAACCGGACGACACCCCCTTGTGGCATTGCCTGAATAGAATTTAATAATAAATTCAATAAAACTTGTTGCATTTGTGATTTCGATCCCCTTATAGGCGGCAATTCGTGTGGCCAGTTGCTCTCCACTAGGATATTGTTCTGCTCCAAAGTGCTTTTCATCAAGGTCAAGACGTGTTCCCAAATCTCCGGGAGAGAAAGTATTTCGTCTTGCGCAGATGGACGGTAAAAGTTCAGCATTTGTCCAACGATGGTCCGCAAGCGCTCCAATTCACCTTTAGCCAATTCAAAATAATGCAGTCGTTCGGAAAGGGGTAGTTCCGGATGCCCAGCTAAATGCAAGCAGTTTTGCAGGGCCTGCAAAGGATTATTGATCTCATGGGCAATAGAGGCCGTCAGGCGTCCTACCGTGGCCATTTTTTCGGCCTGGATCAAGGCTTGTTGGGACTCCTCCACCCGGCGCACATATTCTCTCAGTTCCGAATAGAGGCGTGCATTTTCCAGGGCTGCAGAGACCTGACGGGCTAATAGAGTGAACATTTCCAGATCCACTTCTCGGAAAGGAGAGTCCTCACGTCCGGCATAATAAAGACGATTCACTCCATGACGGCTCAAGGGAACGAATAAGGCCGAGAGCAAATTGTGTTCTTCTAGGAAGGCGCGCTTATTTACATCTTGTTCATGCTGGGTAAGCAATAGCGGTTTCCCATTACGGGCAATTTCCGTGAGAAAAGTGGAAGGTGGTATAAAAGTGTCGCCGGCATAGAGGGACAATTGCCCATCTTCTTCCTGGAAAAGCGCCGCGCTTGAGGCTTGAAGGTGAGAACGGATGGCTTGAATGATGAGCGCTTTCAGCCGTTGCAGGTCGGTTTCGGAGAAAAGGATTTCGGTGATTTGGAACAAAGAGCGCAGCATTGGCATGCGAGAAGCATCGCGCTTTTTCTCGTGATCTTCCAATGCCAGCTGCACGACCTGGATGAATTCGCTCCCATCGGTAAACGGTTTGAGAAGCAATCCGTCCACGCCCTCGCGTAGGGCGCGAATGGCCGTCTCGATCGTTCCAAATCCCGTCATGATCAGAATCGCCAGGTCAGGTTGGATTTGCTGAGCCAAGTGGATGACACTGAAGCCATCCATATCGGGCATGCGAATATCCACAACCAACAGGTCAACGTGCTTCTCGCGCAAATGCTCTAAGGCTTCTTTCGCCGAGGTAAAGCCGGCCACCGAAGCGCCGGCGCGTCGCAACAGGCGCTCACACAGCAGCGTGATGCCGGGTTCGTCGTCCAGGATCAGAATGTGTCGCTCGGAAAGGTTCATATCGGCAACCAAATGCTGAAACAAGAACCCCTTTGGTGTTCGCTCTCGACCTCAATGGTACCACCGTGATCGGCGATAATATTATAGCTAATCGAAAGCCCTAATCCGGTGCCGCCTTGTTTTGCCTTGGTGGTAAAAAATGGTTCAAAAAGGTGCTTCCGATCTTCGGGCAAAATTCCGATGCCGGTATCTTTGATATGGCATACAATCCAGGAGCGATTTTCACGTTCGGCGCGTTGCGTGATGATCGTCAATTCGCCTCCCAGTGGCATAGCCTGAATAGCATTATGAATGAGGTTTAGTAACACTTGCTTGATTTGATTGACACTCACGTAGACCCAGGGCAGGTTGTCCTCCAGTTGCAGGGTGTGCTGAATGCCGCTGGTATGGAGCAGGTGGCGCACCAGTGAAACAACGTCCTGTACAATTTGGTTGAAATCATAGCGCGTACGGGTGATCTCGCCTGGGCGGGCAAAATCCAACAGGCGCCGCACCACTTCACGAGCGCGCCGGGCCTCGCGCAACACCATTTCCAAATCTGCATACAGTGGCGAATCTTTTGGGATCTCTTCCAGAGCTAACTCGCTGAAGCCAACAACCGTGGTCAATGGGTTGTTCAATTCGTGGGCTACACCGGCGGCCATTTCGCCCACCGCGGCCAGTTTTGCCGCCTGAATCAACCGTCGTTCGGTTAGCCGTTGAATTTCCATCTGACGCTTGAGCTCGCTTTGAGTGGCACGCAGTTCTTGGATGGTATTCTGAAGCGATGTGTATTGTCTGACGTTGCGGGCAACGGTGGTCAAAATGCCGGCCAGCGATTCCAGCGCCACGCGATCGATTTCGTCGAAAGTATTGGGGTGACTGCTTGCGGCTTGTAAGGCTCCGATTACCTGGGCACCATCGCGCAAAAGCACGATAAGTGCTGAGGTCGGTTGCCACGAACGAGGGCTTTCGGGAGGTTCTTGCGCCAGCGCGTTGAACAACAAACTTTGCCCCTCTTTTCTTGCCTGTTCTATCAGTCCATGTTGGATCGTCCATTCCTGTGCCGCGGCAAGGATTTCCGGCCTTTTGCCTGCCCTCCCACTCATAGGGAATTCATCGAAAAGCGTGACTTCGGCAAATTCGTAAGCGAAATACTCCACCAGCAAATCGGCTACGATCTGCAAGATTTCCTGGAGATCGGATAATCCAAGGATTTGTTCGACAACATCGTGGATCAGACCAAGGCGGCGTGCACGGGCTTCTGCCTCCTCGCGTAACCGGCTGTATTCGATTAAGGATGCCAGATGGCTCCCCAAAACGCCCAACAATTGTTCATCATGGCTCGTAAAAGCTTTGGGAGAGCGACTTTGGAGCACAATCAGTCCAATCGTTTGTCCCCGATGCCTGAGATGGGAATAGAGCGTGGAACGTATTTCTTCTTCACCGCCATCCAAAATATTGCTACGTCGTCGTGCGGTGAGATATTCCGCAAACGGATGGGATGCCATTGGAGAAATGCGCATCTCCAGTTGTGAATCCCTTGGACGATATTCTCGCAATAAATCGTTGCCCTTCAAAAGCAAAGCGACCTGATCGGGTTTGAAGGAGCGTTCCAAGAGGGCAAACGTTCGGCGGATGATTTGTTCCAGGCTTTGTGTCGCCGAAATGGTCAATACAAAATCGTTCAGGAGTGCCAGGCGATGAAGATAGCCGGCCATCTCTTCGAACAGCAAGCCGGCTTCCAGAACCGAAGCCAAATTGCGCGCCAGCGTTTCGATTTTTGTCTTTTCGCTTGCTGTAAACGGAGTCTCCCTCCAAAGCGCCAGAACGGCTATCAAGCGCTTCCCGACGTGAAACGGCACTCCCATCCATCCCTGTGAGAGAATTTCGGACTTGGTAAAGAACGGGATGTATTTCCATTCTGGTCGTTGTGGCTCGAGAAGAATAGCCTGTCGCGCCCGTAGGAGATGATAGACAAGCGGTTCTTCTTCTGGGGAAAGTACTTTTCCCTGGGCTTCAGGGCAATTGTGCCGGTAACGTATTTCTAAGCGCTCAGCCCGATGAACGGCTAGCCAACCGCCGGTTGCCTGGGTGATCCGTATAACCTCTTCGAATAAATTTCCGACTGCTTCCGGCAAATCCCCCAGTAATTTTTCTTGAAGGCGGGAAAGGCTATCATCTTTCTCTTCCGAGCTGCTAATCGACAATGCTTCGGCCAAAGAGCGCCAAAGACGGCGATGATCGGGTGAAAGCTCGCCCCCGACGAGAAAAGCGAGAAAGGCCCCTGGAACAGGAAAAAGCACCGCACGTCGAGCGCTCAATCCTTTGATAGGGAAAGTATGCGAACGCAACGCATGACTGGAAAAAGCCCCACACATCCAGGCATCGATTGCAGTTTGCTGCAGATAGGTGTTGAGGTCCCGGAGAGCTGTTTTCCGCACCTCGTGGGCAGCGATCACCTGCCATACTCCACTTTCGCGATCGGCCCACACCGCCCATGCCGCCCCGGTCACAAGACAGGCGTGTTTAAGCAGTTGTTCTAGCGTTTCTTTGCGCGTTCTTTCGAGGGGAGCCATATGATTATTCTAGCATAACTCGCTTTTCCTGAAAGGTTTGTGAATCTAAAAGCAAGCTTCCGGCGCGTAAAATGCGACAAACCTCCACCTTTTTGAGGGGCGTCAGAAGATGAAATTGCATCTCATTTGTTTCCTGCAGAATACCTAGTGCGAGGACAAATCCTTGGGCATCTTCCAGGGAAACAATCTGTGAAGGTTGCAACGGGAACGGAGCAATCACTGCCAACGGCACAGTGCACCGATCGAGCATAAGCACATGAGCCTGTTGAAAGTATTCTTTGAAGCGCCTTGCTCGGTAGTTTCGTCGTTCCTCCGCGGATCGCGGTTTCACCTGGGAAGAAGGGGAACAGCGAACAATTCGACAGGGGTAAGCTTTTATCGCCTCCAGCAACGGCTGCAGCTCCTTTTCGCGCTGAAAGGCGATCAGCATTGAGGGTTGTAGCAATTCAATCTCGGCCAGCTTGAGGGTCAGACCGCCCTCGCGCGCATTCACCAGTCCACAGGTATCATAAACCACCACCTGTGCGCCGTTTTCGCGTGCTTTTTGTACCAAGCGATGTACACCGACCAGCATCGGGAGCATGTGCCCACGCGGCGAGGTAGATCCGATGAAACGTCGCCATGTGCGTCCCTGAGGGGGGAAAGAACAATCCCCTCGATGGTTAATGGCAAGGGAAAGGGTAGTGGGTGGCCCTAGGGTGCTTTGCCCGGGATCGCCATCCAAATAGGCGACTTGAGAATATTCCATGCAGAGCTGACGGTAGATCAGCTGCGCCAGGGTGCTTTTCCCGCTATCTGGCGCGCCGATCACCATAATCAAAGAACCGGGAGCGGAAAGATCAATGGTATTTAGAACCGAACGATCCATCTCAGAATTCGCTGCCGACACTTTTCATAGGCAAAACGTTTGATCTTGAGCCCTCTCATGCCCATTTGTCATTTGCGTCACTCACCACCGTTCTTTACTTTTGCTTGTTTCCGATAAAAATGCACCGTCCATAGCGCAAGCAGAATGCCGATTGTATCGATCAGGACATCGGTAACCCTGGCATGCCGACCGGGGACAAACGATTGGTGTACTTCATCGCTAATAGCATATAGCACCGACGAAAGAAAGGCGAGGGTATATGCTCTATTGCGAAGTCCCGAACCTTGCCAGGAGCGGAAGAAGAGCCATGCCAGGAGCGCATATCCCAGCATGTGCCCACCCTTTTTCACCAGCAGATCATAAAGTCCAAAATCCGGCAATTCGTCGGATGGGCGAGAAGAAAAGGCGAAAATAATCCCCATCCACAACCAGGTAGGTACCCATCTATAGGTGGTCTTCATCCACCAGGCTCTGAAGGAAGTTTTCCAGTGTGGTGAGCGCTCGTTGGGCATAGGCCTGAGCGCGGGCGCGTTTATCCAGGCGTTTTTCACTCTCCAAGGGTGGCAGAATGCCGAAGTTGGCCTTCATCGGTTGAAAGTCCTGCAGCGAGGCGTGGGTCACGTAATGGCAGAGTGCGCCCAACATAGTAGCCGGCGGCAGGACAAGCGGTTCTTTGCCGCGGATCAGGCGAGCGGCGTTCCAGCCGGCCAGTAAACCGGTGGCGATATTTCCCATATACCCTTCCACTCCCGTGATCTGACCGGCAAAGAAGAGATCGGGACGGGAGCGGAATTGCAAAGTCGGCAGGAGCAGGCGCGGGGAGGCGATAAACGTATTGCGATGCATCTGTCCATAGCGCACAAATTCGGCGCGCTCTAATCCTGGGATCATGCGAAACACCCGTTGCTGTTCGGAATATTTCAGATTGGTCTGAAAGCCCACAAGGTTATAAAGGTTGCCGAGGAGATTGTCCTGGCGGAGTTGCACGACGGCATAGGGACGTTTTCCGCTACGCGGATCGATCAGCCCGACCGGGCGCATTGGGCCAAAAGCCAGGGCATTCCGTCCGCGTTCGGCCAGGATTTCTATCGGCAGGCAACCTTCAAAGAAACGCTCCACGCCGGCACGCACTCCCTGACGGATGACTTCTTCAAACTCGCGCAGTTCAATGCGCTCCGCGCTCAGTAAGGCATCTACGAAGGCCTCATATTCATCACGCGTCATTGGACAATTGATATAGTCCCCTTCTTCTGCTTCGCCCCGGCCGTAGCGCGAAGCCCGAAAGGCGATTTCCATGTTGATGCTCTCGGCGGTGACGATGGGTGAGATGGCATCGAAGAACGAAAGGTGTTGTTCTCCCGTCAGGCGTACAATGGCCTGGGTAAGAGCCGGCGAGGTCAAAGGTCCGCTGGCGATGATCGTGGGAGAAGAAGGGATATCGGTGATCTCTGAGCGAATGATGCGGATGTTGGGGTGCTGTTCGAGGCGTTCTGTCACTTTGTGGGCAAAAAGCTCGCGGTCCACTGCCAATGCGCTGCCCGCCGGAACGGCACTTTCTTCGGCACAGGCCAACAACAGGGACTTAAGTCGTCGCAGCTCGTTTTGTAGGACACCTGAGGCCCGATCCGGAAGGCGCGATCCGAGGGAATTTGAACATACCAGTTCGGCCAGGTAACCGGTTTGATGGGCGCCGGTCGTGCGAATCGGACGCATCTCGTAAAGATGAACACGGAGGCCGCGTTCTGCGGCTTGCCACGCGGCCTCGCTACCGGCTAAACCACCGCCAATCACGATCAGATCCGCGTTTTCCATGGGCATTAGGCGTGCGCGGTCAAGGTGTTCAAAAGGGTGAGATCTTCAGAGGTGAGTTCGACGCTCAAAGAAGCCAGGTTGTCGCGCAGTTGTTCCGGCGTGCGTGGGCCGATGATCGGGCTGGTGACCAATGGCTGATGGAGCAACCAGGCCAGAGCGATCTGGGAAAGCGTGGCTTCTTTTTCTTCGGCCATTTTGTCCATTTCTTCTAAAAGCTTCCAGTTTTCTGCGCGAAAGTATTTTTGCGCGCCCTCGGCACGTGCACTTTCGACCTTGGTATAGGGGCGATACTTTCCGCTCAGGAAGCCGCCGGCCAGGGGACTATACGGAATTACTCCCAAATTGTATTCGCGGCACACTTCTGCTAGATCGGCCTCGAATTCTCGACGGTGGACGAGGTTGTAGTGCGGCTGTAAGCTCTCGAAGCGTGGCAGGTTGTGTTTCTTTGCCGTCTCTAGGGCATCCCGAAGGGCATCGGCTTTGTAATTGGAGCAACCGATATAGCGTACTTTTCCCTGCCGGATCAATTCTTCAAAGGCGCGCAGGGTTTCTTCGATCGGGACATTTGGGTCCGGCCAATGGGTTTGGTAAAGATCGAGGTAATCGGTTTGCAGACGGCGTAACGAAGCCTCAGCAGCCTTGAGGATATAAGGACGGGATAGACCTTGATCGATGGGGCCATCTCCCATTTGGCCGCGCACCTTGGTGGCCAGGATAATCCGATCGCGCGGTATCCCGCTTTGCCGCCACCAGCGACCGAGGATCGTTTCGGCTTCGCCCCCGCGGTGACCAGGTACCCAGCGAGAATAAATATCGGCAGTGTCGATGAAGTTGATCCCGGCATCGAAGGCCATCGAAAGAAGGCGAAAAGAAGTTGCTTCATCGGCAGTCCAGCCGAACTGCATCGTGCCCAGACAAAGCCGAGAAACTTGAAGATCGGTTTGGCCTAATTGTCGGTAGTCCATCACATCGCCTCCCAGCGAACGGTAAATTCAATGCCGCGCTTGCGGACTTCTTCCATCACGCGGCCGGCCGGCACGGCCTGTTCCATGCGATGTGCGCCGGCCGGGATCACTTTCCGCGCCTGGAATCCCATCATCAAGGCGCAATGCCAGCCGGTCAGGCGCTCCATGGCGGTGAAGCCAGTCTGTTCATCGTAGCGATCGAGCAGATCGACAATTACCTTTTGGTCGCGCCCATCTTTCTTTCCAATCCCGATGGCGCGCATGATGCAGATATCCTTCATGCCCGGGGGTGCCTTAATCTGCGGTTCCAAAAGGGCATGATAGACCTGACGCGGCACAATTTTCTGACCGTTCACTTCGATCGGCGTCTCGGAAAACAAACCGAGCCGCTTATAAGCCTCGAACGTGTGGAAGTGCCCTGGGTAACGAAGCACTTTGTTTTCATAGCGTTGCAGCCGCCCCAGATGCGTATAAGGCGTGGTGGACATGCTACCGGAGATGACGAACGCTTCCAGCTTTCCCAGGGGTGGAAAGTCAATGTACTCCAGCTCGGTGAACGTGGGCACTTTGACAATCTTTCCATCTCGAATGAAGGTCGCTTCTCCGTCATATTCGTTCGTTAACCCGTTGATATGGAAAGTGCATTGGTAATTCCAAGGAGGGATCGGTTCTTGGGGCAAGCCGGCATCGTAGAGATAGACTTCGCGCGGCTCATCCAGTAATTCCATCACATAAACACCCATGTGATTGATCAACCCCGGCCCCATGCCGCAATCCGGAACAATGCTCACGCCGGCGGCCTTTGCATCGGCATCCATTTCCAATTGCTGCCAAACGACATCGGTATTCCCGCCCATATCGTTCAAACTGAGTCCGGCCTCAATGCAAGCACGAGTAATTCCTACATTGAAGTAGTACGGCACAGCGCTCAAGGCCACATCGGCGCCGCGAAGCGCATTGACCAGTGCTTGATGATCGGCGGCATTAACTTGGGCGGCTGAAGCAACCTCTCTGCCGATCAGACGATTGACGCGCTCGGCAGCTCTTTGAGCCGCTTCCAGGCTCATGTCAGTCATCAGGATGCTTTCTGCCTCGCCAAAGCGTGCCAGATCGTAAGCCGCGGCCGTCCCCTGCCGCCCTGATCCGATGATAACATAGCGATAACCCATAGCGCATTCTCCTTGGCAAAAAGTGGATGGTGATTCAAGTGTACAGGTAGCAAGGGGAAAGTGTCAAGTATGGATCACCACCGAGAGACTGCCTCCACCGTCTATGGTTTATTGAGGAACACGGCATGCGGAGGCGTGGAGGCCGATGTTAAGCATTTCGTTAGAGTTTTCATAGCCCCCTTGACTTTCAACATTGGCTCCAGTATAGTATTTTCTAGCACTGCTGCCGGCAGGCTGCTGTGCTTTTTGTTTGGCAATTCAAAGATGAGGGAGCAGGTATGATTCGCGTCAACGGATTGACAAAGGATTATGGTGCCCGACGTGCCATTGATGGTCTGACCTTTGAGGCAGAACAAGGTGAGATCATCGGCTTTCTCGGCCCGAACGGCGCCGGGAAAACGACCACCATGCGCATCCTGACCGCTTACATGCCTCCAACCGAAGGACAGGCCATCGTGGCCGGCTATGATGTGGTAGAGGAATCTCTGGAAGTGCGCCGCAGAGTCGGATATCTCCCGGAGACGGTGCCACTCTATCCGGATATGACCGTTTTCGAGTATCTCAAATTCATGGCCGATCTGCGTCATCTGCCCGAGGCAGAGGATCGCGTGGACGAGGTTGTCGAGATGGTTGGCTTGGAAGATCGCATTAACAGCTACATTGGCAACCTCTCAAAAGGTATGCGCCAACGGGTGGGGCTGGCACAGGCGTTGCTCCATCGCCCGCAGGTGCTGATCCTGGACGAACCGACGATCGGCTTGGACCCGGTGCAGGTGGTTGAGGTCCGCAACTTGATCCGAGAAATCGGCAAAGAGCGCACCGTGCTCCTTTCCACGCACATCCTTTCCGAAGCGCAGCAGCTTTGCGATCGGGTGCTGATCATCAATAAGGGCAAGATCGTGGCCGAGGATACCCCGGCAAATCTGCAATTGCGCTTGAGTGGCGGCGAGCGCGTCTTGGTTCGAGTGCGTGGAGATGCCGTAGAAGCGGCCCAGATCCTGAACAAGGTCAAGGGAGCCCAAGCCATCCAGACATTTCCGGATGGGCGCATCGAGTTTAGCTTTCCGCCGGGGCAAGATATTCGGGGCGAGGTGGCACGAGCCCTGGTCCAGCATGGTTACGATCTACTGGAAATGAGGTCGCTACAAATGAGCCTAGAGGAGATTTTCCTCGAGTTGACTCGTGCGGAACAGAGTGCCTGACGAGGTGAACTATGCGAAACATCTGGACAATAGCCAAGCGTGAATATTTCCATTACTTTGCCACTCCTATTGCCTATGTAGTAGCGTTCTTGCTGCTACTTGTGGTAGGGATCATCTTCGTGCTCAACATCCAATATTATTCCCAGAATGCTATGTTCGGCGGTGGAGCCCCCTCCCCGAATATCGTTACCGGACCGTTTGCCTTTTTGCTCATCCTCTCTGTCCCCGCCCTGACCATGCGCCTGATCTCGGACGAAAATCGCATGGGCACGCTGGAGCTCCTTTTGACAGCACCGGTCACGGATTGGGAGCTGGTGATCGGTAAGTGGCTGGGAGCGTTCCTGTTTCTGCTCACCGTGCTGGCACTTACCCTGATCTACCCTCTTTTACTGAATTTCCTGGTCAAGCCGGGCATTGATAAGATGCTCGCCCTCTCGGCTTATCTGGGTGTGATCTTGGTAACCGCCGCCTTGCTGGCTTTGGGGACAGGAATTTCAGCACTTTTCAGCAACCCGATCGCCGCATTCTTCGTCACACTGGCGGTATTTGTCCTGCTCTGGTGGCTGATCGGTGCTCCGGCTAACGTATTGAACAGCGGCGGAGAAATCTTTTCTTATCTGGACATGAGCGCCCATTTCTATGATTCCCTGAATCAAGGCGTGATCAAGCTCACCGACGTTGTCTATTACCTGAGCCTGACGCTCCTCGGCCTCTTCATCGGCGCTACGGCGATCGAAGTAAGGAGGTGGCAATGAAAACGCGCGATCTTCGAATCCTGGCATGGATAGGTCTAATCCTGGCCGTTTTGGCCTTGCTTGGGGTTATTGTGAGCGGGATTTTGAGAGGGCTAATGGCGCTCAACCTCTTTACGCCCTCTTCGCCGGAATGGATCAAGAACGCTCTGATTATCAGCTTGGCCTTGCTTGTAGTCGGGCTGGGAATTTACGCGATTGCCGAACCGCAGAAGGTACAGCGTCTGCTCACCGGTCGCCAAGCACGCTACGGGAGCAACACATTGGTGATGACGTTAGCCTTCTTGGGCATCTTGATTGCTGCGAATGTGATCGCCTATCAAAATCAGCAAACCTGGGACCTCACCGAGGGGAAAGAGCATACGCTGGCGCCGGAAACCCTCCGCACCCTGGTGATGCTACCAGAGCCGGTAACGGCAACGGCCTTTTATTCCCCGAATATGTCCTCCAGTGCCGAGGAGGCGCGCAAGTTGCTTCAGGATTTCGCAAACAACAGCAAAGGGAAGTTCTCGTTTACCTTTGTTGATCCGATCCAGAATCCGGTTGCAGCCAAGGAAGCCGGCATCACCGGGGATGGCAAGATTGTGCTCCGCATGGGCGAGCGCAAAGAGATCGTCTCCTATGCTTCCGAAACCGAATTGGTGCGGGCACTCATCCGTTTGATGACGCGGGAACAGCGCACAGTCTATTTCTTGACCGGCCATGGCGAGGCAGATATCGAGGGCAATGGGCAACGTAGCGCTTTGCAGGCCACGCAGGCCTTGAAAGATAAAAACTATAGCGTCAAGAGCCTTAACTTGGCGGCGGAACGGCAGATCCCGCAAGATGCCCGTGCCCTGATCATCGCCGGACCGATGAAACCCTTACTGGATGAAGAGGTCACCCTCATTCGCTCCTATCTTGAGAACGGCGGCTCGTTGATCTTGCTCCAGGACCCCCTCCCCCTCACCAACTTTGGTGAAGCTCGTGACCCGTTATCTGAATATTTGCAAAACGACTGGGGCATCATCTTGAGCAACGATATTGTCGTGGACCTTTCCAGTAATCAGCCGCTGATCGCCATCACTGCTACTTACGATCCTACTCACCCAATCACACGCGGGTTGAACATGTTCGCGGTTTTGCCCAAGGCTCGCAGCGTAGAGACCCTTACAACTCCGAAAAACGTAACCCAGACTTCGCTGGTACAAACAGCCCAATCATCTTGGGGTGAAACCGACTTTGAAGCCTTGAAAAACAATCAAGCTCAGTTCGATCCCCAAGTCGATAAGCGGGGTCCTCTCTCGCTGGCCATCGCGGCGGAGAATTCGCAGACCCATGGGAAGGTTGTCGTCATCGGCAATTCCGCCTTTATCGAGGATAACTACTTCAGTGCCTACGGCAATAGCGATCTGTTCCTGAATTCGGTAGACTGGGCGGCGCAACAGCAAGATTTGATCAATATTACGCCGCGCACGCCACCCCAGCGTATCTTTGTGATTCCGAATCAATGGCAGTGGATCAGCATCTTCTTTGCCTCATTATTCATCCTGCCGGGGCTAATTCTCGTCGCCGGTATTGCAATCTGGCTTGCACGTCGGAAAAGAGGGTAAGCCTATGATTCGTCGCTCTACCTGGATCCTTCTCCTGATTTTCATTGCTCTGGTTGGATTGGGATGGTATCTGAATGCCCGCAAGCAGGCTGTTGCCGCCAAGGCCACGCCGACCGCCGAGACAGAATATCTGCTGCCGACCGATGCCGGGGTCGTAACTGCCTTGAAGATCGAGGGTAAAGACTCCCTCATTGAGATCCAACGCAATGCCGAAAACAAATGGGAGATCAAGGCCCCGAATCCGGCAGAAGCCGACCAGGGCATGGTCGAAGCCGGGATTACGCAACTTTCTGCCCTGCGGGTTTTAGGTCACGTCGAGATCGATCTCGATCTTGTCAACCTGAAAACGCCGGATTACAAGGTGAGCGTCACCTATAGCGATGGAAAGACGTACACGTTCGATGTCGGCGCTGTAACGCCGATCAACACCGGCTATTACGTGCGAAAGTCAGATGGGACGGTTGTGGTGGTGAGCAAGGTTGGCTTGGATAGCCTGCTCAAGCTTCTGACCAACCCACCCTACTTGGCCACCCCGACGCCCACCATTACACTCACGCCTGAAGTGACCGACACTCCAACACCCGCAGCAACGCCTACTCCCACCGAGACCCCGACACCGGAGAGTACGCCTACCGCTACTCCTTGAACCTTTTTGAAGAAGTTGCCTCTTGAATTTTGTAACGAAAACGTGTATTCTGTATCTAGGTTAATGAAGTCCATTTCCTGAGCGAGAAGCACCTATGGATATTAATCGCATTTTACTCTTTGAAGAAGACGAAGAGGAATACTCTCCGATAGCCCGTCTCATTGAATTGGGACGGCAAAAATCCTATGTTACATTGGATGACATCCTGCACTTCTTCCCGGAAGCCGAGCAGGATGTAGAGCAACTGGAAGAAGCCTTTTCGGCGCTGATGAGCGCCGGCATCCCGTTTGTTGAAGAACTTCCTGGCGAAGAGCCGGGGGAAGAAGAGTTGGCCGCTGTTGAAGAAGAAGCGGCAGAAGCCGAGAAAGAACTGGGTGAGATCGACGACTACCTGGCCAACATTGATACCGATGATACAATCGGCCTCTACCTGAAAGAGGTCAGCCGCATTCCCCTCTTGACGGCGGAAGAAGAGGTGGAACTGGCGCAACGCATTGAGCGGGGGCGCATGGCACGCGAGGAGCTGGCCAAAGGCAATGTCAGCCCCAAGCGGCGCGCCGAGCTGCGCAAGTTGATCGAGGATGGTTGGGCGGCACGCGAACATCTGATCACTGCCAACTCGCGCCTGGTGATCAGCGTGGCGAAAAAGTATATGGGGCGCGGGGTACCCTTCCTTGACCTGATCCAGGAAGGGAATATCGGCCTGATCCGCGCCACCAAGAAGTTCGACTACCGCCGCGGCCACAAGTTCAGCACCTACGCCACCTGGTGGATCCGCCAAGCGGTGACGCGTGCCATTGCCGATCAAGGGCGCACCATCCGTGTGCCGGTGCACATGGGCGATCAAATCAACAAGCTGCTCCGTGTGCAACATCAATTGACCCAAAAGCTGGGGCGCGAACCAACCGTTGACGAATTGGCCGAAGCGCTGGGCGTGCCTCCGCGCAAAGTCGAAAACATGATCCAGGTGGCGCGTCGTCCGCTTTCCCTGGAAACGCCGACAGATGACGAGGAAGACTCCGTCCTCGGCGATTTCATCGAAGATGAAGAGGCACCTCCGCCGGATGAAAGCGCCACTTACAACCTGCTGCGCGAACAAATCAATGAAATTTTGAGCACATTGCCACCGCGCGAGGTACGCATTCTCCAGCTGCGTTACGGCCTGCTCGATGGTCAACCGTATACCCTGGAAGAAGTGGGACGCAAAATGGGCGTGACACGCGAGCGTGTGCGCCAGATCGAAGCGCAGGCTCTGAGCCGACTGCGACAGGCGTCCATTCGGCGAAAGCTGCGGGATTATTTAGGAGAATAACACCCGCCCTTTTAAAAAAGAAAAGCCGGCCTTTTGAGGTCGGCTTCTTTTTTGGTTGGGAGGAAGGACTATTCGCCGGATGTGGTGTTATCTTTATCCTCGCTTTTCGGTGCCCGGCTGATAGCTCCAGAGGGAGAGCGATGATCGGTGGCATAGAATCCCGAACCCTTAAATACAATGCCTACCGGAGCGATCACTTTTTGAAGGCTCTTCTTTCCACATTCCGGGCACCAAGTCAAAGGAGCATCGTTGAAACTTTGCTGACGCTCAAAACGCACTCCACAAGACTCGCAACGGTACGTATAAATAGGCATAGTCAACCTCCTCCGTACAAAGTAGTCTAACTTGATTATAGTCCCTAGCCGCCTTTCAAGCAAGGCCTGCGGGAAACATGTTATAATTTTCTAACAAAATCCCCTCCAGGAGAGGCCGATGTTGAACGTTGAAATCGTCTATTGTGCCGTTTGACGCTATACCCCCCGGGCCGTGAGCCTGGTTGGAGAACTGTTACGTTTGTTTGAACCACAAATTCAATCCATCACCCTTATTCCATCGGATGGTGGACGCTTTGAGGTAAGCATCAATGGCCAGCTAATCTTTTCCAAACTGCAGAGCGGTCGCCATGCCGAAGCAGGCGAAATCGCCGCGGCGGTGCAAAAATTCCTTGAAAATCTATCTTCACGGTCTTAGTAGCTATGACGAAAAAAGGTCGCGTTTTTTCCGGTGCTCGTCCTACGGGACGGCAGCATTTAGGCAACTACCTCGGGGCGATCAAAAACTACGTCGCCCTCCAAGATGAATACGAGTGTATCTATTGCATCGTAGATCTGCATGCATTGACCACGGTCGAAACAACCGAAAACCTGCGCCAGAACACCTACGAGATGGCATTGGATTGGTTGGCTGCCGGCATTCGTCCTGAAGAAACGATCGTCTTTGTCCAATCTCATGTGCCACAGGTCACCGAATTGCACCTGATCCTTTCGATGGTGACCCCGCTCGGTAAGCTCACCGATTTGCCGACTTTCAAAGAAAAAGTGCGGCAGCAACCGGATAACGTCAACTACGGGCTGGTTGGGTACCCCGTGCTGATGACCGCCGACATTGTGCTTTATAAGGCAGAATTGGTTCCGGTAGGGATCGATCAGGCGCCACACATTGAATTTGCCCGCGAAACGGTGCGTTCCTTCAATCACCGTTTTCGTACAAACGTGCTGATCGAACCGCAGATGAAAACGACCGAAGTGCCGAAAGTGCTCGGGATCGACGGCAAAGAGAAGATGAGCAAAAGCTTGAACAATCACATCGAGCTGGCGGCTACGTCTGAGGAGACCCGTCAACGCGTCATGACGATGGTCACCGATCCGCAGCGCATCCGTCGGACCGATCCGGGCAACCCGGATGTATGTAACGTCTTTTCAATGCACAAGATCTTTTCTCCCGTGGAAGAAGTTGAAATGATCAACGTCGAATGCCGGCGTGCCGGGATCGGCTGTGTGGATTGCAAAGCTCGCTTTGCAGCGAATCTCAATCGTCATCTGGAGCCTTTCCGCGCCCGCCGCGCTGAAATTGCTGCCAACCCGGATTACGTCTGGGATGTATTGCGTGATGGGGCACGACGCGCCCGCGTCATCGCCGAAAGGACCATGGAAGAAGTGCGTGCCGCCGTGCAGTTACCCTGAATATGCGCTTAGTGCTGCAACGCGTCTGTCGTGCTCGCGTCCTGGTGGACGGGGAAACGATCGCCGAAATCGGCCCCGGTCTGTTGATTTTGCTGGGAATCGCGCCATTGGATAACGAGGAATCAGCGCGGCTCCTGGCCGAGAAAGTGGCCACGTTGCGCATTTTTGAAGATCAAGAAGGCAAAACCAACCTTTCGATTCAAGATGTGCGGGGAGAAGCACTGGTTGTATCCCAGTTTACGCTTTATGCCGATACCCGCAAAGGACGCCGGCCATCTTTCACCGATGCCGCCTCGCCCCAGATCGCCGCGCCACTTGTAGAGCGTTTTGCTCAATTGCTTCGAGAACGGGGAATCCCAACCCAGACCGGGCGCTTCGGTGCTCACATGCTGGTGGAGATCCATAACGATGGGCCGTTCACCATCTGGCTAGAAGCTTAACGCCTGAGGAATTTACGTCTTTCAATTGGCCATTGAAGCCTTTTTTTGCATCTCACCATCCTGCTGCAAAAGTTCTTGCAAGCGTGGGTGCTGGCGATAGACCCCGCGGTACTTCTCCGGCAGAAGAGCGGCTATGCGGCACATGATCTCATCCGTATAGGTACGCAATGCTCGATCTCGATCGCGCGTCGGTAAGGGTGGGAGGCGGAAAGCCGGCCCGGCCCGTACTACAATTTTCGATCGGCGGAAATGCTTTAGATTTTCCAGCACCTTGCGATCTTCGGTGCCGTAGAGGCCAACCGGAACGATCGGCCGTTCCAGGCGAGCGGCCAGATAAGCCACCCCCGGCCTTCCCTCAGCCATAGTCTCTGTGCGGCTGCGTGTGCCTTCGGGGGCAATTACCAGAATGTCGCCGGCTTCCATTAGGTGTAAAATTTTGCGCAAAGCCTTGATATCCGGGTTGAAGCGATCGATAAATACCAAGTTCAAAGGCTTGCGTAGCCAACGGAAAAGGGCGACTTTCTCCCACTTTTCGGCCACCGGAATAAACATATCCGGGCGATCGATGGCATAAAAGAGCAAGAGCACATCCAGAAACCCCAAATGATTCGAGGCGATGACGAAGCTACCTTCGGGCAAATACTCGTAGCCCGAAATCTGGACATCGGCAATTAGGTTGATCAGAAAACGGATAAGAAGTCGAAGGAAGCGACGCATACAGTTTCTCCGCCTCGATTATAATCATTTCTATGCACTTGAAAAACCCGTTCATCCACATTTTGTTGCTCTTTCTGTGCTTCTTTCTCTTTCAATCTGTGCAGGCACAAACCCCCACTCCGACGGCTACGCTGAGCGGCCCCTATGTGATCGTGACCTATGAGGAGGAGATCAACGTCCGCGCCGGCCCCGGAACATTGTATCCCATCATAGGCAAATTATCTCCCGGCGCCATTGCTCCGGCTATTGGACTTTCGCCGGGGCGGATCTGGATCCAGATCATGTATCCAGGTAGCGCAGATGGCAAGGGATGGGTACATTCCACGCTGGTGCAGCTCGTGACGACAAGCGAGTTGCCGATCATTCAACCTCCACCCACGCCGACGCCACGCATTACTGCAACCATTGATCCGACCTTGATGGCCGCTTTCCATTTTCAGCCCACGGCCACACGTTTGCCGACTTTTACGCCTGCGCCACCGTTGGTCATCCCTTCGTATGCAGCGCCTGGCACCGAAGCGTTGCCTAATGATGCGGCAGGCATCTACATTCTCGGTTTCGCATTGTTAGGTATCTTAGGCTTGGCATTGAGCATTCGCAGGAAAAATCATGAGTAATCTTCGGGTGAAGATCGTTCTCATCTGGGTAGTGCTTTGCCTTTCCTTGGTGAGCCTTCTCTTTCCAAAGGCCCAACCGGCCCAGGCACAGCAACCGACTGGCTCGATCCCTACCGTCACCAGTACTCCCTTGGGGCCTATGGTTACAGTGTATGAGAACCTGGAAATTGTTAATGTATATGCCGGCCCGGATATGTACATCTATCCACCTGTTGGCGTGTTGCTGCGTGGACAAAGCGCTCCCGCTTTAGGTCGCTCGGCTGATACGGACTGGATCATGATCGCCTATCCCGGAGCTCCGGATGGGGTAGCGTGGGTGTACGGACCATGGGTTTCGTTATCGCCGGGGTTGTTACCCACCCTCACGCCACCACCGACACCCACGCCCCGCTCCACGCCGGCTCTCAATCCCACATTGGTCGCTTCTTACCTGGGGAATCTAACCCCCACTCGTTTGCCAACCTTTACCCCTGCTTCACCTTTGGAAGTTCCACAGTTTGACAATCCAACGACCGTTTCACCATCTTTCCCTGTCGGCCTGGTGATTCTGGTTTTGATCGTAGGTGGCACGTTGGGGATGATCTCGGTGTTCACGCGCAGAAGATAGATAAAACTATCTCAGACCAGCATCTCTTTCAAAAATTCAACCACTTGGCGACGCGCTACTTGCGTTTGGGTCCCTTTGCGCAGGTCCTTAACGGTTACCGCTCCTTGAGTCGCTTCGTCGGGGCCCAGGACGAGGACGGCGTGCATGCCCATCCGATCGGCATATCGGAACTGACGCGGCAGCTTTGCCGGCTCCGGATAACAGGCCACATTCAAGCCGGCGCTGCGCAACTCATCGGCCAATTTGAACGACTCTAGGAGATGAGTTTCATCGAATACGGTGACCAGGATCGGCGCGGGGTTGATGCGCAAGTTTTGCGGCAGGAGGCCGTATTTTTCCAGGATCAGTGTGATGACGACATCTCCCATTGCGAAGCCAACACCGGGCAACGGCTCACCCCCCACATCGGCCAGCAGGTTATCATAGCGCCCGCCGCCGAGAATGGCGCGTTTGATTTCACCGCCCACTTCCCAGGCCTCTATCACTGTACCCGTGTAATAGAGCAAACCGCGCACAATAGAGGGTTCAAAGCGCACGTATGGTGCAATCCCCATGGCTTCGGCGGCGGCAAAGAAGCGCACCAGTTCATCCGATTCGCGCCATAGTTCCCGATTTTCCAGCATCTCGCCGATCTGGCTCAATTGCCGTTCAGAAAGGCCGATTTCACGGCCGTAGGCTAGCCACTCGTCCGGTTCCATCTTTTCGCGGCGATCGATCCAGGTCGAGACGGCGGAGCGCATTTCCTGGGGAATATCAAAAGCGTTGAATTGTGCGTCCATCAGGCGCCGATTGTTGACCATTACCAACACCTGTTCCGGCTTCAGGCCAACCTGGCGGAAGAAGCTCACCAGCACGGCGACGATCTCTGCATCCGCTTCCGGCGAGTTGACGCCGATCATATCCACGTTCCACTGGAAAAATTCTCGGGTGCGCCCTTTTTGGGGGCGCTCATAGCGCCAGAAAGGCCCAAATGACCACCAGCGCAACGGAAAAACGAGTTCTTTTTGGCGCTGTGCTACCATGCGTGCCAGGCTAGGGGTTAGTTCTGGCCGCAAGGTGATCTGGTCACCGCCACGATCGGTGAAAACATATGCCTGTTCCTTGACCAGTTCTTCCCCTGATTTCGCCGCATACAAATCCAGACTTTCCAGGATGGGCGCTTCGTATTCTTGATAACCGAAAGATTCCGATATGCGCCGCATCATGTTATATAGCCAGGTGCGCAGTGCCATCTGTTCCGGATAAAAATCACGGGTACCTTTGATGGGGGGAATGATTCGCCTCATCGAGAAAACCTCCTCAAAAGAATGCTTTTTTGAGTTCACGGCAATTTGTAAGCGTCATGGTCGAAAGCCGCTTTAGCCGTAGACCCGTTCGTACTTTTCTGTTTCATCCGTGTTTGTCCGTCTCCTATTGATTGAGCCCATGCAGCAGAGATGGTTTTGGTAGCGGACTCAAATTGAGATGCCCGTATTGAAACCGTTTTCTCGCAAGAACTTTTCGCGATTCGCGGCGCGGGCAATCTTACCGCTAGATGTCTTAATAAGCCATTTTGCATCTACCACGCGCACATAGCGCACGGCGATAGCCGAATTACGCGTGACATGCAGCCGAATGGCTTCGGCGATCTGCTCGCGCTCTATCGGGTCGGGGGTATCTACTTCGGCTACGATGGCTACTTCCTCCGTTCCCAGCGACTCATCGAAAATACCGAACGCCACCACGCGCCCGGGATGGACACCGGGCACCTCGCCGGCAAGCGCTTCTAGGTCCTGGGGATAAACGTTTTTCCCGCCGACGATGATGATATCCTTTTTGCGTCCGGAAACATAGAGCTCGCCATCGGCCAGATAGCCGAGATCGCCGGTGAGATACCAACCATCGCGCAAAGCTTTTTGGGTGAGATCGGGACGGTTGAAGTAGCCGGTTAACATGCAATCGGATTGAATGGCGATTTCCCCAATCACTCGTTCGGGGAGGTCGCGTCCCTGTTCATCCACAATGCGCACGCGGGTATTCCGCAACGGTCGGCCGCTGGACATCATCACCAGCGAAGGCCGGCCTTCGCTGGCAGGGCGCGCCACGTGTTCGCTCATGAAGGCTTCGCGATCGATAACATCGGTGCGCGGTGGCTCACCTAAGCGGCTCTGGGTGACGCCGAAGACGTTTTCGGCCATGGCATAGCTGGTTTGAAGCGCCTCGTAATGCAACCCGTAAGCTTTGAAACGCTCATAAAATACCCGGTGACTTTCCCAGCGCACCGGTTCTGAGCAATTGATCACGGCGCGCCAGGAGCTTAAATCTGCGCCGTTCAATTGTGCCTCGCGCACTTTTTGGGCACAAAAGTTATAGGCAAAATTGGGCAACCAGGAAAGTGTGCCACGATAACGCGAGACTGCCTGAAAGAGCCGATGGGGTGCACGTACCCAATCAAACGGTGACATGAGCACCAACGGCACACCACACACCACGGGCATAATAAAGCCGGCGATCAGGCCCATATCATGATACAGCGGAAGCCAGGATACAATCACATCTTGTTCGTTCAGTTCAATTGCTTCAGAATACGCTTCCAACTGATTAAGCACCGCTCGATGGGAAAGCGCAACCCCTTTCTGCAGCCCGGTAGTGCCGGAAGAGTGCTGTAATAGCACAATGTCATTCTCTCCTCGTCGCAAACCGGGCAACCAGGTCAGATCGTTGAGCCTTTCCGACGATTCAAAAGTATCCGTTGTGATCAAGGCACGCACCGAGCTTTCCGGCGTGATCGCCTGGCGCACTTCTCCGGCGAACTCGGGGTAAGTTACGATAGCCGTCGGCCGGGTGATGCGGATAAGCGCTTGTAGGTCAGCACGGTAACGCTCCGGCGAAAGCTTCTCGGTCAGGAAAGGCATGATCGAAGGGATCGCGCCGTAGAGAATCGAGCCGAAGAAGGAAAAGACCAGATCGCTCCCGTGCTGCAAAATCAACACGACCACTTCGCCTGCGTGAATTCCTTCGCGTTGCAAGGTAGCCGCAAAGGCTTCAGCGCCCTTCATCAAGTCAGCATAAGCAAGAGGGCGATCTTCCTGGCCGGCATGTTGCAGGATGATACTGACCCGATCGGGATGATGCTCAAAGTGTTCCAGGAGAATGTGTGCCAGTGTGCTCATGATGCCTGACGTTCGCGGATCAAAGCGGCGAGTTGTTCCAGAGTGTCAAACGTAGCCGCGTGGAGTTCCGTATCTTCCAAGTGCACGCCAAATGTATCTTCCACAAAGAGTGCCAGGTCTACCAGGTGGAAAGAATCAATCAGACCGCTGGAAATTAACGGCTGATTCGCTTCCAAGGAGCGTGAAGGCGTTTTGAGAATCTCACGGGCGATATATTCGGAAAGTTTTTGGACGATAGTATCCATCGTTCAAAATCCTTGGTAGATCCAAGTTGGGGTGAGATCGGAGGTGAAAATAATCAGAGCAGTTAGGATCAGCGCTAGAGCCAATGCCAATCCGTTTTCACGGGTAAAAACGTACTTTTGCCAAAAGACTTTCATCGCTTTTCGCCTCCAAATTGACGCAAGTACGCGATCATAAACTCATCAATTTCGCCATCCAGGACGGCCTGGGTGTTGCCGGTTTCGTAGCCAGTGCGGTGATCCTTGACCATCTGATAGGGATGGAGCACATAGGAGCGGATCTGATTGCCCCATTCCGCCTTGACGTATTCACCGCGTAGCAGGGCAATTTCTTCTTCCTTCTCGGCTCGTTTTAGCTCAAAGAGACGAGCGCGTAAAATGCGCATGGCTGTTTCTTTGTTCTGCACCTGCGAGCGTTCGTTTTCGCAGCTGACCACAATCCCGGTTGGGATGTGCGTGATGCGCACCGCGGTGGCATTTTTCTGCACATTTTGACCACCGGCGCTCGAAGCGCGGTAGACGTCTATTCTCAGGTCTTTCGGATCGATCACCACTTCCGGATCGTCCATGGCAATTTGCGGCAAGACCTCTACCAAGGCGAAAGACGTGTGCCGGCGGTGGGCGGCATCAAACGGTGAAAGGCGCACCAGCCGATGCACACCTTTTTCCGACCGTAGATAGCCGTAGGCATATTTGCCATTGACGGCAATGGTCGCGCTTTTGATCCCGGCCTCTTCGCCTTCGGTCAGATCGAGGATTTCCGTTTCGTATCCACGGCGCTCGGCCCAGCGCAGATACATGCGCATGAGCATCGAAGCCCAATCTTGTGAATCGGTGCCGCCTGCACCAGCGTGGATCGCCAGCAATGCATCGCCGGCATCATACGGCCCGGAAAGCATGGTGGCAAAAGAGCGCTTTTCAAATTCTTCTTCCAACAACTGGACTTCCTGTTTCAGCTCAGCCAGCAGACTATCATCATCCATGCGTGCCAACTCAAGCGCATCCTGAACACGCCGCCGAAAAGCCTGCCAACCCTCAACTTCCTCGCGCAGCTCGGATAAGCGGCGCATGAGACGTTGGGCCGAAGCAGGATCGTTCCAAAGGTCCGGCGATTCGCTACGCTTTTTTAGCTCATCCAGCTCGCGCTCTTTGGCGTCTAGGTCAAAGACGCCTCCGCAATTGATCTATATTCACCTGAAGCTCCGAAAGACGCTCAATCAACTCGCTCATCATCTCCTCGTCGAATTTTAGAGTTAAGGGTAGATAGTGGTGGACCGTGTGCCGTCGTAGACGGTAAACCGGGGTCGTCGATCGTTCTCCCGCTTACGTCTCCCGCTCTGTTGCAAAAATCCCATCCACAAAAGCCTGCGGATCGAACGGTTGCAGATCTTCCATTTTCTCCCCAAGCCCGGCAAACAGGATCGGCAGGTGCAACGTGTTCCAAATGGCAAAGGCCATTCCACCGCGCGCCGAGGTATCCAGTTTGCTCAAAATGACACCGTTGACCTGTACGGCCTCTTTGAACGCACGCGCCTGGGCCAGGGCGTTCTGTCCGGTCGTCGCATCCATCACCAGCCAGACGGCATGGGGCGCGCCGGGGAATGCTTTTCCGATCACCCGATGCACCTTTTTGAGCTCTTCCATTAGATTATAGCGGGTATGCAAACGTCCGGCTGTATCGATCAGGATGAGATCGACGCCGCGTGCTAACCCGGCTTGAACGGCGTTATAAGCTACGGCGCCGGGGTCACTATTTGGCGCACCCGTGATCACCGGGACCCCGAGCCGCTCACCCCAAACCTGAAGTTGATCCACCGCCGCAGCACGAAATGTATCAGCTGCTCCGAAGAGCACTTTTTTGCCTTCCTGGAGAAATCGTCGGCCGAGCTTGGCAATGGTGGTAGTTTTCCCGGAGCCGTTGACTCCTACGATCAAGATGACGGCAGGATGTGAGGAGAACTGAATTTCCGGCGGCTTTGGCAAACGCCGCAGCAGTTCCTCGCGCAAGACCTGCTGCAAGGCATCTGAACGACGCAAGCCCTCATCGCGCACCCTTCGGCGTAGAACCTGCAGCAGATCCTGGGTCGTCTCCACGCCCACATCGGCCTGGATCAAGAGTGCCTCCAGCTCTTCCCAGGTTTCTTCAGTGATCTCGGTAGCACCCAACATGCTTGCCAGTCGCCCAAAAGTCGCCTGGCTGGTACGTTGCAGTCCTTCTCGCCATTTGGAGAACAGGTTTGCCATAGTGCCCAGATTGTACCATGTTCTGGTTTATAATCTCACACGATCCTTTCACCCTTGACCACAGGAGGACTCATGGAGTTCGAGGAAATCATTCGTCGGTTGGAGTTCCTTGAGGAAGAGCAGCGGAAAAACAAGCCCCAAGTAAGTGTACTGCAGGAGCAGATAAACGGTCTATCTGCCGATTTGCGTATCTTAACGCAACAGCTTCGCGAAATGCAAAAACAGCTCTCGCCCTTGCTTTCTCTTCCGGCTCGCTTGGAACAATTAGAAAATGGGCTCCAACGTCAACGCGAGGAATTGCAACGCATGATCACCGAGGTAGAGCGAAAGGGAGATCAGAAGTTACAAGAAGCCCTTCAGACTCCGGCGCGCTCCTTGGAAGCACTACAAAAGGAACTGGAAGAGATCCGCTCGACCAAAGTGGATATTCCCGTGTTGGAGCAAAAGATAAAAGCCCGCGCTGACGAAACGGCTCGTCTGCGCGATGTGATTGACACTCTGCGAGAAAGAATTTCCCAGATAGCCCAGGCACAGGATGAATTACGCACCACGTCTCAGGTCTGGGAAGAAGCACATCGGCGAGATTTAGGGCAGATCACCACTTTACAGGGAGAATTGAGCTCCCTACGCAAGCGGGTGGATGAACAACAACAAAAAATAGACCTTCAGAACGACACGTTTCGCTCGATTAATCAACGGGTCAATGAGGTCTTGGCATCAGAAACCGATCGCCGAAAAGAGTTTAGCGCTGCGATCCAGAAAATACAAGTCATGGAGGTTGACTTGCAACGTTATCAGAAGAAGATGGAAGAATTCAGCGAACAGTTCCGCCAGGCGATCACCGATCTGGATGCCAAACGTGCCCAGGTTGAGGACGCTTTGCGCGCTACTCAACGCGCCGAAAACGTGTTCGCAGAATTACAGCAACGCTTGGAGCGCCGCCTTGGGGAGATCAGCGAAATTCAACGTCTAGGTGAGGAACGCCTGCGCCAGGAATGGGTTGCCTTCCGGGCAGAAGAGCAAAAGCGCTGGACCTCTTTTACCCTGCTTCAGGAACAAACGTTGAACGATCTGCGCAAGCAGCTGGGGAATCTTGAGGAAAAACAACAGGTATTGTCGCAATCCACCGAAGACCTGCAGGAGCAATTCCATCAGAGTGCCGAGATCGTCCAAGAACAAATCCAACAGCTGATGCATATGGCCCACGATTGGCTGACAGCCTACAAGCGTCTCTTCACCCCACCCTCGGCTAAAAGGTGACCCATGCATGTCATCGGCACCGCCGGCCACGTTGACCACGGTAAATCGGCGCTCATCGCCGCTCTAACCGGCGTTCATCCAGATCGCCTGAAGGAAGAGCAAGAGCGCCAGATGACCATCGATCTGGGTTTCGGCTGGTTGCAGCTGCCGAACGGCGAAGAAGTAGGCATCGTTGACGTCCCCGGGCACCGGGATTTCATCGAAAATATGCTGGCCGGCGTGGGAGGATTGGACGCCGTCCTGCTGGTCATCGCTGCCGATGAAGGTGTGATGCCCCAAACGCGTGAGCATCTGGCGATCATTGATCTGCTCCAAATTCGCCAGGGCTTGATCGTCTTGAATAAAATAGATCTGATCCAGGATGAAGAGTGGCTCGCACTGGTTGAAGAGGAAATCCGCTCGCTGGTGCGTGGAAGTGTGTTGGAGAATGCGCCTATTCTGCGCGTCTCGGCAAAACGCGGCGATGGATTGGATGCTTTGGTAAACTCCCTCGCCCATTTGTGGGAAAAAACCCCACCTCGTCCCGATCTTGGCAGGCCACGTCTGCCGATCGATCGCGTTTTCACCCTGAGCGGCTTTGGCACGATCGTCACCGGAACCCTGCTTGACGGGACGTTGCACTTTGGCGATGAGGTCCTGATTCTACCCAAAGGCTTACGTGCCCGTATTCGCGGGCTACAAACGCACAAAAAAGCGGAAGAAACTGCCCATCCGGGTCAACGCACCGCCGTAAACTTGAGCGGCGTTTCGGCTCACGAGATCGAACGTGGCGATGTGCTTGTCTTAGCGCAAAGCTACCACCCTACCACGTTCCTGGATGTTACCATCCGCCTACTTCCCGATCTCAAAAAGCCGCTGCGCCATGGGAGCGAGCTCAAGCTATTTCACACCACAACCGAATCGTTAGCCAGAATTCGCCTGCTGGGAAAGGATGAATTACTCCCCGGAGAAGAAGGCCTGGCCCAGTTGGAGCTCCGCGTGCCGATCGTGGCCGCGCGTGGCGATCGGTTCATCCTGCGTCGGCCCTCCCCTGCCGAAACCCTAGGCGGCGGCTTGATCCTCGACCCTCATCCCCGGCGCCGCTATCGCCGTTTTGAAGCAGAAGTCCTCCAACGCTTGGAATCCCTTCAAAAGGGCGCTCCCGAAACCCTTTTGCTGCAGGCGGCGGCGGATTTGTTTATCGCTCCGTTGAGTGAAATGATCCGTCGCGCCGCTTTGGATGAATCCTTGGGATATCAAGTTGCGCAGGAATTGCTTCGGCAAGGCGCTTTGCTCCTTTTGGGCGATCCGTCTCAGGTCCTTGCTCTTGAAGCGCCCGTGATGGCCATGAGCCGCTGGCAAGCGCTCACAGAGCAGGCAAAGGCCAATCTCGCCGAATACCATCATCTCTATCCCCTCCGCCCCGGCATTTCGCGACAAGAACTGCTCCAACGCTTGCGCATCCCTGCGGCTCACTTTCCCATCCTGGTAGAACGTTGGCTGGCAGAAGGCACCCTCAAAGAGCTGCACTCGCGCCTGGCCTTGCCCGAACACGAAATCCGTTTCACGCCGGCACAGGAGAAACAGGTTCAGGCATTGCTTCGGCGCTTCGAGCAAGCGCCTTTTGCGCCCCCCACCGTAGATGAGTGCGTTGCAAGTGTCGGCCAAGAGGTTTTCCAAGCACTGCTGCTACGGGGTGATCTCATTGCCGTTTCCCCTGAGATCGTCTTCCGTCAGGCCGATTTTCAAACGATGGTCGAGCGGCTACGTCAAAGCCTGGCTCGAGAAGGGCGATTGACGGTCGCTCAAGTGCGCGATCTCTTTCAATCCTCGCGCAAATACGTTTTACCGTTCCTGGAATACCTAGATGCCCAAGGCTGGACGCGCCGCGAAGGCGATTTTCGCTATTGGAACAAACCATGTGCGGACGATTCACCCTGACTGCCGATCTTCAGGCATTACAAGCAAGTTTTCCGGGAGTGATATTCCCGACCCTTTATGCGCCGCGCTATAACATCGCCCCAGGACAACCCGTTCTGATCCTCGAAGCGCAGCAGCCGACCGAAGCAAGGTTTGCCCAATGGGGCTTCCTGCCATCTTGGGCCAAGGCGAAGGCGGAGCGCATCGGACCTTACATCAACGCGCGCGCCGAAACCGCGGCCTTAAAACCGGCTTTTCGCGCCGCCTGGCGTTCTCGGCGCTGCCTGATCCCGGCAGATGGTTTCTACGAATGGCAAAGCATGGGCCGAAGCAAATATCCCTGGTATTTTCGTCTCCGCGAGCCTCGCCCGTTTGCCTTTGCCGGCTTATGGGAAGAATGGCAAGACATGTGCACTTGCCTGATCCTTACCGTCCCCGCCAATCAGCTGGTGCGCCCGATCCACGAGCGAATGCCGTTGATCCTCTCCCCACAGGAATACGAAGAATGGCTTTGGCCACGGGTCAACGAATCGTCTGAGCGCTGGGTGCGTCCATTCCCGACCGAGGCAATGGTTGCCTACCGGGTGAGCACACTCGTCAATCGCTCCGATCTCGATGAGCCGAAATTGCTAGAACCGTTTCAGCCCTGACCTGAATGACGCTCTCCGATCGTTTCCCCGCTTTGCGTGAACGCAATTTTGTGCTCTTCATCGGTGGGCACTTCCTTTCACTTATCGGCACAGCGATGCAAAATACGGCCCAACCGTTGCTGGCCTATCACTTGAGCAACAGTCGCTTCGATTTGGGTTTGATCGCCTTTGCTCTCACCCTGCCCACCTTTTTCCTGGCCATCCCCGGTGGTGTTTTGGTAGAGCATCTGGAAAAGCGTAAAGCGGTGATCGTTGCCCAAACGGTGATGATGCTGCAGGCTTTTCTGCTCGCCTGGTTGACCTTCACCGATCGTGTACGCGTCACCCATCTGGTTTGGCTTTCCTTGGTCCTGGGCATTGCTTCTACGATAGAGATCACTGCTCGCCAAGCTATGCTTGTGGAGCTGGTAGGTCCCTCTGCCTTACCGAATGCTATTGCCTTGCAGTCCATGGCTTTCAATCTCTCGCGCGTTTTGGGGCCTTCGCTGGCGGCGGCTTTTTTGTTGGCGGTTCCAAGTCGTGGTGAGGCTTGGGTTTTCTTGGTGAATGGCTTTAGTTTTCTTTTTGTGGTGGGTGGGTTATTGGCTATACGAAATCCATATCGCAGCATCATCGAACACCCAAAAGGCATTCAATTTTGGAAAGAAGCGCGCGAGGGCACCACATACTTGTTAAAGCATGCCAAAATACGCCGCGTGGTCTTCTTGGCAGGTCTAATGGGGCTACTAGCCTTCCCCCTGGTACAACAGATCCCGGCCATTGCCAAAGAAATCCTTTCCGCCCCCAGCGATCCGCGTTCCCTCATAGATGCGCGCAGCAGCGCTATTTACACGGCCCAAGGCTTCGGTGCTTTGACCGCTTCTCTCTTGCTCAGTGTATTCAGCACCACCCTGAAACATCACGAACGCTGGGCGAAGATCGGACAGGCAGCCTACTTGCTGGGAGCCTTGTGCATTGCTCTGGTTCCATCTTTTCCGCTTGCCTTACTCCTGGTGGCCATGATGGGCTGGGGTTCGGTGACGCAATTGGCGCTTTCAAACACGATTATCCAGACGAACACCCCAAACGGGCTGCGCGGGCGTGTATTCAGCATCTACCTTTGGGCCATTCAGGGGGTCACGCCGTTTGGCAGCCTGTTGATCGGCTACCTGGCCCAAACGCGCGGCCTGCCATTTACCATTCTGCTAGTTACCGTATTCTGCCTAGGATGGATGCTCATCAGTGACCGTGTTTTCGGTCGAAATACCTCTGACTCCACCGTAAAATACCTCTGACTCCACCGTAAAGCGCTAAAATTTTGCGATTTTCCTAGAGCTATGTGAATGGGCATGCGGCCAGAGCTGTTTTAACCACAAAACTCACAACAAAAGGGGGGTGCAACGAACCGAGACGTAGTATCGGCCTCTATCTACGTTCCATTACATTCAGCGGGAAGGCTTCTGGCGCGTTTTCCGCTTCGCCGCTTGCTGCGCTTTTTGCGCTTTTTGAGGTGCAACCGAAGGTTCCTGGGATGAGGCGAGATGTGGACGCGGAATCGGTTGGGTGCTGGAGGCGCTGAGCGCCTGATAGCGCTCTTCCAGGGAGGAAACAGGACGCCCGCTCAGGGCGCGATACAATGCCTCCCAGCGTTCGCCGCTTACGAAACGCCAATCCAAAAAGACGTGACGTTGGTAGGCCGAGAGCTCCAGGTAAAGCCCTTTTTCCCATAGTTCTCGCGCAGGGAGCAAATGCTCTAAGCCGGAAACCACATCCCGGAAAGCAACATAACCCTCTTTGGGCAAATCAAGAGCCTCGGCTAGTACCTGTTGGCGCAGTGTGCCTGCCATGCGCTGTGCCACAGAGGTGCGCAGCCACCCGCGCGTTTCAGCATAGCGATTGTGATAGATCACCAACGCGCGCTCGGAAGCATTTCGATTGGAAAACGCAAAAACATCCTCGTTGACCACCCCTTCCGGGGTAAAAAAGTCAAAGAGGGCAAAATGTTCTATTCCGGAAAACAACGAGCGGCGGTGAAGCAATGGGAAGATCCAACGCTCATGGGCCGTGATCAGGCTTGCATTGGGCTCTTCATCCCAGCGCGGGGCGTGGAATTCCATGCCATACTTTTCGCGATAGCCTTCGATTTGGCCATGTCCGAACATCGGCAAGCCCGGCAAAGTCACCATCAGGGTGCAGATACCCAGATATTTATCCCCCTCGCCGAATTGCTCAACGGCCGTGCGCTCATCCGGGTTGTTCATGAAGTTAACGAACCGCTTGAGGACCTCCGGCTCGGCTTCGAGGACATTTTTCATCAATAGCCGATATTTGGCGTTCTGCTCATCGCGCAGCATGTGCATAAAAGCAGAGTTATAGACGCGGTGCATCCCCAGATTCCGTACGAAGTAGCCTTCCATCATCCAAAAGGCTTCGGCGAGCAAAAGGGTATCCGGCGCTTCCTGAGCGACGCGTTCGACCACTTCTAGCCAAAATTCGCGCGGCATGCGCTTTTCAAATTCTTCCGGCGAGACGGCATGTTCGGCGCGCGAGGGAATGGCCCCTCCCTGCCCCGGCAAGGGATGCCAAAGACGTTGCACGTGGCGTTTGACCAACGTCATAGCTGCATCGAAACGGATGATGGGAAAATGACGCGCTACGTGCAGGATGGTCTCGATCACCGCTTGGCGCGCTTCGGGGTTGAGATAGTCAATCTGGGCCGTATCGTTCCAAGGGACGGAAGTGCCGTCATTGCCGTGATAGATATACAGCGCTTCTCCGCTTTGACGATCGAGCCGCTTGAAAACCACCGCGGCATCCTGCCGGGTGTAATAGCCATCTTCGATATAGATCGAAACGCGCGCATCCTCGGAGAGATCGGGGCCGTTGAACGTGTACGAAGGATAGGGCGGATAGGGCAGGGAGAGAAAATAATGCGGCTTTTCAAAGACCCAGGTGGAATCGATCGCCATATGATTGGGCACCATATCCGCCGCCAGGCGAATGCCGACTTCTGCCGCCCGTTGTTTCAGGGTTTGCAGGGCTTCCCAACCGCCGAGATCGGCAGCAATATCATATGAGCGAATGGCATAGGCCGAACCCAGCGCTTGTTCATCCCCCATCCATCGTTTGATGCGCCGGCTGGCTGGGCTGCGTTCCCAAAGGCCGATCAGCCAAAGTCCGTTAACGCCCCAGCGCGCCAGTCGGTTGAGTTCTTCCTGGGGGATTTCATCCAGGCGGCGAATCGGACGCTGATAGAGCCGCGAAAGTTGCGCCAACCATACGTAGACGTTTTTCGCAATCAGCACAAGGTTCGGCATCCAGTCCCGGTCCGGCGTGATCCGCTGCGGCGCTTCCGCTGAAGAGGCAGCAAAAATCGGAATAGGGACCTCGCCCGGGCCGGCAGCGAAGCGCGTCTTCTCCTCTGCCAAAAAATCCAGTGCACGTTGCAGACGTTGCCGCCATTTTTCATCTAGCAGAAAATCCCAGGTTTGGAGGATCAGCTGAAGCTGCGCTTCCAGAGAGAGAGGCGCCTGCCGGAGAGGCACAAAAAGTTTTTCCAACGGATTTTCGCTCTGCCCCGCCGTGGGAGATGCAAGCAGTTGCAGACCGGTGATTAAGTCCTCGTAGATCGTTTCACGGCGCAACAAAGTATCGTCAAAAAACGGGTAAAAATCGAGGGCAGCGCGGTTGGCGTTTTCCAAGTAAAGGAGCAAGAGTTCTTTCAGTGCCTCGCGCGGTCTGGATGGCGTTTGGGGATGATCCAGATATTGAAGTGGCGTTTCTTTCTCCAGAAATACGGAAAGCGGTGGGAAAATCTCTAGGAAGCGGAGCAAGGTGAAGCGGAGCTTTTCGCGCCCCAAGCGAGATTCCAGGAGAGATAGGTGCGCAGAAAGGGGAAAAAGCCCGCGCTCCTCTAAACGATCTAGAATATGCGCAAAGGCTTCGTTGATCAGCGAAAGTGCGTAAATTTGGGCAGCTGAACGCTGCAAGCGCGAGGCCAATTGACGGGCAGCCGCAAAGTCCGCCAAAAGACGCCCGCTTTCGGCGAAAAGAGAAGGGGGAAGTTCCAGCGAATGGCGATACGAGAGGGAGATATGCATGGGGATGCGACCGTATTTCGGGATGAAAGAGGATGCGCCTTTGCGTCGCTAATTGTACCGCACCTCCTGCGATCGTAAACAGATCGCTGCCCTGACCGGCATAGCACCTTTCCCCCACGCAGCGGCAAAACGCGGGGCAAGCGTTTCATCCGAGGTGGCGTACTTCTATCCGGCATACATGGCTACTTTATCTGCTATTCGTTTCAATTGTGGCAAGATACGGTTTGAGAGCCATAAAAAACAAAGAAACTGCCTCTCGGCAGTTTTCCTTGTGCCCCCAAGGGGACTCGAACCCCTGTTTGAGCCTTGAGAGGGCTCCGTCCTGGGCCACTAGACGATGGGGGCTTAAGCGGGGTTGATTGTATCACGCCCCGGCGCAAACGTCAACGCTTTAACTGCACAAATCGTCGTTTGCCCACCTGCAACACTCCCTCATGGGGAATGGGCATATCGGCACGCTCCAGCACCTGACCATCCAAGCGCACACCCTTTTGCTCGATCAACCGCCGCCCCTCACTGCGCGAAGCCACCAGGTTCGCCTCCACCAAAACATCCAGCACCGTCTGCCCCGGGCGGAAGATGAACACTTCCATCTCCTGCGGCAACTCGCGCTGCCGGAAAATGCGGATGAACGCTTCCTCCGCCGTTGCTGCCGCTTCCTCTCCATGAAAGATCGCCGTCACCTCGCGCGCCAACTTCATCTTCGCATCGCGCGGATGCAATTTGCCACCGGCCAGGGCCTCTTCGATCTCCTGAATCTGCCGCGGCGTCCAGCGCGTCACCAAGCGGAAGTACTTCGGCATGGCAAAATCCGGAATGGACATCAGCTTTCCGTACATATCCTCCGCCGTGGTGTGGATCGGGATCACATTCCCCTGCGATTTCGACATCCGCTGCACCCCATCCGTCCCCGGCAGAATGCCCAGGATAACCCCCACCTGCGGGCGTTGACCGAGCGCCTCCTGCAACTTTCGCCCGGCCACGATGATATTGAACAGCTGATCCGAACCACCCACCTGCACGTCCGCCTGTAGCGCCACGGCATCGTACCCCTGCATCAGCGCGTAGAACGTCTCGTGCAAAAAGATTGGGTCGCCACGCTCCAGGCGCTTGGCGAAATTCTCGCGCGTCAGGAATTGCTGCACCGTAAAATGTTGCCCTAGTCGAATCAAATCCACCAGCGTCAGCTTAGAAAGCCACTCCCCATTATAGCGAATGCGCGTCTTCTCCCGATCCAGCACCCGAAAAGCCTGTTCCGCATAGGTGCGGGCGTTTTCCATCACCTGCTCCTCGGTCAGGATCGGCCGCGCCTTATTCTTATCCGAAGGATCGCCCACCAGTGCTGTGTAACTGCCGATCAAGAAAGTCACCTCGTGACCCAAATCTTGGAACTGGCGCAACTTTCGCATCGTGATCGTATGACCCAAATGCAAATCCGTCGAAGTGGGATCGTAACCACAATACACACGCAGCGGCCGTCCCTCCAAAAGGCGCTCACGTAGCTCACGGCGCATTGCCTGAGCCAGCTCTTCATCTCCATATTCGGTACCCTGCATCAGCCATTCGACTTGTTCGTCAATGTTCATCGCGCACTCCTGGCTAACGTTTATATTCCAAAATTCCCTCTTCCTGCACCGCGCGCAACCCGCTACGGTGCACAATCTCTTGCAAAATCTCCTCCCCGGCCGCAAAGCCGGTGCGTCCCCGCGTCTCACCGCGGAACTTAAACTCGCCCAACGTCTTAAAGCGGAAATGGGCTTGTTCCCCCCTTACCTGCACCGTGCGCCCCAGGTTAGAAGGGAACACACTCACCGCCACCACCTCATTCCAGCCCAGTCTCACATGGCGCAACCCGTTCTCGAACTCGATCCCCTCCGGCGTCAAACGCAACACCGTTCGGCGGTCCATCCAATTCCCCAGCGAAATGCTTGCCGCCGCAAAGAGCAGAAAGCCCCACAAAATCCATGCCCAGCCGGGGATCGACCCTAGCCTGTGCATTTCCCACAGCGCCAGGCTGATCACCGCCCATAGTCCCCACGCCGTCCATTCACCGCGGCGCGGCATCATCTCCGGATGAAATTCTCGCTTCTCCATCATATCGATTATAACAGGAAAGAATCGAAGCCGCGTGCCGGCCCCGGCCGGAGTGCGTTTCCCGTGTTTGGGTGCCATCCACCGCTTCGTGCCGGGCGCACTCGAGGAGGGACCTAAGCTGCTCCTGCTTCCCGAAGCGCCGCCTTCGCCGTAGCTTCATAAAGCGCGATCGATCATCAGCGCCAGAAAGAGGAAGAACAAGTACATGCTTGACCAGCGATACATCTGCCAGGCCACCTTATTCCCCTCTTTGCGCCACACGCGCCAGGCGCCGTAGATCAACCAAATCCCCAACACCACCGCGGCCGCAAAATAGAAATTCCCCGCCATTCCCAAAAAACGCATCACCCAGCTCAAAGCGACCAGCGCCAGCGTATAGAGCCAAATCTGTCTTCGGGTCTCCTTCTCGCCATGGACCACCGGCAACATCGGCACGCCGGCGCGCGCGTAATCCTTCTGGCGCACGATCGCCAGCGCCCAAAAGTGTGGTGGCGTCCACAGGAAAATGATCAGGAAGAGGAAAAGTGCCGCCCAATCCAGCGTTCCGGTCGCCGCCGCCCAGCCCACCAACGGTGGGATCGCCCCGGCCCCGCCGCCGATCACGATGTTCTGTACCGTGCGCCGCTTGAGCAGGACGCTATAGACAATCACATAGTAGACGATCCCGGCCAGCGAAAGCAAGGCCGCCAGCAGGTTGACGAAACCGGCCATCACATAGTAACTGAGCAGGCAAAGCGCCAACCCAAAAGCCAGCGTCTCGGCCGGCGTCACCCTTCCGGCCGCCAATGGCCGGCGCGCCGTGCGTTGCATATGCCGATCGATCTCGCGATCGATATATTGATTGATCACCCCCGATCCTCCTGCCGCCAGCGCTCCGCCGAGCAAAGTCCAAAAAGCCAGCCCTGGCGCAGGCCAAGCACGCCCACCGGCCGCCATCCCCCCCAGCGTCGTAATCAACAGCAACCCGACGATCAACGGCTTGGTCAAGGCAAAAAAATCGCGCCAGGAACGTCGCGCCGCAATCGGCTTTGGAGTTCGGAAAAGAGAAGCCCAAGTCAAAACCAGCAGGATTAGCCAGAGGGAAATCATCGTCAGCGCGTGGAGCAAAAGCAAGTGCAACGGGTTGCCACGGACGACCAGCAACGCCCCGATCAAAACCTGTCCCCCGAACAGCACCGCCAAGAGCGTAGCCAAGGGCAGGATCAACGTATCTTGCCGATAGTTCCTCCACGCCCGGCGCAAAACATCCGCCAAAAGCAACAGTGCCAGTGCCACCAAAAAGCGATGAAGCAGATCAAGCCAACCACGGCCACCTTCGGCCCAGCAAAGCGGCCAGGTGGTGCAAGTGAACGCCTGATGTACCGTTGCCCAACGCCCCAAAATCATCACTGCAAACGTGACGATGCCCAACATCAACAATCGCCATGTGAATACCGGAAGACGGCGCATATCGTTTCTTCTCCGAGTCAATTAGCATACTTGTAGATGCTTCTGCTGTCAATGATCGGACCGTGGACCGTAGACCGGGGACCGTGGTGGTGATGGGAACAGCACTCCGTGCCCAGCATGCTCCTTCGTGCTCATGCCTGGTCCACATTCACCCGTCTCCATTCGTCACATCCTGTTCATCTGCGTCCGATTCCCTCCATCCGTATCGTTCCGTGACATCTGAGCCATCCGCATCCTATAAGAGTCCCTTTCAACCTGCTCCACCTCTACCCAACCCCTCAACCACCCGACCAACCGACCGCGCCACTAACCAACCACCTGACCAAACTCCTTCGCCGCGTGCACAAATCCTACAAACAACGGATGTGGGCGCATCGGCCTGGAAAGGAACTCCGGATGGAACTGGGAACCGATCATAAAGGGATGATCGACAAGCTCGGCAATCTCCACCAGATTCCCATCCGGCGAAAGCCCGGAAAAGACCATGCCGGCTTTCTCAAACAGGCTACGGTAGTGATTGTTGAATTCGAACCGATGACGATGCCGTTCTTCGACTCGTGAGGTGTTATAACAGGCCGCGGCTTTACTGCCCGGCTTGAGCACACACGGGTAAAGTCCGAGCCGCATCGTGCCGCCCAGGTCGGTGATCGAGCGCTGTTCCAGCATCAGATCGATCACCGGATGGGGCGTCGATCGGTCGAATTCGGTCGAATGGGCATCTTCCAGCCCCAGCACATGGCGCGCAAATTCAATGCACATCAGCTGCATCCCCAAGCATAGTCCCAAGTAAGGCACTTTATGTTCCCGTGCGTAGCGCGCCGCCATGATCTTGCCCTCAACCCCTCGCGAACCAAACCCCCCCGGCACCAGAATCCCGTGTGCCTGTTCGATCTGATCCCATCCTTTGCCCTTCTCCAAATCCACCGAATGGACCCACAGGATTTTGACATCCACATCGTTCGCCAGTGCCGCATGCTTCAGCGCCTCGCGCACCGACATATACGCATCCTGTAATTCCACGTATTTGCCCACCAGCGCAATCTTGACCGTCGGTTTGGGGCGCCGGACGCGTTCCACCAGGTCTCGCCAGGGTTGCCAATCCGGCTCCTTGCGAGGCGTTAGCCTCAAGCGCTCGAGCAGATACTCGCCAACCCCGCGCTCTTCGAGCAAGAGGGGCACCTCGTAAAGCACGTCCGTCGTCACCATCGGCACCACGGCACGCTTCTCCACATCGCAAAAGAGGGCGATCTTCTCGCAAATTCCATCTTCGATCGGATAATCCGAACGGGCAATGATCATGTTCGGCGAGATACCGATCGACCGTAGTGCCGCAACCGAGTGCTGGGTAGGTTTGGTCTTCAATTCTCCGGTCGCTCCGATATAGGGCAACCAGGTAACATGGACGAAAAAGACATTCTCGCGCCCCACCTCATTGCGCAGCTGGCGCAAAGCCTCGAGAAAAGGTTGTGATTCAATATCCCCCACCGTCCCGCCGACTTCGACCACCACCACTTCGGCTCCGGTTTCGCGTGGCACCAACCCAATGCGCCGTTTGATCTCGTTGGTGATATGCGGAATCACCTGGATCGTCCCGCCTAGAAAATCGCCCCGCCGCTCCTTTTGGATGATCTCGGCATAGACTTGCCCGCTGGTGAAGTTAGAAACGCGCGTCAGACGAATGTCAATGAAGCGCTCGTAGTGCCCGAGGTCCAGATCGGTTTCGGCGCCGTCATCGAGCACGAACACCTCCCCATGCTGATAGGGCGACATCGTGCCCGGATCGACATTGATATACGGGTCCAATTTCTGAACGGCTACGCGTAGACCGCGTTCCTTCAGCAAAAGGCCGGTCGCCGCGGCTGTTACTCCTTTTCCAACAGATGAAACCACACCACCGGTGAAAATGATATATCGGGTCATGACTATTCTCCTGCTACAAACGGAATGATGGGGAGGGTCGACCAACCCTCCCCATCCAAAATATACCCAAATACAGGTAGCTTTTACCCATCATCCCACAAGCTTGCGCAGATCTTCTGCAGCCCGGCGCATTTCCAGGAAGATCAAGCCGAGCTTGGCCTCCTGACGGGCCAGCGCCGTCAAGACGGCTTCTTCGCCGACAGAAGTGAGCACGATAAAGCCATTATCTCCCTTAATGTACACCTGCTCCAGTCCGCCGCGTCCCAATTCGTTCGCGATACGTTCACCCAAGCTGAGCATAGCTGCCGACATCGCCGAAACACGATCTTCCTCGACATCTGCCGGCAATGCCGAAGCCATAATCAGACCGTCTACCGAAACAACAGCCGAGGCTTCGATATCCGGGGCGGCAATTTGCATCGCTCGCAGGCGTTCTACGATTTGATCGGCACGAGATTTGCTCATGAATGACTCCTGAAAGGTGGGGAGATGCGTATATAAAAAGTTTACCACAACTCATTCCACTTGTGAACGCGCATTTCCCGGGCACCGCAAAATCCTTGACCGTTTCGCAGGGTAATGATACAATCTGCCCGCATTTCGCCCCCATCGTCTAGAGGACCAGGACGCGGCCCTTTCAAGGCCAAAACCGGGGTTCGAATCCCCGTGGGGGCACTCAAAGCGAGAGCGCGCCGCGGGGCGCTTTTTTTGTTCCAAACGCCTCCAACGGCCAAGGTGGACTGGTATAATTTTTTGCTGACGTCGATCCTGGCGTAGATTTTCACCCACCGGAGGTGCTTATGAACATTGTCTCGTTTATCCGAAGTGCAGCCTTCTTTACCTGGGTTGGATTTTTCGGCTTCTTATTGTTGATGCTGGTACGTTCTAACCGCCGCATCTCTGTCCGCGGTTGGATATTGCCTGCTCTTATTCTGTTCGCCATGGCCATCGTACTCTCAATCATCGGCGCCGGCGTGGTATTCATCGCTCCTGAAGAGCGCGGCGTGGTGATCTCCGCCCTTTCGCCGAAGGGCTATCGCGAACAGCCCCTTGAACCCGGCCTCCACTGGATCGTGCCCTTCTTCGAGCAGGTAAAGCGCTACCCGATCTCGCGTCAAACCTACACCATGTCCGCTGCCCCATCAGAAGGGCAAGTTTTCGGCGATGATTCGATCCGTGCCCGCACCAAAGATGGACAGGAAGTGTACATCGATTCCTCGGTCATCTTCGCCGTTGACCCGGAACACGTCATTGACCTGCACATCACCTGGCAAGATCGCTACGCAAACGAGCTGGTACGCCCGCTGACACGCGGTATCATCCGCGATATGGCCTCCCAATACGGCGTGGAGGAGATCGTCAGCACAAAGCGCGCCGATCTGGAAAGTAGCATCACCGCGCAACTGAACAAAAAATTGCACGAGAACAACCTCGTGCTGATCGATTTCGTCCTGCGCGATATCCATTTCAGCGAAGAATATGCCAAAGCCGTGGAGCAAAAGCAGATCGCCGAGCAAATGGCACTCCAGGCGCGCTTCGTCGTCGAGCAAAAGAAGCAAGAAGCCGAACAGGCGCGGCAGATCGCCCAAGGTCAAGCCGATGCCGCCGTGATCCAAGCCAAGGGCGAAGCCGAAGCCCGTCTGATCCAGGCCGAAGCCGAAGCCAAAGCTCTGGCGACGATCCAGGAAGTCTTGCGAAATAACCCGGAATTGCTCCAATACCTCTATATCATCAAGATTTCTCCCTCTATCCAAACCCTGATCCTGCCCAGTGGCGCTCCGTTCATCCTGCCGTTGCCGCAAACCACGCCTACCCCAACACCCTGAAAGGACCCGATGAGCGAAGTCTTTCCGAGCGGCAAACAAATTCGCCTGACCAGCCTTTCTTCCTGCGCCGGTTGAGCTTCTAAACTCAATGCGGAAACGCTGGCGCACGTGCTGCGCCCGATCCAAAACATCTTCCGCAAAGAAGATTACCCGGACTTGCTGGTCGGCCTGGAAAGCCCCGATGATGCCGCCATCTGGAGGCTGGATGAAACGCGCGCCCTGGTGGTGACCACCGATTTCTTCACCCCCGTGGTAGATGATGCCTATGACTACGGTGCCATTGCCGCAGTCAACAGTCTCTCGGATATTTATGCCATGGGCGGCGAACCATTCCTGGCCTTGAATATCGCCGCCCTGCCGCCCCAATTGCCATCGGAAATCTCGAGCGAAATCCTGCGCGGCGGCGCCGAAACCGCCCGTCAGGCCGGCGTGGTGATCGCAGGCGGCCACACCATCCAGGATAAAGAGCCGAAATACGGCCTAGTAGTGATCGGCTTCCTCCACCCCCGAAACATGCTCACCAAGGCCGGCCTGCGCCCCGGTGACCTGCTCGCGCTGACCAAACCATTGGGCTTCGGCGTCACCACCACCGCGCTCAAGCAGCAGAAGGCCAACCCGGAAGACGTGGCCGAAGTGGTGCGTTGGATGAAGCGCCTCAATCGCGAGGCTTCTCGCCTGGCCGTCGAACACAGTCTCCGCGCCGCCACCGATGTGACCGGTTTCAGCTTGCTCGGCCATGCCCTGGAGATGGCCAATGCCTCCGGCCTTGGGCTGGAGATCGAATTCGAACGCGTTCCTTTTACCACCGCCGCACGGCATTATGCCTCGTTGTTCACCTTCCCCGGCGGCGCTCATGATAACCGCCTGTACTTCGGTCAATGGGTGACCTTCGATCCGCCGCGCCCGGAAGAAGAGCAAATGCTCCTCTTCGATCCGCAAACTAGCGGCGGTCTGCTCCTCGGTATCCCTCCTGAAAAACTCGCCGCTTTTGAACAGGCCTGCAAAGCCCAGGATGTATTCCTTTCGGTTATCGGACGCGCGGTGGAAGGGAAAGGAATTAGAGTAAAATAAAAATAACGGAGCTCACCGCACTTATAGGGCTCTTTGCACACTTCTTGGTCCAAAACAGCTTTGGCTGTAAATCCGCTCATTTTCCGTCTTATCCGTGTTTGTCCATGTTCTTGAATCGATCCCGTTTGGCAGACATGGGTTTTGCACCGGAATCACAATTGACCCAAAATGATCGAACCCGTTAGAGAACTTTCCAGCCTTCTCCTCCTGCTGTTGATCCATAGCCTGCTCTCTATGACCGAAACTGCGCTGCTTTCCCTGCCCAGAGCGCGCCTGCAAGGGAAAGTGGAGACCGATCGAAGCGCAAGACAGATCCTGCAACTTCTGGAAAACCCTAATCGCTTTCTCTCTGCAGTTCAGATCGGTATCACCCTAACCGATTTTCTCATGGGGGCCCTCAGTGGTGCCACGATCGTCCTCTACCTGGCCCAAATCCTGCAAAATATTCCTCTGATTGCCACCTATAGTCACACCATTGCCCTGACCCTGATCGTCCTCGTTATTACCTTTCTCTCCATCGTCCTGGGAGAGCTGGTACCCAAACGCCTAGGGTTGACCTATAACGAACGGATCGCCCATTGGAGCATCGGTCCAATGCGCCTGTTCCTTTTCCTGTTTGCTCCATTGGTGCGCTTTCTCGGTGCCTCCACCGATCTGTTGCTGCACCTGCTGGGCATTCGCACCGAAGAGATGCAGGCTGTAAGCGAAGAGGAGATCCGCGTCTTGCTCGATCAGGGCACACAGGCTGGCGTCTTTGAAGAATCCGAGCAGGAGATGGTGAGCGGCGTCTTTCAGCTCCACGATCAGCGCGTCTATTCCCTGATGACGCCGCGCAGCGAAATCGTCTGGCTAGATATCCAGGATTCGCTGGAAGAAATCAAGCGCAAAATTGCCGAAAACCCCTTCTCGCGCTTCCCCGTCTGCCGCGATGACCTGGATAACGTGCTGGGGATCGTCAAAACCCGTGACCTGCTCATCCCGCTGCTCGAAGACCGCCCGATCCGCTTGGAAGAGTGCATTCAGCCGGTCGCCTTTGTCCCGGAAACTACCCTGGCCTCGCGCGCCCTGGAGATTTTCAGGGAAAGCAACCGCGAAATGCTCCTGGTGGTCAACGAATTTGGCAGCGTCCAAGGCCTGATCACGCTCAACGATCTGCTCTCCGAGATCGTCGGCGATCTGGGCGGCGAAGAGGCCCAGGCCGTTCAACGCCAGGACGGCTCCTGGTTGTTGGATGGTATGTTGCCGGTGGATGACTTCAAAGAGATTTTCCACATCCCTCATCTGCCCCAAGAAGAAGAATACGAAACGCTCGGCGGTTTCCTGATGACCATGCTCGGCCGCATTCCGCAGGTCGCCGATCGCCTGGAATGGCAGAACCTGCGCTTTGAAGTCATGGATATGGACGGCCGCCGCGTCGATAAAGTGCTGGTCACCACCCTCCCCCGCCAGGAGCCCTCATCATGAACCATCCCTATGCCACTCGTTCGCCGGTCTTTGGGCGCAACGGCATGGTTGCGACCTCACAACCGCAGGCCGTTGCCGCCGGCCTGCAAATTCTGGAACGCGGCGGAAACGCTGCCGATGCCGCCATTGCCACCGCCGCGGCGCTCAACGTCACCGAACCGACCTCCACCGGGCTGGGCGGAGATTGTTTTGCCCTCTTCTACGAAGCGAGCACCCGTCAAATCAGTGCCTTGAACGGGTCCGGCCGTGCGCCGGCCGCGCTCACCCTGGAGCGCCTGCAAAAGGAAGGGTTCGGCGAATCGCTTCCGCCGTTCCACCCCTATACCATCACCGTTCCCGGCGCCTGTGCCGGCTGGTGCGATCTGCTCGAACGGCACGGCACGCTCCCGCTCGGCGAAGTGCTCGCCCCGGCCATTCGCCTGGCGGAAGAAGGCTTTCCACTCGCCCCCATCACGGCGCACTTTTGGCAACGCGCCGAAAAACAGCTGCTCCAGGCGCTCAACGGCTCCGAGCTGCTGATCGAAGGACAACGCGCCCCGCGCCCTGGCGAACTCTTCCGCAACCCTGGCCTGGCCAGAACCCTGCGCCGCCTCGCCGAAGGGGGCAAAAAGGCTTTTTATGAAGGCGAAATCGCCGAGGCCATCGTCGCCGCCGTGCAGCAAGCCGGCGGTTGCCTAAGCCCGGCAGACCTGGCCGAGCACACCTCCACCTGGGATGACCCGATCTCCATCCGCTATAAAGACTTTCGACTCTGGGAATGTCCGCCGAACGGTCAGGGTTTGACCGCGCTCCTGGCGCTGGGCATCCTGGAGGGCTTTGAACTGCCCTCCGATCCGCTTTCGGCGGAACGATTGCACCTGGAGATCGAAGCTTTGCGCCTGGCCTTTGCCGACGCGCGTTCCTTTATCGCCGATCCACGGGTAGTGGATGTGCCGCTCGCCGCCTTGCTGGACCCGGGCTACCTCGCCCGTCGTCGAGCTCTGATTGCGCCGAAGCGTGCCAATCCCCACCTTCCCCCCGGCATCCCCTATCCCGCATCCGATACGGTCTACCTAACCGTGGTGGATCGGTGGGGCAATGCCTGCTCGTTCATCAATAGCAACTACATGGGCTTCGGCACCGGCATCGTGCCCCATGGCTGGGGCTTCACGCTGCAGAATCGCGGCCATAATTTCAGCCTACAAGCCGGCCATCCGAACGCCCTGGCACCGCGCAAGCGTCCTTACCACACCATCATCCCCGCCCTGATCACCCACGCCGATGACGGCGCCCTCTTCGCCTCCTTTGGCGTGATGGGCGGCTTTATGCAACCGCAAGGCCACGTTCAGGTCTTTCTGGCGCTGATCGAAAACGGCATGAACCCGCAAGAGGCCCTCGATTTGCCGCGCTTCTGTCTGGAAGAGGGCACCGCCGGCAGCCGCCTGGCGCTGGAAAACGGCATTCCGCCCTCCACCCTGCAAACCCTGAGCGCATGGGGGCATTCCGTGCGCTCCGTTGAAGGTTGGGAACGTGCCCTCTTCGGTCGCGGCCAAGTCATCCTGCGCGATCGCCAAAACGGCGTGCTGATCGGCGGCTCGGATCGTCGCGCCGACGGGTGCGCCATGGCCATTTTGTAAACTTTTCCTCAAGGAGGTCCCTCATGTCTGCGTATGTCGTCGTGGATATCGAAGTAACCGATCCCGAAGGGTATCAGGAATACGTCAAGCTGGCGCCGGCCACCGTCGCCCAATACGGCGGCCGCTACCTGGCGCGCGGTGGGCGCACCGAAGTGCTGGAAGGCGAATGGCAGCCCAAGCGCTTGGTGATCCTGGAATTCGAAAGCATCGAGCAGGCCAAAGCCTGGCTCCATTCGCCCGAATACGCTCCGGCGCGCGCCCTGCGTCACCGTTACGCGCGCACGAACATGGTCGTGATCGAAGGCGTGGCATGAAGCGGGTGATCCTTCGTCGCACCCTGCTCATTTTGGGGCTGATCTTCCTCTTCTTCTGGCTCACCGATCTGAACTACCGTTTGCAACGCATCCAGGAGCTGGAAGGCGAAGCACACAAACTGCGCACCCAGGTCACCGCCTTGGCTCAAACGCAGATCGCCCTGCAAACCCAGCTGACCTACGCCGCCTCGGATCAGGCCGTCGAAGAATGGGCGCGCCGCGAAGCCGGCTACATCCGCGAAGGGGATCATCCCGTCATCCCCCTGCCGCAACCCGGCGCCACCCCCATGCTCTTCCCCACTCCAACCGTCGTCCTCCCCACCCCTAGCCACCTGCAAGCCTGGTGGGAGCTCTTCTTCGGCCAATCCCTGGAAACGAAATAACGCAAACCAGCATTTGCGCAAAATTTTCTCCTCTCATTGTATAATGAGCCAAAAGTTTTAACTTCCTACTTTCCCGCCGGATAAGGGGCAAAAGGAGATCGCCATGCAGATCCAGGTCCAGGGCAATGTACAAGATTCCATCCTGGTCACCGGTTCGCACAACCTGATCGTGCAGACCGAACAGGTGCTGATCCGGGCCGCCGAACAGGCCCGTCAACAAGGGCGCGACCCGGCGCACATGCTGCGCATCCTGGCGCTGCTGGCCGCGCCGGTCTACGACCCCGACCACCCCGACCGCATGCCCACTCCCCTGGACCTGAAGCAGGAGTGGCACGAACTCAGCCAGCAGGTGCGCGAAAGCCACGCCCCCATCCTGCTCGTCCGCCTGACCCCGCCCACGCTGGACGCCCTGCGCGCCGCCCTCTCGCCGCGCGCCGAAGCCCAGCAGCATTTTCCCCACGTGCTTCACTTCAGCGGCCATGCCTGGGCGGAGGGCCTGCTGCTGGAAGACGAACTCGGCCAGATCCACCCCGTGACCACCGCCGCGCTGATTGAGGCGCTGCGGGGCCTCCCCCGCCCCCTGGACCTGGTCGTGCTCAACGGCTGTGAGACCGCCGCCGATGACCTCCACTCCGCCGCCCAGGCGCTGATCCGCGCCGGCCTGGCGCGCGCCGTGATCGGTCACACCGCCCCGGTCTGGGACCCGCAGGCGATCGCCTTCGCCGCCCGCCTCTACGCCGAGCTGACCAGCCGCGGCTCCCCGCTGGCCCAGGCGCTGGAACAGGCGAAAACAAAGGTCACCACCCACGACGTGCTCCTGCTGGGCGAC
>DAOUBG010000008.1:0-199128 GCA_034432895.1 Anaerolineales bacterium
CCGGCTTCCGGCAAGTACCGCGTGCTGCGTGGCGGCTCGTGGAGAAGCAACGAGTTCGACGTCCGCTCTGCCTTCCGCAACTTGTACGATCCAACGAATTCCAACACCAACTTCGGCTTCCGTTGCTCCCGCTCACCTTGATTCTGAATTTCTGGTTTCTGGCGTTCCGGGATTCTGAAGCGGGGGGCACGAGGGCTTTACCCAGTGCCGATTAAAAACTTGTAGGATAACTCTTGAAGAGTTTTCCTACATGCCTCTCACAAGCCCGGGTTTGTCTCATCCTCGCCAGAGGGGACAAGGTGCGCCGTGCCGGCACGTCGGGCAATGACTACGGTCACGTTATCCGGTGCGCCGGAGGCCAGGGTGAGCGCCACCAGTTTCTCAGCCGCCTCCTGCGGGGGCAATTCCAGGGCCACCGCCTGGATGACAGGTTCGCTCACCACGCCCCACAGGCCGTCGCTGCAGAGCAGCAGAACATCGCCTTCACCGAAAGCGGCCTCGGTCACATATGGCGTAATTTCCTTCCGTTTCGGCGAGATGGACTGGGTGAGCCGGTTGCGCTTGGGGCTGCGCAGCGCTTGCAGGGGGGTGAGCGCGCCGGCGCGCACCTGATCGGCCACCACCGAATGGTCGTAACTTAACTGCGTCATCTCCCGCCCGCGCAGAAGGTAGATGCGGCTATCGCCCACGTTGGCGGCATACACCCTCCCCCCGCTAATCACTGCCAGGGCAGCCGTGCTGCCCATGGAGGCCAGTTCGGGGTCCGCTGCGGCGCGTTCGATGAGCGCCCGATGGGCGGCGAAGAGGCACTCCCGCAAAAGGTCAGGCAAATCGGCGGGAAAACCAGCTTGGCGGTAGCAGGCGGCAGCTTGCTCGACGATCAAATGGCTGGCCTCTGCTCCGCCTTTATAGCCTCCCATACCGTCGGCGACGATGAACAAAGGCGGACGTTCCCCTTCGGCAGGCAAGACCAGCAGGGCGTCCTGATTCGGTTCGCCGCGCCGTTTGCGGCCAGGGTCGGTGGCGGCACCAACCTCTAACGGGGAAAATTGCGGCTCAGGTGAGAGGACATTCATTGCAGTTTGGAATCCATGGTCTTTTCATCACCGGACCATTGATCTAGCGTTTTATCATCTTCGCCAGGGAGGGGGTGCACGGCTTCAAATCGTAGGCGAAGGCGTTTCCCGAGCTGAATTTCATCTCCATCGCGAAGCAGGCGGGTTTCTTTGAGCGGCTCCCCGTTGACGAAGGTACCATAGGTAGGTGCTTTTGGACGGCCGTGTTCATCCATCGTGATCACTTCACTCAGGTACAATCGCCGATTCCGCTCTTCGATGACAGCATGTTGACGCGAGACCGTGCTATCTGCGGGAAAGATAATATCGTTTACCGCTTTGCGGCCAAGATAGGTGACGGTTTTGGAGATTTCGAAGCGTTGGTGGATCAAAGACGGATCGTCACTTTGCAGGACGACCAGCACCCCCAGAGCGTTCTCACTGGGCGTGAAGGCATCCAGCGTACGGTCGTCCATGCCAATAGCGGGGGGTGCGCCGCTTGCCTGTACCTTTTCCTGCCACTCGCGCTCACGCGCCTGTTTTTGCTGACGACGCTTAGCCGCAAAGAGGACAACTCCAACGATCCCAATCAATAGAAGCAAGCCTATAAGCGCGGATCGGCCGATGATCGTGGTCAATGGGAGTTTGCTTGTGCTACTTTCCGCCGGAGCCGCTGGCCCGACTGTCGCTTCGACCGGTTGATAGGTGATCGTCACGCCGCTGCGGGCCAGTTCGGCGCCAACAGCGCTCTGCGCCACGGCCTCGAGGAAGACCGGGCCGGCCTCCAGGCCGGAGGGGTCCCATTTCAATTCGTAGGGCGGTTCGCTGTCCGAGCCGATGTTCACGCCGTTGGCCAGGAACAGCACTTTCTGGATGGGTGCACCTTGGCCGGAGATGGAAATGGCAATGGTGATCACGCCGGATACTTTGGCATTCTCGGTTGGGGAGGTGAAAGAGATGACATAGGGCAGGAGCGGAAAGTTCACTTCCAGGCTAGCCTGATCCTGCACGTTGTTACGGTTGAAACGTAAGGTAAGCGTATGTTTTCCACCTGAAGCAGCCGAGGTGTAGTGCAACACATAGCGTGAGCGCAGTTCGTCGGTCAGACGGCCGAAGAGTGCATCAAGTTGTGTGGTACCGGGGGCGTACTGTGCCCGGCCGCTGGTCTCGCCGGCGAGTCGGCCAAGAACTGCTGTATCTATATCATTTCCCAGCCCGATGGTGTAGAGGGGAACGCGCGTGCTCGCAGCGGCCGCCAGGCCGATCACCTCGTCGGTGGTGTGAGCGCTGCACGGTTGGCCGCTTTCAGCCTCATCACGGCCGTCGGTCAGCACGATGATGGCGCGCCTGCCGGCCGGCTCGGCGGCGATTAAGTGGATAGTTTCATAGATAGCGTCATAAAGGCAAGTCACGCCGCCAGGCGTAGCCTGGATGAGTTCAACGTTCTGGCGGGCGGCGGTATGATCGCTGGTGAAATCAATCTGGTGAGTCGTCGTGCGGTCGAAGGTCAAGACGGCGATGCGATCTCCCCCGGCCAAGTTCTCGATGAATCTCGAAGCTGCCTGGCGCGCCGCAGCAATTTTTCCGCCGAGCATGCTCCCGCTGGTATCCAGCAGGATGGCAACGCTGATCGGTTCGTCGTTTGCCAGGGCGAGCGAACCGATCTGGACCTGTTGCCCGTCTTCGGTGAGGGTGAAATCCCCCGCCGCCGCGTCCTTGATGGGGTTGCCGGCGGTATCCAGCAGCGAGAAGTAAAGCGCTACGTCGTAGGTAGCCGTTCCCTGGATAGGCTGCACGGTTGTGTCGTGCAAGAGCAAGGTCACATTGGATTGTGCCAGGGCAGGCTGGGACGATGCGGCTACAAGCAGGACGAGCAGGATGACGGAAAGTGCACGCAGCAGACGGTTTTTCATGAATGCCTCCCAATGTGAAAAAAGGTCAGAAAAGCGTCATTTCAATTGAGGTCCGTCAGCGATTATTATATACTGAAAATGCAAATCGGCAGTCAACGAAAGGAAAGGGAAATGTCCAGTCTCCTTGGCCAAACCCTGGAGCGCTATCGCATCCTCGAACAGCTCGGCGCTCTGTAGGACAACTGCTTTGTAGTTGTCCACACGCCTGAAAGGAGAAACCACCTACGTCTAACCTGCTCGGCCAAACCCTCGGACGTTAGCTATCCGGCGAACGCGATCCGCAGACTCTGGCCGCCGGCCTGGAGCTGGATGAGGTGGATCGGCAGGCGCGGGAAGGACCATCACAGCGTTAATCCCGTAGCACAGATTTATCCTGTGCAAACAAACTACCATCCCCCTGCGCAAAAATAACAACGATTTACCCTGCACACCCCATCCCGTCCATCAAGAGCCACGCCCCATTGCGCCGGTCACTCCGGGTGGCGCAGTGATCGAGTCGGCAATTCAGGGGCGCGAGGCACTCAAGCCAAGCTCGCAAGGAACCCGGCTGATCGTCGCAATTTTCCCGCTCGCCTCGCCCAAATTCTCCCGGCCTCGTCCCACTCCTCTCGCTTGACACCGGGCAAGGCTTCCTTCCGATCCAAATCAAAAGCCCTGGCAGCACAAATGCTAGCGTTTGCACTGCACCCGTGTTACAATACGGCCGCAATTCCAGCGTAAAAGGACCACGCCATGTACACCCCCAGTAAGGTTCTGCGCATCAATGTCGGCTTTATCGTCCATAGCGAAATCGGTTATGAGCATGATTTCCCCTTCGATTTTGAACAGCTACGGGTTGACGACGATCTGGACCTGTACCAATTCAAAGGTCACGCCCTGATCCGCCGCACCCCGCAAGGGTTGCTCCTCCAGGGGGACTTCCAGGCCGAGCTGATCACCGAATGCGTGCGCTGTCTGAAGCCTTTCCACTACCTCGCCCATTGGCAGATCACCGAGCTCTATGCCTTCACCCGAAGCTCGATCACCGAATCCGGCTTACTCCTCCCCGAAGATCATCACATTGACCTTGCCCCACTGACGCGCGATTATGCCCTCTTGGAGATCCCCATCAATCCCATCTGTCAACCGGATTGCAAAGGTCTCTGCCCCGTCTGTGGCGAAGATCTGAACCTTTACGATTGCGGGCACACGCTCCCCTCGAGCCATAGCCCATTTGCCATTTTGCGGGATCTGCTCAACCGAGACGACGAAAACACATCCTAACCCAATATGGAACCACCCCGTTTGCCTAGATTTCAACGCGCCTGGCGTAGTTTGCTGGAAAAGGCGGAAGTGCAAGGCTTCCTGACCACCGAAGACATCCTGGAAGCCGCATCCTCTCTCCAGCAGGCATTGCTGGAAGCCTTATTGGTGGCACTTCGGCAGGAAGGCATCGAGATTGTTGAAAATGAGTCAACCCTGAGCGCTACGCCGGTGCAAACAAGCGATCAAGAGGTGGTAGACCTCTATCTAAAAGAGCTGGGGAAAGTTCCGTTGCTCACCGCCGAGGAAGAACGCGAACTCGCTCTATGCGTTGAAAGGGGACGAAAAGCTCAAGCCCAAATTCAACATGCCCGCGGCAAAAAGGCAATAGCCCTCAAAGAAAAACTAGCACCGCTCGTCGAAGAGGGCCTGCAGGCCCGTGAGCACCTGATCAAAGCCAACATGCGCCTGGTGGTCAGCATAGCCCGACGATATATCGGCTACGGCATCCCGCTTTTGGATTTGATCCAAGAAGGCAATCTGGGCCTGATCCGAGCGATCGAAAAATACGATCCCCATCGCGGCTTCCGCCTTTCCACCTACGCCACCTGGTGGATCCGTCAGAGCATCGGGCGGGCAATTGCCACCCAGGGGCGGACGATCCGCTTGCCGGTGCACATCAACGATCAAGTGCGTCGCCTCTACCGCACGATATACCAACTGGAACAACAGCTGGGGCGCGAGCCAACCGCCGAGGAAATCGCCGAGGCTAGTGGCCTGGCACTCCAAAAGGTGCACTGGTTGATCAAAGTTTCCTGGATGCCTCTTTCGCTAGATATGCCGCTCGATGACGAGGACGACGAAGAACACAACCTGATCCAGGTCATCGAAGATCAAAATGCGCCTTCTCCCATGCAGAGCGCCTATCACTCCATGTTGCGCGAGAAGCTGGAAGAGGTCCTGGCCTCGCTGCCGGCCCGAGAAGCACACATTTTGCGCTTGCGCTTTGGCTTGGAGACCGGCGAACCTTGCACACTGGAAGAATTAGGGCGGCGCTTTGGGCTCAGCCGAGAACGCGTGCGCCAACTCGAAAACTCAGCCCTGCGCCGCCTGCGTCACCCCTTGAGAGCCAAAATCTTGAAAGAGTTTCTATAGTCGAACCCTAGAGCTGGTCTTCCTCGTCTTCTTCATCTTCCAACCACATATCTTCTTCTTCCTCGAGTTCCTCATCCTCCCATTCTTCCAGTTCTTCTTCCCATTCCTCTTCTTCCACCGCTTCCTCATTGGGCGAATACGTAGTACAACCGGCATCTGGGTCTAACTCAATGGCGGCCGCGCTGCAATAACCCTCATCGAGGAAGATACAATCGAGATAGTGACAACGAATGCGGGGCATATCATCCTCCAATGTTGGATTTTAGGATAACCTCAAGCGAGGCAAAGACAAAAGGAAGATCAACGTAATCACGATAGCCGAAAGCACACAATAGGGACACCAAGCATGAAGCACCGCCGCTTCAATGTACGAAAGGTAGGCAGAATACAAAGTGCCGGCAAGCGAGATGCCGAAGACCGCTAGCGGTGCATATTCCTGCAAAAGGGGATGTCGCCGTTCAAACGCCAGGAGCAACAGGATCGTCAGATACGCTAACGCCCCGAAGAGGGCGATCGGGATGCCGTATATTTCAGAATAGCGGCTGGTGTTGACCGTATAGCAATCCCCGATGCCGAAATTGCATTTTGCTTCCTGATGTGCAAACTTCACCCAAGTCAGATAGGCCGAATCAACCAGTCCAATCAACGCCAGTACAATCGAAGTCCAGGAAAGTTTACTCATCGAGAAACCAGGCCTCCACTGTTGCCTCAATGGGCAGTGATTTTACACCAGAGGGGATGATTAGTAAAGCATTCGCTACGACCAACGAACGCAAGTTTCCCGAACCCTGATGGGCACTCAAGCGCGCCCGATAGCGTCCATCCCGTTCGGTAATCACGGCGCGCAGGTAGCTCTCGCGCCCATCCGATTCGATCGGCTCATCCAGCCACACACGGTGACGTCGCCGCGGGGTCCAGGGAGCGCCGGAAAGGCGCGCCAGGACCGGACGCACAAAGAGCTCAAATCCGACGAAGGCCGAAACCGGGTTGCCTGGCAAGCCGATGAACGGCACCCCACGATAGCGCCCCACCAGCAACGGCTTCCCCGGGCGCACGTTGACGCGCCAAAACGCCAGCTCTCCCTCCTGTTCCAAGACCTTCCGCACCCAATCGAACACGCCCACGCTCACTCCGGCGGTCGAAAGGATCAGGTCCACACCTGCTTCGACGGCACGTTCAAAAGCTTCCCGAATCGCATCGAACCGATCCGGCAAGATGCCCAGAAAGAGTGGTCGAACGCCTGCGCGCCGTATCAAGGCCTCGAGCATCACCGAATTGGACTCATAAATTTTCCCAGGGCTGAGCGGTGCCGAAGGGGGCAAGAGTTCATCTCCGCTGGAGAAGACGGCGCAACGCGGATGCGCCCGTACGGTCACTTGCGATACACCGTACATGGCGAGCAGCCCCAGATCGACAGGGCGCAAACGATGCCCGGACTCGAACAAAAGCTCACCGGCGCGCACATCCATCCCTACCGTCCGCACCGATTCCCCGACCCGCACCGCACGGAAGACGCGCACGCGCTCGGGGAGAACGCCGCTTTGTTGCCGGCTCTGATCGGTATCCTCGATCGGGATCACCGCATCCGCCCCTGCCGGGATCGGGGCCCCGGTCATCACCCGCGCCGCTTGGCCTGGGCCGACGAAAATGCCGTTCGGATCGTGCCCGGCCGGCAGATCGGCCACCACTTCGAGGATCGCCGGTGCTTGCGGCAAAGCAGATTGGGTGTCCGCCGCCTGCACGGCAAAACCGTCCATCGAAGAATGGGCAAAAAGCGGCAAATCGTGCGGTGCGACGATCGGCTCGACCAGAACGCGCCCATCCGCCTCCTGTAGCGGCACGGTTTCGACCCCCGTCACGGGTGAGATCATTGCAAGCAACTGCTGCTGAGCTTCTGAGACGGAACGTAAAGCTGTCATGACATCACTCTCCTGGGAGTAAATTATATCGTCTTTTATCTCTCCATCGCTCACCCCCGTCACTTCCGCCCCCAGCACTGGCCACACATCCGCTTGAGCAATAAACATGGACAAACACAGACATCACGGAAAAGTTGAAATCCTTTGTGACTCCGCTGCGAAAACCATCTCAGCCACATGGGCTTGATTCAATAGGACACGGATGAACTTTGAGATGCTTTGAGGGCGTGGCCTTCTGTGGTGAAAGGACCTTTTGCAGTGAACTCAAGCCTCATAATGGTGTAATCGAACCGGTGAACGATCACCGCGCCCCGCGCGCCGAATATTGACAACATCTCTCCTCGCGAATACACTCGGTAAGACTTTATCGTTCCCTTGCTTTGCCTTTGACCGCGCCAAAGGAGGAGCCATGAACTTGGATTTTGATCTTTATCGGCGGAGCGTACAGGTATCTACCAATCCCCTGGTCCATCTTTCGATTATTGACATCTCCCCTGAACAACCTCACCACGGCCGACTGATCGAAGGCTACGGTCTGACCGAAGCTTCCCCGGTGACCCATGCCAACCCATTAAACGGGCTGCGCAAAGCCGGCAGCATCGGCATCCCATTACTTTCTACCGAAGCGCGCGTCGTGGATTTGCGGAAGGGGCAGCGCGAAGTGCGCCGTGGACAGATCGGTGAACTGGCAGTACGCGGCCCACAGGTAATGCTTGGTTACTGGAAAAATCCACAGGAAACAGCACGGGTGCTTGGTGCGGACGGCTGGCTACTCACCGGCGATATTGCTCAAATGGACGAAGATGGTTACTTCCGTATCATTGCCCGCAAGGCCGATATGTGGTATCCTGGAAACCTGCGACGGCCGGTCTTTCCGCGCGATGTGGAGGAAGTACTCTGCGAGATCCCGCAGATCAAAGAGGCCGTCGTTGTAGCAGTTGCCGGGCAAGCGATCGCTTTCGTCATCACCAGCACCGATCGTCCAAGCAGCGAAGCCATCCTGGGCTATTGCAAACGCCGGTTGCCGCCGGCGCTGGTGCCGCGCGCCGTCTTCTTTGTAGATGATTTTCCGCGCACCTTTATCGGCAAAGTCTTACGTCGTGAGTTGATTAAACGCTATGAACAATCTTTGGAACGCTCTTCAAGCTGAAACCTATCCCACATCCGCATTACCCGATCACAGAGTGAATTTCATCCGCCGCGGACAAGGCCAACCGGTGCTCATGATCCATGGCCTGGCAGCTTCCTTACACGATTGGGATAACTTGCTCCCGGCTGTTGCAGCAGCCGGTTTCGCCGCCTATGCCTGTGACCTGCTCGGTCACGGAGAAAGCGCCAAGCCCAAAACATTGAGCCTCTATATCGCCGAAAACGCTTTTCAACACTGGCGGCGTTGGTGGGAACAAGAAGTCCCACCCCGCAATCAGATCCTCATCGGTCACTCGCTGGGCGGATATATGGCACTCGAATATGCCCTGCGCTTCCCAAAGCGCTTAAGTGGATTGGTGCTGATTAATCCTTTCTATTCGCTGGAACAGCTTTCTCAACCGGTACAAAACTTCTTGCGCCGTCCGCTCAAGAACATAGATTGGATTGAACGAACCCCCTATTGGTTCTTCCGCTTGCTGGTGGATCTCACCAGTTTGCGCTGGGAAAATGGGAATATCGATCATGCCCTGCCGAAACATATTCGCGCCCAAAGTGCTCGGGATTACAAACGTGCCTCCCCTGGCATTTACAATCTCCCCCGCACGATCCGCAACCTAGAGCCTGAACTCCAGCATATCCGCATCCCGACGCTGCTGCTCTGGGGAGAAAAAGATCAGACGCTCAACCCGCTTTCTTTTAAGCACTTACTCAGTCGGATTCCCACAGCCAAGGGAATTTCATTCCCACGCTGTGGACACATCGTTCATCAGTGCCATGGACAACAAGTCAGCGAGAAAGTGCTGGAGTTCCTATCCGAGCGAAAGATCGCCTCACGCAAGCCTTCATAGTGCATCGACCGCCTGGTTTAAAGCGAAGGACGCAGAGGTTCTCTCTGCGTCCTTTTTCCAGGAGGCTGCCATGAAACTCTCTAATTCAACGCCACTTCTTTCTTGCGTGCTTTTGCTCGCTCCAGCGCTTCCATCCAAGCGATCTGCATTGCCGTCAACTCGGTGGTCGTCTGTTGTTCCGGTCCATGGGTTTCTTCTTCGTGCACTGCAGCTTTTTTAGCCTTCTTGCCCTTCGTTGCCCGTTCCGGCTTCGGCACTTCGGCCACCGGCACTTCTTCGATGACAGGTTCAGGCTGCAGAGCCTTGATGCTCAGGCGAATTTGCTTTTTGCGCCGATCGGCACTCAGCAAGACGGCCTCGATCTCATCGCCTTCCTTCACCACTTCCTTAGGATGCTTGACAAAGTGATGCGCCATCTCGCTGATATGGACCAAAGCCGGCCGTTCTGCACCGATCTCGACAAAAGCACCGTAGCTTTCAATGCGCACGACCTTTCCCTTGACTACCATACCGGGTTTCATTTCTTTCCACTCTAAAGGCAGCGGCTCGATCATCGTCAATTCGATGCAGTCATTGCGCACGCGCTTAACCCAGACTTCTACTTTTTGCCCCACCTGCAGGACTTCTTCCACGCGATTAACAGGCGGGTCTTTGCGCAATTGGGAAATATGGATCACTCCCGGCACCGGTTGACCAATATCAATAATGGCACCGGCAAGCGAGGTTCTGATCACAGTACCGGATACTTTCGTTTTCGGAGCAAGAGCTGGCAGTTCCAGAATTTCCATGGTTTTCTCCTTCTTTTGATTTTGACAAATTTGCGGCGCCCTTTTCTTCGCACCACGCAATATGCGCCGAACGTTTCCTATAGTCAGGCCAAGGAGCAATTATAATACCTTGTGACAAAATTGTCAAACAAATTCGGCCCTTGGCCTTTTACGCAGGGCGATATTCGCCCTCTTTCACTAGCCGCCGCTCGCCGTTTTCATCCTCGTAAATCTTATAGCGCAATTCGATCGGCATGACGCGCGCCAGCATTCCTTGCGCCGGACAGTAACGTGTGGCCGAGAGCTCAATGGCACGTACCACAGCCGCTTCGTCGACTTGGTGACCGGTAACGTGATATTCGATCACCGCATGGGTAAAAACTTTGGGGTGCTCGCTAGCCCGATCGGCTTGAACGCGCACCTCAAAGCCCGTCACCTGCTGGCGTTTTTTCTCTAAGATCGAAATCACATCCATCGCCGTACATCCAGCCAAGCTCATCGCCATTAGCTCCATCGGACGAATGCCGCTGTTGTTGCCGCCAACCGCCTCGTCCGTATCCAGGCGCACCGGGAAGCCGGAGTCGGATACAGCTTCAAACGTCAATCTTCCCTGCCAGATGACTTTCGCTTCCATAGTTGTTACTTTCCTATCAGTGGAGTGACATATTTTTCGAGCATATTTCGGGTGATCGCTCCAACCCAGGCCAGGCGCACAACACCCTGACGATCGATGACGAACGAGGAGGGGTAACTCATCACCTGAAACACACGAGAAGCCTCGTTCTGCGGATCGAGCCAAACCGGTAAGCTCAGCCGATATTGCTTGACGAATTCGTGCACCAACTCCGCCGAGTCGCCGGCATTGATCGCCAACAAGGTAAAGCCCTCATCACGGTGCTTCTGGTAATAAGCATCTAGAGTGGGCATCTCTGCCTTGCAAGGCGGGCACCAAGTAGCCCATAGATTGACCAGCACCACCTGCCCACGATAATCGCTCAAAGCGCGCGGCGTGCCTTGTAAATCGGTCAAAGTCAGGGAGGGGGCAGGAAATTCAACCTGAGCCGGCACAGCAGAGATCTCCCGCTCTTCGGCTTGAGTCGGGCGATTGAGGACGACCATGGCGATCACCCCTATTACGATCAGAGCCGCGCCGGAGAAAATAAGAGCCAGCGGAGCCCTTGAAAGCTCGGCGCGATGCACGTTCTTCTTTCTCTTTCTCACCGCGTGTCCCCTGTTCATTGCTCCCTCTCAATGATGATGAATACGTCGGCGATCGCTTTCGAGCGTGCCTTGCAAATAGGCCATCACCGCTTCGCGGATCGCCCCACCGGTCAAAATCACCTGCAAACCCGCGTCCAACGCTTTCCGATAAGCCGGTTCGCCCATACCACCGGCCAACAAGACCTGGCAATCACCGATTGGGGCGAACATATCGGCATGAGAATGGGCATGCTCGTGGTCACCTTCGTGAGAATGGTGAAGATGATGCGGCTTCTGACGCACCTCTTCGGCCACGATCTGACCATCTTCGATGGTAAAAACGCGATAGAGGGGCGCCATTCCAAAATGGGCGGAAAGGCGCTCCCCATCCTCGGTTACTGCTGCAATACGTATGAGGTTCATAGGAGCCTCAACGAGCTAACGCAGCGCGGATCTCCGTCAGCAGATGCGCCTCGGGAACAGCCCCGATCACCGTTCCCTTTCCATCGTTGATCGTCGTATGCGGCACGCCGCTGACACCGTATTTATCCGCCAACTCCGGAAATTCCAACGCCTCGACCATTTCCGCGCGGATCATCTTCGGGTTTTCCATTGCCATCATATGCGCCAGGACAACGGCGCGCGGGCAGTAGGGGCAAGTAGGCGTGACGAACACCCGCAAATGGAGCGGCTTATCCAGCGAGCGCAAAAACTCACGCGTGCTCTGGCTAAGGCCGGAATCACGGCTGGATACGATCAAAATATCCTGAATCAAGGACGTGAACTCATGACCGGAAGGGATACCGGCATAGCGAATGCCTAGATCGGTGATCTGATCGCCTTCCTTGGCCGCAATGACGATCCCAGGCGCTTTATCCACCTGATAAAGTCGAGCCACATCCGCATGGGCATCCAGATCGTAAACGCTCAAGCTGAGCTTATCCGAAAGCGCCGTGACCTCTTCTAACAGTTGTTGCGTCTCCTCGCAATATTCACAACCTCTCTTGCGACCGAAGAAAAGGATATGAACCGGATGTTGCAGGCCTTCAAAGACTTCCTGCACCTGTTTAGTAACGCTCTCATTCAGCAATTTCATGTGCCATTCTCCTTATAATGCCCACACGGGGCAAAGATTTGGGATTATCAGGTACACCCGCCCCCTCCACCGACAATGTAGCCACAAAGCGGGCACTCTAGATCGAGCGTCCCATTATATTCCAGCTTTCCCTGACCACACTGTGGACAGAGATCACCGACTTTCAACACCAAGCCCGGCTCCTTCTCAGGCTCCAGTTGGTGGAGTAAAAGGCGCTCGAAATCGGAAAGTGGAGAAGGCGAATGGTTTTGCCCTGTCACATCGTTTTAGATACATCAAGGCCACAAAAGTTACAACGGATGCAGTAAAATACACCTATGAGTTCTATCCGCGTCCTATTCGCTGCGGCCGAGGCCGCCCCCTGGGTAAAGATCGGAGGGCTAGGCGATGTGGCCGGTGCACTGCCTAAAGCACTAAACGCCTTGGAAAATGTGGAAGCGCGCCTGATCTTGCCACGTCACGCCGTCTTGGAAAATCTAAATGCCTTGCCGCTGACCTCCTTTACCCTACCGTATGGCGATACCTTCCAAGAAGTTCAGGTGCTGGAAACTCGTTCATCGGACCTCGTGCTTTACCTGATTGATGGGGCTCCGATCCGCACTTCCGGCCCGGTCTATTCGAGCAATCCACGGCTGGATGCGGAAAAATACGTCTTCTTCTCGTTGGCACTCCTTGAATTTGCCCATCTGGATGAATGGCCTCCGCACATCCTACACTTGAACGATTGGCACACAGCACTGGCCGCTTTTGGAGCGCGTTTCTACCGGCAAACGAAGGGCTCAAGCCTTCGCACCCTGCTCACCATCCACAACCTGCCGTTCTCCGGCCCTGAGATCGGCGATCTGCTCGAGGCCTACCACTTACCCCAACCGTCCACCAACCTGCCGGACTGGGCCCGTCAACGCCCTCTGCCTTTAGGACTTTGGGCTGCCGACACACTGGTGACGGTCTCCCCCACCTACGCTCGTGAAATCCTGACCCCAGAACATGGCAGTGGCCTGGAGTCCTTTCTGCTTTCGCGCCTGAACGATTTACACGGCATCTTAAACGGTCTGGATACCGAAGCCTTCGATCCGGCCAAGGATACGGCCCTCATCGCACCGTTCTCCATCGAAACGCTCGACCGGCGGATAGAGAATAAACGTCACTTACTCCGGGAACTCGGCCTCGCCTTTGAGCCGCAAACGCCCCTTTTGAGCATGGTCTCGCGCATTGATCACCAAAAAGGCATAGACTTAGCGATCGAAGCGCTGCGCCAAAGCGCCTCCCTTCCCTGGCAGGCCGTCTTTCTTGGCACCGGAGATATGCATCTCGAAACCGAGCTGCAACGGCTAGCGCAAGACTTTCCGCAGCGCGTGCGCGTCCTATTGCGCTTCGATCCCAACCTGGCGCGCCGTATTTATGCCGGCGGTGATCTCTTTCTCATGCCTTCCCGTTATGAACCTTGTGGCATCGCCCAGATGATCGCTATGCGCTACGGAAATTTACCCTTGGCACGAGCTACAGGCGGCCTGAAGGATACGATCGAAGATGGACGAAGCGGCTTTCTCTTCTACGAAGCCGATCCGCAAGGGCTGAAACAAGCCCTGGAACGTGCCCTCGCCCTCTATCTCCGAACGGAATGGGAAGCCATGCAACGTTACGCGATGAGCCGCGATTTTTCTTGGTCGCGTGCAGCGCAAGAATATCGCAACCTTTACACCGCGCTGGTGCGCCAGCAGATTCCATCTTGACGCAAACTGCCGCTTCTAGCACCCGCATTCCATACCGCCCACCCTCTCCATCCATCAACGGTCCACCGCCCACTGTCTACCTCGAAAGGAGTCGCCATGAAAACACGTGTTGTCATCCTTGCCGGCGGAGAAGGGACACGTCTCTCCGTACTCACAGCCAAACGTGCCAAGCCGGCCGTTCCGTTTGCCGGTAAATATCGCATCATTGACTTTGCCCTTTCTAATTGCGTCAACTCCGGATTGGCAGACGTCATGGTGCTGGCACAATATCGGCCGCATTCGCTGGTAGAACACATCGGCGCCGGTGGCCCCTGGGACCTGAACCGCGATTTCACCGGCGGCGTGCGCATTTATACTCCCTACACCACACGCCACGAAACCGCCTGGTATGCCGGCACCGCCGATGCCGTGCAACAAAACTTCAGCTTCATCAAGCAATCACGTCCGGACCTGGTGCTCATCCTTTCCGGCGATCACATCTATGCCATGAACTACGATGCCCTGATCGCCTTCCATAACGATCACCAAGCCGATCTCACCATCGCCACCATTCGCGTCCCGATGGAGGAGGCCTCTCGCTTCGGCATTCTGGAGGTAGATGAGGAGTATCGGGTGATAGATTTCGTGGAAAAACCCACCCATCCCCCCTCTAACTTGGCTAACATGGGCGTCTATTTGTTCCGTCTGGACGTGCTCAACCGGGCACTGCTGGAGGATCATTTCCGTTCGGATTCCAGTCACGATTTCGGCAAGGATATTCTGCCACGCCTGGTTAAGGACGGCAAAACGCGCGTCTATGCTTTCCCCTATAACGGTTACTGGGTGGACGTCGGTACCCTGTACTCATACTGGCAAGCGCACATGGACCTGCTTGCCCCGCACCCACCGATCGATCTCAACGATCGCTCCTGGATCATCCACACCCGCACCGAAGAGCGTCCACCGATCCGCATTCTGCGCGGTGCCGAAGTATGGGATAGCTTGATCTGCGATGGTTGTATGATCGAACCGGGCGCGATCGTCGAACGCAGCGTGCTTTCACCGGGCGTGGTGGTGAAAAGCGGCGCACAGGTGCGAGAATCCATTGTTTTAACGGATACGATCCTCGCTTCCGGTGCCCGCGTCGAACGCGCCATTCTGGATAAACGGATACGGGTAGAGGAAAATGTCCACTTAGGAGACTTACAAGCCGATCCGCTCCGAGACGGTTTGCCGGTGGTGGGTAAGAACACGCATCTTCCTGCCGGCCTACGCGTGGAACCGGGGGCTACCATCGGCCCCGACGTCATCCCTTCCGATTTTGAAAGCCTCTTCGTTGCTCGCGGCCAAACCATCATGACAAAGAGGAAACCCTATGAAATTTAAACGCAGCAGTGGCATTCTGCTCCATCCCACCAGCCTGCCCGGTCGCTATGGCATGGGAGACCTGGGCCCCGCCGCTTATCGCTTCGTGGATGCCCTTGCTTCGGCCGGCTGCCGTCTTTGGCAGGTCCTACCGCTTGGTCCAACCGGCTACGGCGATTCTCCTTACCAATGTTTTTCGGCCTTTGCCGGCAACCCATACCTGATCAGCCCAGATCTTTTGCAACAGGAAGGCCTGCTCCATGCGGAGGATCTGGAAAACATCCCCGATTTTCCTCTCGCCCAAGTGGATTACGGACGCGTGATCCCTTGGAAACTGCAGCTCCTGGCACGCGCCTTTGAACGCCTGCCCAAGATTCCCCACCTGCAAGAGGCGCTAGAAGCTTTTCGAGAAACGGAAAAAGACTGGTTGGAGGACTATGCCCTCTTCATGGCGCTCAAAGAAGCGCACCAAGGCCGCCCATGGAACGAATGGCCGGAGCCGCTGCGCCTGCGTCATCCTGGGACCTTGCGCGCGGCGCGCCGCGACCTCGAACCAATCCTGCGCCGGCACATTTTCCATCAGTTCCTGTTCTTCCGGCAATGGAACGCCTTACGAGCCTACGCACAGAGCAAAGGCATTGAGATCATCGGCGATCTGCCCCTCTTCGTCGCCTATGATAGCGCAGATGTTTGGGCGCACCCTGAGCTTTTCCGCCTGGATGAGCAAGGAACACCGATCGTGGTCGCTGGGGTTCCGCCGGACGTGTTCTCAGCCACGGGTCAACGCTGGGGAAACCCGCTCTATCGTTGGGAGACACATCAAGCCCAGGGCTTCGCCTGGTGGATCGCTCGGTTGCGTATGGCGCTACGATTGGCAGATTTCGTGCGCATTGATCACTTCCGCGGCTTGGCCGCATGTTGGGAAATCCCCGCCGATTGGCCGACGGCCGAACGCGGCGCATGGGTGCCGGCACCGGGCGCCGCGCTCTTGGAAGCTCTGCAACGAGCCCTAGGGCACGAGCTGCCGTTGATCGCCGAGGACCTTGGCGTGATCACGCCAGATGTGGTCGAGTTGCGCGAACGTTTCCATTTGCCGGGAATGAAAATCCTGCAATTCGCCTTCAGCGGGCCGGATAACCCCTTCTTACCCCACCACTATCCACCCGATTGCGTGGTCTATAGCGGCACCCACGATAACGATACGGCACAAGGTTGGTGGGAAACCGCCCCCGATGCCGAAAAAGACTTTGCCCGGCGCTACCTGCCAACCGATGGCCGTTTATTTGCCTGGGACCTTCTGCGCGCCGCCTGGGCCTCGGTGGCCGTCTTTGCCATTGCCCCCATGCAGGATGTGCTCGGCCTGGGCGGTTGGGCACGCATGAACTATCCCAGCCGTCCATACGGCAACTGGGCCTGGCGCATGGAAGAGGACGCTTTCAACGAGGAGGCCATTGCCCGCTTGAGCGAGTGGAATTACCTTTACAACCGCTAGGGAATTCTCCGCCGAATTCGTAGAGCAAACGCCAGCGTTTGCTCATACGATAATCAGGGCCAGGAGCGCGGCCGAAAGGCCGCAGGCGATATTGACCCAATCGTTATCCAGCCAAGTTAGGCCGCGCAGGTGCACCGTAGGGGTACCACAGCGATGCTTGGGATGTTGTTCGGTCTCCTTACGGCAATTCGGACAGAAGTAAATGGCCTGTAATGTGTCACCGAGGAGAGAATCGAAAAGCGAGCCAGCCAATCCGGCCAAAGCGACGAGAAGAAAGACCCGAAACGGCTTGGCGAGAGGTAGAGGGGAAAAGAAAGCCGCCGGGAAGGCGATCACCACAGCGCCTCCCAGGGCGGCAAGCGTGCCGAAGATGGTTACTCCACCAGAAGTGCCTTTTTCGACGATCTGCCAGGTGGTCAGGCGGCGCGGGGGTTGACGAGAGAGGACACCCAGCTCGGTTGCCCAGGTATCGGCATTGACTGCAGCCAAGGATGCAGCAAATGCAATCCACGGCCAGGAGGCCTGAGGGAAGGCAGCATGTGCCAGGACGCACAAGGTCGCCACGCCGCCATTTGCCAGCACTTGCATGGCATCGCGTTGCCCTCCTTTGGCGAATTTCTCTCCCAGATCTTGTTTGCGGCGGGCGAAGGCATGGGTCAGGCCGGAGGATGTAAAAAAGAAGAGTAACAGGAGCAAGGCCCACGGCCAGCCTCCCAGGCCAAAGATCAGCGTGCCAACCAGTGTGGCCACGAAAGCACCATCCACCGAGAGGGCATGGAACTTCCAGCCTAAAAAAGAAACCAAAAGCGCAAGGGAAAAGGCAAGGATCATCGGAGGTGAAGGAGCGCTGTATGCATTTGGCTCAAATGTTGGCGATCGTGTTCGGCGATCAAATTGATCACTCCTTGCAAGGTGATCGGGCCAAAAATGGAGTGACGCGCCGGACGCGACCAATCGGAAGCGGAAAGGGATTCCAGCCGTTCGAGCAACTCCAGACGGAAGCGCAAGAATTCGTCAAAGGCCATCCCACGATCCTGTTCGGCATAGCCTCGTTCTTCTGCCCAGCGATCGGTCTCTTGAGAAACGATGAAGGGGTTCTCCTGTTGAAGGAGTAGATCGAGCCGCGGCAGGTTGACTTCGGCATCCACATCGCGCAGGTGTGCCAGGATTTCCAGCGCCGACCACTCTTGGGGAAGCGGGCGAATGCGCCAGATTTCGGGAGAGAAGCTCTCCATCCAGTAGGCGATCACGGCAGGAGTAGCCCGTAGGAGCGCCAGGAGCGCCGGCGGTTCCAAATACGGCATGCCATCCGGAGCCGGCGAAAAAGCCTGAAGCCAGGCCATAGCCTCTTTTAACGAGCCGTGCGCTACAGCGTAGTCCCGATCCGCAGATACGGTGGTCTGGGTGGTGATCCAGTATGGGGTGAAGGATAAAGCTTGGGTCGGCAGGATGTCCAGGTCCCAATCGTCTCCTATCATCACAATCGGTGATGCCGGCCATCCCAGGAAGCCCAACACTTCCGCATAGTATTCGATGGACGGTTTGGCAAAGTGAAAGTGCTCATAGGAAGTGATCAAAGCAAAAGGATAGCGCTCCGGAGGAAGGCCGGCCCAAGTGAGACGGTGTTCAATGGCCCGACGCGGGAAGATCGGGTTCGTGGTAATAGCAACACGATGTCCTTGCTCAAACGCCCATTCGACGAGGCGTTGCGCTTCCGGACGTGGACGGGAAAACGATTGCAGGGTGGGGAAAACTTCTTCGTAGAATTGATCAATGGCAGGCTGGAGGGCTTCGGGGGTGAGATCGATCAAGGGGAAAAAGACTTGATTGAAAGCCTGACGCAAGGTTTGCGTGGGTTGACGGTTCTGCATCATATGCCGTGTGCCTTGCATCAGAGCCGGTAGCAGCTGCTGAGGAGAAACATAGGGTTCAAGGAAACGCGCTAGGACCTGAAAATAGGCCGGGATGAAGGTGTCCATCTGGATATCCAGGAGGGTACCATCTAGGTCAAGGAGAATGGTGAAGCTCATGGTTCAAATTGACTGAAAAGGGATGGCAAGGAGTGGCACTCTCCGCAACCGATTTGCGGTTCAGGGACAGGGCGTCGGGTTTTCTCACACCAGGCTTCGATCTGCACCCTTGGGCGGAAGAGCGATTGCAACGAACGCACAATCCGCGGGCGAAGCTGTAAGTGCGGACAAGCGTTGGCGCGCAGGATGGATGGCACCGGACAGGTGGCACAAAGGGATGGTTTCCACATGAGCCGATGCGCCTGCAATAAACGACATTCTTCAATCTGACGGCCACGAAAATAGTCGCCGTAGAAATAAGGGCATTCTATTCCTTGAGGGGTCTTCATGGAAGAGGGGTACTGTTAGTTGGGCGAGAACATGTTTTGCGAAATCCGTTGCTTTTTGACGCGCAAGATAATCCAGAGCACATCCCCCTCTTCTGATAAGGTGCGCACGTCGGGGAGGGACAAGATCTCAGACTCATTGGACAGGCGACTTTGTAGCAAGCGATAAAATTTGGCAAGGTCGTTCATGATATTTTCGATGAGGCGAAAACGCTCTTCGCTCATTTCGTGGGACTCAAAAAGTTTGTTCAGGGCATCCCTGAGGAGTTCCATGCGTTTTTCGGTGTATTGCTGAATTTCAAGCAGTTTGGAGAAACGCTCCGAGAGACGTGTATGAGCTTCTTCTAGTTGTGCCAAGCGGGCTTCAAGTCGCTGATGATTGCGATAAAGCTCACGGAGGCGTTCTTCAAGGAAAGCAATGCGTTCCTCTTGTGTGACATACTCCCCGATAAACGGCACTCTCTTGAGAAAATTACGAACGGTACGTTGCACGCTCCGCCAAGAGTGCGACCAAGCGATACGCCATTCAGAAAAAAAGTCGGAAGTTCGATTGGAAAAGGGAGACATGGCAACACTCCTTTGAAATGGCCGATCTGTTTGCAGTCAAAATTATACCTTGACTCCGCGGCAAAAACCATCTCTCCTAATGGGCCCGATTCAATCGGACACGGAAAAACACAGGCGACACGGAAAAAACAACGAAAAAGTTTACGGTGAAAACGGTTTTTGACCACATTTTTGAAATGCTTTGAAAGCGTGTCCTTTTGGGGTTAAAGGACTTTTTGCAGTGAACTCTACCTTTAGCTTGGATGTAGAGCAGCAATCCTACCGTAAAAAACTTCCGGAAGTCTTTTGGACTTCCGGAGGCGGTAAAGGGCAGAGCGGCTATTTCCACTTGCTCTTGACGGCAATGGTATATACCTTCAGATTCAGTAGCAGAAAGCGCCAGAGCTGATAGAGCTTGAAGTTCATCCAAAATTTTTCCATCCTGCTAAATTCCTGAGACATAGGCCCTCCGGGTTTATTCGGGAATAAGCGTCCAGCCGGGCAACCCCTTGAATTTCCAGATAAAGGTGTGATGGAGCATAAACTTCATCCAGGCGCCGGCCAACCCCATTTCGAGATGGGAGATGAAGAGATCGCGCCCGTACTCATTCTGGTATTGCTTTGGATTAGGTACTACAGGACGCATCACAATGGTGACTGCGTTGCCATCCCAAAGGGAATCACCCATGCTGGCAATGCAGGCGGCGACCATTTCCGTCATACGTTCCTGATGAGGGGTAGTCCCTTTTTCGATCGCCTCGATCACGTTCATTGCCACCACGCGCCCAATCATGCCACTGACCATACCTGTACGTGGCGGGGCCGGAGCAATAGTGAAGTTATTCTTGTTGGTGAAAGGACGCGAGATCGGTCCCGGCGGCGCAAAGGCAATGCCGGCCGCAAAAATATTCGGGTAGGTGGGGTTCTGGTATTTAGCCGGCCAGGCTTCGGGGGTTTTGATCAGTTGATCATAAGGCAAGCCATAGATGGCATCCACCAGGATAAAACCGGCCGGGTTAGCAACTTTTGAGGTGATATCTGTGCCATCTTCGGCAAAAAACTTGATCGGCTGGCCTTTGAATTGAGGAATAAGCATGGCAAAATCGAATTCGGTTTCCCCTTCCTCCCCCTCATAATTTTGCCAATAGATCTTACCCGGCTCTACTTTGGTCACACCGGTTTGAACCTGGTAGCGAATGCCGGCATCATTGAAAACCGAACGGATGAACTCTTCGCTGCGCAGGATATGGCCATAGCGCTTAACCTGCACTCCATTCACGCCAAAATCGCCCAGCGCTGGCTCATTCGATAGCCAAAGAATATCGGCGCGATCGCGCAGGCCACGCTTGACCAGATCTTTATGCACATTGCTGATATACTCAAACGCTGCTCCCTGGCAGGTTGCCATTGGATGCCCGGTGCCGATGACGATCTTCACCCGGTCACCTTTTTCCATACGCTTCACCAGCTCCAGATAGGCATCGCGCGTCTGAATAGCATGGGGATAGGAACAGATTGATTGTGTGTACCCGTTTTCAGGTCCTAACCCCGGCGTGCCGGCGTAGTTCAGGTAAGGCCCTGTAGCGATGATCAAGTAATCATAATCCAGCCGCACACGATTGCCACTCCCCGCTTCTTCGGCCACTACGTACTGATCGCCCGGATCGGGATGTACTTCCTTGACCGCAGCATGAACAAAATTGACGTGAAAACGATCGTAGACGGGCTTGAGCTTGAAAATGGTTTGCTCCGGCTTCATATGCCCAACCCCTACCCATACCCAGGAAGGCACGTAACCGAAGACATCCCGATTGCTGACAACGGTAATATCGTGCTTCTTTCCCAGGCGACTGCCCAAGTAGAGGGCTGCCGTTTGGCCGGCAAAACCGGCCCCGACCACAACAACTTTTGCCATAGACACCTCCACAGGAATTGGAATTGCTCCTTTGGCGGAAGCTGTAATAATAGATGATAATTGACCAAAAAAGTTGCATTTCACCACAAAAAACTCCCCGGAAGCACAGGTTCCGGGGAGTGAAGTTTCTAGTAAACCAAGCTCTTCTTTTCTACCGTGATGCGTTTGCGGAACATCCAATAGGTCCAGGCCTGGTAGACAAGGACGATCGGGACGAAGATCAGCGCTACGATGGACATGACGGTCAGGGTATACTGCGAAGAAGAAGCGTTGGAGATAGTCAGGTTATAGGCCGGGTTGGTGCTGGAGATCATCACGTTGGGAAACATCGCCAGGAAGAAGGTAGCTTGGGTAAGCACGATGTTCAGCGCCACCATGGCAAAGGCCCAGCCTTCCCGTTTCTGGTTGATGAAATAGATCGCCACCAGGAGCACTACCACCGCTGCAATCGGAATGATACCCGGATTAACCTTGCCGCGCGCCCAGAAGCCCAAAATGTAGGTCCAGATGGTGAGAATAAGGTAGAGCGCGGTCGCCACATACCAGAGCGCCTTCGCCGTATTGCGGGCGCGCTCACGCAGCTCACCATCCAGTTTCAGGCTTAGGAAGTTGGCTCCATGGAGCAAGAAAATGGCCGTTGTGGTCACGCCACCGAGCAGACCATACGGATTGAGCAGGGTGAACAGGTTGCCGGTATACATCATCTTCTCGTTGATCGGCACACCACGCAGCAAGTTGGCGAAGGCAGCACCGAGGAGCACCGAAGGCAGGAACGAACCGACGGCGATCATCCAGTCGAATGTATTGCGCCATTTCGGGCTGGGATGCTTCGAGCGGTATTCAAACGAGACGCCGCGCAGGATCAAGCCGAGCAGCAATAGGAACAGCGCCAGGTAGAAGCCGCTGAACATCGTGGCATACCATTGCGGGAAGGCAGCGAAGGTCGCGCCACCGGCCGTCAAAAGCCAGACCTCGTTCCCATCCCACACCGAGCCGATAGTATTGATGATGGCACGGCGTTCCTCGTCCTTCTTCCCCAGGAAGGGGAGCAACATGCCCACCCCAAAATCGAAGCCCTCCAGGAAGTAGAACCCGATCCACAGAACGGCGATCAGCAAAAACCACAGGGTTTGAAGAAATTCATAGGACATATCAGCCCTCCTTTGAGCTTAATCCTGAGCGCCGGCCAGCGCAGGAACAACATCTACCGATTCCTGCAGCGCGGCTTCGGGTCCGGCCTGAGCATATTTGCGCATCAAGTAGAACATAACACCGGCCAACACGCCGTAGATCACCACATAGCCGACCAGTGAAATCCACATATCCACTACGGTTAGATTAGGCGAAACCGCATCTTGGACCTTGAGCAATCCCTGCACAATCCACGGCTGGCGCCCCATTTCGGTCAGAATCCAACCATTGATATTGGCCAAATACGGCAGGAAGATGACCCAGAAAGGCAAGGATTTCATCCATGGGGCCATCTCATAGGTTGGCTTGCGGGTCTCCCAGAGCAACCAAGCCGCCACTGCGATCATGATAAAGCCGATGGTCATCATGATGCGGAAGGTCCAGTAGGTGACCACCATCAGCGGCACATAATCACCGGGGCCGTAGGTTTGCTCGTATTCCTTCTGGATATCGTTCACGCCGCGCACTTCGCAATCGAAATTATTGCAGGCCAGGAAGCTGAGCACATAAGGCACGCGGATTGACCAGACCTCGCGCTTGCCACTGAGATCGCCGATGGTGAGGAGTGAGAAGGAAGCCGGCTTTGAAGCTTCCCAATGGGCTTCGATGGAGGCAAACTTCATCGGCTGAGTCTCATACATGTACTGTCCCATGGTGTGACCACCCAAGAAGACCAGCGTACTGGCGATCACGCCAACCAACGCAGCAATCTGGAACGAGCGCTTGAAGAAATCTACATGCTGCTTGCGCGCCAGGTGCCAGGCACTCACCCCTAGGATCAGGAACGAGGCCATAGCAAAGCCATCTGCGAGCGTATGCCAGATGAAAACCCAGGCTTTCGGATTGCCGATCACGGCGAAGAAATCCACCATCTGCGGGCGACCGGTGGCCGGATTGATCTCGTATCCTACCGGGTGTTGCATCCAACCATTGGCGATCAAGATCCAGATCGCCGAAAGATTCGAACCGAGTGCTGCTAGCCAGATCGAGGCCAGGTGTGCCTTTTCCGGAATGCGCCCTTCCCCGAAGATCCACACTCCCAAGAAGGTGGATTCCATAAAGAACGCCAAGAGCGCCTCAATAGCCAGCGGTGCGCCGAAGATATCACCCACGAAGCGGCTGTATTCGCTCCAGTTCATTCCGAACTGAAATTCTTGGACGATACCGGTCACCACTCCTAGGGCAAAATTGATCAGGAAAAGCTTGCCCCAGAATTTGGCCATCTTGCGCCAAGTCTCATCGCGAGTCTGGTAGTAGCGCGTCTGGAAATAGGCTACGAACCAGCCCAACCCGAGGGTCAACGGCACGAAAAGCCAGTGGTAGATGGTGGTGAGAGCAAATTGCAAGCGGGCAAGGGTTAAAACGCTCATAATGGAACCTCCTTTTCAGATTTAGACAGCAGAATGAAAAACAAGTAGAAATCACGTTCCTTGTGATAGAGTCACCTCCTTTTGAAACTGAGAATGCAATTCCTCCCAACGCAGCGCATCGGAAGCCAATTCATCAAATGTCACCTTTGCCAGCGTTAGGCGGATAATCGCATCCAAATGTCCCCATTGACGGCGCACCGGACAACCCTCTTCAAAAGGGCAAGTCACTTTCCCGTCAATACACTCAGAGACATGAATCGGACCTTCAAAATATTCAACGACCTGTAAGAGGGTGATCAACCGCGGTGGACGTGCCAGCTGAATGCCCCCTTCTCGCCCGGCATAGGTCAGAATAAAGCCACCTTTGGCCAGGGCGGCTACGATCTGCAACGCCAGCGCCGGCGGGATGAGCATCTCCTCCTGAATCACGGCCGTGGACACACGCGCCTCCTCCCCTCGTTTGGCCAGCGCCAGCAACACCCGGATGGCATAATCAGTCTTACGATTCAAACGCAACATAGCTAAATCTGACTAATTTCGTAAACGTCTACTTTGATTGTAAAGATTTGACGGGCGAATTCAAGTTCAAAATGTCACAAAGTATCATAGAAGAATCTCATACAAGTATCACCCTCCAATCATGTGACAGCGATTTCGGCTGTGCTCCACCTTATCCTACTTTTTGCAGAGAAACCAAACATCGCAAGCAAGAATGGGCTATAATCCAACCAACCCCTTCTCTTTCGTCCTTCGTCCATCCTTTTTGCCAAAATCAACCCTCGCCGAGAATCCCTTACCCTGATTGGAAAAACACATGTCGTCCTGGCTACTCCGTCTCTCTTTTCACCTTTGGTATTACGCTCGCCCACCCTGGGATAAGGGCATCTCCCCACCGGAGTTGCTGGAATTTATCGCCACCCATCCTGCCGGCCGCGCCATTGACTTGGGTTGCGGCAGCGGTACGAACGTCATCACGCTCGTCCGCCACGGCTGGCAGGTGACCGGCGTGGATTTCGCCCCACGCGCCATCTCCCTGGCACGCCGCAAGTTGCGCGAGGCCGGCCTGCAAGCCGATCTACGGGTTGGCGATGTGACCCGCCTGGATGGAATTGAAGGCCCCTTCGACCTAGCACTGGATATCGGTTGCTTCCACGGCGTCCCCGATCGCCCTGCTTATCTTCGTCAGTTAAAGCGCATTTTGCGTCCCGGTGGTTACTGGCTGCTCTATGCCTTTTTCCGTCCGGCGAAAGCCGCTCGCTTTGAGGGGAAAGACCGCTTGTTTGCCATCCTTCAATCACGCACGCCTCCCGGCTTAGAAGAAAGTGACCTGGCATATATCCTTCAAAACGGCCTGCACTTGTGCTGGCGAAAAGAGGGTCACGATCGACGCGGCCGGCCCTCTGCCTGGTTTCTCTTCCAAAGGTCTGAAAACCAACCCCAAGGCCCATGAAGATCCTCTTCCTATTCTTAGATGGCATCGGCTTAGGCACGGACGATGTGAACCTCAATCCTCTCTCTCGTGCCCCCATGCCTTTCTTGCAAAAATTGCTGGGCGGTCGGCGCTTATTGCTCAACGATGCACCATATGAGGGGGAACAAGCTTCGCTTTTCGCCCTGGATGCGCGCTTAGGCATGCCGGGCCTACCCCAATCGGCTACCGGTCAGGCGACTTTGCTCACCGGTCTCAACATTCCTCAGCTCATCGGCTATCACTATGGCCCAAAACCTAACCCGGAAATCGCGGCCTACCTGACCAACGGCAATCTCTTCAGTCACCTACATTCACAAGGGCAACGCGTCGCCCTATTGAACGCCTATCCGCCGCGCTACTTCCAGGGCATTCAAAGCGGTCGTCGGCTCTATTCGGCCATTCCTTTGGCCGTAACCGCCGCCGGCTTGCCGCTCTTTGGCGTGGAAGAGCTCCTTTCCGCTCGCGCCCTCTCCGCCGATTTCACCGCCGAAGCCTGGCGATCCATGCTCGGTTTTCCCCAAGCACCCGTGCGCTCCCCGCGCCAGGCCGGGCATCTGATGGCCGAATTGGCCTCGGAATACGATTTTTCGTTTTTCGAATACTGGGCCAGCGATTACGCCGGTCATAAGCAGGATATGGAATGGGCTGTGCGCCAAATGGAAACTTTTGACGGCCTCCTACAAGGGCTATGCGAAAATCAACCTGCCGATTTGCTGATCCTGATCACGTCCGATCACGGGAACATGGAGGACCTTTCAACGCGTCGCCATACCCTGGCTCCGGTGCCCCTTCTGCTGATCGGCCCATCCGCCGCTCGCGCCGCATTCCGCTCCGCCACGGACCTCACACATTTAGCCCCCGCCATCCACTCTCTCCTGGAATAAGCCCTTTGCCACCTCCCTTCTTCCTTCTCCCCTCTCCCTTCCCACCTCATTCTAATCTCCTACCCCCCTAACCATCTCCTCCCTCCCCATATATCCCTCTCATCTCTTTTGGCAAAGCAGCAGCGAGGGTATACATCAACCGTTCGGTCAATTCCAAAGGAGATTCATCCGCTCCGGCCAATAAGGGCGGCAAAATTTTGACCTCCACCACCGTGCGCCGGGGAAAATGCTTGAAGAAGCGATCGCTGCCGATGATCGCCACCGGCACGATCGGCACCCGCATCTCGATCGCCAAGCGTGCGGCTCCTGTCTTACCCACTCTCAAACCATGTCCTTTGGAGCGCGTCCCTTCCGGAAACATCCCCAGCACCGCCCCATGCTCCAATACCCTTCTGGCATGTTGCAGCGCCCACTCATCTCGCTGACCACGATAAACCGGGAACGCCCCTAAATTGCGGAAAAGCACATCGAGCAGCGGATTGCGGAAAAGCTCGGCCTTGGCCATGAAAAATAACGGCCGCGGCAACGCCATTTGTAGCGGAAAGACGTCAAAATTGGTCACGTGATTCGCCGCCACAATGAGCGGCCCATCCATAGGAAAATGCTCGATCCCTTCCACGCGCAAATCTATGATCAGGCGAAAAAGGGCCGTCAACACCGCTGTGATCACCTTGCGCAGGGGTGTCACCTCGAAAACAAAGGTCTTGGAAAAACGGGCATCGGTTGTCATGCGGCTTTCGATTATACTTGACCTCACGAAATTTTGTCTCTTTTGAGGTGGCTATGGATACCACAATTGAAAGCATTTCTGCGTTAGAAATCCTCGATTCCCGCGGTAACCCGACCGTTGAGGTCGAAGTAGTGCTCGCGGATGGAGCATGGGGGCGCGCTGCCGTGCCCTCCGGCGCATCCACCGGGGTCCACGAAGCGCTCGAGCTGCGCGATGGCGAAAAAACACGTTACTTAGGCAAAGGGGTGCGTCAGGCCGTAGCCAACGTCAACGGTGTGATCGCCGAGGCCCTGACCGGCTGGGATGCGCTCGATCAGAAAGCCATTGACGCCGAGCTCATTGCACTGGACGGCACCCCGAACAAATCGCGCCTGGGCGCCAATGCCATTCTGGGCGTCAGCCTGGCAGTAGCCAAAGCGGCCGCGAACTCGCTTGGCCTTCCGCTCTACCGCTACCTGGGCGGTGTCTATGCTCATACCTTGCCGGTGCCGATGCTGAACATCCTGAACGGCGGCGCACACACTGCCTGGCAATCCACCGATATGCAAGAATTCATGATCATGCCGCTAGGCGCTCCATCCTTTGCAGAAGCCCTCCGTTGGGGCGCCGAAATCTATCACGCGCTCAAAGCGGTGCTCAAAGAGCATGGCTACATCACCCTGGTCGGTGATGAAGGCGGTTACGCTCCGGCCCTCTCATCCAACCGCGAAGCAGTGGAACTGATCCTCAAAGCCGTTGAGAAAGCCGGTTTCAAAGCCGGGCGCGGTCAAGAGATCGCTCTTGCGCTCGACCCGGCCGCTTCCGAGCTCTACGACGAGAGCACCCGCACCTATCTCTTGCGCAAGGAAAATCGTTCCCTGACCTCCGAACAAATGGTTGCCTTCTGGAAAGAATGGGTAGAGGCCTACCCCATTGTCTCCATCGAAGATGGCCTGGCACAAGATGATTGGGAAGGCTGGCAACTCTTCACCCGTGAATTAGGCAATCGCTTACAAATCGTCGGCGATGACCTGCTCGTCACCAACCCAGAGCGCGTAACACGTGCCATTCGCGAGGGCGCCGCCAATGCCCTGCTCGTCAAGCTCAACCAGATCGGCACCCTCACCGAAACCATCCAGGCCGCCGAAGCCTGTCATCGTGCCGGTTGGCGCACCATCATCTCCCATCGCTCCGGCGAAACCGAAGACACCACCATCGCCGATCTGGCCGTTGCCCTCAATAGCGGCCAGATCAAAACCGGCGCCCCGGCGCGTTCCGATCGCGTCGCCAAATACAATCAGCTCTTGCGCATTGAAACCGAACTGGGCGACGCGGCGCGCTACGCCGGTTGGCAAGCGCTTCGCATCTCATTTTGAGCACTTCCACGGAAAAGAAAAAGGGACTCGTAACGAGTCCCTTTCTTGTTTCATCCTCTTACCAGGAAATCGTACCTCTACCTTGGCATGCCGGACCCGCTCAGAGGGACTTCATCGGACCATCCCCACCAACCCCGCCAATCCACTCATTCCCAACCATGCGACTACGCGACTATCCGACTACTTGAACTCGGCAAACCGTCGCGCCACCTCATCCCAATTCACCACATTCCACCAATTGCTCACATACTCCGCCCGGCGATTCTGATACTTCAGGTAATAGGCATGTTCCCAAACGTCAATGCCCATCAACGGGATCATACCCTCCGAGAGCGGGTTATCTTGATTCGCCGTCGAAACCACGGCCAGCTGACCCTGGCGCAAGGCCAACCAGGCCCAACCCGAGCCAAAGCGCCCGTTAGCCGCCTTCTCGAATTCGGCTTTGAAAGCATCGAACGAACCAAACGCCGCCTCGATCGCCTTCGCCAGCTCACCGCTCGGCGCGCCGCCGCCTTTCGGCGACATGATCACCCAAAACAGCGAATGGTTCCACGTCCCACCACCGTGATTTCGCACCACCGTGCGAATATCCTCCGGCACAGCGTTCAAATCGCGCAACAGATCCTCCAATGACTTCGTCGCCAGTTCCGGATGCTTCTCGATCGCGCCGTTCAGGTTGGTAATATACGCCTGATGGTGCTTGGTGTGATGAATCTCCATCGTGCGCGCGTCAATATACGGCTCCAACGCGTCATACGCATAGGGCAAAGGGGGTAATTCATAGTAGGCCATTTCTTCCTCCGAAAAATTTTTTGGATTACTTTGATAATTATAGCACATTTTTCTGCCCAACAACCGACATTCACCTCCCGTATGTCCTCTCCCCCTAACTTCAACCCCTTAACCTCCTCCCATTAAAAGCAACGATCGCCTCCCCCTCGGCGATCATTGCCTCACGAACCTCTTCCTCTCACCTTCTTCCCGCTCCCATCCTCTTCGCCCTCACGCCCTCACCAAACCTCCGTTCACCTTCGGTAGTTCCTTCAACGCCTCCATCACCGCCTCTCGCGGATATTCATAATCCTCCAGCGAACCGTTCAAGTAGGCCTCATAGGCGGCCAAATCAAAGTGACCATGCCCGGAAAGATTGAACAGGATCACCCGCTTTTCGCCGCGCTCCCGCGCCTCGATCGCCTGATCGATCGCCACCCGCACCGCGTGGGCCGATTCCGGTGCCGGCACGATCCCCTCGTTGCGCGCAAAGAGCAACGCCGCCTCGAAAGTCGCCCGTTGTGGCACGGCCACTGCCTCGATCAATCCGGCCTCGTGGAATGCCGAAAGGCTCGGCGCCATCCCGTGATAGCGCAATCCACCCGCGTGGATCGCCGGTGGCACAAACGTATGCCCCAGCGTATACATCTTCACAATAGGAGCCATGCGCGCCGTATCCCCGTAATCGAACGTATAAACGCCTTTGGTCAACGAAGGGGCCGCCGTCGGTTCCACGGCGATCAGGCGCGTCTTGCGCCCGTTGCGCAAATTCTCGCCCAGGAACGGATACGCCAAGCCGGCGAAATTCGATCCGCCGCCCACACATCCGATCACCACATCCGGATACTCACCGGCCATCTCCATCTGCTTCAGCGCCTCCTGGCCGATCACCGTCTGGTGTAAGATCACATGGTTCAGCACCGACCCCAGGCTATATTTCTTCTGACCACCCGAACTCGCCGCCGCCTCCACCGCCTCGGAGATCGCAATCCCCAACGAACCGGGATTCTCCGGATCCGCTGCCAGCACCGAACGCCCGTATTGCGTCCGATCCGTTGGGCTAGCAAACACCTTCGCCCCAAAAGACTCCATCAGAATGCGGCGATACGGCTTCTGGCGATAGGAAACCTTCACCATGTAAACTTCCAATTCCAGGTCAAAGAAATTACAGGCAATCGCCAGCGCCGAACCCCATTGCCCTGCTCCGGTCTCCGTCGTCAGCGCCTTCGTCCCGGCCACCTTGTTATAGAAAGCCTGCGCCAGCGCCGTATTCAGCTTATGGCTACCCGAAGGCGAAACGCTCTCATTCTTGAAATAAATGTGCGCCGGCGTCTGGAGTGCCTTCTCCAAACGTCGCGCCCGCACCAAAGGAGTCGGCCGGTAAAGCCGATAGATCTCCCGCACCTCCTGCGGAATCTCGATATAGCGCTCCTGGGAAACCTCCTGCAAAATCAGCTCGATCGGGAAGAGCACCGAAAGGAAATCCGGCGTCACAGGCTCCAACGTATCCGGCCGCAGCACCGGCGCCGGTTGCAACGGGCTATCCGCCTGAACGTTATACCAGAACCGAGGGATATCGGCCTCAGAAAGTAAGAAACGGGTCATCTCAGACATAGGAACCTCCTCGCAAAATGAAAATGGATTTGGGAAATATCAAAACCGAGTGCCGGCTGAAGCCGATTGCGCTCCGAATCCGCCTCATGGCACAAAGCCGAGTGCCGGCGCAAACAGCGTTTCGCGGGACCTTTGGCCCTCAGCCGCGGAAAAAGCGATCTCCTCCGCCGGAACTTCGCAAAAACGTTCCTGCATCGGCGAATGCTCCTCCGTCTCAAGGGTTGGGATCAGCAACTCTTCTTCCATCTCTGCCTCCTTTCTTGAGAAAATCAAAAACCATCCATCCCACATGGGACGGATGGTTTCAATCCGTGGTGCCACCCAAGTTAGGCTAACAAAAACTCCCCGGTGAAGCACCGGGGAGAAAAAGCCAGCCTCACTCTTTTCGGGTACGCCCGTCAACGCGGGTTATACCCTAGCTCTTTTAACGGGAGCCCACCGTCTCGGACTACTGGTAGCAGCCGACCAACCACGTTCGCCCTGCGGCTCCGAGGTCCATTCCGCACCACCATCACGGGCAGGACTTTCACCAATCGCCTGCTCTCTGTACCGCCGTATGACGCGTACTCGTCCTCTTCACAGCCTTTATGATTGGCGCTGATTATATCCAAATGGTCAAAATTGTCAAGTCTTTCGACAGGCCACAGGCCCAGATAGGCCTCCCGATTGACGAAAGCTTTCAGAAAAGGTATCATATTAATGCCTCAGGTCAACCGGGCGATCGCGGCCTTGTGAAGCAAGGTCGAGGAAAGTCCGCACTCCACAGAGCACGGCGCCGGGGAAACCCGGGGTGGGAAGTTACACCGTAACGACCTGCCGGAATAGGGCCACAGAAAACAGACCGCCCATCAAAGGGCAAGGGTGAAAAGGTGGTGTAAGAGACCACCGGCGTCTGCAGCAATGCAGGCGGCCAGGTAACCCCCGCCGGGAGCAAGGCCAAGAAGGGACGAAGCTGCCAACAGCAGCGGGAGGTTGCTCGCCTCCCTATGTGCCTCCCCGTTTTCGGGGTGCGCCAGTCCCGGGTAGGCCGCCTAGATAGATGATCGCCCAGGCGAAACTCCGCCGGACAGAATGCGGCTTACAGGTTGATCTGGGGCATCTCTTAAACGTTTATTGTCATCCACCGCCCAGGTTGACCTGCATGTTTTTTTCAACCCCCTTGGAGACTTTGTATGAAATCCACCGAAAACGTTCAAACCCTGGAACAACTCCTGGAAATTCTCCCACCAAACTACACCGAAGCAGATCGAGAATTAATCCTGCGCGCCTATCGCCTTGCAGAAGAAGCCCATCGCGAACAAAAGCGTGCCTCCGGAGAGCCTTATATCACCCATTGTCTGGCCGTGGCAGGCATCTTGGCGGAGTTGCGCGTCCCGGCGGAAGTAGTAGCCGCCGGGTTGCTTCATGATACGGTTGAAGATACCTATGTGACCCTGGACGATTTACGGCGCGACTTCGGGGAAACGATCGCTCATCTGGTAGATGGAGTGACAAAGATGAGCACCCTCCCGCGCGTCTCGCGCGAAGAACAGGCAATTCCATCAAGTGGCTCCATGCCTCTTGCCAAATCGGAAGAAGAGCCCGAAGAAGCTACTTCAGATCGCAAAGCCGATCTGGTCGCCGAAACCTTACGCAAAACCCTAATGTTCATCGGCGAAGATGTGCGCGTTGTATTGATTAAACTGGCCGACCGGCTACACAACATGCGCACCCTTTCCTACATGCCGGAAGAAAAGCGCCGTCGCATCGCCCAACAGACCCTGGATATTTTCGCCCCCCTAGCCAATCGTCTTGGCATCTGGCAGATCAAATGGGAACTGGAAGACCTTTCTTTCCGCTATGTGGAGCCGGAAAAGTATCGCGAAATCGCGGAAAAGCTAGCCCATAAACGAGAAGATCGTCAGGAAGAGATCAACCGCATCATTGCCCGCATGCAAAAAGTACTTCAGGATCACGGCATCCAAGCAGAGATCAGCGGCCGCCCAAAGCATATTTACTCCATCTACCGCAAGATGATCGAAAAGGGGAAAACATTTGAGGAAATCCAGGATGTACGAGGCGTACGTCTGATCGTGCCGGACGTTGCTTCTTGTTACGCCGCTTTGGGCATCATTCACACCCACTGGCATCCCATTCCTAAAGAATTCGATGATTACATTGCCGCGCCCAAAGAAAATATGTATCAATCCTTACACACAGCGGTCATCTGGGAAGATGGGCGCTCGCTAGAGGTACAAATCCGCACACCGGAAATGCACCAGCGGGCCGAATACGGTATCGCCGCCCACTGGCGCTACAAGGAGGGCAGTGCACGGGATGTCGAATTTGAAAAGCACGTCGCCTGGCTGCGCCGCATGATGGATTGGAAGCAAGAAGTCACCGATGCCCACGAGTTCGTGGAAGCGGTCAAAAATGATGTGTTCCGCGAACGCGTGTACGTTCTGACCCCAAAAGGCGATATTATCGACCTGCCGGCCGGTTCCACGCCGATCGATTTTGCCTATCACATCCATACGGATATCGGTCATCGTTGCCGAGGAGCACGGGTCAACGGCAAGTTAGTGCACCTCAACTATCAGCTCAAAAACGGCGATCGCGTCGAAATCCTCACCACCAAGCACGGTGGACCCAGTCGCGACTGGCTGGATGAAAACAAAGGCTATGTTAAAACTTCGCGCGCCAAAAACAAAATCCGTGTTTGGTTTCGTAAGCAAGACCGCCAGCAAAACCTTGCCCAGGGGCGCCATTTGCTTGAGCGCGAGTTTGCCCGCCTGGCCTTGCGTAACATCAGCTATGAAAACCTGGCTCGGGAGCTGGGCTATAAGAACACCGATGATTTCTTCGTAGCCATCGGCTGCGGTGACTTAAGCGTTCAACGCGTCATCCAACACATTGCTCAATCTGAACCGCCCTCCCACTGGACAAGTGAGAAAGAGAAACAAGAGCAAACGCCCCTCGCCGGTACTAACCACATTAGAGTAGTGGGGATAAAAGGAGTCCTGAGCACTTTTGCCCGCTGCTGCAATCCTACCTATGGAGATGGGATCATTGGCTATATTACCCGCGGTCGAGGGATCACCATTCACCGCCAGGATTGCAGAAATATTCTCCGAGCGCAAGAGCGCGAGCATGAACGCCTAATCCGCGTCGATTGGGGCTCCATAAGAGAGGAGCAACGCTATCCTGTTCCCATTCGCATCAAAGCTTATGATCGCCCCGGATTGATGGGCGAAATTTCAACCCTCATTGCCGATGAGGAGGGCAATATACTCGACATTGATGTCAAAGTAAACCATGATAACATTGCCAACATTTATCTGGTGGTTGAAGTGCGCGATCTAAGCCATCTAAGTCGCATTCTGACTAAAATTGAAACGATCGAGAACATCTTTGAAGCATATCGAACGGTCTTATCGAAAGAAGCATATCGAACCGATTCATCGAAAAAAGGAGAGAGTAACTCGTGAGCGTAATTACCCTGACCACCGATTTCGGCGAACGAGATGGTTTTGTCGGCATTATGAAAGGGGTCATTTGGAAAATTTACCCAGAAGCACGGCTGGCAGATCTGAGCCACGAGGTAGAGCCACAAAACGTGCGCCAGGCCGCCTACATTTTGCACCGTGCTGCGCCTTTCTTCCCGCCCGGCACCGTGCATCTGGTGGTTGTCGATCCGGGTGTTGGCACTCGACGCCGTCCCTTGGCCGCCCGATTAGGGAAACAATTTTTTGTCGGCCCGGATAACGGACTGATCAGCCTACTCCTGATACATGCCAAAACCCTTGGTGAAAGTATCGAAATCGTTCACCTCAACCGTTCCGAATATTGGCTTCACCCTCTCAGCACCACCTTCCACGGGCGCGATCTCTTCGCTCCTATCGCCGCACATCTGGCACGCGGCGTACCCTTGAACGAATTGGGCACGCCGATCGACGATCCTGTGCGATTGGACTTTCCAGAGCCACAACAGCAGGGAAAAACTTGGAAAGCACTGATTGTGTATGTGGATCGCTTTGGCAATCTGATCACCAACCTCCCTGCCGATCGGCTCGGCTCATCCCGGGCCGAAGTTCGCGTTCGCCTCGGGAATCATCACATCGAAGGAATTGCCCCTTCCTACGGCCACCGCCCAATCGGAAGCCTGGTCGCCGTCATTGATAGCGATGGATTTTTAGAAATCGCGCTGGTTAACGGGAACGCGGCGCACAAACTCGGCCTGAAGGAAGGGGATATCGTGGAGGTCGAATGCCCGTGAGTCCTGCAGCGCTCGAAATCGAGGATCTGACTTTCCGTTATCGCCGTCGCGAGCGCCCATCCATCGAGCACATTTCCTTTCGTGTGGAACCGGGCGAGGTGCTCCTGCTGGCCGGCGCCAGCGGTTGTGGCAAGACAACCTTGCTCCGCTGTATCAACGGCTTGATCCCACACACATATAGCGGAGAACTCCAGGGAGAAATTCGCATCTTCGGGGAATCGGTGCGCGGACGGAGCCTGGGCAAGATCGCCCAGCAGGTGGGCACACTCTTGCAAGACCCTGAACGTCAGATCCTCGGAAGTTACGTGTTCCAGGAAGTAGCTTTTGGATTAGAAAACCTGGGGTTGCCCCGCGCAGAAATTCGGCGCCGCGTGGAAGATGCCCTGGAACGACTGGGGATCGCCCATCTACGTGACCGAGAAACCTATCTGACCTCCGGCGGTGAAAAACAGAAGATCGCCTTGGCCGGGGTGCTCGCTTTAGGACCGCGTCTGCTCCTATTAGATGAGCCGCTGGCCAGTCTGGACCCGATGTCGGCTTATGAGGCCCTGCAAATCTTCCGCCAATTGGCCGATGAGGGCATCGCCATCGTCATCGTCGAACATCGGGTGGAAGATGTGCTCGCCATTCGGCCGGATAAGGTGCTCTACCTAGAAAACGGGCGCATGGCATATTATGGCCCTGTAGACGGATTGCTACAGGTGGTAGATGTGCGCGAGATCAAGCTGCCGGCCGAACAAGTGCTGCCGCGCCTTGCTCAGGCCGAGGTGAAGCCGGCTACGGTGCGAACCCGCCAGGGGTCCCTCCCCCTTGGCGAGCCGCTGGTAGAATTCCGTGGGGTGCACTTTCGCTACGGAAGTAGCACCCGAGCGGTGCTCAAAAATGTCGATCTCCAAATCCGAAAAGGCGAAGTAATCGCTTTACTCGGTCATAATGGCTGCGGAAAGACGACGCTGACCAAACATGCCCTTGGATTGCTCAAACCTACCGAAGGAAAGGTGCTGCTCGAAGGTCGAGATACGCGGCAAATGACGGTGGCCCAGGCGGCCCATACGGTCGGATACGTCTTCCAAAGCCCCTCCCATATGCTTTTTGCACCAACGGTGCGGCAGGAATTGGAATTCGGGCCCAAAAATCTGGGATTTTCCGCCGAGGCCACTGCCCGCAACGTGCAATGGGCGATCGAAGTCATCCGAATGCAATCCGAGCTAGAAACGCCTCCCTTGGCACTTTCCTTCGGTCAACAGAAACGGGTGAGCATTGCGGCAGTGCTTTCCATGCGCTCGCGGCTGCTGGTGCTGGATGAACCGACGGCAGGACAGGACTACGGTACTTACCGGGCTTTTATGGATGCCATTATGCAAATGAAAGAGGTGGAGACGATCCTTTTCGTCACCCACGATCTCGATTTGGCTATTTCCTACGCCAACCGCGTGGTCCTCATGTACGATGGACAGATCGTAGCCGATGGGAAACCGGAAGAAGTATTACGAGACGAGGCACAACTGCGGGCCTATCGCATTCTGCCTACTTCGCTGCTACGGTTGAACCTGCGCTACCTGCCCAAGACGGGACGCTTTTTGCCGCTCGAAGAGCTGGCAAAAGTGATATAGGGACAATGAAAGAAATGGCACCTCGCGGCCGGTACGGATGGTTTCTGCTGGTTTTTCTCCTTTGGCTGGTCACGCCGTTCACGGTATATGCCCAGGATGCGCTTACGTTATCGGCGCCGCACAACGGTGAAACGTTGCGTGGGCAGGTGCTCATCCAGGGAAAAATCCCGGCGCTAGAAGGGTTTGCCTACGCCGAGATCGCCTTCGCTCTAGCCGAGGCGCCGGATGCCTGGTTCCTGATCCGCCGCCTGGAGGCCCCAGTAGAGGGAACACTGGCGATATGGGATACTGTTCAAGTGCGCGATGGCACCTATCACTTACGCCTGTTGGTCGTCTTCCAGGATGGTCGCCAACAAGAGGTACGCGTGGAAAATTTACATTTGCGCAACTACATCCCTACTGCTACTCCTACCCCTTTCCCCACACCGGTACCCTTACAGCCCTCCGGGCAAGTGACCTTCATCCCGCCCACTCCCACGGCAACACTCTGGCCGACTCCCACCCCGTTGGCAGCCAACCCACTCCACACATCAGAAGCTTCCTTGCGTCATGCCTGGCAAGTCGGCGCAATCGGAGGAACCCTCACCATCCTGATCCTGATTTTAGGAATTCGTCAGAGACAGCTATGAGAATCGCCATCGCTTGTGATCATGCCGGTTTTCCACTCAAAGAAACGGTCTTGGAAATGGTGCGTCAGGAAGGTCACCAGGTGCTTGACCTAGGCACCTTCAGCACTGAAAGCGTAGATTACCCGGATTATGCCGAAAAAGTAGGGCGGGCCATTCAACGCGGGGAAGCCGAGCGCGGGATCCTGATCTGCGGTTCCGGAATCGGCGCTTCGATCGCTGCCAATAAGATGCGCGGGGTCTATGCGGCCGTTTGCCACGATACATATACCGCTCACCAAGGCGTGGAACACGATGATATGAACGTGCTCTGCCTGGGTGCCCGCGTGATCGGCGCGGAGCTGGCACGCGAGATCGTGCAGGCCTTCCTGCGCGCCGAATTTACCGGTCATCAGCCCGGTGGCGAACGTCATGCCCGACGGGTGGAAAAGATTCGACGCCTGGAGGAGATCGGATGAAAGTCAGCGTGATCATCCCAGCGCTCAACGAAAGCGCCTACCTACCCCGATTGCTTCACGCCCTGCGAGAACAGACGCGCCCACCCGACGAAGTGATCGTCGCCGATGCCGGATCAGAAGACAACACCGTCTCACTGGCGCTGGAATGGGGGGCGAAGGTTGTTCCCGGAGGCATGCCGGCCGCAGGACGCAATGCCGGCGCCCGCCAGGCACAAGGGGACATTCTGCTCTTTCTAGATGCAGATGTCGTCCTCGGACCGTTTTTCCTGGAGAAAAACCTGGTCGAAATGGAAGAACGCGGGTTAGCGGTCGCAACCTGTCTTTATGAGCCACTTGAAGAGGACCCGCTTTACCCCCTGTTGACGGAGCTGGCAAACCTTTATCTCTTGGTTATGGCCCCCATCTCACCACATGCGCCGGGATTTTGTATTTTCTCCTACCGTTGGTTACACAAAAAAATCGGCGGCTTTGACGAAAGTTTGGTCATGGCCGAAGATCACGACTATGTGCGACGGGCGGCAAAGTTGGGACGGTTTGGTATCCTGCGCGGCGAACGATTGCTCGTTTCAATGCGTCGCCTGGAAAAAGAAGGGCTGATCGGCCTTGGTCTAAAGTATCTCTGGTGCGAAATGCATGCCCTGGCCGGGCGCCCGATCCATTCCATCCCTTTCCGCTACGAATTCGGCGCTTTTTCCGAGCACACTCGCCGCATGGTCTTGGGAGAAGCCTATCGCTTCTCTCGTCGCTTTGAGCATTTGGAAAATCCCCTCTTCGTCCTCAGCCAACAGGCACGCGAGGCATTACGCCTTTTGGTGAGCGAGGAAAATCCGGACCAGCTGCTCGAGCGTTTGCGCCAGGCCTTCACAATCCGAGAGACAAAGACCCTGCGAAGATATATCCGCAAGCGCTTTATCTTGGCATTTCACCCGCGTTTCTGGCGCTACCGTTGGCCATCGCTGCGCTATCAGCTCCGTCGCCCTTTCCGTAACTTGGAGCAGTTCTGGTCCCGCCATCGTCAACCGTACAAAAACCATCGTCAGGAGTGACAAGATGAGCCGATACATTGCATCCATTGACCAGGGAACCACCAGCACCCGATGCATCCTCTTCGATCGCATAGGAAAACCAATCGCCATGGCCCAGAAAGAGCACCGTCAAATCTACCCTCAGCCGGGATGGGTAGAGCACGATCCGATGGAAATCTGGGAAAACACGCAAGCGGTAGTGCGAGAGGCCCTTGCCCAAGCCAACGCTAAGTTGACAGAAATCGCCGCCATCGGCATTACCAATCAGCGAGAGACCACCGTGATCTGGGAGCGGGAAAGCGGGCGACCGATCTACAATGCCATCGTCTGGCAGGATACGCGCACCGATGCACTCTGCGCAGAACTGGCCAAAGAGGGGGGGCAAGATCGCTTTCGAGCACAAACCGGTTTGCCGCTGGCCACCTACTTTGCAGGTCCAAAGATCACCTGGCTGCTGGAAAACATTCCCGAAGCCCGTCGCCGCGCCGAGCGCGGGGAGTTGCTCTTCGGGAACATTGATACCTGGTTGCTCTGGAACCTGTGCGGCGAACACATCACCGACGTCACCAATGCCAGCCGCACCCTCCTGATGAATCTGCACACATTGGAGTGGGATGAGAGCATCCTGAGCACGCTCGGCATCCCTCGCGCCATGCTCCCTCAAATTCGCTCCTCATCGGAGGTTTACGGCACGGCCAAAGGACTCCTAGAGGGAGTGCCCGTAGCCGGCGATCTGGGCGATCAACAGGCTGCACTCTTCGGCCAGACTTGCTTCACACCCGGCGAGGCCAAAAACACTTACGGCACGGGCTGCTTCCTGTTGCTGAATACCGGCGAGAAGCCGATCCCCTCCACCGCCGGCCTCTTGACCACCGTGGGCTATCAGATCGGAAAGCAACCCGCGGTCTATGCCCTCGAAGGTTCGATCGCGATCACCGGAGCATTGGTTCAATGGCTGCGCGATAATTTGGGCCTGATTGACAAATCCTCGGAGATCGAAGCGCTTGCCCGAACGGTCGAGGATAACGGCGGAATTTACTTTGTGCCGGCCTTTTCCGGCCTCTTTGCCCCCTATTGGCGCTCCGATGCGCGCGGGTTGATCATCGGGCTGACACGCTACGTCAATAAAGGACATCTGGCACGCGCCGCCTTAGAAGCCACCGCCTACCAGACGCGCGAGGTCCTCGAGGCGATGGAAGCCGATTCAGGTGTGAAACTCCGCGCCTTGAAAGTAGATGGCGGGATGGTGGTCAACGAACTGCTGATGCAGTTCCAAGCCGATATGCTCGGCGTACCGGTCATCCGTCCAAAAATCACCGAAACGACTGCGCTCGGTGCGGCTTATGCTGCCGGTTTGGCGATCGGCTTCTGGAAAGACTTGAACGAGTTGCGTCAACAATGGCAGATCGAGCGCGAATGGCATCCCCAAATGAGCGAGACAGAGCGTCAGCGGCTTTACGCCGGCTGGAAAAAAGCGGTGACCCGCACGTTTAATTGGGTTTCGTGAAACTTTTAGGCTAATGGCCGCAAAGGGAGCTTGGCAAGAAACAAACGGATTTGCCCTCCCGGGCCATTTTGCCTGAGTACGAGGTGCACGCTAGACAGTAGGCTGCAATGGCTGCTTAGTAAGGGCGCATAAGCCGAATAGGATTCGCCTTTCCGATTTTTCAGAGCAGTGTGTCACGAAACCCTTCATCGGGATAATCCTAACACAAATTTTTCAAATAACTCCATGGAAAATATGTCGATCGTTCACCCTTTCGCAGGCTTGCAAAAACCACGCTGGATCCTCATCCTCCACGGGCTCTCGCTTTTTATCGGCGTGTGTCTCTTCGCCTATATGGGCTATTTCTCGCGCTTCATCGCCGATGATTATTGCTTCGCCACCGAACTTCGGCGAGATTCCCTCCCACAAGCTCTGCTTTGGCGCTATCAAACTACCTCGGATCGCTATACTAACATTCTCTTTTTCAGCCTGATCGAGCGCCTCGGTGGAATGGCCGGTATGCGTTTCTTCCCAGCTCTATTGATTATGCTCTGGACACTCGGCTTGTTCCTATGGATCCACGCAATGGGTCGATTTTGGGGAATTCGATGGCCTTCTTTAATGCCTACTTTTCTGAGTCTGTGGCTCGTTTTCTACGCTCTCTGGCAGGCGCCCCATCGTTTCCAGACTCTCTACTGGTATTCTTCCTCTGTCACCCATTTCGCGCCGCTGGTCTTCACACCATTTCTGCTGACTTTTCTCACCTGGCAAGCGCGCCGCACTACCGAAGGAAAGCAAGGCTCCTTTTGGTTAAACGTGCTAACCATCCTGTTCTCCTTTCTACTCGGCGGTTTTTCCGAGCCTCCCACCGCCATGCTCATCACGGCTTTCACGCTAGCGCTGCTCCTTATTCGGCTCGGTAAAAAAGGCTTCGCCTGGCAAAGCCCACTATGCTGGTCGTGGATAGGGTTGATCGGCGCAATGCTTGTCATGATCCTGTCACCGGCCAATTCCTTGCGCATGGATGCTCCACCGCCCTTTTCCCTCTTTTTCTCGCGCACCCTGCGTTTCCCGTTGGACTTCGTCTGGGATACCTTGGTCACCCAGCCATTGCCCTCACTACTTACCTTTACCGGTCCCTTTTTGCTCTTTCTCCTCTTCAAAGAACCCGTGGACCCTTTACTGCCCCGGACAAATCGAAAGCGCTTGTTGATTATGTTGGTTATCGGAGCTATGGCCTATCTGCTTATCGCCGCCAGTTTTGCCCCAAGCGTGTATGGTCAATCCTACCCGATCGCCCGAGCGCGTTTTACTGCACGTGTGGTGATGACAGCAGCCTTGATGCTCGAAGGCATTCTGTTCGGCTCGATATTCCCTGTCCGCGGCACGGCTCTGGTCACTTTGCTTTTGCTTTTGCTTGCCTTTTATCCTCTGCGGGCCTCGCTGAAAATGTGGCAAAGCGAATTGCCGGAATATCAGCAGCGTGCTGCTGCCTGGGATGCCCGGCAGGAACACCTTCTGCAACAGATCGCCGAAGGGAAAAAGGAGATCATCATCGAGCAGTTGAACGGTTTCCAGCAAGTCAAAGAATTGGATAGCGATCCAAGGCATTGGGTCAACCGTTGCGCCGCAAACTACTACGGTGTGAATTCCATCCGGGCCATTCCGGGTTATCGTCCATAATCCCAAAAGGATGATGATAAAATAGGCAGCAAACGATCCTCGATCTTTTCTGGAGCTTTATGCACCGCGAGCAGATCCTTTCCTCCTTGGTCTCCAATCCAAACGTAGACGTGTTGATCGTCGGCGGCGGAATCAACGGCGTGGGCACATTCCGCGATTTGGCGCTCCAAAAGGTGAACACGCTGCTGATCGATCGCGGTGATTTTTGCTCCGGGGCCTCGGCGGCCTCTTCGCATATGGCACATGGCGGCATCCGCTACCTGGAAAACGGCGAATTTCGATTGGTGCGCGAAGCCGTTCAGGAACGGAACCGCATGCTGCACAACGCGCCGCATCTGGTCAAGCCCTTGCCCACCGCCATTCCCATTTTCAAGCGCTTTTCCGGCCTGCTCAATGCACCCCTCAAATTCCTTGGCCTTTTGGAGCGTCCCGCCGAGCGCGGTGCACTGGTGATCAAAATCGGACTCATGCTCTACGATGCCTATACCGGCAAAGAGCGCACCGTTCCCCGTCACCGCTTCTACGATCGACGCGACTCCCTCCGGCGCTGGCCTCAACTCAATCCGCGCATTCTCTATACGGCTACCTACTATGATGGTGCCATCCTTAGCCCGGAACGCTACGCCATTGAGCTTCTCCTGGATGCCGAAGCCGAAGGAGAGCATGCTCGCGCCCTGAACTACGTCAGCCTGATCGGTGGAAAAGGTGGCAGCGTCTTCGTGCGTGACGAGCTGAGCGGACGGGAATACGAAGTACGTCCCCGCCTGCTGATCAATGCTGCTGGTCCCTGGATTGACCTCGCCAATCGTTCCATGGGGTTGAACACCCGCTTTATCGGTGGCACGAAAGGCTCTCATCTCGTCCTCGATCACCCTGAATTGCGTCAAGCGATCGGCGAATATGAATTCTTCTTTGAAAACGAGGATGGCCGCATTGTGCTCATCTTCCCCTTCTTCGATAAAGTCCTCATCGGCACTTCGGATATTCCCATCGAAGACCCGGATCAAGCCCGCTGCACCGAAGAAGAAGTTGACTATTTCCTGCACATGATCCATCGGGTCTTTCCCAACTTGAAGGTCGGGCGTGAACACATCGTCTTCCGTTTTTCTGGGGTTCGCCCGCTCGCCTATACCCGTGCCCGCAACGCCGGCCAGATCACCCGCGATCACCACATCCAGGTCATAAATAGCGAGTGGAGTGGCTTGAGCTTCCCCATCTATTCCTTGGTAGGCGGCAAGTGGACTTCTTACCGCGCCTTTTCCGAGCAAGTCACGGATAAGGCTCTCTCGTTCCTCCGCATTCCTCGAACGAAGAGCACTCGCGACTTGCCCATCGGCGGCGGCAAAGGCTACCCGCGCACTGCCGAAGAGCATCGTCAGTGCATCACACGCATGAGCGCCTGGAGCGGATTGCCCCAGGAACGCCTGCAAATTCTCTGCGAGCGTTACGGTATGCGCGCCGAGGACCTGGTCCTCTTCCTGGCGGCCGAGACTGATCGCCCCTTGCAAACCCTCCCCGATTACACTTGGCGCGAGATCGTCTTCCTCCTGCAGCACGAAAAAGTAATCCACCTCGATGATCTCCTTCTGCGCCGCACTTCGCTTGCTATCCTCGGTCGCCTGAACAAGGCGGCCCTCGAAGAATTCGCTTCGATCGCTGCCGATGTTTTAGAATGGGATGAACCCCGCCAGAGGTCCGAGATCGACCGCACCCTGCGCATTCTCGAAGAGAAGCACCAGGTAACGTTATCATGACCCCCTCATCCCCCCTCTCCGTTGCCATCGTCATCCCGGTGTTTAACGAAGCGGAAGTGATCGAGCAAACGCACAGCCGCCTGCGCGCCGTGATCGATCCCCTCCCCTATCAATTCTTGATCTATTACGTAGACGACGGCTCAAAAGACGAAACGCCACGCTTGCTGCGCGCTTTGGCCAACCAAGACCCCCGCATTCGTATCCTGACCTTGAGCCGCAACTTCGGACATCAGGCCGCCCTCACCGCCGGGCTCGATCACGCCGAAGGGGAGATCGTCATCAGCATGGATGCCGATGGTCAGCATCCGCCGGAACTGATCCCGGAGATGATCGCCCTCATTCGCCAAGGCTACGATATCGTCCAAACCCAACGCCTGGATGAAGCCCAACCCGCTTCGTTCAAAAAATGGTCCTCAGCGCTGTTCTATCGCCTGCTCAACCTGATGAGTGGCACCGAAATCCTGCCCGGCGCCGCCGACTTTCGTGCCCTCTCACGGCAAGCGGTCGAAGCGCTCAAGGCCATGCCGGAATATCACCGTTTTCTGCGCGGCATGGTTGCCTGGATCGGCTATCGCACGGTTATCCTGCCCTATCACCCCCATCAGCGCCTGGCCGGCCGCTCCAAATATTCCCTACGCAAGATGATCCGCCTGGCCATGGATGCGATCTTCTCCTTCTCGCTCGTGCCGCTCTATATCGGCATCAGCCTGGGCGTCCTATTCCTCTTCCTGGCCGTGCTCGAAATGGCCTATGTGCTCAGCTTCTGGATCACCGGGCGCACCTCCCACCTGGCCCCTGGCTGGTCTTCCCTGATGTTCGTCATCCTAATCATCGGCGGCATAATCATGGTGCTTCTGGGCTTCATCGGCCTATATATCGGCTATATTTTTCAGGAAGTCAAACGCCGCCCCATATACTTTCTCCGCGAAGCACCCAAAGATGAGTGAGAGTTACTACTACTTCACTTTCCTACGGCATGCAGAATCGCTCGGTAACGCAGAAAAGCGCTTTCAGGGCTGGGCCGATTATCCGCTTACCGAACGTGGCCTGGCTCAAGCGCATGCCCTGGCCGAAAGATGGAAAAGGGAAAACAGGCACTTCGACGTATGCATCTCCAGTCCGTTGCTGCGTGCCCGTCAAACGGCGGAGGTGCTGGCCGAACCCCTGCGCCTGCGGATCGAGCTGGACCCGGACTGGCGCGAGCTGAACAACGGGCATCTTGCCGGCCTGAGCGCAGAAGAAGTGCAAGATCGTTTCCCGATCCCGCAAAACCTTACCCCCTATATCCACTACGGTGAAAAGGGCGAAAGCCGCTGGCAACTCTTCCTGCGCGCAGGAGGGGCTATTCAGCGCTTGATCGATCGTGGCCCGGGTCACTATCTGATCGTAGCCCATGGGGGCATCCTAAACATGACCTTGTACGCTATTTTAAATATTCCTCCACAATTCGCCCATAGCGGTCCTCGCTTTCGTTTTGCCAACACCGGTTTTGCCGAATTCACTTACGATCCTGCCAGACATCGCTGGGAATTACAACGCTTCGATCCTGGAGTGCTGGAATGAACATCTTGCTCTTCGGCGCGGGCGCCATCGGCACCTACCTCGGCGGCTCATTGCTTTTACACGGACACACGGTCACCTTTCTAGAGCGTTCTGAAGGCGCCACACGGTTGCGGGAACGCGGTCTCTCTCTCGATCTGAGCTTAGCCGGGCAAGGCATTCACGAAATCCCTGCCTCGAATTTTGGGATTGCGACAAGCCTGGCAGAAGCTCTGGAGCACTCACAATACGACCTGGCGCTCTTCGCACTGAAATCCTTCGATACCCCCATTGCCATAGAAGCCATACGGCCATTTGCTGCCGCCATGCCCCCTGTGCTCTGCCTCTCCAACGGCGTTGAAAATGAGGGTATGCTCGCTGCCGTGCTGGGAGAAGAAAAGGTAATTCCCGGCACCGTCACCAGCGCCGTCTCTCGCGTCGCAACCGGTGCAGCCAAGCTGGAAAAATTGCGCGGGGTTGGGCTCAGTCGCAAGCATGCTCTCTCCACAGCCTGTTTCCAGGCCTTTAAGCAAGCCGGCCTGCGCCCGCGCTTCTACGAAGATGCCGGCAGCATGAAATGGTCCAAATTGCTCACCAACCTGGTCGCAAACGCATCCTCAGCCATCCTGGATATGAGCCCGGCAGAAATCTTTGCCCATCCAGGTCTTTACCATCTCGAAATGGAACAACTGAAAGAAGCGCTGGCCGTCATGCAAGCGCAAAACTTGCAAGTGGTCGATCTCCCCGGCACCCCCTCCCGTTGGTTGGCGCGCCTGGCACGCCTGCCAGCCTTTTTGCGACCCCTGGCCCATCCCCTCTTAGCAAAAGGGCGCGGCGAAAAAATGCCATCGTTGCACATTGACCTACACGCCGGCCGCAATCAATCGGAAGTGACTTACCTAAACGGTGCCGTGGTACGCTTCGGAGAACGTTACGGCGTTCCCACCCCAACGAATGGATTACTCAACGATCTGCTCCTCAGTCTGGTGCGCGGCGAGCTACCTCGCGAGAGCTTTGCGCGCCAACCACAGAAGCTACTCGCCGCGTGGCAAGAAGCGCTAGGTAAAGGACGGTGAACGGTAAAGGGTGGACCGTAAGTTGAAAAGATGGACGACAGACGGTAGATCGTGAAAGAGAAGTGGACCATAGCGATGGCCCGTGGAGGTGATTAGGAGAGCAAACTACTTTTGACCGATGGGGACAAAGGTCAGCCGGGCGTCTGCCCCTTGCGAATGATCTCCAAAACCAGTTCATCCGGCACCTGAACAGCCACTACCTCCCCCCGCACGGTGATCTCACCACGGGCGATGATCCATTCCTCCACCACCACTTTGCGCCCTTTGACTTCCTTCGGGCGACCGCGGATCTCCAATTGCACCCCTAGCGGCGTAGGCTTGAGATATTCCACGTGAAGAGAAGCGGTCAGAAAACGCAGCGCCGGCTCGGTATCCATGGTTCGCCCTGCGGCGCGATAGGCCGCGGCCGCCGCGGTTCCGGTGCCATGACAATCGATCAAAGAGGCCAGTAAGCCACCATAAACATAGCCCGGAACAGCAATGTGATACGGCTGGGGCGTGAAATAGGCCACGCTTTCCTCGCCATCCCAAAACGAACGAATATGATAGCCATGCTCGTTTAGGCGACCACAGCCATAGCAATAGGCCAAATGATCGGGATAGTAGTCCTGAAATGCTTTCGGTTCGCTCATCAGTCCTCCTCAGGGAGTCGGGGTTGCCGTGCGCGTCGGCACGGGGGTTGCCGTCGGAAGCGGAGTGCGGGAAGGAGTAGGTGTCCGGGAAGGGGTTGGCGTATTGGAGGGCGTCGGCGTAAAGGTGGGGCTCGGAGAAGGGGTTAGAGTTGGAGGCTCGCCTTCGATGATAAACTGACCGATCACCTTCCATTCATGCCCCACGAACAAGATCACCCGATATGTGCCCGGCAGCCATTGAGATGGTTCCAAGTGGCATTCGCTATATCCATAGCCACCGGTACCGCCATCCCATGGTTTTGTCTCGTAACAGATCAGCTCTCCTTCGCGATACCAAAGTGCCGTCCATTGAGTGCCGGGTTGCATGTTGTTGTAGGTAAACGTAGCATAGATGCTTCCACCGACTGGATTACGAAAATAAGTATTCGGCTGTACTGCCTGGAACTCACGGATCTCCGTCGAAAACTGGAGAGGGCTGAAGATGGTATCCGGGTTCGGTGTAATGTTCGAGGTAAAAAGCGCCTCAATGGGCAAGGGGATAAAGGGTGTCGGAGTAAAACCTGGGGAGGGAGTTAAAGTAGGGGTCTTAACAGCAGTCATCGCCAAAGGTGTTTCCGAAGTCGGGGTAAGCGTCGGCAGGATGATCGGCAAAGGCGTCCGAGTCGGGGTCGGAGTAGGCGGAAAATACTGATAGGCTACCGGCTCGCCCCATATTCCTAAAACAGTCGCAAAAGCCAGCAAGAAAAGGGCCAGCAGGATCATCCGCCAGCCCAAGCGAGCGCGTTTTCGGCGCAGACGAAAAAACGTCAGCCGACGAGAAGCCCGAATCGTTTGTAAGCCTGCGTAGATCAATCCCAATGCCCCCAAGATTAAAAGCACAATGAGCGTCCAGATGCCGGCTCGAATGTCCATGGCAAAAATTATAACATGCGTCTACGGGAAAAGAGCCAACCCAAAGCTAGCAACAGAGCCACCGTCGTAGCCAGACCACCTTCCGGGCCAAATGCTCCACCGGTAATCCAATCCGGGCCGTTGATCTGTAAATTGAGCAGCCCCCATTTGAATTCCCCTCCGCTCACCGCTAGTCCCAAAACACTTCCCAATGCCCAATTCCAGGCACTGTGGCAGGCACAGACGCCCCACAAATTGCCTTCTCCCAAAGCATAAAGCGCGGCAAAAAGCCCGAAAAGCGCCAAATTGAACAGTGCCAACGGGGTAAGACCGGGGTTAAAAGCGTGCAATGCTGCAAAAAGCACCACAGAAGCGAACACACCGATTTTCAATCCGTGACGAACGGAGATCACCGGAAGAACCCAACCGCGAAGCAAAGACTCCTCCGCTGCGCCTTGTATCATCCAAGCCGGCAGAAGCAAAAACACCGCCGCTACCCGCCACCACCAGGGAGTTGTAAGCGGAACCAAAGTGATCTCAGCTCCCAACAGCCAGAGCAAGACAATAACTGCCGCGATCAATATCACCCCCACCAAAAAGCCACGTCCGTAAGCCAAAAGGACATTTTGGCGCCGGAAACCAAGCGTAGCAAACGCCCGTCGCTCAACCCATTGTAGCCAAAGCCACAACAAGATAAAAATGCCTCCAAATGAGACAATCAACGAAGCGCTCTGGTGAATTACTTGCAAGAAAGGATGTGTGGCAGATGGGAACAGGTCAAAAAGCAAGGCAAAAGGAAGCACAGCAAAAAACGGGAGCACAGCCCCAACGAGCAGCACAATCAATCCGTGTGGCAATCGCCGGGCCTGACGGGCACCTTCCAAAAGCGGGTTGGAAGACAAATCAGCGTGACGAAACGGCATGTGAGACCTCTTTTGGTGAGAATGCAGATAGCTCTTCCTATCCCCATCGGCAAAGAGGACAAAAACCAAAAAGGGGTGATCGGTTTGAGCGCCCTCGCAATTCAGAATTGGCCATAAATTTTGAGTCCTGCATACTTCGGGACATCAAGAATCTGCTATGGCAGGCTGGATCACCCGTTTATCACTCGGAGTTACTCTCCCTGCTTCTCCTCAGCTACCAGCAAGGGGAAACGGAAGGTGGAGCCGCGCCCTTCGATGGATTGGACTTCGATCAACGAGCCATGGGCCTCGATAATCTCACGCACCAGGGAAAGCCCTAGGCCTGTGCCTCCATACCGTCGCGTGATCGAGCTATCCAGCTGATGGAATGGTTCAAAAATCTCTTCCAAACGATGACGTGGAATGCCGATACCGGTATCACTGACCGAAACCATCACCAATTTGGGGTTTTCCTGCTTCAAGTTGATCACCACCCGCCCCCCGGCCGGTGTAAACTTGATGGCATTATCCAGCAATTGACCGATTACCCAGGCGATCTTTTGTGAATCGGCCATCACCCGCGGCAAATTCTCATCGTGTAGAATGCTCAGGGTCAGGCCACGCTCTTCGGCGCGCGCCCCATAGGGTTTGGCCGTCAAACGCACCAGGCGTAAAAGGTCGATCGGCTCTTGCTTGATGCTAAGCTCACCGCGCGAGGCTAGAGAGAACATGATCAGGTCCTCGATCAGACGCTCCAGGCGCTCGGCAGAGCGCTGACTGACGCGCAGCGCATGACGTTGCTCCTCGGTCAGCGGGCCAAAAGATTCGCTGCTCAGGAGTTCGAGATAGCCCTTGATATGGGTGAGAGGGGTGCGTAGCTCGTGGGAAATATTGGACACAAAATTAGCCTTGAGCTGATTGAGCTCCGCAAGGCGCTCCAAAGCGCGCTGCAGTTCCTGCGTGCGTTCCTGAACCCGACGCTCCAGGTTGCGATTGGCCGCTTGCAACGCATTCCTCAGTTGGATGATCTGTTCCGTGATAGCGCGATCCAGCGTCGCACGGTCGAGCACACCCAACTCGATCAGCGCTTCTCCCAAGAGACACGAACGACCGCGATCGAGCTGTTCTTGCTGATAAGCAAGCGCACGCGTGAGATCCTCTTCGCGGATATATCCTTTCTGCACCAGATACTCTCCCAGACGGGGTACAAGAATTTCGGGAGAAAGCGGCACTGTAGGTTGATTCATGCTCCACCTCCTACGAACAGCCATTTTCCACCCAACATGACCGCACGAGGACGCCAATCTTTCCATCGATCAGGAGAAACGTCGAATGGATCGTCCTCCAGGACAAGCAAATCCGCATAATAGCCCGGTGCCAACCTGCCGAGGCGATCTTCCATACCGGCAATCCAGGCAGGCGTGAGGGTATAAGCTTGAAGAGCCTCGGCAAGCGAAACAGTCTGTTCCTCATACCACGCCGATTCCATCCTCTGCGGATGACGACGGGTAACGGCGGCATATAAGCCCCAGAAAGGATTGGGCGATTCGACCGGCGCATCCGAGCCAAAGGCCAGACGCGCACCGGCTTCTTGTTGTGTCCGCCAGGCATAAGCATAAGGCAGCCGCGTCGCGCCCCAGTAGCGTTCGGCCATGAAGCGATCGGAGGGCGCATGGATCGGTTGCATAGAAGCGACAATACCCAATTCAGCCAGGCGCTTCGTATCCTGCGGATGAAGCAGCTGAACATGCTCAATGCGATGACGCAATGGGGTCAGCCCCTGCTCTCGCTCAAAGGTGCGCACCTGTGCCAGGCCATTCAGCGCCTCGTGATTGGCCCGATCCCCGATGGCGTGGATCGCAAGTGCCAACCCACCCATCACTGCACGGCGACCGATCTCGGCCAATTCCTCCCCATCCAGGTTCAGAATGCCGTAATTCCGCGGCTCTTCGAGGTAGGGCTCAAACATGGCGGCAGTGCGCGGCCCGAGCGCACCATCCATGAAAATCTTAATCGCTCCTATGCGCAAAAAATCATTACCAAAATCACTGCGCACCCCCAAAGCCAGCGCCTCGGAAAGCAGTGAGAGCGGTATGCTTTTGACCACGCGCAAGGCCAATTGGTCACGCTGCTGCAGCGTTTGTAGAGCATGGAAGCAATCAGGACCATCGAAGTCGTGCACAGCCGTAATCCCCATGCGATGAAGCGCCAACTGCGCCTTTTTTAGAAGAGCCAGAAGGGTCTCACCCTGCGGTTCCGGAATGACCTGTTCCACCAACCGCATAGCATCTTCAAGCAAAACGCCAGAAGCCTCGCCGTCGGTCCGTCGCACAATGCGACCATTTGGCGGATCGGGCGTTGTGCGGTCAATGCCGGCGCGCTGCAATGCCAGACGATTCACCCAGGCAGCATGTAAGGACTTGGCCGTCAGGTAGACGGGATGATCAGGGGCAACCGCATCTAGATCGGCGGCATCCGGCCAACGTCCCCAGGCATTTTGATTCCAGCCATGTCCGAGAATCCATTCACCCGGCGGGGTATGGCGCGCTTGTTCCGCAATGCGATCGAGGCATTCCTGCAGTGAGGCCGTTTCGCAATCCACCTTCCGCAAGCTCAGGGCATAGTGTTTCAAGTGAATATGCGCATCGCACAGGCCAGGCCAAACGGTTTGGCCTTTCAAATCTATGGCCTCGGCATGGTTTTCCCGTCCACGCTCCAAAGCCTCTTCTCCCCAGGCCAAAATGCGCTCTCCTGCCACCAGAAGAGCCGATGTCCGCGATAGGCGGGGATCAAGGGTATAAATGCGGGCGTTGTAGAGTAGTTTCATGCAGGCAAGGGATTCGGATCAATCCAAAAGTTTCCCGAGCAAGGCGTTTAACTCTTCTTCGGAATAATAGTGGATAGCGATCACACCACCCTTACGTCCATGACGCAAAGAAACTTTGGTGCCCAAACTGGCACATAGGCGTTCTTCCAGGGCACGAATTTCCGGCGGCGGCAATTTGACCTGTTTCGGTTCAGGGCGTTCACCGCTCAACTTGCGCACCAATTCTTCCGTCTGGCGTACGGTGAGATTTTGCTGGAGCACGGTGCGCAACGCGGCAACCTGAGCCTCTGCAGACAACGAAAGCAAGGCACGAGCATGCCCTTCGCTAATCGCGCCTTCCAGCAAGGCCTGCTTCAGCGGCTCGGCCAGGCCCAAAAGGCGAAGGGTATTGGTCACGGCTACGCGGCTTTTGCCGACGCGCTGAGCAATTTCCTCGTGAGAAAGGCCGAATTCTTCATGAAGTTGACGATAGGCCTCGGCCTGTTCGAGCGGATTCAAATTTGAACGTTGCAGGTTTTCGATCAGCGCCAGCTCCAACCGTTGTCGATCGCCGGTTTGGCGCAAAATGACCGGTACGGTGCGCAACCCTGCCCGGCGCGCGGCTTCCAATCGGCGTTCGCCGGCGATCAGGATATACGTGCCATCTGCCTCCGGTGAAACGACCAATGGCTGCAGAATGCCATGTTCACGCACGGAGGCCGTGAGTTCTTCCAACTGCTGAGGGTCAAAATGGGTGCGCGGTTGACGTGGGTTGCGGCGAACTGACTCCACCGGTACCTGCAAGACGCCTTCGCTAGGTGTGGAAGGGGTTGGGATGAGCGCATCCAATCCTTTACCAAGCCCGGAACGCGGGGTCATGAAGCCTCCTGATTCGTCTGAAGCAAAGGAATAGCAACGCCATCCCCTTCCAAAAGTTCACGCGCCAGCGCCTGATAGGCCTGAGCACCGATAGAATGGGGAGCGTAGAGGGAGATCGGTACTCCGTAGGAGGGGGCTTCTGCAAGTCGCACACTGCGCGGGATCACGGTTTTGAACGTTTTTTCGCCAAAAAAGCGATGGACCTCGCGCACCACGTCATCTGCCAGGCGCGTGCGCGGATCGTGCATGGTCAGGATCACGCCGCGGATGCTCAATTCGGGGAAAAGCGCCTGACGCACGCGCTGAACCGTTTGTGTGAGGGTGCCAAGGCCCTCCAGCGCAAGATATTCGCACTGAACGGGAATGAGCAAGCCATTCTGAGCGGCGATCAGGCCGTTGATGGTGAGCAATCCGAGGGAGGGAGGACAATCGATCAGAATGTAATCAAAACGCTCAGCTACAGCCTGAAGCGCCTGACGCAAACGCAGCTCGCGTCCCAGTTCCCCAACCAGCTCCACTTCTGCACCGGCCAAGGCCGGAGAGGAGGGCAAAAGCCACAGGCGAATGCGATCGCTATAGAGCATATGCGCCGTGACCGGGGTGTTCCCCAGGAGCACATCGTACGTCCCTCCCTGGACACGCAACTTATCGACGCCAAGCGAAGAGGTGGCATTGGCCTGGGGATCGAGGTCAATGATTAGGACACGCTGACCAAAGGAGGCCAGATAAGCACCGAGGTTGACGGCAGTGGTCGTTTTGCCGACACCGCCTTTTTGATTAACAAGCGTGTAGATACGCGTCACGAGAGGACCTCCATCAGGCAAGCCTGGATCTCTTGCTGGGTCGGCACTCCATCCAAACCGGGACGGGTGACGGAGAAAGCGGCCAGACGGGTAGCAAAACGCGCCGCTTCCCAGGGATCGCGCGTGATATAGAGGCGGGTAAAGAAGGCGGCTGCGAAGATATCCCCGGCACCCGTGGCATCCACTTCGTTCATGCGTGGGGCGCGGAACCGTCGCTGATCGCCATGCCAGTAGAGACGGGCACCGGCAGGACCTTCGGTCACTGCCAGGAGGGGGACCGAATGCGCCAAGCGATCGATCTCCTCTTCATCGCCATCCACATCCTCCAGGCTGATCACTACGGCACCGGCCTGCGAGAGGAGCGCTTCCGCCCGTTCCCAACGCCGGTGTCGGACCGTGCCCTGCTCATCCCAGGTGCGCATCCAACCTTGCGGCGTGAGGCCGAGCAAAGTAAAGCTCAGGAAAGGAGGGAGCTCGGGGGCAAGCTCATCCGCTACGGGTCCAAAATGGACGATCGGCGCCCGGTGCCAAGAGGGTGGGATCAAGCTCAGATCGAGGCGCTCGGCACGGGCATACAGCTGCTGTCTACGCTTTCCGCCTTCTAAGGGAATATTTTCAAACGTAGTCGTTTGAGGCGAGGATTGAACAACGATCGGTAAACCGTCCAGAGGAGCAAGATCGAGATCGGGCCCCGCCGCGGTGAGCACGCCCACGCGTAAGCCAAGTGCTTGGGCCGTGCGCGCCGCATATGCCACCGTGCCCCCTAAACGAGGACCTTGAGGGGTGAGATCGCGGGTGAGATGACCGATTACCAGGTAATCTACAGGATCCAGGGTGAGCAGTTGCATATTGTAAGTATGGCAGAGGCGGGCAGATGTGTCAAGGGAGCGGTTGGCGCAAATCGTAGAGGATAAAGCCATCGCCACGGGCGATGATGGGATAACGGCTGAGGAGTTGTTTGAGCTCGGCCTGGCGCTCGAATTCGCCAAAGGCAGTGATGAGAAAATAATCCTTGCCGGCAATCCGTTCGGAGAAAGATTCCGCCGGGGATTTGTTTCCTCGTAATTCTGAAAGCGCCGTCTGGAAAGGCCATAATTCCACTTTACGCCAGCCCCAATACATCAGCCGATAGCCATAATCCTGAGTAAGAGCGATGATCTTGCCTTTGGGCAAAGCTTGGCCAATATCCTGCCAGACCCTTGCTTCGGCGCGAAAATCTTCGGCTACTAAAATCGAACGTGCTACATAAGCATGATAGCCGATGACAAAAGCCGCCACTCCCAGGAAAGCGGCCTGCCACAGGCGAGGTTCGCTCCTCAGGCGAGTGATCAAAAGATCAAACAGTGGGGCTAAGCCAAGAGCCAGGAGCGGAATCAGCTGTATGTGATAGTAACTGTGCGTATAGGCCTGGAAGGGGAGGGTGAGGCCATAGAGGAAATATCCGATCCACAGGCCGAGCAATGCGACACGCAACCGCGCCGGGGCTAGGATCGTGCCGACCAGGCTGAGAAAGAAAACCGTCAGGCCAAAAATACTGCCAATAAAGGCCAACCAGCGAGCGTAGAATTTGGTATCGGTGATGAGAAAAAGCAGGTCCAGCGTCCAGAAGGAAAAATATTCACCGGCGCGACCGGCATGAGCCAGGACGTAATAGGTGAACGAGGGCGCGATCAGGATCAAAGCCATTCCCCAAACTTGGGGTGAACGCCAGAAGTTCTTACCATAGACAAACCAGACCAGGGCAATAGCCGCGCCGGCTACCAGAAAAGCGATGACGACCTTCACCAGCGTGGCCAGGCCGAGCAGGAGGCCGGCAAGGATGGCCCACTTCCAGCGGGGTTCTTCGGCCCAGCGCAGGAGAAAATACAAGCCGATCACAAAGAGAGAGGTCATCAGAGGATCGGGTTGAAACGAGCGACTGGCCTGAACGGAAAAAGGTAGCACCATGTAATACGCCAGTGGGCCAAGTGCCGCCCAGGAGCCCAAATGGCGCCGCACAATGGCAAATAGGGCCACACCACCAAGGGTCCAGAAGAAGGTTTCCCATAGACGGGCAATGGAAAAATTCTCACCGCCGGCAATATAGTAGGTGAGTGCAACGATCGTTTCGATGATCGGTGGTTCATACTGCCCGACCGCACCGCCAAAGGTGATCGCCAGCTCACGTCGTTCAGGATCGGCCTGCGGCAAAAGCCGATAATAAATTGAGCGCGCTACCAGAGCATTGTGTAGTTGGCGCGTGGGGTGAAAATCCAACGGGGCATCGGTTAGGTCGATCAGGCGAAGCAACACACCCAGAGCTAACAAAAGGATGGCGCCCCAACGCGCCCAGAATTCAGTAGAGATACGCACGAGGATGCCTCCTTACCAAACAAAACCTAGAAAGAGAAAATTCCCGCCGCGGAAAAGCGCACAACCACCCTAATTCAAGGTTGGGTAAGCATTCGTCGAATTGCATCCAGAACTTGTAATCCGGTTAGGTTACGCACGTTGGAGCCATATTTCAGGCCTTGGGGGGAGAAATCGGCAGAGCCGATGATCTCGCTATAGGAAAGGTGATCGCGCGACATCAGGCCGTGATCGGGCAAAGGTTGGACAGCGGCCCAGAAATTCCACAACGGGAGATCATACTCATAGGCCAATTCGGCAATAATGCGGTTGGCATGATGATCCCCTTCAGCATTATCGGCCTTGGTGACAAGGATGGGGACAATGTTGTGCCCAATGGTCACGTCAATGACGCGGCGCAAGGTGATCTCGAACGGTGCACTCCCCATGACGTCATTCGTACCAAAGGAAATGAGCGCAAAGGCCGGTTTATGAATGCGATATTCACAATCCAGAGGCGTTTCCATGCGGGAGCAATCTTTCCAATCGTTCCAAAGCACGGCCAGGGCCGCGCTGGCCGTCAAGCCATCTTTGACGGCGCGACTGCGCCTGCCCCAAGAGCCTTGGAAATAATCGATCGTCTCCTGCAAATAGGCATATGCTCCTAGGTTATACGGGCCAGTATCGAAAGGGCCAAAGAAGGTCGGCAGGTTGCTATGGCAATCTCCAACCTTGGAAAAGGCATGCGGATCGTTGCCGGCCAGTTGCCCCAGGCGATAAATTTGGCGCACGCGCTCGCTGATGGCAGTGGGAATGACAGGGAAGCTCTTCCAAGCATCCGGCTCGAGCGTGGGTTTCGGTTGATAGACAATTGGAGATGGCGTAGGGCTTGGCGTCGGTTGAGGGGAACGAGTTGGGGTGGGCGAAGGGCTCGCGAAAGCTACGGGGGCGCGTTGTGTCCATTCAACGGAAAGCGCCTGTACGGTGGCAGCCACGCGCCGGTCCACTTCCGCATTCCATACCGAACATGCGCCTAAAATAGGCAGCAGCAGAAACAAGACTAGCCTTCTGAGATTCATTCAGAGTCCTCCGGCACTTCACGTACCACGTAGAGCGGGCGGCCTTTGACTTCGTCGTAGATGCGGCCAATGTATTCTCCGAGAATACCAAGCGAAATCAACTGTACGCCGCCCAGAAAAAGGACAGCGATCAGGGTAGTTGCTTGCCCTTGGAAAGCTTGCCAGCCGGTCATGCGCAGGATAATGACAACGGGAATGGAGAAAATGGCCAAGCCTGCGCAAAAGAAGCCGAAAAAGGTGGCCAGCTGCAGAGGGAAATAGGAGAAGCCGGTGATGGCATTCAGCGCCAGGCGCAACATTTTGCGGAAGGGATACTTCGTCTCGCCGGCAAAGCGTGCGGCCCGGCGATATTCGACGCCGATCTGACGAAACCCCACCCAAGCCGCCATGCCGCGCAGGAAGCGATGACGCTCGCGCATTTGACGAAGTACCTCGACCACTTTGCGATCGAGCAGGCGAAAATCGCCGGTATCTAGCGGAATTTTGACATCGGCAATGCGGTAGATCAGGCGATAGAAAAAGGCGGCCGTGGCCTTTTTGAACCAGGTTTCACCTTCGCGCTCGGCACGCACCGCGTAGACAACTTCATATCCCTCGCGCCAACGTTCGATCAGGCGCGGGATGACCTCCGGCGGATCTTGGAGATCGGCATCCATGATGATCACCGCTTGACCGCGTGCGTAATCCAAGCCGGCCGTGACGGCGATCTGATGGCCGAAATTGCGGGCAAAGATGACCGGGCGTACGTGCGGATCGCTTTGTGCCAGGTGGCGGATCTGTTCGGTCGAACCGTCCATAGAGCCATCATCCACCAATACCAGCTCCCAAGGCTCACCAAGGGAATCCATTACATCCCGAATACGACGATGGAGTTCGGGCAAATTTTCGGCTTCGTTATAGACCGGTACGACGATCGAATACTGAATGTTCATCGTTTCCTTCGCAGATAGATGATTTTACGGCAAGTGATGGGTATCGGTAGCAGCCGAGTCAGCCTGTAGAGGCGAAGAAAAACCGCTGAACGGTGGCTCACCGTAGATACGGTTGCGCAAGTAGCGCCAGATCACATCTACCGAGGCGAGCACCGGAACGGCAATCAACGCTCCCAGCACTCCTTCCAAAACGGCAGCAGTAAGAATGGCAATAAAAACGACCCCATGATGCATGTTCATGCTATGCCCGATGACAAACGGTCGCAGCCAGATATTTTTCAGATTGATAAGCACAAGGTAAATCACGATCACCAACCCGGCAAACCAGAGATTGGAGAGCGGGAGGTAGGTCGAGCCTTCTATGAGCGCAACGGCAACCGCCAACAGAGAGGCGACCAACGGGCCGATCTCCGGGATCAGACTGAACAAGCCGGTTAGGATGCCCAAGATCACCGCGCCGGGCAAGCCGATGATCACCCAGGCCAGGGTAAAGATGATCGCGACAATCCCCATGAGTTTCAATTGCCCCTCTAGATAGGCATCCCAGACCTTTCTGATTTCCTGGAAAAGCTGCGCCAAGTCGCTTTGATAGGCCGGGGGCGCCTGCTGAATGAGCCAGTGACGCAATCGAGTGGCATCATGCAACAGGTAATAAACCGCCACCAGCATCACCAACACCCAGGCCAGGCCACGGGTGGTGGATTCGAGCCATTCTAGCACATGGGTGGAGAGATTTTGGAGAAACGCATTGGTGACCTGCGTCAGATCGGGAATGAAGTGCCCCGGATAGAGCGGAATGCCGGCAAATACCACCACGCGCATGGCCTGACTGCGCAGGTGCAGGAACAAGGTGATCATATCCTGGGCGATCTTCTGTAGTTCTTCAAAGAAGAAAGGGATGAGAATAGAAGGCAAGCCTAAAATGAGCAACAAGGCCAGAAAGTAAACCAGGTTAACAGCCACAACATGAGATAGGTGCAGCGTTTTCTCCACCCAACGCACCACAGGGTACAGGAGATAGGCGATCCATGCGGCGATCAGCAGAGAGCGCCAGAGCGGGCGCAACCACCATCCCAGAACCACTAAGGCCAGGATGACCAGCACCAGGAAAAAATAACGCGTGGTGAGGCTCCAGCTCCTCATAGCCTGATCCAGCGTCGAACGGCCTCCAATGTAGGTTCAATAATCGGCGCTTCAGGCACAGCCTGCATGGCCGCCCGCACATCTTTCAATCCGCTACCGGTATTCAGCACCAGAACCGGATCATCCGGTTGAATGAATCCTTGGCGTCGCGCTGCAACCAGGCCGGCATAAGCCGCAGCCCCGGCTGGCTCGGCAAAGATGCCGAATTTTCCCAACTCGGCAATGGCTGCCAGAATTTCTTCGTCACCGACCGTCACATACGTGCCTCCGGTCTCGCGCGCGGCGCGCACGGCACGGACTCCATCGCGTGGTAAGTCTACCGAGATGCTATCGGCAATCGTTTGGGCTTTGACCGGGACGATCTGCTCGGTTTGGGCATGAAAAGCCTGCGCCACCGCCGCGGACCCTTTGGCCTGAACGCCCACCAGACGCGGTAGGCGCGGTAGCCAACCGAGTTCCAACAGGTCCTTAAATCCTTTGTGTAGACCGGAAATGATGTTCCCATCGCCCACGGAAACGAATATGGTCAGCGGCGGATGATCGATGTTCTCCCCGATCAGGCGATGCCAGGCCCCATGCGCTCCCTGCCACCACTCCCAGATCTCAAAAGCGGCCGTCTTCTTTCCCTCGGCAGTAAAGGGGTTGTAGCCGGTATTGCGACAATACCAACCGAACTCATTGGCCGCCTGGATGCTCAGATCGAAGGCATCATCATACGTGCCATCCACCAGGAGCACACGCGCACCGAAAACAAGCAATTGGGCGATTTTTGCCTGGGGCGCCGTGCGGGGCGCAAAGATCACCGCCTGAAGGCCGGCTGCCGCGGCCATGCCGGCCAGCGCCGCACCGGCATTCCCGGTGGAAGCGGTTACAACTGTATCCACACCGATCTCCCGTGCCCGTGCCACAACAACCGCGCTAGCGCGATCCTTGAACGAAGCCGTCGGGTTACGGCTCTCATCTTTCAACCACAAAGCACGTAGACCCAACTTTCCGGCCAAATGCGGCAGGCTGAAGACAGGGGTTTTCCCCACCGCATGTAAGGGTGTACCTTCCCCGCCGGGGGATTCATTTAACGGCAAAAGGGGCAAATACCGCCAAATTGAAGCCTCGGCACGGCTCACAATATCTTCGGCGCGATAGCGTGAACGGATGAGGGCATAATCCAGGATAACATCCAAGTTTCCCCCCTCCTTTGGACAGGTATAACGCGCCTGTTCGGGTGTATATTCCATGCCACAAAGGGAGCAACGATAGCCCAAAAATGACATAAGGCCTCCTGCGGGGTATTTTACCACGATGGTAATGGGGACTCCGTTTATCTGTCCAAAGCAAACAGAAAAATGGCTGAGATATATTGACTACGCGAAATCCTTGACAAGGATGGACACTCGGTGTTTGCGTAACTCATGTAAACCCTGCGAATCTTGCTTTCCGGGCGGGCCACTTCACGAGCGGTGCACCCCACGTCCCCAATTCTGACGACCGGAAAAGCATCTCTCATAGTAGATCGGTTTCTCTCAGCAGGTTCTCCAGCAGCTGCTCTTCTTCTTCCGGGGTATGGATTTCGCCGTTCAGCCAGGCGGCGCGCAGGCGTCCCAGGATGCGGCGATAGTGCGGACCGGGCGGCAGTCCGCGCCGACGTAGGGCTTCGCCATCCGTGTGGGGATGGATGTGACGCCAACGATTCAGATACTCGACCAACGGTTTTGCCTGTTCTTCAGGCAGAGCGATCTGCACCGCATAGAGGCTCAAGAGCGGTATATCCTCCAGGCGTTCCACCCAATGGCTGGGAGAGGCTCCCTGGATTTCGGGAATCTGGTGGAAAAGCAGCGAGGCGCCCAAAACCAAACGTTTGAGCGGGGAAGAAAAGCGCAGGCGATTGGCAAGCGAGATGATCTCGGAAGACGTTAAGGGCATGAACCACAAAGTGTAGGCCAAAGCCCGTCGCAACGGCACGCGGCTCAGGGTCGCTAACGCTCCGAGTTCCGTCGCAGGGGGCCGATCGAGCCCATGGGCAAGACGTTGCTCGGTTTCGGCGCTCCAGCGTAAGGCGGGGTGAATCGTCTCTAATAAATTTAACTCTGAAAGACGGCGCAGGGCGGCAACGGTACAACTTTCATCCAGGATGAGATCGAGCTCGTGGCGAATGCGCTCACCGGAAAGGCGCGCCAGCAACGGACGGGCCTCATCCATCAGCTGCAGGGTACGGTCTTCGATGCGAAATCCGTATCGCTGCTCATAGCGCACAGCGCGGATCATGCGCGTGGGATCCTCAATGAACGAGAGGGAATGCAAAACACGCACCAGGCCGCGTTCTAAATCCGCCAGACCACCCCAGTAATCCAGGAGCTGACCAAAATGCCGCCCGTCCAGACGGATGGCCAGGGTATTGATGGTGAAATCCCGGCGGTGGAGATCGAGCTTGATGCTCCCGCGGGAAACGGTAGGCAGGGCCGTGGGGTGCTCATAGAATTCGGTGCGCGCCGAGATCAGGTCGAGGAAGGCAGGGGCTTCGGCGGCACGCAGGGATTCCGGCAGGAACCATTTGGCGGTGCCGAAACGCGAGTGGACGGTCAGCCGACCTCCGTGTTCTTGCCGAAGGGCCTGAGCCAAGACGATCGCATCTCCTTCAACCACTAGATCGAAATCCACGCTTGGATAATTGAGGAGCAGATCGCGCACGAATCCGCCGACGATATAGAGTGCCATATTGAGCTGCGTCGCCTTTTGGGCCACCAGCCGAATTAATTGCATACGGGAGGGGGGTAAGGCCTGAGTCAGGCGGTCTGCGATGTTGCGCGGCCGGGGTGAGGGCAATTGCAATACTTTGAGCAGATCGGTGCGGGTGACGATGCCGAGGATTTCCCCACTTTGCGGATCGACAACCGGGATCTGCCCCCAACCGCTCTCGGTCATTTTGGCCTGGAGGGTTTGGATCGCATCCTGGGGAGAAACGGTGACTTGGCCGGCCTCCATCAGGCTGGTGATCTTCAGGTTCAGGCGATGACCCAGAGCGCGATCCACGGCGCGGCGCGTGAGTAGGCCGATCACTTGACCGTTTTGCACCACCGGGAAGCCTTCAAATCCGGTGCGTTGCATTAACGCGGCGGCCTCTTGGAGGGTGGTCTCGGGGGTGAGCAGGTAGGGATGCCGCGACATGATTTGTCCCACGGTGAGTGCCGGGCGCACAAATCGGGGGAGTTGTTCACGCAGGCGGTGGTAAGTTTCTCTCAGCAGCGCTTCTTGGGAGGGTTGGGCTTTGCCGGCGGACACTTCCGAGCGGATCAAAGCGGCAGCAGCACGGGCATGCCCTCCGCCTCCAAAGCCAGCTAGGATTTCGGCCACGTCAATATCATCCGTTGTGGAGCGCGCCACCACCCTGATCCCCTCACGCGTTGCGACCAGGACAAAGATGGCATCCGGATCGAACAGGTCACGCAGCTTATGTGCCAGGGAAGAGACTTCCTCTTCCAGCTCCGGCGCTTCCCCGTAGGTGAGCACGATGCGGTGGCCATGGACCTCAAGCGTTTCGGCGCGGGAAGCGAGCACATCATATAGGAGGCGTTGGGCCTCCGAAAGGGGCGGGTTGAGGAACTCCGCAGCGATTTGCAGACTGGCGCCTTGTTCCAGGAGATAGGCCGCGGCACGCATATCGCGCGCCGTAGTGCGCGAATAAGTCAGCGAGCCGGTATCCTCATAAATGCCCAGCAACAGCAAGGTGGCCTGGAGTGGGGTCAGGTTGCCGTTATGTTCTTGCAGCCCCTCCACCAAAAGCGTAGTCGTTGCCCCGATCTCTTCGATACAGGTTTCCCATGCGGGAGGAAGGGAGGATCGGCGTGGGTGGTGATCGATGACGCGCACCCGCGTCTCGCGGTTCATGCCCCGCACGGTGATCAGCGCTTGGGTATCCACAAGAACAACTTCCTCGACCGGCTCAGGGGGGAGGTCCCTGGCTTCGAGGAAGTCGAACTCGTTCCCATAGAGCGTAACAAAAGCGCGGGCGTTTCGATTGAGATGCCGCGGCAGGACGGCATACGCCGGCTCATAGAGCAACGCCGCGGCATACAAAGAAGCTAAGGCATCGAAATCTGCCTGTTCATGGGTCAAGATCAGGCGCATGGAAAGTGAGTTATTGCCCGATTTCTTGCAAAATGCTCTCGATCGTCTGTTGGAAAACGCTGAAGGGTTGTGCGCCTTCGATCGCTTGAGTCTTCTTGGCACCATTGACCATATAGGCAATCACAAAATGGGGCGTGCCGTTGACGCCAGCAGCAATCCCATCTTGATAGTCTTGCTCCACCTGTTGACGGTATTTTCCACTGTTGAAGCACTCGTTGAAAGCGTTCATATCCAGGCCGATCTTTTGGGCCATGACCCGCAAGCGGGCTTCCGAGAAGGCACCAACGCCCTCGCCGGTTTGATTGGCAAAAAGTATATCGTGATATTCCCAGAACTTGCCCTGGTCGGCAGCACAGTAGGCAGCCATGGCGGAATCGCGCGATTCGCTATTAATTGTGCCACGCGCCTGCGCAATATTATCGCTTACGAAATTGCCCATCGAGCGATAGATGAAATAGACCTTGCCGGTCTTGACGTAAGTTTCCACCAACTGGGGTTCTGTTTGCTCGAAAAAGCGACGGCAGTAGGGACATTGGTAATCAGAATATTCGATAATCGTAATCGGTGCGTTTGGATCACCCATTGCATTGCGATCGGCCATCGGGCGCGGGTAGGGAGTGGGTACCACCACCGATTGCGTAGCCTGTATATTGGGATAGACGGCAAAAAACACGACCAGCAACGCACCTACGGTAATCAAACCAATGGCAATCAGACGATTGCGCTGTTGTTCTCTGCGGCGCTTCTCGCGCAACATTTGACGTTTGCTCATTTTCTGTTCTCTGCTCATAGTCTCCTCATGGGGTTTAAAGATGTGCATCCATCCATTCAATCATGTATTGGAAGACTTCCTGTTTTTGCGGCTCGTTGTGCAACTCATGGTAGAGGCCAGGCCAAAGCTTAAGGGTAGCCTTTTCGCCGGCCAGGCGGGCAAATTCCTCGCTTCCACGGGCATACCCGAGAGCATCCTCCGTACCATGCATCAGTAAAAGCGGCAGCGGGAATTCATGCGCGTGGGCGAAAGTCCAGGGAATGACCTCGAGCATGATCTTGCCAAAACCGAGCGTAATTTTATCATGTACCAACGGATCGTTGATATAGGCTTCGACCACGCGGCGATCGTGACTCAGCGCATTAGGGTCTAGGCCACTGGGAAGAGCCAGGGAGGGGAAGATTCCGCCCAATAGGCGCACCACGGCCACCTTGGCTTTCTGCTCCTCCAGTGCGGTGCGCAGCCCCGAGGCAGTGGCGATCACGCCGCGGACCTCGGGCTTACGTCGCAGGGCATAATTGAGCACAAGAATGCCGCCTAAGCTATGACCATAGAGAAAGCGGGGAAGCCCAGGATAGCGGATTTGCGCCTGATCGAAGAGGCGATCGATATCGCGCAGGAAAGCCTCAAATGAAGGCATATGACCTCGCGACCCGCCGGAGCGTCCATGCCCGCGCAGATCAAAGGTCAGGATAGCATAGTCGGCCTCGGTCAAGGCCGCGGCGACGTGCTCGTAACGCCCGCTGTGTTCCCCTAATCCATGGATCAGGCAGATAAGCGCCTTGGGTTTCTCTTCCGGCTCCCAACCGCGCCCAAAAAGGAAGACTCCATCATCGGCTTGCCATTGGGTTTCAAATGAGCGCATAGAACCTCCTGTGAGATGACCGCGGACCGTAGACGGTAGACCGTCAAAATGGACGGAGAAACGAAGGTCAGAGACCATCAATCGGATAGTATTTCGACTTCAAAACGGCAATATTCATCGCCACAGGCCATGCAATGGGTTTCGCGAATCGTATGTTCTTGGCCGGTGGCCCATTGTACCGCTTCACCGATCGAGCCGACATAGAGGTGACAGATCGGGGTCTCTGCATGGCGGGCGTGGCAAATGGCACAGGTCGCCTCAACATAGGCGATTCCTTTCTCTTCTTCCACCCAAGCCTCAACCTGCGGATTGGTCTTCTTCAGGGCATTCGCCATGCTGGTGAGAATGAACTTGATACGCGCCCGTTCCGGCAACAATTTGAGCGCCACTCCGGCCAATCCTAAGAGGGCAGATTGTTCGCTCAACGCGTATTGGAAGGATGCTTTACCAATCCGTCGTAAAATACCGCGCCCGCCGCGCCCATAGAATTCTTCGATCGCCTGGTTGAAACGGGCATACTCGACCGCTTGAATGGCCGGCTGTAGATCGTTGGGGGGAAAATTACCGATGAAACGTTCCAAACCACTGGTACGGAGTACGGTGTTCAGTCCGTTTTCGCCGATCACCTCCTGCGCGGCAATGAGCGCCTGGCGCACAAGCGCGTTGACCATGATCGCGTCTGGACGATGCATTATTACCTCCAATCGTAAACATAAACCGGATACTCTTCACCTGTGCGCTCAAAGCCCATGCGACGATAGAGAGATAACGAAACACGATTATCATGCTGGGTATTGACGGTCAAGCGCTCAATGCGCCGTGAGCGCAGGGAATCAAAAAGAGCTTCAAGCAACTTCCGCCCCCATCCCTGCCCCTGAGCCTGGGGATGGACGGCCAAGCGCGCCAAATGTGCACCGAAAGCATGGCCGGTTGTGATCTGATAGCCCAAAATCTTACCATCGAGTTCCAACACCGAAGCAAAGAGCGCCTGTGCAAAAGCACGGCGCAAGGAATCCAGCGAATGCCGCCAGGGTGGCGAAAAGGCTTCCCAATCCACCTGGGCTACCGCCTTGAGATCCTCTGCGCGCATAGAACGGATCGGCAGGTTCTCCGCATCCTTTCTCGAGGGCAAGGTAGATAACCGTCGCTCCAGGACAACCACCCATTGACGCAGATCAAAGCGCGCTTCCTGCAAGAGAGGCTCCATCCAGTATTCGATGGCAATTGCCGCGATCGTTGGCTTAAGCGCAATTAAGCTCCGGCGCGCCTGCGCCCAAAGCTCTCTCCAGGCCCGGCCGGCAGGAACATAGGATGTATGGGCAAACAAACGCAGCCAAGCGATTTCGGGCGGATCATCTGGACAGGCCAGCGCGGCCAGCGGACGCGCCTGCTCTTCGAGCACCCACCAAGAAGGATGTCCCAACCAGTCGAGTGGGGGTCGCCAATCCAAATGACGATGGATATGCACATCCTGAGTAAGCCAATCCGCCAGGAGAGAGTGATCGCGTGTCTCTGCCTGCCGTACTTGCCAACCTGGGGTGGAGAGGAAGGGTGTTTTTACCACAACAAGAAAGAACGTAACATCCAGCGTAAAAGGCGTTGCCACCAGGGAAGATTTGGGCGCTGCAGCGTGGAAAGCATCTCCATTGCTGCTTCCATCACATGCCCTTGTTTCAAACGGATAGCAGCAATCGCCTTCTCCATTTCTGCGCGTAACTCGGCCTTGCCGAGCTGATCAAAACAATCGGCCGCTTTACGGTAGGCCTGGATGGCTTCTTCTAGTCTTCCCAATGCTTCAAGGGCCGTGGCCTGATTGCCCCAAGCCATCCCTTCACGTTCCAGATCGTTATGCTGGGCAAAAATTTGGGGAGTACCTTCCACAGCGCGCAAAGCACCTTCCGCATCGCCACCCATTAAAAGTGCCACGCTTTGATTATTGCGCGCTTCAGCCGCATCCAACGCGCGACCTTCCGCAATAAAAGCCTGCGCCGCCTGCACAAATGCCTGGGCTGCGCGTGGGTAATCTTTCTCCTCATAGGCCGCTTTTCCTGCTCGCATGTATTCCATCACCTTATCCTCCCGTTGCTCAGAGGGTAATATCCAATAAACCTTCGGCGACAGCACGCAATTTTTCGGTAGAAAGTTCGCTCAAGCGCACAGCCAGATCCAGGTAAGGGCGGTTAACCGGTTTACTGATGAACTCGCGCAGTTCAAAGGGGAGTTCCAAAAAGCGCTGGATTTCTCGCTGTTCGGCCATCCAACGACCAACAGGACCGCTTTCGTCAAAGAAGTGTTCGATCGGTGCATCTATCACCTGCAACAGAAGTTCCAGCTCTGGAAGCGGAATGGGACGTTCTCCAAGTTCATAGGCTTTTAAGCGAGCAATGCTTATACCGCTGCGTTCGGCCAACGTTTTTAGCGAAAGGCCGGCGTTCGTTCGCTCCTGGCGCAATACAGCGCCGATCATCCGATGCCGCAAGTTCAAGATCAGGGATAAGTTCAGCGATCCCGTCTGCGCCGGAGCATCGGAAAGAGTCTCTTTTTCCCAGAAATGTTCCAGGGGAAGGTTGAGAAAATAGGCCAGAACTTCCAGCTCGGGCAACGAAGGGGATTTGCGTCCCTCCTCATAGGCACGAAAGGTAGCCGGCTTTACACCTAACGCCTGAGCACATTCTTTGACAGTCAAACGTTTGGCCAAGCGCGCATCCCGAATCAAAACACCCAGCGCCTTGGCACGTAGCATCACTTGAATGCGAGAATCCATAAGCACATCCTTGCCAGAATTATACCCCAGTGGAGCTATCGACGACTCGGCGAAGAACTGCCAACTCCAAACACACTCGCATCCAGCTTATAACCGGCGGCTTCCAAACGTGAGTAAAACAGCGGCCGTAAACCGGTTGCCTTGTGCGTGCCGATCACTTTTCCATCCGGAGTGATCCCGGTTTGCTCGAACTTAAACAGTTCGCTCATGGTGATCACATCTCCTTCCATCCCCACCACTTCGGAAATGGAAGTGATCTTACGAGTTCCATCCCGCAGGCGCGATTGTTGTACGATCAGGTCAACGGCCGAGGAAATTTGTTGTCGCACGACTTTGAGGGGCAGATCTATACCGGCCATCAGGACAAGGGTTTCCAGACGCGCCAAAGCATCGCGCGGGGAATTAGCATGGATGGTGGTCATCGAACCATCATGACCGGTATTCATTGCCTGTAGCATATCCAGTGCCTCTCCACCACGACACTCACCCACCACGATACGATCCGGGCGCATGCGCAAAGCATTCCGCACCAGATCGCGGATCGTGACTGCCCCGCGCCCATCTAGATCGTCAAAGACTACGTTGGTATGCTGAATCTGGCCTTTCTTTTCGACATAAACCTTCTTTGGTCCATTGACCATGATCTCGCTGATCTCATCGTCATCCAGCAATGGCTGAATAGGGCCATATCCCACAACATCGTTGAGCACTACTTCGATCAGCTCTTTGCGTACATCAGCCGGTAGTGGCACCCGCATTTGCTCTAAAAGGGCATTCAGCCGTTCCCGAACCACTCCTTTCTTTTGAATCGGGTCAATTTCAATGCTCTCCAGCGAGCGCGAAACGGTTTCAATGAGATATTTTTTCAGCCGCGCTAGATCGGCACTGCTCAAGCGAGATGGCATGGCATTATTCATGGCTTGCAGATTTCTCCTCTAGGGGAATAACCCAAACGATCTGCTCTCTACGTACGGCAATAAACGGGATTTGATAGACCACCGTACCGGAAGCATCGAAAACCTGAGCTTCAGTAACGGCCAGGAACAACTCATCGCGATCGAGTTCATCTTTGACCCGTTCACCCGACCGCACGTGGACATTGCCACGAATCTGGTGAGTAACCGTCTGAATCAACGCCGGCAAGGGACGCTTCCGAATCACATCTGTAAACATTTTCCCTTTTTCATCAAATTCATACGCCATTGTTCCCTCCCGAAAGGACTTCCTCGCGCAATTTTTGCACCGTCTGAAGCACGTCGCGCGTAATATCGCGAAGCGAAAGTGCAATCGTATCTCTGGCAAATTTTTCGATCAATGGCTGGTGCATATGGTTTGCCACGGTTACATTTCCTCCCAAATAGGGGATAGTGTAGACGGTTGTCAAGCCGATCTCTTCATCGACGCGTGGCTTAGAAAGCCCCTCTAATCCTACCGGGCGATTGATCAAGGGTAAGACACGCTTGGTTGGGATACCTTTCTTCATCAGAAATTCAAGCACTATGCGGGTAAGAAAAGTCGTGCTGGAATCGGGGGTAACGATCAGCAAAATAACATCTGCCTGTTGCAGGATAGGCAAACTAAGACGCGAAAGAGAGCGACCGAGATCCACGAAAACAAAATCGAAGGCTTCGCGCAGGGCATTCACCAACAGCCCAATGCGTTCGGCGCGAATCTGATTGGCCGCTTCCGGATCTGGCGCGGCCGCCAGAAGCCAAAAACCCCAATCAGGAATGCGGGGCAGATTTTGTTTCAGTGCCTGTGGCTGGATGGACTCCTCTGAACCGGTGCTTAACGTGTACAAGTTGACCTCACCACCATACCCAACGATGAGAGCGATCGAACCCAACGGCAACACCAAATCGGCCACGGCAATGGAGGCTCCTTTCTCCAAACGAGCCAGCGTAGCTGCCAGGTTAGCACAAAGGGAAGAGGTGCCGGTACCCCCCTTGGCGCTCAAAAAGACGATCATTTTCCCATGGGGGATCTTTTTCTTCCTCTCCACCTCTTCGATCGGAGATTCAGGGGCAAAAAGCGCATCCAATGTTTCCAGGACCTTTGAGATGTTAGCCGCAGATTTCAAAAAATATTCATTGACCCCGGCAGTAAGGCATGAAGTCACCCGTTTGGGATCGGGATCGCTGCTCAATGCCAAACAGGGAGTATCAGCCGTACGCGCATCCCGACGTAGCTTTTGAACCACCTCTTCACCACTCAAGTCCGGCAAACGAGGGTCAATGAGGATCACCGAGGGACGATCGCGCCAGGCCAAGATCAAGCCCTCTTTGCCAGAAGCAGCCTGAAGTGGCTTATACCCGCGCTGTGCCAGGACTCGTCCCAGATAAATGCGGCTCGGCGCATCTGCATCAATAATTAGAACGCTCTTTTCTTCTGCCAATTTTTCCTCCTCACCAATTCAGAATGGCATCCAGTAACCTTCCCCATGGCGGGTAAGAATATATCGCGGATGGCGGGGATCATCCTCGATCTTTTGGCGCAAGCGCACAATGGTAACCCAAAGTACTTCTCGCTCGTCCTCGTATTCTCTACCCCAGACGGTGCGCAACAGCCACGAGGGCGAAAGCACCTCCCCACGATGAGCAATGAACTGGAGCAAGAGGCGATATTCTGTGCTCGAAAGCAAGAGCAACTGCCCACGTTTGCGAACCTCGGCGCGGCCGAAGTCCACTTTCAAATCACCAAGTTCGATGACCGGTTCGGCGACCGACGCCGACGTGCCTTCCGTTCGTCGCAATACAGCGCGCAGGCGCGCCAGCAGCTCAACCATTGAAAACGGTTTGCTCACATAATCATCCGCTCCGGCGTTCAACCCACGTATGCGCTCCTCTTCCTGACTGCGTGCTGTAAGCATGATAATGGGAACGCGAGAAAAAGAGCGAATGCGTTGACAGAGTGTAAACCCATCTAGATCCGGAAGGAGCACATCGAGCAAGACAAGATGCACAACATGGGTGGTCAACAAATTCAAGGCCTCTTTGCCGCTTTGAGCAGTCAGCACTTCATATCCATCGAGGTGCAAATTGGCCTCCAGAAGGTCGAGATAATGGGGTTCGTCATCGACCACAAGGATGCAGTGGCTCATCGGGTTTCTTTCCGGTTGCGCACTAAAGGGAGAAAAATGTGAAACGTTGAACCTTCTCCGGGCGCCGATTCTGCCCATATTTTACCCCCATGTGCTTCCACAATTTTCCGGCAAATATATAAACCTAAGCCACTGCCGGAAGTAAGAGCGGGACGCTGAAAACGCTGGAAAAGATTGGTTAATACTTGTGGCGGCATACCCGGCCCTCCATCCCGAAAGATCAAGTGGAGAAATTCATCTTCAATCTGGTAACGAATGGTGACAGGAGCCTGCTGCGCATGTTGGGCTACATTGCTGAACAAATTATCTAGAAGTTGTGCCAGTTGCACAGCATCGCCCCATACCGACGGCAAATGGATGGAACTCAAGTAAATTTCCATTTTGGGATAGCGATAGCGCGCCCGAATCGCCGCATCGCGCACCAAGCTCTCCAAATGGAGTGGTGCAAAATTCAAAGAGACTGCCTCGGCTTCCCAGGCAGAAGAAGCGAGCAGATTTTCGATCAGCGTGGTCAGGCGATCGGTTTCCTGCTCGATAACGCTGAGAAATTTACGTTGGGTAGCCGCATCCCAGCGAACATTCGGACGCAAGAGCGAACTCACATATCCCTTGATCAGTCCCAGCGGTGTGCGCAACTGATGGGAAATCGTACTGAGAAAGTCCTCCTGGATACCCAACTGACGACGCAACTGCTCTAGCACATTTTCTTTTTCTTTCAAGAGGCGCTGCGAAAGGATGAATTTAATCAGCCATACAACCTCGGCCGCTTGTTCCTGTGATAATTCATCAAAAACAGGCCCCCCAAAGCGGGCGAAGACCAGCGCCCACTTTTCGCCCAAAAGCGCGATCGGGAAACCGAGCAGGTAAGCGCGCTCGAGACGATCGGCGGTGGAAGCCTGGAAAGATGGTTGGATGAGAAGGATTTCCTGGCGCTGAAGGACATCGGCGGCCATCTGTTCTCCCCAAGCGGCATCGGCCTCGGCCGCGCGCCCACGGCCAAAGGCGCGTGCATATTCCACCTCCAGATCGACCTCTCGTTGTCGGTAGAGCGCAACGTTATCGAAGATAAATTCGCGCCTTCGGTGGAGCAAAATCTCATCCAGGGCTTCGCGCCAGGGCAAACTTTCAACGCGGTTGAGCAAGTTGACGATTTCGGAATTCATTGGCGTTTGCTCAATTTATGGTGATACAGAAAAAGACACACACAACAGGCCAAGCCACCGGCCAAAACGGTGAACGGCCAGAGCCAGGCGGTGAAACGCAAGCCATACTGGAAAAAGAACATGGCCGCAGCGAAGGTCATCCCGGTAATCAACGATACCTCTAGCGCCATGTAGAACGAAAGGCTATCTGCTTTCCAGGGCAAGGGCAAGGTTTCCTCTCGCCAGCGAAAAGCGGCCTCCACTTCGGGGAAGTGGACAAGGTAAAAGTTTTTGATCTGATTCATTGCCCGGGCTGCTTCGTACCAGGCCAGGCGCAAACGCGCCAGCTGGAGCAGAGTCAACACGCCGAAGGAGCTGAGAATCAAGAAAACGGTCGTCAGGATGAAGAGCAAGGCACGAGAGAATTGGATTGTTCCACCGCCAAGCTGGGCGCCGAAGATGGTAGCGATCAGCGAACCCACCGAGACGACAAAAAACGAAGTGGCTTTGCTACGATCTTCGTTGGCCTGGAAAGCCGAAGCGGCAATATACTCGAACTCGGCAATCAAAATCTCATCCGGAGAAAGGGAGGGCATTGTTTCGCCTCCATCAGTAGAGTTCAACCTGCTCGGCAAGCACCAATCCCTCCGACCAATGTTGTTCTACCCACGTTACCACGACCTGGAACGAACGTCGAATGTGAACGGCATCGTTATTGACCAGAGCACAGGCGATGAGCGCTTCCTGCCAGCGATCCTGATAGTCCATTTCGGCTACCGAAAGGTTAAATTCGCGCTGCAATCGTACCAGAAGCGGCTTCAAGCGATGGCGCTTTTCCTTCAACGAAGTGCAGCCGGGCAAATGTAAATGAAGCGTCAGAACTCCGACCATGGTAACGGATGCACCGTCCTCTCACCGCTGAAATCTATACCGTTCTGAGATTCGAGCCATTCATCGTCGTTAGCCATCGAAGAGACGGACCGCCGGAGACAATATCGCATCCTTCAGTGCCCTTGAGCCAGAATCTGACTGAAAGACTCGGCAAATTCGCTGGCCGTAATCACCTGCAAACCGCGCCTCAGATACCCTTGATAAGGTCGATCTCCGTTGTGAGCAATCCAGCCTTCCAAATTGAAAGCTAGAGGGCCATCGGCCAAAATCCATTCCCCATTATACTTGCGGGCGATATGAACGTGGGTGCCGGTAGCGCGACCGCTTTCGCAGGATGGATAGCCGATCTTCTCACCCGCATGCAAGACCTGCCCCACTGCCGCTCGTTCTTCGGTTGCCAGATGGAGATAGAAGATCGTCCAGCCGGTCCGTTCATCGCCATCCCCGTCCAGATCGAGCACCAGGCCGTTCGGGCCGGAACGAACAACCACTCCATCGGCAACGGCAATCACATAGTCGCGACGATCCGGGATGGTACAACCGCGCGTGGTAACCGGAGGCGCAAAATCGAGCGCAGCCCAGGGAAAGCCGGTGCCCCAACCGGTGTGAGGTCCACCGGTATAGGCCCAGCTACGTCCGGCAGGAAAGGGTAAGAGCAAAGGCGGCTGCGTGAGACTACCGGGAATGAGCACCTGTTTCGCAGCCCATGGATCGCCGAACAGGCGACGATAGGTTGCTGCAAGCCCCTGGGGTCCAATGGCCTGGGAAAAATCCGGCTCCGAAAGGATGCGCGAGAAATAATACTGGAGGGCCACCGAAGCGGCATTCTGCCAGGGATCGGGACGGTATAAGCGTCCATCCGGCAATTCGAATTCGGTCAGGCGACCCGAGCGCCAGCCGTAGTACCCATGATTCAGCGTATTTGCCGCCCAAACTAGCTGTAAATAGACTCCCCGATGGAGAGGATCCTTATACCCTAGGGTATATCCCCCGGTTTGCGGCAAATTCGGATCGGAAAGGGCATGGCTCTGGTATTCCAAAATAGCAAGCAACAGCCGTGGGCTAATGCTGTAATCTGTAGCTACCTGCTCCACAATCCCGGCTCCATCCTGCCAGGCACCGGCAACATAATCGTGGAACTCCTTGAGCCAGCCGGGACGATCGCTCAAAAAGGCAGAGGTATTGAAACCGCGATCGGCCGGGCCGTTGACGAAGGCAATATCCGGAAGTGATTGATAGGGTGTTCCCCAGAGCGGTAGGTAGTAAATCGGGATCTTCATCGGCATCCCCGGCGGTAAAGTAGCAGCTTGAGCGGGGATGAACGGATTGGCCTGCAAAATTTCTGCAACCGTCGTGTTGAAGCGCGCCGCCAGGGCCGGAAGGGTATCGCCATCCTGCGCCGTGTACTCCACCAATTCGCCGGGGGCATAGACCGGCCGGGTGGGATACGGTTGAATGGTAGGAGTAGGCTCTTGAGGTACACCGGTGGGTGAAAGGCGATTTTCCCCAGCAGGCTGACAGGCGAGCAATGAGAAGAACAGAAGGAACAGCAGAAACTTAAGGCGCATGGTCAGTAAGGCAGACGTAGATCATGCCCTCCGGGAGCAATCAGGCGTACGAAGAGAGGCCAAAATCTCACAATTTTCTCAATCCAGTAAATCATCAGGAAAAAGGTGGCGATGGCAGCAAAGTAGAGAGCGCCGCGTTCGGCTTGGGAGCGAGGTGCCCGGCTCCGGGTCCAAAAATGAACCGCCAGCAGGCTGAAGAGAGGGACCAAGGTCAAGTGGAAACGTTCTTCCGAAAGGATCAGAATGTGCGGGAGGAGATATCCGAGAAAGAGATAAGCGAACAGCCGTTTCTCTGCAACATCGTAGAGAAAAGCCCATCCCCATATCCCTCCAACCGCCAAGCTCATCCAGGGGAGGGCAAGCAGGAGGTAAATCAGGATCAGGATGATGGGCGGGAGCGGCCCAAGGATGCCGTTGGCGTAAAAGTAGGTGAAGGCGCGCCATTCCGGATCGAAAAAGTGACCCAAGCGACGGAACACCAAAAAGAGCGCTCGCGCCGGATTTTGGCGGATAAAACCGAGGGCTTGCTGCGTGCCCAGACGATCGCGCTCGGCATCATCCACAATAGTGAGTAAGTCCAGCGAAGGACCAAAGGTGAACGTGCCATCAGATTGCGGATGATATCCTACGTACAGATTATACCCCAGTGAAGTCTCGAGGCCGGTTAGGCGATGATGCAGCCGCGAATTGCGCACGACCCAGGGCAAGATGGTAAAGCCGAGCGTTAAAAGAGCAAGGATAGCATGGCGATAAAGGCGACGTTCGATGATGAGCCAAAGGATTGCTGCACCGGCCATCAGGAGCACCACCGAGCGGGTAAGCGCGGCCAAGCCAAAGGCGAGGCCGAGAGCCACCGCGCCCAACCAGGAAGGACGTTGCTCCAGTTGTACCAGAAGCAAAACGGAGAGCATCACGAGCAGGAAGAAGAGGTTTTCCGTCGCCAACGCCAGCGGAAAGGCAATAAACATCGGGTATAAGGCGACGATCCAGGCGGCGCGGCGGGCGACACGTTCATCAAACAGGCGGCGGCCAAGTGCCCAGGTTAGAAGCGGTAGGAAGGCGGCCAGAAAAGACTGCACCAATCGAGCGGCAAAGAACCGTCCTTCCCCGATGCCGACTACGGCGTAGATCAGGGCCAGAAAAGCCGGGTAGAGTGGAGCACGGAAGGAGGTCAACACGCCGCGCGGATCGTATTCGATACCACTCAGGTCTAAAGGGATAAGTCGCCGGATCAGATTGAAATCCGAGAGGGCATACCAACGAAAGCCATTGCCGCTCGCCAGGCTGCGACCAAGCATATCGTACTGGAACATATCGTCCAAGCCGATGCCCAGGGAACGCGTCAAGAGCACGGGGAGCAATCGCACTGCCCAGGCTATGCCAAAAAGGACAAGAGGAAAGCTAAATTGTCTCAGCCAGCGCATATGCTTGGGCCTTGAGAGCACGGATACGACGCTCGATATAGGGAGAAAAATATCCCTCGTACCGTTCCCAGAGCTCCGGGCGCCTCCAATCCTCGCCGGTCACCCGACCACGGCAATTCGGGGCGCCGCAATGGCATTCGAATTCGTCATAAGGTGAGCCATCGCACATGGCATAATCGAAGCATACTTCTTCGCCCGGCGCAATCTCGCGCATGGCAACCAGACCGATCTGTCCGAAGAAGCCGGCATTAGGATCGCAAGAGTGATTGAAGTGATCTGCGGCTTCCTCTTCGATGGAAAACAGGTAGAATTCTTCGTCGATTTGAAGGACAACCTGGGTAAAGTTAGGCAAGCCAGGATCCAACTGGCTGGCGTGCAAAATTCGCCCTCCCCAGAGGGCAAGCAATTCTCCCTTTTGAATGGGTGCAATAGCGAAGACTCCCCAGCCACCCTTTTGGGGATTCGGTCGACTTTCCAATTTGGGGGAAAGGTAAGAATAGCTCGTGACTTTCATTTTTGCTCCCGGTGTAATGGAATAAAAAATTAACCACCATCAGCCGAAGGCCAATGGGGTTAACTTTCCCAAAAGGGCTGAAACAAATGCGAGTTGCCAAGGTGGCGCTTTGGCAGTGTGCATCAGGCAACGCATAGTACGTTGATCTTTACCATAACTTGCCCGAAAATGGAAGACTATGGTGGCCAAATGTGGCCGGCGCGCACCACGCCACCTTGTGGCACATCGGCTTTGACCGTTGCACCGTTCCCAATGCGAGCACGAGCCCCAATTTTGATCCCCAAATTGATCGTCACGCCCATGCCGATCTGAGCCGCTTCACCGACTTCCACATTTCCGGCCAACATGGCCCCCGGCGAGATATTGACATAATTTCCGATGCGGCACTCGTGAGAGACAATCGCTCCGACGTTGATCAACGTGCCGAAGCCGATCTGCACTTCGCTGCCGATATACGCTCGAGCCAGCACCTGCGCGCCATCGGCAAGGGTTGCGCTCGACTCAACAAGCGCCCAAGGATGGATGAGCGGCGGACATTCAAAGCCAAAGGATTTCAGGCGATCGAAGATGGCAATACGCACGTCGGGTTTGCCGATGCCTCCTACGGCGTTGATCGCTAAGGTCACGCCACGAGTGCGGATTTCGGCGAGCATTTCCCCGTTTCCCAGGATCGGCACGCCCATCACGGTTTCGCCGGGGGCGCGGCCATCGTCTAGAATGCCTATCAGATGATAGCGCCCCAGGGCACGCAACAAATCGATCAGGATTTTTCCGTGCCCTCCACCGCCGTACATCACGATGGGAGGAAGAGAAGCAGGCGATAACGTCATGTACGCGGTTCTCCTTGTGTGCCCATGAATTCTTCGGCCGTGGCATGGCCGGGTTGAGAGATGCCCTCCCGCTTGAGCACTTTCCAAACGGTGAGCAGGAGAATCTTTAGATCGAGCCAAAACGAGCGATGATCTACATACCAGACATCCAGGCGGAACTTCTCTTCCCAAGTGAGCGCGTTACGCCCGTTGATCTGTGCCCAGCCGGTGATGCCGGGCAGGACCTCATGCCGGCGCGCTTGCTCCGGCGTGTAGCGCTCCAAGTAGTGCAAGAACAACGGACGTGGTCCCACCAGGCTCATTTTGCCGCTCAAGACCAGGAAAAGCTCAGGCAGTTCATCTAAGCTGGTGGCGCGCAGAAAACGCCCTAGCGAGGTCAAACGTTGCTCATCGGGCAAAAGGTTACCGTGAGCATCGCGGGCATCATTCATCGTGCGGAATTTGTAAATCCAGAACGGTTGGCCGCGATAGCCGGCCCGTAATTGACGGAACAACACCGGCCGACCATGAAAGAGATAGACCAGCAAAGCGATCAGCACCAGGAGCGGTGAAAGCAGAAGCACAGCCGGCACGGTGAACAAAAGGTCAAAAAGGCGCTTCGAGATCGGCACTCCTGGCGGAAACATACCTAGATTACGGCTCCCATTGATATTGTAACATAGCCGTAATCTTCGGTTCGCCGTTCACCAACTCGATTGCCAGAGTCCAGGCGCGCCAGTCAAGAGAATCGGGCGAGGCTGGACGGTACAGCGTGTAATAGCGGAAGTTCTTATACCGGGCCGGCCAGGCAAATTCGGGAGAGAGCGATCCGGCACGCAATTCCTGACAGAAAGTCTGATACTGCGGGTGGTTGAGCACATCCAGCAATTTGGGCCGGATGGCGCCGCTGAACGTGCCGAACACATCTGGGCCGCCACCTGGACCGGGGCCCCAGTTATAGACAGTGGAACTTGTGAAGATAGAGGTAATCTGAGACGGTGCGAAAAAGACGACATTGCTGGTATATGGCAGGTAATGCACGCTCAAGCCATGCCGCGCACTGACCAGGTTAGAAAGAACCTGCCCATTCAAGTCGGTGATCGCCTGACGGAATTGCTCCACGAGTGCGCTGACACGTCCATCTGCGCAAAAGGCGGTTGGATCCACTTGTTCGGTAAGATAGTAGAAATTTACCCAACCGGTGCCGCCATCCGGTTTCTGCACCTCTACCCAAGTATCCCCGGAGACGATGCTCGACCGCCCAGTGAGAATGATGTTTGTAGCATTGTAGGGAAAAGAACCGATGATCGAGTTGCTCACTCCAGGCCCAGAGCGGATATTGAGCACATCGTTAGGGTTGACCATTACCACGGCATAAGGCACAGAGGAGATAGGAGTCGTCGTTGGAGATGGGGTGCCGGGTGAAAGGGTGGCGGTCGGAGTAGGAGTCGAGGTGGGACCTGCTGTCGGTCGCCGAATGCGCGGCGCCACCCACAAAGCGCGATCACCGCTCGCCGAACCGTTCGCCAACACCGTCAACACAAAGCGCACTTCTTGCCCGGCCAGCGCCGAAAGGTCCAGATCGGCACGGTAATACAACCCCTCATAGCGCTCACCAAACGCCCAGAGCGTCTGCGTGGGGCCGCTGCCAATGCGGTAATCCAACCGAAAGACCACCAAACAGCTCGTTGCCCCGTATTCGCAGTTGACGACCGACTCGAAACGGTCACCGGCCTGGACTTGAATCGGCGGGTAAATTCCCTGAATGTAGCCGTTATACACGTTCTGCGGAACGGTCAGCAGACCGGGGCGCGAATCGATGACCCCATTTTCCAGCCGTGGGTTAGAGAGTAGGCGCACAAAACCCCGCGCATCCCCTTCGCTGCCGGGACAAGGCAGGTTGCCTGCTCCACTTACCCATTGTGCTTCACAGGCATGAGCCACAAAGTCGTAGAGCGTATCGCCAGCCGGTGGAGGTGGAGTAGCCGTGGGCGTCGCACCACTCACGCGAATCTCCACCCACCAGGGCTTGACCGCCGGCGTGCCAATCCCGAACAGCACCCCAGAAGCATTTTTGAACTGCCAGTAACCGCGGTAGGTGCCGGCGAGAGAAGGCGCCGTGAGCCGCACGGTCAGGTCCACCGTGCTCCCAGATGGCACATCGCGCGGCAGGTTGGCCTCCACAGGGCCACCCATTTGCTCACCACTGACAAACACAAGCTTGTAGGCAGTAGTCCAGGTGCAAGTGCCGATGTTTTTGAGCCGCCAGGTTTTATCGAATACCTGGCCCGGAGCCATCAAAGTGCCATCGGGGATCGTCACATCGGCGATGAATTGCGCTTTGTCACAGGCGGAAACCGGTGGTGATGTCGGCGTAGGAGTAATGCCCGGCGAAGCGGTCGGCGTGGGTGTGAGGGTGCCTGCCGGCGGGGTGGCAGTAGGCGATAGACCAACTGTGCGTACAATAACCGGATTCACCCAAACGGCACGGTCATCGGTCGCGGGACCCGCGGCGCGCACCTTGAGCACAAAACGCACCGTCTTGCCCGCAATGACATTCAGCGGGATGCGAGCGCTATAGACCAGACCATCGTATTTTTCGTCAAAACTCCAAAGTGTGTAAAGCAATCCGTTGGAATCCAAATACTGCAACGTGAAACGGACATAACACCCTGCCGCACCTCGTTCACACCCAATCGTGGCCTGAAATTCATCCCCCTTTTGGACGGTGAGCGCAGGATAGACGCCATAGATGACACCCTGATAGATCTGCTGAGGCACCATGAGCAGCGCCTTTCCAGACACCACCCCGCTCTCCAACGTGGGATTTTCCAGCGGCAAGACGAAACCCTTGGGATCACCTTCCTGACCAGGGAAGGGCAGGCTGCCGGAAACATTCCCCCAGGAGGCATTCGCCGCCTGGGCAAAGAAATCTAGCACAACGTTTTGCTCACTCGGCACCACAATCTCCACCCAAAAGGGCTTATCGGCGTTCCATCCCAAGCCAAACAGGATCCCAGAAGCATTCTTCAACATCCAATAGCCGCGGTGGGTGCCGGGAATGGATGGCGCGGTGAGCGTTACGGAAACATCTACCATCTGACCAGGAGCGACACTATAAGGCAGGTTGACTTCCGCAGGGCCGCCCATCTGAGCGCCGCTGCTGAAGACCAGGCGATACCCGTTCCCCCAGGTGCACGTGCCGATGTTCTTCAGCCGCCAGGTTTTGGTAAAAGTAGTGCCGGCGGCCAGAACGGTGCCATCCGGAATGTTGACATCGGCAACGAACTGCGCCTGGTCACAAAGCGTAGCCGCCTGTGCCGACGGAACAGCTCGACCCGGAGCAAAAAGCGAGAACGTGAGCAAAACCAGAATCAACGTTCGCCAAAAGTTCATGGCATACTCCTTTCCAAGAGGCTAGACGGTGGGCGGCAGACAATAGACCGTGGGTAGGGAAGATGTGTTCAGCAGAGAAACGAAAAATAGAGAGGTGGAGTTCCGGAGTTGAGCAGATAAACACAGACAAACAAGTGAAGAGGGACGAGCAGTTGTCCTACAAATGGGCAAGGTGTTCTGCGAGGCCCAGGAACGTTTTGGGCGAGAGCGCGCGCAATCGGGCTTTGAGAGGCTCCTCTACCGGCAGTGATTCAACCCATTGCAGGTATCCGTCACGATCGATGGTGTGCCCACGGGTGAGCGCTTTAAGCCAATCATAGGCTTCGGCATAGCCGGCAGCACGTAGGATCGTCTGTGCGCCCTCGGCAACGGTTTCCCAATGGGCTTCCAGCGCTTGTGACATCACGTGTGTTCGCACCTCCAATCGTTCCAGGCCACGTAGGATGCTCTGCCAGGCAACAAGAGTGTGTCCCAAAGCCACGCCGAAGGTGCGCCGCACGGTGGAATCGGAGAGATCCCGTTGCAGGCGGGAAACAGGCAATTTGCGCTGATAATGCTCCAACAAGGCATTCGCCAAGCCAAGATTGCCCTCGGCATTTTCAAAATCAATCGGATTGACTTTTTGAGGCATAGTCGAGGAGCCTACCTCTTGCTCCACGAGCTGCAAACCAAGATACCCATCGCTGATGTAGCGCCAAAGGTCTTGGACCAAGTCAAGGAGCACGGCATTTACCCGATAGAGATGTGAAAAGTACTCTAACCAGTTTTCGTAAGGCAAGATTTGGGTGGCACAAGGGTGCAGTTCCAAGCCCAAAGTAGCCAGGAATTCGCGTGCAAAGGCCGGCCAATCCACTTGCGGGAAAGAGGCAACATGGGCATTAAAGTTGCCCACCGCGCCGCTCCAATGCGCCTGGAAGACGTGGGCAGCAAGAGCCGATCGCAGCGGTCGGAGACGCGCCAGGAAGACCGCCATCTCCTTGCCGAAGGTAGTCGGAACGGCGATCTGTCCGTGCGTGCGGGCCGGCATGGGTGTAGCGGCATAAGCGTTCGCCAGATCGGCGAGGCGGGAGAGGATAGAGTCTAAGTGAGGCAGAAGCACTTTCTCGCGGCTGAGGCGCAAGGTCCAAGCCTGAGCCGTGCTGTTGACATCTTCCGAGGTCAGGCCAAAGTGCACCCACGGGATCAGGTCCGGGAGAGCAGCAGCGCTCAGCTGTTCGCGAATAAAGAGTTCCAACGCTTTGACATCATGACGCGTGCGACGCTCTAGCTCACGGATGCGCATCGCTCCGGCGAGGGAAAAAGAATCGGCCAGCTCTTGGAGGCGTTGACGCTCCTGAAGTGTTAAAGGACGTGGTTTGCCCAGGCGATCGTTCAGGAAAAGCAGATAGGCGATTTCCACCCTGTGACGAAAGCGAAAGTATGCGAACTCGGAGAACCATTCTCGCAGCGCAGAAGTCTGTTCCTTATAGCGCCCATCTAAAGGTGAGAGAGTGAGAAGAACATCGTCCACATTTGTATTATACTCTCATAAGGCGGGAATCGTTCTCCCCAATAATTCCTGCGGAGGTTTCCTATGAAAATCCTTCCCGAGATCGCGCTCACCTATGATGACGTGTTGCTGGTGCCACAATTTTCAGATGTTGAATCCCGGCGCAAACTTTCGACGCAGACACGTTTGACGTCGAAGATCACGCTGCAAATTCCGATCGTTTCGGCGAACATGGATACGGTGACCGAGGCAGAAATGGCAATCGCTATGGCGCGCCATGGAGGAATCGGGATTATCCATCGTTTTATGTCCATCCAAGAGCAGGTGGAGCAAATCGAGCGGGTGAAGCGGGCAGAATCGTTCGTCGTGGACGAGCCGATTACTTTGACAACGAAGCACACCGTGGGCGATGCCCGCCGCCTGATGGAGGAAACCGGCACGGGCGGGATTTTGATCTTGGACGAGGCGCAACGCCTGGTCGGGATCGTCACCAGCCGTGACATGCTCTTCGAGGAGGACGATCGGCGTCCCTTGACCGAGATCATGAGCCGTCACCTGATCACCGCACCGGCCGGGACAACCCTGCAGGAGGCGGCAGAAATCCTGCACCGTCACCGCATTGAAAAGTTGCCGCTGGTGGACGAGGCAGGCGCGCTGGTCGGTCTGATCACGCTGAAGGATATTTTGAAGATCACCCAGTTCCCCAAGGCAACCAAAGATGCCAAAGGGCGACTGGCGGTGGGCGCAGCGGTGGGGGTGAAAGAGCGCGAGATGAAACGCGTGGAAGCGCTGCTGGAGGCCGGAGCCGATTGTATTGTAGTGGATATTGCCCATGGAGATTCGCAGCTGGAAGTGGACATGATTCGCGCCATTCGCCGCCATTTCCCGCAAGCACAGATCATCGGCGGGAACGTGGCCACCGGGGAGGGCACACAACGCCTGATCGACGCCGGCGCGGACGCGGTGAAAGTGGGCGTGGGGCCCGGCTCGATCTGCATCACCCGTCTGGTAGCCGGCGCAGGCGTGCCACAACTTTCAGCAGTCATGGAATGTGCGGCGGTCGCCCGCCCCCAGGGAATCCCGATCATCGCCGATGGCGGTATCCGCACATCGGGAGATATTGTCAAGGCGCTGGCCGCCGGCGCTTCGACGGTGATGATCGGCAGTCTGCTGGCCGGCACGGATGAGAGCCCTGGCCTGATGATGACGCGCAAAGGGCATCGCTACAAGGTCTCGCGCGGCATGGCTTCGCTGCAGGCAAATATCGCCCGCAAAGTGCGCGAAGGGGAAGGTTGGATCACGCAAGAGGAAATTGAAGATTACGTCTCAGAGGGTGTGGAGGCGGCGGTGCCCTATCGCGGCCCGGTGCGTGAGGTGCTGACTCAGCTAACGGGCGGGATACAATCCGGAATGAGCTACTGTGGCGCTCACAGCATTGATGAACTGTACGAAAAGGCTGTGTTCGTGCGCATCACCGCCGCCGGGTGGAAGGAATCGCAGCCACACGATGTGGAGTTGATGTAGTCGGGGGGCCGGGGAGTCGCTTAGTCGCGTGGTCGGGTGAGATGGAGGATCAGGTCGGGGTAGAAGATTGTGACCAGCTCTGGGCATGTTCGATGCGCTCCTTCAACGGAGGATGGCTATAGAACAACCAGACCACCCACCTTTCCGGGTCCACTTCGCTCAGGTTCTGATTGGCAAGCCGGGTGAGCGCACTGGCAAAGGCCTGCGGTTTGCCGGTCATGATCAGGGCATACTGATCGGCTAGATGCTCGCGCCAGCGCGAAAAGGCATTCTGCAGCGGCATGGTCACCAGGGAATACAGGTCGAAAATGAGCAGCAGTGCCGGAAAAGCAGCCACATCCCACGCTCCTCGAAAGCCAAACGCGTCGACAATCCCTTTCATCGCCAAGGAGACCAGGTAAAATCCAACACCGGTGACCAAGGCGCCGAAACCGATCAGCAGTGGCATATCGCGATGCACATGATGACCCAGCTCATGCGCCAGGACGGTTTCGATTTCATCGGCTGTAAACTCGTTGATGAGCGTATCACCGAGCACGATGCGACGGGTGTTGCCGAGGCCAATGAGCGCAGCATTGGCAGCTTTAGTGCGCCGCGACATATCAAATTTGAAGACACCGCGCACGCGCGCGCCGGCTTTTTCCGCCAGTTGCATCAGGCGCTGAGCTAGATCGGCATGTTCCGCTTCCAGAGGGACGAACTTATTGAAGAGGGGAAAGATCAACACCGGCCCCAAATTGGCCATCAGGACGGTGAGGAAGAACACGCCTGCCGCGGCCCAAAGCCACCAGGAATCCCTCGTCACGCGTAGAGCCAGGTAGAGCAATTCCAGCAGCGGCAAGCCGATAACGGCACCCAGTACCAGGCTTTTGAGCTGATCGATGAGCCAATCTTTCAAGCTCTGAGTGGAAAGGTCATAGCGATGGGGCAAAAGAAAGCCCTCGTAGAAAGTAAGCGGTAGGTTTAGCACGAAAGAGATGCCTCCAAAAACCACCACAAAGGCAGGCACGATCAGCCATTGATTGGTGGTGAAGCCTTCTAACCAGGCGCGCAAAGCGATCCCCCAGCCGCTTACGATCCAGAGCACGGCATACAGGAGGCTAAAAAGCACCCCAAACAACCATAGGCGGCGATGCAGGCGGGCATATTCTTTGGCTTTTTGCTGACGTTCGGGATCAAGTGTTACCATGTTGACTCACGACCTCAAAATTCCTGCACTCCATTTTGCAACAAGACCACTTGTTTCTCCCTGGCAATTTCTTGGGCAGCTTCTGTGCTCCGTTTCCCTGCCGCTACCGGCAAAACCCTCAGCCCCGCCTTGCGCAAGAGTTCCGCTCGCCGGTAGGCACGTTCGGCGTTCCCGGTCTACCCCTACCGAAATCTCCACTGCCGGCCACAAATCCTCGACCTTTCCCCCGGCTCAGCCTGACGTGGCCGTCCTCGCACCAGCAAGTCAAGTCGCAACATATCCTGTAACTCTTCAGGAGAGAGCTCGGCCTCGACCAACTCTTCCAGATTGCTCAAATCCACCACTTGAGCCCGGCGCACCAATTTGCCAAAGTACGAAGCTGCCCTACGGCAGTTAGTCTAAATTCGGGGCCGACGAGGTTCCATCAACCACCCAGGTACGCCGCTTTGACCTGGGGATTGTCCATCAGTTCATGAGAAGAACCGCTGAGCACAATGCGCCCGGTTTCCAACACATAGCCCCGGTTGGCCAGTTTCAGCGCCTGACGGGCATTTTGCTCTACCAGCAGGATCGTAGTGCCGGCGGCATTAATTTCACGCAGGGTATTGAAAATCTCTCGCACAAGCACCGGCGCCAGCCCCATCGAGGGTTCATCGAGAAGCATAAGCTGGGCGCGCATCATGAGCGCCCGCGCGACGGCCAGCATTTGCTGTTCGCCGCCGGAGAGGGTGCCGGCCAGCTGATGCCGCCGCTCGGCCAGGCGTGGGAAAATCGCGAACACGCGATCGTAATCACGCTGCAATTCTTGGCGATCGCGCCGCGTCCAGGTGGCCAGTTTTAGGTTTTCCATCACGCTCAAATTGGCAAAAATTCCACGGCCCTCCGGCACATGGGCAATTCCTATTTCGACAATCCGATGGGGAGGTAGGGTTTTCAAATCCGTGCCCTGAAAGAGGATCTTACCCTGACGAGGAGGCACCAGGCCGGAAATGGAGCGTAAAAGCGTAGATTTGCCAGCCCCGTTGGCGCCGATCAAGGTCACGATCTCACCACGATGTACCTCTAGTGAAACACCGTGCAGGGCGATAATGCTTCCATAGGCCACTTCTAGATTTTCGATTTTCAAAAGCGCTCCGTTCTCGCTCATAGCACCATCTCCTCGCCTAGATAGGCTTCGATGACGCGCGGATTATGTTGAATTTCTTGCGGTGTGCCTTCGGCGATCGTTTGGCCAAAGTCCAGTACTTTGATGCGTTCGGCAATGTTCATCACAACGCGCATCTGATGCTCGATGAGCAAGATGGTCAAATGGAATTCCGAACGCAACCAACGAATGGTCTCCATCAGCTGATCGATCTCGGCCGGGTTCATGCCGGCGGCCGGTTCATCGAGCAGGACCAATTTGGGTTGAGTTGCCAGTGCGCGAGCGATCTCCAGCCTTCGCTGCTGACCGTAGGACAAACTCTTGGCCGGCAATTCGGCAAGATCGGCTAGGCCGAAAATATCGAGCAGCTCCAGCGCTTCATGGCGCACGCGCTCCTCTTCTCGAGTAAAACGCGGCAGACGGAAAAGCGCTTCCCAAATGGAATAGTGTGTACGGTCATAATGAGCGATACGCACATTATCGAGCACCGAAAGCTCGCGAAAGAGTCGAATGTTTTGAAATGTACGCGCAATTCCTAGAGAGATGATTTCGTGAGAGGGCAATCCAACCAGCTCCCTCCCCTGGAAGCGAATGCTACCCTGAGTGGGGCGATAAACCCCCGTAATCAGGTTGAAGACGGTGGTCTTGCCGGCACCGTTAGGACCGATGATAGCCACCAACTCACCGGAGAGGAGATCAAGGTTGAAATCATATACGGCGCGCAGCCCGCCGAACCAATGGGTTAGAGAGCGAATTTCGAGCAGAGTCATGATCGCACCTCTCCGATGACTGATTTGGCGCGCGCTGCTTCACGGGCAGCTCGAATCGCCTCCGAACGTTCCTCCCCGGGAAGCAGGAAGCGGAACTCGCGCAATCCCATGATGCCACGCGGGCGGAAGAGCATGAGCAAAATCAGCATTAATGGAGCTACTACCAGACGCCATTCCTGCGAAACTCCTACCGCCTGAAGCACGCTGCGCAACCCTTCCATCACCACGGTGAAGACCGTCGCCCCCAAAATCGACCCGCCCAGACTACTAATACCACCCAGATAGACCATCACCAACATGTCAGTGGACTTAAGGATGGTAAAAGAACGGGGATTGATGAATTGCAGTTCATGCGCAAATAGCCCTCCGGCCAAACCGGCCAGGAAAGCGGAAAAGACGAACGTCAGGACCTTGACCTGACGCGTGTTGACACTTACCAGATTCGCTGCCGTCTCATCTTCACGAATGGAAAGCACGCCACGTCCGAACGAAGAGTAAACGTAATTGCGCGCCAGGTATATGACCAGAATCACCATCAGGTAAACCCACCAGAGTGTGGTGAGCTTGGTCATGCCCATAAAGCCGCGCGGCCCACCCAGCACTTCCAAGTTTTCCAAAATGCTCTTGATGATCATGTTAAAAGCCAAGGTGACGATGGCCAGATAGTCGCCACGCGTGCGGAAGGATGGGAAAGCAATACCCAGGCCCGCCAGCCCGGCGGCGACTCCACCTGCCAGCAAAGCCAACGGAAAGAGCACTGCCTCCCATTGCGGCGGGAAGACCCATACCGTCAGGATCGAAGCGACATAGGCACCGATGGCCATAAAGCCGGCATGCCCCACCGAAAACTCACCCATATAGCCATTGACCAGGTTCAGACTAACGGTAAGAATGATGTTGATGCCGATGTACTTGAGCACAAGGTCAATATAAGGATTGATCAGACCGCTCCTCGGCAGCAGGATCGTCAACGGGAAAATGAGGAGCAAGATCAGCGGCAATCCCCAGCGATCCCAGAAGGCTTTTTTCATGATCGGCCTCCCTATACCTTCTGCGCAATAGGCCGCCCTAAGATACCCGTCGGGCGGAAGATGAGCAAAACTAGAAGCAAGGAGAAAGCAACAAAATCACGGTAGGTGGAGGGCAGGAATACCGGGGTGAAGATCTCCACAAAGCCTAGGATAAAACCACCCAGCATGGCTCCGCGGATATTACCAATGCCACCAACCACAGCGGAGATAAACGCCCACCAACCGATACGAATCCCCATGTAGGGATCGATGGTGTAGGCCATGCCGTAAAGTGTTCCGCCTACCGCAGCGATCGAAGCGCCCAAAGCAAACGTGATAGAAATGACGCGATCCACTGGAATGCCCATCAGGGGAGCAGTAAATTTGTCCCACGAGATGGCGCGCATGGCCATCCCTACCATGGTGCGGCGCACAATGGTATCCAACAGAAACATCACCAGTGCAGAGACGAGGATAATCACGATCTGGATGGAGGAAACGGTCACGCCGCCGAAGGTGTAATTGACCTGAGGAATAAGCGCGGGCAGGAAACGCGGCGCCGGACCAACCGGCTTGAAGGCTACCATGAAGTTTTCAAGGAACAGGCCCACTCCCAGCGCCGTGATGACCGCCGAAATGCGCGGCGCGGTGCGCAACGGCTTATAGGCCACCCGTTCGATCAGCACCGCCAACAGCGCCGTCCCGAACATGGCCACCAACAAGGTAGTTACGAAGACCACCAAAGGAGGCAGATCGGCAAAAATGGCCAGAAGAAAGGTGGAAAAGAAAAAGGCCAGATAGGTGCTGACCATGAAGATATCGCCATGGGCAAAATTGATCATGGTCAGGATGCCGTAGACCATCGTATAACCCAGGGCGATCAATGCGTAAACACTCCCCACCTGCAAGGCATTCAAGACCTGCTGAATATAAAATTCCATCGTATCACCCTCAACAAAATTTGCAGCGGAGCGTGCGAGAGGCACAGAAAGGAGGGCGGCTCAAGGGAACCGCCCTCCACAGGACCAAAGGAACTATGGATTCGCCGTGGCGAAGTAGACAAACTTGCCGTTTTTAATTTGCAGAATGACGGCGCTTTTGATCGGATCGCCACTGCCCTTGAACTGCATGTTGCCAGTGACGCCCTCATAAAGGGTGATCCCCGCCAGAGCATCGCGCACAGCCTGCCGATCGATCTTGCCAGCCGTCTGAATCGCCTGGAAGAGCAGGCCGAAGGAATCGTAGGTCAGCGCAGCCACGTCATCGGGGGTCTTGCCATAGGCGGCCTCATAGGCCTTGATGAAGGCTTGCGCCTTCGGGGTGGCGATATCTGGCGCGTAGTGGGTGGTGAAGAAATAACCCTCGCAATCCGCGCCACACAGGTTGATCAGCTCCAGGTTGCCCCAGGAATCGCTACCCAGGATGGCCCCGGTGAAGCCGATCTTATGCGCCTGCTGCACCTGAAGCGGGACTTCGCTATAGTAGTTGGGCAGGAAGAGGGTATCGGCACCGGCATCTTTGATCTTGGTCAGCTGCGCCGAGAAGTCCTTATCACCGGTCGTATAGGTTTCGAAGGCGACCACCTGGATGCCGTTTTGCTCTAACGTGCGCTTATAGACTTCGGCGATGCCCTTGTTGTATTCCGAAGCCACATCGTAAAGCACGGCCGGGCGCTGTGTCTTCAATTGCTCCATGGCAAAGCGCGCCGCTACCACGCCCTGGAAATCATCAATGAAAGCGGCACGGAAGACGAACTTCTTCGGTTGTCCGGTCTTGGCATCAATGGTAGTTTTCGGGTTGGTGGACCAGGGGCTGATCATCGGCATGCCGCTGGATTCGGCAACCTCCGCAGCCGGGATGGCATTGCGGCTAGCATTCGGGCCGATCATTGCCAACACACCGGCGGTCGCCAGCTTCTGTGCGGCGGCCGCTGCGGATTCAGCTTTATCTTCATTGTCCTCGATTACCAACTCGATTTTGTACTTCTTGCCGCCGACTTCCAACCCCCCAGCATCGTTGACCTCCTTCACTGCCAATTGCGCTGCGTTCTTGCAGGATTCGCCAACCACCGGGATCCCGCCGGTAAGTTCGGCATTCACACCGATCTTAATCGTCTGCGGCGCAGACGGCCCGCAGGCTCCCAAAGCCAAAGCGAGCACCAGCAAAACACCCATGAGCGTAACGAAGCGTTTCATGCTTTCCTCCTTTCGAAATCGAAAAATCGGGAAACCGAAAGGGAAAAAATCGTAGCGCATTTTCTACTCTCCACCACCTCCTTTCTTCACAAGTGCTGAGACATATATTTTACATTATACACTACTTTTCAATCCCCAAGCAAACCAGGTGGGCACATAACAGTAGCGTTGGCCGTGGAGGCGGGCACGTTCTTCAATTCTATCGAAGAAACCAAGCGTTTCTTCGGGAATGCTGCCGACCAGGTCCTGACGCAGGGTGCGCCATTCGGCTTCGAGTTCGGGCGCTTCGAGCGCGAGGCGCGGACGGGGCGCTAAGCAGCCGCTTTCGATAAGCAGGATACCGGCCTGAGCAAAAAGGGTAGCCAGCCGTGTCCCGATGGTAATATCTGCCCCACGATGACGCAGGGCCTCGTTCTGCCATTCGGCAGGTAAGAACAATTCCGGCGGCTCTTCCACGCGCTGACTGTAATCTGGTTCGGCCAGGGCCAGGATAAAACCACCCGGCCGGGTGACACGGCACATTTCGCGCAAGGTCTGAAGCGGATCGGAAACCCAGAGTAGAAAATAGTGACAGTACACCAGATCAAAGGCCTCCGAAGCGTAAGGAAGGAAGAGCGCATTACCCTGGACGAGAATAGAAGCCGGGGCGTGGACTTGCGCTTCTCGCAGGCGCGATCGGCTCAGGTCCAGGCCATGTGGCGCCGCGACGAATGCCCACTCCCGTAACACAGCCCCGGAACCGCACCCAACCTCCAGGATACGGCGCCCGCGGCGTATCTCTTCTTTCCCGAAAAAATAATCCCGTAAGGGGCGAGTCCACGTCGCCTGCTGAAGAAAGCGGCTATGTTCGTCCATAGATTTTTGCCCAGCCATCGCGCAAGGCGTTGCCCAGGACTTGATCGGCCATACCTTGGGCCGGAAGCACATCGCCATCCGGTTCGACATATAGCCAAGCCTTGCCGGCACCGGGCGGAATTTCTTCGGCCAATTCCAGGTGCACGGGGTTGAAATCGGAGTAGGGAACGGGGAGATCGAATTTCAGGGGCAGGCCGAACTCGGCAGCACGCTGACGGGCACTCTCCAGCGCCGGGCGCAATTCGGGGGTAATGGCGCTGAGGGATAGAGTGTTGACTCCGATTTTGCGCAGACGCTCTAGACTTTCTTCGAGGGACGACAGGCGCTCAGGGGTGAGGGTGAGATGGGCGGTGGTGAAGAGATCCTCGGTGGTAACTTTCTGCAGCGCTTGCCAGGAGCGCTCCTCTTCCGGGCGGAGTAGGAAGAGCAGATGATCGAGGCCGCTTTGGAGGAGCGCCTGCAGATAGGCAGGGTCGTTCAACCGTAAACCATCGCTGCACAGGCCACTAACCATGCCCAGCGCCTCAGCGTGGGCGATGAGATCGATCAAGTCCTCGCGCAGGGTGGGTTCGCCACCGGTGAAGACGACATGTGGAATGCCAAAGGCCCAAGCGGTGGAGAGCAGGGTGCGCCATTCATCGGTGCTCAGCTCACGCACGAGGCGTGCTTGGGGGGCACGATCGGCTGATTCTCCTTCCGGTAGACGATAGGTAAGGGCACAATCCAGGCGCAGCGGAGCACGCAGATCGGCGCTATGGGGCGTGAGGCGCTCAAAGCCGAGATCGGTAGTCGGATCGAGATCGGGAGATTCAAGAAGGGTCTGGATACGTTCCAGAAAGTCGCGATAGTCCCGGCGTAAGCGCTCGGCCGGAGCGCGATAGCGTTTTTGCATTTGACGTACCGCTTCCTTTTCTGTATGGCCGTGAATCCAATGATAGGCGAATTCGGCGGCGGTACGGTTGAGGTGAAGGATCAGCGAGGCATTGACCACCAACACACCACTCCCATCTTCCTGCAAACGCAAATGCAGTCGGTAGGAGCGGTTCTTTGATGTCTGTCCGCTCCTGTGATAGAGCTGGGATGGCAACGGACGGGCTCGGGAAAACAGGTTGCGGATCATGGGCCTCCTCCCTGTTCAAAAGATAGAGCCTGTACCGGTTGGGGTACCGGGCGCGGCGATTGGATGACTGCCAGCTCCTGGAGGGCGAAGAAAGTGTTCAGTGGGCGGTGGGAATGGGGACGCTGGAGGTCCATTTCCGGGCGCACTTCCCATTTCAAGGGGCAGCCGCCTCCACATTGTGGCAGAAGCGGGCAGGATTGGCAGGATTGTGGCGCGTGGCTGCGCTCGCGCAGACGCACACAAAGTGGATGATTCCAGATCGCTTCCCAGGGGTCCTTCAGAATGTTTCCGACCGGATAGTAATAGGACTGACAGGGAAGTACATCACCGTTGGATTCAATGCACATGCTATAGAGCGCGGCGGTGCATCCTTTGACACCTAGCTCGAGCTGCATCGGGTCGAAATGGCAATACTGGGTAGGGGTATACCAAATCAGGCGCTGACCGTATTCCTGAGTCTTGCGGCGGGCGATCTCCAGCAGGGGATGCAACTCGGCCTCGGCTAGCCCGGTGCCCACCTTGAGCCCGTGCCCGGAATAGATCAAGGCATTCATGCCGATAGTGGGCACGCCCAATTCGGCTAGAAAGTCGATCGTTTTCGCAACGGTGTGGGCGTTATCGCGTAGCAGGGTGGTGTTGGTCATAACGAAAAGCGGGCTGGCGAGGGCGTTTTTCAGGCCGCGGATGGTCTGATCGAACGCTTTGGCATGCACCATGCGATTGTGGATTTCGGGGTCGGCAGATTCGACGGTGATCTGCACGTGATCCAGGCCGGCTTCGACCAGGCGTTCAACATAGCGGGGATCGGACATGCGACGGGCATTGGTGTTCAGCCCGGTGATCAATCCCAACCCCACGGCGTAGGCGATCAATTCCGGCAAATCTTCGCGCAACGTGGCTTCCCCGCCGGTGAAAACGACATGGGGAACACCGATGGAGCGCAAAATTTCCAGGATGCGTTTCCATTCGGCGGTGGAGAGCTCCGGGTAATTGCGCTCTCGCGCATTGTAACAATGCGCACAATCATTATTACAGCGATAGGTGATCGCCAAGTCCATGCGATAAGGGGCATAGGGACGATCGCTGAAGGGCATGAGCGCCTCGAAATCAAAATCGTGGAAAACGCAGGCGCCATCGGGACGGATGAGAGATTGCAGCTGCTGGCGGAAAGCACCCAGATCGGCACGCGCACGCCGGCGAGAAACGGCATAACGCGCCATCAGGGTGCGCAATTGCTCCTCTTCGGATTTGCCTTCCAGGATCAACCAGGCCATCAAGGTGGCGGTTGGATTGAAGTGGTAAATGCGACTGGCGTTAACGAGCAGGGTGCCGTTGCCTTGACCATCCACACGCAGGTGGATATGGCTATGCTCGCCCTCGGCTTGGTAGTGGTAATTATAAAGGCCTGCCGGGGGTAGAGGTTTGAGCTTGTGATTGCCGAAGAAACGATGGTAGATGGACTGTAAAGGGACACGCATTTTTTATCTCCTTTGACGGTAGAGCGTAGGTGGACGGTGGACCGTAGGGATCGTCTATCGTCCGCCGCCGGCGCAGGCACAGGCACAACCGGCACAAGCGCAGGCACAACCCCCACTGCCGCCGAAACCTCCTCTCGATGAAGGGGGTGGAGGTGGATTGGTGATGCGGGTGACATTTTCGGTGAAGGCACGCGGATTCCCCAGAACACTGCTGGCCACCGATTGCACGCTGCGGATCACCGAAGCAGCGAAGGAGGAACCGGGAACGGTAGTGCGATCGGAAGAAGGAGCACCGCGAGAAGCAGGCGCGGCATAGGTAGGATCATAACGCGACCACCAGGTAGGGACGTATACCGGTCCGGTGAACACCCGGCGGGCGCGCTCATCGTAATCCGGATCAAGCATCGCCCATTCCAGGGCCTCACTGAAGAGCTGGCTTTTGACCTCTGGCGTTTCGGCCGCCTCCACTTGGCTCCAGGCGCGCTGGACAATCGAGCGATAGTATTCGATGGTTTCTTTACGACTGAAGCCGCGCATTTTCTCGCGCAAGCCGGCAATCAGGTCGACGATCAGCTGACGAAGGAGTTTACGGCGCGTGTCAGCACGCTTCTGTTGCATTGCTTCGAGGAATTGCTTTTCGTAACCATACAACCCCTCCGGTAACGGTTGCAGCACTTCGACTTCTAACGGATCGGAAGAGATGACGCGCGCCGCACCTTTTTTCACCACACTGAATAGGATCATCGTCATCACCTTCTCCAGCGGTTGCTCCAGAAGCAAAGCCGCTTCAACCGCAGTCAAGCCGCGCTTGATGCCATGTCCTTCCACTTGAACGAGTGGAGGCATATAGTCCAACTTGTGCCGAAAACTGCTGATGATTAAAACAAGGACCAGGATCGGTATCAGCAGACAGGCAAAGATGGTAAAGCCGGCACTGACCAGCCATCCCAGAAACGCTACAAATTGCTCCCACAGCGAAGGTTGGTAAGCCGAGACCGGAACGTAGCGTTTGGGGAACGAAGCGCCGAAGAAGTATTGCGAGGAACCAGAAGCGGTCGGGTAAATCCAGGTGTAGGTGATCCGTCCTTCGGCATCGGTACCGATCTCCGGTTCGCCACCCTGCTCGAAGTGATAGCGCGGCTCGGTGAGCATAACACCAGGCGGGAAGTGGAAGACCACCATCAGCTTCGTCGTTCCTTTGAGGAAGGCCGACCCGAACCAGGTAGGCGAGAAGATGGCGCTGACGTAATCTTGATCCGAAGTATCAGGAGAAAGCACGCGACGGATGCGCCCAACATACACCCGCACCTGCCCTTCCTTCCCAGGTTGAATGGCATATTTGCCCAGGTCAATAGCTACGCCACAGCATCCATCCCCCTGATAATCGCTTGTGACTTTCACCGGTTGGCCGTTTACCCAGGCCGAAATGCTGTTGAAATCATAGGAATCGTTCGGTAGCCCCACATCCACAAAATCGATCGGATGCGCACCGGGATCGTTAGCAAAGTCAAAGGTGTAATCCAATGAAAGCGTGCCATCCGCATTCCAGTAGGCATGCACGATCTCTTCTATTAGGCGGAAAGAATAAGATTGTGCTTCCGCCGGCACAATCCAGATCCCCAACCAGAGCAATACGAGGATCAACAGCGCCAGGCGACGCATCGTGCACCTCCTACCATTTAGGTTCTTCGGTTAGCTGGTAAACGGTATGACAGTATGGACAGGTAACCATCGGCGCGCCGTTGACGATCTTGATATTGTCAGTAGTGATCGTGCCACCACAAGCACGACACTTGAGCGCCTCCGTTTCAACCTGCCCTGGCAGGTCTACTTTGTACGTAATCTCGGCTTTCTGCTGTTGCTGGCGGCGAATGGCGCTCAGCAGCGCTACCAGGCCTATAAGGAAAGCCAAACCACCTCCACAAGTAAGCATTCCCGCAAGACGCGCCCAGGCCGGATCTCCCTGCTGGGGATCCAGGGAGCCCAGATAGAGAAAGCCACCCAACCCAACCCCGCAAGCGGCAATCGAAAAAAGCAAGACGGCGATCCCATAGAGCAAGTAAAGAGGGTTCATTTTGTCACCTCCAGGAAATCTATATCCAGTTTACCATAAAAGGGCGGTGAAGAATAGACGGTGGACGATGAAGGGTGGACCGTGGAATGAAAGGGCTTTTCGCAGTGAAATCAGATCTTTTTTGACCACGCGAAATATAACCGACTCATCGACAAAGGCTGCCGGTATCTCTGCTAGATAAGCGCTTTTTCCAGCTCCAGCAAAAAGGTCTTCGTCTTTATACCTTCTCCGCCGCCATAGCCGTGTAATTTGCCGTCACTGCCGATCACCCGATGGCAGGGAATGAGGATAGGGATCGGGTTGCTGGCCTCGGCGCGGCCTACAGCACGCGCAGCGCGCGGACGACCCAATTGACGCGCCAGATCGAGGTACGTACGGGTTGCGCCATAGGGAATGGTGAAGGTCGCCTGAAGCACCTGTCGCTGAAAGGGGCGCATGATGGACCAATCGATCGGGAGATCGAAAGCCTGACGTTGACCATTGAAGTATTCCTGCAGCTGACGGACTACCTCGGCAACCCTTGAAGGATCCAAAAGACAGGGACGACGAAAGCGTTTTTGCAGATAGGCACAAAACTCCTGAGCATTTTCAGCCCACTCAACGGCCACTACCCCCTTTTCTCCTACGGCAACCCACAACCGCCCAATAGGGCTCTCGAAAGAGCCAATGGATAGCAGCGGGTCCTCCGAACGTACTTTGCGTCTGCTCAAGATTTCAACCTCCCGTAAAGGTACCACCAGGTCTCGGCCGGGAACACAGCCTGAATCTCCGCTTCCCAGATGAAAGGTCCGGAGATGAATGCAGTGCGCAAACGCGCATCCAATGCCCGGAGCAATTCTTCTTCAGGGAGCGGGGCGGTCATTTCCGAGCGAAGTAGCTCCATCAGCACACGGGAACGCGCTTCGTGGGAATAATCGGCGGCATAGGCCGATGGAGCTTCAAAATAATCTTCCAGATAATTTCGCCAAAGGCTAAGGCGAGAACGGAATTCGCGTTGCGCCTTCTTTTCCCAAGCCGAGCGCCAACGCTGACGCAATTGCTCGAGCCGCGCATCTTCGGCCGGCGGCAGTGCATTTCGCGCCTGTAAACGCAAGCGCGTTAGGAGGAGATTGCCCAAGGTCAGGCGCGGCAGCGAGATATGGGGCGCACTGATCACCCAATAGAGCTCATCGGAGAGCAGGTAGGGCTCTAGCTCATCAAGGCCCGTTTTGAAATACAGCAGATCGGTTTCCGGGTTCATCTCTCGACCGTCCACAGTCTACGGCTTCGCCGTCGGAGTCGCCTCGAGAAGCACCCGGCGCGTCCCCAAAGACCAGCTTGAAATAAAGGCCAGGCGATCGGCTGGTTCATAAAGCGGCGGAATCTGCACGTTCTGCACCTGACGGCTGACGCCATAGGTATAGACCGGATAATAGAGCAACAGCGCAGGAACCTCACGGGCAAAAAGGATCTGGAAATTGCGATAAAGGCGTTGCCGCAACCCCAGATCGGTGGTCACACGTGCCTGTTCCAGGTATTCGCTGGCCGAACGATTATCCCATTGACTATAGTTCTGCCCGCCCGTGATCTCGGATTGGTGCCAGAAGGGATAAGGATCGGGATCGGGGGCACGCGAAAAGTCCAGATCGATCAACGCCGCCTGGTAAGTGCGCGGCGAAAGGTGATCTTGGACCAGCTGCGCCATCGGCACGGCCTGCAGCGTCACGGCAACTCCGATCCGTTGCCAATCCGCCGCCAGCAATTGAGCAATTTCCGTGTGGATCGGATCATCCGGATGAAGCAGGGTAAATGCCAGACGCTGGTTTTCTTTGGCACGCACCGTCTCGCCTGGGGAGATCAGGTAACCTTCCTTACGCAGAATGGCCTCAGCCTCTTCCGGCCGATAGGGAACATGTTCGATCCCGTCATAGTAGGCCCAGGAAGCCGGCAGGATGGGACTATCGGCCGGTATGCCCTGGCCGTGTAGCACTTTCTGGATCAGATAATCTCGATTGATGGCCAAGAGAAGTGCCCGCCTGACCGCGGCGCTTTGGAAGAAGGGCACTTCTGGATTATTGAGGTTGAGCAAGATCAGTGAAATTTGCGGAAGGCGCGTGGAATATACGGCCAGGTTTGGCTCTGCAAGCGCTTGATCGAGAATTTCCGGGGTGATCTGAGAGATGCCCATTACGTCACCGCGACGGAATGCTTCCAATGCCGCGGCAGGATCCTCGTAGGTGCGGAAGATCACTTGCTCGAGGTAGGGTCTGGATTGATAGTACTTATCAAAGGCCTTTAGCACCACCCCCCGAATCGTGCCATCTTCGACCAGGAACTGCTCAAAAGCAAAAGGGCCGCTTCCGATCGGATGCAGGTTGAAATCTGCATTCGCCAGCTGATCGGGCGCGACCGTCCCCAGCAGGTGGCGCGGCAGAATGCCGAAAGTCAGATAGTCCAGGAAGGGCGCAAACGGCTCCGGCAGCGTGAACTTCAGGTTGTGATCATCCAGCTTGCGCACATCGACCTTTTGCCACAATTCGCGCACATCTGCCGGGAAAAGCGAGGCCCCGGCGCGGATCAAATCGATGGTGAAAAGCACATCATCGCTGGTCACCGGTGTGCCATCGTGCCAGAAAGCATTGGCACGTAGGGTGATATTATAGATATCCCCTTCCGGGGAAACACCCCAGGATTCGGCCAGATCGGGGCGGGGAATGCCTCGTTCATCAAAGCGAAAGAGAGCGCTATAAAGCAGGCGATTGACGGCACGATCGGGCTCGTTGTTCCAATCCAGCAACGGATTAAGGCGCGAGAGCTGACCGATCAGAGCTTCCGTATAAACGCCGCCGCTCTCCGGTTGCGAAACCAGCACGCGCACAGTCGGCTGCTGCAATGCCAGCACCGCCGTCACGATCGCCATGGTGACTAGGATGAGCGTAATTTGCCAACGTAAACGTTTCATAAGGTTAAAAGAACCTACCACCGGTTAAGGATGTCCTGAATGCGGCACCCTATCCTTGTGGTAGGAATGCTTCAGCGGGAAACAATCAGCGCGGCAATGGCCAGCACAAAGAACAGGACACTGAACAGAATGGTCAGGCGGAAAAGCACCTTTTCCAATCCGCGACGTGCCGTGAACACACCACCGGTATCCACACCGGTCAAGCCGCCCAGGCCGGCGCCTTTGCTTTGCAAAATGACGCTCGCGATGAGAAAGACCGAAACAAGCATCAAAGCAATTTCGAGATAGGTTTTCATGCCGGTATTCTCTCCTGTACGTGATTTCGTGAGCACAGTTTCCCGAAGGCTATGCCTCTACTGCGGCCCAAAGCCTAAGTCCAAAAAAGCCTGCGAGCACCATGCCTGCACGATTATATCATGCATGCAAAGTAGGTATCCGTTATAATAACCCTGTGAGCTATTCCACCCTTTTTTGCGATCTGGATGATACCCTCTACCCGGCCAGCAGTGGACTATGGCAGGCGATCAAAGAGCGCATGAACCTTTATATGCACAAGTATCTGGGCATCCCATGGGAGGACATCCCCCGGCTACGGGAAATGTATTTTCAGCAATATGGGACCACGCTACGGGGGCTGAAAGCGCATTATGAAATAGACGAACAGGATTTCCTGGCCTTTGTCCACGATTTGCCGCTCGAGCGCTATCTCAAGCCGGACCTTGAGCTCCGCCGCGTGCTCGAAGCTTTGCCGCAGCGGAAGTGGATCCTCACCAACGCGGATGCCAGCCATGCCCGACGGGTGTTGCGCTTCTTGCAGGTGGAGGACTGTTTTGAGGGCATCATTGATATCCTCCAACTCAGCCCCTACTGCAAACCCCAAGCAGAAGCATTTACCATCGCCTTGCGCCTGGCCGGTGAGGAACAACCTCAACGCTGTGTGCTCGTAGACGATCTCCCCCGAACGGTCGAAGCGGCACGGCGCTTTGGCATGTTCGCCGTGCTCTACGGCACCGAATCTCCCCATCCGGCTGCCGATGCTACTTTCGCCGATTGGAGAAAGTTTCCTGAAATTCTCGCCCAGCATAACGGCCACTTGAACCAGGAGAAAGGAAAATGAAAACCGAGAACGTTTATCTGGTCATCTTTCTGGTTATTCTCATCGTCGTGTTTTCTAATCTGATTATGTACCTGATCGTGCGCGGTGGACAAAACGTCAACTTGCGCTGGATGAAGGGATTATGGCTCGGCGGTTCGCAACCGTTTTCACAGGAAGATCGCGCCCTGGAAGAACTGAGCCGTCGGGTGCGCGAGCTAGAATCTCAAGGCAAAAAAGACACAGAGAAGTAAATTTTCATGCCACATTTAGATACAAGGATTATCGTTCGCTAGGCAAAATTCCTATTGGAGGTTTTGAAACATGCAATCCACACCTTCTGAACCCCGCACGCGCCTTCCCTGGGGCAAAATTCTGGCGATCGTTTTTATCGAGCTGGTCATAGCAGTCGGCATCTTTGCCGGCGGCTTTGCTACGGGCTGGATTGCCAAAACAAGCCCTCTCCCTCATTATCTGGGGATGTACACTCCCGCTCCTGAAGCACAAACTGCCACCCCGAATAAATTGGGGGATCTCTTCACTCCGTTTTGGGAAGCCTGGGACCTGCTCCATCAAGAATATGTAGATAAGAACAAACTCGATGATACAGCGCTGATGCGCGGGGCGATCCGCGGGATGTACGAAGCGGTGGGCGATAAGCACACCAGCTACATGGACCCGCAGGAATACAAGGATGCCACCGAAAGCCTGAGCGGAGAATATGAGGGCATCGGCGCCTGGGTAGATACCGGCGGAGAATATCTGACGATCATCAGCCCGATCCCTGGCTCTCCCGCCGAAAAGGCCGGCCTGCGCAATGGAGATCAGATCATCGCGATTGACGGCGAAGATATGACCGGCATCAGCCCAGAAGTAGCGCGGCGCAAAGTGCTTGGCCCGGCCGGCACTACTGTCGAGCTGACCATCCGTCGCCCCGGCGTCGAGGAACCCTTTATCGTCAAGATCACTCGCGCCCGAATCACGATCCACAGCGTGGAAGGTAAAATGCTCGATAACGGCCTGGCTTATGTCCAACTCCTGACGTTTGGCGATAATACGACCACGGAACTGCGGGATACGCTTAAGACCTTGTTGGCACAAAACCCGAAAGGCCTGATCCTGGATCTGCGCAACAACGGTGGCGGTTACCTGCAAACGGCCGTAGAAGTAGCCTCCGAGTTTATTCCGGATGGCGTTGTCCTCTACGAAGAATATGGCGACGGCACCCGCAACACTTATACGGTAACCGGCAAAGGCCTGGCGACGCAAATCCCGCTGGTGGTGTTGGTCAATGAGGGCACGGCCTCGGCCTCCGAAATCGTCGCCGGCGCCATTCGAGATCATGGACGCGGCAAGCTGGTGGGCGTGACCACTTACGGGAAAGGATCGGTACAAAACTGGATCCCCCTAAGCGGCAATCAGGGAGCCGTCCGCATCACCATTGCCCGCTGGCTCACTCCGAACGGTTACTCCATTCACGAGAAAGGATTAGAGCCGGATGTGGTAGTGAAAATGACCGAAGAGGATTATTCCAACAAGCGTGATCCACAGCTGGATAAGGCCATCGAATTACTGCTGAACGGTAAGTAGGTCAAACGCTAACGTTTGAGCTATAAGGAGCCAACATGGGACTGAAACCGGATCACTGGATTCGCAAAATGGCATTGGAACACGGCATGATCGAACCCTTTGTCGAGAGTCAGGTGCGGCAAGGGGTTATCTCCTATGGACTTTCCTCGTACGGCTATGATATTCGCGTCGCCGATGAATTCAAAATCTTCACGAATGTCTATTCCACCATAGTCGACCCCAAACAGTTCGACCCTAAAAGCATGGTGGATTTTAAGGGTGATGTTTGCGTCATCCCACCGAATTCGTTTGCTCTGGCACGGACGGTGGAGTATTTCCGTGTGCCGCGCGACGTGCTGTGCATCTGTTTGGGAAAATCTACCTATGCCCGTTGTGGCATTATTGTCAATATCACGCCTTTTGAGCCCGGCTGGGAAGGGTACGTGACTCTAGAGATTTCCAACACCACTCCCCTACCGGCCAAAATTTACGCCAACGAAGGCATTGCCCAAGTGTTGTTCTTTGAGGCCGATGAACCTTGCGAGGTCTCTTATGACGAGCGGAAGGGCAAATACCAGGGTCAACAGGGAATCGTATTGCCGCGCTTGTAACCTGTTGTGATAAAATTTAACTATACTTTCCTCATGGACGAGAAGCGTTACTGGGTCGGTTTTAACCTTGTCAAAGGGATCGGTGCAGTTCGTTTGAAGCGCCTGATCGAGGCTTTCGGCAGTGCCGAGGCCGCCTGGCAGGCTTCCTCGCTGGAATGGCAAATGCACGGTCTGCCGCCGCGCCTTTGCGAACGATTGGAGGCCGTCCGATCCGGTGACGCTCTCGACCGCTTCTGGGAACGCATTCAAGAACTGGACATTCAGGTGCTAACCTGGGACGATCCCGACTACCCGGCACGCTTGCGCGAGATCGATCAACCCCCGCCTGTCTTGTATGTGCGCGGTCAAATTCTACCGGAAGATGACTTTGCCGTGGCTGTTGTTGGCACGCGGCGCGTAACGCCCTATGGTCGTCAAGTCACCGAGGAGATCGCTTCTTTCCTGGCCGCTCAGGGGTTGACGATCGTCAGTGGGTTGGCGCGCGGCGTTGATGCGATCGCCCATCAGACCGCCTTGCGCGTCGGTGGACGGACGATTGCCGTGCTGGGATGTGGCGTGGATCAAGTGTACCCTCCAGAACATCGTCAACTGGCCGCGCAAATTATCGAGCACGGCGCCCTGGTTAGCGACTATCCACTTGGCACACCACCCGAAGCGAGCAATTTTCCGCCGCGCAATCGCATCATTTCCGGGCTTTCGCAGGCCGTGATCCTGACCGAGGCCGGAGAAACCAGCGGTGCCTTGCTCACCGCCGCCTTTGCCGCCGAGCAAGGACGCGAAGTGTTTGCCGTTCCCGGCAACATCTACGCTCCCCAGAGCCGCGGCTGCAATCACCTGATCCAACAAGGAGCACAGATGTTGCTGGAGGCCGCGGACGTGTTGCAGGCGCTCCACCTGCAAAAGGTGGATGAACAGAAAACGGCCCGTCGCACCCTGCCTGCCGATGAACTCGAAGGACAAATCCTGCAAATGCTCGCAGAACCCACCCATATTGACGAGCTCTCTCGCCAAACCCATCTGCCGATCGAAAAGATTTCGGCCACACTAGTGCTGATGGAGCTCAAAGGTCTGGTCCGCCAGGCTGGGCAGATGTATTACGTTGCCGTTCGTGAAACCCAGAGCGCCTACGAATGATCTTTATGTGAGGAAAGCCGAATTATGACATTAGAACACACCTATGCAGTCATCATGGCCGGAGGGGGAGGCACCCGCTTATGGCCTGTTTCGCGACGCAAGCGACCCAAGCAGCTCCTGCCGCTGATCGAACAGCGTTCACTCTTCCAAGCCACAGTTGACCGCCTGCGCACCATCTTTCCGCCGGAGCGCATTCTGGTAGTGACCGTTGCAGAGCAACTGCAAGCGCTCCAGGAACAGGCCCCCATGCTCCTGCCGCAGAATTTCCTCGTCGAGCCAGTGCCCCGCGGCACGGCCTCGGTGGTCGGTTTGGCCGCCGGCGTGCTTGCCCGCCGCGACCCACAGGCCATGATGGCCATTCTGCCCTCCGATCACTTCATCCGCAATCACGATCTTTTTGCCCTTTTGCTGCGCGTCGCTTTCGATGTCGCTGAAGCCGGCTACTTGGTGACCTTGGGCATCACCCCCACATATCCGGCTACGGTTTACGGTTATGTTCAGCGCGGCGAGCCCCTGCCGGAAAAGTTCTTCTACCCGGCCTATCGCGTGCTCCGTTTCAAAGAAAAACCGGGCGAAGCCGAAGCGCGACAAATGCTCCTCTCCGGTGATTATTCCTGGAATTCCGGCATGTTCATCTGGAGGGCGGATGTCATCCTAAATGAGATCGCCCATCACATGCCCGATCTGAAACAAGCGTTGGATACCATCCTCGCCGATTGGGATACGCCCCGAGGTCAGCAAACCCTGGAACGCATCTGGCCGGATCTGAAAAACGAGACGATTGACTACGGCGTGATGGAACATGCCGAGAAAGTGGCCGTTTTACCAGCCTCCGGCCTGGAATGGAGCGATATCGGAAATTGGAATTCCCTTTTCGATGTACTTTTGCCGGATGAAAACGGGAACATTGTCTTTGGCGGTAATCACCTTCCCCTGGATACTTCCCACTCTCTGGTCTACGGCAACCACGATGGTCGCCTGATCGTCACCCTCGGAGTAGACAATTTGATCGTGGTAGATAGCGGTGATGTGTTGCTAATTTGCCGCAAGGACCAAGCACCACGCGTACGTCAGGTGGTAGAATATCTCCAACAAAACCAGAAGGAAGAGTATCTGTAATTTATGGAAGCCTATTGTTTCAAATGCAAAGTTCATCGGGAGATGCAATCTCCCCAACCCACGTTCAATGCCCGTGGAATACCGATCACCCGCGGCACCTGCCCGGTGTGCGGTTCGGTCATGATACGCACCGGACGCACGCCGACACATGAGGGCCTATCTCCTGCAGAAGAAAACAACAACCGCAAAGGGAAGCTGGTGATCGTCGAATCCCCGGCCAAGGCACGCACCGTGGGACGCTTTTTGGGAAAAGGGTATACGGTCAAGGCATCCATCGGTCACGTGCGCGATCTGCTCCGCTCGCGGCTCTCCGTGGATATCGAGAACGGGTTCACTCCCACCTATCGTGTCCCGAAGGAAAAGAAAGAGGTAGTACGCGAGCTGAAGCAGCTGGCCGCCCAGGCCGAGGAAGTGTACCTGGCCACCGACCCCGATCGCGAAGGGGAAGCCATCGCCTGGCATCTGATGGAGGCGGCCTCGATCGATCCGCGCCGAGCACGCCGGGTAACCTTTCACGAGATCACCGAACCGGCCATCCAGGAGGCATTCTCCCACCCTCGCCCGATCGACATGAACTTGGTCAATGCCCAGCAGGCACGGCGTATTCTCGATCGCCTGGTGGGATACCAGATCAGTCCGCTCTTGTGGGAGAAGGTGCGCAATCGCCTTTCGGCCGGCCGCGTTCAATCGGTTGCCCTGCGTCTGATCGTCGAGCGGGAGCGCGAAATTCAGGCCTTCGTGCCCGAAGAATATTGGACGATCGCCGCCGAATTCCTGCCCCAGGGATTGAAGAGCACTTTTGTGGCCCGTCTGGCACGCGTGGATGGGGAGGAACTAAACCTGCCCAACGAGGAAGCGGTGCGCCCCTTATTGGTGGACATGGAAAGCGCGAAGTACATCATCGAACGCATCAAGCGTGGGGAGCGCCGCCGCAAGCCGGCTGCGCCTTTTATCACCTCCACGTTGCAACAAGAAGCTTCGCGTCGCTTAGGTTTTACCGCCAAACGCACAATGGCGCTGGCGCAGGCGCTTTATGAGGGAGTAGATATCGGCGAGGGCGGCTCGACCGGCCTGATCACCTACATGCGCACCGATTCGACCAACGTTTCGGAGCTGGCGCAAGCAGAAGCACGGCGCTACATCGCCACCCGCTTTGGGAACGACTTCCTACCATCCGAGCCACCACGTTATAAAACGCGCGCCGTCAGTGCCCAGGAAGCGCACGAGGCCATCCGCCCGACTTCGGTTTTCCGCGAGCCGGAGAAGGTCAAGCCGTATTTGGAACCGGCTATGTTCCGCCTATATCAGCTCATCTGGCAGCGCTTTGTCGCTTCACAGATGGAAGCCGCGGTCTATGATACGCTCCAGGTGGAGATCGCTGGCAAAGGAGCCACCCATGTGTATCTCTTGCGCGCTTCTGGCTCTTCGGTGAAATTCCCCGGCTTCCTGGTCATCTACGAAGAAGCAAAGGACGAAGATGCCCAGGAAGAGGAGAACGTGCGCATTCCGGCCGAAATCAGCGAGGGGCAGGTACAGATCCTGCAGCGCCTCATTCCGGAACAGCACTTTACCCAACCACCGCCGCGCTATACCGAAGCCTCGCTGGTGCAGACGCTAGAGGAAAACGGGATCGGCCGCCCGTCCACCTATGCCCCGATCCTTTCCACCATTCAGCAGCGCGGCTACGTCGAGCGCATCGATCGCCGCCTGGTGCCGACCGAAACGGGAATGCTGGTCAGCGACCTGTTGGTGCAACATTTTCCAGATATCATGGATGTCGGCTTTACGGCACAGATGGAGGAGAACCTGGATCGCATCGCCGGCGGCGAAGTCGATTGGGTGCAGGTGTTGCGCGAGTTCTATGAGCCATTCTCGCAAAAGGTTGCCAGGGCACAGCAAGAAATGCCGCAATCCCACAGGGAACCGGAAAAGGTCGGGCGCGCCTGCCCGCAATGCGGCCATGACCTGGTGATCCGCTACGGGCGCTACGGCAAATTCATCTCCTGTAGCAATTTCCCGAACTGTCGGTACACCGAGCCGTTGCTGGAGCGCATCGGCGTCGAGTGTCCGAAGGATGGCGGCGAGATCGTCGAACGCAAGAGCCGCCGAGGGCGCGTATTCTATGGATGCGCCAATTATCCCAATTGCGACTTTGTCTCCTGGAAAAAGCCGATCCGTACACCATGCCCAAGCTGCGGAGGGTTGCTGGTGATCGCCAATAAGTCACAGGCACAGTGCACTGTCTGCGAGGAAAACTTCAACTTGGAAGATCTGGTACCGGTGACGGAATGATACTCCCTATTCACTACGCGAGGTCCCTATGCGTGATTTGCTCCTTCTCTACCTGAAGCGCCCCCAAATTGCCGCCGCACTCGGCCTCATCATCGGCCTGTTCTTAGGCCTGCTCTGGGGATGGGTAATCCAGCCGGTGGAATGGCGCGATGCTACACCGGCCCTCTTGCGCAGCGATTACCAAGAGGATTACCTGCGCATGGCAATTGACTCCTTTCGCCTCACGCTGGACCCGAACAAGGCCGTTCAGCGCTGGGAGGCCCTTGGCGACGCTGCTCCTTCGATCTACCGGCGCATCAAAGAATCAGCAGGCGATCAGGGCATGTTAGCCGTTGAGGCTTATGGCAGCGTGATCACCAGGGTCTTCGGGCCAAAGGCACTCGAAGTAACCCCCGCACCGCAGAATAGAAGCGGGAACTTGCGCTCCATCGTCTTTGGAGTAGGGGGACTATTGCTCCTGGCCGTTTTGGTAGCCGGAGGCCTCTATCTCTTCCGCTTGCTCCGCAAAGGACCGAAAGTGGTCACCCCTGCCATGCAGGCACAAGCATTGAGCCGCCAGGCCGAGCGCACCGACTACGAAGCCATGGGCGTAGCACCGCCGGTGAGCCAGGTGTTGACCTCTTACGTGTTCGGAGATAATCTATACGATGAATCCTTTAGCATCGAATCCCCGGCAGGAAAATTCCTTGGGGAATATGGCGTCGGCATTTCAAAGGTAATCGGCGTGGGCGAACCAAAGCATGTCACGGCACTCGAAGTGTGGCTGTTCGATCAGGGCGATATTAAGACCGCTACCACCGTGCTGATGAGCCCACATGCCTACCGCGATGCCGGAATACGGGCAGAATTAGAGCCAAAAGGTGATCTAGCACTCATCGAACTTGGCGGGGAATACGTGCTGGAAACGACCAACCTGCAGCTATTGGCAAAAGTGGTAGATTTGGCATATGGAGAAGGAGCATTGCCCCCGCAAAGCTTCTTTGAACGCGTGACTTTGGAATTGGCCGTTTGGCAGAAGGGTTAGTCGGGTGATCGGGCGATTGGGTAGTCGAAGCGCAGGTAATCGCTTATCCCCAAAAGATCCTTCCGGCCAACCGCACTCCCAAGGCAACACTCAGGGCGATCAGGATGGTCAACACAGAAACCTGTAGCATCCTCCTGCTACCCAACTCGCGCTTCAGGGTTCCCAATGTTGCCAGGCAGGGAAGGTAGAACATTACGAAAGTGGTGAAAGTGAGCATTTGGAGTGGCCGAAGCACCTGATCGAAATGCGTGCTTCCCAACGCCTGCCCCAACATAACCAGCGAAAGTTCCTTCCGCAAGATGCCGAACACCAGTGGCACCCCAGCAGCCTCTGGCAATCCCAGCACCCAGGTCAACGGGCGCAGGACGAAATTGAGCCAACGCTCTGCCCCAAAAAGCTGCAAAATTTCCAACACTACGCTGCCGATGATGAGCAGCGGCCAGGCCTCGGTAACGAATTGCCGTACGCGGAACCAAACCTTGTTTCCGATCACCCGTAAGGTGGGAATGCGCAAGGGAGGCATCTCCAAGATCAGGCCAGGGGTCGGTTCCGGGAGCAAGCGCAGCAAGAAGAGACCGGTGAGAGCGATTACCAGCAGGTTCAGCAAATACAATCCCAAAGCCGGCAGAGGGCCGAGGTAGAACGCCACCAGACCAAAAACTACACTGGTGCGCGCCGCACACGGCACCAGCACTGATAAAGCCGCCGCCACCAGGCGATCTCGTTCATCTTCCAGAATACGGGTTGCCATCACGGCCGGGACGTTACAGCCATACCCAAGAATGAAGGGGACGATTGCCTTCCCATGCAACCCCAGGCGATGAAGAAAACTATCCATGAGAAAAGCCACCCGCGGCAAATATCCGATATCTTCGAGCAAGCTTAAACCGATCAGGAAGGGCACCAAATAGGGTAAGACGATGGCCGCGCCGGCCGCCACACCTTGTACGGTGCCACCCAGCAAATAGAAAAGCAAATTCTCTCCCCCCAGCCAGGACCTCAAGAGAACCGTCACCTGATCGAAGAATGCCAGTAGAGGAACTTCCGCAAGCTTGCCGAAGCTATAAACGAGCTGGAAAAACCCCCACAGTACAAGCCCCAGGAAAAAATACCCACCCACAGGATGCAGGAGCAGATCATCCAGGCGATCGCGCAAAGTCACGCGGCGCGCGCCCCAATGTATCACCCGCGCGCCGATCTGACGCGCCAGACGATGCCGTTGCTCCAAATCTATCGCCTGGAAAGGCATCTCCGGTTCGGTAGCAATCATCACCGCGGTCGACTGGAACTGTTCGATCAGGGTCGGTTGGGGCAATCGTCGGGTTTCGGCCAAATGTTGAGCGGTAAGGAACACCTCGCGCACGCCCCGTCCCTTACTGGCGACCAGCGGGAGCACAGGCACACCCAGAATCTTGGAAAGGGTCTCAAAATCTATCTCCAACCCACGCGCCGCGGCTTCGTCCATCATATTTACCGCCAGCACCAACGGACGTTTCAGATCGAGCAATTCCAGGGTCAGCTCCAGGCCGGAGGTCAGACGCATTGCATCCACCACATTGACGATCCCATCCACAGCATGGGATTGAAGATAGCGCAGGACTTCCTGCTCTGCCAGACTACCATCTTCAAGTGTATATAAGCCGGGCAAATCTACGATTTCAACAACCTTGCCCCCCAAGCGCAAACGGCTTTCGATATAAGTGACGGTTGTGCCGTGGAAATTTCCCGTCTCGGCCTTATAACCGGCCACTTGATTGAACAGCGTGCTCTTTCCGCAATTCGGCTGACCGATTAAGGCAATGCGCATGTCAACGGCTCCACTTCGATCTTTTCAGCAATGCCACGCCCAAGGGCTACTTCTCGCTCCCCCACTTCAAGCAAGAGTGGCCCATTCCAGGGAGCCGCCCGTTTTAAGCGCACCACATCTCCTTCCAGCAAACCATGAAGCGCCAAGCGCTGGCGTACCCCATGGCGATCGACGCGTAGAATGCGCACTTTCAATCCCGGTTTGACCTCTGTGAGTTTCATCGGTTCAGAGTATAACCTTTTCCTCCACGGATGGCAATGTCGATCGTCCTTCGAAATATAGATTTTTATCACAAAATTTATAAAAACAAACCATCCACTCCCCGAGCAAACCCGGCCGGTCGCTCCACCTCAACCTTCTCGTTCGGCACGTAATCAGGCTTTCTTCCGAGCAAAATCGAGCACAATAAAAAGCCCTAACGTTTGGCAAGTGAACATTGCCAAGAACGCCGATCTTTGGTAAAACATAACCACATTCCTCCTATCCAATCGCTATTTTCACTGCAAAAATTTCGGAAAATGAAAACCGTCCTCGCCCTGTTGAAAACTATGCGCCCGCGCCAATGGACAAAGAACGCTTTTGTCTTCGGCGCGCTGGTGTTCGATCGGCAGCTCTTCATCCCTCTCTCTTTCGCCCGCACGCTGGCCGGCTTTCTGCTCTTTTGCCTGGCCGCTGGTGCCGTCTATATCCTGAACGACCTGGCCGATCTCGAAAAGGATCGTCAGCATCCGGAAAAGCGCCACCGGCCGCTGCCTTCCGGTCAACTTCCGCCACGATTGGCGCTGTTTGCCGCCCTCTTTTTGCTGGCAGCGACTTTTACCTTGAGCGCGGGGTTGAGCCTCGCCTTTTTGGGCGTGCTGGTCACCTATGTGCTTCTGATGTTGTTCTATTCCAAGTGGCTCAAGAACATCCCTATCCTGGATGTGCTCACCATTGCGGCGGGCTTCGTCTTGCGCGTCCACGCCGGCGTGACCTTGATTCCTGTCGAACGCTTCTCCCCCTGGCTATACGTGGTGACCACGCTACTGGCACTCTACCTGGGCTTTGGCAAACGGCGCGCCGAGCTGGCCATGTTGGCAGAAAACGCCGGCGCCCACCGTCGGGTGCTGGATGGTTACACCCTGCGTTTGCTAGATCAATACATCCTGATCGTCTCCGGCACAACAATTATTGCCTACTCACTCTACACCTTCTCGGCGCCCAATCTGCCGGCTAACCATACCATGATGCTCACCATCCCCTTTGTGCTCTACGGCATCTTCCGCTACTTGTACTTGATCGAGGTCGAGCACGAAGGCGGCGCACCAGAAGAGATTCTACTCTCGGATCGCCCTCTGCAGATCGCCATTTTCCTGTGGATCTTGGCCGTGTTGGGGGTCTTCTATTTCTCGCCATGACTTACGCTTCGGCTCCCGGAAAGATCATCCTCTTCGGCGAACATGCCGTAGTTTACAGCCGGCCGGCGCTGGCCGTGCCGGTGTTCCAGGTCAAAGCCGAGGTCACGGTGGAGGATCGGCCGGAAGCCGGTATTTGGCTCGAATCACCGCAGGTCAGCCTTTCAGCAGCACTCGAGACCTTGGAACCCGATCATCCGCTGGCGGCAACCGTCTACGCCGTCTTTCGTCACTTGAACCGCCCGCCGCAACATTACGGGTTGAAGATAAGCATTAATTCCTTGATCCCGGTCGCTTCGGGGTTGGGTTCCGGCGCGGCAGTGAGCGTGGCGCTGATCCGGGCCCTGGCCGCGCACTTAGGTCAACCGCTCGAGGATGCGCAAGTCAACTCCCTAGCCTACGAGATCGAAAAAATCCATCACGGCACGCCTTCGGGCATTGATAACACAGTGATCACCTATGCCCAGGCAGTCTACTTCGTGCGCGGCAAGCCGCCGGAAACGTTTCACGTTCGCCGCCCCTTGACCCTAGTTATCGGGAATAGCGGCATTCCGGCACCGACGCGCCAGGCAGTAGCCGATGTGCGCCGCCTTTGGGAAGCTGAACCAGCGCGCCTCGAGGCCATCTTTGATCGGATCGGCGCAATCGTCACGCAAGCGCGCCGAGCGTTGGAAGCCGGCGAAGCTCAACGTTTGGGCGAGCTGATGAACGCAAACCATGCGCTGTTACAGGAATTGACCGTCTCCTCGCCGGAGCTGGATCGGCTGGTCGAAGCCGCTCGCCGGGCCGGCGCCTGGGGTGCCAAACTCAGCGGTGGCGGACGCGGCGGGAACATGATCGCCTTAGTCGAGGCGGAACGGGTAGATCAGGTGGCCGAAGCACTCCGAGCAGCTGGAGCGCAAAGCGTGCTCCAGACTGAATTGGGAGGGGAAACATGAATCGCATTCTGAAAACATTCACCTTTCCGAACGCTATCGCGCTAAAGCTGATACATGGCGATCTGACCCAAGAGGCGGTGGATGCCATCGTCAACGCGGCGAACGAATGGCTACAGCATGGTGGTGGTGTGGCCGGAGCGATCGTCGCCCGCGGCGGCGAGATCATCCAACGCGAATCCGATGCCTGGGTGCGGCAACACGGCCCGATCACGCACGAACACCCGGCCTGGACCTCGGGCGGGCGGCTGCCAGCTCGTTACGTGATCCATGCCGTTGGGCCGCGCTGGGGAGAGGGGGAGGAAGAGCCGCGCCTGCGCAACACCGTTCAGAGTGCCTTAAAGCTGGCCGAGTCTCTCGGCGTAGCCTCGATCGCCTTCCCGTTGATCTCGGCCGGCATCTTCGGCTACCCTCCGCTGGAGGCCGCTAGGGTGATCTTGGAAAGCATGGCGCATTACGCGCGGGAACATACGCAGCCCTCGGATATACGCTTGGTGATTTACGAGCGTTCGTTGGCAGAAACGCTCGCCGGACGCTGGGAAGAATGGCTGAGCGGATGATCACCTCGCGCCAGAACCCAAAGGTGCAACAAGCACGCCGCCTGATCCACGAGGCACGCGCTCGGCGCGAACTCGGCGCCTTCATCGCCGAAGGAGTGCGCTTGATCGAAGAGGCCTGGCAACACCGATGGCCATTTCTCTGGCTCTTCTATGATGAGAGGCTAAACGAACGCGGCCGGCAATTGCTGGAAAGGCTGCGCCAGCACGGAGTGACCCTCGAGCAGATCAGCCCGGATCTGATGGACTATCTGAGCGATACTGAACATGCCCAGGGTATATTGGCCGTGCTCCGGCTACCCCAAGAGCGCCCGGAGTTGCCCGCAAAACCCACCTTCGTGCTCGTGTTGGACGATGTGCGGGAGCCGGGCAACGTGGGCACTTTGCTGCGATCGGCAGCAGCCGCCGGAGTGGAGGTCGTGTGGCTTTCGCCCGAATCCGCCGATCCTTGGCAACCAAAGGTGGTGCGTGCCGGGATGGGGGCCCATTTCCGCCTGCCGATCGTGCGCGCTCCGTTGACCGATCTCGCAGCGCAGTTCGCCGGCCTGAAGTGGGTGTTGGCCGATCTTCGGGAGGCCATTCCCCTCTGGAAAGCCGATCTGCGCTCCCCACTGGCGCTCATCGTGAGCAACGAGGCCCACGGTCCGAGTGAATGGACACGGCAACAAGCGCAGGAACGCCTCTACATCCCCATGCCCGGCCAAACCGAATCGCTGAACGTCGCCATGGCCGGCTCCATTTTGCTCTTCGAGGTTGTGCGTCAACGCTGGGAGGGAAGATGAAAATCCGTTCCATCACCTACTTTTGCAATCCGGGATGGCCCTTGCGGCAGGAAACTCTGCAGCGCGCCGGACAGTTCCTGCAAGAAGCGCGCCATCTGTTCCAGGAGTCCGGCTACGAGGTTCAAACCACCCGCCTGGCGACGGTTCCGTTCCCCTCTCTGGTGGGTGGAAAAGCCAAAGAGACCGTTCTCCTGGCACAGGCAATGGAGAAGGCCATTGCCGAATACGGGATCGAATACGCGGCGCTTGGGCCGGCGCTTTCCGAAACGCCGGAATCCTTTCACGCGGTGCTCGAGGCGCTAGCGAGCACCCAGAACATCTTCTTCTCCGCCCTACTGACCGATCGCCGCGGGCGGCTTTCGCTTTCTGCCCTGCAAGCAACTGCCGAAACGATCGTGCACTTGAGCACGGTGGAAGCGAACGGTTTCGCCAACCTGCGCTTCGCCGCTCTGATCAACGTCCCGGCGGGCACACCGTTTTTTCCGGCCGCCTACCATCAAGGTCCAGAAGAAGCGTTTGCGCTCGCGCTGGAGGCCGCTGACTTGGCCATTCAAGCCTTTGAGGGGATATCGAACTTGGAGGAGGGTCAGCAGCATCTGATCGCACGGGTGGAACAGGAGGCGCAAAACCTTTCGCGCGTGGCCGATTTTCTCAAGTACCGTCACATGATCCGCTTTGGCGGCTTTGATTTTTCACTGGCTCCCTTCCCTGCGGCGGAGCGCTCGATCGGTACAGCGCTGGAGAAAATCGGGCTGCCGCGGCTCGGATTGCACGGTTCTATGGCAGCCGTGGCACTGTTCACCCAGACACTGGAACAAGCGCAATTCCCCCACGCCGGCTTCTGCGGTGTGATGTTACCGGTACTCGAAGACGCGGTGTTGGCCGAGCGGGTAGCACGCGGCGAATTGAACTTGAAAGACCTGCTGCTTTATTCCGCCGTCTGCGGCACCGGGCTGGATACCGTCCCGCTGCCCGGCGATGTGACACCGGCACAGATCGCCGCCTTGCTCCTCGATCTGGCCACGCTTTCCTTGCGGCTGAACAAACCGCTCACCGCCCGGTTGATGCCCATCCCCGGCAAAAAGGCCGGCGAAGCGACGACGTTTGATTTCCCCTTCTTCGCCAATAGTCGTATCCTGCCGATCCAGGTCGAGGGACTTTCGCTGCCGCAGGGAAATGATTCGTGGAAGATAGAGAGTAGAGGGGGAAGAGGTTAGAGGTTAGGGAGAGGGTAGATGCTCGAAGATCAGCACATCCGGCGTTTCATAGATCAGCCGGTAGGTCTGAGAGGCGCGCAGTGCATCGGCCAGGCGACTGCTCCGTCGCTCCCCGTTCGGTAGGCGTTGAGATAGGTAGACGTAGTCAAAAGTCTCGCCATGCTGCGCGGCCCATCGCTCTAGGCAGAAAGGTTGCTCGTAGAGACAGGAATACAAAGCCTCATAGGCCGCCATGCGGACCTTGAAATGAGCCTCGTCGGACAGCCATTCGCGCCCCTGAAGCGTGACGATATCCATCCGAGCGCTCAAAGCCGGAAACCACTCCTGGAGGGGCGAAAGGGTTGGAGTCTCTTGCCAATCCAGGACCAGGAAGCGGGCATCGGAGGGCGTATGTTGCGCCACCCAGGTCAAAGCTTGGCGATCGGCCTCACTCAACACCAGCTTTTGTACCTGCAGTACGTTCCATTGGGCATTGAAGAGCAAAAGCAGTAGAAAATAGCCGAAAAATACCTTCCCCCGCCTTTCCAGGAAGATCACCTGCCAATCGGCGCTCGCGTTCCCCAGCGCAGGGAAGAGGACCTCGTTCAGGCTGAGCGTGGTCAACAAAGCGACCTGCACCGGGATGACGTGCGGCGCGCTGCGCGGATCGGTGAGGAAACTCAACAAAAACCAGATTGCCAGCAAGCTTTTACCGAACTTCCAAGCAACAAACATTCCAAAGACCGCCAGAAACGCCAGAACCGGTGCCATCTCATCGGTGAAATTAAGCTGGAGCAGCGGGGCCCAAAACAACCAGCGATCACCTGCCGCCTGTGCACCCCGCGCCAGCATCTCCACTCCGTAACGGGCTATGACGGTGACCCACCACGGGGCACTGATCAACAAGGTGCCGCCCCCGATGGCGAGCGCCCGCCGCGTGCCCGCCCACGAACGATCCAGCCAAAGCCAGAAAAGCAGGCCGGAAACCGCGGCATGTAAGGCGCGTTCCGGGTGTGAAAGCAAGGTCAACCCGCCCAAAATCGCCGCCCAAAGCGCCGCTTTGCTCTCGCGGCGCGCAAAAGCACGGTAGCACATCCACAAGAAAAGCAGGAAAAAGAGCATCCCCGGCGCACGCGTGATCCCGCCACCCATAACCAACCACTCATAAGATCGCGGCAGGAGGGCAAAGATCAAGGTCGCCAGCGCTGCCTGCGGAGCGGAAGGCAACAACTCACGCGCCAGGAGAAAAAAGGCCGGCAGGGTCAATAGGCTGAAAAGCGCCGGCAGCCAGCGCAGGAGCTCGAGCAAATCCAGGTCTAGCGCCCGATAAACGATCGTTGCCAGGTAAAACGGCAGGGGTGGATAGGCGAACGGAATATCCAGGTGATTGTACGAGGTGCTCAGCGGCAGGCGAAAATCGCTCGCCAGCAAATCCCGGATCATAGTGTAGAACAACCCCCCATCCAAAACCGGGAATTTCGATTGAAGGGGAATCACCAGACGCACATAAGCCCCGAAGAAAACTGCCAGCAGGAGCAGAAAAACGGTGAAAGAAGCCTCGCGTCGCATAACTCCTCGCTCCGCTACGGTCCACGGTCCAATCACGGCTGAAATTGCAACCAAAACGTCCACGGTCCGGTCAGTGCGAAGTTGGCCGGGTCGTAGATCAAAGCCTGAGCCTGCTCCGCTGAAAGGTTCGGCGGGTAGCTCAAGAGGCGCACCTGCCACCCTTCCGGGGATTGGAGACAATCGGCACGTACGCCTTGGGCCTCCAAGCGCGGGGATAGCTTGGGCAAATAAAGCGTGCACAAATCTTCAGGCGAAGGTTCGACCTGCAAGGTATCCACCTGCAACAGGGCCGTAGAAAGCACCATTTCGGGTGGGATGCTGAAGGTCAGCATCTCGCAACGGCGATGCTCCTCCGGGCCGGTGACGATCTCGGTCAAGGCACTGCCCAAAAACGGCATCTCCATCCCACCGATAAGTAAATGCACTGTTCCCAAAGTCCAATCCGAAGCATCTGGCGGAATGAAGCAAACTTCCAGGAACGCTTCTTTGCCGCGGCGTTCCACCCCGCGCAGGAAGACCTGCACGCCCGAAGCCGGTGCCGCCTGGGTCTGCTGAACCACTGCCGCCTGGGTAGGATAGAAGCCCTGAGAGGTAGGAACCGTGCCACCACTCGGCGCACAGGCTGCCAGGATCAAAAGCACCATCATCCAAAAACGCATGGAACACCTCCTACTTGCGACCGAAATCGGCCGGATTTTCGCCCCAAGCGTTGGTATCCCATTTGCGCACCCAACCGATCGCCTGCGGATTCTTTCGCAGAAACTCTTCTGCTCGACGTACCAACTCAAAGATGGGGCGATTGCGCCCATTTTCCGGCAGCTTGCTCCGGCATTTTCCGCTTTTCACCCACCCAAGCGCGACGACCGAATCGGTATAAACGGGCATCCGCAACCCCTGACGCTGCAACCAGGCCAAGCCGTGGACGATCGCCAGGAATTCGCCGATATTGACGGTAGCCTCATCAAAAGGCCCCTCGTGGAAGATCTCTTCCCCATCCCCCGTCCACACGCCCCGATATTCCATCCGTCCTGGAGCTCCATCGCAGGCCGCATCCACGCAGATCGAGGGGATTTGCGGCGGATTGGGGAGCAGCAACCAAGCCTGAGAGCGCGAAGCGGGCGAATGCACCTTCTGGTCTTCAGGGGATGGAGAAGCAAATGCGGCTTCTGCTAAAGCGCGTGAAGGAAAAGATTTGAATTGTGCCCCTGAAAATCCTTTCACCTGCGCCTCACATTCTTCCCAAGAATCGAAAATTCCCGTGCGGCGACCTTTCCAAACCACGTAATACTTTTTTGCCACGAGCTCACCTCTGTGCGAGAACTTCTGCCAGGTGCACCACCTGCAAGGGAGATCGGCGATGGAGAAGGCCTCCCATTAAATGCAAACGACAACCGCTATCAGCTACCACCAGAGTTTCGGCTTGGGTGGAAACGAAGGAATCCAGCTTGCGCGTCAGCATTTCCTGCGAAAGTTCCGGCATCACCACCGAAAAAAGTCCCCCAAAACCGCAACACTCCTCCGCATGGGGTAATTCCACCAATTGCGCTCCACGCACATGGCGCAAAAGTTCCAAGGGCTGTTGCCGAATGTTCAACCCGCGCAACAGATGACACGAGGGATGATAGGTCAGCCTGCCCTCCCAACGTGCTCCCACATCCACCACGCCCAGCACATCTACCAGGTACTCGCTGAATTCAAACGTGCGCTCGGCCAGCGCTCGAGCACGATGCGCCCACTGTGCATCATGCTCAAAGAGCAAAGGATACCCATGGCGCACCATATGGACGCAGGAACCAGAAGGAGCGACGATCTCCCCTTTCACCGACTCAAAGGTGCGGATCATATGTTTTGCCATCTCCCGCGCTTCTCCGCGTAGGCCGGCGTTGAAAGCCGGTTGTCCACAGCAGGTTTGCGCCGCCGCGAACTCCACGTTCACCCCCAAGCGGCGTAGCACCGTCACCATTGCCTGGCCCGTGGCCGGGTAGAACGTATCCGTCAGACAGGTAATGAACAATTGCACGGTCCGCATGTCCTCATTCTACTCCAGACTGCGATAAAATAGCGACATGTCGCGCTTTCGACTTTTCTCCGCCCTTTTGCTTCTCTTAGGCCTGGGCTGGCTCGTATTCAGCCGGGACCCGGAGCACCGCAACGCGATCGGGCATATTCCGGCCCCGAAGCGGGGGTTCCTCGCCCCCGATTTCAGCTTGGAAACCACCGATGGGCAGATCATCCGCCTGAGCGAACTGCGTGGAAAAACGGTTGTGCTAAACTTTTTGGCCACTTGGTGCCCACCCTGCCGCGCCGAAATGCCCACCCTGGAGCGCATCGCTCAAGAATATGCCGACCAAGATGTGATCCTCTTGGGGATCAACTTGACCTTTCTAGACAAAGCCACAGAACTCCCAGCCTTTCTGACGAAATACGGGATCACTTTCCCGATCCTGCTCGATCGCGAGGGTCAAGTCGCACGCCTATACGAAATCCGCACCCTACCGACCACCTTCTTCATCGGGCCAGATGGGAGGATCCGCGACGTCGTCATCGGCGGGCCGATCAGCGAGGTCACTTTACGTATACAAATAGAAAAGTAGCACAGGAAAGGAAACCCTGCGCTACTTTCTGCACTATTCCATCGGGTGTGACTACTGCTGCTTCACCGCTTCGGCTTCCTTGTGCTGCCGCACCAGCTCGCGCCGCAAGATTTTGCCCACAGTGGTCTTCGGTAATTCGCTGCGGAATTCGTAGTGCGTCGGCACCTTATACGGAGCAAGCCGCTCCTTGCACCAAGCTTTGATCTCCTCTTCCGTAGCCGTCTCACCGGGCTTGAGCACAATCCAGGCTTTGACCGTCTCCCCGCGGTAAGGATCGGGAATGCCGGCCACGCCCACCTCCAACACCTTCGGATGGGCAGCGATCACTTCCTCCACCTCGCGCGGCCAGACCTGATAGCCACCCGGTTTAATCAGCTCTTTCTTGCGATCCACGATATAGAAGTAGCCATCCTCATCCATGCGCGCAATGTCGCCTGTAAAAAGCCAAGGCCCACCGCCATCACCCAAATCGCGCAGCGTATTCTCCGTCTCGGTGGGCATATTGTGATAGCCCTTGAAGACTTGCGGACCGCGGATCACCAGTTCGCCGATCTCGCCGACCGGCATCTCGGTCTTCCCGTCATCCAGGCTAATGATCTTCGCCTCCACATCCGGCAACGGCAGGCCGATCGAGCCGGTACGATTCTCACCCAGCAACGGGTTGCAGTGCGTGGCGGTCGGCGCTTCCGAAAGGCCATAACCTTCGAAGACCTTGCCACCGGTCAGCGCCTCAAAGCGCTCTTTCGTTTCGCGCATCAACGGTGCGGAACCGGAGATGCAGGCCTTGATAGAAGAAAGATTGTACTTTCCGGCCTGGACATCGGGATGATTGTTGATCGCATTATAGAGCGTTGGAACGCCAGGGAAAATAGTTGGACGGTATTTCTGAATATTCTCCAGCACATCATGGAGATCGCGCGGGTTCGGCACCATCACCATACTAGCGCCGGTCGCCACGGCAAAGTTCATCCCGGCCACCATGCCATACACATGGAAGAGCGGAATGGCCATCAGGAGCACTTCTTTGCCCTCGACCAGGTTCGGCATCCAATAGCGAATCTGCAGCGTGTTAGCCACTACATTGCGATGCAGCGCGATCGCCCCTTTTGATATGCCCGTGGTGCCACCGGAATATTGGAAAAGACAAGTATCATCCGGGCCTACTTCCACTGCCGGCCGCGAGGCCTGCGCATACTTTCTCAACACATCCTGCAACCAAACATCCCCGCTCTGCAACCCTCCTTCAATACGAAAACCGTCTTTCTTTTCGCGCAGCAGGGTGAAGAGCAAGCGCAAGAAAGACGGTAAAGTCTCTTTGAGGTTCGTAACGATCAACGTGCGAAGGCGGGTTTTCGGTTGGACGGACTTGATGCGGGTATAGAAGTTGCTCATTACGAACATGACCTCAACGCCGGCATCGTTGACTTGGTGCTCGATCTCCGGCGGCGTATAGAGGGGATTGGTCGCCACCACCACCCCGCCGGCCTTGAGAATAGCATAGTAAGCCATGACAAACTGCGGCGTGTTGGGCATAAAAATTCCCACTCGATCTCCCTTTTTCACGCCCATATCCACTAAAGCTGCCGCCAGGCGATCGGTAATGGCATTCATCTCCTTGAAACTGATGGTCGCTCCCTTGAAAATCGTGCAGGGACGATCCGGGTACTTGCGAGCCGATTCTTCTAGAAAGTGGAACAAAGGAACACGAGGATAATCAATCGTATGCGGGACGCCCGGATCGTAGTGGGCAAGCCAAGGTTTCGCGCTCATCGTAACTCCTCCTTTAGGAAAGTGTTCTATGCATCTTCAGTATATAAAGAAATAGAAAGAACGTCAATAGTTTCCGCTCCAATACTATAACCTTGACATCTCCCCCTAGACACAGCATAATCTTTCCCATGCTGACCGAGCTCCAACTCCACGATCGCGTTCGGCTGCGCAAACCGCACCCTTGTGGGTCGTACGAGTGGTTGGTCGTGCGCCTGGGAGCGGATATCGGGCTGGAGTGTCTGGGATGCAAACGGCGTATCCTGATGCCCCGACATGAGCTCGCCCATCGCTTGAAAACCATTCTGCCGCGGAGCAATGATGAAAATTGAATTCTCTCGCAAACCGCACGTCGTCTTGCTGTTTTCCGATACGGGGGGAGGGCATCGTTCGGCTGCGGAAGCCATCATCGAAGCCCTGCAAATCGAATGGGGAGATGCGATCACCACCGAAATGGTGGATTTTTTTCGCTACTACGCTCCCCCACCTTTCAATCGCGCTCCGGAGCTCTATCCCCTGATGGTGAAAATCCCGCAAGTTTGGGGCGCCTCCTTTTACCTGACCGATGGCCGCGCTCGAGCACGGGCGATCACGGCCGGACTTTGGCCCTATGTGCGCAGCGCGGCGCGCAAGCTGATCCGCAACCATCCGGCCGATCTCTACGTGAGCGTACATCCCCTGGCGACCACCTTCGCCTTGCGGGCCTTAGGGGCAAGAGATCGCCCTCCTTTCCTCATCGTCGTCACCGATATGGTCACCACCCATGCCCTGTGGTACGATCGTCGCGCCGATCTCATCCTGCTCCCCACCGAACAAGCGCGGGAAAAAGCGTTGGCCAATCACATGCCCCCCGAAAAACTCCGGGTGGTCGGTCTCCCCGTTTCCCAGCGCTATTGCACCCCTCCTGGAGATAAGCTCGCCCTGCGTCAACGCCTGGGATGGCCGACCGATCGCCCGATCGCGTTGCTGGTGGGCGGCGGAGAGGGGATGGGCCCCCTGGCCGAAACAGCACAGGCGATCGCCGCTTCGGGGCTGGACCTTGGGCTGATCATCGTCACCGGGCGAAATCAGCGCCTGAAAGCCGAACTGGAAGCCCGCCCGTGGCCGGTTCCGACGTTCATCTACGGCTTCACGCGCCAAATGCCGGACTTCATGCGCGCCGCTGATGTGCTCGTGACCAAAGCCGGCCCCGGCACGATCAGCGAAGCGCTCAACGCCGGCCTGCCGATGATCCTCTATGCCCGCCTGCCCGGTCAGGAAGATGGGAACGTCCACTTCGTCATGCGCGAGCGGGTTGGGCATTGGGCCCCGCGGCCGCAGCGTGTGGTGAGCATTCTGCGGGAATGGATCGAAAACCCGGCCCTGCGCGAGGAATACGCCGCCCGTTGTCGGGCAAAAGCACGGCCGGAGGCCGCACTCACCATCGCTCAGATCATCGGTGCCCATCTCAGCCTGCCTGTGGAGGGAACTTCACCCCATGCCCATTTGGGATGAACATTGCCTGGAATTTTTCAGCCGCAGCCCCCAGCAAACCCATCGCTTGGGCATACGCTTGGGAAAAGAATTGCGCTTGGGGGATGTGATCTGCCTGCAGGGCGAGCTAGGAAGTGGCAAAACCACCTTTGTGCGCGGCATAGCCCAGGGCTGGGGAAGTCCGGATGCCGTCTCCAGCCCTACGTTTGTGCTGATCAACGAATATCGCCGTGCCGATGATGGAACGCCCTTGCACCATTTAGATGCCTACCGCCTGGAAAACGTGCAGGAAGCCGCCGAACTCGACCTGGAGACCCTGCTAACCCAAGGCCCGCTGGTGATCGAATGGGCCGATCGCCTGCTCCCCATCCTCCCCGGAGAGAGGCTCTGGGTCGAAATCGAATACGTGGACGAGGAAGTACGCCGTTTTTCTTTCACCGCCCAGGGTGAACGGTATGTCACCTTGCTCCACGCGCTGCAAAAATCCGTCTTCGGAGGCGATTGATGCTCCTGGCGATTGATACTTCCACCTCCTGGAGTGGATTGGCGCTCTACCGGCCCGACGAAGTGATCGCCGAATGCACCTGGAAAAGCCAAATGCACCACACATCCCAACTGGCGCCGCAATTGGATCACTTGCTACGCCAAACCGGCACCTCGATAGAAGCCGTTCAAAGCGTGGCCGTGGCGCTGGGACCCGGCTCCTTCACCGCGCTGCGCGTCGGGTTGGCGCTGGCGAAAGGCATCTGCCTGGCGCGCGGGCTGCCGATCATCGGCATCCCTACGCTGGATATTCTGGCGGCCGCGCAAGCGCCCCGTGCCGGGTTTGACTCTCTCCTCGCCGTGCTCCAGGCCGGGCGCGGCCGACTGGCAGTGAATCGCTATACGCCGCAAGGCGGAGAATGGAAAGCCAAGGGCGAGCCCTCAGTGCTTTCATTTGAGGCCCTTTTGGCAGCGCTCGATGCTCCTACCTATGTGTGCGGCGAATTGACGCTCGAGCAGCGTACGCAGCTGGAGAAGCATCCACGGGTGTACCTGCCCCCGGTCCCGACCTGTGTGCGGCGCCCGGCGGTGTTGGCCGAGCTCGGGTGGAGGCGTTTGCAAAAAGGGGAAGTCAGCCCCTTAGCGGCACTTGCACCGATCTATCTGCATATCCACGAAACGATCTCATGAGCACCTTAGAAATTCGCCCGATGAGGCTGACGGATCTGGAGACCGTGGTCACGCTGGATCGGCTGTCTTTCACCCTGCCGTGGTCGGAACGTTCCTTCCGCTATGAGCTGACCGAAAACCCGGCGGCACGCGCTTGGGTGGCCGAAAAGGAAGGGCAGGTCGTGGGCATGCTCCTGCTTTGGCTGATCGTGGACGAGGCGCATATCGCCACCCTGGCCGTGCACCCCGAACATCGTCAGCAAGGGATCGCCCGCCGCCTGTTGCTGCAGGCCCTGCGCTCCGCTTGGGAAGAAGGGGCACGAGAGGCGTTCCTGGAAGTGCGCGTGAGCAACTTGGCCGCGCAACATCTCTACCGGCAGCTCGGCTTTGAAATCAGCGGGCGCCGGACACGCTACTATCGCGATAACAACGAGGACGCCTTGCTGATGACATTGAAAGAGGATACAATGCAGGCATTATTGAGCCATTTCCCTCAGGAGAATCTCCCATGAATGCGGAAGAAATTCTGGCACAAATTGCCCGCGAAGTCTCGGTGTGCACCAAGTGTCCGCTCCATCACTCGCGCAAGAAGGCGGTGCCGGGAGAAGGGCCGGCCAATGCCGAGATCATGTTTATCGGTGAGGGGCCGGGATTTTACGAAAACGAGCAGGGACGACCGTTCGTCGGCGCGGCAGGACAGTTTTTGGATGAGCTCCTGGCACGCGCCGGCCTGAAGCGCGAGGAGGTCTGGATCGGGAACGTAGTCAAGTGCCGGCCGCCGGGCAACCGCGATCCGCTGCCGGAAGAGCTGGAAGCCTGCGATGAGTACCTGGAGCGACAGATCGCCGCCATCAATCCGAAGATCATCGTCACGCTGGGACGCTTTTCGATGGCCAAGTTCCTGCCGGGAGCGAAGATCAGCGCCATCCACGGGCAGATGCGCCGCGTGGGCAACCGCTTCGTGATCGCCATGTACCACCCGGCAGCAGCCCTCCACCAGGCCTCGCTCAAATCCACCGTGATCGAGGATTTTATGCGTCTGCCACAGCTTTTGGCTCAGGCGCGCGCCGAGCTCTCCCGTCCGGCCACGCCTCCGCCGCCCAAAGCCGAGGACGAGGAACCGAAGCAACTTTCCCTTTTCTAGCCCAATCTATGCAAAAAATCCTTTTACCCATCATGCTTAGCATCTTTCTGCTGATGGCTTGCGCCACCCCTGCGGCGCCGACAGCCGATGCGAACCGGATGCTCACCCAGGCCATAGCCACCGTTTGGGCAGCTGCCACGCAGACTGTGGCCGCCCAACCTACGGCCACCTCCACTCCCCTGCCCCCCACGGTCACTCCCACCCCGCTGCGCACCCCGCCAGCCCTGCCCCCACCCTATACCACCTCGCTGCTCAATCCCCTGGATACGCCCCACACGTATATCCGGGATACCTGTCAATACTTGAAAGCCAAATGGGACCCGAACAACGCTGCGCCCGGCACCGTGGTCATGGTGATCATGTTCCACTCGATCACCAAAGGCGAGGCGACCCATCCATATCAGATCAGCGCCGGCGAGCAACGTCTGATCTTGCGCGACCTGAAGGAACAAGGGTTCGAGGCGATCAACATGCAGCAGCTGGCCGATTTTCTCTACCGGAACGCCAAAATCCCGAAGCGCTCGGTGGTGCTGATCGTGGACGACCGCCACTACGCCGAATACTTCAACACCTACTTCCGTCCGTTCTATGAGCAGTGGGGTTGGCCGGTGGTGAATGCCTATATCGCCAAAGATGAGCGCCCAGACCTTTGGCAGGAAAACACCGCCCTGAGCGCGGAGGGTTGGGTGGACTATCAGGCGCATGGCGTCTTCCACAACGATCCGATCGGCCCGAACTCTACGGAAGAATATATGCGCAGTGAGATTTTCGGCGCCATTGAGAACTTCCAAAAATATTTCCACAAGACTCCCATTGCCTATATCTGGCCGGGCGGTGGATTCACACCGCGCGCCGTGCAGATCGCTCGTGAAGCCGGCTATCAGCTCGGATTCACGATCAACCCCCGCGGTCCGATCATGTTCAACTGGGTACCCCTGGCCGATAGCCAAGACCCGAACCGTCCGGTTTACATTCCCGAAGGCCCGGCCGGCGATCCCTTGATGACCCTGCCGCGCTATTGGGATAAGGACGTACGCGCCCATCTGGACGCCGTGCGGCGCATCGGGAACGAGGCCGCGGCCTATGCCGAACAGAACCGAGCAATCGAGCGAGAATACTACGATATCGTCTGCGCTCCCACTTACGGTCCTCTACCCTAATCTCCGGAGGTCACCATGGAACTTCAACTGGTCCAAATTCAAAAACCGGAAAATGTCAACTTCATCCTGGGGCAATCCCATTTCATCAAGACAGTTGAAGATGTGCACGAGGCCCTGGTCAACGCCGTGCCGGGGATCAAATTCGGGCTGGCCTTCAACGAGGCCTCGGGCAAATGTTTGGTGCGTTGGTCGGGCACCGATGAGGCGATGATCGAGCTAGCGCGCAGCAATGCGCTGGCGATCGGCGCCGGGCATATGTTCATCGTCTTCCTGGCCGAAGGCTATTACCCGATCAACGTAGTCAACGCCATCAAAGCCGTCCCGGAAGTCGTGCGCATCTACTGCGCCACGGCCAACCCGGTGCAGGTAATCGTCGCCCAAACCGAGCAAGGGCGCGGCATTCTGGGCGTGGTGGACGGATCGTCGCCGAAAGGCATCGAAGGCGCCGAAGACATCGCCTGGCGTAAAGAGTTCCTGCGCAAGATCGGCTATAAGATTGGCTGATCTCAGCCACAATCCGTTCATCCTATTTCAGGCAAAAAAGCCCATCATACGCGGATCTTGCCTGCTCATGGGCAGGACTCATACAGATGTTTGTCCGCATCTTTGGCTCCCTTTACCACAAAACACCTGTTTCATGGTAAATTTAGCCTACACATCGCTTTGTGGGAGGTAGGATGGCAGTCAGAGAAAACGTGCCCGATATCATCGTCGGCCGATTACCGCTCTACCTACGTACGCTAGAGCGTTTATACGAGGCCGGGCGGCAAAGCATCTCATCCCAGGAGCTGGGCGATATCATCGGTGTTTCGGCCGCTCAGATCCGTAAGGATATTTCGCAGTTCGGTGAATTCGGCAAGCAGGGAATGGGATATTCGATCCCATTCCTGATCCAAAAACTGCGACATATTCTCAAGGTAGACCGCACCTGGGATGTGGCCTTGATCGGCGCCGGTGACCTGGGGCGGGCTTTGGTTCACTATCAAGGCTTCCGCAACCGGGGCTTCCAAATAAAGATGGTCTTCGATAACGATCCGAATAAGATCGGCAAACCGCTCGGGGATTTCATCATCCAGGATGCGACCAAAATGGTGGAGATCATCCGCGAGGCCGGCATCCAGATCGCCATGTTGGTGGTACCGGCCACAGCGGCTCAGGAAGTCGCCGATCAGCTGGTGAAGGCCGGGGTGCGCGCCATCTTGAATTACGCTCCGACGCACATCAACGTTCCACCCGACGTGCACATTGAGCATGTAGACCCGACCATGCATTTGCAGCATATGACCTATTACCTGTAGTGTGAACCTTTCAGCTTCTACCCCTCATTATGTTGCTTTTGCCGGTGGAGTGGGCGGCGCTAAATTGGTCCACGGACTAGCACAGATTCTGCCCTCCCAGGCATTGACTGTGATCGTCAACAGCGGAGATGACTTTGAACATTTCGGCCTCACCATTTGCCCCGATCTGGATACCGTTTGCTACACCTTGGCCGGCCTGGCCAACCCGGAAACCGGCTGGGGCCGGCGGGATGAATCTTGGAAGGCACTGGAAAACGTGCGTCGGTTAGGGGGGCCGGATTGGTTCCGTTTGGGGGATCAGGACTTGGGCACCCACCTAGAACGCACCCGCCGCCTGCGCAACGGGGAACGGCTGACCCAGATCACGCTGGATTTCTGCCGTGCCTGGGGGATCGAACACCGCATCCTACCGATGAGCGATGACCCCGTACGCACGATCGTCTATACAGCCGAATATGGCGCGCTCCCGTTTCAGGAATATTTCGTCAAATATGCCTGTAGGCCTCGGGTGCGCGGCTTTCGCTTCGAGGGCGCCGCGGCAGCTCGGCCCGTCCCGGAGGCGCTCGAGGCACTCGCTCAGGCGCAGGCACTGATCCTTTGTCCCTCCAACCCCTGGGTCAGCCTCGATCCCATCCTGTCCATCTACGCTCCCCATCTGCCGGCCGGTTTGCCGGTGATCGCCGTTTCCCCGATCATCGGTGGGCAGACGGTGAAAGGCCCGGCGGCAAAAATGTTCGCCGAGTTGGGCATTTCCCCTTCGGCGCTCGCGGTAGCCGAACATTATCGCTCCATCCTGACCCACTTCGTACTTGATGAGGTGGATGCGCCCCTGCAAGAGACCATCACCGCCATGGGAATCCGTGTGCTGGTCACCCAAACGCTGATGCGCAGTGAATCTGACCGTCGCCGATTGGCCGAAGATGTGTTAAACTTTGTGCGAGAACCATGACCCTTTGGGCAATCGTCCCGGCAAAATCTCTGCGGAGCGGAAAAACCCGCCTGGCCAAGGCACTTAAAGAGAGCACACGTGCCGAATTGAACCGGCAACTGCTCATCCACACCTTACAGGTCCTGCAAGAGCTCCGGCCGCGCATTGAACACATCCTGGTCACCAGCCCGGACCCGGCCGTGCTCAGCCTGGCGCGCAAGCACGGGGCGCGCACCATGCGGGAAGAAAGCGCTTCCGGCCTGAACCCGGCGCTGGCGCGTGCCACCTTCTTGGCCAAAGAACGGCACACCGAAGGCGTGTTGATCCTTCCTACCGACTTACCCCTGCTGGCACGCGAGGACATCGAGCGCATTTTGGAAAAGGGGAAAAATCCGCCGGTAGTAGTGATCGTGCCCGATCGGCACCTGCGCGGCACGAACGCACTTCTCATCTCCCCACCGGGGCTGATCCCCTACGAATTCGGCGAACATTCCTTCCATCGTCATTGTGAGCAGGCACATCAGGCCGGCGCCCGGCTGGAAATCCTTTTCCTGGAGCGCGTCTCTTTTGATCTAGACGATACCGAAGACCTGGCATTGTTGCAGCAGATCTCTTCATCCACTCCAACCTTCCCATAAGGAGAGACCATGTTCCCTCGTGTTGCCCTCTATTTACAGGATGCCCACGATCTGCGTGAGGGGCTGAATTACGTGCGCTATGCCGAAGCGCGCGGCTTTGAGGCCGTCTGGCAAGCGGAAAGCCGCCTGGTGCGCGATGCGATCGTGCCGATGGCCGCCTATGCCGCCGTGACCGAGCGCATCAAGGTCGGCTCCGGCGTGATCAACAACTGGACGCGCAACATCGGTCTGCTCGCCGCAACCTTCCTGACCCTGGACGATCTGGCCCCCAACCGCATCATCTGCGGCATCGGCGCCTGGTGGGACCCGCTGGCGCGCAACGTCGGCATTGAGCGCCGCAAGCCTCTGATCGCCATGCGGGAAACGGTGATCGTGCTGCGGCGCCTGCTGAACATGGAACGCGTCACCTTCCACGGCGAGTTCATCCACGTCGAAGGCATCGAGCTGGATGTGGTCCACGGGCGGCGCGAACCACGCAACGTGCCGATCATGATCGGCGCAACCGGAGATCAAATGCTCGAATTGAGCGGCGAAATCGCCGATGGCGTGGTGCTGAACTACTGCGTACCGCCGGAATACAACGATCATGCCCTGGAGCTGATCGATCGCGGGGCACGGCGTGCCGGGCGGTGCGTGGAGGTGCTCGATCGGCCGCAGCTCATCGTCTGCTCGGTGGATCACGATCGCGAGCTGGCCATTGACCGCACCCGCGAGTTGCTCTGCCAATACCTGGCGCAGCAACCGCACATCGCCAAAGCCTCCGGCGTCAAACCCGAAATCGTGCAAGAGATCCAATCCATCCTTGGCTGGCCGGCCACCAAAGAGCAAATTCAGCGCGCCAAGCACCTGGTGCCGGAATCGCTCATCCATCGCATCACCGCTTCCGGCACGCCGGAAGAAGCGCGCGCCAAAGTACAGGAATACCTCAACCACGGCGCAACCTGTCCCATCCTCTATTCGGTCGGCGGAGATGTCAAATTGCTGATCGATACCTTCGCCCCGCAATGACACTTTGAGGTCGGCGTGCCGCGCACTCGCATCCTGAAAATCCACCCCGATCGTCTCGACTCTGCGGCCCTGCAAACGGCCGCAGAATTGATCCGCGCCGGGAAACTGGTCGCCTTCCCCACCGAAACGGTCTACGGGCTGGGCGCCAATGCCCTGGATGCCGAAGCCGTGCGCGCCATCTTTCGCGCCAAAGGCCGACCGGCCAGTGACCCGCTGATCGTGCACATTGCCGAGTTTGGGCAGCTATCACAGGTGGCGGGCGAAATCCCCCCCTTAGCAAACGAGCTGGCACGGCACTTCTGGCCCGGACCCTTGACCTTCGTCCTGCAAAAGAGCCGCCTCATCCCATCGGAAGTGACCGCCGGTGGCGAAAAAGTGGCCGTGCGTTGGCCCTCGCATCCCATCGCCCAGGAGCTGATTCGGCTGAGTGGCGTACCGATCGCCGCGCCCAGCGCCAACCTGTTCGGTCATACCAGTCCGACTACCGCCCAACACGTCTACGCCGACCTGCACGGCCGCATTGACCTGATCCTGGATGGCGGCCCGACGTGGATCGGGTTGGAATCCACCGTGCTCGACCTGACTACCTCCCCCCCTCTCATCTTGCGCCCCGGCGGCGTCCCATTGGAAACGCTGCGCCCCTTCGTGCCGCAAGTCACCCTGCGCTTGCGCTACCATCCCGAATCCGAGGCTGCCGAATCACCGGGGCAAATGTTGCGTCACTATGCGCCTCGTGCCTTGTTGCTCCTTTTTGAGGGCGAAGGCGAATCTCTTATATCGGCTATGCAAAATATCGCAACAGAATACTTGCGCCAGGGACGCCGTGTTGGCCTGCTCACCGTGGACGAAGAGCAAGAAGCCCTCAGCCTCCCCGGCTGTGAAGTGCTCTCCCTCGGCCCCCGTTATGATCTTCAAACCATCGGCCGCAACCTCTTCGCCGCCCTGCGCCAATTGGAAGAAAAAGGCGTCGAGATCATCTTAGCGCGCACTTTCCCCCGCCACGAACTAGGGCTCACCATCTGGGATCGCCTCTACCGCGCCGCCCAAGGAAGGATCATCCGCGTGTGAGTGGCATCCGACCATCTGACCAACCACTAACACACTAACCGACCATGCTCGAATTCCTCACCACCCGTCGCACCATCCGACGCTTCCGTCCCGATCCGATCCCTCCGGAGATCATCGAACGCATTCTGAGCACGGCCGTCTATGCTCCCTCGGCGCACAACCTACAACCCTGGCGTTTCGTCCTCCTGGAATCCGTTGAAGCCCGTCAAAAGTTGGCCGAAGCCCTCACCGCCGCCATGCAACGCGATATGCGCGCCGAAGATGCCCCCGAAAGCGAAATCCAAGCGCGTATCGCGCGTTCCAAGCGCCGCATGCTGGAAGCCCCGGTCGCCGTGCTGCTTTGCCGCGATCGCGCTGCCCGCCGCGCCGATCGCCTGGAAGAAGACCTGATGGGTATGCAATCCGTGGCCGCGGCCGGGTTACAGCTCTTGCTGGCCGCGCATGCCCTCAGCCTGGGCGGGAACTGGATCTGCTGGCCGCTCTATGCTCAAACGGAAACGCGTCAGGCGCTCGATTTGCCGGAAACCTGGCAGCCGGAAGCTCTCTTCTTCCTGGGCTACCCCGCCGAAAGTCCCGAAACTCCGCTACGCTCGGTCCCCATCCTGCGTCGCTGAGCATGCTCAATCCCAAACGCCGATCGTCCCACAAGCGCCTACAGCACTTCCTAATCCGTGTCCGTCCGCGTTCGTCCGTGTTCATCCGTGTTCTGTCTCCTATCGGCTCAAGCCTATCTGGCAAGATAGGGTCTTTGCAGTGAAGTCAACATGGTAAAATTAGGCATCCTATCTTGGACAAACCTATGGAAACCCGCACCCCCCTTCTGCACATCCAGAACCTCAAGACGTATTTCTACACCGAAGATGGCATCGTTAAAGCCGTGGACGGCGTGGACCTGGAGGTCTACCCCGGCGAAGTGCTCGGCCTGGTCGGCGAATCTGGATGCGGTAAGAGCGTCACCTCGCTCTCCATCATGCGTCTGATCGCTCCACCCGGCAAAATCGTCGAGGGGGAAATTTGGTTCGATGGTCAGAACCTGCTTGAGCTGAGCGAAAAGCAGATGATTGCCATCCGTGGCAACCGCATCTCGATGATCTTCCAACAACCGCAGACTGCCCTCAACCCCGTCTTCAGAATCGGCGATCAGATCGCCGAGGTGCTCAGCATCCACCGTCACATGGATCGCAAAACCGGCTGGCAGCGCGCCATTGAGTTGCTGCACAGGGTCGGCATTCCAGATCCGGAGCGGCGCGCCCAGGCCTATCCCCATGAGCTTTCCGGCGGCATGGCACAGCGCGTCATGATCGCCATGGCGCTGGCCTGCGAGCCAGCCCTGCTGATCGCCGATGAACCCACCACGGCGCTCGATGTCACCATCCAAGCACAAATCCTCGACCTGATGCGCAACCTGCGCAATCAGACCAACGCCGCCATCATCCTCATCACCCACGATCTGGGCGTGGTTGCCGAAATGGCCGAACGCGTCGCCGTGATGTATGCCGGCCAGGTGGTGGAGCAAACCGATGTCCACGCTATCTTTGAGACCCCTCTCCACCCCTACACGCGCGGCCTGCTCGAATCCATCCCCATCCTAGGAGAATTCAAGGAGCGCCTGGCGGTCATCCCCGGCAACGTTCCGAACCTGATCAACCTTCCGCCCGGCTGCCGTTTCGCCTCGCGCTGTCAGGCCCGTCTGCAATACGGCCTAGAAATCTGCGAGCGCGCAATGCCCACCCTGGAAGAAGTCACCCCCGGTCACAAAGTGCGCTGCTGGCTCTATCAACAGGCCCCCGGCCATCAACCCCCACTTCGGCCGGCAGGAGCCCAAATGCCAAAGGATTGAAGCATGACAGCCCAACCCCTTCTCGAAGTCAAAAACCTGAAAACCTACTTCCCCGTGCGCGCCGGCCTCCTGCAACGCGTCGTCGGCCAGGTCAAGGCGGTGGACGATGTCTCCTTCACCGTCTACGAAGGGGAAACCCTGGGGTTGGTCGGCGAATCGGGCTGCGGCAAAACCACCATCGGACGCTCCATCCTGCGCCTGATCGAACCGACCTCCGGCCAGGTGCTCTTTGAAGGCAAAGACGTGCTCCGTCTGCGCGGCCAAGCGCTCAAGGCCCTGCGCCGCAATATGCAGATCATCTTCCAGGACCCCTACGGCTCCCTCGACCCGCGCCTGCCGATCGGCGAATCCATCATGGAAGGGTTACACATCCACAATATCGGCACGCAACAAGAACGCTATGAGATCATGCTCGAAATGCTCCGCAAGGTCGGCCTAGAGAGCTACCACGCCCGGCGCTACCCTCACGAATTTTCCGGCGGTCAGCGCCAACGCATCGGCATCGCCCGCGCCCTGGCGCTGCGTCCCAAATTCATCGTCTGCGATGAACCGGTCTCGGCCCTGGATGTCTCCATCCAATCCCAGGTACTCAACATCCTCAAAGACCTGCAGCAGGAATTCAATCTGACCTACCTCTTCATTGCCCACAACCTGAGCGTTGTCGAACACATCTCCAATCGCGTCGCCGTCATGTACCTGGGCAAGATCGTCGAAATCGCCCCGCGCGAGGAAATCTTCCGCGCCCCTCTCCACCCCTATACGAAAGCCCTGCTCTCCGCCATCCCCATTCCCAACCCGAAAATCCGCCGTGAGCGCATCATTCTCAAAGGTGATGTTCCCAGCCCACTCAACCCACCGCGCGGCTGTCGCTTCCATCCCCGCTGCCCATGGGCAAAGGAAATTTGCAGCCAAGAGGAACCTGCCTTGCGTGAAGTCGCGCCGGGTCACAACGCTGCTTGTTGGTTAATCGAATGAAAAAAGGGGAAACGATGAAACGCGCTTGGCTGCTCCTTTGGCTTCTCCTCCCGATCTTGGCCGCCTGCCTGCCCATCGCTTCGCCCCCCGCGGATCAGGGCGGGACCGTGGGCCCGATCCTGCCATCCCCGGCTCCATCCGCGAGCGCAACCGCTGCGCCCCGCACCCTCACCATTTGCTTGGGGCAGGAGCCGAACACCCTCTACCCCCTAGCCCGCCTGAACGCCGCCGCCCGTAGCGTGCTTTCTGCCCTCTACGATAGCCCGGCCGAGCGCCTGAACTACACCTACACGCCAATCATCCTACAAAAAATCCCCTCGCTCCAAGATGGCGATGCAAAGATCGAAAAGACCACTCCGCGCCGCGGCACAGAGATCGTAGATGCCGAAGGTCAGGTGCGCCCGCTGGCGCCGGGTGTGCGCTACCTGCCAGCGGGCTGTCGCAATGCCGGCTGCGCCGTCACTTGGGATGGACAAGCCTCGGTGAGCATGGAGCGCCTGCGCGTCACCTTCAGGATCGCCAACGATGTCTACTGGTCGGATGGTGCCCCGGTCACCGCCGCCGATTCCGTCTTCGCCTATAACCTGGCTCTGGCGCAGAAAGATGCCATCCACGCCTACCTGCTCGATCGCACCGAATCCTACAAAGCGCTCGATGAGCAAACGATCGAATGGGTGGGGAAACCTGGCTTCATCGATCCCGCCTACGTGGAAAACTTCTGGCTCCCCCTGCCCGAACACGCCTGGAAAGATTACAATCCATCCGAACTGCCCACCCTAGATGTAGTCAGCCGCACGCCACTGGGCTACGGCCCCTATGTGATCCAGGATTGGCGCCCCGGAGAAGCGATCATCCTGCGCAAAAATCCTTCGTATTTCCGTGCCCGCCAGGGGTTGCCACGCTTTGATGCGCTCACCTTCCGCTTCTTCAGCGATGTCAACCAGGCCATCGGCGCGCTGGTCGCCGGCGAATGCGATCTGCTCGACCCCACCTTGCCGCTGGAAGGTCAGGTGGGCTTGCTGCGCTCGCTGGAGGCCGAAGGCAAAGTTCGTCTGTGGACGGCTCAGACCCCGATCATCGAGTGGCTTGGGCTGGGATTGCGCCCGGCCTCTTACGATGATGGCTATACCCCGCCGCAATACGACCGCCCCGATTTCTTCGGCGATGTGCGCTTCCGCCAGGCGCTGGCCCTGTGCCTGGATCGCTCCCGCGCAGTGAAGGAAGTGCTCTTCGATACCACCCAGGTTGCCGATAGTTTCTTCCCTCCAGGGCATCCCATGCACGCGGCCAATTTGAACACCTATCCTTACGATCCCGCCGCCGGAGCGCAGCTCCTGGAAAGCATCGGCTGGCGGGATCACGACCAAAACCCGTCCACGCCGCGCCGCGCCTATGGCGTTCCCAACGTGCCGGACGGCACGGAGCTGATCCTGCGCTATGACACCACACAGGCCCTGCAGCGTCGCCAGGTTGCCGAAATTCTGAGCGCTTCGCTACAGGCCTGTGGCATCGGCATTCAGCTCACATTCCACCCGGCGCAGGAATTCTATGCGGAAGGACCGCAGGGTCTGCTCTTCGGCCGCCACTTTGACCTAGCACAATACGCCATCGGCGGCACGTTGGAAGCTACCTGCCGCAACTTTATGAGCGATCAGGTGCCGAACGCTCAAAATCACTGGATCGGCCCTAACATCCAAGGTTTTCAAAATGCCGAATACGACGCACTCTGCCAACAAGCGCTACAATCCCTGCCGGAAGAGCCAGGCTATCAGGAGGCCTATCTGAAGCTACAGCAGCTCTTCGCCACCCAGCTACCGGCCATTCCCCTTTATCCACGCCCACAAATCGCCGTCTCGCGCCCGGACCTCTGCAACCTGGAGCTGGATCCCACTGCAAGTAGCCCGCTTTGGAACTTGGAGGCAATAGACTACGGTGAAGGCTGTCGCTGAACGTGCCTATTCAACCGGCACCATTAGACTTGAACTATAGAACTCTGACGAGCGCGAATAAAACATAGAGTTTGCCCCCTCAATGCTATGCGCCGCTTTGCTCCCAGGCATAGGCGGCGCGCAGCAATTTCGCTTCCTGCCACGGCCCGGCCACCAGCTGCAAACCGATGGGCAAACCGTTTGTATCCCACCCACAAGGCAATGAGATGGCCGGCAGGCCGGTTAGGTTGAAGGGGGCGGTGAAGCGCGTCATCTTGGGTGCAAAAGCCGCCGAATCTAATCCCTCGATCGGCGCGGCGGTGGTGGCCGTCGTCGGCAAAAGGAGCAGATCGAATTCGCGGAAAAAGAGCTCAAAGTAGCGTCGGGTTTCGCTCTGCGTGCGACGCGCCAACACGTAGTCGGCGACATTCGTGGCGCGGCCGCGTTCCAAGCGTTGACGCACGTCCTCGCCGAACCATTCGGGATGTTGCGCCAAGCGTTCCCGATGAAAAGCCGCTGCGTCGGTGATCACCATCAGACCGTTGGCCTGCGCCGCCGTATAGAGAGGAGTTACTTCTTTTTCAACTACAATGGCTCCCAATGCCTCAAAACGCTCGGCAGCTTTGTGCACGTGCTCGAGCACGACCGCATCGGCCTCTTCAATATACGGTCCCACCGCCAGCACGATCCGCCAGCCCGCCACTCCGCCCTCCAGATTCGCAAGCACATCTTCCAGGGGAACGTCTTGTGAGGCCGGGTCTTGCGCATCGTAGCCGGCCAAGATTTGGAAGAGGAACGCCGCATCGGCGACAGTGCGCGTGAGCACTCCCACGTGATCCAGGTTCCAGGAGAGCGGTAGGACGCCGCGCGTGCTGATCCGCCCGAAGGTCGGCTTGAAGCCCACCACACCGCATAAGGCAGCCGGTATGCGCACCGATCCACCCGTATCCGTTCCCAGGGCTGCCGGCACCAATCCGGCCGCCACCGCGGCTGCACTCCCACTGGAAGAGCCACCGGTGATGCGCTGCGGATCGTGGGGATTGCGCGCCGGGCCGTGATGGGGATTGATTCCGGTAATGCCCAAGGCAATCTCATGCGTATGCGTCTTTCCCAAGATTGTCGCGCCGGCGCTCTTCAAGCGGCGCACCACTTCGGCATCCTGCAAGGCAGGCTGCGCGCCGAAAAAGCGCGGGGAACCGGCCGTAGTCGGCAGGCCGGCCACATCGATCAGGTCCTTAATCGCCAGCGGCACGCCGGCCAGGGGAGTCTGAGGGGAGGGAAACACTGCCGGTGGTTCGGCCAGACTCAGAAATGCGTTCAGGCGCGGATTTTCGGCCTCCACACGCCGAAGATAGGCGGCAAACAACTCGGCCGCCGTCCATTCACCGCGGCGAACGGCCTCAACGGCAGATAGCAAATCGCTTGGGATCATAATACCTCCATTGGGCTGGAATGCCTGAATTCTACCAGAATAGACATCCGCAAAGTAAATCCCGCGCCTGGATAACGGGAACTCTTCATGGAAAGCACTTTGCACCACGTCGCGACCCATCAATGGGTCATACAATCCAGTAGACACAATTGTCCTCGTGCCGCATGCCAATCGGCGATCTTCCCATCACGCCAAAAGGTTCCCATGCTACTGCCACCGTGCACGATCTACCGCCACCGTCCAAATATGTTATAATAGTTGCACATGTTAACTATTAGCATATGCAACCAACAGGAGAAACGCACATGGTCTCCCCTCCTCTCGATCGTTTGGTAGATACCTTCTGGGAAAGTGTGCCGCCCAGCTGGCACTGCACACGCAGCGTTATCCGGCGGATCGCCAATGAAAAATTCCAGATGAGCACGGTGCAATTCCAGACCTTGCGCCGCATTCGCAAGGGATTCAATTCGGTCAGCGCGCTGGCCGAAGAAGGGCACATCAGCCGCCCGGCCGTGAGCCGCATTGTGGATACGTTGGTGCAAAAAGGTTGGGTGACCCGCCAGATCAACCCTGCAGACCGACGTCAGCAACACCTGCAGCTCACCCCAGATGGTGAACGTGTGCTCTGGGCAATCTATGCAGATGCCGAGCTGTGGCTACAAGAGCGCTTTCGGCAGCTTTCAACGGAAGAACAACAAAGCCTACTATATGGCATGGAACTTCTCAAAAAGGCTTTTCTGGAATCGCTATGAAATATTTACTGAAACTACTACCCTTCCTGCGCCCCTACTGGGGCAAGATCCTGCTTAACCTTTTGCTGCTGCTCAGCCTGACCGGCCTTTCGTTGATCGTGCCGATGGTCTTGCGCCAGGTCATTGACGTGGGCTTGAGTCGGCAGGATATGGTTTTCCTGCGCAATGCCGGCCTATTTCTGCTGGGATTGGGGGGCTTGACGGCCCTCCTGTCCTTCGCACAGCGCTACCTTTCGGCGTGGATCGCCACCCATGTTGGTTACGATCTACGCAATCGGCTTTACGATCACATCCAGCGATTGTCGTTTTCCTATCATGATCATGCGCAAAGCGGTCAATTGATCAGCCGCGGCATTGAAGATGTGCGCGCCATCCAAAATTTTGCCGCCGATAGCCTGATCCAGTTGATTCAGTTGCTGGTGATGAGTATTGCGATCATCGGTTTGCTGATCGCTGCCCATCCACGCCTGGCACTCCTTTCCCTGTTGCCGCTGCTGCCGATGGCCTGGATGACCACCCGCTTCGGTCAGCGCATAACGGTGCTATTCTACGCCGTGGATTATGCCCTGGGCGTGCTCTCCACCCGATTGCAAGAGAACGTCAACGGGGTACAGGTGGTGCGCGCCTTTGCCCGTGAACCCTATGAGATCGAGCGCTTCGATCAGGCCAACCGCGAATACTATCAGGCACGGCTAAAGGTGATCGGAGAATGGTCTAAGGTGATGCCCACCACGAACCTGCTCATCGTTTTCAGCACGGTGATCCTGCTCTGGGTGGGAGGCGGAATGGTGCTACGGGGAGAAATGAGCATTGGCGAATTGGTCGCCTTCAACTCCTATCTTCTGATGCTCTCGGCACCGGTGCAGCAGCTGACCTGGTTGGTCAACGCGGCGGGCGAGGCCGAGGCTGGGGCGCAGCGCGTGTTCGAGGTCCTAGATACCGAGTGCGAGATCCGCAACCCGACTCAGGCACGCGTGATCCAGCCGTTGCGCGGCGAGGTCGAGTTCCGGCATGTATCCCTGCGCTATGCGCGAGAAAATCGGAATTCATTGGAGGATATTTCCTTCCATGTTTACCCAAACCAGGTGGTCGCGTTGGTCGGGCCGACCGGCTCGGGCAAGACCTCGATCGTCAACCTGATCCCGCGCTTCTACGATTCGACCGAAGGTCAAGTGCTGATTGACGGTCACGATGTGCGCACGCTCGACCTGGTCACGCTGCGCCGCCAGATCGGGATCGTGCTCCAAACCTCCCTGCTCTTTTCGGATACGATCCGCAACAACATTGCCTACGGGCGGCCGGATGCTTCGATGGAGGAGATCATCGCCGCGGCTAAAGCGGCTCAGGCGCATGACTTTATCATGTCCTTTCCAAAAGGCTATGACACGATCGTCGGCGAGCGTGGCGTGACCTTGAGCGGAGGCCAGCGCCAGCGCATTGCCATTGCCCGAGCGTTGTTGCTCGATCCGCGCATTTTGATCCTGGATGATTCGACTTCCTCGGTGGATACACGCACCGAATGGCTGATCCAGCAAGCGCTGGAACGCCTGATGGAAGGGCGCACGACGTTCGTCATTGCCCATCGCGTTTCCACCGTGCGCCGCGCCGATCTGATCCTGGTTCTCGATCAGGGGCGCATTGTGGAGCACGGCACCCACGAAGAGCTCTTGGCGCGCGATGGCTTCTACCGCCGCATCTACGAACTCCAGATCGGCGCAGAGGAAGGCCTGGATCGCCTTTGGGAACGAGTTGAAGAGAGTTCTTTCGCCGAAGAGAAAACGCTATGACGACGATCACCCCTCCTGCCTATATCACGCAATCCGAAGAACAGGCGACGGCTCGCTACGATCGACGCGTGCTGAAGCGCCTGATGGACCTGATCCGCCCCTATCGATGGCAGCTTTTGCTGGCGCTCGTGTTCATGCTCGGCAGCTCGCTGATCTCGGTGGCCGGCCCCTACTTCGTGCGCATGGCCATTGATCAGGGCATTTTGGGCAAAAGTTTGGTGGCACTGCGAAATATCGTCCTCCTATACCTACTGAGCGCCGTTCTCCAATGGGCCATGATTTACTGGCGCGTTAACCTGATGGCGCGCGTCGGGCAATCCATCATCTACGATCTGCGCCGCGATCTGTTTGCCCATTTGCAGCGCCTCTCGCTGAGCTTCTATGCCCGTTGGAGCGCCGGTCGCATTTTCACCCGCGTGATCAACGATGTCGAAACGTTGCGCGAGTTCATCACCTGGGCGATCCTGGCCATGGCGCGCGACTTTTTCGTGCTGTTCGGCATCGTAGCCGCTATGCTGGGAATGAGCAGGCGTCTTTCGCTTTTCACCTTCAGCGTGCTCCCGATCATGGTAATCGCCACGATCCTCTTCCGCCGGGCAGCACGGCAGATGTACCACCGGGTGCGGGCGGCGGTGGCCTGGGTCAACTCGGTGCTGGCAGAAAACATCCAGGCCGTGCGCGTGATGCAGGCGTTTGCCCGTGAGGAATACAACTACCGCTTCTTCAGAGATCAGGTCAACCGTCACTATTTGGAAACTTCCCTGCGGGCCTCACGCCTTTCGGCCATCTTCCCTTCGGTGGTGGACCTGCTAGGGGGGATCGCTACGATGCTCGTCGTCTGGCTGGGCGGCGGCGCGGCTTTGGGAGAGCAGATCACGGCAGGCGTACTGGTGGCCTTCGTCCTCTACGTAGACCGCTTCTTCGAGCCGATCCGCGATCTCAGCCGTCGCTTCGATACACTCCAATCCACGATCACCGCCATGGAGCGCATTTCGGTTCTGATGGATGCACCGGTGGAAATACAGGATGCCCCAAAAGCGCTCGATCTGCCGCCGATCCGCGGCGAAGTGCGCTTTGAGCACGTCTCCTTCCACTACCCGAACGATGAGACCTTGGTATTGAAGGATATCAACTTGCTCGTGCATCCGGGAGAAACGATAGCCTTGGTAGGGGAAACCGGAGCCGGCAAGAGCACCTTGGCGAAATTGGTGGCTCGCTTCCACGATCCGACCGAGGGCTGCGTGTACGTGGATGGATACGATCTTCGCACGGTCACTCAGGCCAGCCTGCGCCGACAGATGGGCATTGTCCTGCAAGACCCGTTCCTGTTCAACGGGACGATCCGTGAAAACATTCGCTTTGGGCGTTTGGATGCTAGTGAGGAAGAGATCATCGCTGCGGCAAAAGCAGTTGGCGCTCATGATTTTATCGTTTCGCTGAAAAACGGCTACGATACCGCGGTCGAAGAAGAGGGGGCTGTGCTCAGCGTGGGGCAGCGTCAGCTGATCTCCTTCGCCCGCGCCCTGCTGGCCGATCCGCGCATCCTGATCTTGGACGAAGCCACTTCCAGCGTGGATACGCAAACCGAAGAGCTGATCCAACGTGCCCTGGTCACCCTGCTGAAAGGACGGACGGCTTTCATCATCGCCCATCGCCTCTCAACCGTAGTCCACGCCGATCGCATTTTGGTGATCGAGAAAGGGCAAATCATCGAAGAAGGCACGCATGAAGAGCTACTGGCGCTCGGCGGGAAGTATGCCCGTGCGTTCTACCTTTCGCGCCACGCGGTGGAGAATTAGAGCCTCAGTTGGTCGTTAGGGATTTTCATTGTTGACGCTGCTGCAAAAACGACCTGGATAATGTTTCTATGGATTTTCATTGTTTTAACGATTCTGAGTGAGGGAGCCTACTACAGCGCCAAAGAAGTGACCTGTAGCAACATAGGTTTTGATAACCTCGGTAACCGAAGATCGCTTTTGCGGAAAACAGCGAAAAGCCCTAGTCACAACGTGCCAAAACATTGACAAAATCCAGCATTGCGAGTATATATAGTGCCAATTTATGGCTAACCCGTTCGCTCCCCGCTCCCGTCGTCCAAAGCCCACTTCTCACCGAGAAGGTGGGCATGACGGGTTTGGAGCAGTGATCTAGATCAGGCTTCTTTCCGCATACCCTATCAGCCCTCCTTCTCGGAGGGCTGATTTCGTTTAATCCCACTTCTGAGGAGTTGAACATGTCTAAGCCCAAGTCCAAACCATCTGTCCAAAAGGTTGTCCTAGCCTATTCGGGGGGATTGGATACCTCGATTATCGTGCCCTGGCTGCGCGAAAACTACGGCTGCGAGGTGATCGCCTTCTGCGCCGATATCGGTCAGGGAGATGAAGACCTGCGCGGCCTGGAGCAAAAGGCGCTGAAAAGCGGCGCCAGCCACTTTGTGCTGCGCGATGTGAAAGAGGAATTTGCCCGCGATTATCTCTTTCCGCTCTTGCGCTCCGGCGCCGTTTACGAGCGCAAGTATCTGCTGGGCACTTCGATTGCCCGGCCGTTGATCGCCCGCCACTTGGTGGATGTAGCGCATGAGTTCGGCGCGGATGCCGTGGCGCATGGCGCCACCGGCAAAGGCAATGACCAGGTGCGTTTTGAGGTCACGGTGATGGCGCTCGACCCGCGCCTGAAAATCATCGCCCCCTGGCGCGAATGGGAGATTCGTTCACGCGAGCAGGCCATCGCCTACGCCCAGGCGCGCGGCATACCGGTCACCGCCACGGTGAAAACTATCTACAGCCGCGACTGGAATCTGTGGCATCTTTCGCACGAAGGCGGCCTGCTCGAAGACCCCTGGAACGAGCCGGAGGAGAGCATGTATCAGGTCACCACTTCACCGGAGAACGCTCCGGATGAACCCGAATACATTGAAATCGAGTTCGAGAGCGGCACGCCGGTAGCGGTGAACGGGGAACGGCTCTCACCGGCGACGATGATCCAGCGGCTGAACGCCATCGGCGCCACACATGGCATCGGCCGCACCGACCTGGTGGAAAACCGCCTGGTGGGGATGAAATCGCGCGGCGTGTACGAAACTCCCGGCGGGACGCTCCTCGCCTATGCCCACCGCGAATTGGAATCGCTGACGCTCGACCGCGAGACGATGCACTTCAAGGAGATGCTTTCCATCCGCTATGCGGAACTGGTGTATTACGGCTTATGGTTCTCGCCCTTGCGCGAGGCGCTGGATACTTTCTTCGCCGCCACCCAGGGACCGGTGAGCGGAACGGTGCGGCTCAAACTGTACAAGGGCAACATCATCGTCGCCGGGCGCAAGTCGCCGTTCAGCCTGTATCGTGAGGATTTCGCCACATTCGGCGAAGAGGATGTCTACGATCAGAGCCATGCCGAGGGCTTCATCCGCCTGTTCGGGCTGCCGCTCAAGGTGCGCGCGCTGAATAACCTGCCCGTGGCCGGCCTCGACCTGCCGCAGCCCGATTACAGCCGCTTCAAACGCGACTGAGGAGGAAACATGCTTTGGGGCGGACGCTTTTCTCAATCTATGGATGCCCTTGCCTGGCAACTCAACGAATCGTTGAGCATTGACCGCCGCATGGCGCTGCAGGATGTACGCGGGTCGCAGGCGTGGGTGAAGGCGCTGCAGGGAGCCGGCCTGCTGAGCGCGGCGGAGGCGGAAACGCTGCATCAGGCGCTGGAGCAGATTGCCGCCGAATTTGCCGAGGGACGCTTTGTCTTCTACGAGACCGATGAAGATATTCACACCGCCGTCGAGCGGCGTCTGGGGGAGTTGATCGGCGATCTGGCGGGTAAATTGCACACCGGCCGCAGCCGCAACGATCAGGTGGCGACAGACTTCCGCCTGTGGCTGCTGGAACATCTGCCGCGTTTGGATGCGGCGCTGCGTGACTTGCAGGAGGTGCTCTTTCAGCGCTCCGCCGAACACGTGGAAACGGTGATGCCAGGCTATACCCACCTGCAGCGCGCCCAGCCCATTTCGCTGGCACACTGGTTCCTTTCGCACTTCTGGCCGTTGCAGCGCGATCGTCAGCGCCTGAACGATTTGCGCCCGCGCCTGGCGGTGCTGCCGTTGGGCAGCGGCGCGCTGGCCGGCTGCGCCTTTCCGATTGACCGGCATGCCCTGGCACGCGAATTGGGCTTTCTGGAGCCGGCGCCGAATAGCCTGGATGCGGTGGCCGACCGCGATTTCGTCGCCGAGTATCTCTTCATCGCCGCGTTGATCGGTGTGCACCTGAGCCGCCTTGCCGAGCAGGTGATCCTCTTCACCAGCGCCGAATTTGGTTTCTTTGAGCTGAGCGATGCCTTTACCACCGGTTCCAGCCTGATGCCGCAGAAGAAGAACCCGGATATCTTTGAACTGACACGCGCCAAAGCCGCCCGCCTGAACGGCCTGCTGAGCGGCGCCCTGAGCCTGCTCAAGGCGCTGCCTTCGGCCTATGACAAAGATTTGCAGGAGGATAAGCGCTATGTCTTCGAGGCGGCAGATACGCTCCTGCTCCTTTTGCCGGTGATCGCTGCGGCACTGCGGGAAATGCGCGTCCACCCCGAACGGATGACCGTTGACCCGGCCATGCTGGCCACCGACCTGGCTGACGAACTGGTGCGTCAGGGAATGCCCTTCCGCCAGGCGCATCGGAAAGTGGGCGAACTGGTGCGGATGGCTGCAGAGCAGGGGAGGCGCCTGGATCAACTGCCGGCGCAGACCTGGGCCGATTTCGGAGTGACCCAGCCCGAGGTCCAGTTTGACCCGTTGCGTGCTTTAACGCGGCGAAGCGCCTGGGGCGGCACCGCGCCCGAGGCGGTGCGTTCCCAGTTGCGGCTGGCAGCGTCTTTTCTCTATTCTGAAAATCCAAATTCCAAATCATAGGAGGTTCTCATGTCTCAAGCAACTTGCCCTGAATGTGCCGCTGAAATCACCCTGGAAGCCTCGACCGAGGTTGGGGAGATCCTGGTTTGCCCGGATTGCGGCATTGACCTGGAGGTGGTCAGCCTGGAGCCGCCTGTGCTCGAGCCGGCGCCGATGGAACAGGAAGACTGGGGAGAATAAATTGACGGCGATAGGGAGGTTTCGGCTTCCCTATCGCCCATTCCACAGCATGGGACAAACGCAAGCGTTTGTCTTACAGGAGGTTTTCGATGCAAAGACGGTATCGTATCGGCGTGCTGTATTCGCGGCTGCGGGTGGAGGAAAAGTGGATCTTCGCCGCCCTGGAACGCCGCGGCGTGGACTACGAACGCCTGGATGACCGCGAGGTCCATTTTGATTTGCAGCATCCGGGCAATTGGCTAGCCTTTGACGCCGTGCTGGAGCGGAGCATCAGTTACTACAGCGGACTCTACGCGCTGCGCACGCTGGAGGGGTGGGGGATTCCGACAGTGAATACGGCGCGCGTGGCGGAGATCTGCGGCGATAAGTGGAATACGAGCGTGGCACTGGAGCGCGCCGGCGTGCCGCAGCCGCGCGTGCGGTTGGCTTTTTCCACCGAAGCGGCGCTGCAGACAATGGAAGAGATGGGCTATCCGCTGGTGCTCAAGCCGGTGATCGGTTCGTGGGGGCGGCTGCTGGCAAAGGTCAACGACCGCGAAGCGGCGGAGGCCATCCTGGAGCATAAGGCGACGCTTGGCTCGGCGCAGCACAGCATGTTCTACATTCAGGAATACATTCCCAAGCCCGACCGCGATATTCGCGCCATCGTCGTTGGAGATCGGGTGCTGGCGGCGATATACCGCAACGCCGAACATTGGATCACGAACACGGCGCGCGGCGGACAAGGGACGCTCTGCCCAATCACGCCGGAGATCGAGGATCTGTGCCTGCGGGCGGCGCAGGCCGTGGGCGGTGGGGTACTGGGGATTGACTTGGTAGAACATCCTGAGCGCGGGCTGCTGGTGAACGAGGTCAATCACACGACCGAATTCCATACGCTGCAGCCATTGAGCGGCATAGATATTGCCGATGAGATCGTGGCGTATACGCTCGAAGTTGCCCGCGAACGGATGAGGGAGCGCAGCCTATGAGCGTTTCGGTTGCCATTCTCGGCGCTTCCGGTTACGCCGGGGGCGAATTGCTGCGCCTGCTGCTCGATCATCCCAACGTGACGGTGACGCAGGTTACCTCGCGCTCGCACTTGGGCGAATACGTCTATCAGGTACACCCCAACTTGCGCAAGCGCACGACGCTCAAGTTCGGCGACCCGGCGCAATTGCAGCCGGTGGACGTGCTCTTTGCCGCCCTGCCGCACGGTGAATTGCAAAAGGAGATCGAGCACTACGCGGCGCTGGCAGCGTATGTGATTGACCTTTCGGCGGATTTTCGCCTGCGCGATGCCGCCACGTACGAACGCTGGTACGGCGCTCCCCATGCCGCCCCTCACTGGCTGGAGCGCTTTGTGTACGGCCTGCCGGAATTTCATCGGGAGGCGCTGCGCCGGGCGCGCTATGTCAGCGGAGTTGGGTGTAACGCCACGGCGACCAACCTGGCGCTGCTGCCCTTGCTGCACGCCGGTTTGCTGGATGCAGGGCAAAAAGTGATCGCCGAGGTCAAGGTCGGCTCTTCGGAGGCGGGAGCGGAGGGCAATATCGGTTCGCATCATGCCGAACGCGCCAACGTCATCCGCACATACTCGGCGTTCGGCCATCGGCACACTGCCGAGATCATGCAGGAATGCAACCTGACCGATGTGGTGCTCACGCTGACATCGGTGGACCTGGTGCGCGGCGCGCTGGCGACGGTGCACCTCGACCTGCCGCCGGGCACGAGCACCCGTCAGCTCTGGCAAGCCTATCGCGCTGTGGTCAACGAGAATCCCTTCCTGCGCCTGGTGAAAGAAGCGCGCGGCATTTACCGCGTGCCCGATCCGAAAATCCTGGCCGGCTCGAATTACGCCGATATTGGCTTCGAATACAACGAAGCCAGCGGCCACCTCATCGCCTTCTGCGCCATTGACAACCTGATGAAAGGCGCGGCTGGTTCTGCCGTCCAATGCCTGAACCTGATGATGGGCTGGGAAGAAACGCTCGGCCTGGAATTTCCGGGGCTACACCCATGAGCACCGTCCACAACCTATCGTCTATCAAGGAGGTGAACCTTGTCAACCATCGTCCTGAAAATCGGCGGCACGGAAGGGGTGGATTTCGAGTCCATCCTCGATGATGCCGCCGCGCACTGGAAGCAAACGCAAAACCTGATCCTGGTGCATGGCGGCTCGGCCGAAGCCAGTGCGCTGGGCGAACGGCTGGGCAATCCGCCGCGCTTTATCACTTCGCCTTCCGGTCACACCTCGCGCTACACCGACCGCGCCACACTGGAGGTCTTCATCATGGCGGTCAACGGCAAGATCAACACGCTGCTGGTGGAAGGCCTGCGGCGGCGCGGGGTAAACGCCTTTGGGTTGAGCGGGCTGGATGGCGGACTGCTGCAAGCCACACGCAAGCAGGCCATTCAAAGCATCGAAAACGGCAAGCGCAAGATCATCCGTGACGACTACAGCGGCAAGATCGAGCAGGTGAACGCGCCACTCCTGCGCTGGCTGCTGGGAAATGGCTTTCTGCCGGTCGTTGCGCCGCTGGCGGTCGGTCAAGAAGGCGAAGCGTTGAACGTGGATGCCGATCGCGCTGCGGCGCAGATCGCCATCGCACTGGGCGCTAAGCAGCTCATCCTGCTCACCGCCGCGCCGGGCCTGCTCGAACGCTTCCCCGATGAAAGCACACTCATCCGCGCCCTGCCCTTTTCTCAGATCGCCCGCGCGCAGCAGGCAGCGCAGGGACGGATGAAAAAGAAAGTGCTGGCTGCCGAAGAAGCCCTAAGCAGCGGCGTGCCTTGCGTTGTCATCGGCGATGGACGCGTTGCCTCTCCGCTGCGCGCCGCGCTGGATGGACAGGGCACCATCTTGCACCTCTAACCCCTCTTTCAGGAGCATGTCATTATGGACGCATACGCCATCGAAACGCGCTATGGCGCCGGAGTCTATGCCAAACAACCGATCACCATTGTCCGCGGTCAAGGCGCCTTGCTCTTCGACGCCGAAGGGAACGCCTACCTCGATTGCACCTCCGGCCACGGCGTGGCCAACCTGGGGCATGGTCATCCGAAGGTCGCTGCCGCCATCGCCGAACAAGCCTCGCGGCTGATCACGCTCTTTGAGACCTATCCGAACGATCAACGCGCCGCGCTGATGCTTAAACTCACCTCGCTCACCCCCGGCCTGGAGCGTGTCTTCTTCTGCAATTCCGGGGCCGAAGCCGTGGAAGCGGCGCTGAAGTTTGCCCGTCTCTCCAGCGGGCGCAAGCGCATCCTGGCGGCCAAACGCGCCTTTCACGGACGCACCTACGGCGCCCTCTCGGCCACCTTCGCCCCCCGTTATCGTCAGGGCTTCGAACCGCTCGTGCCGGAATTCGAGCATATCTCCTACAACAATCCTCAAGCCCTAGAAGAAGCCATCAACGATGAGGTAGCCGCCGTCATTCTGGAAGTCGTTCAGGGCGAAGGCGGCATTTACCCTGCCGCTCCTGAATACCTGCAAGCCGCCCGTGAACGGTGCGATCGGCACGGCGCGCTGCTCATCTTCGATGAAATCCAGAGCGGCTTCGGGCGCACCGGCAAAATGTTTGCCTACCAACATTACGGCGTGCAGCCGGATATGGTCACCTGCGCCAAGTCGCTGGCCGGCGGCCTGCCGATGGGCGCGGTGCTGATCGGGCCGCGCCTCCAAAACCTGACGCCCGGCGTCCATGCTTCCACCTTCGGCGGCAATCCGCTGGCCTGTGCTGCGGCGCTGGCCGCCATTCAAGCCATTGAAGAAGAGGAGCTGCCGCGCCAGGCGGCCGAAAAAGGCGCCTATCTGCTCGAACGGCTGCGGCGGTTGCCCTCGCCGCTCATCCGCGAAGTGCGCGGCCTGGGACTGATGATCGGCATCGAACTCAAGCGCAAGGTCGCGCCCTATCTGCGCGCCCTGCAAGCGCGGCGCATCCTGGCGCTGAACGCCGGCATGAACGTCCTGCGCCTGCTCCCACCGCTGGTCATCACCTACGAACAGCTCGATCAACTCATCGAAGCCCTGAACGAAGTCCTGCAACACGAACTGGAGGAAAGCGATGCAGGATGATCTGCACACCCTGATCGGCTTGTTGGAACAATACAGCCCCAGCGGCCAGGAAGAACGCGCCGTGGACTGGTTGTTGGATCATATGCAAGGCTTAGGCTTTGAAGTGGAAAAAGATGAAGCGGGAAATGCGATCGGGACGTTGGGTGCCGGCCCGCGGCAGGTCCTGCTCCTTGGGCATATTGATACCGTCCCCGGCGAAATCGTCGTGCGGATCGTGGATGACCCGCAGCAGGGTCCCCTGCTCTTTGGCCGCGGCGCCGCCGACGCAAAATCCCCCCTGGCGTGCTTTGTGGATGGTGTGGCGCGCCTGGGTCCGCGCGCCGGCTGGCAATTTGTGGTCATCGGGGCAGTGGATGAAGAAGGCGATTCACGCGGCGCACGCGCCTTGCTCGATCGCTACCGCCCTGATTATCTGATCGTCGGCGAGCCGAATCGCTGGAACCGCATCGCCTTAGCCTATAAGGGCAGCGCCTGGGCAGAACTCAGGCTGAGCATGGAAAACCGTCACTCCGCCCACAATCAACCCACCCCGGCCGAACAAGCCCTTGACCTGTGGCAGCGCCTGCAAGCCTACGCCGCCGCCTTCAATCAGGGAAGGGCGCGGCTCTTCGATCAACTGCTGCTCAGCCTGCGCGCCATCAACACCCGTGAGGAGGCATTCAGCCTCTCGGTGCAACTGAAACTCGGCGCGCGTCTCCCGCCCGATCTTCCCCCACAAGCCTGGTATGCCGAACTGGAAAAGCTCGCCGCGCCTTTTCACGTGCAGCGGCTGGGGTATGCCGTGCCGGCCTGGCAATGTGAAAAGAACACGCCCCTCGTGCGGGCTTTTTTGCACGCCATCCGCGGGCAGGGCGGAGAAGCCGCCTTCGTGCAAAAAAGCGGCACCTCCGACCTGAACATCGTCGCGCCGCATTGGCGATGCCCGGCTCTCGTCTATGGTCCCGGCGATTCAGCGCTCGATCACACCCCCCATGAGCACATCGCCCTCGAAGAATACCGCTGTGGCGTTGCCGTGCTTGCTACCGCGCTGGAGAGGCTGACGGAAGAGCCGAGTGACTAGGTGACGGTGCATCACATGCGAGGTTGAACGAGGCAACTACCTGACTCTGACGGCGGCTCCCATTCGATAGCGCACAAAGACCTCCCCTCCTCCCACTTTTCACCGGCGAGATCGTACCAGTCAAAGAACAATTCCAGTTGCCGCTCATCTTTCCCGCGACCGCGCACGTAGAGATAATGCCGGTTCTGAAGGGAGGGGCCGGCCGCTCGTGAAGCCCCGCTCAGGGAGGAGATGGCCCCCAGGAGCACCTAGCTGAGAATGAACGGCTGCCAATCTGGCCGCGGCAGGGAGATCTCGGCATGAATGTATCCCAAGGGAATCGGGCGTCAGGCGCACGTAGGAGTCGCTCAGGCCATCCACAAACTTGGTGAGCAGTTCGAAAATGAAGGCTTTTTCTTCGGGCCTCATCCGTTCGGTTTCGATCAGGCGGATGTAGTCAAAGGCCGGCCGCGGCTGGCGATCCCAGGGATAGCGGGCGTAGAGTCAGAAGAGGCTGTTCTGCTCGCGGTTGCACCACAAGCACTCCAGCAAGGTGAAGAAGAAATCCCTTGCATCTTGGTCCTCGGCTTGGAGCTCAAAGCCCCACAGCCCTTCAGTGGAGGAGATGGCCAGTTTGTCCACAAAGTATGGCGCGGGAAAACGGCGGAGGGTTGCCTCCCGTGAGACACCGTGCAAGTGGATAATTTCGCTGCCGGGATAAAAGGGGATATTGGCCTTCACTGCCCAGCGCGCTGTAACGGGCGGCGATCTTGGCTTTGTGGGGCCGGGTGAAGTCAATTTGCCGCTTGCGCCATTCGAGTCGCCAGCATAGCCGTTCCCCCTGGAAGGGCAGTTTTCCTTGCCGACCCTAGGCCAGGCGCAGAAACAACGGGTACTACCATGGCAATTCCAAGTCCGGCAACCACGCCCAGTCCACAGGTCAATAGAGGAAACCAATCCGGAATGCTCCAGCCCCAGCCCAGCTTGAGCAAGATAGGAGAGCGTCCTTTTTAGCGCTTCGCTCAGCTCTTAGTGCACCAAAGTCGGTTACAGAAAAAAGACCCTGGGTAGCAAGCCAGGGTCTTTTTCTTTTCATCAATTACATGCCCGTATCCTGATCCCGCGCGCTATAGCCGGGGCCTTTGCGGAAGAAATCGGCGTTGAGCTGGATATCGGGCGTGAAGTCCACCACTTCGCCGGGTTTCAGCTGTTTGACCGTGTTCAGTACCACCTTCACCCCATGATGGTTGATGCCCTCGTAGTGGCCGGTCAGGCCAACACGGTTGATATATTCGCCGCCTTTAGCAGTGTAGGCCGAAGGCACTTCATCTTCAGGGAAAATGGCAGCATATGGGCATTCCGGCACGCAGGCACCACAGTCAATGCAGGTATCCGGGTCAATGTACACAGACGGCCACTCCTCGAGCGGAAAACCGGGCACGATGCACTCGACCGGGCACACTTCAATACAACCGCGGTCACGCAAACAGAGGCTGGTAATAACATGGGTCATAGGAATCCTCCTTAGGGAAAGGGTAAACGGGATGTGGACGTATTATACACCAGTTGTTCACTGCCAAAAAAAGAACAGCTGATAGCCTGTGAGCAGCAAACTCGGCGGAATGCCGAGGAGTACACTCATCAGAAGCACAATCGTCCAGAAAGCACTGTTCACCAGGGGAAGATAGGCCAGCGCCAGCAGGAATCCCCAGAGGAAGAAAGGACGGTAGGGAGCAATGCGCTGCAGGAACGAAAGCGGCAGGTAAGGCTCAATCGCTCCAAATCCATCCAGGGATGGGATGGGCATCAGGTTGAGCAGGAAGGCCGAGACCTGCAAAAAGCCCAGGAAAGCCAGCGCCGGACCGAGTGTTTTTTCGCCGATCTGTGGAAATAGGCGCAAGATGATCCCGATCAGGATGGCGATGAGCAGGTTCATGGTCGGGCCGGCCAGGGAGAGGGCCGTCAACCAGCGTCGGCTGCGGATACGCCAGGTTTCAATGTAGACGGCACCACCGGGTAGTCCGAATCCGCCCAGCAACAGGAAAAGGATCGGGATGATCAACGAGTAGAGGGGATGGGTATAACGGAACGGGTTAAAGGTTAAATACCCTTTTTCCCGCACCGTCCAATCCCCTCCCCAATAGGCGACCAAGGCATGGGCGAATTCGTGAAGCGCAAGCGAGAAGATCCACCCCATCAGGACAAGGGTAAAAACCATGTCCTAGGCTCCGTGGCTCAAATAGGCTTCCACCATCAGCAGGTTCTTCTCACCGGCTTGCTGCACAACTAGGAGCATGTTCTCCATCCTAGAGACCTCTTCGACCTGCTCTTCTACAAACCACTGGAGGAACTGCTGGGAAGCGAAGTCCTTTTCGCGGATGGCGGTTTCCAGAATAGTATAGATTTGGCGGGTGACCTCCTTTTCCCAATCGAGGGACATCTGAAAAGCCTGTTCCGCCGAGTCAATCTCATAGCGCGCCGCCAGCACGGCCGGAATGCGCACTTCGGCCCCGGTTTCGGTAAGGAAGCGAACGAACTTCAGAGCATGTTCTCGCTCCTCGTCGGATTGCTTGTAGAAAAATTCGGCCAGCTTGCGCAGCGCTCGGGACTCAAAGAATGTGGCGATTTGCAGGTATTGATTCGACGCACCCAGCTCATGACCGATCTGGGCATTCATCAGTTCGGCAACGGAAGCACTGATTTGCACAGGGACCTCCTTTCACAGAGAAACAGGTTGGCTCAGAAGCGCGGTGAGCAAGCGCACCGCGTTTTGCACATCCTCCGCGTCTACCATTTCGGATGGAGTGTGGACATAGCGGCAAGGGATGGAAAGACAGCCCGAAGGCACGCCGGCGCGCACCAGTTGCATGGCACGGGCATCGGTTGTGCCGCCGATCAGCACCTCTCGCTGATAGGGGAGGCCGCTTCCTTCGGCAGTTTTCACCATCCAATCTACTACCCTCGGATCGGCGATCATGCCGCCATCACGGATCTTGATGGCCGGACCTTTCCCCAGGGCGACGGCCATCTTGCCGCCAGGACGATCGCCAGTGCCGGTCACATCCACAGCCAGCGCCAGGTGCGGGTCCAGGCCAAAAGCGGCCGGCGCCGCGCCGCGGGTGCCGATCTCTTCCTGAACGGTGAAGACGCAATAGACCTCGTTTGGCGTATCCTTTAGGGCACGCAAGGCTTCGATCATGACCGCCACACCGATGCGATCATCCATAGATTTGGCCACCCAGCGCCGCCCCAGTTCCAGGAACGGGCGCTCAAAAGCGGCCACATCGCCTACCCTGACCGGGCAATCGGCGGCAGAGGTAGCACCAACGTCAATGAAAAGCTTCTCCATGGAGGGCAGGCGGTCCATCTTTTCATCCTGATCGATATGGATCACGCCGGCCACGCCGTTGACAAAGCGCACCCGACCGCCGATCAAGGTATGCACCGAAACACCACCGATGGTGGTAAAACGCACGAAGCCCTCCTTCTCCACATGGGTAGCCATCAAGCCGATCTCATCCATGTGGGCAGCGACGACAATGCGCACTCCCCCCTGGCGCACTTGCCCTTTGCGAACGATCAGATTCCCGAGGGGGTCGACCCGCACTTCATCTGCCAGAGGAGCGACTTCCTGACGGACCAACTCGCGGATCGCATCTTCATAGCCGGAGGGGCTAAAAGTCTGGGTGAGTTTTTCCACCAGAGATTTCATCTCGTTTCTCCATGTCATCAGGATAAAACAGCCAGGGTGAGTTCTTTCAAAGCCTGCGAGAGCAAACGCAGGGTATTTTCCCAATCATCCAGGCGCGCCAGGGCAGCCGGCGTATGCGGATAGCGCCCCGGAACCGAGACGGAGACCACCGGTATGCCTTCCCGCGTCCGTTGGATGGCACCGGCATCGGTGCCACCACCACCGGGTTGGCGAATCTGATATGGAATGTTGTGGCTACGTGCAACGCCTTCCAAGAAACGTACCAGGCGTGGATCGGAAAACGTGGCCCCATCAGCGACGTAAATGGCCGGCCCATGCCCCAGGCGCGTGTTGTAGACCACATTTTCGCGCCCATCGAACGTCGGTAGATCATGCGCCGGAGTGGAATCCACGGCAATGCCGATATGCGGCTGAAGCGCATAGGCCGCCACACGCGCTCCGCGCAGCCCGATCTCCTCCTGCACCGTGAACGCCGCTTGGACCTCGATCGAATCCGGCGCGGTCCGCAGCAATTCGATCACCGTTGCCACGCCCAAACGGTTATCCAGCGCTTTGGCCAGTATCGCATTACCCAGCCGGCGGAACGGAGTGGCGAAGGTCGCCCGGCTGCCCAGTTCGGCCTTGCCGCCGGGGCCCAGGTCAATGCGCAACGCATCCAGGGTCAATTTGCGCGAGCGGTCTTCCGGGGTGGTGAGATGGATCGGTCGAGCGCCGATCACGCCGGGCAGGTGATCCTTCCCCACCCAAACCGGCTTGCCGACAAGATAACGTACATCTATGCTGCCAACCGTTTCAAAACGATAGAGGCCTTCGCCATCTTCGGCTACTAACATGAAACCGACCTCGTCCATATGGGCGGCCAGCATCACGCGCAGCGCATCCGAAGTTCGTGCCCGGCGCACGGCCAGCACGTTTCCCAAGGCATCGAGGCGCACTTCATCGGCGCAGGATGTGACTTCTTCCAGCACGATCTGGCGCACTTCACTTTCATCGCCGGAAACGGCCACAGCATTGCAAAGACGTTCGAGAAGGGAGAGAAGCGATTCAGAAATCATAGTTATGCCCGGGTCAACTGTTCGGTGAACGAGACATCCAGAGCGCAGAGAAATTCGGCCAACAGGCGTCCGGCGCGCTGAATATCCTTGAGTGAAACGACCTCGACCGGCGTGTGCATGTAACGCAACGGTATGCTCACCACGGCAGTAGGAATGCCTTCGGCGACGATTTGCATGGCATAGGCATCCGTGCCGGAGTGACGTGGCGTATATTCCACGCTATAGGGGATTTCAGCCCGTTCGGCCACCTCTTTCAATCGGCGATGAACGGCCGGATGGATGTTGGGTCCCCAGCTAAGGGTGATCCCCTTGCCTAGCGGGAAGGTCTGCCAATCGTTGGCGGCGGGGCCTTTGGCAAAAGTGACATCCACGGCAATGGCCAAGGCCGGCTTCTCGAGGAAAGTTGAAGTCAAGGCGCCGGCCATGGTCTCTTCTTCCTGCACCGTTGCGACGAAGATCGCATCCCAGTTCAGGGTGCGGCCGCGCAGCGCCTGTAGAGAGACGGTCAATGCGGCGACCGAAGCGCGGTTATCCAGGCTGTGACCGGAGAGCGTTTCTCCGCTCAATTCGGTGGGCAAAGAGCCGAAGGCGACGAGATCGCCGACCTGGACCTTTTGGGCTACTTCCTCGGCAGGCAGGCCAACATCCACCCAAAGATACTCCATCGGCACAACGCCATCGCTCAGATCGGGAGGCAGCAACCGCGGCGTGGGCATAACCACCACGCCGGGCAACACTTCCCGTCCGTAGACGGTCACCGGTTGACCGGGCAAAATGCGGGCATCAATCCCACCAATGCCGGTCACCCGCAGGAAACCATCCACGATCTGGGTCACCATCAGCCCGATGGCATCCATATGGGCAGCCAGCAAGGCGCGCGGCCGTGGTGCAGGAGTGCATCCAAAACGCACAGCATGCACCGAGCCCAAAGGTGTGCGATGCACTTCATCGGCCAACTCGCGCCAGGTCCGTTCGATGTGCTCCGCCACCGGAGCTTCGTGGCCACTCAGGCCAGGTAGAGAGAGCAATTCTTTGAGAAACGGAAGGATTTCGCTCATGGGGTTGGTGTGGGAGTAGGGGTAGGAGTAGATGTGAAAGTGAACGTAGGAGAGGGGGAAACCGTGAGAGTAGGAGTGGGGGAAGATGTAGGAGTCAAAGAGGGCGTGCTGGTGGGAGGGAAGGTTGGGGTAAAAGTCCTCGTCGGTGGCAAGAACGGCGTGAACGTGAGGGTCGGCGAGGGCGTAACAGAGGGCGTCAGAGTCAAGGTCGGGGTAAAAGAGGGGGTCAGGGTCGGCGGCAGGAAAGGCGTGAAGGTTGGCGTTGCTGAGGGGGTGAGGGAGGGGGTGAAGGTCACAGAGGCGGTGAGCAGGATCGGGGTTGGGCTTTGCGTAAGTAGGAGCGGCGTGGATGTGAGAGAGGGACGAGGGGTAAATGTGAAAGTAAGGGTCGCGGTGACCGGCCCCGGTGCAAATTGCACGGCGATTAACCCCAAACAGTAACAAGGCAGGGTTCCCAAGATTATCAAAATCAAAATGAGACGAAGACGGGCGCGACGGAGATTGTAGGTCACGGCGCTGATGATAACATTACTCAGGATGGAGGGCAAGGATCTTATAGTCGCGTGGTCGTGTGGTTATGGAGTGCACTGTTGACCGGGTGCGTAACGACGTAGCGAAGGAATTGGGCAAGGCGCCTTCTGGTAAAATTAGAACATCATCATTACATCCTTTCAAGGAGGCACTCTGTGGAACGGACATTGGTTCTGGTTAAACCCGATGGCGTGCAGCGCGGGTTGATCGGCGAGGTGATCAGCCGGCTGGAGCGGCGCGGTCTGCGATTGGTGGCGGCCAAGTTCCTGCAAGTCAGCCGCGAATTGGCCGAAGCGCATTACGCCGTGCACAAAGGGAAACCTTTCTACGAAGGCCTGATCGAATACATCACTTCTGCACCGGTGATGGCGATGGTCTGGGAAGGGCCGAACGCCATCGCCGCGGTGCGTCAGACGATGGGCAACACACGTCCAACCGAGGCCGCGCCGGGGACGCTGCGTCACGATTTTGCGCTGGAGATCGGGCGCAACCTGACCCATGCTTCGGATGGCGTCGAAACTGCCCAGGCGGAGATCGCGCTTTGGTTCCAAAGCGAGGAGCTGGTCTCCTGGAAGCGGGACACGGATCGCTGGATTTTTGAGAAACCCTGAGAAGACTATGCCTGAACTGCCCGAAGTCGAAACGATTGCGCGCACTCTGCAGCTAGAATTGCAGGGCAAGCAGATTCGGGCGGTCAGCGTGCTCTGGCCGCGGACGATCGCCACACCTTCTCCTGAAGCGTTCATGACCCGTCTGAGCGGCCAGAGCATTCTTGGGATTTCGCGGCGCGCAAAATATCTGATCCTCTCCCTGAGCCGGGATACGCTGCTGATCCACTTGCGCATGAGCGGCGATCTGCAGTGGCGGGTGCCGGGCGAGCCGCCCCAGAAGCACGATCGGCTGTGGCTGTTCTTGGGCAACGGGGAGGAACGGGCGCTGGCCTTTCACGATCCACGCAAATTCGGCAGGGTTTGGCTGGTAGAGCGCGCAGAGCAAGTGACCGAGGGGTTAGGACCGGAGCCGCTGGGGGAGAGCTTCACGCCGCAGCTGTTCTTTGAGCGTTTGCAGGCTTCCCGCCGACAGATCAAGGCGCTGTTGCTCGATCAGAGTTTTTTGGCCGGGCTGGGCAATATCTATAGCGATGAGGCACTGCACCGGGCCGGCATTCATCCTCTGCGTCCCGCTTCTGATCTGAGCGAGGCAGAGGCTACCCAGCTCTGGCAAGCAATCCGCCAGGTGCTCGAAGAGGGCATTCGACGCAACGGCGCAAGCATTGATTGGGTCTACCGCGGGGGCGAATTCCAAAACTATTTTCAGGTCTACGCGCGCCAAGGCGAGGCATGCTATCGCTGCGGCCAACCGATCCAACGGTTGCGCATTGCCCAGCGAAGCAGCTATTTTTGCGCAGGATGTCAGGAATGAGCACCTTACCCGCTTTTCTTCCCCTAGTTTTTATCGTCGCTCTCTTCCTTGCGCTGATCATTGGTTACTTTATCGGGCGAATGGAGGGGCGCGGTGCCGCTCCTCCGGCCCCGCCTCCACCGCCGGCTTCATTGCTGCGCTTGTTTGCTAACCCAGATGGACAGACTAAGCTGGAAATGGACGGCGAGTTGCTGAGCCAACCGCTGACGGCCGAACAGCGCAGGCGGTTGATCGCGCGCCTGAACCTGATACGCCCTTGGTTGGAAGAAGCCCCAAAACAAGCTTCGGCGCCTTCCCCTGCTTCGGGTGCGGCAGCGGTTGCCCCCCGTCCGGCCCCACCTGCGGCGACGCCTACGCCGAGGCCAGCACCTCAGCCTACTCAGGCCGTCGAAGTCGAAGAACAGGCCACAGCTGCTTCGGGGATCGTCGCTCAGATCGATACCATCTTACAAGAAATCGTAGCACGGAACCGTTTTCCACATGCCGTTCACTTGGGCGAAGCGCCGGATGGCAGTGTGCAGGTGATCGTGGATCTGAAGCTCTATAAAAGCATTGAAGAGGCGCCGACGGAAGTCCAGCGCCTCGTTCAACAGGCTGTGGCAGAATGGGAAAAGCGGCAGTAGCTAACGCAAGATGGATTGGCTAGCCCACCAGAACAGCGGGGCCGGTATCAGGCTGAGCACTACGGTTAGGATGGCCATTGCTCCCCAAGTTAGGTTGAGCCAAGGGGTGGAGACCGTTTGCGGCTCGCCCGGCCGCATGTACATGATCACCACCAAGCGCAAGTAGTAGTAAGCCGAGATGAGCGAAGTGAGCACGCCGATCACCGCAAGGCCGTAGAAGCCGGCCGCGATGACCGAGCGGAAGAGATAGAATTTACCCACCAGCCCTAGCGTGGGCGGGACGCCGGTGAGGGAGAGCATGAAGACCGTCATCGCCAATGCTAAGGCGGGGAACTTGCTCCCCAGGCCGGCATAATCATCGAGATCCAGCCCTTGGCCCTCGCGGCGTTCAACCGCGCTGACCACCGCCCAAGCGCCGAAGTTGGTGATCAGATAGGTGATCAGGTAGAAAAGGCCGGCGGCCAGGGCAATATCCCGTACCTGCGAATTCCCAAAGGGCACAAAGGCCATCAGGATATAGCCGGCATGGGCGATGCTGGAATAAGCCAGCATGCGTTTGATGTTCTTCTGGGCGATCGCCAGCAGGTTACCGACCAACATGGTGAGCGCCGAAAGGGCCCACAGGATGGGGGTGAAATCTGCCGCCAGGCTGGGAAGCGCTTGGGAGAAGATGCGCCAGAGGGCGGCAAAACCGGCGATCTTCGCTCCGGCGGCCATGAAGCCGGTCACGGCAGTCGGCGCGCCTTGGTAGACATCGGGGGTCCACATGTGGAAGGGCACAACAGCCACTTTGAAGCCCAAGCCGACCAGGATCAACGCCGCACCGATCAGGAAAAACAGGTTTTTACCGCTTTGCGAGAGGGCTTGGGCGATGCCGCTCAGGGCTGTGGTGCCGGCAGCGCCGTAAATCAAGGCAATGCCGTAGATCAGGAAGCCGCTGGCGAACGCGCCGAGCAAGAAATACTTCAAGCCAGCCTCTTCAGAATCCAAGCGCGGCAAGGCAAAGGCCGCTAGAACGTAAAGGGGGATGGAGAGCATCTCTAAGCCGAGGAAGAGCACGATCAGATCGTTCGCCTGAGCCATCAGCATCATGCCCCCCACGCTGAAGAGTAAGAGGGTATAGTATTCGCCGCGTTGGAAGAAATTTCCCTGATGACGCGAGCCATAGGCAAGAAGGATGCCTAATAGGCCGCCGATCAGGAGCAAGATGTTAATGAACGTAGCAAACGGATCCAGACGCACCATTTCGCGGAAGGCGGTTGCGCTTTCTCCCCATTGGCGCAGGCTAAGGAGCAAAGTCAACACAAGCCCGAAGGCGGCCAGCGAGGCAGTCCATCCCTTGCGCTCTTTCGGGATGAAAAGATCGACGATCAACAGCGCCGTAGCCCAGGTGAGAAGCACGACAAAAGGAAGGAGGAGGGATAGGTCTGCCGCAGTCATGAGCACTCCCTGAGGAACGAATCAACGTATTGGAACATGGTCATCCCATCTTTCACTGCATCACGGTGAGCGCAGATTGGAAGATGGAAACCAGCTTCTCAACGCTTGGTGCCATGAGGGCGAAGAACGGTTTCGGATAGAGGCCGATCCAGAAGATGAAGACGAGTAACGGCAGCAACGTGAGGATCTCGCGCCAGTTGAGGTCTTTGAGGGAGCGGTTTTCTTCTTTATCCAGCGGGCCGAGGAACATCTTCTGGAACATGTAGAGCATGTAGATGGCGGCCAGAATCACGCCCAAAGCGGCAAAACCGGCATAAAGCACCGAACCATAGACGCCCTTCGCGCCGGCGCCCCAAGCACCCAGCAGGATGGTAAATTCGCCGACGAAGCCGTTCAACCCCGGCAACCCCATGGAGGAAAGGGTCACGATCAACGTCAGTGCGCCGTAGATCGGCATTACCTTCCACAGGCCGCCAAAGGCGCTCAGGTCACGGGTGTGACGGCGCTCGTAGATCATGCCGACGATCAAGAACAACGCGCCGGTGCTCAAGCCGTGATTGATCATCTGCAGGATGCTCCCCTGAATGCCCTGCGGGTTGAGAGCGAAAAGCCCCAGCATGACAAAGCCCAGGTGACTCACCGAGGAGAAAGCCACCAGCTTCTTGACATCCTGCTGAGCATACGAGACTGCTGCGCCGTAGAGAATGCCGATCACCGCCAGCAGCGCGATGGCAGGCGCGGCCCAAACGGTCGCCTGTGGAAAGAGCGGCAGGTTGAAGCGCAGGAAACCGTAGGTTCCCATCTTCAGCAAGACGCCGGCCAGGATGACCGAACCGGCCGTCGGCGCTTCTACATGGGCATCCGGCAACCAGGAGTGCAACGGCCACATTGGCACTTTGATGGCGAAAGCAGCGGCGAAGGCCAGGAAGAGCCATTTTTGGACATCAAACGGAATGCCGCCTTTGGCGATCAGGTCCGGCACCGAAAAGGTCCCCTGGTAGATTCCCAGCCATAGGATGGCGAGGAGCATGAGGATCGAGCCGGCCATCGTGTAGAGGAAGAACTTGATCGCCGCGTAAATGCGCCGTGGGCCGCCCCAAATGCCGATCAGGAAGTACATTGGCACCAGGGTGAATTCCCAGAAGATATAGAACAGGAACAGGTCCTGCGCCAGGAACACGCCGCTCATGCCCACTTCGAGCAACAGGAAAAAGATCATGAAATCTTTCACCCGTTCCTCGATGGCCGACCAGGTCGAAAGGATCGAAATGGGGGTCAAGAAAGTAGTGAGCAACAGGAGCAAAATGCTCAAGCCATCCACGGCCAGGTAATATTGAATATTCCAACCGGCCACCTGAATCCAATCCCGGCGAATGGGCAGTTGCAGGTCTGGGTTCTTCGCATCAAAGTGCGCCAACACCCACAGCGAAAGGCCAAAGGTGATCAACGAGGTGAGCAGCGCTACCCAGCGTAAGGTGTTCTTCTGCTCTTGCGGAACAAAGAGCAACACCAGCACACCGATCAGCGGGAAGAACGTCACAAGTGTCAAAGGGTGAAGCAGGAAGTCCATAGATTACCTCTGCGAGGTTGAGATTGCCGAAGTGAGGAACGCCAGCATGTACTACTTGAACAGAAGATAGCCGACGATGAACACCACACCCAGGAGCACCGTCAGCGCATAGCTACGGGCGAAACCGTTCTGCAACGGGCTGAGACGACGAGACACCCGCACCGTGAGATTCGCCAGCCCATCGAAGAAAGCATCCACGACCTGGCGATCGATGCGCAGGTGAAGCAACGTCTTGCTCAGGAAGTTGAAGCCGCGCACCAGGACTCCATCGTGGAACCACTCATGCCAGAAGGTCCATTCGACCTTTTCGGCCAGCCAGCGCGCCAGGTCAACATAGCGGTTGACGAAGACTGTCCAATAGCCCTCGTCCACATACCACTTGTTTTCCAGCGCCACGAAGAGCGGCCCGAATGCCCGCTTGAGCGGATCGATCTGACCGGCGATCAACGGCTTGCGGCCATAGACCCACCAAGAGAGCGCCAGCGCCAGCAGAGCAAGCACGGTGGAGATCGCCGCCACAGAGAAAATGAACTCTCCGGGATGCACCATCTCCAACGTGTGCTCCAGCCAGGAAGTCAACGAATGCAGGCCGGGCAAATTCAATGCCCCACCGAAGATCGAAAGGAGCGCCAGGACCATCAGTGGTGCAGTCATGATCCACGGACTTTCCTGGGCATGCGCCGCGGCCTCGTGACGCGGCTCACCGAAGAAAACCAGCCAAATCTGCCGCCCCATATAGAACGCGGTGAAGAAGGCGGCCACCGTCAGCAACCAGTAAACAGCCTGATAGCCCTCGCGAAAGGCATCAGCCAGGATTTCATCTTTTGACCAGAACCCGGCAAAGGGGAAAATGCCGGCCAGGGCCAACGTGCCGATCAGGTAGAGCCAGAAAGTCAGCGGCATGCGCTTGCGCAGACCGCCCATATTGCGCATATCGCCGGGATCGAATATCTCTTCATGCTGTCCGCCGTGCCCGTGAGCATGATGGGCCAGATGGTGATGGCCGCGCTCTAGCCCCAGGATCACCGAGCCGGCCGAAAGGAAGAGCAGCGCCTTGAAGAACGCGTGGGTCACCAGGTGGAACATGCCGGCGACGAAAGCGCCCATACCCACCGCCGCTACCATGAAGCCGAGCTGCGAGATCGTCGAATAGGCCAGCACCTTCTTAATGTCATATTGCCCCACGGCGATCGTCGCGGCAAAAAGCGCCGTCACCGCGCCCACCATCGCCACCACATATTGTGCCGCCGGCACGGTCACATAAAGCGGCGCCGAACGGGCAATCAAATAGACACCGGCCGTGACCATTGTGGCAGCATGGATGAGCGCCGAAACCGGCGTCGGGCCGGCCATCGCATCCGGCAACCAGATATAGAGCGGGATCTGCGCCGATTTACCACTCACGCCTAGGAGCATGAACAGCGTGATCGCCACGATCACACCGGGCATGGCTTCCGCAAGGTGCGGCGCCTGGGCAAAGACCTCTTCAAAGTTCAGGCTACCGAAAGCCCAAAACATCAAGAAGGCCGCTATCAGAAAGCCAAAATCGCCTACTCGGTTGGTGATGAAGGCCTTCTTCGCCGCGTTGGAGTTCGCCCAGGAAGGCCGCCCCAATGTATCCATATCGTACCAGAAGCCGATCAGCAGGAAGGAGCATAAGCCCACCCCTTCCCAACCGACGAAGAGCATCAGGTACGAATCGCCGCCCACCAGGATCATCATGGCGATGATGAACAGGTTGAAGAAGACAAAGAAGCGGCGATAGCGCCCAGGGTCGCCCTTGAAGCGCACATCCTCGTGCATGTAGCCGATGGCATAGATGTGGATCAGCGTACCGACGCCGGAGACGACCAGCATCATCGTCACCGAAAGCGTATCTACGCGGAAAGCCCAATCCAAGCGGAGCGCGCCGATGTGAATCCACTCTGCCACGAGCACGCGTATGCCTTCCGGATGTGCCCGCAGGGAAAGCGCCAAGATCACCGAAACGACAAAAGCCGCTCCGGAAGCCAGGCTGGCGACCCAACCGATGGCACGCTCCGACAGGCGCTTGCCGAAGATCAGGTTGATCAGCAGCCCCAGCAGCGGGAAAAAGACGATCCACGGCGCCAGGTGAAAGTTTTCTTCTGCGAAAAGCATGGGAAAGCTCCTAGCCTTTCAAAGTATTCATCTCGTCCACGTTAATCGTGTGCTTCGTGCGGAAAATGGCGACGATCAGCGCCAAGCCAACCGCCACCTCTGCCGCTGCCACGGTCATGACGAAAAAGACGAAGATCTGACCGCTCAGCACTCCAAACGTCCGGCTGAAGGCGACGAAAGCCAGGTTGGCGGCATTCAGCATTAACTCGATGGACATGAAAACCACCAACGGATTGCGGCGCACCAGCACACCCAACGCGCCGATGGTAAAGAGAACCGCCGAAAGCGCAATGTAATACGTAACCGGGATCATTTCAGCGCTCCTTTCGCGTCAGCACAATGGCACCGATCATGGCGATCAACAACAAAATTGAAGTGATCTCAAACGGCAGCAGGTAGGCATTGAACAGCGCCTGTCCGATCGCCTTCGGGCCGGAAGAAGGATCGATCGCCAACGGAACAACGGCCTCCAGGCGCTGACGGAAAAACAGCAGATAGGCGCTCTCCGCCAATAGGATCAAAGCCAGGATCATCGCCAGTGGACGTTGCCAAGGGAGCACCGAAGAGGGCGGCAAGACCTCTGTGCCCAGCAACATGATGACGAACAAAAAGAGCACCATAATCGCCCCGGCATAGACCGTTACCTGCACCATGGCGATGAACGGCGCGTTCAACAGCAGGTAGAAGACAGCCACGGTGGCAAAATTCAGCACCAAAAACAACGCCGCATAAACGGCATGACGGCTGAAAAGCATTCCCACGGCAGTAGCAACGGCCACAACGGCCAAGATCAGGAAAAGGAGTAATTCCAGGCTCATGGCTAATCCTTTGGGTCCTCCATTTCCGGCACCGAGCGCGTATAAACGCCTGGTGGAGTCTTCTGCGGCGTTGGCTGACCTCCCGGCGGTACCGGCTCCAGCAGCATCTCTTTGGTGTAAATCGCTTGGCCGCGATCGGTGAAGCTCAGCTCATAGTTATCGCCCAAAACGATCGCCTCGGTAGGACAAGCATCCTCGCAGAACCCACAGTAAATGCAGCGGAGCATGTTGATCTCATAGGTGCTCGCATAGCGTTCACCCGGGGAATAACGCTCCTCATCCGTGTTCTCCGCCGCCTCGACGAAGATCGCATCCGCCGGACAGGCCGCCGCGCACAAGGCACAACCGATACACCGCTCCAGCCCATTCTCATAACGTCGCAAAACGTGCCGCCCGCGGAAGCGCGTGCGCACCGGACGCTTCTGCTCCGGATACTGGATCGTCACCGGACGCTCCAGCATCATCTTCAAAGTGGTTATCAGACCACGACCCAACTCCTTAAGCATAGGCCTTCCTCCACAAGGAACGCATTACCAGTAAGGACGTAACCATCCCGGCCAGCACCGAAAGCAACGGCACCAGCCAGATCTGGTCCAGCAAAATGCCCAGGGCAGTAATGAACACCACCCCCAGCGCCAGCGGCAAAAGCACCTTCCAACCGAAGGCCATCAGGCGGTCATAGCGAATGCGTGGCAGAGTTGCCCGCACCCAGATCATGCCGAAGAGCAGAACGGCAATCTTCAGGAACATATAGATCGGCCCCAACCAGGGGAAGCGCTCCACGCCCGGCCCCCAATAGCCACCGAAGAACAGCGAAGCGGCAATGGCGCTGATGGCGATCATCTTGTCATATTCGGCCATGAAGAAGAGCGCAAACTTCATCCCGGAATACTCGGTATGGTAACCGGCGGTCAGCTCCTGTTCGGCCTCCGGCATATCGAACGGCGCCCGGTTGACCTCCGCCAGAGTCGCCACCAGGAAGATCGCCGCACCTACCGGCTGCAAGAGCACAAACCAAACGCCGCGCTGGGCCTCCACGATCTCCGAGAGTCGCATCGAATCGGCCAGCAGGATCGCCGTCACAAAGGCTAGGCCGAGCGCCAGCTCGTAGGAGATCATTTGCGCCGAAGAGCGGATACCGCCGAGCATGGCATACTTGTTGTTGCTCGCCCAGCCGGCCAACACAATGCCGTATACGGCGATCGAAGCCACCGACATAATATAGAGTACGCCCACATTGAGATCGGCGATCTGCAATGAGATCGTGCGCCCAAAAATCTGCAAGGGAGGCCCCCAAGGGATCACCGCCGGAATGACCAGCGCCGGCACCACCGTCACGATCGGCGCCAGGAAGAAAAGCAGCTTATCCACGTTGGCCGGCGTGAACTCCTCTTTGAAGATCAGCTTGATCCCATCGGCCACCGGCTGCAACAACCCCCATGGGCCGGCTCGGTTTGGCCCGATACGCACCTGAATGCGCGCCAGTGCCTTCCGCTCGTAAAGCGTCAGGTAGGCAAAACCGCCCAGCAAAACGAGGATCAGGATCAACCCTTTCAGCATCCATTCAATGAGCAATGCGTAGTCCATACTACCTCACCCGTTCCGGGGTATGAAGATGGCCACGTGCGGGTTGTTGCAATGGGATGCCCATACTGCGCGGCACCAGCCCCACACCGGCCGGCACATTCTCATCCAGCGCCACCATCACTTCAACCCGATGCCCTTCCCATTCCAACAGAACCTGCGCTCCCTGCTCGAAGCCGGCATTGGGATGCAGAATGACGCGCCGCTGACCAATTCGTTCCCGTAAAAGTAAAGACAGGGAAACCAAACTGCCGGCATCGAACAAGCGGGTGACCGGCACCAGGAGCAAAGTGCCCTCTTCCGGCCGCACGCGCGGCGCCTCGCGCGGGACCTTAGGCTGGGGCACCGCTGAAGAAGCCTCGGCCGTGGCCGCAAGCGTTTTGCCCATCCCTTGCACATTCGGCTGAGCGGTCCCGGAGAAGGGATACTCCGCACGTCCGGTAGGAGGCCATTGAGATCGCACCTCGCTCAGCGCGGCATAATCCAGACCCTGGAAAGTCTCCACCGCCCTCGCTAAATCCTGGAACGCGCCTGCCGCGCTATGGGCTTCCAGGCTCAGATCAAAGCGCTCGGCCAGCAGCGCCGTGATGACAAAATCAGGTTTGCATTCACCCCAATGCGGAACGGCCGGGTAAAAACGCTGCACCCGACGCTCCCCGGAAGTGAACGTGCCTTCACGCTCGGTATACGCACAGGCCGCCAGCACCACATCCGCCTGGCGCACCGTCTCGTTTTCCAAAATGTCCTGGATAATCAAGAACGGCTTGCGCCCGTTCGGCCGCACCAAGCCATCCCCCACGGGATCGGCCGCGACGATATAGAGCACATCCATCTCTTCAAAAAGCGCTTGCAAATCGGAGGCTGGTTCAAAACCCATCTCCCAGGCACCCTGATCGTTTGCCCGCGGCCAAACCCCCACCAGTCCGTTATCGCTGCGCCCAACGTGACCGGTTTCGGCCAGCAATTGCGCACAATTGGCAGCCAAGGCTTCGGTCTGTTTCAGGCCCATCCCTTCGCTTCCGAAGAAAATCACCAAATTGCGCGCCCCGTGCAAAGCCTGGGCAATCTTGGCATCTGCGTTCAGCCGCCCGATCAGCTCGCCTTCATCGCCATAGGCATAGCGCATGGTGTAATGAGCAAAGCGCTCCAGACGGGTGAAGCGCGGGTTGGCGAGGATCAGGGTAGCGCCACGTTCGGCAGCCTGTTTCACGCGCAGATACCAGATCGGCGCTTCTTCATAAAGGTCCGAAGCCACTACCAAGATGGTATCTCCTGCACCCAGGTGACCCAAGTCACTGCCGGCGCGCAGCCCATAACGGCGCACCCACTCACCGCCGCCCATCGAGGTATAAAGGTAGGCTGGTGCGTCCAATTTCTCGGCGAAACGCTTCAGCGCGTAGAGGTCCTCGTTGGAGAGCCTGCCGGAGGCCAAAATAGCCTTCTTCCGCCAGGTGCGCAGCGCCTGAGAGGCCTTCTCCAGCGCCTGCTCCCAGGAAGCAGGTTGACCCACCACGCGTGGCGCAGAAAGCCGGGACGGGCTTTCGGTGTAGTGATAGGCAAACCGCCCTTTATCACAAATCCAGAGTTCATTGACTTCTTCGTTCTGGCGCGGGAGCACACGCTTGATGACAATGCGTCCATCGCTGCGCGCCTCACGGCGGGTGTTATAGACGATATTGCACCCCACCGGGCATTGTGAACAGATCGAAGCAGCCGCCTTTAGCTCCCAGGGTCGCGCCCCAAAGCGAAAATCGGCCGTGGTCAGCGCGCCAACCGGGCAGATGTCGGTCGTATTGCCGGAGAAGACCGAATCGAAAGGCGGATCAGACGAGGTGATGATCTGACTGGAGCGCCCGCGCTCATCGAAAGTCAACACCGCATCGCCAATCATTTCGCTCTGGAAGCGAATGCAGCGAGCACAGAGGATACAACGCTCGCGATCGAGATAAATCAGTTCCCCCAGCGGAACATGTTTCGCCAGATGGATTTTATCCTCGTAGAGGAAACGGCTCTGGCTTGGACCGTGAGCCATTGTCAGGTCCTGGAGTGGGCATTCACCGCCCTTATCACAGATCGGGCAATCCAACGGATGCGAGGTGAGCAAAAATTCCACCGTCGCTTTTTGCCCAGCCCGTGCTTTTTCGCTCTGGGTCAGAACGACCATGCCTTCGGAAACGGTGTTGGTACAGGCCGTTTCCAGTTTTCCCAAAAACTGTAATTTCGGTTGACCGTTCTCATCCAATATCGGTTGACCGGTATTCCGATCGATCATCGGGCGCCCGATCTCCACCAGGCACATCCGGCACATTCCCACCGGCTCCATTTTGGGATGGTAGCAAAAAACGGGAATGTTAATGCCAGCCTTTCGGGCAGCATCTACTACCAACGTCCCTTCCGGGACGGTAACCTGTATCCCATCAATGCTCAGAGTCACCATTTTGGTCATCGCGGCACTCCAACGGGTATAAGATCATCGGAAATCTTCGCCGAAACGCTCAATTCCGCTGACGACGGCCATCGTCGAAAACTCACCCAGCGCGCAGAGACACTTCCCTTGTATCTGGCGCGCCACATCCAGCAACAACTGCACTTGTTTCTCTTCCTTGCCGTTCGTGCGAATGTGATCGATCAAATGCTTCATCCAGTACGTCCCTTCACGGCAGGGAGTGCATTTGCCGCAGGATTCGTGCTTGAAGAAGCGGAGCGTCTTCTGGATCACCCAATCGATCGAGACCGTATCGTCGATCACAATAACCGAAGCCGAACCGAGATCGCCACCTAGCGGGCGCAGCGCGGCATAATCCAAGGGCGTATCCAAAAGGCGATCATCTGCCCGAAGCAGCGAAGAAGAAGCGCCGGCCGGCATGATCGCCTTGATCGGGCGATCATCAAGAATGCCACCGCCGTATTCGTAAATCAGCCGGCGAAACGTCACGCCGAAAGGAAGCTCATAGTTGCCGGGGCGCTTCACGCGACCGGAAAGCGAAAAGATCTTCACCCCCGGCGCGTCGTTCGTGCCCATCGAACGATACCATTCGGCGCCGTTTTGGATAATCAACGGCACGTTGGCCAGCGTTTCTACGTTGTTGACCACCGTCGGCTTGCCATAGAGGCCGACAGAGGGTGGGAAAGGTGGGCGAACGCGCGGCTGACCGCGTTTCCCTTCCAGCGATTCGAGCAGCGCCGTCTCCTCGCCGCAGATATAGGCGCCGGCGCCGAGATGCGTATAAATGCGCAACGAGTAATCCGTGCCGAAAAGGCGCTCCCCCAGCAGGCCGGCCGTCTCCATCTCGGCGATCTTCTCGTCCAGCCAGCGGGCAATATGCTGATATTCGCCGCGCAAGTAGATGTAGGCGCGCTGTGCCCCCACCGCATAGGAAGCGATCGCCACCCCTTCTAGGAACTGAAAGGGATTGCCCTCCATGATCTCACGATCCTTGAAGGTGCCCGGTTCCGATTCATCGGCATTCGCCACCACGTAATGCGGCCGGCTCTTGCGATCCATAAAGGACCACTTCAGGCCGGTAGGAAAGCCCGCACCGCCGCGGCCACGCAACCCGGAGGCCTTTACCACCTCGGTTACCTGATCCGGGGTCATCTCCATAACCGCTTTGCGGAAGGCCTCAAAACCGCCGTGTTGACGATAGACCTCCAAGCGGCTGATTTCGGGGATCTCACGATGACGCAGTAAAAGGTATTGTGTCATAGCGGCACCCCATCACTTTAGCTTTTTCAGGGCCTCGAGCGCCCCTTCCACCGTCATATTTTCGTAATACGTCACCCCTTCGGCACTTTGCACCTGGAAGACCGGCGCACGATGACAAGCACCGATGCACATCACCTCTTCCAGCGTAAAACGCCCTTCGGCATCGGTCTCGCCGGGTTGAATACCCAAGGCCTGCGAAAGCTCCTTCAGGAACTCATCGGCGCCACGCAGAGCACAGGGGAGATCGGTGCAAACCTGTACCCGATACTTCCCCTCCCTGCGATCGTGATAGAGGGTGTAAAAGCCCACCACACCGGCCACTTCGGTCACACTGATCTCCAGCAACTTGGCGATCTCTTCCATAGCCTGCCGGCTGATATAGCCCTCCTCGCGCTGCGCCAAGTAGAGCAACGGCATAATCGCCGAACGTTTATATTCCGGCGGATATTTTGCAAAAATAGCCTGAATTTCTTGGGAATATTTCTCTGCCAAGGTCATCGGTCAATATCTCCCAGGACAATATCGATAGAGCCTATAATGGCGATCAGGTCAGCGATGAGGTGACCTTTCGCCAGCACCGGCAGCACCTGCAGGTTATCAAACGAAGGCGTACGCCAGTGCACGCGATAAGGCTTCGGGCTGCCATCGCTTTCCAGGTAAACGCCGAGCTCGCCGCGCGGCGATTCCACCGCCGAATACACCGCACCTTTGGGCGGCGTGAACCCTTCCGTCCAGAGCTTGAAGTGGTGGATGAGCGATTCCATGCTCACACCGATTTCCGAGCGCGGCGGCGGAACGTACTTACGGTTGTTGCTCCGCACCGGCCCATAGGGCAGCTTATCAAGCGCCTGCTGGACGATCTTGAGCGATTCGCGCATCTCCTGCACGCGCACCAAGTAGCGCGCGTAGACGTCACCAGCGGTGTGCGTCGGCACATGGAAATCGTATTGCTCATACCCCATATACGGGTGCACTTTGCGCAAATCCCAGGCCAGGCCAGTGGCACGCAATATTGGCCCGGTAACGCCGTATTGCAGCGCTTGCTCCGTCGTCAGTTTGCCGATCCCCAACGTGCGATCGAGAAAGAGGGGGTTCTTGGTCAATAGCGCTTCGTATTCATCCACGCGGCGCGGGAAAATGCGCACGAAATTGCGCACCGCATCTTCAAACTCCACCGGCACATCCCGCCACAAGCCACCCGGACGGAAATAAGTGGTCATCATGCGCTGACCGGAGCACATTTCAAAAATATCCAGGATCATCTCGCGCTCGCGGAACGCGTAGAGGAAGACCGACATCGCCGCCAGGTCCAGCGCCGAAGTGCCGATCCACACCAGGTGTGAGGCGATGCGCTGCAGCTCGGTCAAGATGACGCGGATCGCCTGGGCACGCGGCGGAACGTCCAGATCGAGCAACTTCTCCACCGCCATCACATAGGCCAAGTTGTTCCCTACCGTATTGAGGTAATCCAGGCGGTCGGTCATCACTTCCGCCTTCTGGTAGGTCTTAGCCTCCATGTTCTTCTCGATACCGGTGTGCAGAAAACCGATATCAGGAATCACGTTCACGATCACTTCGCCATCCAATTCCAGGATCAGCCGCAACACGCCATGCGTGGAGGGGTGCTGAGGACCCATATTCAACACCACCGTCTCACCCTGCACGGCGCGTTCGCTCACCAAGTGGCGAATTTCATCCAGAGTCATTTCTTGAATTTGCGTCATAGTGACTCCGTATCACTCTTTGGCATACGGCTTGCGCCGGTTGATCTCGTCAAAGTTAAACGTGAATTGCGGCTCTTCATAACCCAACGGGTAATCCTTGCGCAAAGGATGCCCCTGCCAATCAGCCGGCATAAGAATGCGTCGCAGATCGGGATGACCTTCAAAGCGGATGCCGAACATATCCCAGACCTCACGCTCGCGCCAATTGGCATTGGCGTAGATTCCGGTCACTGTGGGCAGGCTCGGTTCTACCGCTCCCACCGGAACGCGCACCTGTAGGGATAGGTGACGCTTCAGCGAAGTGAGCTGGTAGAGGACGTGGAAGCGCGGCTGCTGTTGGGGCCAATAGTCAACGGCGGTGAGCGTGGAAAGCATCTCAAAAGATTCGACGTTTTTCAGGTAATTCAACAGCCCGACCAAATGCTCCGCGCTCACCAGCACATGCACTTCGCCGCGAAATTCTTCGATCTGCAGCGGGAAACGTTCCTGCAAAGCCTGAACGACAGATTGAAGTACCACTTCCATAGATTCCTCAACGGGCAGAAATGAATTTCTCGCCGCGCACTTTCTCATGCAGCGTGATGATGCCGTGGATCAGCGCTTCCGGGCGCGGCGGGCAACCGGCCACATACACATCCACCGGCACCACCTCGTCAACCCCCTGGACAATCGCGTAGTTATTGAAAACACCGCCACAAGAAGCGCAATCGCCCATGGCGATCACCCATTTGGGTTCGGGCATCTGATCGTAGAGTCGGTGCAACACCGGCGCCATCTTGCGCGAAACGCGCCCGGCCACGATCATCAGGTCCGATTGGCGCGGCGAGGGGCGCATAAGCTCCATGCCAAAACGGCTCATATCGTAGTTCGAGGCCTGTGCAGCCATCATCTCAATCGCGCAACAGGCGAGGCCGAAAAGCATCGGCCACATGGCATTCGTGCGCGCCCAATTCACCGCTTGCTCCAGGGTCGTGGTGATCACGCCCATGTTGCCGAGTTTCTGTTCTACTCCCATTCCAGCGCTCCTTTCTTCCAGGCATAAAAGTAGCCTACCAGTAAGATGGCAATGAAGATCAGCATCTCCACCAGCCCGAACAAGCCCAGCTGGCGGAAAACCACCGCCCAGGGTAAGAGAAAGACAACTTCGATATCGAACAGGATAAAGAGCATGGCGATCAAGTAAAAGCGCACCGGCATACGGCGCGTCCCCGGCCCGATCGGGCGCATACCAGATTCATATGGTTCGGCTTTCACAGCCGTTTTGCGCTTCGGCCCAAAAAGCTCCCCCATCACAACGGCCAACAAGGCAATCGCAGTAGCCAGAACAACGAGAATGGCAATAGCAACATACTCAAGGAGCATCAGGATTCCTCCGCAGGGAGATAAGCACCGCTAAAGTATAACACAGCCTGGGAATTTTTCCCCTGAAAACGTGTCACTTTTCACAATTTGGATGTGACAATCGTTTCTCTTGAGGGCTTTTCTTGGTTGACACCACCGGATGCGAATCAAAAAGCCCCATTCCCATCCGGTAACTGCCAATTCAATATCTCCAAAGAGATACTATGGAAAAAGCCAGTAACCATCGGCCGCAGCGGCCAAGATCAGTGGCATTGGGTGACACCGACCGCCGTAAGAGGATGCGAAGACAAAACGCGCGTTGTTCGTGGCCTGGCTGGTCAACCTGATGCTCTCGGCCTGCACGCCTGTGACGAGGCCAACGCCGATATCTGCGCCTAGCGCCACGCCGTCGTCTACCGCCACTCCCACGCTCACCCCTCCGCCCACCGTCACCCCCACTGCCACGCCGACGCTCATCCCCACGCTACCGCCGGAGCAGGTCGGTGGGCTGAGCGGCGTATCCGATCCGCGCGTCATCCATCCCGAGCTGTTCGACCTCAATCCCGATGCACCGATTCCACAGTTTGTCAGTGCTAAAAAATGCGTGACTGTTCCCCAAAAATGGTAAAGTAAAATGGGCAGGAATCCGAAGCGGCTATCCACCCTGCAGAAGTCGCTCTTTCTCCAACGATGATAATGCATCAGGCACGGCCACAGATTCCCCTCTCTTGACACTCCGCTTTTCCCCAAGTAAAATCCAAAATAAGAAACTAAAGTACAGAATAATGGACTTCTATGCCCTCCTCTGTTGACCTTCCCTCCGTCGAACGCTTGCTGGTGCTCCTAGAAAAGCTGCTTGAGCAACCCCCTGGACTCACCCTGAACGAGATGCTGGACATGGGCATCTCGCGCAGTACACTTTTTGCCCTCCTGCGTGCCCTGAAGAACCGAGGCTACGTTTCGCAGCCCGAACGCGGTCGCTATTCAGCTGGCCCCCGCCTATTGGCCTGGCGTGGGCGCAGCCAATTGGGCTCCGATCTGCAAGCCGCATTCTACCAAGAAGCTGCTTCCCTAGGCATCGAAGAAACGCTCGCCCTGGCATTACCTCTAGAGCAAGGCGCTGTGCTCATCGCTCAGATGGAACCACAAACCCGCCTCCACAGTGTCTTTCCGCCCCACTTCCGCTTTCCGCCCGAAAGCGTCGCCGCCCAGGCCCTGTCCCTCACCCCGCCAGAATCTATCCGGGAAAAAGGGTATGCCGTCAGCAGTGCAGAAGGGTTGTTGGAGATCGCTCTCCCCATCTGTTCGGATGGCAAAACACCATATGCCGCCCTGCTCTTCAGCGCGCCGGCCTTCCGTTGGAGGGAGCCGGAACTCTCCAAAATCCTGCCGCGCCTACGGGAAGCCGCCGCACGGCTCTCATATCGTCTGGGAGCCACGCACTACACCCCCTGGCAGATCAAACCTCAACCTCCGCCCAAGGAACGCCCTCTCACTCCGGAAGAAATCGAGGCGTTCCTGCGCGCCCCCTGGGTCGCCCGCTTAGCCTGCCTACGTCCGGATGGCACCCCGCATGTAGTCCCGGTTTGGCATGAATGGGATGGCGAAGGTTTCTACGTCGTCGCCTGGCAAGGCTCGTTATGGGGCGAGTATTTAATCCAAAATCCGCTTCTTTCCTTGAGCATTGACGAACCCTGGCCTCCCCTACGACGAGTACTCGTTCGTGGTCACGCACAAAGCCTCTCACCCGAAGCGATCCGCGGCGGGTTGAACGGGTTGCTGGAACGCCTTCGTCGGCGCTATGTAGGCCCAGGCGGACTCCTGCCCGGCAAAGAAGCACGTCCTTTTCGCATTGTGCCGCAAACATTACAAGGTTGGCAAGGAATATGATGGAAGAAACCTACCAAAAAGGCCGCGCCGATAACCTGATCGCCGCAGCGCTCCTCGTTTCGGCGTTGCTGCTGTGGGAGCTCGGCGTGCGCCTCACGCGGACCCCGAGCTACCTCCTACCAGCCCCCAGCCGCGTGCTTTGGACGCTGCTCAGCCGGCCGCTCTACTACCTTAACGCCCTGGGGATCACCCTGCTAGAGGCGTTTGGCGGGTTGACGCTAGGCGCCATCTTCGGAATGTCCCTGGCCATCTTGCTCAACCTCGCCCCGCGCCTGGAACGCGGCCTGATGAGCCTGGCCATCCTGATCAAATCCACTCCCTTGGCGGCGATCGCTCCGCTTTTGACCATTTGGTTTGGCTTTGGCATCTTGCCCAAGATCCTCATCACCGCCCTGCTGACCTTCTTTCCCACCCTGGTCAACGTTCTGGTAGGCCTGCAAAGCGCCGAGCGCGAGATGCTCGACCTCATGCGCGTCTATCAAGCCAATCGCTGGCAGGTTTTGCGCCATCTCAACTTCTACCTCGCCCTCCCCTACCTGTTCGCTGCCCTGCGTGTGGTTGCTCCTCTCTCAATTGTCGGCGCGGTGATCGCCGAATGGGCCGGCGCCTCCGGCGGATTGGGACGTATCATGTGGCTGGCCTACGCCAATTTGAACCTGCCGCCGATGTTCGCGGCCATTTTCGTTCTCTCTATCTGCGGTATGGCCTCGTATCTGCTGATCGACTTCGTCGAACAACGCGTGATCCGCTGGCATTGACCCTTACTCCCAAAAAGACAGGATTGCCAAGATCGACTTCGCCAGAGAAGGGTCTTGAACGTCAAAAACATACTCTAACATCCGCGCCTCAAGGAGCACCGATGAGAAAACTGTCCTTTCCCCTCCTACTTTCAATCTTTCTCCTCGTCTCATGCACCGGCAGCCCAACTCCTGCCCATGTGCCCACGTCCGACGCTGCCACCTCCCCCTCTCCGAGCGCACCGGAACCAACGGTTACCGAAGCGGCCGCCCTGCCTATCCAAATGACCTTCATGGCCGGCTATAAGCCCCAGGCTAATCTGCCGTTCGTCGGCGCCTACGTGGCCAAAGAAAAAGGCTTCTTCGCCGAAAACGGCCTGGATGTGACCATCGAACACTCTGCCGGCCAAGGAGAACATGTACAGCTACTGGTAGCCGGCAAGGTTCAGGTGACAACCATGGACGCGGCCACCGTCCTGCAGCGCCGTGCTGACCCCGGCCTGCCGGTGGTTTCCATCGCCCTGATCGGTCAACGCGGTCAACAGGCATTCGCCGCCCTCAAGAGTTCTGGCCTCCAAACACCGAAGGACTGGGAAGGTAAAACGGTGGGCTATAAAGGCACTCCACCTCCCGATCTATATGCCCTCCTGGCCGCGGCCGGCGCGGACGTGAACAAGGTCAACTTGGTGAACGTCGGCTTCGATCCGCGCGTATTGACCGAAGGAAAGGTAGATGTCTACCCCCTCTTTAAGTCCAACGAACCCTACCTCTTGCGCAAATGGGGATACGAGATCGTACTCTGGGATGCGGCCGATTACGGCGTGCCGACCCTGGGTTTGACCTACGTCACCAGTGAAGCCTACCTTCACGATCATCCTGAAGCGCTCGTTCGCTTCCTACGGGCGGCATTGAAAGGCATTCGTTGGGCCCGGGAAAATCCGGAGGAGGCCGTCGAAATCGTTATGAAATATGCCGGCCCGGAAACCGATCGCGAACATATGCGCTACATGCTCGAAACCGAGCTCAAAGACGCTCAGAATGAGCACGGTTTTGGCTGGCAATCGGCAGAACAATGGCAAAAGCTGGCGACCATGCTCGTTCAATATCAGGCCCTCCCAGCCGATCTGGACGTGACGGCCGCTTTCACCACCACCATCTGGGAACAAGCCAAGTAGAGCAAACGCTAACGTTTGCCCATAACAAGACAGGGTAGCCATGATAGCTACCCTGTCTTGTATGTTCGCCAACCGGCCTAAAGCGCGGCCACGAGCTCGGCGATCTCTTCCGGGTGACGGGCAACGCGCACTCCGGCTGCTTCCAGGGCGCGGATTTTATCCGCGGCGGTGCCGGCCCCGCCTTCGATGATCGCGCCGGCATGTCCCATGCGCTTACCAGGCGGCGCTGTCTGACCGGCAATAAAGCCAACCACGGGTTTGGTCATGCGAGCCGCGATGAATTCAGCCGCTTTTTCCTCATCCGTCCCGCCGATCTCACCGATCAGCACCACTTTCTCCGTCTGCGGATCGCGCTCGAACATTTCCAGTACATCCATGAAGCTGGTGCCGTTGATCGGATCGCCACCAATGCCGACGCAGGTAGAAGCACCGATGCCCCGTCGCTTGAGGGCGTAGAGTACCTCGTAGGTCAGGGTGCCAGAGCGAGAAACGACGCCCACATTGCCGGGAATGGCAATATTGCCCGGAATAATGCCCACTTTGGCCTCGCCGGGCGTGAGCAAGCCGGGGCAGTTCGGCCCGATCAGCCGCACCTTTTTATGATCCAGGTAATTGCGCACGCGCATCATGTCCTGTACCGGAATGCCCTCCGTGATACACACAATCAGCGGAATGCCGGCATCGGCCGCTTCAAAGATCGCATCCGGAGCGAAGCGAGCCGGGACAAAAATGATGCTGGCATTGGCACCGGTAGATTCCACGGCCATTTTGACCGAATCAAAGACCGGGATTTTGCCATCCAAGACCCACTCGCCACCTTTTCCCGGTGTCACGCCGGCGACTACCTGTGTGCCATAAGCCACCATTTGGGTGGTATGAAACAGACCTTCATTGCCGGTAATCCCCTGCACCAGCAGGCGGGTGTTTTTATCAACGAGAATGCTCATGGGAATCCTCCCTCGTTATGCCTGGGATTTTGCAGCGGCCACGGCTTTTTGAGCAGCCTCGGCCAGGGTTTCGGCGGTGATCATGTTCGCCTGTGCCAAAAGCTGGCGTCCTTCTTCGGCATTCGTCCCCACCAAGCGGATCACCATCGGCACGCGCGGCTTGACCTCTCCGAGCGCCGCCAGAATGCCGCGAGCGACGACATCGCCGCGCGTGATCCCGCCAAAGATATTGAAAAGCACGGCTTTGACATTCGGATCGGTGAGGATAATGCGCAACGCAGCGGCTACTTTCTCTGCGCTGGCACCACCTCCCACATCCAGGAAATTGGCCGGCTCACCACCGAAGAACTTGATAATATCCATCGTGGCCATGGCCAGGCCGGCGCCGTTCACCATACAACCGATCGAACCCTCCAATTTGATATACGAAAGTCCGTATTTGCGCGCTTCCACTTCGGCCGGAGCATCCTCATCCACATCTCGCATCTCCGCCAGATCGGGATGGCGGAACAGGGCATTGTCATCGATCAACATCTTGCCATCCAAAGCCAGAAGGCGATTGTCGCGGGTGATCACGAGGGGGTTGATCTCCGCCAAAGTGGCATCGTTTTCCACGTAGGCGCGCCAGAGGCCGGTGGTAATAGCGATAAACGATTTCCAATGCTCGCGCGGCAGGTCAAGGAAAACGGCGATATCGCGCGCTTGGTATTCCCGCAGCCCCAGCAACGGGTCAACGTGTACTTTGATGATCTTTTCCGGCGTTTGTCGGGCCACTTCCTCGATCTCAATACCACCGGCGGCCGAGGCCATGATCACCGGCTTGCGCGCCGCGCGGTCGTTGGTAATGCCCAGGTAGATTTCCTGCTCGATGCTGGCGGCCTCATCCACTAACACCTTGCGCACCGGCAACCCTTTGATTTCCATGCCCAGAATTTGAGCGGCAATCTGCTCGGCTTCCTGCGGATCTTTGGCCAGCCGCACCCCGCCGGCCTTGCCGCGTCCCCCCACCAACACTTGCGCTTTCACTACCACGCGCCCGCCCAGCTCTTCGGCAATCGGACGGGCTCCCGCAGCCGTTTCAGTCACCCGACCTCGCGGGATAGGAATGCCGTAGCGGGCAAAAATTTGTTTGGATTGGTACTCGTGAAGTTTCATACACACCTCGAAAAGAAGGATTTGAAGTGTTTTTCTACGGCAAACGGAATTTCATCAGACGATGATTTCCGGCATCGGCTACCCAAAGGTTGCCCTGCGCATCAACGGCTAGGCCGGAAGGCAAACCGAACTGATTCGGCTGAACACCGTACTCGCCCCAAGCGCGCAGGATTTTGCCTTCCGCATCGAATTCCAGAATGCGGGACATTTCCGGCACCGAAACGAACACATGACCTTGGGCATTCACGGCGATGAAGGGCTTATTCTCCAGCGATTGACTCTCCCAGCCATGGATATCCCATTCGCGCACAGGGGTGAAGGTCAAGCCATCCTCTGCCGGAGCAAAAACCTGCACCCGCTGATTCCACGTATCGCTGATGTAAACCAGTCCCTGGGAATCAATAGCAATCCCGACCGGCTCATCGAATTGGCCCGGTCCTGCCCCCCAGCTGCCAAACTGGCTGAGGTAATTCCCATTGGCATCGAAGATCAGGATACGCTTATTGCCGGTATCGGCAACGAAGACGCGACCGGCTGCATCCACCGCCAACCCACGCGGCCCATAGAGTTCCAACGGGGTAGCTCCCATGCCGAACGTGCCCCAAGTGGTGAGGAACTTCCCATCTGCGGTGAACTTTTGAATGCGCCCGTTCCAGGTATCGCTCACGTAGACCGAGCCATCCGGTCCAACAGCAACGCCCCAAGGTTCATTGAAAAGACCTGGCGCGGGGGTGCCGGCCACAGCAGCACTATAGCCACCCCATTGGTGCAGGATCGTGCCGTTCTCATCCAGATGATAAACCATGTGGCTGCCGGTATCGGTGACGTAAAACGTCCCATCGGGAGCAAAAGCAAGGGCGCGCGGCGCGATCAGGTTCAAGCTCGGATTGATGGCGGCGCTCAGAATGGCCTCGGCAGAAAGATTCACAAGCACCTTCTCGTAGGGATCACCTGCCGAAGTGATGGCGGTAGCAGGCACACCGTAGTTCCAAATCTGCGCCACAACGTCTTTGCGAAGGTAGAGACGCATGCGATCGGAGGGTTCCCAGGTGGTAAGGGTGAGATCGGAATGGCCGGTGGCCTGGGCATAGAGGCGGTAGTCGCGGTTGAGCCAAATCTGGAAAATGCCGGCACGGATGTTCGGGTTCAAGAGGGCATTGCACAGGCGAGAGAAATCATAGCGCTTGAGCCAACGCAAGGGAGAAAGCGGCCCACGGCAGGCATAGTTTTCATCAAATGGGATGGATGGATCGCGCCGCCCGACCAGGCCAAAATAATCCTGCATCGGCCACCACATGCGGATGTAATCGAAACGATAGTAGTTATCGCCCAAGGCAGCCTCGATTTTATCGAAGTTTTTCTGATCGACGATCACCGCGACCCGATCTCGCAAGGCGCGTGTGGGGGTATCGAAGGATTGTTGATTGGTGTAATCCCGCAGGTACCAAACGAACGGCCAGGAAACACCGGTATCCGGCGCGCTGGCATCGTAGGCCAGGGCAATGTTTAGACCACCGGTCGTGCGCCGCGAAATTTCTTCGATCTGGCGCATCACTTCTTTGACCCCGGTCGCCGAATGGGCATAGACCAGGAATTCAGTAGCGTTATCGTAATTGATATAGGCGGCGCGGAAGGCGGCCCGAGCCGTGAGCACGGCCAGCAAAGCATAGAAGCTGAAAACCGCCAACCGCCATACCTGATCGAACCGCCAAGATCGCGCCACGCGCCAGAGGGCAATGCCACTGCCAATCGCCACCAGGAAAGGCAATAGGAAGGCATTCGTCGCCTGGAGCTGCGCCAGTTCCTTGCCTTGGAACGGCGGATTGGGTCCCATAGCGTGCACCAGGGCCATGCCGGCCGAGCTGACGAAGACAAAGCTCAGGCTGAGGAGCAGCCACGGGCGAGCACGTACCAGCCGGGTCCAATCCGCGGTTTCGATTAGATATCCCAGCCCCCAACCGCTGAGCAGGATCATCGGCCAGGTCAGATGATAGGTCAACCAGGGCATGCGCTCCCCGGCAAGGCTAAAAGAAATGATGCTCAACACCGACCAGCCGAGCAGCCAATAAAAAACGGTGGGGAAAAAGCTGGGCGGAGCAACGATCTCTTCTTCCGGCGGCTGGTCCGGCTCATCCAAATCTTTCCCATCTTGCTGCGCCAAAAAGAGAGGCTGCGGCAATGCCTCGCTGGGAGTAGCAATTTCGGTTGCCGGAACCTGGGAAGATTTCGGCATGCGCCGTAGTACCCCAACGCCGAGGAAAGCAGAGAGGATCATTCCCAGGAAGGGCAGGAATTCGTAGATCGGAATTTGTACCAGGATGTAATAATACCAGGGCTGACTGCCACGCTGCACCCCTTGCTGCTCCAACCAGTAACCGAGCGAGCCGAGCACGCCGGTGAAAAAGCCATCAGGATTGGTAAAGACGGTAGTAAATAGGACAATGAAAGGCAACCAGAAAATGACCGCAGCCCGCCACCAGGTTTCCCAATCCCATAGCCAGCCGAGGAATAGGCTTACGGCATAAGCGATGAGCACAAATCCCAAAAGGGGCATGACTTGCTGCCAGGACATGGCCTGAACTGCTGCGGCATCCACGGGTATTTTCAGCCCCAGCGGTTCTAAGGGTTTGATGATGAAAGGCACCAGCGTCGGAAGCACGAGGGTAATAATGAGCAGCGCCAAGGAAAACATGCGTTCCCGGCGCAGGGCCTCCCAGGTATAGCCGCGCACCAGGAAATAGATCGCCGCGATCAGCGAGATCAGGCCGGCCAGCAAAGGCAAAGCTACCAGAGGAGAGATAGATACCTTCTGCGAGAGGCCGGGGGAGGCTAAAGGATTGGCCGGTAAGACCGTCTCGGTGGCGGAAAGCGTGCCACCGCGCCCGAAAAAGAACAAGCTCCCGCCGATGACAAGCAAGAGTAGCGCCAGGGAAAAGGTGAGCACGAAGCCGGTGAAATAGCGCTCCGATCTCCAGCGCACGGCCGTGATGCGCACGACAAAGGCGATCGCCAGCAGGATCAGCGCTTGGGCAGCATAGATAAAGGCCGTTTCTTTGGCCGCAAAATGGATCAGCAGCGCTGCCGAAAGCCAGTAAAGATATTCCCGTTCCCCTTTCTCCAGATAGCGCAGGATGAGGTAGAGCATGAGCACGCCGGAAAAGCCGGCATAGGACTCGTTGCGTACATAACGGCCGTAATACAGGAAATACGGCGAAATAACGAACATCACGCCGGCCAGCAAGGCGCCGATTCGCCCTAAATAGCGCCGCCAGTACCAGACCAGACCGATGGTCGCCAGATTGAAAAGCACGGCCGGAATGCGCGCCGTGGCATCACTCGCACCGAAGAGAAAATAAGAGAGGGCGATCAGGTGAAACTGTAATGGCCCGTGCATCATCGGATTATGCTGGTACCCCTGACCGCGATAGAGCAACCAAGAAAAATACGTGTGCAGGCTCTCGTCATGGCTCATGACGCGCGTCTCCAGGTCATAAAAGCGCGTCACGATGGCAACAAGCAGGATCAAGGCAAAGAAGAAGCGTTCTCGGTTCAACCAGGGGAGAGAAGGGTGAAGCGGTTTCTCCAGAGGATGCATTCTGTTCCTTCCTAAAGACAGCGAGGTTGTAAAAGCAAGCGTATCATAGCCCTTCGCGCGTCGCCAGCTGACCGCAGCCGGCCTGAATTTCGATACCGCGCCGCAGACGAATGGTGCAGGGAATGCCGGCCTGCTGCAGAATGGCCTGGAAGGCACGCGCTCGTTCTTGAGTGGTAGCTTGCCCCTTGTATCCCTGCGTGGGGTTGAGGGGGATCACATTGACGTGGCAGAGTAGCCCTTTGAGCAGCTTCGCCAGTCGTCGCGCCTGCTCCGGCGTATCGTTGACCTCGCGGATCAGCGCCCACTCAAAGGTCACGCGGCGATGCGTCTCTTGGACATAGTCACGGCAGGCTTGGAGCACCTCTTCCAACGAGTATTTTCGATTGACCGGCAATAAGCTGGAACGCAGCGCATCATCGGCGGCATGAAGCGAGATGGCCAAGTTCACCTGGCGCCGTTCGGCGGCAAAGCGTCGGATCATCGGCACAAGGCCGACGGTCGAGATCGTGATCCGCCGTTCGCCGAAATTGTATCCTTGCGGATCGTTGAGACGATCGATAGCCCGCATGGTGTTTTCATAGTTATGGAAAGGCTCCCCCATTCCCATAATGACGATGTTGGTGACCCTTTCTCCTTGCTCCGCCAGCTGACGGGCGTAATACATCACCTGAGCGACGATCTCCCCGGCCGTCAGGTGGCGGCGGAAGCCCATTTGACCGGTGGCGCAGAAGACACACCCCATGGCACAACCTACCTGGGTGGAAATACAAAGCGTGCGCCGGCGCTCATAGCGCATGAGCACGGCCTCAACAGCCTGTCCATCTTCCAGGCAAAAGAGGGTTTTGACCGTTTCGCCATCTTGGGAGGTCAGAGAGGCCTGCGGAACGAGCGGCGGGAAGCGGAAATGCTCCGCCAGGCGTTGGCGCAGGGAATGGGGCAAATCGGTGAATTCATCCGGCGATTGGCAAAAGCGCCGATACAAGCCATGCCAGACCTGACGGGCGCGATAGGCCGGCTCGCCCCAGGATTGAAAGAGATCAATCCACTCTTGTACGCTCAGATCGTATGGCTGAGGCATCAAAGGGGGATTTTATCACAATCTCTCATGGCGTAGCGCATCCAATCGGGCCTGCAGTAGCCGGCGCGCCAGCTGCGGATCGGCTTTGCCGCGCGTCGCACGAGCAACCTGCCCCATCAGCCATTGAAAGACGCTCTCTTTGCCCTTCAGGTAAGACTCTACCACTTCCCGATTTTCCGCCAGCACCCGATCGATCACGGCCTGCAAGGTCGCTTCATCGGCAATCAGCGCCAAGCCGCGCGCCTGGACGATTTCCTGGGGAAAAGCGCCGCTCTCGAACATTTCACGCAGCACTTCTTTCGCCGTGACCACGGTGATCGTACGCCGATTGACCATTTCCAGCAGCTGTGCCAGGGCTCGCGGCGGGAAGGGCAGGGCCTCGACCTCGAGCTGGCGCTCGTTCAAGTGATGCTGGAACTCGCCCACCATCCAGTTTGCCACTTCGCGCGCCGGGGTTTCGGTATGCGCTAGAACGGCTTCAAAGTAATCTGCCAGGGCTTTTTCCGCCACTAGGATGCGCGCATCGGCCGGCGAGAGGGCATAGAATTCTACGAAGCGCTGCCACCGCGCTTCCGGAAGTTCAGGCAGGGCAGCGCGAATGGCCTCTACCCAGGCCGGGACGATCTCCAGGGGCGGCAGATCAGGCTCCGGAAAGTAGCGGTAATCGTGCGCATGTTCTTTGCCGCGCTGTGAGATGGTCACCTCGCGGACCTCGTCCCATCCAAGGGTCTCCTGCACCACCTGCCCCCCGGCCTCATAGAGGGCGATCTGACGGCGAATCTCATAGGCGGTGGCGCGCGCCAGGGCACGGAAGCTATTCAGGTTTTTGATCTCGGTGCGGGTACGCAGTTCGGTGCTCCCTTCCGGGCGTACGGAGATATTCGCCTCGAAGCGGAGCACGCCTTTTTGCATATCGCCGGAGTTCACGCCCAGATAGCGCAGGACGTTGCGCACGTGCATGGCATAGGCCAACACTTCTTCCACAGTGTGCATATCCGGCTCGGAGACGATCTCCAGGAGCGGCACGCCGGCGCGGTTGAAGTCAATCAGAGTGAAATTGCCCTGATGGAAGGATTTGGCCGTATCTTCTTCCAGGTGCACCCGGCGGACTCGAACGCGCTTCGGCCGAGCTTCCTTCCCGATCGTCACCTCTACCCAGCCGTTCACCGCCAGCGGCATTTCGTATTGCGAAATCTGGTAGCCTTTGGGCAGATCGGGATAGTAATAATTCTTGCGGGCAAAAACGTTGATCGGCGGAACGGCGCAATTCAAGGCTAAGGCGACCTGTATGCCCTGTTCGACAGCCTGACGGTTGACCATCGGTAACGTGCCCGGCTGTGCCGTGCAGATCGGACAGATCAGGGTGTTCGGAGCCTCGGCATGGGCATAATCCGCCGAACAGCGGCAGAACATCTTGGATTGCGTTTGCAGTTCAGCGTGAATTTCCAGACCGATCACGGCTTCGTATTTCAGCGCTTCCATTTGCCCTCCCTATAGTGGTGGGTGCTTGTGATGCCATTCGGTGACCTGCTGATAGGCATGTCCTACCTGGAAAAGCAGGCCCTCCTCTCCATGAGGGGCGATGAGCTGCAGCCCCACCGGCAATCCATCGGCAAAACCACAAGGTAAAGCCAGCGCCGGCACGCCGGCCGGGTTAACCGCGACCAGGTAGATATCCGAAAGATACATCGCCAGCGGATCGGCGATTTTTTCGTCCAGGCGAAAGGCCACGCTCGGACTGACCGGGGTGAGGAGCACATCGCACCGTTCAAAAGCACGCTCGAAATCCTGCCGCAATAGCGTACGTACACGCTGTGCCTTCAGATAGTAGGCATCGTAGTAGCCGGCGGAAAGTGTGAACGCACCGAGCAGGATGCGTCGCTTCACTTCCGCGCCGAAGCCTTTTTGACGTGTCTGAAGATAAAGGTCCGCAATCGTTTGCGCTGCTTCCGCCGCAACCCCAAAGCGAACGCCATCAAAACGCGCCAGGTTAGCACTGGCCTCGGCAAACAGGATCAGATAATAAACCGCCAACGCATAGGGCGTATGCGGCAAAGAGACTTCGCGCACCTCCATGCCCAGTGCCTCGAAACGGCGGATGGCCTCCCGTAACGCGGCCTCGACGCCCGCTTCCATGCCGGAGACAAAGTACTCACGCGGCAACCCTAAGCGTAGGCCTTTCACCGGCCGATCGAGGGCAGCGCGGTAATCCGGAACGGAATCGGGAAGGGTCGTGCTATCGCGGCCATCCGGCCCGGCGATGACCTGCAGGACGAGCGCGGCATCCTCGACGGTGCGCGTCAGCGGGCCGATGGTATCGAAGGACGAGGCCAGGGCAATCAGACCGTAGCGCGAAACGCGCCCGTAGGTAGGCTTGAGGCCGACCACGTTACAGAAGGCCGCCGGCAAACGGATCGAGCCGCCGGTATCGCCGCCCAGGGCAAAGAAGCACTGCCCGGCGGCCACGGCCGCGGCCGAGCCTCCGCTCGAACCGCCGGGCACCCGCTGCGGGTCCCATGGGTTGCGGGTGGCGAAGAAAGCAGAATTTTCGGTGGAGGAGCCCATACTGAACTCATCCAGGTTGTGCTTGCCGATCAAAACCGCTCCGGCTTCCAACAGGCGCTCTACGGCGGTGGATTGATAAGGCGGGATGTAGTTTTCCAAGAGGCGCGAGGCGCAGGTGGTGCGCATGCCCTGGGTGATGATCGAGTCCTTGACGCCGAACGGGATGCCGGTCAGGGGGGTGAGGCGCTCGCCACGGTGGAGGCGTTCATCGGCACGGCGCGCCTGCTCCAGGGCGACCTCCTCATCCACCGTCAGCCAGGCACGAAGCACGGAGTCCAGGCGATGGATACGTTCCAGAACGGCTTGCGTGAGCTCGAGGCTGCTGATCTGCCGACTGCGCAGCAGAGCCTGGGCCTGGGAGATGCTCAGGTAGGGCAATTCCATTATTCCTCCAGCACAATCGGCACGCAGACGTATTCCCCTTGCCGATGGGGAACGTTGCTCAAAAAGGCCTGGCGCGTCAGACCCGGTTCGGGCCGATCCGAGCGGAAGACATTGCGCGGGCCGGAAAGCAAAAAGGCCGGTGGCACTTGGGTGGTATCCACTTCCTGGAGCAGGTTGAAATATTCCAGGATGGCGTTCAACTGGGGAACGAAGGCTTCGGCCTCGGCTTCGCTCAGTCCGATTTGCACCAGCGAAGCAATGTGCTGTACGAGTTCGGGAGTCAAAAGCGGACCTTTTTCGGACATCTTTACCTCCGGATCATTCATCCAAATCGATCTTCAAGTGCAGTTCACGGAGTTGTCGCTCTTCGACCGGAGAGGGGGCATCGGCCATCAGGTCGCGGGCAGTCTGATTTTTGGGGAAGGCGATCACTTCACGAATATTCGGCTCATCAGCCAGAAGCATCACCAGGCGGTCAATACCGGGGGCAATACCGCCATGGGGCGGGGCACCGAATTGAAAGGCCTCTAGCATGTGGCCGAATTTTCGTCGGATTTCCTCTTCGCTCAGGCCAAGCACGCGGAAGACACGATGCTGCAGCTCGCTTTCGTGAATGCGGATCGAGCCGGAGGCCAGCTCATAGCCGTTACAGACCATGTCGTAGGCTTCGGAAAGGAGGCGCGAGGGATCGCGTTCGAGCAGGTCGGGTTCTTCCAGGCGCGGCCGGGTGAAAGGATGATGCGCTGCTTCCCAGCGCTTTTCCTCTTCATTCCATTCAAACATGGGGAAATCGACGATCCAGGCAAAAGCCAGTAAGTCCGGGGTCGCCAGGTTCAACGTATCCCGCAGCCAGAGCCGCACGTTACCTAGGGCTTTGCTGATGGCAAAGGCTTCACCGGTGAGCAACAGGCACAGATCGCCCACCTGGGCAGCACTACGCTCGAGCAGGCAACGGGAGAGGGCTTCCGGCAACGGTTCAGGGCTTCCCTCCCAGCCCTGTGCGGTGCGTGTGAGCAGCAGCCAGGGGTGTCCCTGCTCAGTGATCAACGCTTCCAGAGCCTGTTTGCGGGCAGGCGGCCAGCCGGCAGCTTGTGGAATGACGAGGTAGCGAATGGATTCGCTATTCTTAGCAACACTCTGTGAAGTGACGATGTGGGACATGGACTCGCTATTCTTACCAGCGGCCTGTGGAGTGACGAGGTGCTGAATGGATTCGCTATTCGTACTGGCGCTCTGCGGAATGGCGCGATGGGGAATGGACTCGCTGTTCTTGCTATCTATGTTCTTGTTCTCTAGGTCCTTGTTATCTTTTTTGGCTACACAAAAAATTGGCAACTTCAGGCCATGGAAACAATCGGTCGCCTCACCGATCTCCAGGTCAAAGCGCAGATCGGGCTTATCGCTGCCATAGCGCAGGATCGCCTCGTGATAGGAGAGGCGCGGCCAGGGGGAACTGAGCAAGCGCTTCTGGGGCGCGAGGGCGGCAATCAGCGCAGTGAACAGACCTTCCACGGTTTCGAGTATATCATCCCGTTCGACAAATGCCATCTCCAGGTCCAACTGGGTAAATTCCGGCTGGCGATCACCACGCTGATCTTCATCACGAAAACAACGGGCAATTTGAAAATAGCGCTCGATGCCGGCCACCATGAGCAATTGTTTCAGCTGCTGGGGAGATTGCGGCAAAGCATAAAACTGGCCGGGATATAGCCGGGAAGGAACAAGGTAATCCCGCGCACCTTCCGGCGTGGCTTTGAAAAGGATGGGCGTTTCGATTTCCAGAAAACCGCGTTCGGAAAGGTAATTGCGAATAAACAGCACCACGCGGTGACGCAACTCCAGGTTGCGCTGCAAGCGTGAGCGTCGCAAGTCGAGATAGCGATACTTCAGGCGCAAACTTTCATCCACCGTGTTGCCGTTGCGCTCTTCAAGCGGAAAAGGCAGAGGGAGCGAGGGGTTGAGCACGCGCGCGGTCTCGGCTAGCAATTCAACCCGGCCGCTAGGAAGCGCCGGATTTTCCGTCCCGGCCGGGCGGCGCTCCACACGCCCCTGGACCTGCAACACCCACTCCGGGCGCACCTCGTTCAGGATGGCAAACGCTTGCAGGGTACGTTGACCATCGGCAACAATCTGAACTCGGCCAAAACGATCGCGCAGATCGAGGAAGATCATGCCGCCGTGATGCCGGATGCGATGCACCCAGCCGGCCAGAGTCACTTTTTGACCGATCAGTCGCTCGTCAATTTGACCACAGGTATGCGTTCTGTACATAGAACCTCCAGGAATGGACGGTGAATCGTGGATGGTTAGAAAAAGGATGACCGCCCGGCGCTTGTGGCATCGGGCGGTCAACCAAGAGGTGAACAGATGAAGAGACTCACTCACTCTGCTTCACGCCCAACGCCTGCACCAGGCGATCGTTATTGCGATCGTTAGCATTGCGGTTGACAAGGCGTGGGGCGAGCATAGCAAAATTGTATTCTGAAGGCATCCGGTTGTCAAGGAAATATGAGCACTTAGGATTTGGAGAGCAAAATTCCTTGCCAAAACTCAGGGGAAGCATTATAATGGCACCACCTTACGGGGCGTGGCTCAGCCCGGCTAGAGCGCACGGTTCGGGTCCGTGAGGTCCGCGGTTCAAATCCGCGCGCCCCGACAGACAGCCTCCTATCCAAGGAGGCTGATTTGTTTTAGGAGAGTGGAGCGTGGACCGTGGTAGACGATGGACCATAGACCGTGGACCGTGAAGCAACCGTACAACTATTTGACTAACAACCACGCGATCACGCGACTCCAATAACCTTGTCAGGATCACCCGCCTCCCGTAAAATGGCGCTATGCCCGAATGGTCGCTCACAGCCGAGGATCCCCTAGCGCTCACGTTTTCGGCAGATGGCCGATTAAGCAAAATCGATCCGCACAACGATCACACCTGGGAACTGGAATGGGGGACAGGCGAACCGGCGGCTCTGAGCTTCTTCACCACCTATGGGCTACGGGCGCGCTCCATGCGCGTCTTCCACCGCTTTCGCGAAGGGACCCGCGTGGTCACTGCGCCTCACGAATTGGCACATCCCCCGATCTTACGCGCCTTTTACCCCAACTTCCTGGAATTGACGTTTTCCCCTTTTGATAGCATCGAGGTCCAGGCCGAATACTGGGTAGCGGAATCCTATGCCCTGGCCGGTCGTCTGACGCTTCTCAACCGCAGCCAGAGAGTCCGTCATCTGCGCGTCGAAACCTGCGGCTTGCTTATCCCCCTTCAGGGCACTCCTTTGCTCGTGCGACGCACCAATCTGGTGAACGTGCTAACGGGACGGACCAACGATCTTTCGCCGGTGATCTTCATGACCGGAGAGGTCGAGCCGGGGGAAGGCCCCTTCCCATCCTTGAGGGTAGATTTTTCGCTCCTACCCGGCAGCTCCCGTCAGATCGTCTGGACGCAAGTAGCACTGGAAGATGCCCAACAATCCTTCGAGCAAGCGCGCCGTCTAGCGGCACGTTCCTGGGAAGCCGAAAAAGCACGCATTGAGCTGCTCAATGCATCCCAGACACTTGAAATCCATACCGGCGAGCCCAGCTGGGATGCCGTTTTGGCCATGACCCAAAAAGAGGCGGCACGATCGATCCTTGGAGAAGCGACACCCCCGTTCGTGGCACGCAGGTCCACCGATAACGGTTATGCTTCACAAGCCAACGGCAGCGATCTTCCGCTTGCCTGGCAAGGATTGAACCCGTTCGAGGCACTCCACCTGGCCTCCATCCTGCCAGCGGCGGCCCGATCGCTGTTGCAATCCTTCTTGCAAGCCCAAGAGGAGAACGGTCACATTCCCCTTCGCCCTCTGGCGCCAACGCTGAAACGCATCCTCGCCACACCGCTTTTGACCTCGCTGGCTCGGCAAGTTTACGCTTTGCCTTCAAATCAAGAAATCAAAGGGTTGCTTTCCTTCTTCTGGCATTGGTTTTCTCCCGCTCAGGATATCGATCGCGATGGGATCCCACAATGGTCGCACGAAGCGCAACTCGGCCTGGAAGACCATCCGCTTTTTGACTTATGGAACCCTTGGTCACAAGGGGTGGATCTCGGCGCCGTTCATGCTCCTGCCCTCTCGGCGATACTTTTGAAAGAGATAGAATTGCTCGAGGCGCTACTTGGGGAAGAAAATGAACGCAAAGAACAACATGTCCTACTAGAGGCCCAAGCGGCAAAACTACACGCCTTGTTGACACGTGCCTGGAATCCACGCCACGTCGGTTATCGCTATTTGGATCGGGAAAGCTCACTCCCCTCCGGCGGGAAAGTTTTGCTCCGTCAGCGGGGGAATGGGCAAGCGCATTTGGGAAAACGCTTTAAGTCTCCTGTACGCCTGGTGATCGAAATCCTATGTGAGCCGGGTCAATGCTATCCCCGGATCACATTATGGGAAGACGGCCAAAGCGTAGAGCAATTTGAGGCCAATGCAATGCGCTGGCGCAGCGGCGGATTGACGGTCACTTCGGCGCGGCTCTATCACTCGCTGGATGAAATTCATATCGAAGGGATTGGGGAAAACGATCGGGTCATCGTGCGCATTCCCGATCTCGATGTGGAAGATATTTCCACTCTTCTGCCCCTCTGGGCCGGTCAGCCAACTCCCCAACAGGCAGAATCCCTGGTCAAACAGGCATTGCACAATCCGCAGCGCTTCCAGCGCCCCTTCGGCATAGCGACTTTTGCAAACCCTCCTGCCAAGGAGGCCGAGCACCTGGCACAACGGGTTGAAATGTTCTGGAACTGGCTGATCGGCGAAGGACTGCTGCGTTATGGACTGCGCCGCGAAGCGGCTCAGCTAGTAGAACGTTTGATGGGGGCCGCCCTTCGGACGCTAAAAAAGCAAAGAGCGTTTTACCAGTATTATCATGCCCAAAGCGGGGAGGGGATGGGTGAACGTTCCCATCTGCTCGGTCTTTTTCCGCTTGCGCTTTTTCTGAAAACATTAGGGGTCGAGATCTATTCTCCCACATTGGTGCGCCTGGAAGGCTACAATCCTTTCCCCTGGCCGGTGCGACTGAAATACCGCGGATTGGAAATTTTGCGCGAAGAGTACCAGACCGAGGTGATCTTTCCACAGGGGCAACGGGTTGTGATCACCACGACTGCACCGTGCCTGGTCACCTTGCGGCGTGAACGGGCCGAAGTCACGCCAGTTCCTTAAGCAACCGCTCTATTGCCCGCAACAGCACCCCTAGTTCATCGGGGGTATTGTAGCCCTGAACAGATATGCGCAGGAACACCCGTCCGGCCCATTCAATAATTGGGATCTCAATGTGATATTCCTCGTATAACCGTTCCTTGAGCACCTTGGCCGGCACAGGGGGCAAAGGCACAACCGCCATTTGTACATAGTCCGAGTCCTGAGCATAGGCTAGCGGCAAATGCGTGATGGAAACGAAGGCTTCCAACGTTTGGGTCAGCAGCGCATGGAGCTGCGGCCGTAAGGTATCCCAGTGATAGGTTTCCATGAAGCGGATGGCATCCGGAACGCTCAACCACGCGGCCGGATCGTGGGTACCGGTCCATTGAAGCAAATCCAGAAAACGGGAACCGCTGCTCATCTCCGGCGGAGCATGGTATCCCCAGCTGACGATCGGCGGTTCGATCTGCTCCTGCAGATCAGGCCGCACGTACAGGAACGCTGAGCCTTTCGGCGCCATCATCCACTTATGGCAATTACCGAAAAAGAAATCGGCTCCCAGATTTTGCAAGTCAAGTGGGAGCTGACCCGGTGCATGGGCGGCATCGATCACCGTAATCATGCCACTTTGTCGTGCCCGTTCGACAATGCGTTCGATCGGCAAACGAAGCGCGGTTGGGGAGGTGATGTAGCTCAGGAAAATGACCTTGGTGCGAGGCGTAACCCCTTGCCAGAAAGCTTCCACACGCTCTTCATCAGAAGCCTGCAAAGGAATCGGTTGACGACGGTAGATCGCGCCGCTACGATTGCACACATATTCCCAGGCATACTCACAGGCGCCGTATTCCTGATCACTGGCCAGAATCTCATCTCCCTCGGTCAGTCGAAGAGAACGCGCTACCACATTGGCGCCGTAGGTGGCGTTGGGGATAAACACCAGATCATCAGGATGGGCACCCACGTATTTCGCCAGTTCCGCACGAGCCTGCGCCAGGAGCGAATTCAATTCGCGCCCCAAAAAGCGCACCGGCTGGGCTTCCAAGCGCCTTTGCCATGCCTGATAGGCCTCGAAAACCGGGCGCGGCGTAGCGCCAAAAGAGCCATGATTTAGAAAGATAACATCTGGTTCGAGGAGAAAGAGATCACGCATTGAGAGAAATCCTTTGAGAGTTTCGGACGGTGGACCGCGGACGGTAGACTGGGCATAAAAATAAAAAGTGAAACTGAGCGGTGGGGAACGCTCTCGGTCACAGACAGGTTCCCCGCCGGAGATCGGCTAAGATCGAAAGGGAGGGGTGTAAGTTTGGGAACGAGTGGCGGTGGAAAATTGGAGGGAGCGGAAGCTATCCAGTTCCGTATTCAATCGCATCCAGTTATCTACCAGGATGACCAGATGCGGGGTGCGATCACGGAAGAAAAAAGGGGAAAGGAACAGGCGCAGGATCCACGGCGGTAAGGGCCAGCCGTTCAATTCCAGGACCAGTGCCGTCTTGTGCATCAGAGGCTCTAAGATTTCGCGATTCCATCCTGAAAGGCGTTTCGCCGGAAAGAGGGCATACATTTCTCCGCTGGTCACCCGTCGCAGGCGCTTGTAGGAAATATTAAACCGCAAGAAAGGGGTGACAATACGTATACCTTCCGGACGCGGCTGGATATAGGCCATGCGGCGCAGGATCAATAGGAGCAAGGTCATCGCTGAAGCGAGCCCGCCAGCCAGCAACAGCGCCATCCAGCCCCACGGTTCTTTCTGAAAGGCCGGGTTACTGGAAACGCCCCAGCCAAGAACAAACAGTGCTATGGCTAGGCTCAATGTGGCCGGCCACCAGCGATCCAACATACGGATATAGAGCAACAGAGGGTAACGATGACCTGTACTTTTCACGATCGCTCCTCCAGGCGTTGATCCAATCGGCGGATCGCCTGTTCCAGGTATTGACTGCGCAAGGCAACCGTCACATCGCCGCGCGTTTTCTCAACAATGCCCCGTACTAGGTCGGTTTGACGGCGCAGGTTGTTGGTCAAGCCATCAGGATAATCCATCGTCACCAGTATGGCATAGATTTCGTCCATATACCCCAACAAGCGTTCGGCTTCTTCGGAATAGCCATGGCGAAGAATGTCCATGATCCGCCGTCGCAGCTCACCCACGCTTTCGGCCAGCCCGTTGATGTAAGCCGATTGTGAAATATCCAGTTCCTCCGGAGTAGGCAACGGCCGTTCATATATCAAAGCACAAGCGATGTTAGCCTCGGCAAATTCTTTTAAGGCATCTTGGGTATAGCCGGCGTAGAGCAACTCCGGAAATGGCCGCAGTTCTTTATTTAGAGATTGCACGAGGTGCTGTGCGCGTTCCAGATGGGCATGCATCGCTTCGCTTTCCTGACGATGCGCCGCCCGAATGGCCAGAGCGCACTCGCGAGTCAACTCACGCGCATAAGCCAAGGCGCGATCGCGTGCCAGAATGCGCTCATCAAAGGCACGGCGAATACGTTCGGCGATCGACTCCAACTTGTGCACCGCGGCCTCTACAGGTTCAAGGATTTCCCTCAGCAGGGGGCTGAAAAAGCAGATCGGCCAACGAAGGCCCACTGCCGGGAACGGGGATTTCGCCAAAGGCCGCTTCATAACGCGCCAGGTTCTCGGCCAACGCCCTTAACAGGAGTTTGGCCGAAAGCGGGGAAAGCAAAATACGTGCCTGAATCCAAGCCTGGGTATCGCCCGGCAGCCAGTGAGCAAAATCAATGACGAAATCGGCCGGCGAATGGGCAATGCGCGCCAGATTGCTATAGGCTGTGACCATCTGAGGGGCCGGCTGCATTTCCGGAGAGCGCTGGCTCATACGGCCTCATCAGAAGGGAATGTCCTCGTCGCTCACCGCTTCGCCGGGGACCTCTGCACCGCCTTCTTCCTCGCCACGAGCGCTCAGGAAACGCACCGTTTGCGCTGTGACCTCGAACGAAGCACGCGGCTGCCCGTCCTGTCCGTTCCAGATGCGTGGTCCACCGGTGCGAGGATCGGCGGTCAGGCGGCCTTCGATCAGCACTTTTGAGCCTTTTCGGAGGTACTGATTGCAGGTTTCGGCGAGTTTTCCCCAAGTCGTGACGCGAAACCAGAGCGTCTCCTTCACCAGCTCCCCATTGGCGTTCGTATATTGCCGATTGGTCGCCACCGAGAAGCTGGTTACCGGTTGACCGGATGGGGTGTAGCGCATTTCTGGGTCGCGTCCGAGGTTGCCGACAAGAATAAGCGTATGGAACATGTCTCTCTCCTATAGTAGGGTGCTTCGATTTTAACGCCTTCCCTACCGATCGGACAAGGTACTCATCTATGGGCAAGTAAAATCCAGATAGATCTTATCCCAGCTTTGATGATTCGGCTCGTGGATGACCAGTTGCATCCAGCGTGGATTTGTGGGATTAGCGATCGGATGGCTCAACCATTCGCGGGAGATCGTTTTACTGCCTGCGTTCTTAAATTCCAGGGAGATCCTTCCACTCTCATTGTCATCGCTTTGGAACCACTGATAGACTACCGTCACAGGACCGTTGACCGTGATCTCGGCATAGACGGTGTTCAACACATTGGCCGGGCAACGAGAGGTATCTTTTTCGACCCAGAAGCGGATCGAAGTGACGGCAAATTGCGGATTTTTGGCATCGCTGACCACGATCTCCACCCAAAACGGAATGCGCTGCGGGCCAACGCCGAACTGAATGCCGTTCGGCGCTTCTAGGATCCAACGTCCTTTGTAAGTACCCGGTGAGGCGGGCGCCTGCAAGAAAAGCGCCAGGTCCAGAACACCTTGCGGGGGCGTGACCATTGGCAGATTGTAAACATAGGCCCCGCCGAGCAGGTCCCCATCTACAAAGCGCACCTTGTAAGAAGTATCCCAAGTGCAGCTGCCGGTATTTCGAATGTACCAGTGTTTGAGGAAGGGCGCACCACTCTGAAGCGGTCCTGCTGGCGTGAACAGGGCCTTATCCACCGGGTCTTCGCCGATCAGCTCGGCTTGCAGACAGCCTAGCCACGGTCCCCCGGCCGCCGGAGTAAAGGTTGGAGCAGGAAGTGGTGTCGTGGTAACGACCGCAGTCGGCTGGGGTTCGGGAGTTGAGGATGCCGTTGGAGAGGAGAGCAGGCGCCCAGCCTCCACAGTTTGCGCCACGAACGTGGCAATCGCCGATTGTTGGTTCGCGGGAGAGGCGCAGCTACTCAGCCCCACGAGCATCAGAAAAAATCCAATCCACCATTTTTTCATATGCTTCTCCTTACAAAGAATAACCCATCACCTGCGTCCTTCCCACATCTATGGTCCACCGTCCACGCTCCGTTAACTGTATCCCCACCTGCGTAGCATTTCACCGGCAATAGACTCAAAGAGATCGCGATCGTGAGGGGTGAAAAGGCGTTGCCAGTTGCCGGCCTGACCTTTGGGCAAGAACCAGGCGATCTCTCCCTTCCTTTGAGATTGCCATTCCTCATCGGGGTTTGAAGCCATCTCTTGTTGTATGGCTTGCGCCAGATCGGGAGGGACTTCAGCGCCCAAAAACTGCCACAAACGCGTCATCTCTCGGAAGGGGTCTGCCAGCAGGTCTTCGTAGCGCAAGGTGAAAAAGCGTTCGGCAAAGAGCCGGGTCCCTTCGGCTTCGGTTTCGCGCAGGTTTTCGAACCAGCTTGTTGCCAGGCGCCGCAACGAAGCCTCAGTGAAGATCGAACGTTCCTGACGGGTGAATGGCTCCGGGTCCCGCTTGAGCGCTTCGAGAATTTGCAAATCTTCACGGGTTAGGTAACGCGAATCTTCGACAAAATTACGAAAACGTTCGGAAATAGCCACATCACGCCCATCGCGCACAATGTAAATCAAAAAGGCATCCGGATAAACAGTATGGAGATCGCGCACGGCTTGACCATGGATCAGACTGGAGGGGCTTTTATCGCCCACAATGCGCTTTCCGAGTTGTTCGGCTTCCCGTTCCAGGATTATATCTGCAGCAGCCCGCAAGACGAGGGGGGAAAGATCACGCCCCTGATTCCAGCGATTGGAACGCCGGGTGAGCCATTCCTGAATTTCTGGAGAATCCACCAGCGATTTGAGAAAAGGCGGACGGGTGAAAAAATGAGCCTGCCAGTTGCAATGCACTTCTGGATGCAGGCGCACCAGCCGTGCCAGGAGCGTCGTTCCGGAGCGGGCATGGCCGAAGATAAAGAATTTAGGGCGGCGGAAAAAGCGCTGCACCTCTTCGACCTCTTGCAGCGTAATGGCCGGAATGTGGCGATGCCGATGGGCAACTTCTTCTCCGTGAAGCAAAATCCGCAGCGCGGCCTTGAACCGTCTCCCGAATTTCATGCTCTACCCCCCAAACAAAATCGGCAACATATGCGCTCTTGGGAGCGCGCGAATTCAAGCAGATCACCAATCATTGTTCTGCTCATATCCAAGGCGGATTAAAAGGTCACCGGCCACCTCTTTAAACAATCGTTTGTGTTCTTCGGTGAAATATTGGCGCCAGGTGCCGCTTTTGCCGGAGCGGAATGTAGCACTTCGGCGCGGTTGAATGGATGCAAGCAGAACGCGGATGGCTTCCGGGCGTGGAGTCGGGATGCGATAGCCACTCTTTTCTACCTCATCTAACATGGCATTCAGAGTGGCCTCACGGCGATCGATCAGGTCCTCAAAGCGGATACACATGACCCCCGGCGTCTTCAGCCAACGGAAGACATCCTCATAACGCTGGCGCACGCTGGCCAGTTTAAGCCCATCGCGGTCAATACCGGTGATGGCAACTTTCAGTCGGGCATCGAAATCAGGCAAGGATTTATAGAAGGCATGCATTCCGTGGCCAGGGTGCATATCGGTGGCGAAAAAGACGTGTGAGACGAGCACATCCCGCGGATCGCGGTAGATAAAGTAATTCACCCGGCCGGGTTGGACGAGAAAGGAAATATTCCCCGGCGAAGCTTCCAGGTAGCCCCAGCCGATGACGCCCGGTGGAAACCGCTTCAGATCGTTCAAGACCTCTTCGGCAGTGCGACGACGCCCATCCGCGGTGATCGTACGCACCGGATCGGCCTCCACATAGCGATAGGGCATAATGTACGTAAAACCGTTGAGCACCTGCCAAAGCAAGTGGGAGCCGCTTTTTGGCTTAGCATTGCCGAAGATCGGCGGTGCCTCGTCAAAGCGGATGCGCTTCCAGCGAATGATCGCCAGCAGTGACTTGCCCAGCGGGCGCGCAGCTCGCCGAACCGCTTGATACCATTCACTCATCGTTCACCCGGCGCAATTTGCGCAAGGATGGTTTTTCGGATTCGTATATCCGCTTGATGCCATCGCCTAAAGCAGCCTCGGTGACCCGAATGTACTTCACCAGGCGCTCAAAGCCACCCGGTTCCACCGAGGCAGCCTGATCGCTCCCCCACATAGCGCGATCAAGCGTCAGATGGCGCTCGACCAGACAGGCCCCCAACGCCACAGCCACGGCGGAAGGCACAAGTCCCACCTCGTGACCGGAATAGCCGATCGGAACATTCGGAAATTCATTACGCAAGGTCTGGATCATGCGCAGGTTGAGCTCCTCCGGCTCACAAGGATACGTGCTGGTACAATGAGTAATGAGCAGGTTCTCCGTACCGAGCACATCCACCGCCCGTCGGATCTGTTCCATGGTAGACATACCAGTAGAAAGGATAATCGGACGCCCAGTACGACGCACATAGCGCAAAAGGTTGTGATCGGTCAGCGCCGCAGAGGGAATTTTATAGGCCGGCGTATCGAACTGCTCCATGAAATCCACCGAAGGCTCATCCCACACCGAAGCAAACCAGGGAATGCCCTTTTCTTTGCAATAACGGTCAATTTCGCGATATTCTTCCAACCCGAATTCGACCTTATAGCGATACTCCAGATACGTAATATAGCCCCATGGCGTTTCGCGCATTTGCTTCTGCTGCTCCGGCGGAGTGCAAACTTCCGGCGTCCGTTTCTGGAATTTGACCGCATCCACACCGGCATGAACGGCGGCATCGATCATTGCTTTGGCAATCTCCAGATCCCCGTTATGGTTGATTCCGATCTCGGCGACGATATAGGTAGGATGACCATCTCCAACCCAGCGATTCCCGAGTTTTACTTCACGAGGCATAGTATTCTCCTTAGAGAGAAGTTTCGTTTTGCGGAAAATTTTCGGCCTGTAGTTCGATCAAATTGCCATTGACCCATTGGAGCGGTTGAACGCTCCCCGTCTCACCCAATAGGCGAGGCAAAAGCGAGGCAAACGGCTCAGGCGCGCCACTGGTGAAAAAGCGCATTCGGGCGGGACCCGTAGCCGTTCGCCGCGCCCCGCGCGCCTCCAGCAGCCGACGCACCTGTCGCGCCACCGCAGGCGAGGGATCGATCACCCGCACAGATTCCCCGGCAATTTCCTGGATCAGGGGCATGACGAAAGGATAATGCGTACATCCGAGGACAATGGTATCGGCGCCCTCTTGGATCATCGGGCGCAGAGCCGTTTCCAGGATAGCGCGCGTCTCTGCTCCTTCCAGGTTGCCGGCCTCAATCTGCGCCACCAGGCCGGGGCAAGTGTGTGGCAGTAATTTTACACCTTCTGCAAAGCGCTCCACGACGGAAGCATAGAGCGCACCTTGAAAGGTAGCCGGGGTCGCCAGCACACCCACCACGCCGCTTTGGGTTTGTTCCGCGGCCGGTTTGACGGCCGGTTCCATACCGACAAACGGCACCTGCGGAAAAAGTTGACGCAGGGCATGCAAGGCCGCCGCTGAAGCCGTGTTGCAGGCAACCACGATCAGCTTAGCGCCACGCTCGAGCAAAAAACGCGTGATCCCCTCGGCAAATCGGCGCACTTCATCCAACGGACGGGGACCATAGGGAACATGGGCTTGATCGGCCACATACAGAATGTGTTCCTCCGGCAGTTCGCGGCGGATGGCACGCAGAACGGAAAGCCCCCCAACCCCCGAATCAAAAACGCCGATCGGATCTTCGGTTGACGGATTCATTGCCGCGAGGCCTCTACGATTAACTGACGAAACAGACGGCGCATTGGCTCTTGATCGGTAAGCCATTCCGGATGCCATTGTACCCCGATGACAAAAGGACGATCTTCCAGCTCGATGCCCTCTATCAACCCATCCTCAGCCCAGGCACTGGCCCGCAAACCATCCCCAAGTTCTGCCACGCCCTGATGATGCAGGCTGTTCACCCGCAAGATCGGCTCCCCCAGAATTCTCCCCAGACGGCTTTCAGGTTGAATGCGAACGGTATGGGCCAGCGTGCGGCGCTGTGTGCCGGGTAGAGAATGTTCAAGCGAGTTCTCCAGCTGATGAGGCAGATGGGTGTATAAGGTCCCTCCCAGCGCGACGTTCAAAACCTGACAACCGCGGCAAATGCCCAATAAAGGCTTCCCTTTTTCCACGACGCGACGCGCCAAACTCAGTTCCAGAGCATCTCGCTCTATATCTATCCCATCTACCGAGGGATGGGGCATACCAGGAAAGAACTGCGGATGGATATCCCCACCGCCGGATAGGATTAAGGCATCCAGACATTCCAGGAGCTGAGAGGCTTGTGAGGCAGGCAGAGCCGCCGGGATAAGAAGAGGCATTCCCCCGGCCTCCAAAACCGCATCAACATACGCACGGAGCAGGGAGAATGCCTGGAGTCCCTCGGAAGTTTGCGCCTGTCGGGTTGTAATGCCGATCAAAAGCTGAGACATTCCGCTAAAGGCCGCACCTGGTCCACAGCCATTAATCGAATTTTTCCTTCAACCTGGCGGCCTTACCGGTGCGTTCGCGCATGAAATAGAGCTGAGCGCGACGAACTTTGGCCCGCCGTTCGAGCACCACCTTTTCAATGCGCGGCGAGCGAAGGAGGAAGGTGCGCTCTACGCCGATGCCATTGCTGGCAATCCGCCGCACGGTGAAAGAAGCCTCATTGCCTCCCTTGCGCAGGCGAATCACCATGCCGCGAAACTCCTGGATGCGTTCTCGTCCACCTTCCACAATGCGCAGAAAAACGTTCACCGTATCCCCAGGGCGCAGCTCTGGGATGTTCGGATTGAGGGGCATTTCTACAGCTTTCAACAAATCGCTCATCGTTTACATCCTCTCTTTGGATGGGATTTTCAATGCCTGAAGCGGGGATGGATTATACCATGCCATCAAATTTGTTTCAAGAAAACCCACACTGGGCCCCACACACAGCGGTTAACTTGACATGTGCTGGGGCTGTCAATTTTTCCAGCGGGACGCACACCCCAAAGATCCGAGAGGGCCCCATCACTGCACGTTCATGGATGCGCCCTTATCCGAACCAGA
>DAOUBG010000009.1:0-145372 GCA_034432895.1 Anaerolineales bacterium
CGATCGCTGGCATTAAGACCATTGTGCCTATGGTTGTGACCCTACTTGTAGCGGTGGTACCTGTAAATCCCCTCCCCCCACCGACCCTCAAGCCTCTCCAACCACCGCACCCACATCCACCCCTTTACCCACCCCCGGTGGCTATGAGTGCAGCACATCCACATACTGTGATCAAAAATATTGCTACCAAAACGGCGTTCACATCCCTGACTGCACCTCGGTCTGCATCAACGGTCACTGCTACACCACCAACACCACCCCCATCCCAGGCGTTGACGTCCCCTGCAATCCAAACGGCTGGGGCAACTGGCGTCCCTGCGTTTGCGATCAAGGCGCCTACGCCGGCTGCTCTCAAATGTGGCTTTTCAGCGTTTTCTGCAAAAGCGATTTTCGATCGCCGAACTCCCCAAAATTTGTATTGCCGCTTGGGATCATTGAGCCGGCAATTCGGGAATTGGGGATGTTCGCCCTAAATGCACACATGGACCGTTTGGAAGAACTCGATAAGTCCGGTATGTTCTCCTTGGTAGAAGTTGGTGTGTTCACATCCCCAAGTTTCTACGTTTTGCTCAAATGCAAAACTGCCCCCAATTTTGTCTAACTCAAGGAGCATGCAATAAACCGAATTCCGGCAGCATGCGAGGATTCGGTATCAAACCTGTTCTTTAAAAATCTACCGTCCACACTTCATCGTCTACCGTCCATAAAACACCGCAACCGCTCCATTCGTGCCTTGCACAAGCAGGCTTCTTTCCCCTTGCCAAGTTTGTAGGTAGATTGTATCCCCATGGCGGAAGAGGAAGAAATCTTCGTTTGCCAGAAGCAACGCGTCAATGGCAAAATCGGTCACCAGCGGGCGGGCAGGTTCTCCATAGTGTGCCAACCACAGGCTTTGAGGGGAATCTGCCCAATAGAGAAAATGCGTTTCGTTGGGCAACCAGGCGACCGGACCGATCCGCCCGTAATAGTAGGAGGTGTAAAACGCATCGTTACCGGCTACGTCCAGGATATGCAATTCGTGCTGGCCGCGCTTACGATACGGGTAGAGATAAAGCAGCCGATCTCCATTCGGGTAAATAATAGGACGAGCGAGGCTGAAGTTTTCGGCCTGGAATTCACCTAGCAAGCGCGCTTTGCCTTCGATCGAAATGCCCCACCAGCGGGTGGGCAAAAGCCCCGGATATTCTGAGGAAGGCTCAGGGGTTGGAGTAGCCTGATCTGGCCGCGGCGGGATCAGTAGGACAAAACCACTTTCATCGGGCAGCCAATGGAGATCGGGCAAATAACCGGGAATGGATTGATAGGTAAAAACGTTACGCGGCTTGAGAGGGTTAGGTGAGGTAAGGGCGATCTCTCCCTCTCGCACCAGTGCTAGCCAATTGCCACGCGGCGAGAAGAAAGGAATGCCACCGCGCTCCGCTTCGAGTACCAGGATCGGTTGACCGAAGCGCGCATCCACGACGTGTAGATCAAAACGTGGCCTCCATCCATCTGCCGTAGCCTGCTGGGTGGTGAAAAAGAGATTGGCCGTGCCGGGCATCCAGGCAAAAGGTTGCGCCAGGCGGATCGATTTTCCGGGAGCAAGAAGCGCCAGATAATCGGGGGTGATCAAGGAGCGCGCTTCGCCATCCGGCCCAATGACCCAGAGTGCCTCTCCGCGACGAAAAGTGATCCAAAGGCCATCCGGCGAAAAGCCCGGATCGGCATCACCGGGCTCAAAGGTCAGCGGGCGAGAAGCGCCGTTTTCCCAAAGCCATAGGCCACTTGCCGTGCCATAAACGAGGCGCAATCCCTCGAACGGGGAGGGAGTAGGGATCGCCGAGGGAATGGGAGAGGGACTGGGGGCCGGAGCCACGGGCGTGGCAGTGACGGTGACCATCGAACCAGGAGAAAGGGTCACCGCGATCGGCGCAGCGCCGTGACATCCGCTCAACAGGAATAGGAGAACAAGAAAGAAAAAGTGGCCTCGCGGCCACCGTTTGGGGTGCCCAGTGGGTCTCGAACCCACATCCTTCTGATCCACAGTCAGACGTTCCGCCAATTGAACTATGGGCACCATGATTCTGAAGTGCCCCTATTATAACATGGCTGAACAAGGAGAGCAAGGATCGGTCGCATAGGGATTGCGTGGTAGAGTGGTCCACAGTCTACGGCCACGATCGATCGTCCACCGCCCACAAAAAAGCCCACCCCGAGAACGGGATGGGCCAGAGTGGAAAAAGAGGTGGGCCGGTTACTCAACGATGTTGATCGACAACGTATTGCCCTGAGAGAGCGCGGCGACCGAGAGGCGCGCGGCGATCTGCCCGGCAATGCCGCGCAGAGCCTGGGAAACCGCAGAGTCCGGATGCGCGACCAGGACCGGCTTGCCGTTATCCCCGCCCTCGCGCACGCGCGGATCGATCGGCACTTTGCCCAAGAACGGCACTCCAGCCTGCGCCGCCAAGGATTCTCCACCGCCACTACCGAAGATATCCATGCGCGAGCCATCGGGCAATTCCAGGTAGGACATGTTTTCAACGATGCCCAGGATCGGCACTTCGAGAGCACGGAACATCTCCAAGCCGCGGCGGGCATCTTCCAGCGAGACTTGCTGCGGCAGTGTAACGATGACAGCGCCACTCAAAGGGAAAGATTGCGCCAGCGAGAGCGCCGCGTCGCCGGTGCCGGGGGGCAGATCGACGATCAGGTAATCCAATTCGCCCCATTCGACATCCGAAAGGAACTGACGAATGGCAGAATTGAGCATCGGACCGCGCCAGATCAGCGGTTGACCGGGCTTGACCAGCAGCCCCATCGAGATCATCTTCACGCCGTAGGCTTCGGCAGGAATGAGCTTATCCGGTTTAGGCGGGGGCAGGCGCTTAACCCCCAGCATGGTAGGCACGTTTGGGCCGTAAATATCGGCATCCATCAGGCCAACCCGTGCGCCGCTCTGGGCCAGCGCAATCGCCAGGTTGACCGCCACCGTCGTCTTGCCCACGCCACCTTTGCCGGAACCGACTGCGATGGCATTGCGGATCGGTGCACTGACCAAGCCGCGCATGCGACCATCATTCGGGACATCCGAAGCCATCTTCACCTGCACCTCTTTCACGCCCGGCAAGGCAACCACCGCCTGCTTCGCTTCTCGCTCAATCTGCGAACGCAGGGGACAAGCGGGGGTAGTCAGCATAATGGTGAAAGAAACACGATCCCCATCCACTTCCAGGTCGCGGATCATGTTCAAACTGACCAGATCGCGATGGAGCTCGGGCTCCTGAACGCGGCTTAAGGCCTGTAAAACTTGCTCTTTCGTTATCTGTTTTGTCATATATCACCTGATAGAACAGGGCAAACCGAAACGGTTTGCCCCTGTGGAGAAATTAAGCGGATTTGGCAGCTTTTGCGGCCTCTTTGGCCTTGCGCGCTTCCTCTTCGCGCGCGTAATTCAACGGACGAATGCTGGCATAGTAAGAAGCGGGCTTAAGCAGTTTCTCCAGCGAATAAACGTTGCGCCCGTAAGAGGCCACCTCGTAATCGTGGTCCATCTTGATCGCATCGAATGGGCAATACTCAGCGCACAAACCACAATTCATGCAGATATCGGCATCAATATAGAACTCAGCCGGTTGCGGCACCGGGCGTCCGGTGTTCGGATCGGTGGTGCGCACGATCCAAATGCACTGCGGCGGGCAAACTTTGGCGCAAATGCCGCAGGAGGTGCAGCGGATCTCCTTCTCGCCATTCGGGCCTTCGTCATAGACCAGGAAAGGCAGGTAGCGGAATTCTTCCGGCAACGGGCGCCGCTCCTCCGGGTACTGGATCGTAAAAATGCCTCGCCCCTCCGGGCTCGAACGACGGGCAATGCCTTCAGGGGTATAGTAGCGCTTGCCCCACCAGGCAATATCATCCAGATAGGTATCAATGAAATGCTTCAGCGTAACGCTTAGACCTTTGAGTATGCCTTTTCCGTACATGTTTCTCTCCTTGCTACGGCATTAGCGATCCAGTTCACCCAGGACGATATCCAGCGCGCCCAGGATGACCACGAAATCGGCGATCTTGTTGCCCACGCACATCTTTTCCAGCGCGGTGATGTTGATGAACGAGGGGGCACGCACGTGATAACGCCAGGGATTCGGTTTCCCGTTGGAGATGATATAAAAACCGAGCTCGCCCTTGGGCGCTTCAATGCGACCGTACGCTTCGCCGGCCGGCACCCGCACCTGATACTGCGGCTTGACGCTCATGACCGGACCTTCGGGCAGCTGCCGAATGGCCTGATCCAAAATGCGCAAGGACTGGCGGATCTCATCCAGACGGATCAGGTAGCGGTCGTAGAGATCGCCGTTATAGCGCATGGCCACATCGAACTCGAAACGATCGTAGATGCCATAGGGTTCGGCGCGACGCACATCATAGGGCACACCGCTCGCGCGCAGCACCGGCCCGGTGATCGAATAGCGAATGGCCTCCTCGGCCGAGAGTTTCGCTACGCCTTTCAAGCGCGAAACCAGGATCTCGTTTTCGCTCAGCAAGCGGTCAAATTCGTCTACCTTGCGCGGCAGGCGATCGTAGACCAAGTTCTTGAGCTTCTGCAACGCTTCCGGGGGAATATCGCGTACCACACCACCGAAGCGGTGATAGTTGCACATCATGCGCGAACCGGAAATCGCCTCGAAAATATCCAAGATCAGCTCGCGCTCTTCAAAGGCATAGAGGGAAGGAGTGAAGTAGGCGCCCAGATCGTTGAGCAACATGCCTACCAGGATCAAGTGGTTTTGAATACGGCTGAGCTCGGCCATGATGACGCGCAGGTACTCGGCGCGTTCGGGTACCTGAATGCCCATCAGCTTCTCAACCGCCAGAGAGTAGGCCCAGTTGTTGCTCATCGAGTTGAAGTAATCGAGACGATCGGTGTAAGGCATGTTTTGCAGGAAAGTATTGCGTTCACCGATCTTCTCATGATTGCGATGCAGGTAGCCGACCACCGGTTTGAGCGCGACGACCGTCTCACCATCCAGCACCACCGCGGCGCGGAACACACCATGCGTCGAAGGGTGCTGCGGACCAAGATTAACGATGACGCGATCGGCTTTCAGATCGCCATCTCCCTGGGTATAGCGCGCCAGCGAGGCATAAAGCAGGGCATCGGGATCCTCGGAGGTCCAAGTTTCAGGATCGAAGCCAGGCGGAAAATTCAGATTATCCCCAAAGGGATTTTTCTTTTCCGCCGGGACGAATTTGCCCTCCGGCCAGCGCGATTTGTACGGTTTGGCCTCTTCTTCATAGAAAGGTTCTTTCCAATCCTTGCGCAGCGGGTGACCGGCAAAGCCTTCCCACATGAAGATGCGACGCAGATCGGGGTGACCGGTGAAGCGAATCCCTAAGAGATCCCAAGCTTCGCGCTCCTGGAGCTCGGCCCCCGGCCAGATCGGAGTCACAGAGGGGACCTCGATCGGGTCCTGCCGTGGCACCTGCACCTTGAAAACGAGACCGGGGCCGCCGGTCGTCTTATATACATGGTAGACCACTTCCATTGTGTCCGGGTAATAATCCACGCCGGTTACAGAGGAAAGCAAGTCGTAGCTGAATTCATCGCACAAGGCAGTAGCGACTTCGATCAGGTGATCTTTTTCCACAATCCAGCCGCTATAGCCAGGACGGGTATCCGGGCGCACGGCCTGTGGAAAGCGAGCGGCTAAATCCAAAGCGGGAGCAGAAACAGTGGCCATTTAACCCTCCTGTGCAACGGTCTGCGCTTGCGCCTGTCCGGCGGCCATGCGCTTGATCTCCTGGGTGCGCCGTGGGTCAATAATATCCGGGCCCAGCACGGGGATCGGTATTTCGACGGGATCCGGTCCCTTCTGATACCAGCGCACGCGACGGATGGACTGTTTATCGATCTTTTCCTGCAGCTTCATCAGGCCGGCGGTGAGGGCTTCGGGAGTCGGAGGGCAGCCGGGGATATAGACATCCACAGGGATGAATTTATCCACGCCGGCAACGACGTTATAGCCTTCCTTGAAAGGGCCACCGCCCGAAGCACAGGCGCCCATGGCGACGACGTATTTCGGTTCGGGCATTTGGTTGTAGAGACGCACGATAGCCGGGATCATCTTCTTGGTCACTGTGCCGGCGACGATCATGACATCGGATTGGCGCGGACTGGGTCGCATGACCTCCATGCCAAAGCGCGCCAGATCGAAACGCGCCGCCTGAGCGGCGATCATTTCAATGGCGCAACAGGCCAGGCCGAACATCATCGGCCAGAGCGAATTGCGCCGCCCCCAGTTGTAGATGCGATCGAGGGTGGTGATCACTACCTGCCCTTGCATCTCAGGGGGAATTTCATAGCCGGGGCTTTGCAGTTCACGATTGTCCATGCAACCTCTCCTCATACCAGAGTTGGAAAATTTCAAGCAGCAATTCATCGCTGACAGGTCCAGGCTCATCCTGGAAGCCTTCCAAGCCGCGCACCATATCTTCGAGCCGACCGAGGGAAAGCTCTTCAAAAGGATATTGCGGATATTGCCGCATTAGGGCTCGCGCGATGGCATAAGGTGCTTCCCAGGAAAGCTGTTCCGCCATAGATGGAGGCAATTATAGCATGGGTAGAAAGTCGGTCAAGCGAATTTTGAAAATATATGTTTACAAAAACGCAGATGTGAGTATAATCACATCCGATCCATGACAACGCGACGCGAGCGTATTCTGAACTATCTGCGTGTTCATGCTTCGGCAACGCTGGAGGAGCTGGAACGAGCTTTGCAATTGCAAGCGGCGACGCTACGTTACCACCTGCGAAAGCTGGAAGAGGTCGGGTTGATCGAGACGGAAACGCAACGCGAGAGGCGACGAGGCCGCCCTTCCCGTCGCTATCGCCTGAGTCGCCGCATGCGGGGGGATAATTTGCCGCGGCTGATCGAGGTGCTCTTTGCGCTGATCCGGGAACGCGGCTTGGACGGGGAGGCTTTACCCTCGGCCTTAGCCAAAGGGCTGATCGAGCTTGGGCCGGAGATGGGACCCAAGGTCCAAGAAACGAACCGCTTGCGTCTCACCCTGGACTTTTTGCAACGGTTGCAGTATCGCCCACGATGGGAGGCCGCCGCTCAGGGGCCGCGTCTTTTTCTCCAGCATTGTCCTTACTATGAAATCCTGGCCGCTCATCCGGAGCTTTGCCGTATGGATGTGCTCTTGTTGGAAGGATGCCTGAAAAAAAGCGTGACCCTGCTTTCCCGCGGGGATTGGGAAACGGGTCACGGTGGGGTATGCGTCTTTCAGGTGTGGGATTGACTACGCAGCCGCGACGCGGGCGTTGAATTCTTCGATCAGGGCGTCGATCTCTTCCACCTGCTGTTGAATTTCGGTCCAGTAGTTCGGGTCATACCATTGCGCCTGGAGTGCTGCGGCGGTCTTGCCTTGTTGCTCGACCCAGGTAAAGTATTTGAGGTTGTGAATGCGGCGGCGATCGGTGTAGCGCAGTTCAAGTAGGTGTTCGGTGGATTGAGCGAGTAACCAGCGGGCATAATCGGCTGCGGCCTGCTTTTCATCGTACTCACCCATTTCGGCGCGCATTTCGGCCAGGCGGGATTGATAGAGATCCATGGAGTCGGTGAGCACGGTGAGGACGATATCGTTTTCGCCCAATTCGTAGTATTTGGCGAACTTGATGGCGCCTAGCAGGTTGGAGATGCCGGAGAAACCGAGCAGGTCCAGTTGCGAGACGATCTCTTGTGGAACGCCGATCTTGACCAGGTAGGTGCGACCGGCCGGTTCATTGAAGAGACGGGCCAGGTTGACCACAGCGTTATCATCAATGGCGGCAACGAAGTCGGTATTTTTGACGTTGTGGATCCATGGCACGTGTTTATCGCCAATGCCTTCGATGCGATGCGCGCCGAAGCCGTTTTCGAGCAGAGTCGGGCATTGCAGCGCCTCGCAGGCGACGATCTTGCTTTCGGGGAAGCGTTGCTTCATAAAATCGCCGGAGGCGATGGTGCCGGCCGAGCCGGTGGAGGAGACCATGCCGCGATAGTGATCCTTTGGTCCCATCAGGCGCTCGAGGACTTCTAGCATGGCATGGCCGGTGACCTCATAGTGCCAGAGGTAGTTGCCGAATTCTTCAAACTGGTTGAAGATCATCAGGTCTTCGCCGGAACGGCGCAATTCCCAGCATTTATCGAAGATTTCTTTGACGTTGGATTCGCTGCCGGGGGTTTTGATCACTTCGCCAGCGATGCGTTCGAGCCATTCAAAGCGCTCACGACTCATGCCTTCGGGCAGAATGGCAATCGAGTGACAGCCGAGCAAGGCCGAATCATAAGCTCCACCGCGGCAAAAATTGCCGGTGGACGGCCAAACGGCCTTTTGGGTGGTGGGATCGAATTGGCCGGTCACCAGGCGCGGGACGAGACAGCCAAACGCCGCGCCAACCTTATGCGCGCCGGTGGGAAACCATTTGCCGACCAGGAGAACGATGCGCGCCGGCACGCCGGTCAGCGAGGAGGGAAGTTCCAAGAAGTTGACCCCATTAAAGCCGCCCCCATGGGGCTTGGGCTCGTTGTGCCAAGTGATGCGGAAAAGGTTGCGTGGGTGTAGATCCCAAAGCCCGATCTCGGCCAGTTCGGCGCGGATCGAAGGGGGGATGCGAGAGGGGTCTTTCATCTGGGCGAAGGTGGGGATGAGAATATTGCGTTCACGGGCGCGACGAACGGCGCGCTCCAGGCGATCCGGGTAGACGGTCAGATCTAAGCGGGCCATAGATTGCTCCTCAGGAAAAAAAGTACGGGGGGTACGGAGTGGATTGTAACATAGGATAGCAAATTAGACTTGGGTAATGATCAGGGTCTTGCCTATTTCCTCAATAGGCTTGCCACGTCCGTATTGGGCAAACTGTTGAGATCGTTCGGTAAAGGCGGCGCTTGCCCACTTGTGCACCGACATGTTGCCGAAGCGGAAGAAATTCTTGTGACTCTATATTTTAGTTATTTGTTGTAAAAAATGGTTTTAACATAAACATTTTCATAATTTTTCGGTGCCGTGTTTATCCGTATCCTATTGAATCAGGTTCATATAGGAAGATAGTTTTTGCCATGGAGTCAAAATATATCCCATCCCGGGCCACAGAATCGTCTCAGACTACAGTCCACCGTCCACGGTCGAAATTCGTCGCTTTTTTCGGGTAAAATATCCTCACCATTCCACACCCAAGGAGTAGTGCCATGAACTTTGACTTGACCGAAGAGCAACGCATGTGGCAACGTAGCGTGCATCAATTCGTCGCCGACGTGGTACGACCCAAAGCACGCGAGGTGGACGAAAGCGGGGAATTCAATTGGGAAGCGGTACGCAAGGGAGGGCCTTTAGGATTGCTCAGCTTGAACATTCCGGAAAGCTATGGTGGGGCCGGCGTAGATGCTATCAGCGCAGCAATTGCCATCGAGGAACTGGGGTGGGGATGCGGTTCGACCGCTCTGGCTTTTGCGGCCCATAACGGATTGGGGACCTTGCCCTTGGTGAACTACGGAAGCGAAACGCTCAAGCGCACCTGGCTTCCAAGGGTCGCCGATGGGCGCGGTCGGCTGGCTGCTCTGGCACTCACCGAACCCGGCGGCGGTTCGGATATTCAAGGCGGGGTAACCACACGCGCCGAAAAGATCGGCAACGAATGGGTGATCAACGGGAATAAGATGTGGTGCACGAACGCGGGCATTGCCGAATACATCATCACGCTCGTGCGCACAGACCCGCGCGGTGGTTCCCGTTCGCTGAGCATGATCTTGGTCCCGACCGATACACCCGGTCTGCGCATCGGCCCGCCGGAGAAGAAGATGGGCCTGCACGGTTCCCCTACCCACGCGGTGACTTATGACAATGTGCATGTGCCACTGGATAACCTGGTCGGCGAGGAGGGACGCGGTCTGCAACAGGCGCTCGCCACGCTGGATAGCGGACGGATCAGCATCGGTGCTTTGGCAGTGGGGCTGGCACAAGCGGCCTTTGAATACGCCCGTGACTATGCGAAAGAACGCCGCGCCTTCGGTCAGCGCATTGCCGATTTCGAGGCCATTCAATGGATGCTCGCCGATGCGGCCACCGAGATCGAGGCCGCCCGCACGCTGGTCTATCGCGCTGCCTGGCTCAAAGAACAAGGTCGCCCCTTCTCCAAAGAAGCTTCCATGGCCAAGCTCTTCGCCACCGAGATGGCCGAGCGCGTGTGCCGCAACGCCATCCAAATTTTCGGCGGATATGGCTACAGCCGCGAATATCCCGTGGAACGCATTTACCGCGATGCGCGCCTGATGACCATCGGCGAGGGTACCAGCGAAATTCAGCGCTTGGTGATCGCCCGGCATATTTTGGGGTGATCGCCCGAATTAATGCGAGCAATCCATCAGCGCAAAGCGAAAAGCGTTTGCGCTGCAGCAAGGCAAATGCAAGATTTGCACAACAGGGCAAACGCAAGCGTTGGCGCTACGCTCTGTGGCCGGCTTCTGCGTTCGGGGATTCCCGCAGCAGGTCAACGGCATGGGGCAGGGCCGGGGCAATCACCTCTAAGCTCTCAATAGCCCCCTTCGGGCTACCGGGCAGGTTGACGATCAGCGTGCGCTTGCGAATGCCAGCTACGCCGCGCGAAAGCATGGCATGCGGCGTTTTGGTCAGCGAAGCGGCGCGGATCGCCTCGGCCAAGCCCGGTACTTCCTTATCCAGAACGGCACGCGTCGCTTCAGGGGTGATATCGCGCGGGGCCACGCCGGTGCCGCCGCTGGTTAGGATCAAATCTACGCCGCCTTCGTCACAGCGCGCCATCAGCCAGTTGCGCAGCGTGACGTAATCATCCGGCAGCACCGCCTGTGCGACCACCGTCCAACCCTGCCTTTGCACCCATTCGGTCAGTGCCGGCCCGCTGGCATCCGCCCGTTCACCACGAGCCGAACGATCGGAAGCAATGAGGATCGCAACGCGCACGGTCATCGTAAATCCTTTCCGTAGATCACTACGTAATCCATCTGTTTCCAGCCGCGATTCTCGTAGAATCGCATGGCTTCTTCGTTATCAGTGGTGACCAGCAAATAGGCGCGCAGGCAGCCTTTTGCCCGCAAGCGTGCTTCCACCGCTTCCATCAGGAGCGAAGCGATGCCGCGCTGACGAAACTGCGGATGCACGGCCAGGTGATAGATCAGACCGCGCCGACCATCAAAGCCGCCAATCACGCTCCCGATAATCCGCCCCTCTTCCTCCGCCACCAGGAACAGGTCAGGATCGCGCTGCAATTTTTTCTCGATCTCCTGCGGCGCGTCGGAGGTCCCCAGCCGAACGCCCTTTTCCATTCCCTGCCAGAGATGAACTACAGCTTCGTAATCCTGCGGATAACGGAAGGCGCGAATCTGCATAGCAATGCGGTCAGATTAGGATTTCGTCAGGCGGCGAATGGTTTGGATCAGATCGTCCGGCATAAACGGTTTGAGCAAGAAAGCATCCGCGCCGGCGCTCAGGCATTGTTCCCGCACATCCGAGCCGGAGATCATGATCACCCGCGGACCATTCGAGGAATGAGCACGGATCTGGCGCACCACATCTAACCCACTGCCATCCGCTAGGTGAACATCCAACAAAAGCACATCCGGGTGTTCCCGCTGTACGGCCTTTAGAACTTCCTGCGGCCTGGTTTCTGCAGTTAGCACTTGAAAACCCTCCAGTTTCAAGAGGGTTTGCAAAAGCGAAACCATAGTCGCATCATCTTCGGCTAGAATTACTTTAGTCATCCTGCAACTTTTTCCTTCTTCGCGATTTTGGTTTGGAATCATTCCCCGCAACGGCCTCTTGCGAAGAAAGTTGGACAACTTCCTGAGAAGCTGCCTGTGCCTCGCTCCCATCGAGTGCGGCGCGGAAGACCTCATCCACGGTATCTACAAAAATGAACTGCATTTCTTTACGCACTTCTTCGGGCACATCGTCCAAGTCAGGTGCATTCCGCCGCGGCAAGATCACCGTCTTCAACCCGTTGCGGTGGGCGGCAAGCACTTTTTCTTTGATCCCGCCGACGGGTAGGACCTGACCGGTAAGCGTGATTTCGCCGGTCATGCCGATGAAAGGCTTGACGCGACGCCCGGTGAGCAAAGAGACCAGGGCCGTGGCCATAGTTACACCGGCAGAGGGACCATCTTTAGGCTGAGCCCCGGCCGGCACATGTAGGTGAATATCATGTTTCTCGAAGAAATCCGGCACGATCCCCAGTTCGGTGGCACGTGAACGGACATAGGAAAGCGCCGCCCGCGCCGACTCTTGCATGACGTTGCCAATCGAGCCGGTCACCTGGAAGCCCTTGGAACCGGGCATGGAAATGGCCTCCACAAAAAGCACATCCCCGCCAAACGGTGTCCAGGCTAAGCCTGGCACGACGCCCGGTGTAGAGGTGCGCAGGAAAATTTCCTCTTCGCCTAGGAACGGCGGATGATCGAGGAATTCTTCGACCATCTCGGGGGTCATGCGATAGGGACCGGGTTTGCCTTCGGCGATGCGGGTAGCGACTTTACGGCAAATCGCTCCGATTTTGCGCTCCAGATTGCGTACACCGGCCTCGCGCGTGTATTGACGGATGATCTTATGCAGCGCTTCTTCGGTGAATTCAACTTCATCCGGGCGCAGGCTATTTTCGCGAATTTGGCGCGGAATCAAATAGCCGCGGGCAATGGCCACTTTTTCGCTATCAGTGTAACCGGAGATATAGATAACCTCCATACGGTCGAGCAAGGGGCCCGGTATGGTCTCCAGGGTGTTGGCGGTGGTGATGAAGAAGACCTGGGAGAGATCGAAGGCAACTTCCAGGTAATGATCGCGGAATTCTGCATTCTGCTCCGGGTCGAGCACTTCGAGGAGCGCCGAGGCCGGGTCGCCATGGAAATCGAAGACCAACTTGTCCACTTCATCGAGCATGAAGACGGGGTTGCGGGATTCGACGCGACGCAAAGCCTGAAGAATGCGCCCGGGCATGGCACCGATGTAGGTGCGGCGATGGCCGCGGATCTCGGCCTCATCGCGCATGCCACCCAGCGAAATGCGCACGAATTTGCGCTCCATGGCACGGGCAATAGATTGACCAAGCGAGGTCTTACCAACCCCCGGGGGCCCAACAAAGCACAGGATGACCCCCTCGCGTTCGCGGCGAATGTGATCGGTGGAAGCCGTTTGTTCTCCTTTGCGCTCCAGGCGCAATTTGCGCACCGCCAGGAATTCGAGAATGCGCTCCTTAACATCCTCCAGCCCATAATGATCCTGATCCAGGATTTGACGGGCGTGTTGAATATCCAGGTTATCTTCGGTGCTCTTAGACCAGGGGAGGGAAACCAGCCAGTCCAGATAGGTGCGGATCACACCATATTCGGCCGCCGCGCTGGGCAGGCGCGAGAGGCGATCGAGCTCACGGCGCGCTTGTTTTTCGGCCTCTTCCGGCATGTGGGCCTCTTCAATGCGGCGACGAAATTCTTCCACATCCATCGCCTGTTCATCTTTTTCGCCCAGTTCCCGCTGGATAGCCTTCATCTGCTCGCGCAAGAAGTACTCGCGCTGCATCTTTTCGATCTCTTCGCGCGCCTGATTTTGAATCTTCTGCCCCAGCTCCAGGACCTCGGCTTCGCGCACCAAGATGGTCAACAGCTTGCGTAGCTTGGCGCCGACGCTATCCAGCTCGAGGATCTCCTGCGCATCGGCCAGATCCATACGCTGGAAGTTGGCGATGTTATAGACCAGTTGCAGCGGATCTTCGATGCTCAAAATGGAATTCAGCAGTTCTTCCGGAAAGGAAGGGATCATCTGGACGATCTGCTGGAATTGGGTGCGGGCATTGTGCACCAGTGCTTCGATCTCCAATCCTTCTTCCCGCGTTTCCGGAATATATTCGACGCGCGCCTTGAGATACGGTTCCTCTTGAACAAACTCGACCAAGCGGAAACGCTCCATCCCCTGAACGAGGATGCGCAGCGTGCCATCCGGTGCACGCAACAGGCGATGGACGATAGAAAGCGTGCCAACGGAGAATAGATCGCCCGGTCCCGGAAGCTCGATCTCCGGTTTTTGCGAGGCAACCAACCCCACCAGCTTATCTCCGGAGACCACATCATCGATCAAGCGGATCGAGCGCGGTTGACCGATGGTCAACGGAACGGCGGCCTGAGGATAAACGACTACGCCGCGCAACGGTAGGATCGGAATGACGGTGGGCAGGGAAGGATTTTCCTCTTCCACCGGCTTCCCCTCGGGAGCAGGTTCATCCTTCTTTTGGGTCAAACGCGAAAACAGAGAAGGGAGTAGAGCATAGAACTCCTCTTCACCCTCCTGCTCTCTCTGCCATTCCAAAAAATCGGCCATGCGTAACCATCGTTCTGCAGTCATAGGGAGCATCATTCCTGAATCTTAAGCAGGTTGGGACGAGCCTTGGGCAATGTTACAAAGAGAAAGCCACTGCGATATTCGGCCTCCACGCGCTGAATATCCACATCGGGAGGCAGTTCCACAATGCTGGCAAAGCGCCCAAAACGGATTTCCATTTGGTGATAGGCGCGGCGCTCGGAGATGTCCGGGCGCTGACCCTGGATGAGCAGATAATTGCCTTCCAGGGTAATTTCAAAATCTTCCTCCCGCATGCCGGCGATTTCCACCCGTATTACGTAAGCATCTTCAGTCTCATAGACGTCGGTTGGTGGGCTCCAGATCGCCGGTCGAATCTGAACTTGCCAGCCGAAAAATTGAAACACATCGTTCAAATCGTTCGATTTGCGGAATGCCGACATGGCTTTCTCTCCTTCCAACCTCCACACCGCACGCCATTACGACCGCAGGGCTTCCTTCGCGGCCTTTAAAACTTCTTCGTAATTCGGTTCCACGCCCAACGTGGGCATGTAGGCGGCATAGGTGACGATTCCCTGGCGATCCACGACGAAAACCGCCCGCCGTAGAATGCGTCGCTCTTTAATCAAGCAGCCATACTTCTGACCGAACTCGGTATAAAGGTGATCCGAAAGCACCATCACCTGGTCAACGCCGGCGGCGCCGCACCAGCGCTTCTGCGCAAAGGGGAGATCGGTGCTGATCACTTCAATGACGATATCCTTATCCAGCGCGCTTGCTTCTTGATTGAAGCGCCGAGTCTCTCGGTCACAGACCTCGGTATCCAAAGAGGGAACGGCAGCTAAGATACGCACCTTGCCCCGGGTATCCGCCAGGCCACGCAGGATGGACCAATCCAGCGCTTGAACAACGAAATCCGGGGCTACCTGCCCTGCCTGAATATCCTCGCCGATAATGGTCACATCTTGACCACCAACTTTAAGGACGCCGGTTCGTTCGAGCATGTTTTACCTCTCCTCAGATGAATTATAAGCTACAGCGCCCCTGGCGGGACTCGAACCCACAACCGACTGCTTAGAAGGCAGCTGCTCTGTCCAATTGAGCTACAGGGGCAATCGAACTAATTGCTCAGGATGGGGCGAATGCCTTTGTGAACGCGCGGCCCGCTCAGGGTCTGCAAAATGGTTTGCGCCGGCCGCTTAAGGCGCTCTGCCAATTGTTCCGAGGTCATCGGCCGGTTGCCGTTGACCAGGAAGAGGCGAAAGATGGCCTCCACCAGGGCAGTATGCTCATTGATGAAATCCTGGCGCAAGGCACAGTGCGTCATGAGCAGGTGTTGTACTGCATCGACCGGCCGCACCTCTCCGGTTTCCGCATCCACCCAATCCAAGAGTTCTCCTTCGGGCACCGAGGCAATCTGTTGACGATGTTCCTCACAAAGCAAGGAAAGCAAGTAGACCCTCCAATCACGATCGTTCTGCTTCCACCAGTTGAAATCAATGTGGAAAGGGGTAGTGAGGGTCGGTCGAAGTAGGAGAGCAGGCGTAGAACCGACCATACTCATAGATCCTCCAGTAGAGAGAGATCCAAGCGGAAGTAGAGATCGCCGACATAGATGATCTTCGGGTGAGTCGCCATGGTCGCCATCAACGGCGCCGGCGGGCAACGACGTACCAGGTTGACGGCCGCGTAGACTTCCTGAGCATGCACGTGCCCTTGGGGATTGATCTTGACCAGTTCGCGCATCATCTGCAAGATGAGCGCATCCAGCGAATGGCGGCGATAGGTGCCGTTTTCCCAAATCCCATCCAGCAACGAGGCATCCGGGATGGCGATCACCATGCGCTCGTTGAATTCAACCGGCACGATCTGCTTGAGCGTAGCAAAGACGATGCCGCCATCGCGTCCGATCATGAGCGTGCGCACCCAGTCACGGGTCACGCGGCGTGGGCGAGCCTCGATCAGCACTTCGTCTGGCTTTTCGCCACGGCGCACGTAGACGATACTTCCGGGGATCAGCCCATTTTCTTTATACCATTCCGCCAATCCTACGACGTAGCGGTAGGGGCGTACTACCCAGGCCGGCATCTTCTGCCCGGTACGGGCATCCACAAGCGTAAAACGAATGCGCTGCGATTCATAGGCAGTAGGGAAAAATTTCTGCACCCGGCGTGAGATGGGCAAGGTGCCGGCCCGCCAGTGTGGGAAGATCAGCGAAATTGCCGCTCCATCCCCTGTTACCGGGATATCCAGATCACTCCATTCGTCATCTACCTCACGTTCGAGAACGCGCATTTCCGCGCTCAGGCTGGAAGCCTCAAAAGGAATGGGCGTATATTCCAGGAAGCGGGGTGGTTGCTGAACCTGTGGCGGCTCCAACCGACGCAAGCACCAAAGCACCTGCCCGGCCGGCCCGACCTCATCGAAGCGCTCATCTTCTTGCAAAGCATAGTTCAAGGAAAATTCCGCCAAACGCGGGTTGACCCCTGGCGGCAGGTCTATATCCTTCATCAGGGCAGAAGTGGGAAGAGGCTCCCCGCCGGCCACATCCAACACCGCTTCCGCCAAATTGAGCTGACCGCGGTGAATATCAATGAGCAAAGCGCGCGGGAACCAGCGTCCGGCAATACGCACCAGGCTGTTATCGCTAAGGAGCGCTTGTTCCAGGTTCTTCTCAAGCGCTTCTCCGTGACGTTGCAAAATTTCCTCGGCCGTGAGTTCCTTCTCGGCCGCCGGGCGTTCAAAGGATCGTTCGTTGAGAGCATGTTGCTCCAATGCGGCAGCAAATAAACGCTCCCCACCTTCTTCCATCCGCACATGAAGCACATCAAAAGGCCCCACAGCCGGATTGTTGCCCGGACGTACCTGTTCTACGGTGCCTTTGGCCCAATTTAGCATTGGAAACAGGAGAATATCTCCCGGTCGATAGCGCTCCCGTGGATAGTAGATTTTCTCCTGAGCATTGCCCTTTTGGTGGGCACGTCGCCGCCGTTCCTCCAGCAAATGTTCAATCAAAACCTGAAGCAATTGCCGGGTAGTCAGCGGTTCTTCTATTTCAAAGAGATAATTCTGCAAATATTCGATCTCAGCTTTCCCGAAGGAGATCTGATCCCAGGAATCTTTGATCGCGGTAGCAGTCTTATGCATAGCACTCCTTCAACATGGACATTCAGAAGCAGGGAAACGCGCCCAAACACTCACGTTTTTTATTATACCTGATCCATCGGATAAAAACCGATTTCTTCGGCAATTGCCATAGGCCCCACTGCAAAAACCATGCCCGCTGTCCGGACTCGATTCAATGGGAGACGGACGAACACGGATGACACAAAAAAAAAACACGAACGGGTTTACGGCCCAAACCGTTTTTGAGCACAAAACTAACAAATATTGCTAAGAATTTTATTGCGAAATTGTAAGATTTTCTCCTAGATATTTGCATTCCAATCGTCTATGGTATGCCCTTCAGGGATGAAAGGACTTTTTGCAGCGAACTCGACCTTGACATATCAGGCCTTTGCTATTATACTTCAATCGTAGGAATAATATAAATAATCTGATGAATATGTTTAATCGCACTTCTCCCTCCCTTTCAGATTTCCTATGTTACCTGGCCGGTCACGATAATCAACGCTCAACGCTGCCTTCGCTAGCGACCTTGAGTCAGGAATTGGGCGTGAGCATATCGGTATTGCGAGAGCAGCTCGAAGTAGCTCGTGCCCTCGGGCTGGTCGAAGTGCGGCCGCGCACCGGTATTCGACGGCTGCCTTATTCCTTCTTTCCGGCCGTTTCTCTCAGCCTGCAATATGCTCTCGCCCAAGATAAAAGCCTATTCGAGGCCTTCTCTTCGCTGCGTAATCACATCGAAGCTTCCTTCTGGCATGAAGCCGTCCGGCAACTCCGGCCGGAAGACCATCAGGAATTACTTGCCATCTTGGCTTCTGCCGAGGAAAAGCTCCAACGTACCCCGGCCGAAATCCCCCATCCCGAACATCGCCGCTTGCATCTGTTGATCTACAGCCGTTTGGAAAATCCCTTCGTCAACGGCCTGCTAGAAGCTTACTGGGAAGCCTATGAAATGGTCGGTCTGAATGTGGTTACCAGCCTTGAATATCTGCGCGAAGTCTGGAGCTATCATCGTCGCATGGTAGAAGCGATCCTGGGTGGGGATTACGAAGCCGGATATCGCGCCCTGCTCGAACACACCGACCTACTCTCTCATCGTCCGCAACCTATCTCCGCATCTGACTAAAGGAGACCTATGACACAACGCATTGTTAACGATTTCTCCATCACTGTCGGGACGGTCAATGGCTCGGGAAGTTCAACGGCCAATACGACCATCCTGCGCGCCCTGTTCAAAATGGGCATTCCGGTATCGGGGAAGAACCTATTCCCCTCAAATATCCAGGGGCTCCCAACCTGGTACACGATCCGCGTGAACAAAGAGGGTTTCATCGCCCGCCGCGCCGAACAAGAGATCGTGATAGCCATGAACCCGGCCTCCTTCGCTCGTGATCAGGCAAGTGTTTCCCCGGGCGGCGTACTCTTTTACGATGAGAGCATCCGCCAGCCGATCACACGGGATGACATCATCACCTATCCCATGCCGGTCAAAGAGATCGTGCGCAAGGACTCCAGCATCCCGGCCAACCTGCGCGATCTGATCGCCAACATGGTCTACGTGGGAGTCCTGGCACAGATGCTCGGCATCGACCTGGAGAAGATCCACCAGGCCCTGAACTTCCACTTCAAGGGAAAGCAGAAGCCGATCGACATGAATTTCAACACAGTCAAAGCTGCCGCTGAATGGGCTGCTGCGAACTTGGAAAAGAAGGACCCCTACTTCGTCGAGCCCATGGATCGGACCGAGGGCCTGATCATGGCCGATGGAAACACCGCCGCGGCCCTGGGCGCGATCTACGGCGGCGTGCAATTCGCCGCCTGGTATCCGATCACCCCGGCTTCGAGCTTGGCCGAAGCGCTCAACGAGTACCTGCCCATGCTGCGCAAGACGCCCGAAGGGAAGCAAACCTATGCCGTCGTCCAAGCCGAGGATGAGCTGGCCGCCATCGGCATGGCGATCGGTGCAGGTTGGGCCGGCCTGCGGGCGATGACCTCCACATCCGGCCCCGGCCTGAGCCTGATGACCGAATTCGCCGGCTTGGCGTACTACACCGAGGTCCCGGTGGTGATCTGGGATGTGCAACGCGTCGGACCGAGCACCGGCTTGCCAACGCGCACGATGCAGGGCGATCTGACCTTCGTCAACTTTATCGGTCACGGGGATACGCAATCCATCATCCTGCTGCCGGCCTCGATCAACGAATGCTTTGAATTCGGCTGGCGCGCCTTCGATATCGCCGAACGTCTACAAACGCCCGTCTTCGTACTCAGCGATCTCGATCTGGGGATGAATCAGTGGATGGGTGAACCCTTCCGTTATCCGGAAACTCCGATGGATCGCGGCAAAATCCTATGGGAAGAGGACCTGGAAAAGCTTAACGGCAACTGGGGACGCTACCTAGATACAGATGGCGATGGCATCCCGTGGCGTACCGTACCGGGTAACCGTCACCCGGCCAGCGCCTACTTCCTACGCGGCACCGGGCACGATGAATACGCCCGCTACAGCGAGGAGCCGCAGGTCTGGGAACGGATGATAAACCGCTTGAAAAAGAAATACGAAACGGCACGCCAATACCTGCCTTTGCCTCAAATCGAAGAAAGCGGACAGCGCGTCGGCGTTATCGCCTATGGTTCGAGCGAGCCAGCCGTGCAGGAAGCGCGTCACCTGCTGCAAAAAGATCACAACCTGGTGACCGATTACCTGCGCGTCCGCGCAATACCGTTCCAAAAAGCTGTGGAGGAATTCATTGCCCGTCATGAGGTCGTCTACGTGATAGACATCAACCGGGATGGGCAGATGAAGCAGCTACTCACCATGGAATACCCTGAATTGGCCTCCCGTCTGCGTTCGATCGCCTGTGTGGATGGATTACCACCCACAGCTCGTTGGATTGTAGATAGCCTTTTAGAACAGGAGGTTGCACATGAGTCAACCCTTACCCACTAGTGGTGCCTCCGTCCAGGTCAACCTGGTTGGCCTGACGAAAAATGATTATCGTGGCATGCCCAGCACGCTCTGCCAGGGCTGCGGCCATAACTCGATCGCCAGTCAAATCATCGCCGCGTTGTATGAGATGAGCATCTTGCCGGAGAATGTGGTCAAATTCAGCGGCATTGGCTGCTCGAGCAAATCACCCACCTATTTCCTGAACCGTTCCTTCGGCTTCAACGGTCTGCATGGTCGTATGCCTTCCGTTGCTACCGGCGCCCTATTTGCCGATACCAGCCTGCGCGGCATCGGCGTGAGCGGCGATGGCGATACCGCCAGCATCGGCATGGGGCAGTTCAAGCACGTCATGCGCCGCAATGTGAACATGGTCTATATCGTCGAAAACAACGGCGTCTACGGCTTGACCAAAGGCCAATTCTCGGCCACCGCCGAGGTCGGACTGACGCTGAAAAAGCAGGGTACAAACCCCTATATGCCGGTGGATATTTGCATGGAAGCGTTGGCCTCGAATGCGACTTTTGTCGCCCGATCCTTTGCCGGTGACCCGAAGCAGGTCAAAGAATTGCTCAAGGCGGCCATCAACCACCGCGGCATCGCCGTGCTGGATATCATCAGCCCCTGCGTGACCTTCAACAACCAGGAAAACGCTTACCACTCCTACACTTGGGGCAAAGATCACGAAGCACCGCTACACGACATCACCTTCATCCCGTCCCGTGAAGAGATCACGATCGAGGACTTTGAAGAAGGAACCGTGCGCGAAGTGACCATGCACGATGGCTCGGTCGTGCTGCTCAAAAAACTAGAGCACGATTACGATCCGACCGATCGCTGGCAGGCCATGCGCGTGCTGGAAGAAGCACAACGTAACAACTGGCTGCTGACCGGCCTGATCTATATCGAGACCGGTCGCCCCACCCTTACCGATCGTTACAACCTGGTGGATAAACCGCTCAACCGCCTGAGCGAAGCCGAATTACGCCCGGCGCCGGAAACGATCCAGCAGGTCAACGCGCTGATGTTCTAACCAAACCCGGGATTTCCAAATCAGACACGGCTCCCCAACGGAGCCGTGTTTTGTTTTTATGAGCCTGCTGCAAAAGGTGCTCGACCACCGATGTGCGGAAGGACTTTTTGCAGTGAACTCAGGCACAAATTTTCTGCAGTTGAAGCAAAAATACCGCCGGTCAATTCGTATCCTTGAAAGGAAACAGGATAAAATTAGAATACTCCACAAAAATGTAAATAAGTCCCGCAAGGCCAGCGAAAGGAGGTGATGCACATGCTCCAGAGCCTTCACGAACGCGGGCAGGAACTGGTCGAATACGTTTAATCTTACTTCTCGTTGCCATCATTGTCATTGCCGTCCTAATGTTCCTCGGTCCGATTGTTGGAACCTATATAGCCGGGTGAACAACACTTGCCGCATTGACCGGTCCCCAAACAAAAAGCAGGTATTCGCGTGGATACCTGCTTTCGTTTTTAGAGGCAGTTGCATCGGTTCAGCGGGCAAACATCTTCTCGCCCTTCATCTCCTGAATCCCATAGGGAAAGCCGTAATCCGCCATACGTTCCATGAATGGGATGGCATCAAAGGCCTCCGGGCCGAGCACGCCGCTCCCTTTCCACAGGCCGCGCTCGAGCATCTCCCAGGCGATCACCGGGCCAAAAGCCGTTTGAGTGACCACCGCCTGCGTGCCCCAGCGCTGCATGGACTCCTGATTATCGAGCACTTGATAGATATAGACTTCGTAAGGGGCTCCATCCTTAATGCCCCTCACCCAGGTGCCGGCACAGGTCTTGCCATGCATACGATGTCCCAGTTCGGCCGGGTTAGGTAGGCAGGCGGCAACCACATCGCGCGGTGCCACCATCACGCCCTTGACGTTGATCGGCTCCTTCTTATCTAAGCCGAGCAAATGCAACGTCTTGAGTACTTGGATGAACTGCGAGCCCAATCCGTATTTGAAGGTCACACGCCGGGCACGCACCCAACGTGGAATGAGGAGCACTTCCTCATGCTCGACGTTAACCACTTCCATCGGACCGATCCCCTCCGGGAACTCGAAAACTTCCGGCTCGGAAAACGGCTCGGTCGTGTACCAGCCGCGGTCGGCCTCCCAGATAATCGGCGGATTCAAGCATTCTTCGATGGTCGTCCAGATCGAAAAGGTGGGGGCAAAAGGATAGCCTTCGATAACCAGGTTGTTTCCATCCCGAATGCCGATCTCTTCGATCTTGTCGAAGAGGTGATCCTGAGCATAACGGGCGAAGACATCCACCACGCCGGGTTCAACGCCCATGCCCACCAGAGCCAGGAGTCCTTTACGCTTCCATAGCTCTGCGCGCTGGAATTGGTAATCCCCCAATTTGACACCCGGCAGTTCATACGGTCGTTCCGGATGAGGCTGCGAAAGGCTCATCGCCATATCCATATAATGTACCCCCACCCGATAGGCGGCTTCAAAGATGGGGATGTTAAAGACCGGGTCTACCGCGTTCATGATCAAATCTACCCGGTGGCGGCGCGCCAACGCCTCAATCATTTCCTGTTTGCGGGCATCAACGAATTCGACCGGGAAGCGCGTCGCATCACCGCCGAGCTTTTGCTGCACACGACGCGCCCGTTCGATATCATAATCGGCCAAAACTAATTTCTCAACCCAAGAATGTTCGTTGGCAATTGCGGCAATGGCCTCGCCAACGCCGCCGACGCCGATCATCAAGACTTTCATAAGCTGACTCCTTTCGATATTCCAAACGAAAATCGAGAAAACTGACAGGTCAGATGGTGAGAGTTAGATGTAGATTTCCTTGATAATCTTGAGATACATAAAAGTTTCCGTTTCGCGCACCCCCTCAATCCCATACAACTTCTCGGTAACGAAACGGAGCAATTCTTCGTGGTCGCGGCAGAACACTTCCGCAAGCAAATCGTAACGGCCACCGACCACAACGAGGTAAATCACCTCCTCCAGGGCGGCAATTTTTTGGGCCACTTCCAGCATGCGCGTGCCGTCGGTGCGAATGCCGAGAAGTGCCATCGTTTTAAGGCCGAGCCGCAGGGGATTGGTCACTGCCACCACCTTCAGTGTCCCCGCCTCCTGCAACTTTTGATACCGCTGACGGATCATCCCAGGGGAAACCCCCAATTCCTGGGCAATTTGCAGGAACGGCGTCCGGCCATCCTTACGCAGCGTTTCGATCAGGACTTCATCAATCCGATCTGGATTGTCTGGGGCAGTCACTCGCTTTGGCATGTCTACATTCTAGCATATTTTGCATAGAAAGTCAAGGCAAAAAACTCTTTTAGTACGAATATTGGTAAAACAAAAACTATTTGTTCTCTAAAGAACACAAAAAATGAAACGCCGACTCCGCTGCAAAAACCATCGCTGCTAATGGGCCCGATTCAAGAGGACACGGACAAACACGGATGACACGGAAAATTATGAAATACTGCAGTAAAAACGGTTTTTGACCACAAATTGATAAAATTTTTTCTAAAAAATTTTGCGACTTTCCTGGAGCTATTTGAAATGCTTCGAGGGCGTGTCCTTCTGCGGTGAAAGGACTTTTTGCAGTGAACTCAACGCTTCATCCGTTAAAAGATAGTCTCCGCAGAAAGCCTTCCTAACCCCTTGACATCCTAGCACCCACCACCCTAACACCCAACATCTCCTCTCCTCCCATCTACGGCCACAGAGCCTACCACCCACGGTCATTCTGCGGTACAATACACGCACCATGAGCACACCCACCCGTGACCGTCTCCCAACCCCTACGGAAACGCGCCCGCTGCGCCGTCCGGAATGGATCCGCGTTCGCGCCCCGGCTGGCGAAACCTATGAATGGCTTCGGCACCTGATGCACAGCAAAGCCCTGCATACGGTCTGCGAAGAAGCCATGTGCCCCAACTTGGGCGAGTGCTGGGGCGCCGGCACCGCCACCTTCCTGATGTTGGGTGATGTCTGCACCCGCACCTGCGGCTTCTGCGATGTCAAGCACGGCCGTCCTTTGCCGCTGGATTGGCTGGAGGCCGAGCGCGTCGCCCAGGCAGTGAAAGCGATGAACCTGCAACACGCCGTGATCACTTCGGTCAACCGCGACGATCGCCGCGATGGCGGCGCACCGATCTTCGCCATGGTCATCCGCCGCATTCGCGAGCTCCTGCCCGGTTGCTCGATCGAGGTCCTCATCCCGGATTTTAAAGGCTCACTGGAAGCCCTGCGCATCGTAATGGACGCGCGCCCGGAGATCCTCAACCACAACGTCGAAACCGTGCCGCGCCTGTTCAAGCAGGTACAACCGCAGGATAACTACCGCTGGGCCGAGCGCATCCTTTCAAGCGCCAAAAAGATGGACCCAGAAGTGCTCACCAAATCCGGCATCATGCTGGGGCTCGGTGAGACGATGGACGAAGTCAAAGCGGTGATGCGCGACCTGCGCTCCTGGGGAGTGGATATCCTGACCATCGGCCAATATCTGCAACCGAGCAAAAAGCACCTGCCGATTGAACGTTACTACACCCTGGAAGAATTCGCCGAGCTCAAGCAATACGGCCTGGAGATCGGCTTCCGCTGGGTAGAATCCGCCCCCTTGGTACGATCTTCCTACCACGCCGCCGAGCAGGTGCGTGCCCTGAGCGCCATCCACCGCCAATTGAATGCCAACGCCTAATCGCCGGTGACGAAGACGCGCGGCACGCGCGCCGAAATATTGGTCAGCACCTCGTACGGAATCGTGCCGGCCCACTCGGCCAGCTCTTCCGCGCTCACCCGCGGACCTTGAGCTGAATCGCCCAGCAAAATCACTTCGTCGCCGAGCTCGGCTTCGTCATCCCCCATATTAACCATAAACTGATCCATGCAAATGCGCCCAACTTGCGGGTAGCGTTTGCCGCGCACGATCACCTGAGCGCGGTTGCTCATCTGGCGGAAATAACCATCTCCATAGCCACAGGGGATGGTCACAATGCGGCCGGGGCGCTTCGGCTCCCATAAGGAGCCATAGCTCACCGGCCGTCCCGCTTGCGTGATCTTCGCATGCACCACGCGCGAATGCCAGATCAGCGCCGGGCGCACTGCTACCGTCCGTTGCGTTTCGCTTCCCGGATAGATCCCATAGAAAAGAATCCCCGGCCGCACCATATCGAAATAACTTTCCGGCAGTTGCAAGACAGCCCCTGAATTGGCCATATGTCGCAAAGGCGGCGCCGGCAAACCGTGGCGTTCGTAGAAGTGCAACACCTCCAGGAAACGTTCCAGTTGCAAGCGGGCATGCCTCAAATCAGCGCGTTCGGAATTAGCAAAATGGGAATAAATCCCCTCGATCTCCAGGTGCCGGCATTCCAACGAACGCCGCAGGAACGCTTCCGCCTCATATTCATGGACTCCTAGCCGCTCCATCCCGGTATCGATCTTCAGGTGCACCTTGAGCGTCTTCCCCTCGGCTGCAGCCGCCGCTTCGGCCGCTTCCAGAATGTGCAAGGAGCCGACGGTCAAGGTGAGATCGTAGCGCAGGAAGAAAGGGATCTGCTCCGGCAGCACTCCACCCATCACCAGGATCGGCTTCTGAATGCCGATTTGTCGCAATCGCACCCCTTCTTCCAGGAGTGCCACGCCGAAATAATCTGCATGTGGGGCAATAAACAGAGCTACGCCCTCCACACCGTGACCATAGGCATTGGCCTTGACCACGGCCATCACGCGCGCCGGCCTGACTTTTTGGCGGATCGCCTCAAGGTTGGCGCGAAGAACATCCAGCCGCACCTCTAACCAGGTGGGACGTCGCGGGAGATCATCGGGCAAGGACATGCCCTAATTATATCCCTGCCATGTAATCCAGAACGTCGATCTTTGTTAAGATGCCCACCGGGCGGCTATGCTCGACGACGATCAGCGCATAGCCTTGCGTCAACCAAGGCATGGCCTCTTCCAGGCTTGTTTCGGCTGGAAAGACGGCTTGAGCATGTTGCACCAGATCGTCGATCGGCTCTTCATGACTATGATCGTGGCTTTCCAGCAGGTGATTCAGCAAATCGACCTCTTCGACCAGCCCCACCAGCACCCCATCCTCACCTACCACCGGCAGCTGAGAGATGGCATGCTCGTGCATCAGACGGATCACCTGGCGCATGGTCTGCCCCAAGCGGGCAGTATAGAGCGTGCGTTGACGCTTGGTCAGGAGCAAATCGCCCAAGATCACTTCGCCGAAATCGGTGCCGAGGAAGCCGTTTTCGCGCATCCACTTGTCATCGTAAAACTTGGAAAGATAGCGTGCACCGGAATCCGGGAAGATCACCACGACCAAGCGATCGGCCGGCAGATCGGCGGCATATTTCATTGCCCCGGCCAGGGCAGCGCCGGAAGAACCACCGGCAAAGATGCCCTCCTGACGCACCAGCGCTCGCGCCCATAGGAAGCTTTCGCGATCGTTGACGCGCACGATCTCATCTACGACCGAAAGGTCGGTGGTGGAGGGCAGGAAATCCTCCCCAATGCCCTCGACCTTGTACGTCTTGGGAAAAGCGCCTTCCGGAATGCGCCCGTTGTTCTTCCAGATTTCAAGCAGGATCGAGCCTTCAATATCTACCCCGACCACACGAACGGCCGGGTTTTTCTGCTTCAGGTAGCGCCCCACCCCGCTGATCGTGCCGCCGGTGCCCATGCCGATCACCACATCGGTGAGGCGCCCTTCGGTTTGCTCCCAGATTTCCGGTCCGGTGCTCAGCTCGTGGATGCGCGGGTTATCCGGATTGTGATACTGATTGGCCAGGATGGCGTTCGGCGTTTCGCGTGCCAACCGCTTGGCCACTTCATAGTAAGAGCGCGGATCCTCCGGCGGAACGGCAGTCGGCGTGATCACCACGCGGGCGCCGAAGGCGCGGAGCAAGCGGATTTTCTCTTCCGACATCTTATCGGGCATGACGAAGATCGTCTTATAGCCCTTCAACGCCGCAGCGATCGCCAGGCCAACACCGGTATTCCCCGATGTGGCCTCGACGATCGTGCCGCCCGGTCGCAGGTCCCCGCGCGCCTCAGCCTGTTCGATGATATACCACCCCACCCGGTCCTTCACCGAGCCGCCGGGGTTGAGCAGTTCCAGCTTGGCATAAAGCGTCGCCTGCAGATGGCCAGCAATGCGGGCCAAGCGCACCAGTGGCGTATTCCCGATCGCGCCTTGGATGCTATCGTACACTCGACGAGTATGGGATACAGGCAAAACCGGCATATCCTCCTCAGTAAATGGGCAAAGATGGGTCCACCTCGCGCGCCCAGGCGTTGATCCCGCCTTTCAGGTTCTTCACTTTGCGGAAACCGGCGCTGACCAACAGCTCCAGCGCCCGCGCCGAACGGGTGCCGGCCTTGCAGAAGACCACCATCTCGCGCGCCGAATCCAGCTCCGAAAGTCGCGCCGCCAATTGCCCCAGCGGAATGTTGATCGCCCCGGGCAATCTGGAAATTTCCAGCTCATGGGGCTCCCGCACATCGAGCAACAAAATCCCGTTGTTTTGCAGGCGCTCAGCCAGCTCGGTTGGTGTAATATCCCAGCCCGCGCCGGCAGAGCCTTCCTCCCGGTCATGTCCCGGAACGCCGCAGAATTCCTCATAGTCGATCAATTCTTTGATGTCAGCATTCGGTCCGCACACCCGGCAGTTCGGGTTTTTCTTCAGTTCGACAAAATCGAAAGACATATCGAGCGCATTGTAGAGCAGTAGGCGGCCGATCAACGGCTCGCCGATCCCTAGCAACAGTTTTAAGGTCTCGGTGGCCTGAATGCTACCGATCGTGCCGGGAAGCACTCCCAATACGCCCCCTTCGGCACAGGAAGGCACCAAGCCGGGTGGCGGTGGTGCCGGGAAAAGGCAGCGATAGCAGGGCCCCTCCTTAGCATAGAAGACGCTCACCTGGCCGTCAAAGCGGAAGATCGAGGCATAGACATTCGGCTTTCCCAGAAAAACGGCCACATCGTTGCTCAGGTAACGCGTCGGGAAGTTATCCGTCCCGTCAACGATCACATCGTAATCGGCGGCGATGCGCATCGCATTTTCAGAGGTGAAAGGCTCATCGTAGACAACTACCTCGATATCCGGATTGAGATCGAGCATACGACGCCGCGCCGATTCAACCTTCCGCATTCCCAACGTAGAAGTGCCGTGGATGATCTGACGTTGCAGGTTCGAGGCATCTACCACATCGTAATCCACGAGCCCGATCCGTCCGACGCCGGCCGCTGCCAGGTAAAGCGCCACGGGGGACCCCAGGCCTCCGGTGCCGATCACCAGCACCGAAGAGGCCTTGAGCTTTTGCTGTCCCCGCAGGCCGACTTCTGGAATGAGCAGATGGCGTGAGTAACGCAGGATTTCTTCATGGGTCAAGGGAGGAAGCATAGATTTTCTCCTATAGAGTACCACCGGCAATCGAAGGAATGAGCAGCAGCTGATCGTCCTCCTTGAGCGGCGTCTCCAAGCCTTGCAGCTCGCGAATGTTCGTCTTGTTCAAGAACAGGTTGACGAACGGGCGCAACTGTCCATCACCATTATACAGGTGCGGGCGCAAAGCCGGATATTGCTCGATCAGGTGCTCCATCGCTTCGGCCACCGTTTGTCCGCGCACGGTCACCTCGGCTTTCTGATCGGTATAGTAACGCAATGGGGTCGGTATTTTAATGCTTGGCATGGTTTTCTCCCATAAGTTTAGCATCCGGCGCGTTCGACAACCACTTCGCAGCTCGAGGCCGGCAGGATTTCCACGCTTCCGGCTTGGGCAAAGGGGATCATAAATTGCTCGACGTATTCTCTCTGCTCCGCCTCCAAGATGAGCACAAGGGTGTGTTGCCCATCTAACACGGCCTCGCCATGAAGCTCGATGCCGAATTTGCGGGCATTCGCCTTGCTTAGATGTTGCAGCAGCATTGACCCCATTTCCGGATTCTTGGCCGGGCAGGTTTCGGGTGCATGTTGGTGACGGACGAAATACAGAGACATAGGAACCTCCTATTGAATTTGAATGGATTCTTCCAGGAATTCCTGGCGATCTTCGTTCAATCGCCAGCAACGGCTTTGGGTTGCTTTACCGTTTTCAACGCTGACGATCAGGTAGGAGAAGAAAGGTTGCGCCCATTCCCGATCGTATTCGGATGGACGAGCTGGGTGATCGGGATGGGAGTGAAAGACTCCCAGCAAAGTCATCTCCATGCGATCGGCAAACTCCTCGGCGTGGAGATAGTCAAAAGTGTCGATCAGATAGCGATTGTGGCGCGATTCTCGCCGGGCATTATCAATAGGCAAAATGTGAAGCACATGGCGTGGTTCCCCTTCTTTTCCCAGCAAAAAGCCGGCTCCTTCTTCAGGATAGGCACTTTCCAAGTGCCACTCAATGGCCTTTAATTGCTGTGCGGAGAGAATAAGGGTCATACACTCCCTCCCTGCCAAAGCGCGGTATCGCTGAGATACTTATAGCCGGCATCCGGGAAAACGGTGACCACCAGGCCACTATCCAGTTCCTGTGCCACGCGCAACGCGGCCACAACCGCCGCTCCGGAAGAGATGCCAACGAAAAGCCCTTCCTCGCGCGCCAGGCGCCGCACCATGGCATAGGCCTCCTCGGTGCTCACTTCCAACGTTCGATCGGGGAAGCTCGGATCGAAGATGCCCGGACGGATCGCAGTCGGCATGTGCTTCAGGCCTTCCAAGCCATGGAAGGGTGAATCGGGCTGAACGGCGACGATCTGGACCTTGGGGTTCCACTCGCGCAAGGCGCGCCCGGTGCCCATCAATGTGCCGGAGGTGCCCAGCCCGGCCACGAAGTGGGTCACCTGGCCTTCCGTTTGATGCAAAATTTCCGGACCGGTGCTCTGATAGTGCGCCTGCCAACTGGCTGGATTATCGTATTGATTCGCATACCAATAACGATCGGGATGTTCCTCCGCTAGCCGACGGGCATGCAAGATCGCGCCATCGCTCCCTTCCAGCGGATCGGTCAGGATCAGCTCTGCGCCATAGGCGCGCAGAATGGCAATGCGTTCCGGGCTGGCATTTGCCGGTATGCACAGCGTGACGCCAATGCCCATCGCCGCGCCGAACATAGCATAGGCAATGCCCATGTTGCCGGAGGTAGAATCCAGCAACCGACGCCCTTCGCGCAAGTGACCTTCTGCCTGAGCCTGGCGCAAGATATTCAGCGCCGCCCGATCCTTAACCGAGCCACCGGGATTGAACCACTCAGCCTTTGCCAACACCCGCACGCGCGGAGAAAGGCCAAGGGTTACGCGTCGCAAAGCCAACAAGGGAGTATTGCCAACACAAGCTTCCAGTGGCGAGAACGAACGAAAGAGAGTTTGTTGAGCTGGGGTGCTAAGCATATTTTCCTCGCACAAATAAAATACGGCCAACACAGAAAACAAAAGGACGGCGAACGGACGCCCGGCAAAACTTTTTTCACCAGCGGGGTTCGTCCACCATCCTCAGAGTGTTGGCCGTTTCTCTGGTTACGCTGAGGCGGCGGCTACGAACCCCGCCTCAGACAGGAGCACTGTAAGCAGAATGTCATAGGGATTTGTCCGAATCGAATTTACTAGAATTTTCTGATACAAATTATATGTGATTTATCGCTTTTGTCAAGGGGCTGACACAACACAAGCATCTACAGTCCACCGTCTATATGCTAAAATACACCCCATGCGCTCCATCCCTCGCCCATTCTGGCTCGTATTCGCCTTTTCGCTGGCTTGCGGCGTTCGCTGCTACGGACTGGGAACTTTACCTTTGAACGATGAAGAAGCCCGGCTGGCGCTTCAGGCCTGGAAGATCGCCCAGGGGATGCACGTCCCATTAGATTCCCAGGTGCTCTACCTGCACCCGACGGCAGCGCTGTTTTTCCTCTTCGGCGCACGTGACTTTATGGCGCGCTTCTGGCCAGCTCTGAGCGGCAGTCTGTTGGTACTCTTGCCTTGGTTCTGGCGCCGGCAGCTCGGCGAACGCCCGGCCCTTTTCCTGGCCTTCTTCCTCGCCCTAGATCCGGGCATGGTTGCCATCTCGCGTCAGGCCAATGCCTGGATACCGGCCATGCTCAGCCTGGCACTTTGCTTCACCGCCTGGGAGCACAAGCGTTATGCCTGGGCCGGCACCTTCGCCGCCCTGGCACTTCTTGCCGGCCTCCCAACCTGGGAAATTCTCTTCTTGCTGGCGGTGAGCATGGGAATGTACGTCCTCCTTCGGCAAAAGCCACTCCTGCTACCCATGAAGGTTGAAGCCTTCCAAGAGGCCTCCTTGCCTTTCCTGATGACCCTCTTGCTCGGCGGCACGCTTTTCTTCGCCTCCCCGGCCGGCCTCGGCGCCATCTGGAACGCACCGTCGGAGCTCTGGCACTCCTGGAGCACGCCACGGGCAACGCTCACCCAAATGTTCCTGGTCTGGCTCGGCTACGAAATTTTCCCCTTTCTCCTGGCAATTGGCGGTCTCCTTTCCGGAATCACGAACAGGAAATGGCTCATCCCGCTGCTGATCCTGTTCCTTTTGCCTCTGTTCTTCCCCGGCCGAGCGCCGGTTTCCTGGCTATGGTCTTTAGGTCTCATGCTCTTCCTGGCCGCCCATGCCGCCGAACGGCTGGTACAGGACGTTGCACCCCATCCGGCCCTGCTATTTGGAGGCGTAATCTCCTTCCCGTTGATGACCTTCATCGCCTTTCAATTGGCCGGGATCGCCGGCAATCCCTATCATCCCATCAACTCTCAGCCTTTGAACCTGAGCATTCCGCTTTTACAATGGAGCGTTCCGGTGCTCCCACTGCGCTGGATGGCCATCGTCGGTGCCGCTTTGCTCTGGATCGCCAGTCTCTCCCTCATCGGGATAGAATGGGGATGGAAACCGATCGGACACGCCCTGGCCTTGAGCTTCGGCCTGCTCCTGGGCCTCTACACGCTTGGAAGCACATGGAGCGCAAGCGGATTGCGCACTCGGGATGGGGCCGAGCTTTGGTGCTTGACCCAAGCACCTGCTCAGGGACGCGTTTTGGAACAGAGCATCGGCGAGCTCTCCCTATGGCACTCCGGTCATCGCCAAGGGGAAATGGTGTTACTGGCCGGTTGGGCCGAGCCGCCGGCGGCATTGGAATGGCTCCTGCGCAACCACCCGCTGGAAGTTTCGCAGGGTTTCTCGCCCGCCACCCTGGATGGCAGGTATGTGCTGGTGATCACCCCGCAAATTGTCCCGGAAGCCATACCGGTTCCCTATCGAGGCCAGGCTTTCCTCACCGCGTCCCGGCCGGCTTCCTCGATCGGCGTAGCGGATATGCTTAGCTGGCTTTTCTTCCGCCGCCTACCGCTGGAAAAAGATCACATCATCCTGTGGGTCCGCAACGATCTATTTGACTACAAAACCACTTCACCCGGAAAGTAATACCCATGCCTGTTCCGAATATTATCGCCATTGATGGTCCTGCCGCCTCCGGCAAATCAACCCTGGGAAGGCGCCTAGCCGATTACCTGGGCTATCTGTTCTTCGATACCGGCGTGATGTACCGCGCCGTGACCTGGCTCGTCCTGCAGCGCGGCATTGATATCCACGACGAGCAACGCGTAACGGCGCTGGCCGAGGAAGTGCAAATTGACGTACTCCCCCCTTCACAGGCCGATGGCCGATTGTATGACGTGCGCATCGATCACCAGGACGTAACCTGGGAGATCCGTCGCCCGGAAGTAGATGCTGCCGTCTCGGTGATCTCGGCCTATGTCGGCGTGCGGCAAGCGCTGACCGCGCAGCAGCGTCGCATTGGCTTACGCGGTCGCGTCGTGATGGTCGGGCGCGATATCGGCACCGTTGTCCTGCCGGAAGCGGATTTAAAGATTTACCTGGATGCTTCCCCCGAAGAGCGCGCCCGCCGACGTTTTGCCGAGCTCCAAGCGCGCGGCCAAAGCGCCGAGTACGAAGCGATCCTGCGACAGGTGCGCGAACGGGATCGGTTGGATTCGACGCGCGAGGTAGCCCCCCTTCAGGCTGCGGACGATGCCGTGCGCATAAATTCCGATCGGCTGAGCGCCGACGAAGTCTTTGAAAAGGTGAAGGAACTATGTCGCTGAAGCGTCCTTACCGTCCACCCCTCTATACCCGTTTCACGCGCCCTTTGCTCAAGGTCCTAATCCGCCCCGTTTTCCGTCTCTTGAGCGATGTGCGGGTTCAGGGGTTGGAAAACGTTCCTCAAGAAGGAGCCTATATCGTAGCGGCCAATCACATCTCAATCTACGATCCGCCTTTCATCCTGGCCTTTTGGCCGCACATTCTGGAAACGATCGGCGCCGAGGATGTCTTCCATCGCCCCGGCCAGGGACAGCTCCTGCGGCTTTACGGCACAATCCCGGTCAATCGCAACGGCTACGATCATGAGCTGTTGGAACGTATGATCGACCTGCTGCAACAGGGGCGACGGGTGATGATCGCACCGGAGGGGCGGCGATCACACCGGGTGGCGATGCAACAAGCGCGCCCCGGCATCGCCTATATTGCCGAAAAGAGCGGTGCGCCGGTCATCCCCGTCGGCGTGGTCGGCACGACGCCGGACCTTTGGGATAGCATGCGCCGTGGCGAGCGTCCGCGTCTGGAGCTGCGCATCGGTCGCCCGATTCACCTGCCTCCCATCGAGGCGAAAGGGGAAGCCCGGCGATTGGCGCGCCAAGAAAATGCCGATCTGGTGATGCGGTATATTGCCGGCCTGTTGCCGCAGGAATATCACGGATACTATGCCGGAAAAACCATTGCCCCCCAAACCGATCAGTCAAATTCGCCGCTATGAGCTCACCCGGTCCCCGCGTCTGACGTTGCTACGGCGCTTGGCGCGTGCCTTTGCCCGTGGCCTGGCACGTTTAGTGCTCAAAATCGCCGCCCGCGCGCAGGTGGAAGGGTTGGAAAACTTCCCCCAACAGGGTCCCTATCTCATCGTCACCAATCATCTGGGCGATGCCGATGCCGTTCTCGGTTTGGCCTTTTTCCCGCAATTGCCGGATGTGTTGGCGAAGATCGAACTTTATGAGGAGCTAGGCCTGTTGGGGAAGTTGATCCACCTCTTCGGCGTGATCTGGGTGCGGCGCGGTCAGCCCGATCGGCGCGCGTTGCAGGCGGCGTTGGAAAGCCTGCGTCAAGGTCGGGTGGTAGCCGTGGCGCCGGAGGGACGCTATAGTTTGATCGGCGGATTAGAGCCCGGCAGCGGTGGAGCGGCCTTCCTGGCCCTGAAAAGCGGAGTCCCCATCGTTCCGGTGGTCTTCATTGGCAGCGAAAACGAACACGTCTACGGCCATTTGCGCCGTTTTCGCCGCGTCCTTTTACAAATGCGGGTGGGGAAACCCTTTTACCTGGAAGGCGAGGAGGGGGTACGGATTAGCCAGGCCGTTGAAGGCGGTACCGATCGCATCATGCGCACCCTGGCCGAACTATTGCCGGAGGAGAAGCGAGGGGTTTATAGGCAGGTGGGCGGTTAGTCCATTAGTCGGATGGTTGGGCAGTCGATTGACCGGATGGTCGGATAATCGGTTAGTCGCAATCGGATGCTCGATCGTGCGCTCGTGAAATTGCTTAGTCGCGATGTCGCGTGCTTATTTTACGGTCCCGGTCCACCGTCCACCACGCTCCACTCATTCAACAATCGTTGCAACGACGAGGCTGAAAAGCACTCCCAACACCTGAAGGACAAACAAAACGGCAAAAAGATAACCGAGCACAGTCCAAACAATTGGCAATTGAGCCGGTTGGCGCAACTCTTCCCCTAACGCCAGCTGACGCACCATCCTGGCGACCTGCTCCGGCCAGCGGCGCATCAGAAGGCCTACCCAGAAACGATTTTCCGCCGCCCAGGGGATCATCAGATGAGGGGCCGGGAAAGTGTTCACCCACTGTGGAAGCGGCTGTGAGCCGAGGGGGTAGATCAAAAGATCGCCCTGATCGGGAATAGGGGAAGAAGGCAAAAGGCGCACCAGTTGTACGCCGGGCGCGGTTTGCTCCAAGGCACGTTCCAGGGAAGTGACGAGCGACTCATCTTCTGCCATGAGCAAGACGCGAAAGTTGCTAAAGCGGGAACGTTGCATCTTCTCCGACCAGGCCGCCTCGTGCCGAAGTTGGCGTAAATGGTATACCAGGAGCAGGGAGAAATAGATCAGCAAAAACGCCGAAGAAAGCAGCCTAGTCAGGTCGCTCCCTTCTGAAATCAGCAGCAAGCGCAAAACCTCGTAAACCAGAGAGATGGCAAACCCCATCACCGCCAACACGCTTCCAAACAGCACCCCGTAAAGGTAGATCCTGCGCACCAGCGATCGCCGCGCTGACTGAGCTTGCTCCTCCTCTCCGAGCGCCTCAACCCGTAAGGGGCCCCAGTTCACCAACCAGTAGGCCAATCCCACACCTAATGCACTCAAGCCGCGGCTCAGGGCTTCTCGCAGGGACTCGGAAGAGCCAAAAGCGGTCAGGGTTTGAGCCAACAGGTTCAGCAGGGTCCCCGCGCCGATAGAAACGGTGATCAAGCCGGCTAACGCCAGCAACCCGCGTCCAAGGCGCCGGATCTCCAAGGCACGGCCGGCAGGCATCCATTCCAATTGTCGGTTAAACCAGTTCCCGTAGTATCGCCAAAGCACAGCGAAGGGGATCAGAAAAGAAAGCAATTCTCCGATCTGCTGCGAAAGATTGACGGGGGAAACCTGGAACACCAAGCGCAGCCATACATCCAACAACCTTGCGCCCAAGACCAAGATCACCAGCGCGCTGCCTAGGTGCAGCAACGCATAGATCCCCAACCGTAGCAATGACTCCCGTTCCTCTGCCTCGTGCGCATTCTCCTGGCATTTCGCCCAGGCGTAATACCAGAGCGGTGCCCCGAGGATCAGCAACGCCAAACCGTACAATATCTGCGGTCGGTTATCGCCCCCCAGCAAAAGCGGCTGATAGAATAGGGAGCGAAGGAGCTGAATCGCCCCGGCCATCAACAGCACGAGCCCATAAAGCATCCAAAGGAAACGATATAGGCGACGCGCATCAAGAAAATTATCGAGATTGGGTAACTCCTGCCAGGCCTGGCGCAACTCTTTCCAGAAATATCCCCAAAACAGGCTCAAGACGAAAATGGCGATCAGGTTATCGCTCCAGCGTTGGCTCCAGCCGAAAAGCGCCTTGGAAGGAGGCAGAGCCACGAGCTGCATCAGAGTGCGATTGAGGATCGCCAACAAGTTTTGAAAGATCGGAATGCCGTTGGCGAACAACACGGCATAGAAGAAGATAGCCCGCAAGAGCGAGGTGGCCTCCTCTGCATCTTCCTTTGCCAAGCGCTTGCCCCATAGCCAATGGAACAAGAAGATCGGCACGCCGACCAGCACCAGCGCCAAAGCCCGCAAAAGGGCTTCCGCTGTGCTGAGAGTTTGTGTAAACAGGCCGCGCAACAATCCGATCACCCCCCAAATCACCACCTCCAAGCTGACAATAGCGATCCCGTAAAGGTATAGACGGCGAACGGTTTTCATAAGGACCTCCGAATTTCAAAAGCACCTTGAACCATTGACCGGGCGCGCGCCCAGGCCTCCAGGGCCAGACGCCCCGATCAATCCCCAGGTGGTAATGGAAGCGCCTCGTACCAGTTACCATCCCAGAAAGGATACGGCATGGATTCGATCTTCCATGTACCATCCTGACGCACCAAAAGCGCATATTGCACGTTGCTGTAGCTTCCACCAAAGGGGTCCGAAGAAGCGTAGATGATATTGATTTCCACCCTCGCCTGCGTTTCATCCACGATCTCCACTTTACCGACCTGCGCCATCGCATTTTTAGGATCGACCATGCCCATCAGGAAAGAGCGACGAAACGCCTCGAGGGACGGCTTCTTTTCCTTATCCGCCAGGTACGAATAGGCCCTCTCATACTCGTGACGATAAATAGCGACCAGATAGTTATGCACTATGCCCTGGGGAGTCGTCTCCTCGCCGTAGGTCATCTCGGTCGGCGAATAGGTGAGCACACGCACCACTGCTAGCACGATCAGAATGCTGATGCCAATCAAAATACCCAGCAAAAAGCGATCTCTTTTCATAGGACCTCCATAGGGAAAAAACGGGCGGCGCATCGGGCGTGCGAGAGCGCTCTCACGGTACAATCAGCGCATCGGGCACCCGATCCAGGTAACGATCACTCATACAATTCGACCAGCACGCCACCTGTGCTCTCCGGGTGAATAAAGGCATACCGTCGTCCATTTTCACTCAGCCGCGGCGTTTCGTTGATCAGGCGCACCCCGCGCTCCTTCAGAGATTCCAGAATTTCATCCAATCCTTCCACTTCCAAGCACACATGATGCATGCCAGGGCCGCGCTTTTCTAAGAAACGTGTCAACCCGCTTTCCGGTTCCGTGGGACGCACCAGCTCAATCTCTCCCCCCTCCAGGTTAAAAAAAGCGATCTCGGCCCCCTCCGCCGCGACCTGGCGCCGTTCCGTCAATTCCAACCCCAAGGCCTCTTGCCAAAAGCGCAATGTAGGCTCCATCTCGCGCACTGCGATCGCCAAATGGTGAATGCGTTTGATACGGGGCATATTTCCTCCTGAAATGCTAAGAAACTTGAACATGCCTTACTACGCAGGGTTTTAGAGAGAACACGGGTCGACGCGGCCATAAGGGTCAACACAAAAATTCGCCATCGAAAACCTTTGCCCGGCGCCTATCTGGTTATAAAAGATTATACACCATCATCCTACCATCTCCATCCCCCATCCACGGTCTACGGTCCACCGTCCACGGCCCTTAAGGTATAATTCTCTCATCATCCTCTTTACCGTATGAGGTCCCCATGTTAACTCCGGAACAGATCGAAACCCGTTTACAGCGCATTCTCTTAAAAGTACAAAAACCCGGCCGCTATATCGGCGGGGAGTACAACAGCATCATCAAATCCTGGGAAGAAACACCCCTCAAGGTCGCCCTGGTCTTCCCAGATATCTATGATATCGGTGTATCCAACGTTGGACTGAAAATCCTCTACGATCAGATCAACCAACGCCCCGATGCCCTGGCCGAGCGCGCCTACGCTCCATGGATTGATATGGAAGCCGAAATGCGTCAGGCCGGCCTCCCTCTCTACTCCCTGGAAACGCACCACCCCCTAGCCGCCTTTGATCTGATCGGTTTCTCCCTGCCCTACGAAACCCTCTACACCAACGTGCTCAATATCCTCGACCTGGCCGGCCTGCCCTTACACAGCCGTGATCGAGACGAGCGCCACCCGCTGATCCTCGCCGGCGGGCACGCCACCACTAACCCCGAACCCATGCACGCCTTCATCGATGCTTTTGCCATCGGCGAAGGCGAAGAGATCATCCATGACATTCTCAACATGCTCAGACGCGGCAAAGAAGAGGGCTGGTCCCGGGAAGAACTGCTCCGTCACATGGCCAAAATCCCCGGCCTCTACGTCCCGCGCTTTTACGAAGTCTCTTACTTTGAGGATGGAACCGTTCGAGAAGTCCGCCCCACCATTCCCGAAGCGCCGAGCGTGATCACCAAGCGCATCGTCGCCAAGCTACCTCCCCCGCCCACGCGTTTCATCGTCCCGAACGTCGAAACGGTGCACAACCGCGTCTCGGTGGAGATCATGCGCGGCTGCACGCGCGGCTGCCGCTTCTGCCATGCCGGCATGATCGTCCGTCCCGTGCGCGAACGCTCGGTAGAGGAGATCGTCCGCGCCGCCGAAGAGGCCCTGCACAACACTGGCTTTGAAGAGCTGGCTCTGCTCTCCCTCTCCTCTTCGGATTACAGCCGCATCGTCGAACTGGTTGAGGTCATCAGCCAACGCTTCCGCGATCGCAATCTGACCATCTCCCTGCCCTCCTTGCGCATCGAAACCGTCTCGGTTGACCTCACCGAAAAGCTCAAGCAACACCGCTCGGCCGGCTTCACCCTGGCCCCCGAAGCTGCCAGCGAACGCATGCGCCGCATCATCAATAAATACATCCCCGATGAGCAAATCCTGCAAACCGTGCGCGAAATTTACCGCCGCGGCTGGATCACCATCAAACTCTACTTCATGATCGGCCACCCATCCGAAACGCTGGAAGATGTCCAAGCCATCGCCGATCTGTGCTATCGCATTCTGGCCGAAGGGCGCAAGGTGCTCGGCATGAAAGCCAAAGTGCATGCCGGCGTCAGCACCTTCGTCCCCAAGCCGCACACCCCCTTCCAATGGGTCTCCTGCGATACAGTCGAGCAAATCCGCGCCAAGCAAGACTTGCTCAAGCGCTCCCTGCGCGATCGCAACATCAAACTCACCTGGAACGAACCCGAAGAAACCCTGCTGGAAGCCTGGCTCTCGCGTGGCGATCGGCGCCTTGCTCAAGTCATCGAAAGCGCCTGGCGGCGTGGCGCCCGCTTCGATGCCTGGGGCGATCAACGCAACTTCCAGGCCTGGATGGAAGCCTTCGCCGAACACGGCCTCGATCCCGCCTTCTACACCCATCGTCCGCGCCGGGCTGATGAAATCTTCCCCTGGGATCACCTCTCCATCGGCGTGCGCAAAAGCTACCTCTTCCAGGACTTCCGCATGTCCCTCGAAGGGCAAATCCGCATTGACTGCCGTCAGCAATGCTTCGCCTGCGGCATCCTGCCCACTTTCAGCGCCTTACGCCGCGAAAACCCCGGTAGCTACTGGAAATGCCCGGAAGTCAAATCCCCGGCCAGGCCACTCCTGAACCCTGAATAATATGCGCCTACGTATCACCTTCGCCAAGCAGGGCCCCCTACGCTATACCGGCCACCTCGACTTGCATCGCATCTGGGAGCGCACCCTGCGGCGAGCCGGCCTGCCTCTTGCCTATAGCCGGGGCTTCCATCCCCAACCGCGCCTTCAGATCGCCTCGGCACTCCCGCTCGGTTTCACCTCGCGCGCCGAGATCGTGGATATTTTCCTCACCCAATCCATCCCGATCGAAGGACTGCGCGAAACCATCCAAGCCGTCGCGCCGCCGGGGTTAGAAATTTTGAAGATAGAAGAAGTAGCCGCCGACGCGCCGGCCCTGCAAACGCAGCTCCGTGCCGCCGAATATGCGATCACCCTGCCGGAGCTGGCGAGCGACTCGCACACGGAACTGCCCCGACGCATCGCCGCTCTGTTAGCGGCTCCTGCCTTGCCGAGGCAACGGCGCGGCAAAGGATACGATCTGCGCCCGCTCATAGAAGAGCTGCGCCTGCTAGAAGATGGACGGCTCTTCATGCGCCTGAGCGCCCGCGAAGGCGCCACCGGCCGTCCGGAAGAAGTGCTCGCCGAGCTTGGCATACCCTGGGAAGAAACCCACATCGAACGCATCCGCCTGATCTTCGAGGAGTAATCCCCATGTTTCCCATCCGCGATGACGAAATCCTCCCCCTTTCCAAAGAGCACATCTTTTGGACTTGGTCTGCCCAATCGCGCGTCAACCCGATCCCGGTCAAGATAGCCAAAGGCGTTTATTTCTGGGATATTCACGGGAAGCGCTACCTGGACTTCAACTCGATGACCATGTGCGTCAACATCGGGCACGGCAATGAGCGCGTCATTGCCGCGATGAAGGCCCAGCTTGATGAGCTCCCCTATGCCGCCCCCGGCATGACGACGCGCGTCCGTGCCCTGGCCGGCAAGATGATCGCCGAAATCAGCCCTGGTCGTGCCCTGACCAAAGTGCTCTTCACTCTGGGCGGCGCGGATGCTAATGAAAACGCCGTCAAACTGGCGCGCGCTTACACCGGGCGCTTCAAGATCCTCACCCGCTACCGCTCCTATCACGGCGCCACCGCCGGCGCCATGGCGCTCACCGGCGACCCGCGCCGTCACATGTGGGAGCCGGCCGGCGTGATGCCCGGCGTGGTCCACTTCCTCGACCCCTATCGCTACCGCTCCACCTTCCACCGAACCAACCCCGATATTCCCGAAGAAGAATTCACCCGCGACTACCTGAACCATCTGGAAGAGATCATCACCTACGAAGGCCCGGAGACGATCGCCGCCATCCTCATGGAATCGGTCACCGGCACCAACGGCATCATCATCCCGCCACAGGGTTATATGCAAGGGGTGCGTGCGCTATGCGATAAATACGGCATCCTGCTGATCGCCGATGAAGTGATGAGCGGCTTCGGCCGCACCGGCAAATGGTTCGCCATCGAACATTGGGATGTCGTCCCGGACATCATGACCATGGCCAAAGGTCTGACCTCCGCTTACGCTCCGCTCGGCGCCGTGGCGATGAAACCGGAGATCGCCGCCACGTTCAACGATCGCGTCTACGAAGGCGGCCTGACCTACACTTCCCATCCCGTCTCGCTGGCAGCGGCCATCGCCAATATCCAGGTGATGCAGGAAGAGCACCTAGTGGAACACGCCGCCGAAATGGGGCGCGTGCTCCATCGCCTGTTGACCGAACTGGGCGAAAAGCACCCCTCGGTCGGCGACGTGCGCTCGATCGGCCTCTTCGGCATCATCGAGCTGGTGCGCGATCGTAAGACCAAAGAGCCGATGGCCCCCTGGAACGGCACCAGCCCGGAGATGACCGCCTTGCGCAATTACTGCCTGGAGCATGGCCTTTTCCTCTATACCCACTGGCACACGGTGTTGATCATTCCACCGCTCATCATCACCGAAGAGCAGCTCGCCGAAGGCTTCGCCATCCTGGATAAGGCGCTGGAAATCACAGATCGCGCCCTGTAGGGCAAACGCCCGCGTTTGCTCCACGCAATGCCGGCATTTGCACTACTATGCTAAAATTACTTTGATCGCAACTTCACGTTCCACGAACGGAGAGAACTTGCATGTATAAAACGCACACCTGTGGCGAACTTCGCCCGGAACACGAAAATCAGATCGTCACCCTGGCCGGCTGGGTGCACCACCATCGCACGCTGGGCGGGATCCTCTTCCTCGTCCTGCGCGATCGCTTTGGGCTGGTGCAAATCGTCAGCGATCCGCAGAATCACCCGCAAGCCGCTGAGGTGATGGAAAGCGTCCGCTCCGAGTGGGTGATCCAGGTGCGAGGCCGCGTGCGCCGGCGGCCGGCCGATCAGGTCAACCCCAAGATGGCCACCGGCGAAATCGAAGTAGAAGCCCACGAGGTGATCGTGCTCAACCCGGCTAAGCCGCTACCCTTTGTCGTCAACCGCGAGGATGAAGCCGTGGACGAGGCGGTGCGTCTGAAATATCGCTACCTCGATCTGCGCCGTCAGCGCATGCACCGCAATTTAGAGCTGCGCCATCGGGTGATCCAATTCATGCGCAATTACCTGGATGCCCATGGCTTTCTGGAGATCGAAACGCCGATCCTCTTCAAGGCGACTCCGGAAGGGGCACGCGATTACCTGGTGCCCTCGCGTCTCTATCCGGGGCAATTCTACGCTCTGCCCCAATCGCCCCAGCAATTGAAGCAATTGCTAATGGTGGCCGGCATCGAGCGCTATTTTCAGATCGCCCGCTGCTTCCGCGATGAGGATCAACGCGGCGATCGCCAGCCGGAATTCACCCAGCTGGATGTGGAAATGGCCTTCGTCGAGCGCGATGACGTGCTCAACCTGATCGAGGACCTCTTCACCAACATGCTGCCGGCCGTCGCGCCGCATAAGCGCCTGCTGGCCTCCCCCTGGCCGCGGCTGACCTATGCCGAAGCAATGGAGCGCTACGGCAGCGATAAGCCCGATCTGCGCTTTGGGCTAGAGCTTTGGGAGGCCACCGATCTCTTCGTCCGGAGCGAATTCCGCGTCTTCCAGGAGGCGATCCAATCAGGAGGGGTGATCAAAGGCATTCGCGTGCCCGGCGCGGCCGGCTTCAGTCGCAAGGAGCTCGATCGGCTGACGGAAGAAGCCCAACGCCTCGGCGCCCGCGGCTTGGTTTCCCTGGCGTTCACCGCCGAAGGTCTAAAAGGTAGCGGCGCCCGCTTTGTTCAGGAAGGGGAAGCGCAAGCGCTCCGGGAACGCACTTCCGCTCAGGAGGGCGATCTGCTCCTGATGGTCGCCGATCGGCGCCCGGTAGCGAATAAGGTGCTGGGCGGCCTGCGCCTGTTGCTGCGCGATCGGCTGAATTTGGCCGATCCGAACGTGATGGCCTTCGCCTGGATCACCGATTTCCCGATGTTTGAGTGGAATGAGGCAGAGCAAAAGTGGGATGCCGCCCATCATCCTTTCACCATGCCGCGGCTGGAGGACCTGGATAAGTTCGAGAGCGATCCGGCCTCCATCCTTTCCGAGGCCTACGATATGGTGTGCAACGGCTATGAGCTGGCCTCCGGCTCGATCCGTATCCATCGGCGCGAGATTCAGAGCAAGGTGTTCCGGCTGCTGGGCATTGACGAGGAGACAGCGCGCCGCAAATTCGGGCATATGCTGGAGGCCTTTGAATACGGTGCCCCACCCCATGGCGGCATCGCTCCCGGAATTGACCGCCTGGTGATGCTCTTGGCCGATGAGCCGAGCATTCGCGAGGTGATCGCTTTCCCGAAAAACTCTGCGGCGCGCGATATGATGGCCGATGCGCCATCGCCCGTCGAACCGTGGCAGCTGCAGGAATTGCATATCCGCATTGTAGAATGAACTGGAGGCATCATGGCAAATTTGATTCGCGTGGAACAGATCGCTGGTTACGAAGGTCAAGAAGTCACCATTCGAGGATGGGTCTATAACCGCACCGATAAGGGCAAATTGTGCTTCCTGCTGGTGCGAGATGGCTATGGTTATGTGCAATGCGTCGCCTTCAAAGGGGACTTGCCGGCCGAGCTCTTCGACCACATTATGCGCATTCCGCAGGAATCGGCGGTGATCGTGCACGGCGTGGTGCGCAAAGATCCGCGCGCCCCCGGCATCCCCGGCGGCTATGAGATCGGCATTCGCGACCTGGAGATCGTCCAGGAAGCGGCCCTGGATTACCCGATGGCGCTCAAAGAGCACGGTGTGGATTTTGCGCTCGATCACCGTCACCTGTGGATCCGTATGCCAAGCCAATGGGCGGTGCTGCGGGTGCGGGCCAAAGTCATTCAGGCGGCGCGCGAATGGCTAAATGCAAACGGCTTCATCAACATGGATACGCCAATCCTGACGCCAAACGCCGTCGAGGGCACGACGACGCTCTTTGAAACGCAATACTTCGACGAAGGCTCGGCCTACCTAACACAAAGCGGCCAGCTCTATAACGAGGCGAATATCTATGCCTTCGGCAAAGTCTATTGCTTCGGACCGACCTTCCGCGCCGAAAAATCGAAGACCCGCCGCCACCTGACCGAATTCTGGATGTTGGAGCCGGAAATGGCCTTCGTCGATCTGGACGGGCTGATGGAGATTGAGGAACAGCTGATCTCGCACATCGTCCAGAGGGTGCTGCATGAATGCCAAGCGGAGCTGAAGTCGCTCAAGCGCGATACCGGCCAGCTGGAAAAGGTCACACCGCCGTTCCCGCGCCTTTCGTATGACGAGGCAGCCGAGATTCTGCGCCAGGTTTATGAAGAAGAAACCGATCCGGAGCGGAAAGAACTGCTGCGCTTTGAATGGGGTATGGATTTCGGCTCGCCGCACGAAACCGAGCTGACCAACCGCTTTGAGAAGCCGGTTTTCGTCTACGGCTACCCAACGGCGGCCAAGGCGTTCTACATGCAGCCCTGGCCGGGTCGGCCGGAGATCTGCAAAAGCGTGGACCTGCTGGCACCGGAAGGCTATGGTGAGATCTGCGGTGGCTCGGAGCGCATTTACGAATACGAGCTGCTGCTGGAGCGCATTCGTCAGCACAACCTGCCGGAAGAAGCCTTCAAGTGGTATCTCGACCTGCGCAAGTACGGCTCGGTGCCGCATTCCGGCTTCGGCATGGGCGTGGAACGCGTCACGGCCTGGTTGTGCGGGATTGAGCACATTCGCGAGGCCATCCCCTTCCCGCGCACGATCAAGCGGGTTTACCCCTAACCTTTTGGAGTCATATGACCTGTCCCTTACTGCGCATCCGTAGTCTTTCCGGTTGGACGATGTTTATCTTCGGCGCGCTGGCCTTCCTGCTCGGCGCGGTTGGATTGCTCTTTCCGGAAGCGCTCTTGAAGGTGCTCGGCTTCGAGGTCCTCGATCGGAGTGCCCGCGTGGCCGGCGACTATACGCTGGTGTTCATCACCACTTCTTCGATGGCCTCGTTCAACATGGGCATCTATTACGTGCTGGCGGCGCTGAACGATCTGCGCAAGTTCTATTTCTGGACGGTGCCCTTCCGCCTGGTGACTTTCACCGTGTTCACCCTGGCCGTGCTGAACGGCCTGGCTCCCACCCGCTTCCTAGGCGTGGCTATTTGGGAAGGGTTGGGTGCGCTGATCACCGGCCTGGCGTTGCGCTACGAATCCCAATCTCCGAAGGAATGAGCATGCGCTCGAAATGGATTGAGTATCAAGGCAAACGCATTTTCTATCAGGATTTTTCGAATCTGATGTATAACTCGGAAGCCTTACTGAGCGAGCTGGCGGCGGTTCAAGAGGTCGTTTTGGCCCAGCCGCTGAATTCCGTCTTGGTGTTGGCCGATTTTCGCAATACGCAGATCACACCGGAAACACTGCCGAAACTGAATGAAGCTTCGGCGAACACCAAGAACTCCGTGCACAAAACGGCCGTCTTGGGCGTGACGGGGCTCAAACGCACCCTGGCGGATATGTTGACCCGCCTGACCGGGCAGTCGCTAAGATATTTCGATGACGAAACGGCCGCAAAAGAATGGTTGATTGCAGAATAATCCGTAGGCAAAGTCCTTGGGCTGAAGCACGGGCGACGGCCCACGGCTCGCTATCCGCGCTCTACAACGGCACAGGCTAAAGCCCGATGTTACAATCTACGGTCCCTATGAAAATCTATCTCGACACCATCGGTTGCCGACTGAATCAGGCTGAAATCGAGCGCATGGCGCAGGAATTCCGCTTTGCCGGCCATGAGATCGTGCCCACGCCGGCGGAAGCGGACCTGGCGGTGATCAACACTTGCGCGGTGACGGTGGAGGCGGCTTCCGATTCGCGCAACCGCATCCGCCACGCGGCCCGTGCGGGCACGCGGCAGATCGTCGCCACCGGCTGCTGGGTGACTTTAGAGCCACAGCAGGCCGCCGCCCTGCCGAACGTCACCCGCCTGGTCCCGAACGCGCGCAAGGATGCGCTGGTCGCCGAGGTGCTCGGCCTGCCACAAGAGATCTTCGAGCGCGAGCCGCTGGAGCGTGAGCCTCTGCCAGGACTACGCCTACGCACGCGCGCTTTCCTCAAGGTCCAGGATGGTTGCGATAATCACTGCACGTTCTGCATCACCACGGTGGCACGCGGCGCGGCCCGTTCTTACCCCATTTCCGAGGTAGTGCGCCGCGTTCAGGCAGCCGTCGAATCGGGCACCAAGGAGATCGTGCTGACCGGGGTCCATCTGGGTTCGTGGGGACAAGAATGGGGGCTACACCTGCGTCACCTGGTGGAGGCCATTTTGCGGGATAGCGATCTGCCGCGCTTGCGGCTCTCTTCGCTCGAACCCTGGGACCTGGATGAGAACTTCTTCCGCCTGTGGGAAAATCCGCGCCTATGCCGCCATTTGCACCTGCCGCTTCAGTCCGGCAGTCGGAGCGTGTTGCGGCGCATGGCGCGCAAGACTACGCCGGACTCCTTCCGTGCGCTGATCCAGGCGGCGCGATCGGTGGTGCCGGAGATGGCGATCACCACCGACATCATCGCCGGTTTTCCAGGCGAGACCGAGGAAGAATTCCGCGAGAGCCTGGCCTTTGTGGAGGAGATGGAATTCGCCGGCGGCCACGTTTTCACCTATTCCCCCCGTCCCGGCACGGCGGCCACCCGCTTGCCGAATCCCATCCCGCCAGAAATACGCAAGCAGCGCAATGCCCTCTACCGCGCTCTTTTCGCTCGGCAGGCGGAAGCCTACCGTCGGCGATTCATCGGGCGCACCGAAGAAGTGCTCTGGGAATCCATCCTGGAGCGCGGGGAGCAGGGCTGGCGATTGGAAGGGCTGGGCAGCCACTACCTGCGCATCGCCGCCTACGCCGATCGCCCACTTTGGAACGAGATTTCACAGGTCCAGATCCTGCAAGCCCAGGGGGAGCAGCTGGAGGGGCAGATTGTCTGCAATCACGCCTTGCCCCATAGAGACATCGAATAGGGCACGGACAAACACGGAAATCACGGCAAAATAGATGCCAGATGGATCCGGTAGCGCGATCGGCGCTTGTCGTTTGTGCATGGCGGTGAATCAGTGCCTTGCCTTGTTCGCACAGGATAAATCCCGTACGACGCTTGAGGCTCGATGAATGAAGAGCGAGGAGTAGATTTACTCTTTCCAAAAGCAACCCAGATGCGCCGCACCAGGCGGTCACCGCTCCCCAGAATTCGGTTATAATTCGGAGCACATCTCTCCGTACTGCCTTATCGTGAACGAGAGTTGTGAACCGGTTGTTGTAAAACAAAGGAGTGTTTTTTATGCCTGCAATGGAACGTTTTACCCAGCGTGCCAAACGCGTGCTCAGCCTAGCCCATCAGGAAGCCGAGCGCGCTCGGCATACAAGCATCGGCACCGAACACTTATTGCTGGGATTGATTGAAGAGGAAGGGGGAGTTGCCGGACGGGTCTTGCGTGAACTCGGCCTGGAGCCGATGCGTGTGCGAGAAATGGTCATGCGGGTGGTCGGCGAAGGGCGCAGCAGCGGCGGGGGGCGGCTGGAGCTGGCCCCGGAGACCCAACAGGCCCTGGAATATGCCATGGACGAGGCGCGCCGCATGGGGCATCACTATATCGGCACCGAGCACATTCTGCTCGGCTTGGTGCGCGCCGAAGGCAAGGGCATGGAAGTGCTGCGCCGCCTGGGCATTACTCCGGACCAAATTCGCCGTCAGACGCGGCGGGTGCTCAACGAAGGTTCTACCGCCCCGGCCGCCGTCGGCCCGCGAGAAAGTCAGCGTGGACAATCGAAGACTCCGCTCGTCGATCAACTGGCCGTGGACCTGACCGCTCTGGCCGAAGAAAAGAAGCTTGATCCGGTCATCGGCCGCGAAACGGAAATCGAACGCGTTATCCAAATCCTGGCCCGACGCACCAAAAACAACCCGGCGCTGATCGGCGAACCCGGCGTCGGCAAGACGGCCATCGTCGAAGGACTGGCGCAGCGCATCATCGAAGGCGATGTGCCGGCACCGCTGCTGAACAAGCGCGTGCTGCAGCTCGATGTCGGCTCGCTGGTAGCCGGGACGATGTACCGCGGCCAATTCGAGGAGCGCCTGAAACGGGTGATCGAAGAGCTCAAACAATCCGGCGCCATTCTCTTTATTGACGAGCTGCACATGCTGGTCGGAGCCGGCGCGGCCGGCTCGGCCGTGGATGCCGCCAACATTCTCAAGCCGGCACTCTCGCGTGGCGAACTCCAGGTGATCGGCGCCACCACGCTGGACGAATACCGCAAATACATTGAATCCGATGCCGCTCTGGAACGCCGCTTTCAGCCAGTCATGGTAGACGAACCGAGCCTTGAAGAGACGATCGAAATCCTGCGCGGCATTCGCCCGGCCTACGAAGAGCATCACCGCCTGATCATTTCCGATGAAGCGCTAGAAGCCGCCGTCCACCTTTCGGCGCGCTACGTCACCGAGCGCTTCCTACCGGATAAGGCAATTGACCTGATCGACGAAGCCGCCTCGCGCGTGCGCATGTATAAGAGCCCCTCGGCGCGCGAAGCGCGTGACCTCTTCCAGCAGCTGCGCCGCGTGCGCGAAAACCGTGCCCTGGCGCAGGAAGAAGGCAATGCAGACGAGGTGCGCCTATGGGATGAACGCGCCTACGAGCTACAAGAGCGCCTGGAGCGCCTGCGCACCGGCTGGGATCGCGCCAATAGCCCCGTCGTCACCGCCCAGGATATTGCCGAAGTGGTCTCCATGTGGACCGGGATACCGGTCATGCAGCTGGCCGAGGAAGAATCCCAGCGCCTGCTCCACATGGAAGAGGAGCTGAAAAAATCGATCGTTGGGCAAGAGGAGGCCATTCAGGCCATCTCCCGTGCCATCCGCCGCGCCCGTGCTGGCCTAAAGGACCCGCGCCGTCCGATCGGTTCATTCATCTTCTTGGGTCCCACCGGCGTGGGCAAGACCGAGCTGACCAAAGCGCTGGCCAAGTTCCTCTTCGGCAGCGAGGATGCCGCCATCCAGCTGGATATGTCCGAGTTCATGGAGCGGCACACGGCCTCCCGCCTGGTGGGGGCGCCGCCAGGCTACGTCGGTTACGAGGATGCCGGTCAACTTACCGAAGCGTTGCGCCGCCGCCCGTACTCGATCGTCGTCTTCGATGAGATCGAAAAAGCCCATCCCGAAGTGCACAACATGTTGCTGCAGATCATGGAAGAGGGCCATCTTTCCGATGCGCGCGGCCGCCGCGTGGATTTCCGCAACGCCATCATCGTCATGACCTCGAACATCGGCGCCGAAGAAATCCGCCGCCAGACCTCCCTGGGCTTCCAGCTGAAGCGCGATCAGGCCGCGGAAGAGCGCCTGAGCTACGAAGAGATGCGCAAGAAGCTCACCGAAGCGCTGCGGCGCGTCTTCCGCCCGGAATTCCTCAACCGTGTTGATGGCGTGATCATCTTCCGCTCGCTGAGCAAAGAGGATATCCAGAAGATCGTCACCCTGGAGCTGAACAAAGTCGCCGAGCGGCTGAAAGAACACAACCTGACCCTGCTCGCCACGCCCAAAGCCCTGACCATGCTGGCCGAATGGGGCTACGATGCCGAAATGGGCGCCCGTCCGCTGCGCCGCGTCATCCAGCAGCGGGTGGAAGACCCGCTTTCCGATGCCTTGCTGGCCGGCCAATTCCAGAACGGCGATACGGTGCTGGTGGATATCAACGATGAGAATCAGGTAGTACTCTCCCGTCAAGAACCCCAACCTGAACCAACGGCATAACCCCTCCGAAGTCAAACGACATGGCAGGCTCACCGAGTCTGCCATGTTCTTTTTTGGAGTACAATCGAGGCAATGAAATCCTACACCCGTTACGTTTGTCAACAATGCGGCCGTGTGACCGCTTCGTACATGGGACGCTGCCCGCAATGCGGCGCCTATAACAGCATGGTGGAGGAAGTGATCCAGCAGGAAACGGCGGCCTCAAAGATGCAACCTTCCCATGCCTGGAGCGCCCGTTCGCAGCCTCGACCGTTGAGCGAAATCGATGGGGATACGGAAGATCGCCTGGCACTGCCGCTAGGGGAATTTGCCCGTGTGCTGGGCGGCGGCATCGTGCCTGGCTCGATCGTGCTGATCGGCGGCGATCCCGGCATCGGCAAATCCACCCTCATGCTCCAGATGGCGATGGAAATGGCGCGCCGGTTGCGCGTGCTCTATATTTCCGGCGAAGAATCGGAAAAGCAGATCAAAATGCGCGCCGTGCGCCTGGCCGGGGAAGGCAAAGTCCTGCCAGCCGAACTCTTCCTGGTCACGGAGACCAACCTGAGCGTGATCTTCAACCACATCACCGAGCTGCGCCCTTCGTTGGTAATCCTGGATTCGATCCAAACCGTCTACTTGCCGGAGCTGGAAACTTCCGCCGGCTCGGTAACCCAGGTTCGTGAATGCGCTTCGCAGATGCGCGAGCTGGCGAAATCCAGCGGCATTTCCGTCTTCCTGATCGGCCACGTCACCAAAGAGGGAGTGATCGCCGGGCCGCGGGTGCTGGAGCACATCGTGGATACTGTGCTCTACCTGGAAGGGGATCGCTTCCAAGCCTATCGCCTGCTGCGTTCGGTCAAGAACCGCTTCGGCGCCACCTCGGAGATCGGCGTTTTCGAGATGCACGAAAACGGCCTGAAGGAAGTGCCCAATCCCTCGGAGGCCTTTTTGGCCGAGCGCTTGGTGAACGCGCCCGGCTCGGCAATTGCCGTGACGATGGAAGGCACTCGTCCACTGCTGGTGGAGATCCAGGGGCTGACCTCGCCTACCCAATTCGGCAACGCCCGTCGCACGCCGAACGGGGTGGATTTCAACCGTTTGCTGCTGATCACCGCCGTGCTCACCCGCCGCTTGGGCATGCGCCTGGCCGAGCAGGATATCTTCGTCAACGTGGTCGGCGGGCTGCAGATCGACGAGCCGGCTGCCGATCTGGCGATCGCCGCGGCCATCGCTTCTTCGGAGCGCAACACGCCGGTCCGCGCCGATGCCGTGTTGATCGGCGAGATCGGGCTGGGGGGAGAGCTACGCATGCCGGGGCAAATGCCGGCGCGCCTGCGCGAGGCGGCCAAACTGGGCTTCAAGGCCGCCATCGTCCCCAAAGCCCTACGCCGGGCAGAACCCTGGCCGAAAGAGATCGAAATCTTGGAGGCACGCTCCCTTTCCCAGGCCCTCAACCTGGCTCTGGGGAGCGCCGCTCCGTCGCCGCGTGGACGAAAAGTGGTATGATCCAACCATCATCTTTCATCTTGCAGGAGGTCTGAATGAAACGCGCCGTCAGCATTAGCATCGGCTCATCGAAACGAGATAAAACTGTGGTCGTCCGCCTGCTGGGAGAAGAAATCAGCATTGAACGCCGCGGCACCGATGGCGATATGGAAGCCGCCGCCCGCCTCTACGGAGAACTGGACGGCAAAGTGGATGCCTTCGGCGTCGGAGGCGCCCAGCTGGGAATGTTGGTGGAGGGCAAATGGTATCCCCTACACTCCGTCCAGAAGATGGTCCGCTTCGTCAAAAAGACGCCGCTGGTGGATGGAACCGGCCTGCGCAACACGCTAGAAGCCAAAAGCGCCGCCTTCCTGGAAAGCCACTTGAAAGATTACCTCGATGCCCACGGTCGCCGCGCCTTCATCATCGTCGGCATCGATCGCTGGGGCATGACCTGCTCCTTCGTGGATGCCGGCTATGAGACGATCTTCGGCGATTTCATGTTCGGCCTGGGGCTGCCGATCCCGATCTACACCATCGGCCAGCTGAAGGTCCTGGCCGCGGTGCTCATGCCCATCGTTTCGCGCCTGCCCTTTGAATGGCTCTATCCGATCGGCGAAAAGCAGGAGGAACGCCAGCCAAAGTGGGAAAAGTACTTCCAATGGGCGACGGTGATCGCCGGCGATTGTCACTATATCACCCGCCATATGCCGGATCGCATGGACGGGAAGATCATCGTCACCAACACCACTACGCAGGACGATGTGGCTTTCTTCCGTCAAGCCGGTGTGAAATACCTGGTGACCACCACGCCCGTGCTGGATGGACGCTCGTTCGGAACCAACGCCATGGAAGCCGCGCTGGTGGCGCTGGCCGGTAAAGGTCGCCCTCTGACCGACGCCGAAATCCAGGAGCTGCTCGATCAGCTCAAGCTGGAGCCCCAGCTGCAAGAACTCAATTGACGGAGGCCCTATGGATGCGATTGTCACTGCCGGAGGCATTCCCCTCCCGGAAGACCCGCTTTACCCCTATAGCAACGGCGAACCGAAAGCGCTGATCGACGTAGCCGGCAAACCGATGATCCAGTGGGTGCTGGATGCCCTTTCCGAGGCCCAACAGGTAGAAAATGTGGTCATCGTTGGCCTTTCGCCCAAAAGCGGCGTGACCTGCAAGAAACCGCTCTATTTCGTTTCCAATCAGGGCAATATGTTGGCGAACATCATCGCCGGCGTGAACAAGGCGTTGGAGATCCACCCGCAGGCCGAATATGTGCTCATCGTCTCCTCGGATATTCCGGGACTCAAGCCGTTCATGGTGGACTGGTTGATCAAAACGGCCATGCAGACCCAAGATGACATCTACTACGGTGTCGTGCCACGGGCGGTGATGGAACAGCGTTACCCGAACTCGCGGCGCACCTATACCCGCCTGAAAGATGTGGAAGTGTGCGGCGCGGATATTAATATCGCCCACGTGCGCATGACCACGCAACACCTGGACCTCTGGGAAAAGTTGATCGGCAACCGCAAGAGTCCGCTCAAGCAGGCGGCGATCATCGGGCTGGATACGCTCTTTTTGCTCCTCACCCGTCGAATCACCCTGCAAGAGGCGGTGGAGAAAGTTAGTCAACGGTTGGGCATTCGCGGACGCGTCATCGTTTGGGAGCATGCTGAGGCCGGCATGGACGTGGATAAGCCGCATCAGTTAGAGTTAATGCGCGCCGATCTTGCCGCAGAGGGAGGAAAGTCGGGAGAATGAGAGCGTGGTCGGAAAAAGTGGAAGCCTGGGACGAGGCCGCGTCCCGTCGGCTGCGTTTGACGGATCAACGCGGCCTTTTGCGTCCCCTGGCGATCTTCTTCGCCCATTCCGGTGACTCCTGGTTCTGGGGGATCGGCCTTTTGGCGCTGATCTTCTGGGGGCCTTCGCCATTTTGGCGCTCCTGGGCCCTGCTACAGCTCAGCGGCATCTTCCTACTAGCCGTGCTCGTGATGATCCTGAAATTCACCTTCCGCCGACGCCGCCCCCAAGGCGATTGGGGAGGCATCTACCGCGCCACCGATCCGCACTCTTTCCCCTCCGGTCACGCCGCCCGTGCCATCTTCCTAGCCGTGGCAAGCTTCTTCCTGGGAGGGCCGACCTGGCTGAGCGTGCTACTCACCCTCTGGGCACCGATGGTCGCCCTAGCGCGCGTCGCCATGGGCGTACACTATCTCTCGGATATCCTCGGCGGCCTGCTCTTCGGCCTACTCCTGGCCCTGGCATGGGTGAACGCGCTGGGAATGTAGTGCAAACACTAGCGTTTGCACTACACAATCCGTTCCAGCATAGCCGCCAGCGCCTGATAGGAGGGTGATTCTTCGGCCAAGGCAATCAGGGGTTGGCCGCTGACCTCCAGAGCAAGCAGCTGCTCATCATGGGGAATACATCCCAGCAACGGCGCACCAGTTTTTTCGATCTCCTGCCGCAAAAAGGGCGAAAGATCACCGACCGGGACACGGTTCAACACCAGCCAGACCTTTTCCACGTGGATATCCAGCTCGCGGCTCAAAGCGACAATGCGTTGAGCGGCCACCAGGCCGCGCGGGGTCGGATCGCTGACCACGAGCAAATGCTGCACATCGCGCGTGGTGCGGCGCGAAAGGTGCTCCATGCCGGCCTCGTTATCGATCACCACCCACCGATAGTGCCGGCTGAGCTCATCGATCACCTGGCGCAGGTTGTGGTTCACGGCGCAATAGCAGCCGGGGCCTTCCGGTCGCCCCATGGCGATCAGGTCAAAGCGAGAGCCCTCCACCAGCGCCGAATGGACGTGGTATTCCAGATAATCGCGTTTGGTCTGTCCACCGGGCAGGGTGCCCATCGCCGCGCCACCCCCCAGAAGCGAGGCTTTGACCTGCTCCAGCATCTCCTCGCGGATTTCCCCCACCGTCCATTCCAGATCCATCCCTAATGTGATATGCAAATTGCTAGATGGATCGGCATCGATCGCCAGGATGCTGCCCTCGCGGCGCTGTGAAAGGAACTTGATCAACAAAGCGGCGACGGTCGTTTTCCCCACGCCCCCCTTCCCGGCTACAGCCAGCGTTACGGTCATCCTCACCTCCTATCTGCTGCGTTCGCCCGCCTCTAAAAGCGCCTCCAGCCGTGGGATCATCTCGTGTACGGCCTGACGCAGCTGCGGTACGTGATCATAGATCGGGACGTTCAGCCGATCCGCTTCCGCCACCCCTTCATCGGCCGGCAACCAGCCCAGGAGCGGCAGCTCGGCCTCGGTCTGCAGAAAGGCGGCATCTTCAGGATGGCGGATCTTATTCCCTACCAAATACAGGCGCCTCAGGCCAATATCCTGCGCCAGTTTGGCGATCTGCATGGCCGTGCCCAGGCTACGTCGCGTCGGCTCACTGACGATCAGCATAGCGTCAACGAAATCCACCGTCGCCCGTCCGAGATACTCCACGCCGGCGTACATATCCAGGAGAAGCACATCTTCCTGCCGCAGCAAAAGATGGGTAAAGAGCGCCTTCAACAAGGCCGATTCCGGGCAAATACAGCCGCGGCCACCGCGTTCCACGGCACCCATCTCCAGCAGACGCACACCACGGTGTACGATGCTGAAACGTTCCGGCAGATCGTCCACGCGCGGATTAAGGGTGAAGAAACCGCCGCTGGTACCAGGTTTGGCGCCGGTGCGCTCTTCGATCAGGTCCTCCATCTCTGCGATCGGGCGCAAAGCGGCCCGCTGCGCAGGTGGGACCCCGAGCGCGGACGCCAGGCACGGGCTGGGGTCCGCATCCACGGCCAACACCTGGCGCCCCATGCTCGCATAGGCCTGAGCCAGAAGCGCGGTGAAGGTCGTCTTCCCGACCCCACCCTTCCCACCGATCGCCAGTTTCATACTTCCACAGCCAAGCAGGTGAGCGTCTGCTCAACGCCCGGAATCGGCTGGATCTTCGTTGCCACCAGTTGACCGAGCGCACCGAGATCGTCCGTTTCGGCGATGGCAATAGCATCATAGGGGCCAAAGGTCATCTCGGCACTCTGGATGGCCGGGAGCTTGCGCAGCTCTTTCACCACCGGCCGTACCTCACCGCTCCGAATCTTGATCAAAATGTATGCCTTCATAGTCTTCGCTCCTATTCGGAAGATTTGCGCAAAAATACCAGCCAGTAAACCAGCGCCACCAACACAGAACCACCGAAGATATTGCCGATCGTCACCGGCAGGAGATTGCGCAGCAGGAAATTGCTCCAGGTCAAAGGCTCAAGCGTGGTCCCTTTGCCGACCACAGATTGGGCAAACTGCGGATCGAAGAATCTAATCAGCAGCGCGTAGGGGATGAAATACATGTTGGCAATGCTGTGTTCGTAGCCGGCCGCAACGAACGCGGCGATCGGCAGAAAGATGACAATCACCTTATCGATCACGCTACGGGCGCTATAGGTCATCCAGACGGCCAAACACACCAAGGCATTGCACAGAATACCGAGCATCAGCGCCTGGAAAAAGCCGAGCTGCACCTTATTGAGGGCAATATGGAGTGCCGTCATTCCAACGCTCCCTTTGGCCATCAGGTACTGACGGGCGAGAAAATTCAAGATCGCCGTGCCGAAAGCGCCGACGAAATTACCCACATAGACCAAGGCCCAATTGCGCAGCAAAGCGCCGGTCGTGATCTTGCGATTCGCCCAGGCCATGATAATCAGGTTGTTCCCGGTGAACAGCTCTGCGCCACCCACCACGACGAGCAACAGCCCCAGACAGAAGACCAACCCCATCTGCAGGCGTTGGATGCCATAGGGCAGCCCAATGCTCACCACCTGACCATCCGGCTGGGTCAAAGTAAAACTCCCCGTTCCGACAACAGTAGCAAAGATCGCCCCCAGCGAAATGAACGCCCCCGCCAGCACCGCCAGCACAAAGGTTTTGAGTGCCGGCATTTCTGCCTTGCGCACGCCGAGATATTCCGCACGAGTGGCCATTTCAGCCGGGAGAAGCGCATCAATCCGAATCTCGGTCCGAATCTCGGTCATAAGTCACCTCACCAATTTGTGATTTTATTCACAATAAGTGTATCTCAACAGAGTGGTCAACAACAGAGAGAAGTGTCCTCTTTTGGGATGATCGGCATCACATCGGCATGCGCGGAGGGAGCGTTGCTTTTCAAAAGATGACTCCACTATAAAAACCATGTCTGCCACAAAGGCTCGATCCAATAGGACATACGGCCAGAATCGTTTTTGACCACGGCGCTCACAAAGAGCGCTAAGATTTTGTCGTAAAATCGTGCGATCTTCTTGTAGAGATTTGCATCTCAAATTTTGAAAGGCTTGGATGGCGTATCCTTTTGTGATGATTATAGCATGAGAATGAGCGGAGGGCCTATCGTCCACCGTCCACGTCCACGGTCTATATCAGCTCCCTCGCACCAACGGACTGAGCGATTGCTGCGCAGCGGGCGAAAGCAAAGGCAGAAGACGACGCAGGGCACGCCATAGATCAGATTGAGGTCCTGCTTCGGCAAGCCACTGCCGCAGGGTGAAAACCGTTTCGTTGGGCACACGGCGCAGGAGCTGTTCCAGGACCATCGCCATTTCGTTTTTCAGCGCGGGCGGCATGCGCTCCAATGGCGGGCGAAGCAGGTTGAAGATCAACGGAAAATTCTCGAAATCCTTATCTTCCAGCAGCGGGATCAACGCCTGAAGCGCATTTTCCCAGAGATGCGGACGCTGCGGGTTAAGCCATTCGGCGATCAGCGAAAGGAACAGTTGCGGAGACTCACGCCGCATCCGCTCCAGCCCGTTTTTGAGCAACGTGATACGGAGCTCGGCATCGCGCACCTGGTTGGCCCAGGCCGTCAGACGTGTCAACACCCATTCCTCGCGCGGCTGAATTTGACCCAGTAAAAAAGCCGCCAGCAAGCGTGTTTCCAGTACTTCCTCTTTCCATAGGGCATCGGCCAGCTCCAGCGCATATTCCGGGTAGGAAATGGCCAACCCGCGCAGTTCTTGCTCGATCGTGCGCAGGAGCATGGGCGGCGTGCGATAGCTGAAGAGCGAAAGCGGGGTCGAAGCTTGGGTGGGGCGCAATGTGGGATTGTGATAGGCCTCCAGCAACGCATGGAAATGTTTGACGAATTCCGCAGGCAGGAAGAAAAACTCGCTCAGGCGCGTCACCTGCTGACGTAAGCGCAAGAGATCAATGGCCGGCATAAGAGACCCCCTCCCTTCCACTCTCTCCTGCCAGCCATAGCACGCCGTAAGGCCTTCGCCGGCGATAACGGGCGAACTTCAATCCGCCCCCTCTCTCCCAAGCTCAATAGGCGCGGGCAAAATACACTTTCTGTTCGGCCTTCTCACCGCAGACGATGCACCGCCCCTGCCCGCCAGGTTGATCGAACGGAATGCAGCGCGAGGTCGCCTTCGTATCCTCTTTGATCTTGGCTTCGCATTCTTTCCGTCCACACCACCAAGAGAAAGCCCAACCGCGCTGGACCACTTCCTGGAATTCGGCATAATCTTTGGGATCGAAAATGTGCGCCTCGCGGAACGCTGTGGCCCGTTCGAGCAGGGAACGATGGATATCCTGCAGCAGCGTTTGGATAGTTTCCGCCAACCCTTGCTGTGAAACGAAGAGTTTGCCTTCCCGTCCGGGGCGATCGCGCCGCGCCAGGGTGACCTGGCCGCTTTGCACATCCTTTGGACCGAGCTCCATACGCACCGGCACCCCGCGCATTTCCCAATCGTTGAACTTGCTACCCGGCGTCATATCATCGCGCGTATCCACCTTCACCCGCAAGCCGGCCTCCTGAAGTTGCGCCGAAAGTCGCTGGGCCACCTCCATCACCTGCGAAAGCTCGGCATCGGTGCGGTAGATTGGCACGATCACCACCTGGATCGGCGCCAATTTGGGCGGTAGGATCAACCCCTGATCGTCGCCATGGGTCATGATGATCGCCCCGATGAAGCGCGTGCTCAAGCCCCAGGAAGTCGTCCACACGTACTGCAGCTGATTGTTCCGATCCAGGTAGCGGATCTCAAAGGCGCGGGCAAAGTTTTGCCCCAGGAAGTGCGAAGTGCCGGATTGCAGGGCGCGGGTATCCTGCATCATCGCCTCAATGGTGGTGGACATAACGGCGCCGGCAAATTTTTCGCTCTCCGTCTTCTTTCCCTTGATCACCGGCACGGCAGCATCATTGATGGCGAAATCGGCGTAGACCTCGAGCATGCGCATCGTTTCCTCGATGGCTTCCTGCTCAGTGGCATGGGCAGTATGCCCCTCCTGCCAATAGAATTCGAGCGTGCGCAGGAAGAGCTTGGTGCGCAATTCCCAACGCACCACATTACCCCACTGATTAATCAAAATCGGCAAGTCCCGGTAGGACTGAATCCACTTGGAATACATGTAGCCGATGATCGTCTCCGAAGTGGGGCGCACCACCAACGGCTCGGCCAGCTCTTCGCCGCCACCATGCGTGACCACCGCCAGCTCCGGCGAGAACCCCTCTACATGCTCCTTCTCCTTCTCCAGGAAAGACATGGGAATGAACAGTGGAAAAGCGGCGTTCACATGACCGGTCTCCTTGAAGCGCCGGTCGAGAGCCTGTTGGATGTTTTCCCAAAGTGCCCAACCATAGGGGCGAACGACCATGCAGCCGCGTATGGGCGCGTAATCCGCCAATTCGGCGCGCAAGACCAGCTGGTTATACCATTCGGAGAAATCTTCGCTACGGGAAGGAAGTTTTTCGGGCATGGAAAGCAGACCTCAAGAAAGAATTTCGCCGGATAACCTCTCAAGCGCCGCCTGTTCATCGGCAGCGAATTGGAGCAACGCACGTTGTGCAGGGGAGGTATAGGACCCCAGATCGTTAAACATCTGCTCGAAGAGGCGCCGCCATCCCATGCCGATCAGGATCAACGGGCGCGGGGGAATGACGGCAATGATCATCAGGTTCCAGGTCAGGGCGATTTCGGTCAGCGTACCGGGGCCGCCGGGCAGCGCAATCGAAGCCTGGCTGCCCAAGATCATGCGCTGCAGGCGCTCGATCAGGGTTTCGCAGCGCCACTCTTCCTTCACCCAGCGATTCGGCCCCACCGGTCGCCAGCGCTCGATCTCGGCACAGGTCACGCCGATCACGTGACCACCGGCCTCGGCCGCGCCGCGGCTGACGGCTTCCATCGTGCCGATATAACCACCGGTCAGCACCGTATGCCCCTGCAACGCCAAACCGCGCCCCAGGGCATAGGCCTGAGCGTAGACCGGGTCACCCTCCACCGGTTGAGAACCACCGAAAACAGAGACAAACATGGGCTGTATTATATCATCTCCGCATGACGGGCAACGTAGGCCTCATAGGCCTGGATCAGCCGGCGCGTGTGAGGGCCGGGTTTGCCCTCGGCGACCGGCCGATCGTCGATGCGCACGATCGGCACCACGCCGCGCGAGCTGGAGGTCAGGAAGGCTTCCTCAAAGGCTTCTTCCAGGCAGGGAGGCCGGTAAAGCACCTCCAACCCCTGGGCCCGTGCCAAACGCAAGACGATGTGACGCGTCACGCCGGGCAAAATGCCCTCCCTGGCGGTGATCAGGGTATTGCCGCGCAACACGTAGAAGTTGCTCGTCAGTCCTTCAAGCGCCTCGCCACGCGGACAATCCGGTTTCGGGCGCACGCGAACGGCCTCATAGGCCCCCCGCGCACCCAATTGCCGCCGTACCTCGGCGCTGGAGGCAATGAAATCGGTGGCCTTCAGGCGCGGGTTACGGCGCTCGATCGGCACGGTGATCACTGCCACACCTTTTTCATAGAGATCGGCGGGCAGCGGATCAAACGGCTCGGCCAGCAGATAAAACGTGCCGGCAACGGACTCCCCTTTCCCTTCCAGGAGCAGGATCGGGCGCAGGCGGCACTCCCCCGGCGCAAAGGTGGCCGCGACCTGTCGCAGAGCAGCGCGCAGCCCCTCCACCCCGACCGCCGGAGCAAGCCCCCATTGGGCCAACGGACGGTACAACCGATCGAGATGACGCTTCAGACCTAGCGCTCGGCGCCCACCCTCGAAAGTGCGAAAGGTGGTATAGAGGCCGGATGGCAAACGCCATGTGATCGCATCCAGCGTGCTCTCCTCACGCTGCAACAATTGCAGACCGAGGGCAGAAAGATGATAAACGCGAATTTCCGGCATGATGCTGTGAATCCTGCAAACCCTGCCTTTTAAGAACATACCCCGCTTGTGCCGTGTGCGGCGCAGTTCTGAACCTGCTTTCGCAGGGTGGGTCCCTACCCGGTATTCCCGCCTTGGCTCAAGCCTATCGCGTTCCTACCGTGAGATCGGGTCCCAACGAATGGGTGTTGGCTCAGAACCGTAATCCATGCGGCATCACGAGCACAGCAGGGTGATTTTCTTATACCACTATCTGCGCCTGGTGTGTAGGGTAAGATTAAAAATCTGAGGGCGCGGTAGGCTATCCGGCTATTCGGCCACCACGCGCAGGCCGCGCGGCAAGGTGCTGAGCGTTTCAGCGCCTTCGGCTGTGATCACCAGGTTATCCTCAATGCGTACTCCACCGCGGCCTGCCAGGTAAATGCCCGGCTCGACGGTAAAGGTCATGCCGATTTCCAGGGGAAGGAGATTATCATCACGCAGATACGGTTCTTCGTGTGCTTCGAGGCCGATCCCGTGACCGGTGCGGTGGGGGAATGCCGCGCCGTAACCGGCTGCCTCGATCACCCGGCGCGCGGCGCGATCGATCTCGGCGCAGGCATTGCCGGGACGGGCCGCTTGGCGCCCGCGAGAATTAGCTTCTTCCACGATTTGGGCAATGTGCTGCAGCTCTCCCTCCACCTGCCCGATGGCAAAGGTGCGCGTCAGATCGGAAATATAGCCCTGATAGGTCGCCCCCCAGTCAATGACCAGCAAATCGCCGGGCCGCAGCGGGCGCTCGCCGGGGGTCGCATGGGGATTCGCCGAGTTCGGGCCTGCGGCGACAATCGGCGCGAAGGGAAGCTCCGGGTCCGAACCGTGGCGCAGCAGCTGCAGGGTCAGCTCGGCGGCCAGTTCCCGTTCGCTCATCCCAACCCGAATAGAGGGCAAGGTCGCCTCCAAAGCGTTTTCAGCGATCTCGATCGCCCGACGGATGCAGGCGATTTCTTGGGCATCTTTGCGCCTTCGCAAGGCAGCGATTAGCGGGCCGGCCTCCACGAATTCCGCCTGAGGAGCGGCCGCCTGGAGGAAACGATATTCCAGTAAGCGCATCCGCCCTCCTTCCACGCCGATCTTGCCGCGCTCCAACCCTAGCAAGCCCAGCGCACGGCGGAAGGCCTCCTGCCAGGTGGAGGGATTTTCCCCGTAGCTCACAGCTTGCACCGGGTAGGCAAAGAGGGCAACTTTCGGCCATTCGAGTTCCGGCAATACCAGCACCGGCGCTGCCCCGCGCGCCACCAGCAGGAGGATCGGGCGCTCCATCAGATGAAACTGCACGCCGCTCAGGTAGCTCAGCGAAGGACCAGGGTTGAGCGCCAGCGCTGCCAGATTGTTTTCCTGCAAAAGGGATTGAAGGCGTTCCAGGCGTTGGATCATCAGAGGCTCCTTGAATGGGGATGAGCGATCGATCGCTAGAGGCGATGAGCCGAACGGGTGAAGAACGTGAGGATGAACCAATCCACCAGGCCGGGAAGATGCCAATCCAGCGCGATCAGCGGGCGGAACCACCAGGGGATGATCAGCGTGCGGCGTGGGCGCTTTGCCACTTCCACCACCTTGCGCGCCACGTATTCCGAGGACATCGCGAAACGATTGAACGCAGATAACCTCGCCTTGGCCGGGTGTTGACCGGTATGCTGACCGAACTCCGTGGCCGCCGGGCCGGGATAAATGCCCGAAACATAAATGCCAAAAGGCGCCACCTCGCGCCGCAGGGCATCGGTAAAGCCGCGCACGCCGAATTTGCTCGCCGCGTAGACCGAATAGAGCGGCGCCGCCAGCCAACCGGCCACCGAAGACATATTGATGATATGCCCTTGTCGCCGTTCCAGCATATGCGGCAGGACAAGGCGCGTCAGGTGGATTACGCCGAGCAGGTTGACCTGGATTTGCATTTCAATATCGCGAGCCATATCCAGGTTTTCCAGGAAATCCAAGCGCCCGAAGCCGGCATTGTTGAAGAGAATATCAATTTGCCCCCAGTTCTCCAGGGTGGTGCGCACCAGCCGTTCCAGGTCGGCGCGTTGGGCCACATCGGCAGGGATGACCAACGCTTGGCCGCCGGCAGCACGGATCGCTTCCGCCAGTCGCTCCAGGCGCTCCACGCGGCGTGCGCTGAGCACAAGGCGCGCTCCTTCCCGCGCAAACAGACGAGCAGCATCCGCACCGAAGCCGGAGGAAGCGCCGCTGATCAAAACGACTTTCCCCTGCAACGATCGAGGACTCATGTCACTCCTCCTGTTCCTCTTGTTCCTGTTCCCGTAAGCGAGGCCGCGGCGGCGGGACGACGACCTGATCGGAGAGCGCGATCTCCAGGACCTCATCCATGTGACGCACCGGCACGATCTTCAAGTCCGTGCGCACGGCCTTGGGGATATCCACCAGATCTTTCAAGTTCTTGACGGGCAGGATAACGGTCTTCAAGCCAGCGCGATGGGCGGCCAGCACCTTTTCGCGCGTCCCGCCGATCGGCAACACGCGCCCGCGCAAGGTGATCTCGCCGGTCATGCCGACGGTGTGATGAACCGGCCGGCCGGTGAGGGCCGAGATCATGGCCGTGGCAATGGTAATGCCGGCCGAAGGGCCATCTTTGGGAATGGCGCCTTCTGGCAGGTGAATGTGAATATCCATGCGGTCGAAGACCTGGTAATCAATGCCAAAGGCTACCGCCCGCGATTTGACGTAGGTCAGCGCGGCCTGGCAGGATTCCTGCATCACTTCGCCGAGTTGACCGGTCATCTGCAGGTTGCCTTTGCCATCCAAAACAGCCACCTCGACCACCATCACTTCGCCGCCGTTTTCGGTCCAGGCCAGCGATTGCGCTACCCCGACCTCGTCGTGGCGCTCAACTTCCGGCGGGAAGTATGGCGGCGGGTCGAGGAATTTTCCGATCAGATGGGGGGTGATATGCTCCGGGTAGGGCTTGCCTTCGGCCTTCAGCCGGGCAATCTTGCGGCAGATGCGACCGATCTCGCGCTCCAGGTTGCGCACGCCGGCCTCGTAGGTATATTCGCGGATGATCCGCTTCACCGCTTCGACATCGAACTCGATGTTCAGGTCTTGGATGCCATTTTCCTCCATCTGGCGCGGGATGAGGTAGCGGCGGGCGATTTCGATTTTTTCCTCTTCGATATAGCCGGGGAACTCGATCACCTCAAGGCGATCGAGCAGGGCCGGCGGGATGGTCGCCAGGGTATTGGCAGTGGTGATGAACATGACCTTGGAGAGATCGAAGGGGATCTCCAGGTAGTGATCGCTGAAGGCGTGATTTTGCTCCGGATCGAGCACCTCGAGCAGGGCCGAGGCCGGGTCGCCGCGGAAATCACTGCCGAGCTTATCGATCTCATCGAGCATGAAGAGCGGGTTGGCCACGCCGGCTCGACGCATGGTCTGCAGAATGCGGCCGGGCAAGGCGCCGATGTAGGTGCGGCGGTGACCGCGGATCTCGGCTTCATCGCGCACGCCGCCCAGCGAAACGCGCACAAAGACGCGCCCCAGCGCTTCGGCAATCGAGCGCCCGAAGGAGGTCTTCCCCGTCCCAGGCGGTCCGACAAAGCACAGGATGGGCTGACGGTTCTTCTTCGGCTTGAGCGAGCGCACGGCAATATATTCCAGAATGCGCTCCTTGGCCTTGCGCAATCCGTAGTGATCGCGATCCAGAATCTTGGCCGCCCGCCGCACGTCCAGATTGTCCTCGGTGACTTTCGTCCAGGGCAGATCGAGGATCCAATCAATGTAGGTGCGGATCATGCCGACTTCGGGCGACATCGGTGGCATTTGTTGCAGGCGCTCCACTTCGTGCAGGGCGACTTTCTTCGGCTCCGGCGGCAGGTGCGCGGCTTCGATGCGCTCCCGCAATTCGTTCAACTCACGCGTCCAGAGATCGCCTTCGCCTAGTTCGTTTTGGATCTGGCGCATTTGCTCGCGCAGGTACATCTCCCGCTGGGCACGATCCACTTCGGATTGCACGCGGGTGTGAATCTCATCTTCGAGCTCGAGCACGTTGACCTCTTCCGCCAGGTGGCGGTTGAGGCGCATGAGGCGCTCATTGGGATCGGGGATGAGGAGCATTTCGCGGCGAATCTCTTCGTTGAAGGACATGGCGGTGGTGAGCATATCCGCCAGCCAGCCGGGCTCAGAGATGTTGATGGCAAAGGCATGCGCTTCTTCCGGAATGGAACGATCGAGCTGGACGCAGCGCTCGAAGAGGTCCAAGGCGGTGCGCATCAGCGCTTGGGTCTGCCGCGTCATGGGCACGGATTCGGAGAGCACACGGGCGCGCACGCGCAGGTAGGGTTGAACCTGGAACAGGGATAGGATTTCCACCCTTCGGCGCGCCTGCACCAGGGCAGAAAAATTGCCATCCGGCATCTCGACCAAGCGCCCGATGGCCGCTTCTATGCCGATCGGGAGGAGAGCCGTGAGGTTCACGGGCGATTCTGACTCGGATGTGTCCTTGCGATAAAGCAGGATGACGGTTTGATTTCTGGATTGTGCCGCCTGGATGGCGCGGCGCGTGGTCTGATCCCAAATAAAGATTGGGGAGACCATGCGAGGGAAAATGATCTCTTGCCCCACAATCGCAATGGATTCGATCTCCCCTTCGACATTCGGTGTGTGACTCTCGATCTGATAGAGCTCATCGGTTCTTTGAGAAAGAGCTGTATTGAAGGTATCTTCATCCCAGGAATTAGCGGTCATGGTTTCTCTCAAAAGAGTAGGATGGGTTTGGTTAGAGGAACATTCAGCGCGTCTAGTTACAAGTGAGTGAAAGTTACGCGCGAACACCAAGAGGATGGCTCGGCAATTTATGTGATCTCGGCCGGCGCTCAGCTACCGGCAAAACATTGAGAAGGTCATCATGCGGTATTTTATCATGAAGTGTATTACCCCTCTCAAACACTTGTCCCTACCATGCGCTCGGAATCCGCCGCACATCCAGCGGCAGCGACCAACTGGAATGGGCTTCAGCAAACCATTCGAGCAACGCGTAGGGATACCCAATGGCGAGGTTGCCGCCATCCACATCGCTGGAGGCCTGATAGACATACTGCAGGTCTTCCAGTACCCTGGCGCGCGGACGGGGCCAGCCAGAGCGATCCAACGGGAAGATGCAGATGCCTGTCTGCGGGACATGGCCGACCAGCAACTGGCGCAAGGCCTGGGTATCCACCTGCCCGTCTTCGACCGCTGCATATAGGCTCGGCCACTGGCGCTGAAACCGCTCTCTCTGGCTCAGGTAGGCGAAGGAGGAAAATGTCCCGCCTGAGAGTAAAGCGTCCAGGGTTCTGTTAATGTTCTCTTGGGTAGAAGTTTGTGTTGTCACAAAACCAAATTTTCTAGCAAAGGGCGGTTTTGCTCAAGGGCAAGACCGCCCCAATTTTGTCTAAACTCGAGATCCAACAAACTCGTCACCATCTAGATTGGTAGGATGCGGAGAAACACAGCGATCAAGGCAAAATCTCAAAAAGCCGGATCGCTCCGATCGCACCCAAATGGCGAAAATGCGGCGAGTTGGGGATAGCCTGATAGAAAGGTAGCACAACGGCATCGGGCTCCAAAGCCAAATAACGTACACCGTACCGCCGGGCGATCTCCAGCAACGTCGTCTCATCGGCATAAGGGTGCACCACGGCAGGTCGGCCGGTCATAATGAAATAAGCCGGCGGATTGAGCACCAGGATCGCTGCCTGCGCCGGAGCATTGTTCTCCACCAGCAGACGCTCCACAGCCGGATAGACTTGTTCTCCTTCTCCCCAGCCCGAGCGGATCACCCGTCCCCAGGTCAGATACCCCGTCAGAAGGGCCAAGAAAAGGATCAGTGCTGGACGAAAGACACGTTGCGCTTCGGAAAGATACCAGCCCCGCCTGCGCGCCGCCCAGCGCAGCAGCGCATCGAAACCCACCGCCGCCAAAGCAAACCAAAGCGGCTGCAGCGTCGCCCCGGCATGGAAGAAGCCCCCACGCGCCCCGGCAAAAGGGAAAACCAGCGAAAGGGTCAGGTACATCGCTCCCCAAGCCAACACCCCCAGCTGCACCCGCCCATCCCGACGATACTTCCAGAGGCCGATCAGGATCAAGGGAAAGAGCAAAATCAGGCCCTGCACGGCGAAGGCCGTCTGTGCATTTTGCCAAAGAGCCCATAAGCGCGCCGCCAAAATGGCCTGCCAACCGCTTTCCAAAAGATGTTGCGGAGTGAGGAGCTCGGGCGGATAGATAAAAGTTTCGTTATAGGAGCGCAACCAGAGTGCGCGCTGCGTAGCCGGGGAAAAGAACGCTCCGTATACCCGAAGATTGCGCAGATACCACGGTCCCATAATCAGCAGAAACCCTGCGACGATCGCTGCCTCACGCCCCAAGGGCGCACAGCGGCGGGACCCGAAGCTACTCCCTTCTTGGCCTATGCGAAAAGCAGCCAGTAGAGCGATCACCAACCAGAGCAAACCGTCACTACGCGCCAAGTTCAACAGGCCGGCGACGATGCCCAAAAGGAAAAATCGCCCCATCGCGGCGCCAGATCGCCCAAGGAGCAGGAAAAACAGCGCTCCCAGCACCATATAGGGCGAAAAATTATCTGTGGTGGTCAGAAAGGAAGCATAATAACCGCTGCACAGCGCCAGAAAGCCGGCCATCCAAGCCAAAGCACGCTCACCGCTGAACGCAAACGCCAAGCGCGCCGTCAACGGCGGAAGCAGCGAAGCCAGCAAAATAAAACAAAGCCGAGCGGCCGCAAAAGTCTGTTGACCGGTCAACCACATTCCCACCGCGCTCAGGATCGAAGCCAGCGGCATCCAATAGCCATGCGAAGGGTGCGGTAACCCGGCCGGATCGTCCAAATAAGTCCAGATATAAGGCTCGCTGAAGCCCTGCCCACGCACCAATTGCAGCCCACCTCCAAAATAATACGCGGCATCGAGATAGCCGGGAAAAGGCTGGAGCGCCGCCACTCCCAGCGCCAGCACGAAACCCAAGAGCCAGAGCAAAGCATATCCCTGCCGTGACATCTCGCCCTCTCAGATCCCATCACCCAAGCGAACGCGATCGAGCCAGGGGCGCGGACGGAAGAGTGACCAACGCAGCCAGTAAAGCCCAATCAGCGCAAAAATCGAGGGAAAAAGGTAAAACGCCTGAGCCCAGCGCTCCTCTTGCGGAAACGTGAGTGCTTGGCGCCAGAGCGCCCACGGGACGAAGAGGCCGAGTAACAAAAGCAAAAGGGGCAGCCAAGGCCCATAACGCGGCCAACGCTTCCAGGTCAAAGCGGCGATGACGAGCAACGACGGGAAAAGCATCGTCAGTTCGGGCGCGTCCGTGCGCAGGCCGAGGAACGGCGTCAGGGCCAAGGTCAAATTCAAGGTCCAATAAAAGGCCAGCGGGCGCTCTTCCAGTGAAGCCAGCCGCCATTCTAAGATTAGCCAAGCATATACCCCCAGTCGCAAAACCCAGCTCGGCAAAAAAGATAAGAGCGGGAAAAGCCCCCCCAACGCCGCCATCAGGTCCACCCCAAAGCCCTGCCGCAAGTTGAAGGCCACAGCCCGTAGGAAAGGCAGAAACCATCCTGGGGTGATCAAGAAGGCAACGTTATAGAGCAGGAAGAGGAACATCCCTGCACCGGCCAACACCCGCCAACGTCGTTGGCGCACCACGTAAAAGGTCAGGAAAAGCAGCGCTCCCGCCGTCGCTTCCCAGCGCAGCGTAAGCAGTGACCAGATCGCCCCGGCCAGCTCATCCTGCCGGGAGCGGAAGGCCGAAAGTCCCAGATGAAGCAGCGCCAAAAAGAGCCAAAAAGGGGCAACATGCTTCAATCCAAGAAAAGAATAGGGCCAAAAAAACGCCAATAGGAACAGGCCGGCCTGCCAAATGCGTCGCAGCGGCCATTCTGCCATGCGTAGGATCAGGGAAAGGGTCAGCAACAGCGCTCCTTCTAACACGAGCAAGCCGAACGCCGCCGCCCAATCGCCGGAAGGGAGCAGGGCAAGCGGTGAAAGCAGCAGCAGGAACGGCAACGGCAGGTCAAAACGGCGCACGGCAAAGGCTATCTCCTGTTCAAAACCGAAACGTAACGGCCGGGATTGAACCTGGGCATAGAGATCGGCATCCGAACCCCAGAAAAGGCGCAGCCCCTGCCAGAGAAAGCGCATCTCACTCCCTCCCTCGAGACGCTGAAGCAGATAAAAATTCAGGCTCGTCAACACAATCAGCAACAGCGCCCCCCCCAAGACAAGACCCCACGGAAACGGTAGACGACGGCCTCTACGCATAAATCAAGACGCAACGTATACGGTCAGGCGGCCAGGGTAGATGCGATATTCTACCTGTTGTTGCCAATTTTCAAAGAGCTCGCCATCGGTATGCACAGGAGACCGCTTATTTAATTTAATTTTTACAAAAGAAGAGTGATGCTCGTAGATTCCTGGAAGTTCCACATAATTTCCGGCCCCGGCTTTCATCGTGGAGGGCAAGACACGCAACACGCCCAAGCGCGAAGAGCGATACCCAAACGCAAACGTCAAGCGCCCATCGCGCGGATCGGCATGCGGAGTCATATAGAACACTCCGCCGGTACGCGGGGCATTTCCCACCGAAAGCAGGGTGATCGGCCCCTCATATGCGCCCTCTTCCCATTCGATATGTGCCTCCCATCTGGGACCTTCGGCAATCGCCCATAAAGCGGCTACGACATACCGCGACTGCCCTTTGATCCACTGAATGCGCTCTTGCTTGGTCGTGACATACGGTTCCAGCCCAATGGCCGAATTATTGACAAAATAGCGCTCGTTGCATTGACAGAGATCGAACTGCTCCGTCTTCCCCCGAGCGATCGCCTGGGCAGCTCGGTCGAGATCGAGCGGCAAGCCGAGATTACAAACAAAATCATTCGCCGAACCAAGCGGCAGGATACCCAAGGGCGGCAAAGGAGCATCCACCGCTCCCAGGGCGCGGATTATGCCGTTTACCGCTTCGCCGATCGAACCATCGCCACCGGCCACGATGATGCCACTTGCCCCTTCACGTATCGCCTGCTCGGCCAGTTCGATGATATGCCTTTTGCGTTGTGAGATCACAACCTCAAAGTCCAGCCCGGCCTTCCGCAGCGCCGCTTCTGCCTGTGGCCAGCGATCTCGAGCGCGCCAGCGGTTGGAATAGGGATTCAGGACCACGCGTAACATCTATGTCGCCTCCAAACGTTAAGATTATAGAGCCTTTCCCTATGGCAAAAATGCACTGACTCCACTGCAAAAATCATCTCTGCTCCATGGGCCCGATTCAATAGGACACAGACAAACGTGGATGAGATGGAAAAATTAACGTTTACAGATAAAACGATCTTTGACCATAAAGCAATAAAGTTCTATCAAAAATTTTGGAATTTTTTAGAGCTATTTGGATCTCAAAATTTGAAATGCTTTGAGGGCGTGTCCTGCCATGGTGAAAGGACTTTTTGCAGGGAACTCTGTACTAGTTTTGCAAGACGCGGCAATCTGTTACCCATAAAGTCGGTCAGGGTAGGGATGCGTTCAATCTGCGCTTTCGGCGGCCAGTGCAGGATGAGCACGCAAGGTCGGCCATTGGGAAAGGAGCACTGCACCGAAGATCAGAGCTGCACCGACGCTCTGAGAAAGGGAAAGTGCTTCACCCAGGAAAACCCAACCGGCCAGCGAAGCGAAGACGGATTCCAAGCTCAGGATCAACGCGGCATCGGCCGGAGGGGTATGACGCTGCGCCCAAATCTGCAAGGTATAGCCTATCGCTAAAGAGAACACTGCCGTATAGATCACCGCTCCCAACCAAGGCCAGAAGATGGGGACTGCCCACCGTTCCCACAACAAACCGGCCATTGCATTCAACACCGCGCTGACCAGCAACTGCCCGATCGAAAAATACAGCGGATCGTAGCGACTCGCCACCTTCCCCAGCAAAATCACGTGGAAGGCCCAGAAAAATGCCCCTATCAATTCGAGCATATCCCCCTGGCGCGCCTGAAAATGGCCGCCGATAGAAAGCAAATAAGCGCCTACCAAGGCCGGCAGCAATGCCCATAGCGTGAACAAAGAAGGTCGCTCGCGCCAGAAGAGCAAGAGCACCAGCGGCACAAAAACAACGTACAGGCTGGTGATAAAGCCGGCATTGGCCGCGGTCGTGGTCTTCAACCCGGCCTGCTGAAAAGCGCTCGCCAGGAAGAGCACGCATCCGGCCAAGATCACCCAAGGCCATGCCGAACGCGGCAAAGAACGCCGACGCAGTAATGGAATCAGCAGCCCAAAGGCTAAAGCAAAGCGCGCGGCATTGAAGAGATAAACACTCCCGCTCTCTCCCGCCAACCGTTGAGCAACGAAGGCGCCTCCCCACAGGAACGAAACCAGGAGGAGGGTCAAATCGGCTCGGAGTCGCATATTAAACTATCAAACCCAGACGCTTCAGTTCGGTTTCGAGGCTATCCAGCGTAACCGGCTTCGTGAGGTATCCCTGGGCGCCGGCACGAAAGGCGCGCTGACGCGTTTCCGGCTGATCATCCGAAGTCACCACGACCACCGGCACCGCCATCAGGCGCGGCTCGCGACGTAAATAGGCCAGCACCTCTAACCCATCAATGCCCGGCATGTTGATATCCAGCAACACCAGGTCGGGGATCAGGTGCCCCATTAAGGTAATGGCCGGCGAAGGCCCATAGGCCGGACGGGCATCGAAGCCCAGCACTCGAAGCATCTGCGCCAAGGTATCGGCCGTTTGGCGGTTATCATCAATCACGATTGCAGTGCTCATCTCACAACTCCGCAATTAAGGTTCCCATCGGGGTAATATCGTAGCCCGGCATCCGACTCACAGCCTCACGGAACGCCGCATCTTGTAAAAGGTCCAGAAGGGGCGCCAGGAGGGGGCTCTCATAATGCTCTCGCGGTATCACCAGATCGTAGCGTTCGTCGAAGAGCGGGATAAAGTCCAGGTCAAGCGCTTGCGCCGCCGCAGCGATCGCCAACCCGCAATCGGCGCGCCCGGAAGCGACGGCTGCCGCAACGCTCAAATGGGTATACTCTTCTTGATTGTAGCCGGAAATCGCTTCTGTCGGAATGCCTTTTTGTTCCAGATGATAATCGAGCAAAATGCGCGTGCCGGCCCCGCGCTGGCGGTTGATGAAAGTCACATCCGGCCGCGTCAGGTCCTCCAAGTGATGAATGCCTTTCGGGTTGCCGCGCGCCACCACCAATCCTTGTTGGCGCTTGAGGAATCCGATCACCACTACCGGCACGCCGCTCAGATAGCGACGGATGTACGGAAGGTTGTACTCTCCGCTTTGGGGATCGAGCAGGTGCGAGCCGGCCAGGTGCGCTTCGCCACGCTTGAGCGCCAACAAACCGCCCAGCGAACCCACGTTGGCCGAGGCCAGGCGCCGTTGACGTTCCGCCAGGAACTGCGCCATCAGGTCAAGGGTCATATCGTGTGAGCCGATGGCAAAGATGGTGCGCTCGATCGTCGTGGGAGAACGGTATAGATGCACCATAACCTTCTCCCCGGCCTCTGCGCCCTGCACGCCGCGCCCTAGGATCACCAGTCCATCGGCGCGCACCAAGGACGTGATCACGCCGGCCCCGCGCGAGAGCGGCGCTGCCAGCACCCGTTCGCCCACGCGTCCCACCGCTACCCGCACGTAATCATCATCCCCCGGCGGAGAGGTGATCTTGCGGGTGAGCATCGCCTCGATGGTTGGGAGCTCCTGTTTGGCCCGCCCCAGCCAGCGCGCCAGGATCGGTTCGACGAAAATCTCGATGGTCAGCGCCGCAGAGACCGGGTAGCCGGGCACTCCGATGATCGGCACCGCCAGCCGGCCCTCCTGCCATGGAGGCAGAATCCCCAGGATGACCGGGTGACCGGGGCGAACGGCTACGCCATGGGCGAGCAATTGGCCGAGCTTTGCCACTACGCGCGCCGAAAAATCCTCCGAGCCGGCAGAAGAGCCGGCGTTCAGCAGCACAAGATCGTGCTCACGCCGCGCCTGACCTACCCGTGCGCAAATTTGTTCAAAGTCATCCGGCGTGATCGGAAAACGCTGCGGCAGGCCACCCATGGTCAGCACCTGCGCGGCCAGCACCAGCGAGTTGTACTCTAAAATATCGCCGGGACGCACCTCGGTGCCGATCGGCACGAGTTCGCTACCGGTCGGCAGGATAGCCACGCGCGGTCGGCGTGCCACCACGACTTTCGTATGCCCGGCCGCGGCGATCGCCCCCAGATCAACCGGGCGCAAGACATGGCCGGCCGGCAACACCAGCTCGGTGGCGACAATATCCTCCCCCATCGGGCGCACATGGCTCCAGGGCACCAACGCCGCCCGCAGGCGCAAAGCCGCCGGTTGACGCGGGTTGGTGGCAATGCGTCCGTCCTCGTCCAGCGCCTCAACGTTTTCAATCGGCGCCACCGCGTTCGCCCAAGAGGGAAGTGGATCGCCGGTATCCACATATTGGAACTGACGCAAAACGACCGGCGCCGTTGGCTGGGCATGGGCAGTTTCTTCGGCGCGGATGGCGAAGCCGTCCATCGCCGCGGCGTGATAATGTGGTGAAGAAAGGCGCGCCCAAATCGGCTCAGCCAGCACGCGCCCCAGAGCGCTCTCGTCCAGAGGAATCTCTTCTTTGCCCAACACCCCCCACAGGCCGGCCTGCTTCAAGGCCGCTTCCATGCGGCTTAGCGCTTCGTCGAGGGGAATATCATGCAGATAGACGCCTTCTGTGCTCATAGGAGGAACACCTCCACTTCTTCCCCGGCACTCAGGCCGGTCGCATCCGGCAGAATGCGGATCAGGCCATCGGCACGGACGAGGGTGAAGATCAGGTTGGATTTGCCGAAGATGGGATCGGCAAGCCACTGCAAAGGGTGATCCGAGGCGCGCTGCAAGCGCACCGGCCACCAATCCTCGCGCCCGGCCTGCGAAGGCAGGTTAACCGTCAGCCGAGCGCGCACCACCGCCTGCGGACCTGCAGTAGGGCGCTGTAAAAGGTAATCCAACAGCGGTCGGACGAAAAGATAACCGTTCACCAGAGCGCTCACCGGATTGCCCGGCAGACCGATCACCGCTTTGCCGTTGCAAACGCCCAGGATAGTCGGCTTGCCGGGACGGGTGTTGATCCCATGTACCAGCACCCCCGGCGCGCCCAGAGATTGAATGACATCGGCGGTCATATCCCGCGTGCTCGCCGAGGACCCGGCCGTGATGATCAGTGCCTCGCACTCGCTCAGCGCCCGCTCGGCCACCTCGCGCAAGGCCTGCGGTCGATCCGGGACGATCCCATAGGCGCGTGGCTCGCCACCATGTTCTAGGATCAGCGCGGCCAACGCATAGGTATTGATATCGCGCACCTGCCCCGGCGCTGGCATGACATGGGGAGGCACCACCTCGTCGCCAGAAGCGATCAACCCCAGGCACGGCCGCTTCCACACTTCCACTTCGAGAATTCCCAAAGCCATCAGACCGCCGATCTCCGCCGCTCGCAATCTATGACCCACCGAAAGCACTTCCTCACCGGCCTGTACATCTTCCCCGGCCTGCAAAATGTTCTCCCCAGGCGCCACGGCACGCAGCACCTCGATTTCATCCCCCAGGCGCTGAGTATGTTCGAGCATCACAACCGCATCGGCGCCTTCCGGCAACGCACCGCCGGTATGGATCAGGGCACAGGTCGCAGGAGAGAGCGCCAGCGAGGGCATCTGCCCCATCGGCACTTCACCGATCAAGGTCAAGTAAGCCGGCAAGGACTCGGAAGCGCCGAAAGTATCTCGCGCCCGAACGGCATAACCATCCACCGCGGCGCGCGCAAAAGCGGGCAACGGGTGCGGCGCCTGCACCGAGCGCGCCAGGATGCGCCCTAGCGCCTCTAGCGTCGGGAGCGTTTCAACCGGGAGAGCGGGCAGTGGCAAGTGCTCAAACAGTCGCCGCCGCGCCTCATCCGGAGGAAGAAGGTGAAGAAATTCGGGCATGGTTAGACCGTGGATAGAGCAGGGACTCTGCCGAAGCGATCAGAGATAATGCAGTTCCTCCGCCTTTTTGCGCAATTCGTCGCGGAAATCGGGATGGGCGATGCGGATCAATTGCTGCGCCCGTTGACGGATGGTCTTCCCATAAAGATGAGCGACGCCATATTCGGTCACCACATAGTGGACGTGATTGCGCGTGGTCACCACGCCGGCCCCTGGCTTAAGCATGGGCACCATGCGCGAGACGACGGTCCCATCGCGCAACGTGGTGGTACTAGGCAAAGCGATGATCGGCACGCCATCTTTGGAACGAGAAGCGCCATAGATGAAATCCAGCTGCCCGCCGACGCCGCTATACAACTTCGGGCCGATGCTATCGGCGCATACCTGACCGGTAAGATCCACTTCGATGGCCGAATTGATCGCCACCATGCGCTCGTTTTGGGCGATGACGAAGGGATCGTTGACGTACTCGGTGCGGTGCAGTTCGATCAGGGGATTATCATCTACCCAGTCATAGAGGCGCTGCGTACCGAGGATAAAACCGGCCACGATCTTGCCGGGGTGGAGCGTCTTGCGCGCATTGGTCAGCACGCCGGCCTCCACCAAGTCGATCACCCCATCAGAAAATAGCTCGGTGTGAATGCCCAGATCGCGCTTGGAGCGCAGATAACGTAACACGGCATCGGGAATGGCCCCGATACCCATTTGCATCGTCGCTCCATCGGGGATCAGCTCGGCAATATAGCCGGCAATGCGCTCGACCACCTCGGAATTCCCTTCTTCGGCCATCGGCAATTCTGGGATCGGGTAATCCACTGGCACAATGTAATTCAAGCGGCTGATATGAATGAACGAATCGCCGAGCGTGCGCGGCATCCTTTGATTGACCTCGGCAATGATCACGCGCGCCATCTCGGCCGGGGTCTTGGTCAGGCCGACCTCAACGCCCAGGCTGCAGAACCCGTGCTCATCCGGCGGCGAAACGTGGATCAAGGCCACATCCAACGGCAGAATGCCGCGCTTGAAGAGCAACGGGAATTCGGAAAGCAGGACCGGCGTGAAATCGGCGCGCCCTTCCTGTACTGCCTTGCGGGTATTGGCACTGATGAAAACCGTATTCACCCGCAAATGGCCTTCCATTCCCGGCGAAACGTAATCCGCCGGCCCGACAGTGAGAGCATGCACCAGCTCCACGTCCCTCAAATTGGGCGCATATTCCACCAAGGCCTGGAGCAATTTCTGGGGCACCGAAACGTTCCCGGTCATAAAGACGCGCTGACCGGATTGAATCACCTGGACTGCATCCGCAGCACTGACAACCCGTGAACGGTAGCGTTCAATCCAGTTCATTTTTTGCCTCCCCCGAAGCGCCCAAATGGGTCAGATGGTGAATGCGCCCGCGGTAGGTATTCAACGCGGCCTGGATACCCGGATTGCGGGCAATGGCCTGGGGGACGCCATGTTCGGCAATTTCCATCACATACGGCATGACGGCATTGACAAACGCATGGGTAGCCGTGCGCGCTACCACACCGGGCATATTCGGCACGCAGTAATGAATCACGCCCTCTTCAATGAACGTTGGGTGTTCATGGGTGGTGGGGCGTGAGGTTTCCACACACCCGCCCTGGTCGATCGAAATATCTAGGATCACCGAGCGCGGCTTCATCTTACGCACCATCTCGCGTGTGACCACGATGGGAGCACGCTCGCCAGGCACCAACACGGCACCGATCACCACATCGGCATACTGCACTGCTTTTTCGATGTTGCGCGGCGTGGAAAGCATGGTCACCAGACCGGAGAAACGCTCAGTGATGCGCTGCAATGCTTGGATATCGCGGTCGATCACCGTCACGTGTGCGCCCATCCCCAAAAAGGCGCGCGTCGCGCAGGTGCCCACCACGCCGGCCCCGATGATCACCACCTCGGCCGGGGGCACACCCGGCGCGCCCCCCAGCAGAATGCCCTTCCCGCCTTCGTTATTCTGCAAAAGTCGGGCGGCAACCTGAGCCGCCATGCTCCCACCGATTTGGCTAAACGGACGGAGCACCGGCAACGAACCATTCGGTGCACGGATCTGTTCATAGGCAATCGCCGTGATCTCGCGCTCCAGCAACATTTGAATCTTATCCTGCCGGGCCGAGGCCAAATGGAGCAGACCCATCAGGGTAGAGCCGGGGCGGAGCATTTCCATCTCATCGTGCAAAGGACGGGCAATCTTGAGCAAAACATCTGCTCGCCCATAAACCTCCTCCGCCGAATAGACAATGTGGGCCCCGGCATTTTCGTACTCGCGATCGGAAAAACCGGCACCCAGACCGGCCTCGTGTTCGACATACACCGTATTCCCTGCCTGTGTGAGCATTTCCACGCCGGCCGGCGAAAGCCCAACGCGGAATTCAAACGGACGGCGCTCCTTCGGAATGCAAAAATTCATGTCATGCCTCCTTTCAAGGCATTTGCAAAACACGACGAATGCGCGGCAAGGCCCAGTCAATCGTCTCCCGATCGATGATCAACGGCGGTGCAAAACGGATCACGTGATCGTGTGTCTCTTTAGCCAGAATGCCCTCCTGTTGCAACGCTTCACAGAAGCGCCGTGCACCGCCGGCCTCCGGTTTCAATTCCACTCCGATCAACAACCCTTTGCCGCGCACTTCTCGCACATGTGGGCTGGGAATTTCGCTGAGTTGCTCCATGAAATATTCGCCAATTTCGGCGGCGCGCTCGGCCAGGCGCTCTTCGCGGATCACCCGTAGCGCCGCCCGCGCCACAGCCGCCGCCAGGGGATTGCCGCCAAAGGTCGAGCCGTGTTCGCCGGGGCGGAAAAGGCCTAGGATCGGGCGATCGGCCAAAATCGCCGAAATCGGATAGAAGCCGCCGGAGAGCGCCTTTCCCAGGATCATGATATCGGGGCGCACTCCTTCGTGATCACAGGCAAAGAGTTTTCCAGTGCGTCCCAGGCCGGTCTGAATTTCATCGGCGATAAAGAGCACATTGTGCCGGCGGCAAATTTCAGCCACGCGGCGCAAGTACCCTTCCGGAGGCACAATCACGCCGGCTTCGCCCTGGATCGGCTCGAGGAGCACCGCCGCCGTGTTCGGCGTAAGGGCGTTTTCGATCGCTTCGGCATCTCCATAGGGGAGAACGACAAACCCCGGCGTGAACGGGCCAAAAGCATCCCGATAGAGCGGTTCGGTTGAAAAGGACACAATCGAAATGGTGCGTCCGTGGAAATTGTTCTGGGCGACGAGGATCTCGGCCTGATAGCGCGGCACCCCTTTCACCTCGTAGGCCCATTTGCGCGCCAGTTTGAGCGCCGTTTCCACCGCCTCGGCCCCACTGTTCATCGGCAGCGACATCTCATAGCCGCTCATCTCCGAAAGTTCACGATAAAACAGCGGCAGCTGATCGTTGCGGAAAGCGCGCGAGGTCAGGGTGACCTTTTGAGCCTGTTCGATCAACGCCTGCAAGATTTTCGGATGCACATGTCCTTGATTGAGCGCTGAATACGCGCTCAGGCAGTCCAGGTAGCGCCGGCCTTCGACATCATAGACCCAAACGCCCTCCCCACGGGTGATCACCACATCTAGAGGGTGATAATTGTGAGCACCATAGCGCTCTTCCAGCGCGATATAATCTTGAGTACGGAGACCAGCAAGGTTCAGGGTCATGTTTCACCTAAGCAACATTAAAAAGTCGTGCCAAAATCGCCTTCTGGGCATGGAGGCGGTTGTGCGCCTGCGGGAAGATCACCGAATGCGGGCCGTCGGCCACTTCGTCGGTCAGCTCCTGACCGCGATGCGCCGGCAAACAGTGCATGACGATGACATGCGGGCGCGCTTCGCTCACCAGCCGCGCATTCACCTGATACGGCGGGAAGACTTTCTCGCGCTGGGCAGCCTCTTCTTCCTGCCCCATGCTCGTCCAGGTGTCGGTATAGATCACGTCGGCCTCGCGCACCGCTTCATGCGGATCGCGCAAAAAGCGCAGGCGACTGCCGGTTTGGGCGGCGAGCTCCTGCGCAATCGCCACAGCGCGTGGGTTCAGATCGTAGCCTTCCGGGTTGGCAATGGTGAAGTTCCACCCCAGCTTCACGCATACATGCATTAGCGAAACGGCCACATTGTTCCCATCCCCAACAAAGGTGATATTCAGCCCCTTTTGCTTGCCGAAGACCTCCTGAATCGTCAAGGCATCGGCCATCGCCTGGCAGGGATGGTTGTAATCGCTCAGCCCGTTGATCACCGGCACACTCGACCAGCGCGCTAGCTCCAGCACATGCTCGTGATCGAAAACGCGCGCCATAATGGCATGAACATAGCCGGAAAGCACCCGGGCCACATCCGAAATGGCCTCGCGCTTCCCTAAGCCGATCTCCTGGGGAGAAAGGTAGAGCGCATCACCACCCAGGTGACGCATGGCCATATCGAACGAAACGCGCGTGCGCAGGCTTGGCTTCTGGAAGATCATCCCTAGCACTTTGCCCCTCAAGAGCGGCAGGTTCTCGCCTTTTTCCTGATACTCTTTCTTCAGGCGAACGGCCAGATCGAGCAAATCCTGGATCTCTTCGGAAGAAAAATCGGCGATATGGAGAAAATCGCGTTTCATGAGCACCTCGTTTTTTTCAAGATATTTGCGTTTGGCGATATTTTTTCCAATAACGCTGCAATCCATCGGCAGACATGCCGGGCGGATTGGCGATCTGATACGTATTCACCACGTCTGCCGTCAGGCCGAGGGCGCGCTCTTGTTCGCTCATCCAGGCAGTGAATTGCTCTCGCAGCGCTTCAATCGGCGGATCGGAAGGCATGACGCCTTCCAACCAGCGCTCGACCGCGTTCAGGCTCTCTTCCAGCGCCTGTAGATGCCATTCCACATCTTCAAAGATGCCGAAATGGGTTGGCGCAATCCGTCGGAAGGAAACGCGGCGCAGACGGGTCACGCTTTCGCGCCATTTTTCCAAATGGAATTCCGGCGGCGGCATCGGCAAGCGGATATAGCGATGGGGAAAAATGCGCACCCCACCAATATCACCGCTGAAGCACACATCTTCAAACAAATAGACAAAATGATGCTCTGCGTGACCAGGAGTGCTGAGGGGCACAAATTCCAGATTCCCGATAGTGAAAGCTTCCCCATCCTGCGGAATGACGATCTGCTCCGGCGGGACCGGCAGGAATTCCCCCCATAGCGTTTGCATCTGATCGCCATAGATGCGCGCCGCGCTGGCCAGGAGCTTCTCCGGGCGGATCATATGCGGTGCACCCACGGGATGGACATAGATATGCGCCCCGTGGCGGGCTAATGCCCCGGCCGCGCCGGCGTGATCCAGATGAATGTGCGTCAAGAGCACATGAGTCACATCGTTCAATCCCAATCCGTGCTCTGCCAGGCGCGTTTCCAGCGTTCCTAAAGTAGAACCGGGGCCGCTTTCGATCAAGATCGCCCCATCCCCATAAGGGATCAGGTAGGAAGCAATTGCCTGGGATCGCCCCAGGAAGTTCAGGTCCAAGAGGATGACGTTCGCTTGCGCCATAGAATTGCCTCAAAATGGTTTGCCAGGGATTCCAGCGTCACCTGGAGCATTTCGCCGTAGCGAATCACATAGACGCCGATACCCGGCTCAACGAGCGATTGTACCAGAATCTGCCGGCTTTGATCGTCGCCGAACGAAGCCCGGTCGACCCAGAGCAAGATCCCGTGAATTTTGCGCCGCAGCAGGCCGAGGCAGGCAGCACGGATCTCCAACGGATCATCTCCGGCGGTGACCAGGATCGCCGTACTCCCTTGGGCCAAGTTGCCGGCCTGAGCCGCCACCAGCTCCGATAACGGCATCGTCCCCTGGGGATGCAGGTAGGCCAGTGCCTCCAGAATGCGCCCTTCCTGTCGCCAACCGCGTTCGGCCACCAGGACAAGTGGGGAAGGCGCCGCCGTCACCAACCCCACCGCCATGCGTTGACGCAACAGGTGCTGCGTAAGGGAAGCTACCGCCGTGACCGCATATTCAAACGTCGAACGCGGCAGGGCCAAACGCGGCTTCCTCCCAAACCACCAACCACTCACGGGAAGCGTTTGGAGCGGCGTTTCGGCCACGAAATGCGAAGCGGTCATGGCATCCAGGAAAAACCACACCTGGGTTTGCGGGTCTTGCTCAAACTCTTTCACCATCAGCGTTCCGTGGCGAGCGGTGGCCGGCCAGTGAATGTGTTTGAGTGGATCGCCGGGCCGATAGGCCCGTACCGAAACCGCATGGGGCGTAGCATCGCGCGCTTTCTGATGGACAACCCTTCCACCGCTCAGGTAGCCCGCAGGCACCTCCGGCAGCGAAAGCGGCAGGATCATCGGCAACACAATCAGCGATTGACGCGGCGGGAAACGCCTTTCGGCGACGAACAAACCGAACGGATCGCCGGTGCGCACCAGGGTCGGCCCCAGGTCAAAGTGACCGCGCTGCACCAGCCAGGTGCGCGCTAGGTAAGAGAGCCGTTGTCCGCCGCGCACCGAAGTCACCAGCCGCGAGCCGCGGCTACCCGGTAGAGGCGAGCAATCGTAAATTTCCACCCAGGCACAGGGAAGCCGCCCATGATGAATGATCTCAAAGCGCTCCTCGAAGGCCTCCCCCATCCGCTGACGTTTCCAGCGCGCCTCGCGCACCACTTCCAGGCGGCGAATGGTCAGAAAAGTCCAGAGGGCACTGCCCAAGAGCAAGAGCAGGCTAAAGTAAAAAAGGCGCGAGAAGAAGATCGGACCGCCGGTTAGCGCGCCGAACAAACCGATCAACAGTAGCGTGAGAACGATGGCGCGTGAAGCGTTCATAGCACGGCACGGAAATCTCCCCCCGGCACCGGCACCTCGATTAGGATTTCCTGCACCAGGCGCTCCGGCGGAAGGTCCTGTAAGCGCGCCGAAGGGCGGACGATCAGACGGTGGGCCAGTACGCTCGGAGCAAGGAGCTTAATATCATCGGGGAGCACAAACGATCGCCCCTGAAGCCCGGCCCAAGCTTGCGAGGCCCGCAACAAGGCCAGGCTGGCGCGCGGGCTGGCACCCAGAGCGATCTCGGCATGTTGGCGCGTGCGCGTCACCAAGTCGACGATATACCGCAGCAATGCCTCGGCGATGTAGATCTCCCGCACGGCGCGCATCGCCTGGCGCACTTCTTCCAGGTCGCTCACCGCGCTCAGTTCCTCGATCGGGTGGCGGCGCTGTTGCGATTGCAGCATGCGCACTTCATCCGGCGCCGAAGGATAGCCCAAGCGCACCCGGAGCAGGAAACGATCGAGCTGGGCTTCCGGCAGGGGAAAAGTCCCCTCATATTCGATCGGGTTTTGGGTCGCCAGAACCATGAAGGGGCGCGGCAGGGGATGCGTCACACCATCCACGGTAACCTGCCGCTCCTCCATCGCTTCCAAAAGCGCCGATTGGGTTTTCGGCGTGGCACGGTTGATCTCATCGGCCAGCACAATGTTGCCAAAGATCGGGCCGGGGCGGAATTCAAAGGTGCGTCGTCCGGGATGATAAACCGAAACACCGGTCACATCACCAGGGAGCATATCCGGCGTGAACTGGATGCGCTGGAAGGTGCAATCTAGGGAACGCGCCAAGGCGCGCGCCAGCATCGTCTTGCCCACGCCGGGCACATCTTCGATCAGGAGATGCCCTTCGGCCAGCAATCCGACCAGCACCAGCTCCAGCGCTCTACGCTTGCCGATGATGACACGCTCCAGATTGGAAAAAAGGCGCTCCCCCAGGGATTGAATCGTATTGTGGCTCATGCACTCAGCCCATACTTCTGAGGATGCGGCAATGGCTCACCGGCACAGGCGATCTCCCACAAGGTGCGATAGACGGCCTCGCGCAAGGGAGAAGTCGGATCGTACAGGATCGGATAGAGAGCGGCGAAAAGGCTCTCGGGAGGAGTGCGCTTGAGATAAGCCAAGGCGGCAAATTGCTCCCCTGCATCCCCCTGGCGCAGTGCCTGAAGCAGGAGATCGGTGGCCGGCGAACCGGGGGCAATGCCCATTCCCTGCTTGCCGGCAAATTCCAGCAACCAGGGCGTTTCCGAAGGCGGCCTGAGCGGTCGTGGCAGACGCACCGTAAAGTTAGCCCGTTGTTCCAGAACACCGGCCGCGGCATTGCGCACCATCCAGTGATCATCCTCCACCTGGGCTCTCTGCAAGAGGGTCTCCGCCCAGGATTCCTGCACGCGTGCCAGACCGTAGATCACGGCCCGGCGCAGGAGGATATCCTCGTGCGTCAGACCATCTCTCAACGTGGCATGGCCATCGATCGGATCGTTCGCCAATGCTTCGGCGGCAATGCGACGAGCATTTTCATCCCCTTGGAGCAGGGTACGCGCTATACCTTCCAGTGCAGGTGGTGTGCCGATGGCAACCAGCGCCAGGGCAACGGCCACACGCACCTTCTCCTCGCTACGATGGAAAAGCAAAGTGAGCAAAGGCTCCACCGCTTTCTCATCATGCGCCAGTCCACAGCCGAGCGCGGCCAATGCAAGGGTCTGCGGGGAATCGCTGTTCAGGTAGTGACGGAAGAGGGTTGCCGTACCGGGATCGCGGCTCAAAACAAGCGCCACCATGGCCTCGGCCCGTTGACTGAAGGGCAGAGATTCATTTTGGAAGATTTTGCCCAACTGCGCCAACAGCTTGCGCCAACTGCTCTTCGGCGGGGCCAATCGCAAGGCCCGACCCAACAAAAAGAGGAGGCGATGCAAGGGAGGCTTATCCTCGCGCAATAGAGAAGCGCTGAAAGTGGTATTCTCGCTCTCACCAACCAGGTAGGTAATCGTCCCCCATTTGCCGCTCCATTCGGGCTGGGAGGCCAGGGCCTCTTCCATGCCATAGGCGCTCAAACCGCGTGCCGCCAGGAAATATCCCAGACCGGGATGGAGAAAGGCCATGCGATCCTGGGGCAATGGACGGATCAGGCCGCTTTCGGCAAATTTTCCGATCGCACCGGAGGAAGGTTTTGCCACCGTTTTCTTCCTGCGCAGGAGTTTTTTCTCTTCTTCCTGCTCGGCCGCAACTTCCGGCTCAGGTGGCTCAAACTGACGTAACCATTGACGTGCTTCCCCCATCCGGAAGTGGGGTTGCAGGTTGGTAATCATCTGAACGGCGAGCATTTCCGCCGCGGCAAGGGGCAGATCGGGCGGCGAAAGGCGCCGCACATGCGCCAGAAGAGCATCCTGTATCCGCAAGCCGGTCATATCGCCGGCATAGGCGCCCCACACTTTGAGCGTGATCTCCAGCGGTGAAAGCCCTTCCAGCTCGTTTTCCAGCCAGAGATTGATCAAGAGGGGATCGACCTGTGGCAAAGGCGATTCACCCCACACTTCCTTGGAGATTTCTTTCTCCCAAGCCTTACCCCAGCCACGCAGGAACTGTAAACACAGGCGGCGATCCCAGGCCTGCAAGGCCATCAAGCTGAACCCGAGTCCCAACAGTCCATCCATCTGCTCCGGTGAAGCGGTGGTGAGGATCAGCATCTTGGGGGCAGTACGGCGCAATGCCCGCAAGAACTGGCTCACCGACTGTTGGCCTTCCGGAGGCAGTTCATCGTAGCCATCCAAAAGGCATATGGCCTGCCCCTGCTCGATGGCTCCTCGGAGCAATTTATCGAGTTCTGCAACGCTCAGGTCAGGGTTCTGCCTCTGGACGGTACGTAGAATAAGGTCCACAGGCGAGGCGTTTTCTTCGAGGGGCAGCTCCAGCTCACTGACATCGAACAAAATCGGCAGGGCTTCGCTCCGTTCGCCCAAATCTTGGTCTTTTTTTGCCATCAACGAGGCCAGGTGTGCCAAGGCGACCGTTTTGCCGTAGCCGGTTGGGGCCAGCAGGGCGATAGGCACCTGACTATGGAGCAAGTGATAGGGTTCCAGCATGGGTGCGCCAAAGGTAGTGCCCAGTTCTGGCCACCAGGGAAGGTAAGGAAGATTGGCTTCTACGCTATCTACGGGTGGCATTTCTTCGCCGGGCCAGGGTTGGATGGGCGGCGCAAGCACTCTGGTCCAAACATACACCTCATCCAAAGCGAAAAGGGGCGCGGCCAGATGCATTCCTTGGGCACGAAGCAAGACGTTTTGCCGATAGCGCGCTTCAACGCTGCGGGCGCGCTGCGCTTCCAGCGCCTCCCGACGCCGGCGCGAGCGAGCACGCATTTCCTGCCATAGGACACGAATGCGCCCGATCAGGAACCAGAACAGTGTGCCGGCGAGAAACCCAATGGCGAAAGAAAGCGGATCGAGCAAAGCGGAAGATGGGCGAAAAGGCATAGGTCACCCGGCATAGAGAATGCGCCCACAGCTGGGGCAATGGAAGATGTGCTGCGATTGGCGCGCCTGCTGTTGCTGCGCTGGGGTCAGGAGTGCACCGCAGGCGACACAGGCGCTATCACTCACCGTGGCCACCGCCAAACCGCGTTTGGTCGCACGCAAGGTCTCGTATTCTGCCAAAAGTTGCTCGTCCAATCCCTGTAAGGCAACCTGACGTTCGGTTTGGAGGCGCTGCGTTTCCTGCTCCAAACGGCTCATTTCGCCGAGAAGCAGGCTATGCTCGGTAGCCAGTGCGTTCTCCACCGCTTTCATCGCTTCTTGCGCGGCGCGACATGCTTGTTCCTCTTGCTCTTCGCGGATCATCGCTTCCAGCAGGCGCTCTTCCAAGAGGCTCAAATGCCGTTTCAGGGCGGCTATTTCCCGCTCCAGGTCTTGCAATTCCTTTGGATTATGGATTTTCCCCCCGTAAAGCGCGGCCTCGGCCTGGGCGATCTTGATGCGTTGAGCAGAGACTTCATATTCCAAATCGTGCCGCGCCGTTTTTGCCGCTTCCCATTGCGCCTGCCGTGCCTGCAACGTTTCCTGCACCTGAAGATAGCGCCGATCTCCCTGCATTTGGCGGCGAATTTCATCCAGCCGACGCTGAATCTGATCCAGGCGGCTATCGAGCTGTTGCAAGCGGTAGAGGCTTAGGACGGACATATTACGGCTGTATCGGCACGTTGTAGTAATTATATGCGGCAGAAGCCAATCGCGCAAAAAGTGCGTTTGCCGTATCATCCAGAATCTGCACCGGATGATAGGCGTACACGCTCAAAACGAAGTTACCACCGGGTGTATAAACGATACCGGCGTCACTATAGTTGCGGATCACGCCATCTATATCGGTGACCCACCCATGCTTGTGGGCGATCAACGTGCCTTCCGGTAACCCGGCCTCTAGCAGCTTCCCGATGCGATCTTCGGCCAGAAAATCGATCATCTTCTGACATATGGCCTTATCGATCGATTCCGGGAAGACGGCGATCAGACTGCCTCCGCCGTTGGTAGCACACTGATACACATCGGCCAGCAACAAGCCCATTTCCGAAGGCGTGGTCTGATTATACGGATCGAGATCGGTGAAGACATCGCTACGGCTGCTAGCCGGAGTGGTGATGCGCGCCAGGAGTGGCGAGCCGGGAGCAAAATAGCCGGCGATGAACGTGTTCTTCAGCCCAATCCGACGCATGTATTCAGTGACCACCAACGGTCCACGCAGAGGATCAATACGATTCATTAAATCATCCGCCGGTGGGTTTTCGGAAAGATGGATCATATCCAGGATACGCGCTTCGGTCGCCGCATCCAGAGGGGCTTTGCGATTGGCGATGAAAAAGGCCACCAGGATCGGAACTTTGATCGTGCTCGCCGCCGTAAAGGCCACATCGCTCGGCGTGACCGGAATCTGCTGCATCCGATCGTAAGCAAAATGAATTTCTTGACCGCTCTGTAAATCCTGCAAATAGACGCCGATCACCCCGTCAAAGCCCATCTGCAGGATGTTTTGCTGCAACAGGACCTCCAGGTTGCCGAAATCGGCGCGCGTGGGCAGCGCCCGCTTAGAAACCAACTCCACCCGGCGCTGAGTCGGGGAACGTAAGGCTTTTTCGATCAAAAGAATGGCGCTTTCCACATCCAGCTCCTGGCCGGCTTTCCCCGGCGTAAAGGCTGTACTCCCCGGAATGGGCTGCGGAGGCACAGGCGGCTCATCATAACGCGCCGAAACTTCGCGGATGAGATACTCCCGCAACGTCTCCTCCGAAATCGTCGCCCGCAGAGGGATGTTGACCGGCACCAGATGCTGCCCCCAGAGATAATTCCAGAAACCGCCCCAAAACGAACTACCCGTGCGTACCTGATCGGCCGCGGCGATCATGCTTTCAATATCCAGGCGAAACCCCGCCGCTTCCGGCAGCATTTGAAAAACCGCATCTCCATAGCGAATCTCGATCGGCATGTTATACACCCGCAACAAACGTTCCATCGCCTCCTGGGGCGTCAATCCCCCTACCGGCACATCGGCAATCGTCATCCCGATCGGATAGCGCTCGCGCTGACGACCGTATTGCGCCAACGAGACCCCAGCGATCAAGATCGCCAGAATGAGAAAAATCGTCGAAGTCGCTCGCAAAATCAGATCCAGGTTTCGCGTTTGGATCATAGGCCTCCGTAAGACGTATGTAGTATAACATCACCTGTGCTAAAATCAAACTGCCGCGGCGCACGGAACACGCGGGATTAGATGAAAGACGGTAGACCGTGGACGGTGAAGCGTGGACCATGAACCGCGGACCGTAGGCAGAAACCCTTTCACACCGAGGCCCCTATGCTACGCTCTTTCTTCATCTACCTTTCCAAAGCTCAATGGGCGCAAAACTGGATCATGCGCCTGCCGTTTGCCTGGCGAATGGCCTCCCGCTTTGTGGCCGGCACCACGAAAGAAGATGCCATTCGCGTCATCCGCGAGCTGAATGCCCGCGGCATCAACGCCACGCTCGATCACCTGGGGGAACACACGACCAACGCCGAAGAGGCCATAGAAGCCACTCGCCACATCCTTGAAATCCTAGAAGCAATCGAACGCGCCGGCGTGCGCTCCAACGTCTCCATCAAACTAACCCAGATCGGGTTGGCCCTGGATACCGAGCTCTGCGCCGAAAACCTGGAGCGCATTCTCAGGCAGGCCCAAGCGCACAACAACTTCGTGCGCATTGATATGGAAGATACCCCCTACATCGATGCCACCTTTGACCTTTACCGGCGCATGCGTCAGCGCGGCTTCCAGAACTTCGGCTTGGTCATCCAATCCTACCTCTACCGCAGCGAGGACGATGTCCGCCGCTTGCTCCCGGAAGGCGTGCCCATCCGCCTGGTGAAGGGCGCCTATAAAGAGCCACCAGATAAAGCCTTCCCCAAAAAGGCCGATGTGGATGCCAATTACGATCTGCTCACCAAGCTGCTACTGGATGCCTCCCTGAACCAGGCCTCGCGCCTGAGCGCCGATGGTCGCTTCCCACCCCTGGCCGCCATCGCCACCCACGATGAAAAGCGCATTGAATTCGCCCGTCGCTATGCCGAACGGATCGGCCTACCCAAAGAGGGCCTGGAATTCCAAATGCTCTACGGCATACGGCGCGACCTGCAAGAACGCCTCGCCGCCGAAGGCTACCCGGTACGCGTCTACGTCCCCTATGGCACCCACTGGTATCCCTACTTCATGCGCCGCCTGGCCGAACGCCCGGCCAATGTCTGGTTCCTGCTCTCCAACCTCCTGCGAGGCTGAAATGGACGAACCCCAATCCCTGGCCGAAAAGCTCTCCCAAGAAAGCGAAAAAATCCTCCAATTCTTCCAGGCCCTGGATGAAGCCGATTGGTCCCGCCCCGTCTATACCGAAGGGGAAACCTGGACCATACGCGACCTCTTGGCACATCTGGTCACTTCCGAAAAAGGCCTCTTGCGGCTCTTTGAGCAAATCCGCCAAGGGGCTCCGGGCGCCCCACCTGACTTCTCCATCGATCGCTACAATGCCGAACAACGGCGAAAGACCCGCCACATTCCCCCATCCGAATTGCTGGAGCAATACCGTTCCGTCCGCGCCAACACCATCGCCTGGGTACGGCAATGCACCCCCGCCGATTTTGAACGGCGCGGTCGGCATCCCTTCTTGGGCGAAACCACCCTGCGCGAGATGCTCAAAATGATCTACCTGCACAATCAACTCCATCTCCGCGATGCACGGAAAGCACTCCAGGCATGAAGGATTTTAATTTTCTGATCAGACGCATGCACCTGGCCTGGGCCCTCTTCGCCCTCGCCGGCTACCTCCTGGGCCCCGGCTTGGTGCGCTATTTGGGGCGTCCGCTCTCAGGCTGGACCTTTAGCTTGGGCAGCGCGTGGACGCTTTTTCTTTTCCTGAGCTTTGGGCTGTTGGTGGAAGTCTTCCACCCCCGCCCCACCGAATCGGAAACCGACCTCGCCACGCGACAACGTCGGCGAACCCTGCTCCTTGTCCTGGGTAGTGCCCTGTTCATGCTGGCCGGCTGGATGGCCTTCCTATTCCTGGCGCGCCCCCTACCCCAACATCCCTTGCTCCTCCTCTTCTCCGGGCTGATCACCCTGCTCGGCCTGGCCTGCATCCTGCCGCCTTTGCAGCTCCTGCGCCGCGGCTGGGGCGAATTCATCCTCGCCATCCTGATCGCCGACCTGCTCCCCTCCTTCGGCTACCTGCTCCAGGAACAAGAAATCCACCGCTTTCTAAGCTTCCTGGCCTTGCCGTTCACCCTCTTCACCCTAGCCTTCTTCCTGGTGCAGAACTTTGCCACCTTTGCCGCCGATCAAAAACACGAACGGCGGAGCCTGCTGCAACAGATGGGCTGGCCGCGCGGCGTGATCCTGCACCAGAGCTTCCTGGCCACAGGCTATCTTTTCTTTCTAGCAGCGCCCCTCTTCGGTTTTTCGCTGCGCCTACTGGCACCGCTCTTCCTGGCCGCCCCATTCGCCGCCTTCCAAGCCTATCTGATCCACAGCCTGGCACAAGGCGCACCGGCCCGCTGGCAGCTCCTGATCCCTCTTTCCTATATCCACTTGGCTCTGCTCTTCTACCTGCTCCTCGTCCGCCTGTGGATCGGGTAGCAAGATTCCTAAGAAGACTCCATGCTATAATCTAAAAAGACGGTAGACGATGGACGGTAGAGCTTAGCGGATAGTGGACAACAGAAGGTGTAACAAACCATCCACGGTCTTTCCACGGTCCACCGTCCACCGCCTACAGTCCATAATAACCACTTGGGAGGCTCTAAATGCTGGCAGGAAAAACCCCTTCTCCGGGCACTGCGGGAGCGACAGATGCCCCCTTCGTGCCGCCCCCACTGAATTCGCTTGAAGAGACCGGCCTGAATCCCCTCTGGCTGCAGGACCTAGCCCTGAAGATCCTTTATTTTCAGGGCTATCTAAGCGGCTTTAAGATCGCCGAAGCCATGGCCTTGCCGTTTGCCGGAGTCACCGATCAAATCCTGGAAATGCTCAAGCGTGAGAAGCTGATCGAAGTCAAATCCTCACAGGGTGGGTTAGGAGAAGGCGCCTATATGTACGCCATCACCGAAGCCGGCGTTCGGCGGGCGCGCGAAGCATTGGAGCGTTCCCAATATGCCGGTCCGGCACCGGTGCCCTTGGAAGTCTACAACGATGCCATTCGCCGCCAAAAAGCCGGGCGCATCACCGTTACGACGCGCACCATGCGTCAGCTCCTTTCCAACCTGGTGATCTCGGAAAAAATCTTTCAGCGCCTAGGGCCGGCCTTAAACTCCGGCACCTCGATCTTCCTATACGGTCCTCCCGGAAACGGCAAAACTAGCATTGCCCGCGCTTTCGGCAACCTGGCCCTACAACAGACCATGTACATCCCATATGCCATCTACGTTGATGGGATGGTGATCAAGGTCTATGATGCTGTCAGTCACAAGATCGCCGAAGAGAGCGCTCCGCCTCCTACGGCCGGCGGCATTCCGGCCACCGGCTCCCTGCGCCAATCCACCGGTCGACGCGATCCGCGCTGGGTGCGTATTCGCCGCCCCTTCATCATGGTAGGTGGTGAATTGACCTTGGAAGGCCTCGATCTGGTCTTCGATGACGTGCACAAATATTACGAAGCCCCTTTCCAGGTTAAGGCCAATGGCGGCATCCTGCTGATCGATGATTTCGGACGGCAACAGGTGCGCCCGCGCGACCTGCTCAATCGCTGGATCGTGCCACTGGAAAACCGTGTGGATTACCTCACCCTCCACACTGGTCGCAAGATCGAGGTCCCGTTCGACGTGCTGGTCGTCTTCTCCACCAACCTGCCCCCACGCGATCTGGTAGACGAGGCTTTTCTGCGCCGTCTGCGTCACAAGATCGAGATCGGCGATCCCTCGTTCGACGAATATCGCGAGATCTTCCGTCGCGTGGCAGCCGAGCGCCAAATCGAATATAGCGACCAGGGCCTGGCCTACCTGATCCAGGAATATTACGTCAAGCGCAACCGCAAATTGCGCGCCTCCCACCCGCGCGACCTATGCGATCAGATCCTGGATATCGCCCGCTACCTGGCCGTTCCCCCAACCATGTCCCGCGAAATGATCGATCGCGCCGCCCAATCCTACTTCGTAGACTTGTGATATGAGTCTGGATTCCTGGCCTCGCCCCTGCATTTTTGCCCACCGCGGTGCCTCCGCCCACGCGCCGGAAAACACCCTGGCTGCTTTTGAGCTTGCCCTGCGACAAGGCGCGCCGGCCATCGAGCTGGATGTCAAGCTGAGCGCCGATGGCCACGTCGTTGTGATCCACGATCCGAGCGTGGATCGCACCACCAACGGCAAAGGCAAAGTCGCCCGGCTCAGCCTCGCCGAACTGCGCGCCCTGGATGCCGGCAGCTTCTTTTCGGAAAAATACCGTGGTGAGAAGATCCCCACCCTAGAGGAAGTTTTCGATCTCGTCGGCAAACGCGCCCTGATCAATATCGAACTCACCAACTACACCACGCCGCGAGATTCCCTCGTCGAAGAGGTCTGTCGCCTGGTGCGCGAGCACCATATGGAAGAGAACGTGCTCTTCTCATCCTTTTTGCCGCATAACCTGCACCAGGCTGCCATCTTGCTGCCCGAGGTCCCGCGCGGCCTGCTGGCGCTAGAGGGCTGGAAAGGTCTCTGGATGCGATCCTTCCAGTTTTTCTTCGGCAATTATCAGGCGCTCCATCCCTATGTTAGCGATGTCACCCCCCAGCAGATTGCTTCGGTGCACCGCATTGGGCGGCGCGTGCACGTCTGGACGGTGAACGATGCCGATCGGATACGCCGCCTGCTCAAATGGGGAGCAGATGGTATTTTCACCGATGATCCGCCATTGGCGCTCCGGATCGCAGCCGAATTTCATCGGGCATCCTGATCGCCCTGGAGTGGACGATGACGTTTGCTCCCATTTCCCTCCTCGAGGCCGAAGCGCGTATTCGTCCTCATCTACGCGAAACATCCCTGACTTGGGATGAACATTTGCGCGCCTTTCTGAAGTGGGAGAATCAGCAAATCACCGGCTCCTTCAAGCTGCGCGGCGCGTTGAACAAAGTACTTTCCCTCTCACCGGCCGAACGCGCCGCCGGGTTGGTAGCCGCCTCGGCGGGGAACCACGGCCAAGGCGTAGCCTATGCGGCACGCCTTTCGCAGACCCAAGCAGTGATCTTCGTCCCGGAACACGCCGTGCCACGCAAAATCGAAGCCATTCAGCAACTGGGGGCTGAAGTGCGCCGGGTCCCCGGCGGATATGCCGAAACCGAAGCCGCCGCCCTGCGCTGGGCGAGGGAAACGGGCAAAACCTGGGTCTCGCCGTACAACGATCCCGCCATCCTTGCCGGTCAGGGGACATTGGGGCTGGAAACTTTACGTCAACTTTCACAGGAGGTCGCCTGCTGGTTGGTGCCCGTCGGTGGTGGCGGCTTGATCGCCGGGATCGGAGCAGCTCTGGAAATTCAAGCGGCCAAGAGCAAACTGATCGGTCTGCAGGCGGCAGCCTCACCGTTTGTGCATCATCTCTTTTACCACGGTCACCAGCAGGGAGTAGCGGATCGCCCCACCTTGGCCGATGGGCTGAGCGGCGCCATCGAAGAGGACGCGATCACCCTGCCCCTCATGCGACGCTATGTGGATGAAATCCTGCTTGTGAGCGAGGACGAGATTGCCCGGGCAATTGCCTATGCCTGGCATGTCCATCACCAGGTAATCGAAGGCTCGGCGGCCGTCGGACTGGCGGCGCTGCTGAGCAGCAAAGTAGCCGAGCGTCCGGCCGTGGTCATCCTGAGTGGCGGCAATATCCAGCCTCAGGTCCACGCTCAGATCGTCGCCTCCATTTCTTCTTTCTAACTATGGCGCGCTTTCTCGCTTCCACCGTACGTTCTCTGCTGATCCTGGTCATCCTGAGCGGGATGCTTGCTTCGGCTCAAGCCCAAACGCCCACCCCGCTCCCTCCCCTGCCGGTGCGCCAGCTCTTCAACGCCATGACGCCGGAAGAGCGCGTGGGACAACTTTTCCTGGTCACCTTCCGCGGGGATAGCCTGGCCGCAGAAACGCCGATCTACGACTTGATCACCCGTTTTCACGTAGGTGGAGTGGTGCTTTCAGCGGCAAACGATAACTTTAGCCCCCCACCGGATACGTTGAGCAAAGCTCGCACCCTCACCGATTCCCTCCAACGGCTGGAATGGGAAAGCGCGAACAGCCTGCTCCCCGGAGTTCCCCCCTCTCAATACGTTCCCCTCTTCATCGGCATCACCCAGGATGGCGATGGCCCTCCCGGTGACCAGATTCTGAGCGGCCTCTCACCGCAACCTTCCTGGCTGGCGCTGGGTGCTACCTGGCAGCCCTCCCTGGCAGAAGAGGCCGGCAAAGTGCTCGGCGAAGAGCTCTCCCGCCTGGGATTCAACCTGTACTTCGGCCCCTCGCTGGATGTGCTCAGCCATCCTTCCCCGGCCAGCAGCAGCGACCTGGGGACGCGTATCTTCGGCGGCGATCCCTTCTGGGTGGGAGAAATGGGAAAGGCCTTTGTGCGCGGTTTGCACGAAGGCGCCGCCGGGCGCTTGCTGGTGATCGGCAAACACTTTCCAGGGCGCGGCGATGCCGATCGACCACCGGAAAACGAAGTAGCAACGGTGCAGAAATCCTTGGAACAGTTAAAGCAGGTTGAGCTGGCACCCTTCTTCGCCGTAACCGGCAACGCTCCCAACGCTCCATCGAGCGTTGATGGGCTATTAGTCTCGCACATTCGCTATCGCGGTCTGCAGGGGAATATCCGCGCCACCACGCGGCCGGTCAGCTTCGATGCACAAGCGCTGACGCAGATCTTAAACCTACCTCCTTTCCTTTCCTGGTATCAGAACGGCGGCCTGATCGTCAGCGACGACCTAGGCACGCGCGCCGTGCGACAGTTTTACGCACCGGGGAACACGCCCTTCGCCCCGCGCATCGTGGTGCGCGATGCCTTCCTGGCCGGCAACGACCTGCTCTACCTGGGCAATTTGCAAACGGAGAGTGAGGATCCCTATCGCACTGCCCAGAGCGTGATCACATTTTTCGTCCAGAAATACCGCGAAGACTCTGTCTTTGCCGCGGCTGTGGATCGCGCCGTGATGCGCATTCTGCTGAGCAAATATCGCCTCTACAGTCGCTTCGATACGTTAGCAAGCGTGCTCCCCGAAGCCGATCTGGAGACCATCGGAGAACAAACGGCCGTGAGCTTTAAAGTAGCCCAAGCGGCGGCGACCTTAATCAGCCCGGAAAAGCAGGAACTCTCTCAGGTCTTTCCCTTGCCGCCCTCGGCCGAGGAACGGCTCATTTTCTTCACCGACACCCTCGAAGCCGCACAATGTTCCACCTGTCCCCCTCAAGTGCTCTTCCCTGTGAACGCGCTGGAACAGGCCATCTTGCACCTTTACGGAAAGGAAAACGGCGGGCAGATGGCGGCTTCTAACCTGAAAAGCTACTCCCTGAACGACTTAAAATCCTTGCTAGAAAGCGATACTTCACCACTTTTGGACGATCTGCGCCGCTCCGATTGGGTGATCCTCTCGTTGGCAAGCAACCGCACCGAATCCATTGAGATCATCCGCCGCTTTCTCGGCGAACGCCAAGACGTGTTGCGCCAGCGCCGGGTGGTGCTTTTCTTCTTCAGCGCGCCGTACTACTTGGATTCCACCGATCTTTCTCGCCTGACGCTTTCCTTTGCCCTTTTTGGGCACAGTGCACCCTTCATCGAAGTGGCGGCTCGTCTCTTATACCAGGAGCTGACGCCTCAAGGGGCTTCTCCAGTCTCGATCCCGGCCACGGGCTATGACCTGATCACGGCCACATCTCCCGACCCGAATCAGCTCATTCGCCTGATGCTCGATCTGCCTCCCTCGGTCACCACTCCCTCTACGATCACCCCGCAACCACCCCAGTATCGGATCGGCGACACCATCACCGTGCGCACGGATGTGATCCTCGATCACAACGGTCATCCGGTGCCGGATGAAACGGTGGTGCGTTTCTCTATGCTCTTGAGCCAGGAAGGGGGAGGCATTTTGGAACAGGTGGAGGCCACAACGCACGGTGGAATCGCCCGTGCATCCTTTCGCTTGGAACACGCCGGCCGGATTGAGATCCGCGCCAGCAGCGAACCAGCCTTAATCTCGGAAATTATGCAGCTGGACGTCTCCGAGCGAGCCCCGGCGATTGTGACTGTGCTTGTGCCGCAGACCGTTCCCTCTACCCCTGCGCCGACTCCCACTCCTATCATCACGCCACGAGCGCCATTTTGGGTGCGCGCAGATGGACGCCCCACCTTACAGACCTGGAGTCTGAGCCTACTGTGGTTGGGGATCCTGGCTGCGGGTAGTTTCTGGTTGCAGCGCCGCCTTGACCTGCGCTACCGTCTCCGCCTGATGCTCTACCTGCTGATCGGTGGCCTGAGCGCCTATGCCCTGGGCAGTCTGCTCAACCCGAGAAGCGGCAGCTTTACCACGCTCTCCGCCTGGCTGGTGCTGGTCACCCTGGGCGCCGCGCTGGGATTGCTCATCCGCTGGGCGGGAGAGTTTTTCGGGGAGCAGTAAAACAACTCTGCTAGGCTTACCCCTTACGGCAAATTCTGTGGATCGAAACAGGGTTGATAGTCGCGTCCCAGAATCAGGCGATAGGCAATGGGGGAAGATTCCGAGGGTTGTGAAAGCACATGTGAAGGGTCAAGACCCAAGGCTTGCAAGAGAATTTGGCGGGCCTGAGCATCCTGCTGAGGGGTCAAATCGATCAAGAGGGTGGTGAGCACATCGCGGCGTTCGGCCGGCGCGAGCTGCGTTTGAAAACCGGCATAATTCAGGCGCGAGGCGGCCAGCATTTCCCAGCTTTCCCACGGGGTGCCGTTTTCTATCCGCACGATGAACGCTTCACGCTGGGGCAGATCGGCCGCCGGATTGAGGGCCTCGCCGAGTAGTTCATTGAGTAGAGGGGGATTCGGCAGCAAGAGATAGGCGCCTCCATCCCCGATCGTCGGAGTGACGTAGGGCGGACGGATATAGTAGCTGCGCACACGAGCGTTGCTCAGGGAAGGCGCATAAAAACTCAATTGAAGCAAATCGTTGAGGCTCAAATCGGTGGTAATCATGCCGGAAACCTGACGATAGAGCTCTGGTAAGTGCGTTAGCGTATCGGCTTGAAGCAGGCGAGCATAGATCGCCCGCAGGACCTCCTGCTGACGGCGACCCCGATCAAAATCGCTGGAGCGCTTGCGCGAACGCGCATACCACAGCGCCAGGTCTCCATCCATGTGCACGTAACCCGGCCCGACGGTATAGAGCCACCAGTTGTTTTCGTTATTCGGGTCGAGATCGGGGGAGATCAGCCGCCAATCGGTATAGGAACAGGCGACCGGCACGTCAATGCCGCCGAGGGTATCGATGATGCGCTTGAAGCCATCAAATTCCACCATGGCAACGTGATCCACCTCAAGCCCCAGATTCTCACGCAGCGTATCTTTGAGCAAGCCCGCTCCACCACCCGGATAGCCGACAATTTCCCCATGCTGATAGGCGGTATTGACGCGCTGCATTCCCCAACCGGGAATGGAAACCCACAGATCGCGCGGGATGGAAAGCAAGCTCACCTGACGCTGACGCGGCCAGAAGCTGACCACGATCATCGTATCCGTGCGAAAGGAACTTCCAGGGCGGCGATCGGAGCCCAAAAGCAGAAAACGGATGCTCTCATATTGATCCAATGGGGGGATCGGGGTGGGTCGCCAGGAGGGATCGAGGGTGGGCAGGAGGGTGACGGTGGGCGAAGGGGCGGCAGTAGTAGGGATGGGAGTGGACGAAGGCAATGGGGATTGAGACAGAGATGGCCGCGGGGTGGGTGTGAGCGGCAGGAAAGGAGTGGCCGTGAACGTAGGCTCTGAAGCAGGGGTGATCAACAAAAAAGGCGGCGAAACAGGCGCAGAAATGGAAGGTCCACAGGCCACCAGAGCCAGTAACAAAGCGACCTGGATCAAAAACCACTTCTTTGATTTGGGCAAGGAAAAAAGGCTCACGGGGTAGGAGTGGCAAAGGGAGTGAAGGTAACGGTCGGCGTCGGAGAGGAGGTTGTCGAGGGCGTGGAGGTGAAGCCTGGGGGCGTCATTGTGGCGCTCGGCGTTGCCGTTACGGTGGCGGTGAAGCCAGGGGTGGGCGTAAAGGTCCAGGTCGGCAGCGGCGTTGAGGTTTCCGAAGGGCTCAGAGTAAACGTCGGTGTAACGGTGAAGGTTGGCGTGGAGGTAGCAATGACGATGATCAGCGGTGTGTCGGTGACGACCGGCGTGCGCGTGGGGACATTCGGCACCCACAGACGTTGACCGGCGTAGATCAACGTACTATTGCCCAGGCAATTCGCCCGCTGCAACAAACGGTAATCCACCCCAAAGGCCTGGCTCAGGCGGAAGAGTGTATCTCCCGGCTGGACGGTGTATTGAATCCAGCCCGGCAGTGGACCGCAGGGAATAGGAGTAGTCGTTGGCAATTGCGGCACATAGATGATGGCCCCGGGAATCAGCATATCGCTGAAAAGGCAATTGGCCGTATAGAGGGCTTCGATACTAACGCCAAAGCGTTCGGCCAGCGTTTCCAGTGTTTCTCCGTAGCCGATCGGGATCGGTACCCAACCGCTCGGAGGGATGCACGAAAGAGTAGGCGGGATAGGGGGTGTGGCAGATGCACTGGCAGTAGGCGAAAAGGCAATGGGAATAACCGAAGGATTGGGCAAAGGGGAAGGCAGAAGGGGAGTAGACGTAGCAGGTATCGTGCGGATCATGCCTTCGGACAGCGCCAGCCAAATGCTACCTAATACCAGAAGGAGTGAGAAACAAGCAAGGGCTAATCCGCCTGCAAGGTCGCGAAGAAAGCGCATAGAGCTCTCCTACAAGCGGGCAACCGGCAACAGCACACTGAAGGTCGCACCTACTCCCGGTTCAGATTGAACCCAGATTCGCCCGCCGTTTGCCTCGGTGAGCGTTTTGGCCAGCGAAAGGCCAACCCCTGTATCGCCCACGCCCTGGATGAGCACATTCTCAGCCCGATACAGACGGCTAAAGACGCGCGGCAAATCTTCTTCGGCAATGCCACCCCCGCTATCTTTCACCTGGAGCAGGATGAACTCTTGTCCGTTTTCCTGCTTCATTTCCACCCGCAGGTGAATCTCGCCTTCGACCGGCGAGGCCAGGGCAGCATTCTGCAACAGATGGATCAAAATTTGCTGCATCGCTTCCGGATCGGCATAGATCGAGGGGGTTTCTTTCGGCAAGTCCAAGTGCAGGGTAATGTTCTTTTCTCGCATTTGGCCACTGGTATAGGCCATGGCGGAATCGATGATCTTGTTCAAGTCCACCGCTTCAGGCTTCAATTGCGTCAGGCCACTTTCAAACAACGTCACATGGATCAGATCGTCCACCAGGCTACGCATGCGCTCGATAGCAGCGCGAATGCGTTCGACGAATTTCCGCTGCATGGCGCCCAAAATCCCAACCGATTCACCCAACAGCAAATCGGTATAGCCGATCAGCGAGGAGAGCGGTTGGCGCAGTTCTTGCGCAATGGCAGCGATCACCTCCGCCTGCTCGGCAAATTTCTTTGCCGGAGCATGCTCCAAGGCTTTTTCCAATTCCAGGATACGAGCATTCGCTTCCCCTAGTTGATTTTGCAAGCGGGCAACCTCGATCAGCGCATTGCGCAATTCTTTTTCGAGCTGGCGCACCTCCTCGCTGGTGCCGCGACGCTCCAGTTTCAGTTCCAGTTCGGCATTTTGAGTGTGAAGCTCCTGCAGTGCTTGTTGCGATTCGGCCAGGAGATGGGTGAGCTCCCGAATTTGCTCTTGGGCCTGAGATTCGGCCAACCGACTTTTTTCCAGCTCGGTCTTAAGCGCCTCGAGCTGTTCTTGGAGAGCGCGTTTTTCACCTTCCAGGGTGTTCAATTTCTCGCGCAATTGCGTCAGCTGTGTATGTTGCTCTTCGAGGGCGAGAATCCGACGATAACGTTGGAGCAATGGAACAAGATCGGCGGCCATATTGCCGAGAAATGCTTGGTCCTCGGCGGTCCAAAGACGATTGGAATAGGGTGAAAGGAGCAAAACACCGCCGAACACTTCTCTTTCTAAGTCCTGAATAGGCACCATCAACAGGTGACCGGCCTGTTCCAAGCCCAAAAGTTGCGCCAACCCGCGCACATCGGCAGAGGTGCTGCTGGCCGGCATGCGCAAGGGACGCCCTCGTTGCAAAGCGCTGACCAGCATGGGCACAGTCTCCCGTGGTACAGAGGCTCCCTCAACCGGCTCTTCACGGATCAGATCATACCCCCCGGCAAAGACCAGCTGTCGTCCTTCTTCGCTCAGGTAGATCACAAAACACAGATCGGCCAGCATCACCTGGCTCACGGCACGTGCCATGGCCGCATGCAGCTTACCACCTTGCAGATCAGAGGTCAGGTCCAGCAGTGCATGGACGGTTTTGGGATCGGCACTATAGCGACGGCGCTCGATCAGAGGAGCTTCGCCTTTCGGAGGTTCACCGGCCGCGGGACGCGGCAATGGCTGCGAATGGGAAGGCGCGAGCCGAAAGCGCCCGGAAAGAGTTAACAAAAACGGGTAAGCGGCCAGTTCGGTCAGACGCACACCACCGGCATAGTCGCCGCCATGTTCCAGCAGCAGCGTCAAAAGCTGTCCTAAGAGGTTCAAGATCAGGAAAGCAAAACCATACCCCCAGCCGTTGGGTCGGCGGATGAGCATCAGGAAAATACCCACCAACAGCCAGAGCAACGTGCCCCACCCCCACAACGCGGCCTGAAAAGTCTGATTATAGTTATAGGCCCTGTCGGGAGGAGTTTGCCCCCAATCCGCCAAGCCGAGCAGGCCTGCGGCGATCAACAATACACTGGCAATCATCGTGAATGAATCGCCAAGCGTGGAAGGCTCCGGGAAGAGCCACAGCCAGGTGATCCACAAAAGCATCAACAGGCTCAGGGCGCGCTGAAGCGGCGGCAGAAAAACGGGCAAATTCACCACCCCCTGCCAACCAAGCGCGCTCAGCGAGAATAGCCCCACCTGCAAAAGGAGCAAGAAGAGAAGAGCATACACCGCCCGGCGCTGTTGGGGAAAATGACTTTCCTGCCAATGAGCCCAAGTCTGCCAAAGGGCGGCGGAAAGCGAAAACAGGAGCACCAGATGGTACACAAGGTTGCCCGGCGGCGTGGAAAGGAGGGTGAACGTCTGTTCTAACAGGTTCATGCTAAATTGATTATACTCGGATTACCGCACATTGGCGATGGTTCTTTAAGTGGAGCGTGGATGGTGGATCGTAGACCGTGGAGCGTGGACCGATTGAAGCGATGGGCACCGATTCTCTTTGCATCGGCGCTTTTCATCGCCTTGTTCGTTCCTCTGCTGGACGGCCTGATCGCCCGTCAACGCGGACGTTGGGCAGCCGAGCATGGCAATCCGGCCGAGGCAGCGCGCCTTCTGGAACGCGCCGCGCGGCATTTCCCCTCGGCGTCGGCCCTTTGGGAAAAAGCCGGCCTCGCGGCCTATCGCGCCGGTGAACACCCGCGCGCCATCCATTTACTGGAAGAGGCGCGTGCGCGCCAAGTGCTCACCGCAGAGGGGTGGGATGCCCTCGGCCTGCTCTACTGGGAGCAAAACGCACCCTCCCTCGCCCTCGCCTGCTGGCAGGAAGCCCTCACCCACTTGGGCCCATCGGCCAGGTTCTACATGCGCTTGGCGTTGGCCTACCGTCATCTGGAAAACTGGCCGAATGAGCAAAAAGCGCTAGAAAAATGGATCGAACTCAAAGGGGATGATGCCTACGCACATTACCGCCTGGGGCTACTTCTCCTGGCCGAGGATCCAAGCCGGGCCGCGGCCGAGCTCGCCCTCGCCGCCTCGCTGGACCCGCGGCTGGCGCCTGCGGAAATCAGCTTAAGCGCTGCCCTGAGCGCCGCCCAGGCGCTCGAACGGCAAAGCGAGCGTCACATCCTGCTAGGACGTGCCTTAGGCGCGATAGAAGAATGGAAATTGGCTTTGCGCCTTTTTGAACGCGCTGAACAGGAAGATCCCCAAAACGGCGAAGCCCTGGCTTGGTTGGCGGAAGCACGTCAACATCTGGGACAACCGCTGCAAGATGAGCTCGAGCAGGCCAAACGGCTGGCGCCCCGCTCGCCAACAGTCCACTTGCTACGGGGCCTGCATGCGCTTCGGAACGGGAAAAACGCTCAAGCGGTCATCGAGTTCCGCCAGGCTTCTGAGCTGCAACCCCACGAGACGGCGATCTGGATAGCCCTGGGCGAAGCCTATGCCCAACTCGGCGATCTCCCCTTGGCTTTTGCTGCCTATCAACGTGCCACGCAATTGGCTCCATCCAACGCCGAAACCTGGCGCGCTCTGGCCATGTTCTGCGCTACCTATGGCATAGATTTGGGGGAAAGCGGCTTGAGGGCAGCACGCCAGGCCGTGATCTTAGGGCCAGATGACCCCCGCAACCTGGATGCGCTCGGCTGGTTGCTCCTGCTGAACGGCGATCTCGAAAGCGCCGAGCGCACGTTGACCCAAGCGCTAGACTTATCGCCGGAGCTGGCCTCAGCCCACCTCCACTTGGCGACGCTTTATCTCTATCACGGGCGCCTGCAGGAAGCGCAGACCCACTTGCTGGAAGTGATCCGCCTGGAACCGGAATCGTCGCTCGCCGAGACGGCGCGCCGCATGCTCGGCACCCCCTAAAACGTTTTCACGGAGTTGGCATAGGAGTAAATGTATAGAAGATACGGGGCGTCGGTGTTCCCGTGGCCGTTGGGGAAGGAGTCAACGTATAGGGGCTGTAAAAGCGCAGCGAATTGACCGGGTCAATATCCGTACCGATATCTCCCCCCACCCAGTATAGCCGTCCATCTTGCGTTTTAACCTGGACGAAAGACCAACTGAAGTCGTTATTCCGGTTCCAAAAGCCGGTCAAGGTGAGCAAATCGCCATAGGCGGCCATCTGTTTCCCATAGGCCTTCGTCGGCGCCTCGCGCAGCTTCACGCCGTTCAAGCGCATGACCACCACCGGAACGCCTTCCAGCACCTTGAAAAATTTATTGATGCCGATATTGGCCCCCAAACCTGGCGGCATGCGCACCACCTCCCCCGTGCGCCAATCCGGCCAGGTGAGTGGAATGGCGATCACCGTAGCGGTGGCCGTCGGTGTTTCCAGCAGGATCAAGAACGTAGGCGTTGCCGTGGGTGTCAGGCTGGGAGTAGAGGTGGGAGGCAAAGGGGTAGGTGTACGCGTCCAGCGGGCTTGGGCCTGTGCCGTTTGCGTCCAGGCGGCCTGTGCCGTGGCCGCAACCGCCTGCTGGATCGAACCCGGATCAGGCAGAGGCTGTTGCGGGACACAAGCAAAAAGGAAGGCCAAAATCCAAATCTGTTTCCAGAGACGCATAAGGACCTTTTGCAGGGAACTCATAATTTATTATGCCATAGAAAGGCCGCGCCGGGGTTTAGATTTCCCCGGCAGCAGCCTGTTGTTAGAAACTACCCCTCCACTTTGAGGCGGAGAGGATCTTCAACCTGCCCTCTATCCGCAACCTCCACCGCTTTTATCGCGCTTCAGTTCTAGTTTAATCTTCGGCTCGAACTCCAACTCTTCGTACTTGATCGGATCGGGAGCAGCACTCTGATAACGATCCCCAAGCGCATACGGGAAAAGATAGTGCAGTTGCTCTTCCGCAGAAACCCCGCTAACCATCGGGCGGATTTGAGGATCGCCTTTGCCGAAGAATGCCAGCCAGTTGTTCACACCGCCTTCGAGGATGTAAACATTCGGCACACCACCGGCCACCAGCATCTTCCAAGCCTGGGTAGAGAGGGCCTCATCGTTGCTGATGACTACATAGACCGTATTCGCCGCAGGATAGGCCAACAGCGAGCGAATGTAATCGGGAATACGCTCTAACGGAACGTTCTGGGCGCCGCGAAGGTGGTAAAGGTTATAGTAAGCTTCGGGGCGCACATCCAGCAACACCAAGCGAATGCTTTGCTGATGGAGCGTATGGAAAACTTCTGCCGGTGATACGTAAACCTCACGGTTCTGTAAGAGCGGTTCTTTCTGCGGAGCGATACGCGCATATTGCTCTTCCAGGGACGGTTGGCCGATGACGATCGTCAGGAAAGCGAAGAAGAGTAGGAAGGCCACTCCGGCCAATCGCAATTTCGGCTCACGGCTCAGATCACGGCCGCCGAAGAGGCGCTCCAGTTGCTCGGCGCCCCAGAACATGAACAACGCCATGAGCACGATGAGCGTTACGACCACCCCAGTCGGCAATCCGAAAACCTCCGGCAAGGTCAAGCGACCGTAATAGCCGGCCGTATTCCACCAGTAATCGAAATACTTCTCCGTTTCGCCGAAGAGGAAGGCACCGAAGAAACCACCCAACAGGAAGAACATGCCATCCAGCTTACCCGTCGCCGCCGAGACGACCGATGTGCCGGGGCAAAATCCGCCGATGATGAACCCAATGCCCATGATGAAACCGCCCAAGATGCCGGACCAAAGATAGGTCGGATTCACCCATACCTGGTTGAAATCCAGCCATCCCAAGCCAGAAGCGGTGAAGAGCAACACCATAGCCGTGACGATCGCCCCGAACATGACCTTGAGCACGGTCAAGTCTTTGAAATAGAACTGGGCGGCCAGCTTTTTGGAATTCCCAAAACCACTGCTTTCCAGCACAAAGCCGAAAGCAAACCCGATCAACCCGAAGACCACATAGGTCCAGGGATTGAGGCTACTGACTTGCTGAAAGGCTTTCAGAGGGAAGATCGGCATTGCACCCTCCTTTTAGTTCCACAATTTGCGCACAAAGTAGGCCAGCGCATAGGCACCGCCGAAGATGGCAAACATCAGCGCCCAGGAGCCGGCGGCCAGCGTTGCACCGCCGGAAAGGGCTTGGCCGGAAGTGCACCCACGCGCCATGCGTGCTCCGTAAACCATGATCGTGCCGCCGAGGAACGCCAGCAACAGGCGTGTGCGATCGGAAATGCGCGGCCCTTTGTTGATCTCGATCTTCAAGCGCCCGTTCACCAGGCCGGAAACAAACCCACCCAATAGGGCGCCGAAGAAGAGCGGCACAATCCAGTCATCCAGCGGGTTCTTATCACCGCCGGCCATCTTGAGCAAGTACGGCGTGCGATCCACATGCTGCGGGGCAATCTGGTCCTCGATGAAGGCATCTATGCGGCTGATAGCGCCGGAAGCGCCGAGGCCGTTGCCGGTCAGCAGAAAGGCCAGGAACAACACCAATCCCAGCAGGAAACCACCCAAATAAGGGTGCCAATAGGGCTTTGCTTCGCGAGGTTTGCGAGTTACAGAAGCCATAGCTCACTCCTTATGATCCTCGTGTACTTCCACTTCTTCCCAACCGGTGATCATGCCGCGAATGGACTCTAAAGGCGTGACCCCGGTGGTAGTGAGATAGACATGCCCAACGATGAAAGCGGCAAAGAGCCAGGCGATTAGCGTATGCAGCGGAGCCAGGAACGGCAGACCACCCAGCAAGTTTGTCAGCTGCGGCCACTTCTGCGCGCCCCACATCAGCGCACCGGTGATGACCTGCAAGGGGAGCAGCACGTTCAACAGCCCAAAGTAGGTCGCCTGCTGCAAGGGATTCATCTTCTGTTCCGGGTTCTTCTCAAACGGGTGCGGCTCGCCCTTGAAAATGCCCTGGATATAGTATTTCGCCTGGACGATGGCATCATCGAAGAAACCATAGGGGCGCGGGATGAACTGGCGGATTTTGCCACTCGCCAGATGGTAGAACAGGGAGAGCGCGGCATTGATCACCAATAGCGCCGCCAGCACATTGTGCACGGTCACCACATAACGGAACGAGAAGGCACCGAAGAGGTCCGGGCGATGGATGATCAGACCGGTGAACAGCAGGAGGACGATCGCCACAACTTGCAACCAGTGCCAGAAGCGCTCATACGCTTCGTACATGTACATGCGGCGAGTGCGGATCTCCTTCTTGGGGCGTCGCAAATAAGAGATATAGCGCAACGTACCATGTCCGGCCACGCCGAACAACACACCGACGAAGAACAACGCTCCGAAGGCATCCACCCATTTCACGCGGCTATGACCAAAGAGATAGACATCCTCCGCCGCCAGCTGAGGCACATAATAGATGCCATCCTCCTTCTGCACCACCTCACCCACCGGCTTGACGTTCGTTTGAGCGACGAAGGTCGGTAATACGCCGGCCGGTGCACGATCGGCCAGTTTGAGCGGCTGCACCAAGCGCGAAGCATCACTGTGGCAGACACGACAATCGCGCAGCGCATGAGCTCCATCCGCCACATTGTGGTTGATACTATACGGCTGGATCTGGCCCTGAATGCGCGGATTGTTCAACCCCAATGCCTTCAGCTGTGCAGCAACCGCCTCCTCTTTGGCACTGCTATCCAACACCAATTCCTGATCGCTCAGCGTGCCGTTGCCATCGGCATCGAGGGCAGCCAGAATCTCAGGACGATACTTGCCATCTTTGAAGTAGGCCGCTTCCAGATCCGCCAAGCGCACCGGGCGCAGATTGCCGTTTTTATCCTCGTAGACCCAGTAGAAGGTGGTGATCAGGTTATAGGGCGCCAGCAATTGCTTTCCATCCACGTTGGTGCGGGCAAGCAGGACCGGTTGATAGCCCTCTATCAAGTGCGAAACGGTGAACGGCATATTGCTTAGGCTGGCAATCTCCGAGTCAACGGCGCGTTCCACGCCTCGGCAGGCAGTCTGGGGTTGACCACCCGGCTTGAGCACCGTCCAATCATAATATTCGATCGCCGGGGCATACATCTGCGGGATATGGCAGGATTCACACGCCACTACTGCCATATGTCGCTCGGTATAGGGGAGCCAGTTCGCGTGGCTCTTCTGCGCATCATGGCAGGACTCGCAGCGGCGCATCGTGCCCTTCAGCTCCGGTGCCACGTTATACTGAGCACTCTGCCCACGGGCGAAATTGTGATCCGGCCGCTGCAGGTATTCGCCGATCTCCAGCCTGCGCGGATCAAAGAGCAAGTGGCTGGGCTCCTGGCGCTGATTGGCATAGGCCGGATTGTTGAGCGAAAAGTGACAATCCGTGCACTTGAGCTGACGCTCGGCATGGATATCCCAAGAGCGTGCGAGCTGCGATTTGTTGGCAATGTTCATCCCTGAATCGTCAATGCGCTGCGGCGAAATCACCTGGCCGGTTGTCGCGCCTTCTCCGGCGCAGGATTCAATGACCAGCGGCACATTGGGATCGGTGTGCACTGTGCCATGGCATTGACCGCAATTTTCGTTCGTCGGGTCTTGAATGCGTACATATTCGGGCTTAAGTTTGCCATCGGCATCGAAGGCATCGGTTACCCAGGTATACGTGCCATCCGAAGATTTCTGTACCAGGTAACCTTCCAGGGTGGCCGTATTTGCCCAGCCGAAGGCACCTTTGCGAATGGTCTGGATGCGCGCTGCGTTGTTCGGATTTTCCAGGTGGCAAAGGAAGCAGTTCATCTCCATGGTACCGGAAGCCTGCCAATCCCATCCTTCCACCCGTCCGTTGCGCAGGATGCTGGATTCGACGCTCTGACCGGGACGCAAAGCGGTCAGCGGGACGCCCTGACGCGAAAGGGTAGTCGGCGCTCCACCGACCAAGCGCGCGCCAAAGTCCATCAGCCACTCCGGCGTACCCAAGTCGAGGCGCTCATCGCCATCCTGGCTAAGATAGCGATATTGCAACGGATCCCATTGGCCATAGAGACCTGTGCTAGCATTCCATTGTTCTTTGGACGGGGTGTAATCCGAAAAGCCCAGGTCACTATGATAGGAGTGTGAGGCGATAAACTTCGTATCATGACATTGACCACAGGTCTTCATTGTGGAAACCGGCTTTCCGCTTTGCAAGACGTTCTCGCCGTTTTCATCCAACAGAGCAAAGGTCGGATGGAGTGGAGAGGCCTGCTTAGCAGGAAGCGCCGAATGGCTTGCCTGCACCTGGCGATAGAGCGCCAAGCCGAACAAGGATACGCCCAACAGGATCAGGAGAACAATGGAGAAACGATGGTGTCGGTTCATAACACATCCTCTTGCGATCTACTTTTTATCGAAGCGCCCACCCCATTTGATGGGATCGCCGGGATAGCCCAGGGCTTGCCAATCCAATCGCCCGTTCGGGCTATGACAATCGTCGCATTGCAGTGCGTTCGCAGCCGGCTGCACCATGTGGGTAGTCGGCCAATACATCCAGGTTTCGGCAAAGCCGTATTCACCGCTGTATTTCAGGCCGGTTTTCTCCTCGGCCAAGCGGAAAGCTAGATCCCAATTGAACAACGTCCAGAAGCCATCCTTCCCGGCCGTGATCGGCGCCAAAAGGTAGTTATAGACCTTGTCATAGGGCTGTTTGGCCACATGGAGCTTGAAGGGGAAGATTTTCGCCTGCGGGTCATCGATGCTACCGGCCGGAAGATCGATATAGGTGACCCCGTTTGGATCGATGGTATCGCCTAACAGATAGCGATATTTTAGATTTCCATTGAACCAGAGATACTGCGGGCGATAGTTCCTTTCGTAAATGAAGCTTCCCTTGATCTTCAGATAGGTGTAATGATCGTCCTTCCGCCCTTCCTGGCCGGCAGTAGACCAATCCCAGTAGACTTTGGTCGGATCCTCCAGCGCAATGGCCGGGATATGGCAAGTCTGACAGGCCACACTGGCCAAGTGTGTGTTCAGTCGCTCATCTTTATGCTGATGGTTCTGGTGGCACTGTTCGCAGGAAACCTGCTCTTGAGGATCAATCCGGTAGTTATCAGCCACCAGGCGGCCTTTGATCTGGTGATTCTTCGTCCAATGGCAATCAGTGCACTGGAAATCATATTTCCCCATGTGCACATCCAGGTTTTCAGAGGGGAAATAGAGGCTCTCATCCAGATCGCCATGTTTGACGCCGTTACCACCACCTCCATCGAAGTGGCATTTGCCGCAATTCTCGCGCGTCGGGGCACGGACACTGCGCGCGGCGGCTAGAAGATCCACTGCGGCCGTCGGGTTACCGTAATCTCCTTTGCCGTAGAGACCCGGATCTGCATGGCAGGCCAAGCAATCCACATTGAGCGGGTTGGAGAAATCATAGGGTTGATCTTCCTGCCACCCATAGCCAATGTGACAGCTCATGCATTTCTTTTGATTCCCTCGCGTGCTTATACAGAAATTGTTGATCTGGTTAATCTTGCCAATCGTCACCGGCTGATCGCGCCAAGGCACCTGGAAAGGCTTGCTCTCCCAGGTCCAGTGAGTGGTGGCCATCACTTCCTCCGCTGCCTTGGGATGGCACTCCAAGCAGGCCTTGGTGACATCTTGCGGCGTCTCAAATGGCCCCTTGATGATGTCCTTGTGATCCACATGGATCGGCTTTGGAGGCACAGAGTCCCAAGGATTACTGCTCACCTTGGGCTGGCGAGGCCAGAAGATCGCTATCGGGACCACAACGATCAGCAGGATCCCAATGGCTCCAAGAATCCACAACGGAAAACGCTTTTTCATACACTCTCCTCAAGAGGGGATATGGAATCAACAATCGAAGCCTGGTGAGTCACACGATCTCGCATTAGCGAACGCAGTAGATCAAGAGCTTGGATCAGACGCTCGTCTGTCAGCTTATAGGTGACAAACGTGCCGCGCCGGATGGCCTGCACCAACCCACGTTCCCGCAATACTTTCAAGTGCCGGGAGATGTTCGGTTGCGGTAGGCCCAGATCGGCGCTCAACTCGCTCACCGTCCGCGGCGATTCATGCAACGTATAGAGGATCAGCAAACGCGTCGGCTCTGAAAGCGCCGAACAGAAGTCGGCTTCGAGTTGCAAAAGTTCCTGAAAAAGCTGTTCTCGATCCATAAGACTCCTTATATGCGCATAAGCGCATATTTGCACTTTCGCCTTTGAATGTACATTTATTCACAAACGGAGAGAAGTAACAAATGTCACATTAAAATTGCAAGAGCGTCATATTCATTGCATCAAGACGGTATGCATAGCAGACTGTCGATGACAGACTATGCCCCCCTGCCAAAACCATGTCTTCCCACATAGGTTTGAGCCAAACGGGAAACGGATAAAACATGAAAGAAGGGATACCTACGCGCACGGTGATAAATCACCTGCTACGGTTGAGGCCCCATGAATGGGCTAGCCGAATTCATTCAGCCTCCCTACTCACCCGATCATTTATCTGCGGGCGACGATTTATCCTCAGGCGATGTTTGCAAAAGTCTCTACTAAAGAAGAGCGCATCTACCTACGAAATTCGTGTCCATTCTCGCCTGATATAAAATTTTACAGAATCATCCCATAGAAATAGATATAGATTGTGACTGTATGAATGCACTTGGAGCATTTACGGTACAATAGATTCTGTGTTCCAAACTTCTCGCCTTCGACAGGTTTTAAATTGGCATCTGACATATTTGTCAATCGCCAGCTTGCTGATTTGAGGGCATATCCTTCCGTCTGGTACACCCACACCACGGAAGAAAACGAATCCTCTTATCTGCCGGCTTTTCAGAAGACACTTGCTTATCGCTACGATGTGCTCGCTGAGCTACGCTCTCTACGATCGGGTAGGGATATACTGCGCATGATGCGCGATTTCTATACATTCATGGTAGGGCGTTTGCAAAAACAACGTCCATTGCTAAAAGCCCCCTTTGCCGTCTTATCGATCGAATGGTTTGCGAAACACCTGAATTGTCGCGTGGTGATCACCGTGCGGTATCCGGCCGCCTTTGCCGGCAGCCTCAAACGATTGGGATGGAGTTTCAACCTGCAAAAAAACCTCTTCACCCAACCCCTTCTGGTTCGAGATCATCCGGAAATCTATCGACAAGCCCTAGAAGCCGAGCCGCCCAAAGATTTGATCGAACGAGCGCCATGCCTATGGCCGTCTCATCTACCGCACCGTCTGGAAAATTACCCGACAACATCCAGAATTTCACATAGTGCGCCAAGAAGATCTGGCCCTCGATGCGATCGCCGGCTTTTGCCGCCTCTACCGCGCCCTGGATCTAAAATCCACCCCGCGGGCAGAGCAGATTATTCTCTCTTCAAGCAGCGCAAAAAACCCGGCAGAGCCCACCCGCCCCAATTCGATCCGCTTGAACAGCCGTGCCAGCCTGCAAAACTGGAAAAGGTGTCTGACCCAAGAAGAGATCGCACGCATTCGCACCTCACGGCGGATACTTGGCCGTTATACTATACGGAAGATGAGTGGTAATCCTGAAGCGATATACGCCCGCCTGGTGATTAACGTGCCGGGGGTCCCCGGAAGGTTCGATTACGCCGTTCCGGCCGAGATTCGGTCACAAATTCGGCCGGGGAGCATGGTGATCGTCCCGTTCGGCCAACAGCGCGTCCAAGGTGTGGTGATGGAGCTCCTGGATCGCCCCCAAGTGGCCGAGACGCGCCCGATCGAAACATTGCTCGATGCCGAACCCGTGCTGACAGAAGCACAGCGTACGCTTTTAGGCTGGCTGGAAACCCATTTTCTCTACCCGGCCTCCGCTTTTCTCCCTTTCATGCTCCCGCCTGGATTGAATCGCTATGCCGATAGTGAATGGGTTTTGAACGAAGAGCGTTTCCAGACCTGGCAAGGTGAACTTTCCCCGACCGCCAAGCGCCTGGTAGAGTTGCTCCGTAAACAGAAGGGCAAACTGCGCAGCCGGCAAATTGCCAGACGCTTTCCCGATCAAAGCTGGCAAAGAGTGGCCGAAAAATTGCTCGCCGCCGGCCTGCTCGAACGGCGCCCTATCCTGACCCCGCCCAGAGCACGTCCCAAATTTATCCGCACAGCCCAGCTGAGCACCTCTCCCGAAATTGCCTTAGCCGCAATGTCCAAACTTGGGGGGACCGAAGCTGTCCAAAAAAGGCGTGCCGCCGCGTTAAATCTGCTGATCCAAGAGAGAGCGCCACTCAACCTGTCCTGGATCTATGCTCAAACCGGTTGTACCCCCGCCGATCTGAGAGTCCTAGAAGCGCGCGGCCTGATCCGCTTGGGCGAGCAGGAGACCTGGCGCGATCCTCTGGATTGGCTCCAGGCCACTCCTTCCCAGATCGCTCCGCCCCCCACCCTGACGGCCGATCAGGAATCCGCCTGGCAGGTGATCGATCAAACGGTGCGCCAAGCGGCCGAGGGGCAGCCCACGGTGCCGATCCTGCTTCACGGCGTCACCGGCTCGGGGAAAACCGAGCTCTACCTGCGCGCCGTCGCCGAGACCCTGCGCCGGGGGCGGCAGGCGATCATCTTAGTGCCGGAGATCGCCCTCACCCCTCAAACCGTAGAGCGTTTCTTTCATCGCTTTCCAGGCCAGGTTGGATTGCTCCACTCCAGGCTCTCAGAAGGCGAACGCTATGACACCTGGCGCCGTGCCCGCCGCGGTCAACTGCGCCTCATCATCGGACCCCGCAGCGCGCTCTTCATACCCTTCCCCTCCATCGGCCTGATCGTCGTGGATGAATGCCACGATGCTTCTTATTATCAATCCGAACCGCCTTTTTATCATGCCGTCACCGCAGCGCAAGTTTATGCCCGCATGTGCAACGCCGCCTGTATCCTCGGTTCGGCGACTCCATCGGTGATACAACGCTACAGTGCCGAAATCGGCCAAATGCGCTACCTACGCTTGCCCCAACGAATTCAGACCCCGCTGCCCGCGGTACAAGTAGTGGACATGCGTCAAGAGCTACGCGAAGGCGTTAGGGGCATCTTCAGCCGCGCCCTGAGCGAAGCCTTGGCCGAAACTTTGGAACGAGGCGAACAAGCGATCCTGTTCCTGAACCGCCGCGGCACCGCCACCTACGTCTTCTGCCGTAGCTGCGGCCATGTGCTCCGCTGTCCTCGTTGCGAAATCCCCCTCACGCTCCACGAGGATGAAGCCCAGCTCCTTTGCCACCAATGCGGCTACCGACGGCAGCAACCGACAAAATGCCCCGTCTGCGGGAGCACAACCATTCGTGCCTACGGATTGGGCATTGAACGGGTAGTGCATGAAATGGAACAACACTTCCCCCAAGCGCGCTTGCTACGCTGGGATCGCGATGCCGCCCGTTACAAGCGCGCCCATGAGCAGATCCTCCTGCAATTCGCTTCGCACCAGGCAGATATCTTGATCGGCACACAGATGCTCGCCAAAGGTCTGGACCTGCCGCTGGTCACCCTGGTAGGGATCATCCTAGCCGACGTAGGATTAAATCTTCCCGATCCCTTCGCTGCAGAACGGGTCTTCCAGGTATTGACCCAGGTAGCAGGGCGCGCCGGACGTTCGGCTCGGGGCGGGCGTGTCATCCTGCAAACCTATATGCCAGAACACTACGTGATCCAGCATGTGATCGGCCATGATGTGGAGAAATTCTATCAACGAGAATTGCAAGAGCGTCGGCGATTGAACAATCCACCTTTCAGCAAGCTACTACGCTTAGAACTTCGCCTGCCGAACACCGAACGCCTAGAGAGAGAAGTCCAACGCGTAGCCGCCCTGCTCCGCTCCCGGTTGCAAGAAGAATCCACCGATGTCATCCTCAGCGGCCCGCTACCCTGTTTTTTTACCCGTCTGGGTGGAAACTACCGGCAACAGATCCTATTACGCGGCCCCGCTCCCCAGACCCTTCTCCAGAGTAGCCTGGCCCCGGAGCGTCTCCTGGAAAAAGGTTGGCGCATCGAGACGGAGCCAATCAGCCTGCTTTAATCCCGGATCATGGTCAACAACATCTTCACGCGGCTCAGCGCGCGCACTGCATGCGGATGATTGGCCGGTATCACGAGGATCGTGCCATCATGCATGCGATAGGGTTGGTCAGAGAGGCGCACTTCCAACTCTCCCTCCAGCACATGGACCAGCGCATCGAAGGGGGAAGCATGTTCGCTGAGCTCCTGGGCGGCATCAAAGGCGAAAAGCGTCACATTGCATCTTGCCGAGCGGATAATCTGACGACTAACAATCGCCCCTTCTTGATAGCTAACCAGATCCTGCAGAGAAAAGGTTTGGGCAACCGGAAGGGTGGACATTGTTCTTTTCCTCCAAACTTGGGGGATGGTCAAAGTGGCTGCAAGATTTTGCAACCTACTTCAATCTTACAACGTTGCCGCATCCGGATTCTTTGACGCAGAACAAAAAGAGGGCACGAAATCGGTTCAAAAGGAAGCGCATTAGACTGTGCTCTCGGATGTCCGAATGCCTTAGGCTCCCTGCTCAGGATGAACACAAACCGAGGGCAAAAACATTCCTGAAGAAGTTTCGCGAGAAAGGAGATGAGCTTGTACGCTCGCTGAGAGCATATCCAGGTGAATGAAGGTTGATAAAATAGTCGCAACTCTCTACCAGGCGCCGAAAATCCTTCTTCTGCGCAAGCCACCCTCCCCCATCGGCAAAATTGATAAACACCCGCTTTTCTCCATAGCGCATATTCGAACGTTGGAGCGTTTGATAGGCTTCAAGCATATCTCGTGTTTTCGTACTTTGTCCACTGCTGGTCATCTCCTGGAACGAAACCATAATGATAACCTGCGGGTCATCCAAAGAAGGAAGGACAAAGTCACCCACATTAACGAGAGCGTCCTTTTTCAAACCCGATCCCATGCTCCTCCCTGATCGGAGCCAGTCTTCGTTCAATTTGAGCCTCTACACGATATCCTTTTCGCCCACCATAAGTACCGATTAATGCTGCTCTGTGACGAGCCCGTCTGAACGTTTCCGGGATAGCAGCGATCTCGCGAAAGTTGAGCCTCTCCAAATAGTAGCGGGGAATCAAAGGACGGAATGCAGCATCCCGTACTCCATCTAGGAGTAAAGCGGCAATCAAATTGGAAAAAACCAGCATCCTTCTGCATTCACTTCACTACTTGCTTTAATGTCCACTCTTTGTCCAGCGGCTCAGAGAAGCAGCCTATCTTTCGTAGAAGAGAGATGATCCGCATAAACTTCTCTTCCGAGAGCCCAATCTCCCGTAAAACGGATTCGAGAGCATCTTAAGCAACTCGGCCAGCTCGCCCACTTCCAAAAAAGACGTAGTAGGGAACGAGAAACTTCTGGAAATTTCGAGGAGCTGTGCTACTTCCCGATGGATCTCGTCTTCCAATTCCTCATCCACATAGACAATGGTAAGCGTATCCCAAGCTTCCTGGAAGAAAAGTTTACGAAGGGTGACCATTGTTACCTATCTCCAATTTGGCAGCTTTCAAAGCTTTGCCCCATGTGCTGACTGTAATTCTCTTCCTTCGGCAAGCTTTTCCAAACATCAGAAATAGCAACGCCGGCCGGATGCATCAAATTTGCTTTTCCACCCCACTCTCTGAGAGGTTTCCCACAAGCACGAGGATATTCGTGCGGAAACCGCACTTTCGAGAGTCGCATTTGCTTGCCTTTAACAAACATCAAGATAGCGGTATGTGCAGAGGGAAGCCCATATTCTCTGAGCTGAATCTGCGATTCTACGGCAATCCATCGCCCATCCAGGTAAACGCCCAAATCTGAAAGGGTTTGAGGAATACCTTGGATAAACAGGATACCTCCATCCTGCAAAGCACGAATTGCAGCATCTAAGTAAGGAAACCATCGCTGCCCATCTCCTGACGGTTCAGCGCCGGTGATCAAAATAAGAAAATCCAGAGAACCGGTCGAGGTTGATAAGAGATGTGTTCACTGCAAAAAGTCCTTTCACCACAGACACGCCCTCAAAGCATTTCAAATTGAGGTCCACATAGCTCTAAGAAAATCACAAAATTTCGCAACATAATTTAGTGCTTTGTTGCCAAAAAAGTTTTGGCGGTAAAACTTCCCGTAATTTTTCCGTGTTATCTGTGTTTGTCCGTGTGATTAAGCCTATGTGGCAAGGGGTGGTTTGTGCAGTGGGGTCAGCAATTGGCGACGAGGTGCACAACAGCGACAACGTTTTCCAAGTTTTAAGATCGACAAGGACAAGTATCTTTGCATGCACCATCGCAATGCCGATTTCTCTCGCACCTTCTCTGCATAATTCGGGTATAATCCATCCACCTTTTCGCATGGGCATAAGAAAATGCAACCGGCCAAGCGTCTGATCCTAACCTGGGAAGAAGTGGATAAATTGATCGACATTCTGCTGCCGCAGTTCCGACGCGAATTCACGGCAATGGTCATGATCACGCGCGGCGGGATTATTCCTGGCGGCTTGCTAGCCGAAGCGATGAACCTCACCCACGTTTTGACCGCAGCGGTGAACTTCCCCGCCTCGCTGGAATCAGAGCGTTCTCGTCTCTTTGCCTGGCCGGAGTTTCTGCAGTTTCCTGATGATGAACTGCTACGCGGCCGTCCAACGCTGATCGTGGATGATGTCTGGGGTTCTGGCCGTACGATCACCGCTGTGCGTCAACGCGTCTCCGCTGCAGGGGGCTTTCCGGAAACCTGTGTGCTCCACTTCAATCCTTATCGCAATCTCTTCGGATCGCTGCGCCCGGATTACTACGCGGCGATCACCGATGCGTATGTGATCTACCCCTGGGAAGTTCAGCGTGGCATAGACCTTTCTATGGTGTGAGGCTACTAGCAAGGAGAATGCCGTTGGCCCAATACAGGCCTGAGCCGGAGGGAAGGATATCATAAGTGATACGCTCTGTAGAGACTACCACTCCGCCATCGTACGGTTCGCCCACCGTTCGCCCATCCGCTGTGGGGTGAGAGGGAGAGACCCAGACCTCACGGCCATCGCTCAATCTCAGATGCACTACCTGGTGATCGGATGGCGTTACCGCCCGTCCTACTATCTGTAGCAGCGCAGCTACCCGTTGACCGTTCGGCCTCACCGTCCAGATCACATCACCGACGCGCAACTCCTCCACTCGTTTTTCCCCTGCGGCGTAGCGATGCGGGTGCCGGCGGCCAGACAAATCGGGCAGATCAGAAAGGCCGGCTCACGTTTTTCGATCTCGATCGCTCCCTGAGCGTCAATCCAACCGCTGACCAAGATCCCTTGCCGACCCTCGGCGGCGCCAGTTAACATCTGAAAGCGATAGCGGGCCCCTTCTACGATCAGCGAAACGGCCAGAAGGCATTTGTAATCGCGATAAACGGCTAGGAGCTGTTCATCACTCAGTACAGAAGCTCCTTCCAGGTCATGATGCCGCAGGATGAGCGCCCAGAGTTCGGCATTTGCCTGCACCTCTGCCAAACGCGCATGAGCAATTTCCAGTTCGTCTCCGCGCCCAACAGGGTAAAAATCCGGATCGCAGAAGAAAAAATCGGGGAATTCCTCCGTCAGGCGATATTTCAGCTCCCATGGAGAGAATCCACCTGCAAAGCAAAGTATCCCAAAGCCCCCTTCCGTTTCATCTACCCACAGTCCACGGTCTGCCGTCCACGGTCCCAATCACAGCGAAAAGAGAAACGTAACCCCCAACAGCACCAAGCAAACGATGAGCAAGCGGCGCATTTCCCCCGTCCGTAGCAGCTCCCACCAGTTAATGGCGGCACGTGGTTGGGTCAAAGGAGAAAAAACGGCTCTGCCTTCCAGCAATGCCTGGCGAAAGACCTCGATATTCGGCGGACGTTGATCGGGATGGAGCGCCATGGCCCACAGGATTGCCTGTTCGGTGCGGCTGCTGATAGCCGGATTGATCGCCCGAGGCGGCTTCAGGCTCTGCGGCTCCAAAAAGCGCCGGCGAGCATCGGCCGGGGGCTCGTTGGTCAACAAGTGATATAATGTCGCTCCAAGCGCGTAAATATCCGATCGTACATCGGTGTGTATGTCTTCCCCACCGTATTGTTCCAGAGGCGTATAGATCACCGTCCCTTGGCCTTGAATGATGGTGATAGTCACCTCCTCCGGCGCCAGCACCTTGACCAAGCCAAAATCCACGAGCTTGATCAACCCATTTGGCATCAGCTTAATGTTCGATGGTTTAATATCCCGATGGATAATCGGCGGCTCCTGTCCGTGAAGGTAAGAAAGCGCCTCAATGAGCTGTGCCGCCCACCCCAGAACCTGCATTTCATCCAGAAAGCGCCGTTCATGGCGTGCCTCTTGGATCACCATGCGCAGGTCCTTGCCCGGCACGTAATCCATCACCAGGTAATCTCGGTTGCCGCTGGAGAAGAAATCTGAAACCTTGGGCAAATTCGGATGATCGAGGCGCGCCAGGATGGAAGCCTCGCGAAAAAATTGCTCTCGTGCCTGTTCCAACACCTTCGTCGGCAAGGAGCGTTCATATTCGACTTCCTTGAGCGCACATAGGCGCCCGCTCAGGCGCAGATCGTCGGCAAGGTAAATGTTCCCCATGCCTCCTTGCCCGATGACCTGCCGGACGCGATAACGCCCACGCAGCACCTCTCCTTCCTTTAGCGGCAAAGGCACTTCTCTTCTCCTCTCGTGTCCTGCATTTTCTGCTATTATTATATCCGATTCCTATCTCCCAACTTTCGCTGGGAGAAGACGTTATTGCGGAATCACAGGCGGTCTTATGAGCCAACCTCACTCGGAATCTCCCCTATTGATTGCCCAGGAAGGTCCGCTCAACGGTCAACACTGGACGGTAGACCGTTCTCTGCTGATCGGGCGCGAGCTCTCCTGTGATATCATCATTCCCGATCGCCAGGTCTCGCGCTTCCATGCCCGGCTCACTCCAGGCCCTGAAGGCATTATCCTGGAAGACCTGGGAAGCAAAAACGGCACCCATCACAACGGACAGGAAGTCAAGACACCGGTGATCCTGCATGATGGAGACCTGATCCAGATCGCCTTGGCACAGCAATTCCTTTTCCTCACCTCCGATTCAACCCTTCCACTGGAGGCCGGCTCCTCTGCTCGTGGGCGATTGCTCATCGATGCGCGCACCCGCCGTGTCTGGATCCATCAAAAAGCCCTAGAACCACCGCTCTCCTCTCAACAATTCCGCCTGCTCTGGTATTTATACGAAAGACAAGGAGAGATCGTCACCCGCCAGGAGCTGATCCTGGCCGTTTGGGGTGAGCATGCCCTGGAAGTGAGCGAAGGCGCGCTAGACGCATTGCTGCGCCGCGTACGTGACCGCCTCGCCACCCTCGACCCCACCCATGCGTATATCAAAATCATCCGTGGGCATGGGGTACGCTTAGATAACCCTCCGCTCTAAGGAATCCCTACCATGTACACACAGGAAGGAAAGAAAATCATCCAAACCGAAAAAGCTCCCAAAGCCATTGGCCCTTATTCTCAGGCCGTACAAATTGCGAATCTGATCTTCACCGCCGGTCAGATCGGGTTGGATCCGCAAACCGGTGAATTGGTCGGTGCGGATATCGAGAACCAAACACGACAGGTCCTGATCAACCTCAAAAATATCCTGGAAGCGGCAGGCTCTTCCCTAAGCCATGTCGTTAAGACCACCGTCTTCTTGCAGGATATGTCCGAGTTCCCGCGCATGAACGCCGTTTACGCCGAATTCTTCCCACAAAATCCGCCGGCACGCAGCACCGTCGCCGTCGCCGCGCTGCCCAAAGGGGCACGCGTCGAAATTGAAGCCATTGCCCTTCTGCCTTCGAGCCACGGAGACTGAATGGACGTCCTCCATCCGGAGACAGAGACCCACCCCCTGGTCTCGATCCTGATCCCATGCTACAACGAAGAGAAAAGGCTACCGGAATTACTTCAGGCGATCTACGAGCAAACCTACCCGCGCCGGCGCTTGGAGGTGATCGTTGCCGATGGGCTTTCGCAAGATGGTAGTCGGGACGTGATTCGAGAGTTCCAGGCCTCGCACCCTGACCTGACCTTGAAGTTGATCGAGAACCCGAAACGCACGATCCCGGCCGCGCTCAACCTGGCCATCCGGGCAGCCTGTGGTGAAATCCTGATCCGCCTGGATGCACATTCGCGGCCGTATCCGGATTACGTCGAGCGCTGCGTGGAGACTTTATCGCGCCGCGCCGGGGATAACGTCGGCGGTTTGTGGGAAATCCGACCGGGCGGAAAGGGATGGATAGCACGGGCAATTGCCGTGGCCGTGGCGCACCCGCTCGGCGCCGGCGATGCGCGCTACCGTCTGCAAGGGAAGGCCGGAGAAGTGGATACCGTCCCATTCGGCGCCTTTTATCGTACCCTGATCGAGCGCATCGGCCTCTTCGACGAAACCCTGCTCAGCAACGAAGACTACGAATTCAACACCCGTATCCGGCAAAACGGCGGACGCGTCTGGCTTGAGCCGGCCATTCGTTCGGTATACTACGCCCGTGCAAGCTTGCCGGCGCTCTTCCGGCAGTACGCCCGTTATGGCTATTGGAAGTGGAAAATGCTTCGGCGCTACCCGTGCTCGCTGCGTTGGCGGCAGGCGGTGCCGCCCTTTTTTGTGATCACCCTGCTCGGTGGAGCACTGCTGAGCCCGTTTTTCCCCTGGATCGCCTGGCTATGGGGCACTGAGCTGGTGCTCTATTTCACCGTGCTGCTTTTGGCCTCCATTCACCAGGCCATCCTGCGGCGCGATCCGCTCCTAGCGCCGGGTTTAATGCTTGCTTTCCCATGCATCCACCTGGCATGGGGAGGTGCTTTCCTCTGGAGCATGCTACATGGCTGACATCCCTTCCCATCCCTTCTTGAGATTGCGCAGCGCCGAACACCGCGTCCTGCTGGTATTCGGCGATCTGCTCGCCTCGTATGCCGCAGTCGCCTTGGCGATTTACACCTGGTATCGCTACCAGCGCCATGTGCTGCTCTCCATGGGCATTCCACCACGCCAGGTAGCCCTCCTGATGAACGTAGAAGTACCCTGGTGGTTCTACCTACTTCCGATCCTATGGGGAGTGCTCCTGATCGAGCTCTATGACCCACACAAAGCCGCCAATGCCCGCCGCACCTTTCGCAGCATTGCCTTGGCGGTGATGATCGGCGTGTTGGGTTATGCTACCATCTTCCTGTTCTATAAAAACCCCAACCTGCTCCCGCGCGTGGGGGTGGGCGCCTTTTTGATCTACGCCGCCGCGCTGACCTTGCTCTGGCGCATGCTCTATATCCGCATCTACGCCACCCAGGGCCTCATGCGTCGGGTGTTGATCGTCGGCGCCGGCAAGGCCGGCCAAACCCTTTTGCGAGCATACCGTCAGATCACGCCGCCCCCTTTCCAGTTGGTCGGCTTTATTGATGACGATCCGCAGAAAATCGGCCAGGAGATCGACGGTTTGCCTGTGCTAGGCAACAGCCACGAACTGCCGGAGATCATCGAAAGATACCGCATCTCCGAAATTATCGTCGCCATCACCGGCGAAATGAAAGGCGAAACGTTCCAGACCCTGCTCGATCTCCAGGAGCAAGGCATCGAAATCACGCGCATGCCGACAGTTTACGAAGAGCTCCTGGGCCGCGTTCCGGTCCAACACCTGGAATCGGACTGGTTGATCCGTTCGTTCGTAGATGAGGCGCGCGTCAGCAGCTTTTACGAGCTGAGCAAACGCTTGCTCGATATTATTGGCGGGCTGATCGGCATGGCAATCTTTCTGCTCCTATGTCCCTTCATCGCCCTGGCGATCTACCTGGAAAGCGGACGGCCGATCCTCTTTGCCCAGGCCCGTGCCGGCCGCGGTGGGAAGCCTTTCATCATGTACAAGTTCCGCACCATGGTGCCGGATGCCGAGGCCGATGGTCAACCGCGCCTGGCCGAGACCAACGATCCGCGTGTGACGCGCGTCGGTGCCTTCCTGCGACGCACACGGCTGGATGAATTTCCGCAGTTCTTCAACATCCTCCGCGGCGAAATGAGCCTGGTCGGGCCGCGCGCCGAGCGTCCGGAGCTGGTGGTCAAATTCCAACGGCAAATCCCCTTCTATCGCGCCCGGCTGCTGGTCAAACCCGGCCTGACGGGATGGGCGCAGATCAATTACGGCTATGCTTCCACCGTGGAGGAAACTTTGGTAAAGCTCGAATACGATCTCTACTACATCAAGCACCGCTCCCTGCTCACCGACCTGGTCATCCTCCTGCGCACGGTGGGCACGATCTTCGGCTTGAGAGGAAGATAGCCATGCGTGCCCTGGTCACCGGCGGGGCCGGCTTCATCGGCTCGCATTTGGTTCACCTGCTCCTGGAGCAAGGCTTTCAGGTACGCGTGCTGGATAACTTCAGCAGCGGGCGCCGCGCAAACCTGCCGGAGCAGCACCCTCGGCTCGAGGTCCTGGAAGGTGACGTGCGCGATGCGGCCAAGGTGCAGCAGGCAGTTCAGGATATGGATTTCCTCTTTCACCAGGCCGCGTTCGTCTCCGTTCCCCAATCCATCGAAGTTCCGCTGGATTGCCTGGATATCAACGTCAACGGCACGGCGTTGGTGCTGGAAATGGCACGGCGACATGGTGTAAGGCGAGCCGTGCTGGCTTCCAGCGCCGCCATCTACGGCGATTCGCCCGATCTGCCCCTCCATGAGCACACCCCTCCTCGGCCGCATTCCCCCTATGCCACTTCCAAATGGGTGGATGAACGATATGCCGAACTCTTCAGCCAATTGGGGCTGGAAACGGTCGCTTTGCGTTATTTCAACGTCTATGGGCCGCGCCAGCGACCCGATTCCCCCTATGCCGCCGCCATCCCACGTTTCATCGCCCGGCTGCTGGCCGGAGAAGAGATCGTCATCTTCGGCGATGGCGGCCAGACCCGTGACCTGATCTACGTCGAGGACGTGGCACGCGCCAACCTCTTGGCCGCGCAAACCCCCGGCATTGCCGGCCGCGTGTTCAATATTTGCACTGGTCAGGAAACACGATTATTAGACGTGATCGAAACGCTCTACCGTCTGATCCCGCCAAAGCGCCCACACCGTTTTGCCGCGCCGCGCCCCGGCGATATCTATCGCTCCGTGGGGGACCCGCAGCGGGCGGCTGCGGAATTGGGCTTCCGCGCCACCGTAACGTTAGAAGAAGGCCTGCGCCGCACCGTAGAGGCTTTCGGCATCACAGCCTGGCCTCGAAACTTTCCTGATAGTAGTATAATCCCAAACCTATGAATACCCGCTCCCATTCCAAACACCTACCCGCTATTCTCGGGGGCGAGCCATCGTTCCCTGAAAAAATCCCGATGGTGCGCCCAGTCTTGCCGCCCTTCGAGGAAATGGCCGAGGGGATCCGCGGCATTCTCGAAAGCGGCATGGTGACCAAAGGGCCGATCCTGCGTCGCTTCGAGCAAGCGATCGCCGAGCACCTGGGCGTGAAACATGCGGTTGCTGTTTCCAGTTGCACCTCCGGCATGATGTTGGTACACAAAGCGCTGAACCCAGATGGCGGCGAAGTGATTCTGCCTAGCTTCACGTTCATGGCCACGGCCGGCGCTGCCGTTTGGGCCGGTTTGCGTCCCGTCTTTGCCGATGTTGATCGGGAAACGAATAACCTGGATCCGGCCGCCGCGGAAGCAGCCATCACGCCGCGCACGGTGGCGATCGTCGCCGTGCACCAATTCGGCAACCCGGCCGATATCGAGGGATTGCAACAGGTAGCCGATCGTCACGGCCTGAAGTTGATCTTCGATGCCGCCCACGGCTTCGGCGCGCGCTATCAGGGCGAACCGGTCGGCAAGCAAGGCGATGCGCAAATCTTCAGCCTTAGCCCGACCAAGTTGCTGATCACCGGTGAAGGGGGCATCGTCGCCACCAACGATGATGGGCTCGCCGAGCGCATCCGTATGGGGCGCGAATACGGCAACGATGGGAATTACGATAGCGCTTTTGCCGGTCTGAACGCCCGTATGCCGGAATTCAATGCGCTGCTCGGCCTGCACAGCCTGCAGCGGTTGGAGGAGGCCGCCCGTCACCGCAACGAAACCGTCGCGCTCTTCCAGGAACTGCTAGGTCGCCTACCCGGCATTGGCTTCCAGAAAGTGCGACCTGGTGATCGGCATTCCTACCGTGAGCTCTCGATCACCATTGATGCCCAATCCTTTGGCCTAACCCGCGACGAAGTTGCCCTGGCACTGGCCGCCGAAAACATTGATACACGCAAGTACTACTACCCTCCCATCCACCAGCAAACAGCTTATCGTCAATATTACGACGGTCGGCCACTGCCCAACACCGATTGGCTTTCGGCAAACAGCCTGAGCCTGCCCATGTGGTCAAATATGGAGGAAGCGGTAGCAGTCAAGATCTGTCAGACCTTTGAGCGCTTGCACGAGAACGCTTTGCAAATTCGTGAAAAATTGGGCCTAAGATGAGAGAGATCTCTGCCTGGTTTCGGAAAATGTTCTCCCCGCAAGGGATCGTGCGCATTATCGCCGATGCGCTTTTGATCAACATGGCCTTGATCAGCGCACTGACCTTGCGCTTCCTCTGGCTGATCGCCGATAATCAGCCGGATGCCCCGGTACCCTATCAGGTCATCCTGATGTACTACGAACGCATTTACCTGAACAATGCCTGGCTGATTACCTTGATCTCGCTGATCGTCTTCGCCGCAAACGGCTTTTACACCTACGGGCGATTCTACCGGGGGCGTTACAAGGTGCTCATCGTCTTCCAGGCAGTCAGCCTCTCCTACATTGTCTTCGGTTTCATCACCTACCTGGCACAGAGCAACTTCCTGGGCAACCTGAAGGAAATCTTCAACTTCCCGCGCGGCACGCTGGTCTTTGCCTGGGCGCTGAGTACCGTTCTGCTGATCGGCGCGCGCATTTGGTCTACGATCTGGAAGCGCATGACGCGCGTAGAAAGTGAACCGGCACGCCGCGAGAAGATCGAAAACGTGCTGGTGATCGGCGGCGCCGGTTACATCGGCTCGGCGCTCCTGCCGCGTCTGCTGGAGGCCGGCTATCGCGTCCGCTTGCTCGATCTGTTGATCTACGGCACAGAACCGATCCGTCAGTGCCTGGATCATCCGAACCTAGAGATCATGCAGGCGGATTTCCGCAAGATCGAAAAAGTAGTCCAGGCCATGCAAGGCATGGACGCGGTGATCCATCTCGGAGGGCTGGTCGGCGATCCGGCCTGCGCTTTGAACGAACAGCTGACGATCGAGATCAACCTGATGGCCACCCGCATGATCGCCGAGGTGGCGAAGGGGAGTAGGGTCGGGCATTTCATTTTTGCCAGCACCTGCTCGGTTTACGGTGCAAGCGACGAGAAACTCGATGAGCGCTCCGAATTGCGCCCGGTCTCCCTCTATGCGCGCACCAAGATCGCCTCAGAGCGGGTGTTGCTCAAGATGGCCGATGAGCACTTCACGCCGGTCATCCTGCGTTTTGCCACGATCTACGGGCTTTCCGGCCGCCCGCGCTTCGACCTGGTGATCAACCTGCTGGCGGCCAAAGCGGTGGTCGAAAACGAGATCACCATTTTCGGCGGCAATCAATGGCGGCCGTTTGTCCATGTAGAAGACGCGGCGCGCGCCATTTTGCTTGCCCTGGAAGCGCCGCGGCAGGTGGTGCGCAATCAGATCTTCAACGTCGGTTCCAACGAACAGAACTACACCATCAACCAGATCGGCGAGATCATCCAACGCTTGGTGCCTTCGGCGCGCATCGTGCACCACGATGAAAACGTCGATCGGCGAAACTACTGGGTCAGCTTCAATAAAATCCGTGATGTGCTCGGCTTCCACCCTGAATGGACCGTAGAACAAGGCGTACTGCAGGTGATCGATGCCATCCGCAGCGGAAAGATCGACGACTACCGCAACCCGCTCTATAGCAACGTCAAATTCCTCACTCAAGAAGGCCTTTCCCGCATGCTCCACTCTGAAGAAGAAACCTTCGACCTCAAAGAGGTACTTCTCCGAGAAACGATCGAAGCACCGCTGAAAGAGTAACCTCACCATCCGATTCGCGCCTGCCTCACCCCTAACCACGGACAACCCAACCACGCGACCGAGTGATCGCCAAACATTGACATCCTATAAAATCATGATACAATCTCGATATATCGCCTCCAAATTCTCATGCTTTCGGAAAAGGAGTTAACTCCTATGCTCACCCAAATCGAAAATCCGGTTACGCTCACCCCTCAAGCGGCGCAAGTAATCCAGAATATCCTCACCGAACGAAACCTGGAAGGTTACGCGCTCCGCATTTACGTTTCCGGCGGATGCTGCAGCGTGCAATTCGGCATGGCACTTGATAATGTGATCCGCGACACCGATCGCCTCTTCCACTCCCAAGGGATTTCGGTTGTCATTGACGATGTCTCTTTAGAGTATCTCCAAGGCGCCACCGTAGATTTTGTACAAGACCCGCAATATGGCGAAGGGTTTGTCGTCAACAGCCCGGTAGCCGGCCATGCTCATGAAGAGGGTGGCTGCGCCTGCGGTGGTTCTTGCTCCTGCTCTTAAGAAAGCCTGGCCATTAAACCCGGCGAACGGTCGAAGGACTGTTCGCCTTTTTTCTTAGCCACGGCGCAAAGCTGCCTTGGCGGCAAGTGGCTACTTCACTCACTTCGCGCCTAAGCTGATTCGTCCGCGTTCAAGATCTCCAGCAATTGGGGTAATAGGGCCGCATTGCAGGCCAAGGCCTCCCCATGGCGATGACCGGGGTTACCGCGCCAATCTCCGAAATATCCGCCAGCTTCTTTGAAGATGATCGGGAACGGGCCGCAATCCCACACGGCCATGATCGGCTCTAAATGCGCCTCGGTGCGCCCGCTCGCCACCAGGAGCAGACCGTAGGCATCGCTCCAGCCGCGCACCATATAGGCCGCCTGCGAAAGTCGCTCCCAAACTGCATGGGAGCGTTTCTTCTGAAAATTGTGATAGGTGGTATAGGTCACGCAAGCACGCGAGAACTCTCCGATCTGCGAAACGCGTACCCTCCGACCGTTGCACCAGACCCCCATGCCCTCCGCTGCATAAAGGAGCTCATCTGTACCGGGATAATAGGCCGCTCCTACCCGCACTTCCCCCTCGATCTCCAACCCGATCAATACGCCATACAACGGTACGCCCCGTATAAAGGACTTTGTGCCGTCAATCGGATCGATGATCCACGCCGGACGTCCATCGTCCCCGGCTTCTTCCCCAAACTCCTCACCGATGATCGCATGATCTGGATAGGCACGCTCGATCTCGCGGCGCAAAAAGGCCTCCACGGCGCGGTCGGCTTCGGTGACCGGAGTGTTATCCTCTTTGTATTCGGCCGCAACTCCCCGACGGAAATACCCCAGGCTGATCTGCCCAGCGCGATAGGCCACATCGGTCACAAATTCCAAATAGGCGGCATGGTTCATAGAGAAACATCCCGTTGCTTTGAGAATTGATTCCACGGTCCACAGTCTACAGCAAACGATTATATCAGGCATGAGTTCACTGCAAAAAGTCCTTTCACCCCAAAAGGACACACCCTCAAAGCATTTCATCGTTTGGTTAGTGCTCTTTGTGAGCTCTGTGGTCAAAGACCTTTCGGTCGTAGACCCGTTTATATTTTTCCGCGTCATCCGTGTTTGTCCGTGTTCAATTGAATCGAGCCCAGCAGCCATGGTTTTTGCAGTGGAGTCAAGGTATAATTTTCCTCGTGACCACACCCTTTCGTCCCGGCCGCCCGGTCGTAACAGCCTATCCTAAAATTCCGGAAGCCTTCCAGGAAGCGCAAGCGGTTGCCACCTACCTGCGCGAACGGGGTATGGAAGCGCCGGTCGGCTCCCTCTACGATGAAGCCCTTCGCCGCCGGGTGAAGGCCGGTGAATTCGATTTGATGATTACACTGGGCGGGGATGGAAGCATGCTCCGGGCCGGCCATCTTTGTGCGCCCTGCGGAGTGCCTATTTTGGGGATCAACATGGGAAGGCTGGGCTTCCTGATCCAGGTGGAGCGCAGCGAATGGCGTACGATGCTAGAACGCCTCTTCCAGGGCGAAGCATGGATCGAACACCGTATGATGCTGCGCGCCGAGCTCTATCGCGGCGGAGAAGAGCAGGGGCACTGGTACGCTTTGAACGAGGTGGTCGTGGCGCGCGGCCAGTACATCCGCCCGGTGCGCCTTTTGGCCTCTGCCGATGGATACCTGCTTACCACCTACATTGCCGATGGGCTGATCGCCGCTACGCCGACCGGTTCGACCGCCTACGCCCTGGCCGCCGGTGGGCCGATCCTGCCTCCGGAGCTGCGCAATATCCTGCTCGTACCCCTCGCACCGCATCTCTCGGTAGATCGCGCCGTCGTGCTTTCGGAAGGGTCGGCGGTGACGATCCAGGTCAAAAGCGAAAACGTCGTGCTGAGCGTAGATGGCCAGGTGCCAATCGGGCTTTCGGAAGAGGACGAGGTGCACGTTCGGGCCGCCGAATTCGCTGCCCAATTCGTGCGCTTCGGCGATCCCGGCTACTTTTACCGCAACCTGACCGCTCACATGAATCAAAACCCTGCCATAGGATTGCCTCGATGAGCGAACCCCTCTTTTGCTACCGCCACCCACAACGCGAGACCCTGCTTCGTTGTATCACTTGCGGCAACCCGATCTGCGCCGAATGCGCCGTGCACACTCCCACAGGTTACCGTTGCCCGGATTGTCAACGCGGCTTGGAGAAAAAATTCATCACAGCCGAATGGTATGATTATGTTTCGGCATTCCTGATCTCCTCCGTCAGCTCCTTGCTGGTCAGCTTGCTCGTTGCTCTCATCAGTAACTTTACCGGCTTTCTGACCTGGTTGCTGATCTTGCTCGTGGCACCGAGCGCTGGTGGCAACATCGCCGAGCTTGTGCGCTGGGCAACGCGCAAACGCCGCGCCCCATGGCTCTTTCGACTCTCCGCCATCGGCACGGTACTCGGTGCACTGCCCGTCATCGTGGCCAATTTGGTGATCCTGAATCTATTCGCCCTAGCTTTCCTAGCCCTCTACCTGATGCTGGCCACCCCCATAGTATACGGTCGCCTGGCCGGTATCCGCTTGAACTGATCATGCTCACCGAACTACGCATCCGCAACCTCGCCATTATCGAATCCCTGGAACTACGCTTCGGTCCCGGCCTGATCGTGCTCACCGGCGAAACCGGCGCCGGTAAATCTATCATCCTGGACGCGCTCGAAATGCTCGTCGGTTCGCGCGTCGATACCACGATCATCCGCCAGGGGGCAGAATTCACGCTCGTGGAAGGCGTCTTCCGCATTGATGAAGGCGTTCGCGCACCCGTCAATGAAATCCTGGAGCGCGAGGGCCTGCTGGAGGATGAAAGCTACCTCACCCTGGGGCGCGAAATCCGCCGCGAAGGGCGCAACGTGGCCCGCGTCAACGGACGCGCGGTCAGCCTTTCGCTGCTCAAAGAGCTCGGCACGCTGCTGGTGGATATTCACGGCCAATCTGAGCATCTCTCCCTGCTCAACCCCCGCTCTCACATTCACCTGCTCGATCGCTACGCCGACCTGGATGTGCCCCTACGGGCCTATCGTCAAAAATATCAAACTTTGCAAGCGCTGCGCCGTGAGTTGGAAGAGCTGCGCCGCCTGCAGGCCGAAGCCGATCGGCGCGTGGAACTGCTGCATTTCCAGGTAGAAGAGATCGAGACCGCCCGGCTCAAAGAAGGGGAAGATGAAGCGCTACGTCAGGAGCGCAGCCGCCTGGCAAATGCCGAAGCCCTGGCCGAATTCGCCCAACAGGCCTTGACCTTGCTGGATGAAGGCCTACCGGAAGCGCCCCCCGCCACCGATCTGATCGGTCAGGCCGCCCGCCTGCTCGAGCGCCTGGCGCAGCTAGACCCTTCCCAAAATCCGCTGGCCGAAAGCCTGCTGCATATCGAAGAACTGCTCGGCGATCTAACGCGTCAGTTACGTGCCTATGCCGAAGGCATCGAATTCAACCCCAAGCGCCTGGAGCAGATCGAAGAGCGCCTGGAGCTCATCCAACGCCTGATCCGCAAATACGGCGGTAGCATTCCAGCGGTGCTCCAACGCGCCGAACAGGCACGCCGCGAGCTGGAAAACATTGAAACGACCGGAGAACGATTGGAAATGCTCCGGCAACAAGAGGCCACGCTGCTGCAGGAGCTGGCGCAGCAAGCCCTGGACCTTTCGCGAGCGCGACGTAAAGCGGCAGAAACCCTCAGCCGAAGCATCGAACGCGAGCTCGACGATCTGCGCATGGCACAGGCGCGCTTCTCCGTGGATTTCCAGAGGCGCCCTCACCCGCAAGGCCTGCCGATCGACGACGAACGTCTGGCCTTCGACAGCAACGGCATTGACCAAGTCGAATTCCTGATCGCCCCGAACCCCGGCGAAGGCTTCAAGCCGCTGGTCAAGATCGCTTCTGGCGGCGAAACGGCACGCCTGATGTTGGCACTCAAAAACGTGCTGGCGCACGCCGATCAGGTCCCGACCCTGATCTTCGATGAGATCGATCAAGGCATCGGTGGGCGCGTCGGCCTGACGGTGGGACAAAAGCTTTGGCAGCTGGCACGTAGCCATCAGGTGTTCTGCGTCACCCACCTGCCGCAACTGGCCGCCTTTGGCGATCAGCACTTCCAGGTGCAAAAGATCGTCCAGGGAGAACGCACCTACACGCAGGTTGAAGAACTCCAGGCCGAAAAACGCCTGCTGGAACTCTCGCAAATGCTCGGTGAGATCGGCGAAGGAACCCTGCGCTCCGCCCATGAGCTGCTGCAGCTCGCCGATTCCATGCGCTCATCCTAACCTCAGCGCCGAACAAGCCCCCCACCACCCGAGCTTTTCTAAACCCGAGATTGCTCGAATACCCCTTCTAGCAATAAAGTACAAACGCAAGCAGTAGTCTCCCTTTAGCGTAGTGAGCGCTTCAAAGGGATGGTCGCAAGCAGTTTCTGCAACCGTCCAAGTACGCTCCGTAAGCAGCGGCCATCCCGAGTGTTACCGGCCTTGAGGATATTTCGTTTCGGGAACTTCCGTAACTTCTGGTAATCTGGATAGCCGGATTTGGACAGAAATCTTCAATCATTGAACGAGCAATCATACACGGCCGGCAGGGTTGTGAAGGAGCAATCAATGCGGCTTCTCACCAGGGGGAAATGCCTTTCTCTCTCACATCCTATCAACCTCATCTCAAGTCGGCGGTGGTATAATCTTTTCTAAAGAACACTAAGTGCCTCTGAGAAAAGGGTTACATATTGACAGAAATTCTTCCATCTGGTAAAATAAAAACGCACAATTTAAGTACTCTCCTTTGCAAAAAATCTCTTTTTCTATGAGGAGATTGACGACATGGAAAAATGGCTTTCTATTTCTGAAGCAGCCAAAATACTAGGCGTGCATCCAACGACCTTACGACTTTGGACGAAAAAAGGCACAATCCCGTTCCATCGAACTTCGGGGGGGCATCGGCGCTTTCTAGAAGAGGAACTGCGCATTTGGAGCGATGCCCATCGCGGCTCATTTTCTCCGGAAAGCATTGTCAGCTTTTCGCTTCGCCAGGCCAGAAGCCAGATCAGCGAAGCCAACCTGATGCAACAGGGATGGTATCAAAAGCTCGATGACAAAGCGCGCGAAACCTACCGCAAAGCCGGCGGTCTGCTAATGGAAAGCATACATAATTCGTTCACCGCCACCGAGGAAGAAAACCGCTTGGAGGCTCAGGCCATCGGCTATGAATATGCCTCGCGCGCGTTGCGCTATAAACTCTCCGAAAGCGAAGCAATCCAGGCCTTCATTTTCTTCCGCTCGATAGCGCTCAACGCCATCGGAAAGGCCTATCGCGATCTGCTTATCTCCTCGGTGGATATTATGGAGCAATTGCACAAAATTTTGGCATTCACCGACCTGATCATGATCTCCCTGATCGAAGCCTACCATCAACTGGCCGGCTACGGTCAGGCTAAAACAAGCCCATCCCAGGGAGGCGCTGCGAGGGTAGAAATCGAATGAGTAAAAGACCTTCTAAACGCTTTTCGGCGCGCTGGCTAGAGCACCTGATGCCGATCGTGTTGTTCCTGCTCCTGATGGGGCTTTTGGCGGTGATCATCATCACCGCCTTATCTTTTCTTTAGCAAGAAATAGCAAAGATATCCAAGCTGTTAAGGAGAAAGAAATGCGCTATATCCCCTATTTTTCCACTATCGTTACCTTCATCTTCATGCTGGCCGTCTTCCGACGTTACCAACAACGGCGCGGCGCGCACTTGCTTCTCTGGAGCATCGGCCTGCTTTTCTACGGCCTGGGTACGCTCGCCGAGGTGATCTTGGGTCTGACCTATCACCCCTGGGTGCTGAAGCTCTGGTACCTGAGCGGCGCCATGCTCACCGCTGCCTGGCTTGGCACCGGCAGCCTCCATCTCTTGGTGCGCAAACCTTCCATCCCCCGCGGCTTTACCTGGCTGATCGGCCTCCTCTCGCTTCTCTCGCTGATCCTGCTGGCGGTGGCACCGCTCACGAGCGTGCCTTATGACGTTCAGCGCCTGGCCTCCGAGCAATACAAAGACATCCTCGTGCGCAATGGATGGCTCATCTTCCTCACTATTTTCCTGAACCTCTACGGCACGATCACCCTGGTCGGCAGCGCGATCTATTCGGCCTTTGCCTTCTGGCGCAAGCGCGTTTTGCTCTACCGGATGCTGGGGAACGTTTTCATCGCCGCCGGCGCCCTTTCCCCGGCTTTGGGCGGCACTTTCCTGCGCGCCGGCCACGGTGACTGGCTCTACCCGAGTGAGCTGATCGGCGCAATCCTGATGTACATCGGCTTTACCCTGGCCGTGAAAGACCGACCCCAATAAGAGAAATAGCCGTAGCACCGGGCTTTGGCCTGTGCCGCCGTAGACCGTGGAGAAGAAGGCCACGCCACCGGCCGCTGTCCTCCCACCATTTTCTAATCCCATTTCCCCCAAAGCGCATTACAATATCGGTCGAAACGATGTCCTTTGCACATCTCCACGTCCATACGGAATATTCCCTGCTGGATGGCTTCTCGAACATCAAGCAGCTGGTGCAACGCGCCAAAGAGATGGAAATGCCGGCCGTTGCCATCACCGATCACGGCACGATGTTTGGCGTGATCGAGTTCTATAACGCCGCCCAGGCGGCCGGGATCAAGCCGATCATCGGCGTGGAAGCCTATATGGCGGCGCGCCGGATGACCGATCGCGACCCGAAGCTCGATCGCTCCTCTTTCCATCTCCTGCTATTGGCAGAAAACGATGAAGGCTACCGCAACCTGCTGAAGATCGCCACCGCCGCCCAGCTCCAGGGCTTTTACTATTACCCCCGCATCGATCGCCAATTCCTTGCCGCCCATTCCAAAGGGCTGATCTGCACCAGCGGCTGCATGTCCGCCGAAATCCCATCCGCCATCCTGGAAGGAGATCTCGAAAAGGCTCGCCAAACCCTGGAATGGTACCTTGAAGTTTTCGGCCGCGAAAACTTCTTCATCGAGCTCCAAGAACACGCCATTCCTGAGATCAAGGACCTGAACCGTCATCTAGCGGAACTGGCCCGCGCCTATCAACTGCGCCTGGTGGCCACCAACGATGTGCACTATATCAACCCCGAAGACGCGGCTTTACAGGATATCCTACTTGCCATCCAGACCAACAGTTTGCTCAGCGATCCCAAACGCATGCGTATGAGCGACACTTCCTACTACCTGCGTTCTCCGCAGGAAATGGCCGCGCTCTTTGGGGAATTGCCGGAAGCCCTGCAAAACACCCTGCTGATCGCCGAACGCTGCCAGGTGGACCTTTCCTTCAAGGGCTACCACCTGCCCCACTTCCCCGTCCCGCAAGGATATACCGCCGAAAGTTACCTGCGCGAACTCTGCGAGAGCGGCCTGCGCAAACGCTATGGCCCACGCGCCGAAGGGCCCCGGGTGCGCGAGCGACTGGAATACGAGCTGCGCGTCATCCACGAAATGGGCTTCGATACCTACTTCCTGATCGTCTGGGACTTGTGCCGCTATGCCCGCGAACGCGGCATTTGGTACAACGCACGTGGCTCGGCGGCCGGCTCGATCGTCGCCTACACGCTCGAAATCACCCTCGTTGACCCCCTGGAGCACGATCTGATCTTCGAGCGCTTCCTCAACCCCGGCCGTATCTCCATGCCGGATATTGACCTGGATTTCCAGGACGATCGCCGTAGCGAAATGCTCGAATACGCCGTGCGCAAATACGGCGAAGATAGAGTCGCCCAGATCATCACCTTCGGCACGATGGGCGCCAAAGCCGCGCTACGCGATGTCGGTCGGGTGATGGATATCCCCCTTTCCGAGGTCGATCGCCTGGCCAAGCTCGTCCCGGCCATCCCCGGCAAACCGGTCACCTTGCGGGAAGTGCTGGAGACGGTGCCGGAATTCCGTGAGCTCTACGAATCCGCCGCCCACATCCGTACCCTGGTGGATACCGCCGCCCGGATGGAAGGTGTAGTGCGCAATGCCGGCACCCATGCCGCCGGTGTCGTCATCTCGGATAAACCGCTGGTCGAGTATCTCCCTCTCCATCGCCCAACCTCCGGCGCTGAAGAAACCCCCATCCGCACCGTCACCCAATTCGAAATGGGCATTCTCGAAGGCCTGGGAATGCTCAAAGTGGACTTCCTCGGCCTGACCACGCTCACGCTGATGGCGCGCGCCTGCGAATTGATCGAAAAACGGCACGCCAAACGCTACACCCTGAGCAACATCCCCCTCGACGATCCCCAAGCCTTTGCCCTCCTCGGGGAAGGCAAAACGGCCGGCATCTTCCAGCTGGAAGGCAGCGGCATGACGCGCTGGCTCACCCAAATGAAGCCGCGCACCCTAGAACACGTCATCGCCATGGTAGCGCTCTATCGCCCCGGCCCGATGCAATTCATCCCCGATTACATCGCCCGCATGCACGGCGAAGCCGCAGTCGAATATCGCCACCCTGCCCTGGAGCCGATCTTCCGTTCCACCTACGGCATACCGGTTTACCAGGAACAGCTGATGAACGCCGCGGTCGCCCTGGCCGGCTATACCCAATCCGAAGCCGATGACCTGCGCAAAGCGATCGCCAAGAAAATCCCGGATAAGCTGCAAAAGCACCGTCAGAAATTCGTCGCCGGTGCGGTGAAAAACGGCATTCCCGAAGAAACCGCCAACCAAATCTTTTCCGATTGGGAAGAATTCGCCCGCTATGGCTTCAACCGCTCCCACGCCGCCGATTACGGCATGATCGCCGTCGAAACGGCCTACCTGAAAGCGCACTACCCGGCCGAATACATGACAGCGCTCCTTTCGGTGAGCAAAAACGAAACCGCCAAGATCGCCCTCTATGTGGCCGAAGCGCGTAGCTTGGGCATTCCCGTCCTGCCGCCGGATATCAACACATCCGATTGGGATTTCGTCCTCGAAGATCGCCCCGAAGGCCCGGCCATCCGTTTCGGCCTGGGCGCGATCAAAAACGTCGGGCAGGGAGCGGTGGAGGCCATCCTGCAAACGCGCCTCCAAGGCGGTCCCTTCCGTGACCTGGGCGATTTCCTGCGCCGCGTCGACCTGCGCAAAGTGGGCAAGCGCTCCCTGGAATGCCTGATCAAAGCCGGTGCGCTCGATCGCTTTGGCGCACGCCAGGCCCTGCTCGAAAGCCTCGAGCGCCTGATGGCCCTAAGCAGCGAACACAACCGAGCCGCACAGGCCGGTCAGCTCAGCCTTTTTGCCCTGGAAGGGCAAGAAAGCAACTGGCAGGAAATCCACCTCCCCGAAGTGCAACCCGATCGCCATCAAATGCTGGCCTGGGAGCGCGAACTGCTCGGCCTCTACCTTTCCGAACATCCCCTCCAACCCTATCAGGCCGATCTCCTACAAATCATCACCCACACTTCGGCCCAGCTGGAAGAAGCCGCCCACCAGGAAAAAGTGCGCGTCGCCGGCCTGATCAACAGCGTGCGCCCTTACCAAACCAAAAGCGGTAAACCGATGGGATTCGTCACCCTGGAAGACCTGCAAGGCGAGATCGAGCTCGTGCTCTTCCCCAAAACCTGGGAACGCTACCGCTCCCTTTTCCAGGAAGGCGCCATCCTGGTGATCGAGGGGAAGGTAGATGCGCTCAACCCGCCGCCGAAAATCCTGGTTGATTCGGCCTCCAAGGAATTCAAAATTATCGAACCGATCGAGAGGACACCGGCCGCCGCGGCGCCGACCCTATGGGAGGAGACCCCGGACTTTTCTGCCCCCGAAGCTTCCCCGCTCGGCGCACACGAGAAAAGCCGTAGCGTAATCCCCGAACCGCCGAACGCCGCCGCGGCCGAAGCAGAGGAAGTGCCGGCTCCCCCGATGGATGGCTTCATGCCTCCACCGCCGGAAGCCTTCCCCGAAGGTTGGGAAAACGTTTGGCAGCCCAACCTGGATGAGATGTTGATCGTCGAACAAGTCTCCCTGCAGGAAACGCGCCAAGAGTACTCCGCCACGGCGCCACAGCCACCCACGATGGCCGCGCCCGGCCCCGGCGTGTTCCCCGATCCGCCCGAGCGCCTGGTTTCGGCCGGCACCCAAGCTATGGAGGGCATCCAGGTCACGGCGGGCACGCGGCCCGTTTTCACCTCTCTTTCATCTTTTCCCTTACCTTCCGTTTACCACGCTATCCTCGAGCATGAAACCTCACGTCCACCGCGCCAGATCACCCTCTTCCTGCGCCCTAGTGGGGATCGGGAGCGCGATAAACGGCGCATTCGCACGCTCTATGGCATTCTGATCAGTCACCACGGGCAGGATCGTTTTTCTTTCCACATTGTGGAGCAAGGACGCCCATTCCTGATCGATTTCCCCAACGCGACGACGCACATTTCGCCGGCCCTGCTGACGAAATTGCGCAATCTACTCGGCGAAGAAAGCTGGAGGATCGAAGAAATACAATGAGCAACGGTGAAGAACTGCGCGCTACGATGCGCCTATGGGCTAGCGGAGTGGCCGTGCTCACGGCACGTAACGGAGAAAACGCCCATGGGATGACGGTCAATTCGTTTACTTCTATCTCCCTAGAACCACCGTGGGTGAGTGTTTCGCTGCAGAAAGGCACCCGCACGCGCGATCTGGTCTTGGCAAGCGGCTTTTTTGGCCTGACCATTCTGGCCGCCGATCAGCAGGAGATTTCAGATCGCTTTGCCGGCCGCGTGCCGGAGGAAGGCAATCGCCTGGCCGGCCTGAAGACGCAAACGCTGGTGAGCGGTGCGCCGCTGCTCGAGGGCGGTTTGGCCTGGCTCGATTGCCGGGTAGTCCAGACGGTGGATGTTTCGGGGAGCACACTGGTGATCGCTCAGGTGCTGGCGACGCGTGTGCTCCAGCCACAGGGCAAACCACTGATTTACTTCAACCGCAGCTATCGCACCTTGCAGGAGAGCACCTAGCAAAAGGAGGCCATATGCCTCTGAGCGCCGAAGAACGGCAAATTCTGCTCCGATTGGCGCGCCAAGCGCTGGAAGATGGAGTGCGCGGGAAGCCGCTCGCGCCGCTGGATTGGAACACTTTGCCGCCGCGCTTGCGGGAACCGGGAGCCAGCTTCGTCACTTTGACCAAGGAAGGTGAGCTGCGCGGTTGCGTGGGCGCCTTGGAGGCCCATCAGCCCTTGGCCGAGGATGTGCGCGAACATGCCGTGGCCGCCGCTTTGGAGGATTTCCGTTTTCCACCGGTCAGGCCGGAAGAGCTCCCGCGCATCCATATCGAAGTCTCCTATCTCACGCCCTTGCAACCGCTGGAATTCGATTCACCGGAAGAACTGCTCACGCGGCTCCGGCCGGGCGTTGACGGCGTCGTCCTACGTCAGGGTTTGCGCCGCGCCACCTTCCTGCCGCAGGTGTGGGAGCAAATCCCCGATCCGCAAGAGTTCCTCGATCACCTATGTCTGAAAATGGGTCGCCCTCCCGGTTGCTGGCGCAGTGAGGGGATTGAGGTGTGGGTATATCAGGTGGAGTCGTTTGAGGAGGAGAGGGAAGGATAGCGAAAGGAGGCTTTCAAAATTTGATATGCCTTGAGAGCTTTCCCTTGGCCGCACGGTGATAAATTCCGTGCTACGGCTGACGTCCCATGCAGGGGTTTGGGAGGAACGAGGATCAAGCGTCCAAGGACAAAGAGGAAGAGAGGCCGGATTGTTTTTGTAACCGAGCAGCGAGTTCGCATTTTTCCGTATCATCCGCGTTTGTCCGGGTCCTACCGAGATATGGTTTTCGCAGTAGAGATTCTGAAAAGTCCCGGCACGGTCACCCACAGGAGTCAACACCTCACTCCCTGCCTCCTGTGATAAAATCTTTCCCATGTCCATCCCCATCATCCTGGCCTCGAATTCTCCGCGCCGGCGCGAATTGATGCATCTAACAGACTGGCCTTTCGAGGTCTTCGCCGTGGAAGTGGATGAGCGCCTGCGACCGGGAGAACCGCCGGAACGATACGTGCTGCGCCTGGCGAAAGAAAAAGCGCGTCGTGCAGCGCAAGGGCGTAACGCCCCCGGGCTCTATATCGGCGCCGATACCACCGTGTTCCTGGAAGGCACCATCTTAGGCAAACCGCAGGATGCCGAAGAGGCCCGTCGCATGTTGAAGCAGCTACGCGGTCGTGTACATCAAGTCTATAGCGGCTTGGCCGTGCTGCGCGCCGAAGATAAAACCTGCCGCTCCACCGTTTGTGTGATCGATGTGCCTATGCGCCCCTATAGCGATGAGGAGATCGAAGCCTACGTCCAAAGCGGCGATCCCCTCGATAAGGCCGGCGCCTATGCCATTCAGCACCCCTGGTTTCAGCCGGTCGCCCGCATGGAAGGGTGCTTCGCCGGAGTGATGGGCCTCCCGCTCTGTCACCTCGCCTCACTCCTGCGTACCTTCGGCCTGGATGCTCCGGTAGAGATTCCTACCATCTGCCGGCAATTCTTGAACTATGATTGCCCTGTGCACGCGTTTTACTATCCTGTGCTAAATTCCATTGAAACATGTTGAACATGTCCAAACGCCTTCTCCTTCTAACCCTGATCGTTGCGCAGCTCGTCCTGGCGTGTACCCCCTCTACCGCCCCCGGCGCCACGCGCGCCACTTCGACCCCGAAACTTCCTCCCCCAAGCGTCACACGCATGGCGGCTCCGGATGCCGGCGAAACGCTCCGAACCTATCTGGAAGCCTATCGCCGGGACGATTACGCTACCATGTATTCTCTCCTCGCCCAGAGCGCTCGAAGCAGCCTCAGCCAGGACGATTTTGGCAAAATGCATGCCGAAGCACGCGATACCATGAGCGCCTACGATCTGGAATATCAGGCGATCGCCTCTTCCATCGGCCCTCGCGCCGCGCAGATGACCGTGCGCCTGACCTACCATACCGCGCTCTTCGGCGACCTGAGCCGTGATATCCCCTTTGAGCTAAGCCTGGAAAACGGCCTCTGGCACATTCTCTGGACCCCCGGCCTGATCCTCCCCGAATTGCAAGGCGGCGGCCGGTTGGTGACGAGCTACGAAGTGCCGGCTCGTGGCGATATCTACGATCGCCAGGGGCTGCCAATCGCCACCCAAAGCGATATCGTTGCCATCGGCATCGTGCCCGGCCAAATCAACCCAGATACGGAAGAAGTCATGCTCGGTGAGCTTTCCAAGATCACCGGCCTGCCTCCCCAGGCCATCTCCGAGCGCTATGCCAATGCCTTGCCCGATTGGTACATTCCGATCGGCGAAACGGACGGGGAAACCGCCCAACGCCTGCTACGCCTCAATTTAGCCGGCTTGGTGCTCACTCCCTACAATTCTCGCTTCTACTACGATCAGGGCATCGCTCCGCAGACGGTCGGATACATGCTCTCCATTCAGCCGGAAAACCTGCGTCAATACCGACGGAAGGGCTACCGCGGCGATGAACGGGTAGGTGCAGCCGGGATCGAAAAATCGGCCGAAGATTACCTGGCTGGCAAACACGGCGCCACGCTCTACGTCGCCTCGGCCGATGGCACCATCTTGAAACGCATCGCCTCCACGGAAGCCGAGCCGGCCGCATCCGTTTACCTGACCATTGATCGCAACCTGCAATTACAAGCACAACGCGCCTTGAGCGGATTCCGCGGCGCCATCGTGGTCATGGAAACCGATAGCGGGCGCATCTTAGCCCTTGCCTCCTCGCCGAACTTCGATCCTAATATCTTCGATCCTCAAAATCGCAACAACATCTTGCTCAACAATCTGCTCAACGATCCGGCCAACCCCCTGCTCAACCGCGCCACTCAAGGGGAATATCCGCTCGGCTCGGTGTTCAAGATCATCACCATGTCGGCCGGCATGGAAAGCGGCCTCTTCGCCGCCGATACTACTTACGATTGCCAATACGATTTCACCGAGCTGCCGAACATCGTCTTGCACGACTGGACCTGGGATCACTGCCAGCAAGAGCTACAGACCGAAGGAGAATGCAAGACGAAGCCCTCCGGTGTGCTCACCCTCCCGGAAGGCCTGATGCGCTCTTGCAACCCCTGGTTCTGGCACATCGGCGTCACCCTATATCGCTACGATCGCCGCGGCGATATCGCCAACATGGCGCGCGCCTTCGGTCTGGGAGCGCCGACCGGTATCCAGGATGTGGCCGAGGCCAGCGGCCATATCGGTGAGCCGCAAACGTTGCTGGAGATCACCAATCAGGCCATCGGTCAAGGTGATGTGCTAGTAACGCCGCTCCAGGTAGCCCGTTTCATGGCCGCAATTGCCAACGGTGGCACCTTGTACCGTCCACAGATCGTTGAAAAGGTCCAGACCGTGGACGGCCGGCTATTGCGCTCTTTCCGCCCGGAAGCGGTTGGGACCTTGCCCTTACGCGCCGAGAATTTGCAAGTCATCCGGGATGCGATGGTGCAGGTAGTGAAAAACCCGCGCGGGACGGCCTACTATCGCTTCTTAGGATTGAACATTCCCTTAGCAGGGAAAACCGGCACTGCCGAATCGGGGATTCCCGGTTCACCCCATGCCTGGTTTGCCGGCTTTACCATGGCCGGGAACCCGGATAAACCCGATATTGCCGTCGCCGTGATCGTCGAAAACGCCGGCGAAGGCTCGGATTACGCCGCTCCGATCTTCCGCCGAGTGATCGAAAGCTACTTTTACGGACAACCACGCAGTCTCTACTGGTGGGAATCCACCTTCGGCGTCACCCGGACCCCCACGCCTTTAGGCGGCATCCCAACGAAAACGCCCAAGCCATGAGCGGGAATACGGTACGCGGTCTAGTCCTCCGTTCGCAAGCCGGACTCTTCATCGTCCAAACCGAGAAAGGCCCCATCCCTGCCCGTCTGCGCGGCCGCCTGAAGAAAGGCCCGCGTCAGGGCGATCTGGTGGCCGTGGGAGATTGGGTCAAAGTCCGTTTCCTGCCGGATGGCAGCAGCGTGATCGAAGAAATCGAGCCGCGACAACGTGCCATTGTGCGCCTGGCACCGCGCCCACATGGCGAATATCAACAGGTCCTGTTGGCAAACCCCGATCAGGTGCTCCTGGTCTTCGCCTGTGCCCAACCGGAACCGCGCTGGGGCATGTTGGACCGCTTCCTGGTGATCGCCGAAAAGCAGCACATCCCACCGCTGATCGTCGCCAACAAAGTGGACCTGGTGGGAGAAGAAAAGGCACGTGAGATGTTCGGCCCATACGAAAAACTCGATTATCCCGTGCTCTATACCTCGGTCAAAAGCGGATTGGGGATAGAAGAGCTCAAAGCCTGGCTCAAGGGGAAGATCAGCGCGCTGGCCGGGCCAAGCGGCGTGGGAAAGTCCAGCTTGCTCAATGCCATCCAACCCGGCTTGGGATTGGCGGTGCGCGAAGTCGGCCACTCCGGGCGCGGCAGGCATACAACCGTTGTGCGTCAGCTCATCCCGCTGGACGAAGGTGGATATGTAGCCGATACCCCAGGTTGGAAATCTCTTGCCCTTTGGGATACGCAAGCGGAAGAAGTGGATGGCTATTTCCGCGAAATTGCGCCACTGGTAGCCTATTGCCAGTTCAACAATTGCACCCATCAACACGAACCGGGTTGCGCCGTGCGCGCCGCCGTGGAACGTGGCGAGATCCACCCTCGACGCTATGCCTCCTACTTGAGCCTGCGGAACGAATAGACGAAAAGGGTCTGCGCAGTTGTAAAAAGAGTCCACTGCAAAAACATCTCTGCCGCACGCTCGATTCCACAGGACGCGAAAAACACGGATGACACGGAAAAATATGAACGGGTCTACGGCCAGAACTATTTTTGACCACATAGCTCACCAAGGGCACTAAGGTTTTGTTGTAAACCCGTGCGATTTTCTTGAAGATATGTGGATCTCAAACTTTGAAATGCTATGACGGCATGCCCTTTCGTGGTGAAGAGAGCTTTTGCAGTGAGATCAAAACAAAAAGGGCTTTGATGCACTCAAAGCCCTTTTTCTATGCCGATTGAACTTCGCTAGACGACCTCGACCACGGCGCCGGCTTCTTCGAGCTTCTTCTTGGCATCCATCGCCACTTCCTTGCTCACGCCGGTCAACACCTTGCCGCCAGCGGTCTCGGCGAGAGCTTTGGCTTCGCCCAAACCGAGCGAGGTCAGCTGGCGGATGACCTTAATGGTCTCGATCTTCTTCGGGCCGGCATCCTTGATGACGACATCGAACTCGGTCTTTTCCTCAACCGGTTCGGCGGCCGCGGCCGCACCGACCGGGGCGCCGGCAACCGCCGGTACGGCTACCGGAGCAGCTGCAGAGACGCCCCATTTCTCTTCCAGCTTCTTCACCAGCTCCGCCGCTTCCAGAACGGAAAGGGCGCTCAGTTCTTCGACAAGTTTATCCAGATTTGCAGCCATTTTTTGGTTTACTCCTTACAAGATAAGATGATTTTTTAAGGTGATAGGGTGAGAAAACTACGCCGCAGGAGCGGCCTTTTCGGAATAGGCACGGATAACCGCCGCCACACCACGCGCCGGCTCGGCGATCGTGCGCACCAGCTTGCCGGCCGGGGCTTGCAATACACCCAGCAACTGAGCACGAACCACAGGCAACGGTGGCAAGGCAGCCAACGCCTTGACCTGGGACTCGTTCAGCACCTGGGTGCCCAACAAACCGCCCTTTACTTTGACGACCGAAAGGTTCTTGGTCGCATCCATCAGGGCTTTGGTCGTGGCCACCGCATCGGTGAAAGCAAAGGTTGCTGCGGTGCTCTTTTCCAGGTACTCTTCGGGCAAAGAAACACCCGTCGCATTCAATGCGATACGAATGAGGGTGTTTTTGAGCACATGGAATTCGCCACCGCTCTCACGCACCTTTGCGCGCAACGCGTCCAGGTCCTTCATCGTCAGGCCGGTGTACTCCATGAGGATAACAGCCTGACTGCGCGAGAACCATTCCTGGTACTGCGCCACAACTTGCTGCTTGCGCTCTCTGGTTAGGGCCAAAGGATCTCACCTCCTTTCTATGCAAAAAGTCTTTGCCACTCCCAGGCAAAGACTTCTGCAGACCGCGCCGAAAGCACGGCAAAATGCAATCCGTCTTCACCTGGGCAGGAAATTAAGCCTTGCGGCACCTGCCGTCTTTGGCGAAGTGGCGTTATCAGCTACTCTTTGATTTCAATGTTTTGCGCCTGCACCGGATCGATCTTGATGCCCGGTCCCATGGTAGTGGCCATGGTCACCCGTCGAATATAGGCACCTTTGGCGCCGGCCGGGCGCGCTTTTCTGATCGCCTCCATGAGCGCGGCAAAGTTTTCCAACAGTTTCTGCGCATCAAAAGAAACTTTGCCGATCGGCACATGGATATTGCCGGTCCTATCCAGGCGGAACTCCACGCGGCCAGCTTTGGCCTCAGCAATTGCGCGGGGCAAATCATCCGGGTTGACGACGGTGCCGGCCTTCGGATTCGGCATCAAGCCGCGCGGACCAAGGATACGTCCCAGACGGCCGACCTTGCCCATCATGTCCGGGGTAGCAATGGCAACATCGAAGTCGGTCATGCCACCCTCGATCTTCTTGAGCGTTTCGTCATCATCGGCTACCAGGTCGGCCCCGGCCTCCCGTGCTTTGGCAGCACCTTCACCGGTGGCAAAGACGAGCACACGCACCGTCTTTCCCAACCCATGGGGCAAGACGACGACATCGCGCACCTGCTGATCGGCCTGACGCGGATCGAGCGCCGTCCGAATATGGACCTCAACGGTGGAATCGAAGGTAGTAGTCGAGGTCTCTTTTGCCAATTCCACGGCTTCCATTGGGGAATAGAGCCGCGCGGGGTCTACCTTTGCTGCTGCAGAACGATACTTTTTTCCGTGTTTAGCCATGTTTCCTCCGTGGTATTAGCGGGTGGGGACACACCCTCCCACTGGGTTTTAATCAACAACGATAATGCCCATGCTGCGGGCTGTGCCTTCGATCTGGCGCATAGCGCCTTCCAGGTCAACGGCATTCAAGTCTTTCATCTTCAGCTCGGCGATCTCGCGGATCTGCGCCCGTGTCACCTTACCGACTTTGTCCTTGTTCGGCGCTGCCGAGCCTTTCTCAAGCCCGGCCGCTTTCTTCAGCAGCATCGAGGCCGGCGGCGTGCGCAGCACGAAGGTGAAAGACCCATCGGTGTAAATTGAAATCTCTGCCGGAATAACCTCACCCGGACGGTTCGCCGTGCGGGCATTATATTCCTTGCAGAACGCCATGATGTTGATGCCGTGGCCGGCCAGCGCCGGGCCAACAGGCGGTGCCGGATTGGCTTTTCCGGCTTCAAGTTGTAGACGTACGATTGCTTTGAGTTTCTTTGCCATATCATCTCCTTAGTGGTAATATCGGGCGAGAGAAGGGACGCCCTCCCACGCTTACGCTTTTTCAACTTGTAGGAAATCGAGCTCCACAGGCGTTTCCCGACCGAAGAACGAGACCATCACCCGCACCTTGTGACGTTCCATATCGATTTCCGAAACAACGCCGCGGAAATCGTTGAACGGCCCGTCGATAATGCGTACTCGATCGCCGGGCTTATAGGTCACCTTGATCGTCGGGGTTTCCGCCTCCATTCGCTTAAGGATCTGCGCCACTTCTTCCGGACGCAAGGGGGTAGGTTGATTGCCAATACCTACAAAGCCCGTCACACCGGGCGTATTCCGCACCACATACCAGGATTCCTCGGTCAGGATCATGTTAACGAGCACGTAACCGGGGAAAATGTGGCGTTCGACGGTGCGCCGTTTGCCATCGCGGATCTCGATCTCCTCTTGGGTAGGAACAACGATATCGAAGATCTTATCCTTCATGCCCATCGTTTCGATGCGCTGTTCCAGGTTCTGGCGCACCTTGTTCTCATATCCGGAATAGCAATGGATCACATACCAGGCCGCTTCGCCCTCACCTTGCTGCGGATCGGAGGTCGAGGGCGTCTCCTGCGCCGCGAGAGAAGAGGGACGCGCCGAACCAGAAGCTTCAGGAGTGGAATCCTGGGCTTCTTGGGAAATCAAGTCTTTCTCCGGTCCGCGCTCGTCCGTTACCATATCCGATCCTTATCGAAAGAGAAGGTGATTCATAATCTGCAGGGACAAAGCTTCCACCAACGCCAACAATGTCCCCACCCCAACCATGGTGATCAGCACCAAAATGGTGAGGTAAGTAGCTTCTTCCCGCGTAGGCCAGGTGACCCTGCGGATCTCACCGATCGTCTCACGAAAGAAGCGTCGAATCGCGTTTTGTTTGCGTTTCTCGGTCAAAGCAGTTCTCCTTACATTTTACGGCTAAAACGCCGCCTGCATCCCAAACGGGGCGACGGCGTTGCTCTCAGGCAGGCCAGGCAGGACTCGAACCCACAACCGCTCGTTTTGGAGACGAGTGCTCTACCAATTGAGCTACTGGCCTTCGATCGATCAGATAGCCGTTCCGCGCCTTGACGAAGCGACTATCTGACCGGAAAATTACTTAGTCTCGCGATGGACCGTATGGCGACGGCAGCGCGGGCAGTATTTTTTGAGTTCCAACCGCTGCGGATCGTTCCGCCGGTTTTTCTCGGTGGTGTAATTCCGCTCTTTGCAATCGCTGCATTGGAGCGTGATCACCGGACGAATATCTTTCTTCTTCGATGCCATAGTTCACACCCAACACAACTACTCTAGGATCTTGGTAATCACGCCGGCGCCGACGGTCAGACCGCCTTCGCGAATGGCGAACTTCGAGCCTTGCTCCAGCGCCACCGGCACAATCAACTCCACTTCCAGGTTCACGTT
>DAOUBG010000010.1:0-48202 GCA_034432895.1 Anaerolineales bacterium
GGTGGTGATGCAGGTGGCGTTGTGGAGCGCGCCCTACGTCAAAGATGGGGATTTTTGAGGATTTGGTAGAAAGGCGCACCGACCAGCCAGATTCTTATGAAATCTGGCTGGTCCTTATGGGAGTTATGGTGCTCATAATTCAGTGCAATTTCTGTTGATTTGTAGCCCAACGGCAGGCAAAAGACACCAGCCAAAAGCCCGCCGATCTGCTCCGGCGGCAGGGTGGAGATGGGCGTGGGGGTCGGCATCGCAGTGTTTGTCGGCGCGAGGGCTGCGATGGAAAAGGGTGTGGTGCTAGGCACGGCTGTTGGCGCGGTGGCAGGCACACAAGCGGACAAAATCCAGGAGACCGTCCACAGAACGACCATGGCCCCAGGTGAAAGATGTAATCACCTGGGGCCACGAGCCCATTGGTTCTTGCTCAGGGCAGTGTTATGTTTTGCTATGGCATTTACTGTCCTGCAGCATTTTCTACGCCGGGGGTCTCTGTCGCGTCGTCGGCCTGGCTACCGAATTCTTCCTGAACGTTGTCGGTGTTGGCCGCACCTGCTTTGTCGGCACCTGCCTGTTCAGTGTGCAGGATTGCACCGTTGCCGGCGTCCACTTTGACATCCAGGCCGTTGTTCAGCTGCACGCTATAGACCAGAACGCCGTTTTCGTTATCCAACTCCACCTTTACAGCGGTAGCACCGGGGTTGGCCGCTTCGGCAGCCGCCTTCGCCTGGTCGGCGCTAATGGTCGCCATCCCTTGCAGGGCCGCGGCCTCGTCCGCCTCGCTCATGCCCTCAAACCGGGCCTGATCCACCGCGATACTGCCGATATAGGATGGTGACTGCAGTTGGTCATCAGAGCCGGTCTCCTGCTGAACCGCTGCGGGCGGCGTGGGGAGAGTGGGCGCCTGAGCAAAAACAGCCTTAGACGTCAGAGCCGCCACCAGCAGACCGATGGCAACCAATGTTCCTGTGACACGCTTGTTCACTTTCATAGTTGACTCCTTCTCACTGAATGTTGGCTTTCTGAATGATCCACTGTGCATGCCCAGAGCATCATTCTGCCTTTAGTATACAGGAGTCAAGTAAGAAAACCACAAAGCTGCGATGAGAATTCTCTTATACAAATCGGGAGATTACTCAACTGTGTGCGACTCTGGAGGCTGAGGTGGCAAATGAACAGTGAAAGTCGCTCCACGGCCTGGCTCGCTTTGCACCTCCATTGTGCCACCGTGCCAGCGCGCGATCTCATAGGCGATGGCCAGTCCCAACCCTGCCCCTCCGCTTTCGCGCGAGCGGGCTTCTTCTACCCGATAAAAGCGCTCAAACACGTGCGGCAAGTGCTCGGGTGGAATGCCCGGCCCGGTATCGCTTACGGAGATCCATACCCCGATCTGTTCTTTCCCAGCCCGTAAGGTCACCTGACCGCCGGCTGGCGTATATTTCACGGCATTGTCCAGGAGATTGAGAAAGAGGCGGATAAGATGATCAGGGTCACCCACGATGGATAGGCCGGACGGCACTTCTTCGGTTAATGTCAGCCCACCGGCCTCCGCCAGCGGCCGCACCTGTTCGGCAACAATGTGCAGCAGTTCGGAAAGATCCAATCTTTGTGGTTGCCAAGGCAGGCGTCTTTGATCCAGGCGAGTCAGGAGAAGCAGGTCGGCACTCAGGCGGATCAGGCGATCGACCTCCTGTTCCAGATCGTATAAAGCGTTTTGATACTCTACAGGCGTACGAGGTCGGCTCAGGATCACGTCGAGGCGTCCTTTGAGGGCTGTAAGTGGGGTACGTAACTCATGGGCGGCATCAGCCGTGAAGCGCCGTTCATGCTCAAAGGCGGCCTCGAGCCGGTCAAGCATGCGGTCGAACGTGGTGGCCAGCCGTGCTACCTCGTCCTGGGGGCCTGCATATCCGATGCGCTGGGAGAGTTGGGTGGCGCTGATAGCCTGGGCGGTGCGGGTAATGCGATCTATGGGCCGCAAGGCATGATCAGCCAGCAAGTAGCCTCCTAACCCGACCAACACCAGGATAAAGGGCAACCCTAAGAGTATCTGAGTGCGCAGGCTTTCTACCACATCTTGCAAGGAGGTCATGGATTGGGCAACTTGAAGCCACAATTGCCCACCAGGCATTTGAATCGGCTGACTATAAACGCGCCAGCGCGCTTCCCCCATCCCAAGCGTATGGTAGCCTGGAGTAGATGGAATCCAGACAGGCACTTCCGTGTAGCCACCAAAACCGTCCCATACTGTCCCATCGGGGGCGAGCAGCCGTACAGCAAAACCCATCTGACTCAGGCGCTTGGTCACCAATTGGGAGGCTTCTGTTTTCTGGAAAGCCGGGCGACCGTTTTCCTCATCCAGGTTGGTAAGCGCCTGGGAAGCTGCCACCTGGAGTGCCGTATCCATCTGATTCAGCAGGCTATGCTCCATGCGTAAGTACAGGTAAGCGCTGAAAAAGGCCAGGGTTAGGCCCATTAGCAAGATATACCAAGCTGTCAAGCGTGTGCGCAAAGTCATTCTAGCCACCCGGTGATCAGGCATTTTCATCCTCTGGACCAATCCGATAGCCGACACCGCGTACGGTATGAATCAGGGGTCGAGCAAAACCCTGATCTATCTTGCGGCGCAGGTAGCCGATATAAACATCCACGACATTGGATTCGGCGAAAAAGTCAAAGTTCCAGATATGCTCGGCGATCTGGGTGCGGGTGAGCACCTGATTGGGATGACGCATCAGATATTCCAACAATGAGAACTCGCGCGGGGTAAGGTCAATTCGTCGCCCGGCACGACGGACTTCTCTCCGCACGGTATCCATCTCCAGATCGTCTATTCGGAGTACCGGCTCGTTTTGCAATGGAGGGCGGCGCAGCAAGGCGCGCACACGCGCTAACAATTCGGAAAAGGCAAATGGCTTGATCAGATAGTCATCGGCTCCGCTATCCAGTCCCCGCACTCGGTCCTCTATCGTGTCGCGAGCGGTAAGCACCAGGATCGGCGTCCGTATGCCCCGTTCCCGCAATTCGCGGAGCAGGCGTAAGCCGTCCATTCTAGGCAAGAGAATGTCCAGGATGATAAGGTCGTATGGCGCTGCCAGTGCATAGTCCAGACCCTCCTGCCCATCAGATGCAGCATCTACAGCATACCCGGCCTCACTTAGCCCCTGGCAGATAAAGCGGGCGGTACCTGGATCGTCCTCGACAATCAGGACACGCATTCTTCGTCACCTCTTGCGAAAAAGGATACACTCTACCGCCCAACACCACCGATCTCAGCCGCGGCGACCGAGGCGAGCGCAGCGAGCCAAGCAGTCGGCTGGAAGCGCGGGTTGGGCGGTCTCTTATGCACAGGCTACGATTGGCCCGGAGCCTCCGGCGACGCTATCTCCAAGTCATCCGGTTCGCCGAAAACTTTCAGCGGGACTTGATGAACTGACCTGTCCTAGCATCATATACGTCAAATCGGCCAAAGGACGTTTCGGCCAGCCAGAGCAAAGGATATCCGGCCAGTTCGGCGTCGACGTTTTCAAACAGGTCGTTGGTCCTGAGTTCTAGGCCCACCGGCTGAGAAGTGCGGAACTGGATCTCGGTGGAATCCACCCATCCTTCCAGGGCAAACAGCTCCTCCGGGCGTACCGTCGCCACATTGGATTTCACCAGCCTCGCTTTCCCTTGCTCCACATAGAACACATTGGCCGGAGAAGCACTTTCATCTCGGGCGAAGAGGATCACCCAGTGGGCCTGGCGGCCATCCGCCCCGATGCCAGGGTCGTCCTCCACCACGAAAGGAGAACAACCCGCGTTACAGTATTGGGAATAGCGGCCGACGAAAGCCAATTTCGCGGTAGGTTGCCATTCGGGCGGCAAGGCTGCATAGGCCAATGCCACGGCTTCTTTGGCGCTGAGCATTTCGCCAGAAGCAGAAGAAACCGGCCCTGCTGCCGAACCGACCGCTGTTGGTTTGGCTGCCAGTGGCGTGCCAGTAGAGGGCCTAGCGCAAGCCGCCGCAATGACGACCATGACCAGAAAAAGGGGTAGAAAGTTTGGACGCATCTCGCTCTCCTTCCAATTTGAAAGGGTGCCCCCCATCCTTTCCCCATTCATTTTCCTCATCTCTTCTAGTAGATCGCCTTCTCGCGCTCCAAAACGGGCCAAACCTGCCCGATGGGCTCAATACTGATAGAACCCGCGGCCGGTCTTGCGACCTAGCCAGCCGGCATCCACCATCTTGCGCAATAAGGGCGCTGGGCGATATTTATCCTCGCCCAGATCGCGATGAAGGATCTCCATCACGGAAAGCACCACATCCAGGCCGATGAAATCGGCCAGGGTGAGCGGCCCCATGGGGTGGTTCATGCCCAGTTTCATCACCGTATCAATGGCCTCCGGCGTGCCGATGCCCTCTTGCAAGGCAAAAATGGCCTCGTTGATCATCGGGCACAGGATGCGGTTGGAGATGAAGCCGGGCGAATCTTTGGCCTCCACCGGCTCTTTGCCCATTTGGCGGCAGACGGCCAAAATGGTCTGGGTGGTTTCGTCATCCGTGGCTAGGCCGCGGATCACCTCCACCAGGCGCATGATCGGGACGGGGTTCATAAAGTGCATGCCGATCACCTTCTGCGGGCGACGGGTATGCGCGGCGATCTTGGTGATCGAGATCGAGGAGGTGTTCGAGGCCAAAATCACGCCAGGACGAGCGCGGCGATCCAGCTCGGAGAAGAGGTCAAATTTCGCCTGCGGGTCCTCGATGATGGCTTCGATGACGAGATCGGCCTCTTCAACGCCATCCAAGGTATTAACAAAGCGAATGGCTTCGGCGGCGGCTTTCTGTTCGGCGGTGATCCCGCCTTTTTCGAGCAATTTCTCCGTGGAACGGGCGATGGCGGCTTTGGCTTTTTCCAGCGCTTGCGGGAATGCATCCATGCAGGTGACTTGATAGCCGGCAGTCGCCGCCACCTGAGCGATGCCGTTGCCCATGGTTCCGGCACCGACGACGAAAATATGACGGATTTCCATACTGCCTCCTTTTATCCTTCCAATTCAATTGCCATGGCGACCGCTTCAGCGCCTCCCAGGCACAGGCTAGCAATGCCGCGCTGCTTGCCATGTCGCTTGAGGGCATAGATCAGCGTGGTCAGGATGCGGGCGCCGCTGGCACCGATGGGATGACCCAACGCAATCGCGCCGCCATGCACGTTGACTTTGTTCCAATCCCAGCCCTGATCGGCAAGGATATAGCCATCGGCCAACACTTGAGCGGCGAAAGCCTCGTTCAGCTCGATCAGGTCCACATCGGTCAGGCTCCAGCCGATCTGGCGCAATAATTTAGGGATCGCCAGGGCCGGCGCACGGAAGAGGTACTTCGGCTCATCCGCGGCCTGAGCATAGCCCACCACTCGGGCCAGCGGCTTCAGGCCGTGACGTTGGGCATAGGCGCGACTGGCAATGATCACCGCCGCCGCTCCATCGTTCAGGCCGGGTGAGTTGCCCGCGGTGACGCGTCCACCCTCTTTAAAGGCCGGCTTGAGCTTCGTCAGGGCTTCCAGGGAGGTATCGCGGCGCGGGCCTTCATCGGTATCTACGCGCACCACTTCCCCCTTCTTGCCCGGAATCTCCACAGGGACGATCTCCTCGCGGAAGGCGCCGCTATCGATGGCGGCAATCGCCTTCTGGTGACTCTGCAGGGCAAATTCATCCATCGCCTGGCGGGTGACTTCGTATTCTTCGGCGATGAACTCGGCAGCCATGCCCATGCTCCAGTTTTCAAACGGGTCCCAGAGCCCATCCAGGAGCAGGGCGTCGGTGAGTTGAGCATGACCGAAGCGCAAGGCGCCGGTGCGTCCATCTACCAGGAACGGGGCGCGGCTCATGGATTCAAAACCGCCGGCGACGAAAAGGTCCCCATCCCCGGCGCGAATGGCGGAGGCAGCGAGCATCACAGCCTTCAGGCCGGAGCCACACACCTTGTTGATCGTGGTCGCGCCGACCGAGGTCGGCAGGCCGGCAAAGATGGCCGCCTGGCGCGCCGGGGCCTGACCCACGCCGGCCGAGACGACATTGCCCATGATCACTTCGTCGATCGCTTCCGGTGAGATGGCAGCTCGCTCCACGGCGGCGCGGATGGCCAGCGCGCCCAAACGCGGAGCAGGGATGCTACTCAATCCCCCCTGAAAACGGCCGATGGGCAGACGAGCGGCACTCAAAATGACCGGTTCGTGTTCTGCACTCATGGCAAACTCCTTCAAAATAGAATGGTGGCGTAGTCGTTGAGCTCAGTCTGAAACCTAGACTGCGTCACACAGGCTGAAGCCTGATGCTACAGTCCACGGTCGACAGGGCAGAGAGGAAGGTTCAATCCCGGAAGATGGGTTCCGGGTTGCCCAGTACCGGTAGCGGTTTGCGGATGAAGACATCCCAAAAGGCGCCAAGGGTAGCGATGTTTTCGCGGAAGTTCCAAATGAAGCGGGAAAACCGACGATACGGTTGGCGATCGGCGGAGACGCCTTCCGCTTGTATGCCGAAGGTGCGGCAAAGGAAGAGGGCACGAGGCAGGTGAAATCGCTGGGTGACGAGCAGGGCTTGCTCGACGCCAAAAATGGCACGGGCGCGATAGCAGGTATCATAGGTGCGGCGGCCGGCGTAATCGAGTACGAGAGCTTCGGCCGGGACGCCGAGGGAAAGGGCATAGTCACGCATGGCGGCGGGTTCGTTGTAGTTGACGAAACGATGATCACCGCTCAGCAGCAGTACCTGCACTTTGCCGGCAAAATAGAGCTCGGCAGCGGTGCGCACCCGATCGCGCAGGATGGCAGTCGGACGACCATCGCGCTGCAGGCCAGCGCCGAAGACGATCGCTACGGGACGCGCCGGGGCCTCGCTGACCTCGTAGATATGCGGACGCGCCAGAAGGGTGGTGATCAGCCGCGGTAGGAAGAAAAGCCCCAGTCCTCCCAGGCCCAAACCGAGCATCTTCCAGAGATAGGAACGCTTCATCCTTCACGCATCTCCGGCGGTAGCAGACGCAGACACAACGCAAGCCCGAGGGGGAGGATTAGCAAATCGTCCAATTGCCCCAGGATGGGGATAAAATCCGGGATCAGGTCAATCGGGCTGAGGGCATAGACCAGAAGGAGGGCGAGGATCAGGCGGACATGCCACGGGGTGCGCGGATCCCTTTGGGCGCGGATGAGAAGCTCAAGGTCCCGAAGGAAGCGTTGCGGCAGGCGGCCGATTGGGGAGGTTGCGGCTTCGATCGGCAGCGGAGTTCGGTCTTTCTCCATTTACATTTCCTTTGCAATCTCGAAAAGCGCTTCTCGCAAGCGGGCGATCTCTTCGAGGGTGTTATAGTGCACGGCGCCGACGCGCACCATGCCGCCCTTTTCTTCCACGCCCAGGCGCTCGGTGACGCTGATGGCGTAGTAATTGCCATCCCAGACGGCAATGCCGCGGGCAGCAAGGGCTTCCGCCACCTGACGGGGATGCAGATCGCCCAGGCGGAAGGCAAAAGTGGGGACGCGCTCATCTATGCGACGGGGATCGGTGAGGCCATAGAGGGTGAGGCCGGGGATTTCTTGCAGGCTTTCGAGCAGGGTGCGGCTGAGCTCGAACTCGTAGCCGCGGATGACCTGCATGGCCTTTTTCAGGTCGAGGGCACGATCGCGGTAGCCGCGATCCAAGAGATCTTCTTCGCGTTCGGCGCCGAATTCGCGCCCTAGCCAGATGAGGTACTCCAGCGCGCCAAGGACACCGGCCATGGCTTCGTGATTTTGGGTGCCGGTTTCAAATTTGCCGGGCGGTTCGGCGGGCGCCGGGCGGACTTTATACGGGAAGAGTTCGCTCAGAAGCTCATACTTGCCGTAGAGTATGCCCTGATGAGGGCCGAAGAACTTGTAGGAAGAAGAGACGAGGAAATCGCAATCCAGATCCTGAACATCGATCGGGCCATGCGGGGCATATTGGACGGCATCTACGTAGACCCAGGCGCCGGCTTCGTGCGCCAAGCGGATGAGTTGACGGACAGGGTTGATTGTGCCAAGGGCGTTGGAAGCATAGCCAACGGCAACCAGGCGCGGGGAATGTTCGAGCGCGGCGCGATAGGAGTCCAGGTCGAGGGTACCGTCTTCAGGATGGAAATCCACCCATAGGATACGGCAGCCGCGGTCTTTGGCGGCCAGCACCCAGGGGGTGACATTGGCATCGTGATCCAGGCGGGTGACGACGATGCTATCGCCAGGCTTCCAGGTGCGGGCGATGGAACGGCTGATGTGGAGTGTGAGGGTGGTCATGTTCGCGCCAAAGACGATCTCCTGCGGCGAGGCGGCATTATAGAAATCGGCCATGGCGCGGTGCGCTTCTTCGAGGATAGCATCCGATTCAATGCTGGTGGGAAAGGCGCCGCCGTGGTTGGCGTTGCATTGGAGGAGGTACTGTTGCATGCGCTCCAGCGATGCGGCGGCGATCTGCGTGCCACCTGGGTTATCGAAGAAGATCAACGGGCGCTGAAGGGAGGGAAAGTGGGAGCGGATGAGGGAGGGATCGAGGCTCATAGTATGTTAGGGTAAGCAGGAGCTGGTGAGAATAGGAGAGGGAAAAAGTCGAGTGATTGCGTAGTTGCTCGGTCACATGGTCGTTTCGTCCGGCGAAGGTAACATGCCCCTGGAGGGACTCGAACCCCCAACCAAAGCCTTAGGAGTGCTCTGCTCTATCCTGTTGAGCTACAGGGGCAGCCACAATGTGTATTATAGCACGAACTGCGGAGGTGATTTGGCAGGGACAAATGGTCGGTAGTCTTGATGATCGTTTCAATTTTTCCAAGCAAATCATAAGCGTTCAAGCATGACCCTGCTGCAACCACCATATCTGCCACATGGGCTTGGTTCGAGAGGACACGGAACACGGATGGCGCGGAAAAGCGAACAGGTCTACGGTCAAAATTGACCCCGCCGCAAAAACTATCTCTATGGCTAAAAAGCGCAAAAGTGGCGAAAAACATCCACATATGGCGGTCAAAATTTGCGAGAGGCTCCCAGGGTTTTTGCCCCCACTGCGCCGCTCGCAACCTTACACCACGAACACTTTGCGCTCCTGAGGCGGCTCGGAACTTTGAGGTCCGGTAGTCGGTCGATCGAGCTGGTCGGTTGGGCCGGATGGTCGGTGAGGTTCTTGGCGGGTGTGGCGTAGGTTGTGGTGAATCGTAGCTTTGCCTTCTTCGCACGGCGATCCATCACAGCATCTCTTCCAAGTTTCGATAACCCGATCATAGCATTCATGGCATGGTAATTCCACCGCCAACGAAGGACACACACCCCACGTGCTTGACACAATGCGCATCTCACCTGTAAAATCAGAACGTTCTGCCTTGTGAGGCCGGGCACTATGCAATTGGGGCGTAACTTTAATAGCCGGTCTTGGGCAGATTATCTTCTTTTGGGAGGATACTCGCTCATGTATGCAATGCACGGTTTGACTTCCTTTGAAGCGGCCGCGATCTGGGCGGTGTTTGGCATTGCCATTCTCGGCCTGGCCTACGCGGTCTTTTTACGCTCCCAGATTCTGCGCGAGGAGAAGGGCACACCGCAGATGCAGGAGGTATGGAACGCGATCAAGGAAGGCGCCAACGCCTATTTGCAGCGGCAGCTCAAGTCCATTCTGCCGTTCATCGGCGTGTTGACGGTGGCGCTTTTCTTTTCGGTGTATATCGTGCCACCTTCGCCGGAGGCAATGGAGCGCTTTGCCGGGCGCTCGGAGGCCGAAATTCGCTTCCTGATCGGCCTGGCGCGGGCACTGGCCTTCGTGATGGGCGCCTCGTTCTCCTTGGCAGTCGGTCAGATCGGTATGCGCATGGCCGTGGAAGGCAATGTGCGCGTGGCCTGGGCAGCGCGCCGCTCCTTCGATGAGGCGCTGCGCATTGCCTATCGCGCCGGCACGATCACCGGCATGTTGACCGATGGTCTCGGTCTGTTGGGCGGCACACTCATTTTCATCCTCCTGGGCATCGCCGCACCGGATGCGCTGCTCGGCTTCGGCTTCGGTGGTACCTTACTGGCGCTCTTCATGCGCGTGGGCGGCGGTATTTACACCAAAGCCGCGGATGTGGGCGCCGACTTGGTCGGTAAGGTGGAAGCCGGCATCCCTGAAGATGACCCGCGCAACCCGGCCGTGGTGGCCGATCTGGTCGGCGATAACGTCGGTGACTGCGCCGGTATGGCCGCGGACATCTTCGAGTCCTACGAAGTGACCATCGTCTCCGGCCTGATCCTCGGCCTGGCGCTCTGGCACATCACCGGACGGCTGGAGTGGATCATCTTCCCCTTGCTGGTGCGCGGCATCGGTGTGCTCTCCTCGATCATCAGCACGTACATCGTGCGCGGTGGGAGCATGGATAGCAGCCATGCCTTGAACGCCATCTTCCGCGGTTTCCTGACGGCCGCCGTGCTTTCCAGCGTGCTCTTCTTCGGCACCGGTTTCCTGTATATGAACAACCCCGAAATGGCGAAGTGGGGCGGTTGGTGGCGTGCGCCGATGGCCGTGGCGGTGGGCGTCGTGCTGGCGATCCTGATCGACCGCCTGACCGATTACTTCACCGGCACGCACAACGCCCCGGTGAAAGAGATCAAGAAATCGGCCGATACCGGCCCGGCGACCCTGATCCTGCAAGGTGTGGCGGTCGGGTATGAATCTTCCGTGTGGGCGATCATCGTCATTGCCCTGACCATCGTCGCCTCGATCTTGGTCTTCGGCACCATCCCCGGCCTGGAGCCGACCCAACGGGCGACCTTCGTGCTCTACGGCGTGGCCATGACCGGCATCGGCATGCTCACGCTGACCGGCAACAACGTGGCAATGGATTCCTTCGGCCCGATCGCCGATAACGCCAACGGCATCGGCGAAATGGCCTGGTCTGGCCTGGAGGACGAGGAGACGAAGAAGGCGCGCCAGATCATGGCGGATATGGACGCGGTGGGTAACACCACCAAGGCCATCACCAAAGGCATCGCCATCGGTTCAGCGGTGATCGCCGCAGTTTCACTCTTCGGTTCCTTCCTGGTGGATGTCAGCCGTGCTCAGACGGTACTGGGCATTCCGGTGGAGCAGCAAATTCAGAGCATTGGCATTCGCGTGGATATTCCGCAGGTCTTCGTCGGCATGCTGATCGGCGGCGCGCTGCCCTGGCTCTTCTCCTCCTTCGCCATTCAGGCGGTGAGCCGCGCTGCTTCGTTGATCGTGCTAGAAGTGCGCCGCCAGTTCAAGCGGGGCGTGCTGGAGGGCAAGATCAAACCGGACTATCGCCAGGCAGTCTCGATCTCCACTGCCGCGGCCCAGAAGGAGCTGGTTTCGCTGGCGATGCTCGGCGTCGTGACGCCGATCCTGGTCGGTTTGCTGCTCAAGGTCGAAGCGCTGGGTGGCTTCCTGGCAGGGATCATCCTCTCCGGTCAGCTGCTGGCAGTTTTCATGAACAACGCCGGTGGCGCTTGGGATAACGCCAAGAAACTGATCGAGGACGAGCCGAAGAATCCACAGCAGAACTCCGGCAAAGGTTCGGAGCGTCACAAGGCGAGCGTGGTCGGTGATACGGTCGGTGACCCGTTCAAGGATACAGCCGGCCCGGCGCTCAACCCGATGATCAAGGTGGTCAACCTGGTCTCGGTGATCATCGCTCCGATCGTCGTGCAGTATACGAACGGCGGCTGGGGCGTGTGGCTCACCGTGCTGATCTCGCTGGCGCTGCTCGCCTGGGCGATCCTGCGCTCGAAGGCACCGGCGCCCGAAGTCAAAGTTTCCTGATAGAATGGAGAGGCCCGTCACCCGGCGGGCCTCTTTTCTAACCGATGAGAATCGAAGCCCTTTCCCTCTATCATTTGCGCATGCCCCTGGTCGCACCATTTGAGACCTCTTTCGGGCGCATTACACATCGCGATTGCATCCTGATTGTGCTGCGCTCCGAAGGGCTGGAAGGCTACGGCGAATGCGTGGCCGATCGCGATCCCGGCTATTCCTATGAAACCAGCGGCACAGCCTGGCACATCCTCCGGGAGTTCATCGCCCCACTCCTCTTAGGCCGGGAGATAGAGGATATCGCCGATTTCCAACGACGGGTACAAGGCATCCGCGGCCATCCACTGGCCAAAGCCGGAGTGGAGATGGCCCTCTGGGACCTGCTCGGCAAGCGGCAGGGACGCTCATTGCGCTCGTTGCTGGGCGGAGTACGAGAGAGCGTCGAAGTAGGCGTTTCGATCGGCATTCAAGAATCGCCGCAGGCTTTGTTACGCGTGGTGGAAGAGTACCTGCATCAGGGCTATGGTCGCATCAAGATCAAAATCAAGCCCGGGCGGGATGTGGAAGAGGCCACGCTCATCCGCCGCCACTTCCCGCAGATCCGCCTGCAGGTGGATGCCAATTCGGCCTATACCCTGGAAAGCGCCCAGGCGCTGCGCCCGCTCGACGATCTCGATCTCTTGCTGATCGAACAGCCGCTCTACGAAGATGATATTTGGGAGCACCATAAACTTCAACGGCAATTTCGCACCCCGATCTGCCTGGATGAGAGCATCCTTTCAGCGCGCCATGCCCGTTTTGCGCTGGAGGTGGAAGCCTGCCGCGTGATCAACATCAAAGCAGCGCGCCTGGGCGGACTGCTGGAGGCCGTCGCCGTGCACGATCTCTGCCAAGAGCAAGGAGTGCCGGTCTGGTGTGGCGGCATGCTGGAAACAGGCGTCGGGCGTGCCTCCAACCTGGCGCTGGCCTCGCTGCCCAATTTCCGCCTGCCCGGCGATATTTCCGCCTCGGCTCGTTACTACGATCGCGATATTACCCATGAACGCTTCAGCCTCAACCCGGATAGCACGATCACCGTACCCGATGGCCCCGGTCTGGGAGTGACGCTAGACTGGGAGGCTGTGGATAGGTTCTCACTCGCAAAATGGCACGCCGTTTCCTGACCCTTCTTCTCTTGCTACTAGTCGCCTGCGCACAGCAGGCAGGATCGCTTCCTTCCCCCACCGCTTTTCAAGCCCGAGTGACGGTAACCGTACCATCTGAGCTCGTTTCCCCTTCCCAGCCGATTTCCTCACCTTCCCCAACAACGCCGAAAGCGGTGGGAATTTGGATCACAGATGCTGCGCCGCAGATGCTGCGTCAGCAATTGGAGGCTTTGCAGCTGCCCTTTGTCGAGCGCGCCACCGCCTCGCTCCTCTTGGACCTTGAGCCAACACATTCGACCGTGCGCTGGGTCTATGCCTTAGCTGCTCCCTTCCCAACTTTGCGCGATGGTGTGACCTTCGAGGCGCTGCAGCGGGCTTGGCAGGGAAGGGAACGTTTCAACGACCGTCCACTGCTCATGGAGCGAAGCACACGTTTGGCTTTCGCCTCTCGCTGGGGTGAGCCGGGTGAAGGCGCCGTGCTCGAGGTCCCGGCAGAGGCGCTCCTCGATCGCGCCTGGGCAGAGGCTGCCTTCGCCATCCTGCCCTTTGAAGCCTTGGAGCCGCGCTGGAAAGTGCTGGCCGTGGATGGCATTTCTCCCATCCATAACGACTTCGATGCCGAGCGTTACCCACTCCAAATCGGCTTTGCGGTACAGGGCGTGGATGCCGCACCGATTACCCTGCCGCCGACCAATCGCCAAGCCGAAAAACTCACCACCGTAGTCCTGACTGGAGTCACCGCCCTGGTGCGAGCGACGGCCTACCGCATGGAGCAGAAAGGGGTGCTCTACCCGGGCGAGGCGATCGGCGCTTGGCTGCGCCAAGCCGATATTGCCCATATCAATAACGAGGTGCCGTTTTTCAGCAAGTGTCCTCTCCCCGATCCGAATCAACGCTCCCTGATCTTTTGCAGCGATCCGCGTTACATAGAGCTTTTCCTGCACCTTGGCGTGGATGTGATCGAACTCAGTAGCGAGCATTTCAATGATTACGGTCGGCAGGCGATGGATGAAACACTGGCGCTTTATCGGCAGAAGGGTCTAGTATACTACGGCGGTGGGAAGGACCTGACCGAAGCCCGGCAACCTCTGCTGATCGAGCATCATGGCAACCGCCTGGCGTTCATCGGCTGTAACGCCAAACAAAACTATCCCAAAGCCGCAGAGAACACACCGGGAGCTGCTCCTTGCCTGTGGGATGATTTGACGAACAGGATTCAGCAGTTGCGGGAACAGGGCTTTCTGGTGATCATGACTTTTCAGCACAATGAGTGCTATGCACCTACTCCCTGTTACGGCATGGTCCGAGATTTTCACACGGTGGCTGAAGCCGGAGCCACCATCGTCAGCGGCAGTCAGGCACATTTCCCCCAACCGATGGAATTCTATAACGGTGCTTTTCTGCATTACGGCTTGGGCAACCTGTTCTTTGACCAGGACGATCGCACCAGCAGCCTGCCCAAAGGCGTGCGTAATGAATTCCTGGATCGGCATGTTTTCTACGAGGGACGCCACATCAGCACCGAACTCTTGACCGCCGTGCTCGAAGATCTTTCCCGCCCACGCCCGATGACCGAAGAAGAGCGCCGTGCTTTTCTGGCTGAATACTTTCAAACCAGTGGTTGGACTCCTATCCCATAAACCATCCGACCAACCGACTGCAACCATCCGACCACTAGACTAAATCAGGAGTTCCTAATGTCCTTTTACGACATCTCCCTCCCCATTTCCCCCTCTTTACCGGTCTGGCCGGGCGATCCGCCGATCGAGCTCAAGCAAGTGGCAGCGATTGCCCAAGGCGCGAACGCCAACGTTTCCCATCTGAGCGCCGGCGTTCACATCGGCACACACGTGGACGCCCCGCACCACTTTCTGGATAACGGGCAAACGGTCGAGCAACTGCCGCTGGACGCGCTGATCGGCCTGTGCTATGTAGTGCAATATCCGGATGATATAGAAATGATCACCGCCGAAGTACTGGAGCGCACCCCCTGGCCTTCGGGCACACAACGCGTGCTCTTCGGAACGCGCAATTCAAAGCTCTGGGCGCGCGGCGAGAGCCGGTTCGTGCGCGATTTCGTCGCCATCACCGAGGACGGTGCCGAGTGGCTAGTGGCGAAAGGCGTGCGCCTGGTGGGAGTGGATTACCTTTCGGTGGCACCTTTTGGCAATTCCCGTCCCACCCATCGCATTTTGCTCGAAGCCGGTGTGGTGATTCTGGAGGGCGTCAACCTATCCGATGTGGCGCGCGGCTTCTATGAGCTCTACTGCTTGCCGCTCAAGCTGATCGGCTCCGACGGCGCGCCGGCACGTGCCGTGCTCAAAACAGCTTCGTAACCGGCAGCATGTAGCCGCCATCTACAGCGATCACCTGACCGCGGATCATCTCCGCCGCCGGGGTACAGAGAAAGGCGACCACGCCGGCAACGTCTTGTGGCGTCACCAGGCGACCGGCCGGCACATGGCGCAGGAATTCTTCCAGGATGCGCTCCTTGTTCCCCATGCTGGCGAAGTGCTGCAGCGCTTCGGTCTCCACTACGCCGGGAGCGACGGCATTGACGATGATGTTCTTGGGCGCCAATTCCACCGCCAGGTAGCGCGTCAGAGCCTCCAGCGCAGCCTTGCTGGCGCCAACCACGACGTAATCGGGGAGCACACGTTGCGCTCCGGGGCTGGATATGCTCACGATGTAGCCGCGGCCACGGCGTTCCATGAGTACGGCGGCACGCTGCGCGCCGAAAAGCAGCGAGCGCGCATTGATGTTCATCGTCCAATCCCAACCTTTGGGCTTCTGTTCCAGCGCCGGACGGTTGTAGCCAGAAGCAGCATTGTGGATAAAAATATCCAACGCGCCGAACTCGGCCTCAACGGCATCGAAGAGGCGATTCAGCTCATCTAGATCGCCGACATCGGCTTTGACCAGGAGCGCCCGTCTCCCCAGGCGGCGAATTTCTTCGGCGGTGGCTTCGGCCGGGGCGCGGTTGCGGAAAAAGTTGATCACCACCTCGGCCCCTAGCCGGGCAAAATGCAAGGCGATCTCGCGGCCAATGCCGCGCCCGGAACCGGTGATCAGGGCAATTTTATTCTCGAAGGTGAACATGGTTTTTGGGGGGAATTTTGCTCATGGCGTATTCGGCCAGAGCAGTGATGGTAAGAGAAGGATTGACGCCGGGATTGGCCGGCATGATCGAGCCATCTACTACATAGAGGCCGGGATAATTGTGAACACGAAACTGCTCATCGACCACCCCTTCTTCGGCATTGCGCCCGATCGGGCAGCCACCCAGGATATGGGCTGTGGTGGGCAGGTTGAGCAGGTTTTCGCCCACCGAGCCGGAAGCGAAACCGCCCACGCGCCGTGCCAGATCGCGGGCAATTTCGTGCCCGATCTCCACCCGAGCTTGCACCGGCCGTTCCCGATCCGGCTCGGCGACCAAGCCGCGCCGCCAAAGCGTGAAGAGGCTCCGTCCCAAGCGCAGGTGCATGCGGTTATCCACATGTTGCATGACGAGTAAGATGGTGGATCGTCGTGCCCAACCGGGCAGGATATAGCTGCGCAGGGTATCGATCGGATGCCGCAGGAAAGACCAGATCGAGAGCAAAAACCGGACCGGGATGGAATAATTCTGCGAAATGAGCGGAGCACCCAAAATGCGCATCAGGTCCGAACCTTCGGGATAGCGCACCGGCTCGATGCGCGTCACTTCATCAGCACTGAAGATAGAGGAGATGGCGATGCCCTCGGCATAGTTGATGCGATCCTCGCGCGCCGTAACGCCCAGCAGAGCCTCGCTATTGGTGCGTACGTTTTCGCCCAGCCGCGGCGAGAGGTTGGGAAGCGATCTGCGCACATCGCGCAACGTGAGCAAAAGCCGCAATGTGCCGAGCACCCCGGCCGCGAAGATGACGTTGCGTGCCCGCACCCGACCACGTTTGCCAAAAGGAAGCCAGCCGGTAGAGCGACGGAAGATCACCTCGTAACGCGCCCCCTCTTTTTCCTCCGCCAACGGACGGACGTCTATCACTTCCGTTTCCGCCAGGATTTTGGCGCCGTTTTTCTCGGCAAAGTACAGATAGTTCTTGGGAAGCGTGTTCTTGGCGTTATAACGACAGCCAACCATGCACCCACCGCAGAAAATACATCCGCTACGCGCCGGCCCCTGACCGTCGAAGTAGGGATCGGGCACACTTTGGCCGGGCATGCCGAAGTAAATGCCCACATCGGTAGGGCGGAAGGTAGTTCCCTGGCCGCGTTCTTCGGCGATCTGCTGAAGCAGCCGATCGGCGTGCCATAGGCGCGGCGTACGTGCCACCCCTAACATGCGACGGGCGATCTCGTAATAGGGACGGAGCACTTCGCCCCAAGGCAAGGGTTGCTGCCAGGCCGGGGTAGCGAAGGTCGCCTCGGAAGGGACCTCGAGCACACAAGCATAGCCCAGGCTACCGCCGCCCACGCCTACCCCGTGGAGCACCATCGCACCTTTGAACAGACTGATCTGCAGGATGCCGAAAGCGCGCAATGCCGGCAACCAGAGATACTTCCAAAACTGCAGGTTGGTACGGGCAAAATCTGCATCCTGATAACGCTTCCCCTTTTCGAGCACAAGCACGGAATAGCCCTTTTCGCTCAGGCGCATGGCGGCTACACTGCCACCAAAACCGGAGCCGATGATGACGAAATCCCAGGTTTGCTCCATGAGGCGACTCTCAGAGTAGGGATAGTGTCCGCTAATTATATCGTGAACCATCGCCTTGCGTTGCCTATCGCTCGAAATCGAGTCCGTGTTCGTCTGTTTCGTCCTTGTGCTATCGCCTTACGCTCATTGTCATACACTTTCCGCCTGATTTCTGACTTGGGGCCAAAGTTAAGCAACAGACCTACCTCGTAAGGCCTGGCCTTCAGATAGTTCAGCAACTGGGCCTCATGTTCTGCGAGCAACGATCGCACTGCTTGGATCTCCAAGATAACTGCATCTGCAATGGGCAGATCGGCATATACTCACCCAGCACAATCCCGGCATAAAACCCGGATCGCGGCCTGTTGTACCACTCTCGGACCCACCTTGCGCAATTCGATCATAAACCTTCTCCAAAAAACCATACCCCAAGGTGTGATAGATAGTATAAAAGGCCTGGATGATCTGCTCCGTCCATTGTTCGTGTTTGATCAGCATTATTCACTCCTATGCCGCATTCGCGCAAAAAGTTTGGACACGCAAGGGCGCGGAATCTTTAAATCTGTGTTCGTCCGTGTTCCGCTCTTATAACGGCGGAGTTCAAGCCACTGTCTGACCGTCTATCTCCATATGCCAGTTGCCGGCTGTATCGTACCAGGAACGGGCGGAGAAGGGCGGTTCCCCCCTAGTCATGGTGTGAATGCGCGCCAGCAGCCAGGGCACATCGTCTACCAGCGGGAGCTCCGAGAGCCGGGCATACGGAATCCATTCGGCCAGGCCTTCAGCGGAAGGCCGCGGCCGATCTGCTCCGATCACTTCGCCGGTGAATACGTACAGGCATATGCCCACCTGCGGCGAAGCATCCACGATGACAATGCCGCACAGCCAAAGGTCCGCTTCCAGACCCGCTTCTTCACGTAATTCGCGCCGCGCGGCACTCAATACGTCCTCACCGCGCTCGACGTGTCCCCCTAATCCGTTGTAACGATTGGCCCACAAGCGCTTGTGCGGAGCACCTTTGAGCAGAAGATACTCATCCCCCCGGCGCAAAAAGATCGCCGTGCGGGGGATGAGCATGTAACGGTCCAACGTAACGCCTTGATCGGAAACCGGCATTTCAATCGGCCAGATCGCTCACATCTTCGGCTGCGGTCTCTTCGGCGACGTAATCGCTCAAGCGCGGCATGACCAGCATCGGGCAGGCGAAGCGCTCGATGATCGGGCGGGTATCGGCCAACCCCAAAGCAGTGAACAGCCGGCGGAACTGCGCCTCCCAGGCCATTCCCAACCGCTCTTTGACTTCTTCCGGCAAGGCGTAAATTTGAGCCTTGAAGGGTCCCAGAGCGTTCTTGCGCGTCTTGTAGTAGAACTGCGCGTCGCTCATCCCGGCCTTGCGCTCGCCCAGGGCGTTCACGTCCAGCCAGGCATACATTTCGCGGCGCAACGCTTCGGGAATAAGATCGTAAAAGATGTTCATGAAATTCGTCGCCAAGTGGACCTCGCAGGCCTCGTATTCCACGAACTTGCCAAAGGCTTCTTCGGGCAAGGTCGAAGCGCCATGTTGGACGGCGCCGGCCAAGCCGTATGCCAGACGAGCCACGCGGCTCAGGTTGCGCAAGGTCTCAAAGTCCACGTCGACTTCGGCGATACTTCCATCCGGCAATACCACGCCGCCATGCGAGGTACCGGTCTGGATGCTGATCTTGCTCAGGCCGGGGCGCGAGGTGTAATGCGCCAGTTCGCGCCGATAGCCATCCATATAGGTACGCAGTTCCGGTTCGGTGGAATTATGCCCACCCACCTCGCCGATCTCACCGCCAATGGAAACGGTGACGCCCGGCGGTTCGATCTCGCGGATGAAGGCCGAAAAGGCGGCGGAAAGCTGGTAGTTCAGGCGCTGTTGCTCATCGAGCGTCGGCTTGTTCACATCCACCAGGGTAGAAGTATCAATGTCAATATTGAAGAAGCCGGCGTTGATCGCTTCGCGCGTCAGCTCCCGCACAGCATGCAATTCTTCCTCCGGCGAAGAGGCATAGCGACGCGCCGAAACCTGGAAGTGATCCCCCTGGATAAAGACCGGGCCGCGCCAACCCTCAGCAATGGCCGCTGCCAGGATGTGGGTGGCATATTCGGCCGGGCGCTGAGCGGTATAACCGATCTCCGAGCGGGCGATCTCGAAGATCATGGCGGCCGCGTTCATCTCCTTCGCCACGCGGAAAACGGCGCGGGCGGCGATGAACGGCAAAACACGCAGATTGATCGCCGGCACGGTGAAGGTCGGAGCGATCTCGCCCCGGCCGCGTGCCATGTAGACCTCATGGATCGAACAAGGGACAATGCCCAGCTCCAGCGCCGCCAAGCGCACCAGATAGCGTGCCCATCCCTGGCGCGGGCCGCTTTCCAGAGCAGAGATCTCCGCCAGCCGACCGATCGTCTGACGCAGTTTGCGCTCGTCCACTACCCGTACGCTCTCACGTTCGAGATGCAGCGAATGTTCGACGGCTTTGAGCAATTCCTGAGGGCCAAACGGCATAAACGACTCCTGGAGAGAAAGGTTACAAGTGTTCAGGCTAAGCGCCTGAGCAGCAAGATTTGATTTGGAGAGAGATCAAAGCGCCCTTCCAGCGCCGAATCTTTGACTTCCGGAAAGGCAAAAAGCACTTCCCAACGGCCGGCCAGCAAGCTAAAAGGCACGAGACGGGAAGCGAAATTCAACACAACCAGCACTTCTTGCTCGCCATGGCGACGGAAGTAGGAAAGCACCCGATCCGAAACCTGGAAAGGAGAAAAGTCGCCGGCGTGGAGGGCCGGCAGCTCCCTGCGCAGGCGGATCAGGCGGCGCACAAAGTTGAGCAGCGAATGCGCCTCACGCGCCATCACGGCCACATTGCGACGGGGATAGTTGGAATGCACCCGCAACCACGGGCGGACGGTGGAAAAGCCAGCATAGGGAGCATCCGACCATTGCATGGGCGTGCGCGCCCCATCCCGACCTTTATGGAACGGCCAGTAGTGCTGCCCCAATGGGTCGAGAATTTCCGAGCGGCTGAGCTGCACATCGCGCATCCCGATCTCTTCCCCGTAGTAGATAAACGGGGTGCCGCGCAAAGTCAGCAGCATCGCCAGCACCACGCGCGGGCGTCCATCGTCTTCGCCGCGCCCATAGCGGGTAGCCGAGCGAGGAATATCGTGATTGCTCAGCACGTAGTTCGGCCAAGCACGCTCGCCCAGAGCGGCCTCCCATTTTTGAATTTCGCGGAAAAAGGCGCGCGGGTGATAGCGGGCATTGGTGAATTCAAAATTGAAAGCAGCATGGAGCAAATCCGGGCCACAATAACGGGCGGCTTTTTCGGCGGTGGAAAGGAAAGTCTCACCGACGGCATAGCGCTGCGGGTAGGAATCCAGGAGCTGCCGCAGCTCACGCAGCAACGGGAACATCTCCGGCCGATCGATATCGTAGATGTGCTTTTGCCATTCAAAAGGCCGGCGCCCAAAAGGGGTGAACGGATTGGAGCGCAGCTGCTCGTCTTTGAAATAAGCATTGAAAACATCCAGGCGGAAGCCATCCACACCACGCTCCAACCAGAAACGCACCACGTCCAGCATGGCCTGACGCACCTGCAGGTTGCGCCAATTCACATCCGGCTGCTCAGGGAGAAAAAGGTGTAAGTAGTATTGCCCGCGTCGCGGATCAAAGGTCCAGGCGCGGCCGCCGAACGTGCCCTGCCAGTTGTTCGGAATGCGATCCTGCCAGATATACCAATCGGCCTTGGGGTTGGTACGGCTGGAGCGCGATTCCTGAAACCAGGGATGTTGATCCGAGGTGTGATTGAGGACAAGATCGAGAATGACACGAATGCCGCGGGCATGGGCTTCCTGCACCAAGCGGTTGAAATCGGCCAGGGTGCCGTAGCGCGGATCGATATCCTTGTAATCGGTGACATCGTAGCCGAAATCCTTATCGGGCGAAGGATAGATCGGCGAAAGCCAGATGGCATCCACGCCGAGATCGGCCAGGTAATCGAGGTGCTCAATGATGCCGTTCAGATCACCGATGCCATCGCCATTGCTATCGGCAAAGGAGCGAGGATAGATGTGGTAAATGATGCCTTTTTGCCACCAGAGAAGTTGCGACATAAACCTAACCTTGTAGGATCTGGAAGCGAATTTGCTCAATTTTATCACGCCACTCGGCGGCAGCTTGGGCAGGATGCGGAGAAGTGAGCAGAGCACGGGAAAGGTTGATCAGCAGGCCGAGACCATCGGGACGCAGGCCGGCGCGCAAGGTGGCCTCGAGATTGCCTCCCTGAGCACCGATGCCGGGGATAAGAAACCAGCGCCGAGGAGCGATCCGGCGCAGGCGTTCCAGGACCTGAGGAAACGTAGCCCCGGCCACCAGTCCAAGGTTGCCGTAGCGATCCCAGGTATTTACCAGATGGGCAACATGTTCATAGAGCGGGCGGCCATCCTGGAGGAGCAGATCCTGGAGATCGGCGGAGCCGGGGTTGCTCGTCTTGCACAGGAGGAAGAGGCCTTTTTCGCGGCGTTCGAGGAACGGCTCAATGGAATCATGGCCCAGATAGGGGTTGAGGGTGATGGCATCGACGCCCAGTTGATCGAAGGCGGCGCGGGCATAGGCCTCCGCCGTGGAGGCGATATCGCCGCGTTTGGCATCCAGGATGACCGGGATCGGGCCCTGAGCCAAACGCTCGGCCTGTTCGTGGATGACGGCGATCACCTCCTGCAGGGCACGCCAGCCGGCCTCTCCAAAGGCTTCGAAGAAGGCGCTATTCGGTTTGAAGGCTACGGCGTAGGCGGCAGTTTCTTTAACGAGGCGCAAGCAAAGGTCGCGTGCCGCCTGCGCTGTGGGGGCCGGCAGCAAGCTCGGGTGCGGATCCAGGCCCACGCACAGCAGGGAGCCGATGATCCGCACCCGTTCTTCTAATATTGAAAAAAAGGCCGCGTGCGACATGTGCGATCAGGCTTTGCCGAGCACCATGGCCAGGAGCGCCATGCGCACGTAGAGGCCGTATTCCATCTGACGGAAATAGGCAGCGCGGGGGTCGTCATCGAAATCCATGCTGATTTCATAGACCCGCGGCAGGGGATGCATGACGATCATGCGCTGTTTGGCGGCCTTCATCATCTCGGGGGTGATGACATAGGCATCTTTGACGCTTTCATAGACGGCCGGGTCTTCAAAGCGCTCCTTTTGAACGCGGGTGACGTAGAGCACGTCGGTTTCCGGGAGGACGTCATCCAGGCGGGTATGCTCGCTCTGTTCGATGCCTTTCTTGCGCAATTCTTCGATGATCTCCGATGGCATGCGCAGGATTTCAGGGGAGACGTAGTGAATTTTGATTTTATAGAGAGAGAGCAAGCGCGCCAGCGAGTGGACGGTGCGGCCGTATTTCAGATCGCCGAGCATGGTGACGGTGAGGCCATCTATGTGACCGAGCTCTTCCTTGATGGTGAAGGCATCGAGCAGGGCCTGGGTGGGATGCTCGCCGATGCCATCCCCGGCGTTGATCACGGGCTTGCGGGCATATTTGGCCGCCAGCGCCGCCGAGCCGACTTCTGGATGGCGTAGGACGATCACATCGGCATAGCAATCCAGGGTGCGCACGGTATCGGGGAGGCTTTCGCCTTTGGTGACCGAGGAGTAGCGCACTTCGTTGATCGGGATGACGCTGCCACCAAGGCGCTCCATGGCCGAAGTGAAGGAAGACGATGTGCGCGTGGAGGGTTCGTAGAACAGGTTGGCCAGGATTTTGCCTTTGAGCAGATCAAAGGTGCCGACGCGCTCGACCATGATGCGCATTTCATGGGCGACGGCGAAGATATACTCCAGGTCCTCACGAGTGAACTGGCTGACAGAGAGGATATCTTTTCCATACCAGGGCGCATTGCGCTGATCGCCAAAGGGTAGGTGCGGATTGGAAGGTAGGGTAGGCATAGGGTTCCTCCTTTGCAAAAGGATTTAGAGATAACATTCGTGGGGGGGGTGATGCAGATCGGCATAGAGTGCCGGGCGGATATTCTGCCCAAAGCCGGGCGGGACGAGGATTTGACCTTCGCGAAAGGCCTCGCGTCCACGCAGGACGACGCGCCGCACGCGCCCGCGCACCTTCCAGCCTTCAAAAGGAGTCCAGGCACAACGGGTGAATTGCTCTTGGCCACGGATCTCCCAGAGGGCCTCTTCGTCCACTTCGATCCAGGTTTCCGGTTGTTCGGGCAGATTAAAGATGCGCCTAGGGTTGTGATGGAGCTTCTGAACGAGGTCCTCCAAGGTCAAGCGGCCTTCGTAGACGGCGGTGAGCAGCAAGGGGAGCATGGTCTCCAGGCCGGGGAAACCGGGCGGGGGCGAGGCAGAGTCTTTCTCTTCCAGGGTGTGAGGCGCGTGATCGGTGGCAAAGCAATCAACTACATCCAGGTTCTCCCAGAGCGCCTGTTGATCCCGGCGCGTGGCTAGGCGAGGGCGCACCTCACCCCGACCGGGATACTCGGCGGCAAAGGTAGGGAGGTCTTCCTCGCACAGGAAAAGGTGGTGGGGAGTGACCTCGCAGGTGACGGGCAGGCCGTGTTCTTTGGCGGCGCGGATGAGCAGAATTTCCTCGCGGCGCGAAACGTGCGCCAGGTGCACCGGTCGCCGATGGAGGGCGGCGAACAGGATGGCGGCAGCCAGAGTGCGACCTTCCGCATGGACAACCAACGGCGCAGCAGGCGGAAAAAGGCGAAAGTGCGCCTCCCATAAGGTCATTGAATCCAAGCGCAGCTCGCCATAGGTCAGGTCGAGATACATCTTGAGGCCGGCCGCATAGGGCGCCAGGCGGGCAACCTCGAGGGCGTTTTGCGGACCGGCGCCGAGGTATTGGGCATAATCGCAACGCGCCTTAGCATAGGCGGCGGTGAGCGCTTGGTTCAGGGTGTTTTCGTCAAAGATCGGCGGCCGGGTGTTCGGCATGGCCAAGATCAGGGTAATGCCGCCGGCCAGGGCAGCCTGGGTGGCCGTATCCCAATCTTCTTTGTGGGTGGCGCCGGGTTCGCGCACGTGAACGTGAGGGTCAATCAAGCCAGGAAATCGGATCATAGGTAACAGGCAAAAAAAGAGAGCCGTTGAACGGCTCTCTCTGGAAAGGAAAGTTGGGTGGGAGGTTGGATGGGGTGGAAGAAGAGCACACGCTCGGCCATCGGGCGCTGATTTTAACGCTTTGGCAGGATTTGTCAAGGGTTGAGCATATCCTTGAACACCTGCTCCAGGGCCATGGTGTGACTACAGCGTTGGTGGGTAATAAAGAACTCACAGTCGCATTGGAGTTGACCATTTTCAAAATGCAATTGATGGTCGTTATTATCGCCATGGAAAGTAAGGTCAAAGCGCTGAAACTTGAAACGATGGAGCTCCTGGGCATAGCGCTTGGCCTTTTCGATCTTGCCGATCAATCCGTAGTCCATAGGCAACTCCTTTTGAATAGGATTCAGGAAACAAAAAGGCACGCGCCGGCAGGGCGTGCCTTTCACACAAGGGGGAATAGAGAGCGCAGATATCGCATAGGAGGGAACTCCTACGGCAAAGTATAGTGGAAAAGCAGAGAAACGTCAACGTTTAACCTTGACGTCTTCTCTCGTCCGTGATATAACCCCGCCCAACATGTTCGGCCTGTGCTCCACTACCACTACCATGACTTTCCCCGGCCATTCCGCGCGGGGCATGGATCGTTAGTGGAGAACGTCCTCATCGTCTATCCTGACCCCGCTTCGGCGGGGTTATTTTTTTAGGAGGTGAGCATGTCCAACGGCACACTCGTCATCAAATTCGGCGGCACTTCGGTCGGCACCCCCGAAGCCATGTCTCAGGCCGTGAACATCCTCTCGCGCCTACACCGAGAATGGTCACAGCTGGTCGTCGTCACCTCGGCGCTGGCCGGCGTCACCGATCGCCTGTTGGAAAGCGCCATCCACGCCGCGGAAAAAGGGGAAAGCGAACAACCGGAGCTGGCCGAGGCCGATCTGCGCGCCCGTCACCGCTCGATCGCTGAAGCGTTACTGCCGGCCCCGGAGAGCGCAAACGTGATAGGGGAAGTGGAACAGCTGCTAAAGAGCTTTGGTCATCTCGTACGCGCCATTGCCGTCCTGGGCGAAGCCACACCTCGTGCCCTAGATGCAGTTGCCTCCCTGGGCGAACGGATGAGCGTACCTCTCCTGGCAGCTGCCTGTCGGGCCCAAGGTCTACCGGCCGAGGCCATCGAAGCCACCTCGCTGATCGTCACGGACGATCACTTCCAGAACGCTCACCCCGACTTCACAGCCACCGCCGAACGCGTTCGATCGCATCTGCTGCCCCTGCTGGAGGTCGGGCGCATTCCCATCATCACCGGCTTCATCGGTGCTACTTCCCATGGCATTGTCACCACACTTGGACGCGGTGGCTCGGATTACTCCGCTGCCATCCTAGGCGCCACCCTGCCGGCCCAAGAGGTCTGGATTTACACCGATGTAGACGGCGTGATGACCGCCGATCCGCGCTTGGTGCCGCAGGCGCGCACCATCCCCGAAATCTCCTACCGTGAGCTTTCTGAGCTAGCCTATTACGGCGCCAAAGTCGTCCACCCGAAGACCGTGCGTCCGGTGATCGAGGCCGGCATCGGCCTGCGCATTTGCAACACCTTCCATCCGGATCACCCCGGCACGCGCGTCGTGCGTGAGAAAGTAACACCGAACGGGCATATCCTGCGCGCCGTGACTGCCATTCGCCGTCAGCATCTGATCGCCATTGAAGGGCGCGGCATGCTTGGCGTTCCCGGTGTGGCGGCGCGTGCATTCGGCGCCGTCGCCTCCACCGGCACCAGTGTCCCCTTCATCACCCAGGCCTCCTCGGAGCAATCCATTTGCTTTTCCGTCCCTTCCGAAGCTGCCGAGCGCGTGGTAGCCGCGCTTCACCAAACCTTTGCCATCGAGCTGGCCCATGGGGATATCGATCGCATCCGGGCCGGCGAAGAGATCGCCATCATTACCGTCGTCGGCCAGGGAATGCGAGAAACGCCTGGTGTGGCGGGGAAAATCTTCGGCGCGCTGGGAGAAGAAGGGATCAACGTGTTGGCCATCGCCCACGGCTCCTCGGATGTCTCCATCAGCTTGGTGGTCTCCCAGCAAGATACCGAGCGCGCCGTGCGTGCCATCCATCGCCTGATCGAAGAGGAATCCAAGGAATAGGAGGTTGTCATGAAAATCCCGGTTGCTATTTTAGGTGCTACGGGCATGGTTGGGCAACGCTTTGTAGCCCTCCTGGCCCGGCATCCCTGGTTTGAAATTGTCGCCCTGGCCGCTTCGGAACGTTCGCTCGGCAAACCCTATGCCGAGGCCGTTCACTGGCTGCTTCCCGATCCGCTTCCAGAGCCGATCGCCGGGCTACGGTTAGTTGCTCCCGAGGTGGCGGCCCTAGCAAAAGCGCAGATCGTCTTCTCGGCACTTCCCGCCGAAGAAGCCCGCCAGATCGAACCTCAACTGGCTCAGGCCGGCAAGATCATCTGCTCGAACGCCTCCGCCTTTCGCATGGAGCCGGATATCCCCTTGCTGATGCCGGAAGTCAACGCGGAGCACATTGCCCTGATCGAGGTCCAGCGGCGCAAGCGTGGCTGGAGCGGCGCTATTTTGACCAACCCAAATTGCACCAGCAGCGGCCTGACGGTGGCCCTCAAAGCGCTGGACATAGCGTTCGGCGTGCGTCGTGCTTTCGTCGTCTCCATGCAGGCGCTTTCTGGGGCCGGCTATCCCGGCGTAGCCTCGCTGGATATTCTCGATAACCTGATCCCCTATATCCCCGGTGAGGAAGCAAAAGTAGAAAGCGAACCGCGCAAGATGCTCGGCCGAATAGTGGAAAATACGGTGCTCGAAGCTCCTTTGCGACTTTCGGCGCACACCAACCGCGTTCCCGTGCGCGAAGGGCACACGGTATGCGTAAGCGTGGAATTGGAACAGGATGTGGAACTCGAAAGCGCCGCTGCGGCCCTAGAGAACTATCAGGTCCCTGCCCCGGCGCGTGATCTCCCTTCGGCGCCCAGGCCGCCCATTTTGCTCCGTTGGGAAGCCGATCGCCCTCAACCGATCCTCGACCGCATGAGCGGCGACGGCATGACTACCGTCGTCGGTCGCTTACGCCGCGATCCGCTCTTCCATCTGAAATTCGTCGTCCTCTCTCATAACACGCTGCGTGGTGCTGCCGGTGGGTCGATCTACAACGCCGAGCTCTTCGCGCGCTATGCAGGATGGATATGACGGTGGACCGTAGGTAGACTGTGGACGGTGGACCGTGGGGCGTGTGGTAGAGCGTGGAGAGGAGCGTCCCATCCGAGTGCAAGCGTTTGTCGATACGGGCAGATATGATAAAATCGGTGAGAGGAGAAACCCATGGCAGAAGTGAAAGAAATTGTTGCAGAATGGAAAGGTGGAATGGCCTTCATTGGCCGCAATGCCGCCGGCGGCGAGGTACAGATGGGCACCCTGGATGGCAAACCGGGCATTGGTCCGATGGAACTGGCTCTCGTCGCCTTGGCCGGCTGCACCGGCATGGATATTGTCTCCATTCTGGAGAAAAAGCGCTTAAAACTGACGGATTTTCGTCTGCACGTGCGCGGCATGCGCGCCGAAACCTACCCCATGGTCTATACCGAAATCGAGGTGGAATACCTGCTGTGGGGCGAGAATCTGCCGGCGAAAGACGTCGAGCAGGCCATCCATCTCTCTGAAGAGAAGTATTGCTCGGTCGGCATCATGCTCGGCAAGACGGCTCGCATTCATTCCACTTATCGCATCTTTTCCCCTTCCGAAAATCCCCCCTCAAAAGGAGTTGAATCATGATCAGTGAACCGATTCACGTTACCGACGCGGCGTTCGAGAAGACCGTCCTGCAATCCGAATTGCCGGTAATCGTTGATTTCTGGGCCCCCTGGTGTGGCCCATGCAAAATAATCGCTCCGACCCTGGAGAAGCTGGCCAAAGAATACGCCGGCAAGCTTATCGTGGCAAAGGTCAACACCGATGAAAACCCCGAATGGGCGATGAAATACGGTGTTCAGGGCATCCCTACTCTGCTGTTTATTGCCAAGGGCAAAGTGCTCCATCGCCAGGTCGGCGCCGCTCCGGAGCGCATCATCCGTAACATCGTCGAGCAGTTCCTGAGCGTCGCTTCCCGAAATTAGGTGGGGAGAGCAAGCATTGTAATGTAGGTACTGAGGAGGCGGCCAATAGAACATTGCCCCATCCCCTGCTGCCCTGCGAATTTGCTTCACTAAAAAGGTGTTCTATGAGATATCCTATACGAAAGACAACTTTCCTGTTCTTTTTGATTTTCGTCCTGTCGGTGGCAAGTTGCGCTCCTCAGGCCACTCCAACAGTCAATCCGGCCGAGATCCAAGCCACCGCCGTTTCCATGGCACTGACCATGGCCGCTCAGACCCTGGCCGCCATGCCCACCAACACCCCGATCCCAACCAACACCCCCGTCCCTACCCCCACGGAAACACCCACCGTGGTCATTCCGACTGCCGTTGTTCCTACCAATACCCCGCAAACCAGCGGTGGCGATCCATGCAACAAGATCCTTTCCAACCCGCCGGGGCCGAAGACCACCGTCATTGTCCGCAATCAGACCAAAGGCTCGGTAAATCCCTGGTCTCTCTATCTATATCGCTCCAATGTGGGCGAATGCGGCTTTATCCCCGTCTCACCGCTTGGAATCGGTGACACCCTAACCCTCAATCTTCCTTTGGGCTGTTACTATGCTTATGCCTACATCACTACTAAAAAAGAAAAATCTTCGGCGGCGGGCGATTTTTGCATTACGACCGAAGGGCAATGGGAAATTTTCATCAATCCTGCCGTCATCTCGGCAAAGATTGACTGAGGCCATATGCAGAAAGCATCCCCGATCTTGCCTCTGACCTTTTTATCACTCCTGCTGCTGATCGCCTGCTCTCCTGCCGCTCCATCAACGCCGGATATGGCCCAGGTGCAGGCAACGGCCGTTTCAATGGCCATGACCATGGCCGCTCAACCGACCGCCACACCTCTGCCGACCGAGACTCCTTCCCCCACGCCGCTCCCCTCGCCCACCCTCACGCCAACCGAGCCTCCCACCCCGCTGCCCACTCCCACCAACACGGCCGCAGCCTGTGATAAGCCCCTCTCTTCCAACCCGGCCGGCACCATTGCGGAGGTGATCCTGATCCGCAATGAAAGCGGCGGCGGGGCACAAGTCTCCCTTTGGCTGGCGCCGACCGCCTTCGGCGAATGCGGCTACCGTGGTTTCCAAATCGCCAAAGGCGATACCGTTTCCACCGCCCTGCCACTGGGATGCTATACAGCGACCGCCTATATCACCACTAAAGATCGACACTACAGCCTTTCGCAAGGCGCACTGTGCTTCAACAACACCGATAAGTGGACTTTTGTCATCCGTCCAAATCGCATTGTCCTGTTGCCACCCTAAAGAGGGTGGATCGTAGATAGACCGTGGACGGTGGATCTGGGATGGCAGATTGAGTTGAGATCACTCCTTCAGGCGCTGAATCTCTGCTCCAAGGGCACGTAGCTTCTCATCTACCCGCTCATAGCCCCGGTCGATCTGTCCGATGTTGCGGATCACCGATTGACCCTGAGCGGCCAAGGCGGCTAAAAGCAAGGCCATGCCGGCACGAATATCCGGACTCTCCAGGTTTTCGCCGTAGAGCGGCGTGGGACCCTGCACCAGGCAACGATACGGATCGCAGAGAATAATGCGCGCCCCCATACCGACCAGTTTATCGGTAAAATACATGCGCCCGGAGTACATCCAATCGTGGAAGAGGAGCGAACCCTGCATTTGCGTCGCCACGGTGATGGCAATGCTGATCAGATCGGTAGGGAAGGCCGGCCAAACGTTGGTCTTGATCTCCGGGATCGCTCCGTCCAGATCGGGCACAATGCGCTTCTCTTGTTTCGCCGGCACAAAAAGGTCCTCCCCGTGGACCTCCCAACGGATGCCCATACGTGCAAAGACGTGCGAGATCATTTCCAGATACGCCACCCCGGCGCGCCGAATCCAGATCTCTCCACCGGTCAGCACGGCCGCGCCGACGAAGCTGACCACTTCCAGATAATCGGCCCCGATGGTGAATTCGGCCCCGTGCAGGGACGGCACGCCCTCGATGCGCAGGATGTTCGAGCCGATGTTTTCGATACGCGCCCCCATCGCATTCAGCAGATGACAGAGCTCCTGCACATGTGGCTCCGAGGCCGCGTTACGGATCACAGTCACGCCAGGCGCGGTGACCGCCGCCATGATGGCGTTCTCCGTACCGGTGACGGAGGCTTCATCGAGCAAAATATCTGCCCCGTGCAGCCCGTTCGTCTTGAACTCAAACGTGCGCTGATAGGTGACTTCTGCCCCCAGCGCGCGCAATGCCAGAATGTGCGTATCCACGCGGCGGCGGCCGATCACATCGCCGCCGGGGGGCGGCAGATGGATATATCCGGCGCGCGCCAGCATCGGCCCGGCGAGCAGGATCGAAGCCCGAATGCGGCGACAGAGCTCCGGGTCCAAACTGGCCGGGCGCACCGTGCGCGCTTGCAGGCGCCAGCTCCGTTCCCCGATCGCCTCCACTTCCACCCCTAAGCTCTCCAGCAGGCGGCGCATATCAAACACATCCCGAATCTGCGGCACGTTGTGGAGCACCACCGGTTCATCGGTCAAGAGGGAAGCAGCCATCAGGGGCAGAGCGGCGTTTTTGTTCCCCCCTGGAATCACTTCCCCACGCAGAGGAACACCACCTCGAATAACGAATTTCTCCATTGTTTCTCCCAAGATATGGAATAGCAGGAAAGGCAACAAGAGACACGAAGAATCGCTCCTCCTTCGTGTCTCTTGAACCGTTTCCCCAATCCTCGATGGCTCAAGCTTTCTTCAGGCCGAAGTGCACCGTTTCACCATCGAAGGATTCCTGCCGTTGTGGCAAATCGGCGGCAGGCGCCTCGAAATACAATTCTACCGTTAAGGTTTCGTTCTGGATATAGTTGCGATGGGTCTCGATCGCCTGACGCAGCTTTTCGCTGGCCTGCACATAGAGCTCGATGCGATCGGTGATCTCCAGATCGGCCTGCTTACGCAAATCCTGAACGTAGCGCACGAACTCCCGTGCCAGACCTTCGGCGATCAGCTCTGGCGTGAGCTCGGTGACCAGGGCGGCGACATAGGGGCCCTCTTCGGCAATGGCGAAGCCGCTCCGCGCCTGGGCGCGCACTTCCACTTCCTCCGGTAAGATTTCGTACACTTCTCCATCCACTTCCACGCGCAAGGGGTGACCGGAGAGCAGGATTTGGGCAGCTTGTTCGGCATCTTGCGCCAGGATCGCCTTCTGAACGGACGGAAAGCGATTGCCGTACTTCTGACCAAGTTGCTTGGGCAAGGGCTTTAGCGTGTGAGAAACGGCCTCGGTGCTAGCATCGAGCAAGCGCACCCGCTTGACGTTCAGCTCATCGGCGATCAAATCGGCAAAGCGCTCCACCGCAGCACGTTCCTGGGCATTGCCTACCGAAAAGGCCGCTTCGCTCAACGGTTGCCGCACGCGCCGATTGGCTTTCTGCCGCGCCGAATGCCCCAGCGAGACCAGACGCATGATCAGCGCCATCTCACGGTTCAGGTCCTCGTGGATTCGTTCGGCCTCCCAGGTGGGCCAATTGGCCAAATGAACCGATTCCGGCGCACTTTCATCCGCCGAGCGCACCAGGTTCTGGTAGAGCTCTTCGGCCAAGAAAGGCATGGCCGGGGCAATGAGTTTTGTGACCGTCACCAAAGTGGTGTACAGGGTGTAGTATGCAGATTCCTTATCCGCATCCGAACCGGATTTCCAGAACCGCCGCCGTGAGCGCCGCAGATACCAGGTGGAAAGTTTTTCGACAAAATCCTGGATCGGGCGGGTGGCATCGGGGACGTTATAGTCTTCATAAGCCTGCGTCACATCGCGCACCAGCGCGTTTAGCTCGGAAAGCAGCCAAACGTCCAGCGCATTCGTCAGCGCAGGCGGTTGGACGGGCGGTTTCCAGCCATCCACACGGGCATAGGTGACGAAGAAGGCGTAGACGTTCCACAGCGTGAGCATAAACTCGCGCACCACGTTGCCCACCAGGTCAGCAGAGAAGCGGCGTTCGTTGCCGGGCGGACTAGCGGTATAGAGATACCAACGGAACGCATCAGCACCATGGGCATGGATCACATCCCACGGATTGACGATGTTGCCGCGGCTCTTGGACATCTTCTGCCCTTCGGCATCCAGGATCAACCCCAGGCAGATCACGTTCTTGAAGCACTCGCTATCGAAGAGCAGGGTGCTGATGGCGTGCAACGAATAAAACCAGCCGCGCGTCTGATCCACTGCCTCACAGATGTAATCCGCCGGGAATTGGCGACGGAACATTTCCTGATTCTCAAACGGATAGTGCCATTGCGCCACTGGCATGGCGCCGGAATCGAACCAGACATCGATCAGATCCGGCACCCGGCGCATCCGGCCGCCGCATTGTGGGCAGGTCCAGGTGACTTCGTCTACGTACGGGCGGTGCAGGTCAAGATCACTCAGATCGCGGCCGGCATGCTGCGAAAGTTCGGCCACCGAGCCGATCGCCTGGCGATGTTCGCAGGTTTCGCATTCCCAGATTGGCAGCGGCGTGCCCCAGTAGCGTTCGCGGCTGAGGGCCCAGTCAATGTTATTCGCCAGCCAGTTGCCGAAGCGGCCTTCTTTGATGTGCTCCGGCACCCAGTGAATGCGGCGATTGAGCTCCACCAGGCGATCTTTGAAATCACTCGTGCGGATATACCAGGCCGGACGGGCATAGTAGAGCAGGGGCGTCTTGCAACGCCAGCAGAAGGGGTAGGTGTGAATGTAGGTTTCGGCACGGAAGAGCAGCCCGCGCGCTTCCAGATCGCCGATGATCAACGGATCGGCATCCTTGACGAACTGGCCGCGCCACGGCGTGACCTCGTCAACGAATGTGCCATCCGGTTTGACCGTCATCAGGATCGGCAGATCATGCTCCTGGGCCGCCTGCATATCTTCGGCACCGAAGGCCGGCGCCATGTGCACCAACCCTGTGCCGTCCTCGACGGTGACGAACTCTTCCAGCACGACGAAATGAGCCGGTTTCTGCGGCGGTAGGAACGTAAAAAGCGGCCGGTAGCGCAGCCCTTTGAGCTTTTTGCCCAGGTAGCTCTCCAGAATGCGCACCTCTTCGCCGCGGAACACTTGCTCCAGCAACGGCCGTGCCAGGATGAGCTTCTCCGTACCCCCCTCCGGGCGTTTGCGTTCCACCGTGACGTATTCTACTTGTGGATGGGCGGCGACGGCCACATTCGCGGGTAGGGTCCAAGGCGTGGTCGTCCACACCAGCAGCGAGGTATCCGGCCGATCGACCAACGGCAGGCGCACAAAGACCGAAGGATCGGTCGCCTCGTCATAGCCCAGCGCGACTTCGTGATCCGCCAGTGGCGTGCCGCAGCGCGGACAGTAGGGAACGACCTTATAGCCCTTATAGAGCAGGCCGCGATCCCAGAACGTCTTCAAAATCCACCATACGGATTCAATGTAGTCGTTGGTATAGGTGATATAAGCCTTCTCTAGATCAACCCAGAAGGCAATGCGTTCGGTGAGCCGCTCCCAATCCTTGATGTAAGTAAAGACCGATTCTTTGCAGAGGGCATTGAAGCGTGCAATGCCGTATTCTTCGATCTGCCGCTTGCTGGAAAAGCCGAGTTGTTTTTCCACCTCCAGCTCCACCGGCAAACCGTGTGTATCCCAACCGCCGCGGCGAATAACGTGATAGCCACGCATCACCTTATAGCGTGGGAAAATATCCTTGAAGGCGCGCGCCAACACATGGTGCACGCCCGGACGTCCGTTGGCTGTGGGCGGTCCCTCGTAGAATACGAATTCCGGTTGTCCCTCACGCGTTTCCAGCGTCTTTTCAAAAATTCTGTGTTCGCGCCAAAAACATAGGATGTTCTCTTCCAAGGAGACAAAATTCGGCTTTGAAGAGACTGTTTGGAACATACACACCTCCAAAAAAGAATGCCTGATAAACAAAAACTCTCGTCTCGGATTCAGAGACGAGAGCCGATGGCTCGCGCGGTACCACTCTGCTTCCTGCTCCAGGCAGGCGCTCAATCGGGTACGACCCAGTGGGCTTATACCCGCATCCACCTAACGGGGGATGGGCCGGCGCTCTTACTCTCCGAAACGGATTTCAGATTGCGGCTCCGGGAGGATTTTCCGCCTGTGCTTCGCCCCGGCTCGCACCGTTCCCGAGGTCGCTGTTGCCGCATCCAGGCGTACTCGTTCCCATCATCGCCTTTGAGGATAGGCTCTATTTTAGCACAAAAATTGTCACTGCTCGTCGCCTGGCCTGCTTTAATGGCCCTGATGAACACCGGCAAAGCATGTGATGTACAATTTTGGCCATAGGCCCGTTCCCATTGTTCCGTATCGCTCTTGTCGCCTGCATGCGCAAACTGCTGACGATTTTGAACGCTATCCTCCACAATAATCAGGGTTGGAGGCTTTCTCCGTCTTGATCTTGACATTTATCCAGTTGCTCCGTGTTTATCTGTGCCCTATTGAATCGAGCTCGTGTGGCGGAGATAGTTTTTGCAGAGGAGTCAATAGACGGAATGGATTAGCGCCAGAATTCGAAAGCCAACGTTTTCACAGGCAATCGGCGCTGGGCGCGTGCCTGTAGCAAGATACGCCGGCCTGTTTCGGTACGGGTATAAATTAACTCGCCTCCACCTACATAGCGCTGCCAGTAACGGGCGAAGGTTTCCGCATAACTCTTGCGGCTGGCAAATATATCTGGCACAGCATAATAGGCCGGCGGTTGATTCCATGCCCGGCGTAGCAAAACACGCAAAAACTTCCAAAAAGGATTCAACATCCAATGGGGTAGGCGTTCGTCGGTGCGCCAGATCAGGTAGCGCTGGTCAACGATGGGAGCAAAAATCTGTTCCACAGCGCGGGCAAACAAATCCGAGTCCTCGGGCGAAGCGTAATCCACCAGCACCTGGTAGGTATTGTCTGGCGTTTCGATGACGCGGATGAAATCATCGCTCAGGCGACGACTGACCTTGCCGATTTCGCGCAGCGATGCCAAAGTAGCACGCGCGATATCGCGCAAAATCAGATCAGGTGGTTGTTCGAGTACAAGTTTACGGAAAGCGCGCCCGAGATCCCGCAAGCTGAGAAAGATAGCGCCTAGAGCGATCCCGATGAGCAAAATGACCAACGAGGCTCCAGCAGGTAGAGCACTTGTTATCATACGAGATGCACCCGCAAAGATAACTGCCCCTCCAATCAGGGAAGCCAACAGGTCGCGCACGATACCTTTGACGGTGTCTTGCAGGGTGAACACGGTGCGGATCTTTAGATTGGCGGCATGGACCTGAGTGGTACGGGAGTTGAAATTGCTGTATTCCTCGCCCACCTTCCACATATCGTACACCCAATCGCGGCGAGCAACCTGTTCCAACATGTACTGGTTTACTCTCTCCATGCCGGCATAGAGCCGAGAAGTTTCGTGCAGCCAGTCCAGAAGTTCGGGCAAAACATGCGGCCAGCCGCGCACAACCCAGCCTTGATAGGGGGACTGGAAAGATTCTTTCCTGACCCCGGCAAAAAGCATCAATCCCCAATAGCGAGCATGGCGTTTGATAAAACGCTCAAAATCCAAATCACCGCGTTCAAAATCGGGAGCGATGCAAATGACATCCCAATTGTGGGCTACCTTACGCGGCCAATCCGGGTCTTTGCGCAGGGAGCGGCCGCGTAGTTGCTGCACAGATGTGCTAGTCGTGACGCTGGTCAGATCGATCAGGGTGTTGAGCTTGACCGCGTCCCAGCCTTCGCCAAAGATGCCGCGCGTGCCAACCAGGCATTTGGTTACCCCCTCGTTGAGTAGTTCGGTCATAATGGGCACATAAACCCGCGGCGTCCATTTGCCCTCCGGACTGATGATACGCACCACATCTTCGTTTTCGGGTTTCGCGATGCAGATAAAGGTATATCCATCTGCCAAAAGTTTCTGATTGATAGCAGCAAGTAAGATCTCGGCATGAACCGCTGCACAGCGCACCGTTTGACCGGTCACCAAAACAGGGGAAAGGGGGCGGAGATTTGGATTGCGCACCAGCGTTTCAAAAAGCCTCCAAGCGCTACCGGCATCCGAAGCCAAAACTCCCTTCAAACGGCGCACCCCGCTGTTCATACGTTCAAAATCAGTCACCACCACGGCTCGCAACTGCTCTCCCAAAGCCCGATACTCTTCTTCCAGGATGAGAGCAGTAGCATGATCTTTGCTCTCAGAAAAGGTCAAGACCATATCGCCCGGCGAGCGCTGCTGACGCAGGCCACTTTCAGTGAGGGTAAAACCAAACCCATACAGCACTTTGCGCAACTGTCGCAGCAAAGTATGATCGTTCGAGTCTTCGCTAAGAGCCAGCACATCCAGCGCATGGCGCTCAATCAACACCATCCAGTCTTCAATCTGAATGCGCTGGTAACATTCTTGAGGCACGGGATACGCCGCAGGCGGCTGCCAGCCTTGGGGCAACAACCAGCGCAAAGCGGCCAGCATTGTCAGAGGGCGTTCGCGCCAAGCGGCTTCCCAGGCTTCCAGCGTGGGCGCCGTGACGAGGTCGGTTACCCAGGCACGGAACTTCTCCCTCCCCGTAAGTATGCTCAGAGCATGGGCAAATTCTCTGGAAATGTTCTTCAGATATTCTCGCTCTCGCGAGGTTGGCTGGACAAAGAGCACCAGGTCACGATAAGGAGCCAGATCGCCCTCTTTGACAACCGCCGGCGTAGGCACCTCGAAATCCACTTCACCGAGCAAGGCATCATAGTTTTCAAATTCTTCATCCCCATCCGGGCTGGGGAGGGTTGCCGTCAGGCCAATGATACGCGGTTCTTCGATACGGTTGATCAGATAGCGCAGGACGATTGCCCAGTAATCGAGCAGGTGATGACACTCATCCAGCACCACCGTACGCACGCCATACGCCACCAGGTTATCAATCAGTGTGCGAGCATTCGGATGTAGAAAGTGGGCAATATCGGCCTGTGGTTCGCGTAAAAGTTGACGCTTGAGACGCAGGGCACGGCGGCTAAGTTCCTCGCGGTAGCGGGTCGGATGGTGGACCTTGAGCCTGTGCAATCGTTCCTGCGCCGCGGCCTCATCCGAAGCCTGTTGATTCAGCAACAGGTCCTCCACCCAGGCTTTTTCGGCCATCTCGTTCAACAATTTTCGAGCATTCTCGGGGACGGAGATGAGTTGATAGGTAAATATGTTGATCGGGCGCAGAACTTTTGGATCAGTACTGACCAGATCCTCCAACACGGTCGGATCATCGGCAAAGAGGTTCAGTTTTTCGCGCCACTGCTCCTGAATGGTGATAGTAGGGGCAAAGACGACCGCGGGCTGCTCAAAACGCCGAATCAACTCTAGTCCTACAATTGTTTTCCCACTGCCGGGAGGAGCAACGATGTGGTACTTGTTATCGGCATTCTCCGGCACGATGGTATCCAGGATCATACGTTGGTATTTTCGGAAGGGATAACGAAAAAAGAGAGCTTCAAACATAAATGCTCACCATCTCATTCGAGGCGAATGACTGAAATTATAACTCGTGCTCCAACCGCCAAAACCATCTCCGCCACTCGCTCGGCCGCAGAAAAGCGCCACCTCTCCGCCGTCCACGGCTCATGCCGTCCACGTCAAACGTGTATAATTTGAACATGCTTCATTACCGTGGCGAGAACCTGGAACTAACTGCGCAAGTACGCGCAGCACTCGGGGGATGCTATGCTTCTCTTTCTGAAGGTGTGACCCATTACGAGCTGGGCGGCCCGGAAGATGCACCGGGGGTGGCGCTGGTGCATGGTTTTTCCGTGCCATCCTTCATCTGGGATCCAACCTTCCAGGCTTTGACTGCTGCTGGACTGCGCACCTTGCGCTATGACTTATTTGGACGCGGCCTTTCTGACCGTCCACCCGGATGCTACGATCTGGGCCGCTTTGTGCGCCAACTGGATGAGCTGCTGCAGGCGCTTGACTTGCATCGCGTGGCGCTGATCGGGCTTTCGATGGGCGGGCCGATCGTAGCCGGCTTCACGGCGTACTTCCCGGAGCGGGTGAGCCGCCTGGTGTTGATCGATGTGGCCGGGGTGCGTGCCTTGCGCCTGCCGCTTTATTTGCGGTTGGGATTGCTGCCAGGCGTGGGCGAGCTGGCGCTGGCCCTGGCCGGGGGAGAGCGCCTCGTACGCGGCGCGGCAGCTGACTTTTTCGACCCGCAGCTGGTACAGGCCTTTCAGGAACGTTACCGTCAACAGATGCGCTATCGCGGCTTCCTGCGGGCCTTGCTTTCCACCCTGCGCTGCGGAATGCTCGGCGATTTCAGCGATCTCTATCAAAAAATCGGCACGATCCAATTGCCGGTGCTCATCGTTTGGGGACGGCAAGATACCACCGTGCCCTATGAGCATGCTGCCATTTTGCAACAGCTCATTCCCCAGGCGCGCCTGGTGACAGTGGAAGGTTGTGGCCACATTCCCCATTACGAAAAACCGCAGATCGTCAATCCGCTTTTGCTCGAGTTTCTGCGCGAGGGATCATGATACAAACACTGCTCGATCACAGGTATAAAATCGGCATCTTCCTGCTTTTATCGCTGGCATCCATCCTCGATGTGGCGCTGGTCGTAACGCGCATGCTCTATACCGATTCCAGGCAGTATGCCTCGCTCATCTGGAACCTTTTCCTGGCCTGGATTCCGTTCGTGCTGGCCTATATGGCCTACGTCCTTTCCTGGCGGCGCTGGATGGTCTACCTGTTCGTGCCGGCATTTCTCTTCCTCTGGTTGCTCTTCTTCCCCAATGCGCCTTACATCCTCACCGATCTGCAGCACCTCGGCGAGGGCTACGGTGTACCGATTTGGTACGATGTGATCCTGCTGATTTGGTTCTCCTGGACCGGGGTGTTGCTAGGCGTCGTCTCCCTTTACCTGATGCAGGAGATCGTGCTCCGTCACTTCGGGCGCTGGATCGGCTGGTTGCTCGTACTCCTCATTTCGGGCTCCACCGGCCTGGGCATTTACCTAGGACGCTTTATCCGCCTCAATTCTTGGGATTTGTTCCAAGCGCCACAAGAGGTAATAGAGGCAATTTGGGGCTGGCTGGCCGATCCGAGCCTGCGTTCCACTGCCTTCGTCGGCCTGTATACGCTCTTCTTCCTCTTCGTCTACCTGACCCTCTATGCCTTTGGACATATTTTGCAGGAGGGACAGAAGTTCATCGCCAAGGAAGAAAAACCATGACGGCTTTGATCTTGATCCGGGGCGGGGGCGATCTGGCAAGTGGAGTGGCCTATCGCCTGCATCGTGCCGGATTGAACGTGGTGATCACCGAGCTGCCGCAGCCGCTGGCCGTGCGCCGGATGGTTTCCTTTGCCGAAGCGATCTACGCCGGCCAGATCACGATCGAAGGGATCACGGCACGACGGGTAGAGGACCCCACCGATCGCCTGCGGATGATGCAAATCCTAGCAAAACGCCATATCCCCGTCCTGGTCGATCCGACGGCACAGGAAGCCCTGCAGCTTTTTCCCCTGGCAATCGTAGATGCCCGCATGACCAAGCGACCGCCAGAGCCCCTGGCACACCGAGCCGCTCTTTATATCGGCCTGGGACCCGGCTTCGTGGCCGGTGAGAATTGCGATGCCGTCATCGAGACGAACCGTGGTCACACGCTCGGACGTGTCTACTGGGAAGGAGCACCACAAGAGGATACACGCCTGCCGGAAGGGGACCCGCGACGCGTGCTGCGGGCGCCGGTCGAGGGCATTTTCCAGGTCGCGCGCGCCATCGGTGATCATTGCGAAGAAGGCGAGATCGTGGCTTGGGTGGAAAACGCTCAGGGTGAGCGAACCCCTATCCACAGCCCTTTCCCCGGCGTGGTGCGCGGCTTGCTTCATCCGGGCCTGAAGGTCACGAGCGGTTTAAAGGTGGGCGATATCGATCCGCGCGACAATCCGCGTTTCCGCACGTTGATCTCGGATAAATCGCTGGCCATCGGCGGGGGCGTGCTGGAAGCGCTTCTGACCCGGCCGGAAATTCGCGCGCGATTATGGGCCTGAGCAGTTGCGCACCCGTTCCAGGAAGGCAGAGATGAGATTGCGCCAGGCCCTGCGGCTTTCAGAGGCTCCTTGTGTAGCCCTGGTCGGCGCGGGCGGAAAGAGCACAGCCCTCTTTCAATTAGCGCGGCAGTTTCCGCCGCCGGTGCTCCTGAGCGCCACGACCCACTTGGCCACGGAGCAGGCCGCCCTGGCCGATCGACACATCATCCTGCTTCGGCCGCAACCCCTGCCCTGGGATGGCGTGGTCCTCGTCACGGGTCCCGCGGACGAGCCGCCGGGCAAGCTGCGCGGGGTAGATATGGCCGTTTTGGGGCACCTGCGCTCCGAGGCACACCGACGTCAAGTCCCTTTTCTTCTGGAATGTGATGGCAGTCGCCGAAAACCCCTCAAAGCTCCGGCAGAACACGAGCCCCCGATCCCGGAATTCGTCGAGGTGGTGGTGATGGTGGTGGGACTGAGCGGGGTGGGGAAGCCGCTCGAGGAGGCTTCTGTGCATCGTGCCGAGCGCTTTGCCGCTCTGACCGGGCTGGAGATGGGGGAGCGCATCACGCCCCACGCGCTGACGCGCCTGCTCAATCACCCGCAGGGAGGGCTGAAGAACATTCCGCCCGCGGCCCGGCGGGTCGTTTTGCTCAACCAGGCCGATGATGTCCAAGCGCAAGCGCTCGGAGCGCAGCTGGCGGAAATGCTTTTGCCCTTTTGGGATGCCGTGCTGGTGGCCTCGTTGGCGCAGGAGCAGGTTTTTGCCGTCCACGAACGGGTGGCGGGGATTGTGTTGGCGGCGGGGGCGGCGCGGCGCTTTGGCAGGCCAAAACAGGTGATAGAATGGGAAGGAAAGCCGCTGGTGCGCCATGTGGCCGAGCGCGCCCTCGAGGCCGGGTTGCGCCCCGTGATCGTGGTCAGCGGGAGCGCATACGGACAGGTGGAGGCGGCGCTGCAGAACCTGAACGTGAGCCTACACTTCAACCGGGAGTGGGAGAGCGGGCAGGCCTCCTCGGTGCGCAGCGGGATCGAAGCCCTGCGTTCTCTCGATCCGCAAAGCGGAGCGGCCATCTTCCTACTCGCCGATCAGCCGGGCGTGACGCCGCAAATCATTCGAGCGCTGATCGAGCGTCATGCCATGGGCCTGCCGCCGATCGTCGCGCCGCTGGTGCAGGGTCAACGGGCGAACCCGGTGCTGTTCGACCGGGTAACGTTCGACGAGTTGTTGCGTTTGGAGGGGGATCGCGGGGGGCGGGCGCTTTTCCCGCGCTACCCGGTCACCTACCTTCCCTGGCACGATGCGAAATTACTCCTGGATCTCGACACGCCGGAGGACCTTGAGCAATGGAAAGGCTAGGAGCAGTTGCTGCGCTGGTGCTGGCCGCCGGGCTTTCGCGGCGTATGGGTCGCCCCAAAATGCTCTTGCCTTGGGGCGAGAGAACGGTGCTGGGGCAAGTGCTTTTTACGCTGCGGGAAGCCGGCCTGCGGGAGCAGCTGGTGATCAGTGGGGCCGAGCGTGAGGCGATTGAGACAATTGCCCATGGTGCAGGGGCAGAGTGCTTCTATAATCCCCAATACACCGAAGGCGAAATGCTCTCTTCGATCCAGGTGGGGCTGCGTGCACTGGAAGGGAGGGAGGCGATCGAGGCGGCGCTGATCTGCCTGGGCGATCAGCCGCAGATCGAGGTCCAGGTAGTGCGGCAGCTGCTCGAGGTGTGGAACGAGCACCGAGCAGCGCTGATCGTCCCCAGCTACAGCGGTCGACGCGGCCATCCCTGGTTGGTGGCGCGTCATCTCTGGCCGGAATTGCTCCGCTTAGCTCCCCCGGCCACAGCCAGGGATTTTCTACAAGCCCAAGCAACGCAGATCACCTATGTGCCGGTAGAGACGGCTTCGATCCTGCAGGACCTGGATACACCGCAGGAGTACGAGCGCTATCGGCCGCATGCTTGATCTCGGCAGGGATTTTCCAAAATACGGAGAACGGGATGAATCTCGGATTGTTACGCAAAGTTGATATAGACGATGAAATGCAGCAGGCGTACCTGGATTACGCCATGAGCGTGATCGTGGCACGGGCGCTGCCGGATGGGCGCGATGGGCTCAAACCGGTGCAGCGGCGCATTCTTTACGCCATGTACGATATGGGGCTTGGGCCAAACGCGGCGTTCAAAAAATCGGCGCGCATTGTCGGTGAGGTACTGGGAAAGTATCATCCGCATGGGGATGCAGCCGTTTATGAGGCCATGGCGCGCCTGGCGCAGGATTTCACCATGCGCTATCCGTTGGTCGAAGGCCAAGGCAATTTCGGATCGATGGATGGCGATCCACCGGCCGCCATGCGCTATACCGAGGCGCGATTGGCGCCGATCGCTACCGAAATGCTGGCGGATATTGACCGCAACACCGTGGACTTTGTGGCGAACTTCGACGATACGCTCAGCGAGCCGGCCGTGTTGCCGGCCGCCATCCCGAACCTGCTGGTCAATGGAAGCAGCGGCATTGCCGTCGGCATGGCCACTTCCATCCCGCCGCACAACCTAGGCGAGGTGATCGATGCCCTGATCTTCATGCTCGAATCCTGGGAAAATCTGGATGAGATCTCCACCGGGCAGCTCATGCGCTTCATCCAAGGGCCGGATTTCCCCACCGGCGGCCTGGTGATCGAACAGAGCGGGACGGAAAGCCTGGAAAGTGCCTATGGCAGCGGTCGTGGGCGCATTCTGATGCAGGCGCGGGTGCACATCGAAGAGATGGAGCGCGGGCGCAGCCGCATTCTGATCACCGAAATTCCCTACCAGGTGAATAAATCCAGCCTAATCGAGCGCATTGCGACGTTGGTGCGCGAGGGCGAGATCGAGGGAATCGCCGATCTGCGCGATGAATCTGACCGGCATGGTATACGCATTGTCATCGAGCTGAACAAAAATGCCGATGCCGAGAAGGTGCTGGATGCCCTCTACCGTCACACCCCCCTACGCACGACCTTCAGCCTGATCTTGCTGGCGCTGGTGGATGGGGAGCCGCGCTTGCTCACCCTCAAGCAGGCACTGCGCGTCTACCTGGAGCACCGGCTCACGGTCACGCGGCGCCGTGCCGAATTCGATCTCGAAAAGGCGCGTCAGCGGGCACACATTCTGGAAGGGTTGCTCGTGGCGCTGAAAAACTTGGACGAGATCATCGCCCTGATCCGCAACGCTCCAGATGCCGAGACGGCGCGCACGCGGCTGATCAGGCGCTTCAAGCTGAGCGAGGCCCAGGCGAACGCCATCTTGGAAATGCAGTTGCGTCGTCTGGCAGCTTTGGAGCGCAAAAAGATCGAAACCGAGTACAAAGAGATCCAAACACGCGTCAAGGAGCTGGAGGCTTTGCTCCAATCGCCAAAGAAAATGCGGCAGGCGGTAGCAGAGGAGCTGCAGCAGATCAAGGCAAAATACGCCGATCGCCGCCGCACCCAGATCTTGCACCTGAAAGAAAAGGAGAAAGGCACAGTACTGGCCGCTCATGCGCTGCCGGCACAGAAAGTATGGGTAGGCGTGGGGAAAGAAGGCTTGCTCGGCCACACGGAGGAAGATAAGATGCCGCGCCTCTCAGGGAGCGAGGCGCCGCGCCTGCTATTGCGGGCCATGACGAACGACACGCTCTACCTAGCGAGCACCAATGGCCGCGCCGCGACCGTGGCAGTGCAGATGTTGCCACAGGTGGAAAAATGGAGCGAGGGACTGCCTTGGCATAAGACCTCCGCGCTCAAGGAGAACGAGCCGTTGCAAGCCTTATTCGCCTTGCCGCCTCAGCGGAGCGGGTTGCCGGCCGATCTTTGCCTGATGACCGTCACGCGTGGTGGCATGGTCAAAAAGACGGCAATCGCCGAGCTGCCGGGGCCTTCGGCGCAGGCGTTCACGTTGGTACGGATCAACGAGGGGGATGCGCTGCTGGGCGTGCTTTGGGCGCGAGAAGAGGACGAAGTGCTCCTAATCACCGCAAAAGGCATGGCCATTCGCTTTGCAGCGCGTGAGGTGCGCCCGATGGGGCTGGTGGCCGCCGGCGTCAGTGGGATCAAGTTGGAAGATGGGGATGAAGTGATCGGCGCTCACATCCTGCTCAAAGAGGCCACTCTTCTCCTATTGGCCTCCGATGGCCGTGCCAAACGCATCTCGCCGACCGAAATCCCGCTCCAGGGACGCTATGGAAAGGGCGTCATCATCTGGGAACTATCCAAAGGTCAGCGCCTGGTCGGCAGCGCGCTGGGGAAGGAAAACCTGAGCGTGGGCATTCAGCTGCGTAAAGCAGCCGCGCGCTCCTTGCGATTGGACGAAGTCCCCTTGCGCAAACGGACGGCCGTGCGCGGCGATGTGGTGGTAGAAGTCAAAGCCGGGGACGCGGTGATGGGATTGGTCAGTGCCCAGGAAACACCGACGAAGGGATAAAGTCCTCGCGGCACCTTCTTACCCGTTATTCGTTTGTATCTTCAAGATGCACCACCCTCTACGGTTCTCTCCTGTCCACGGTCTACGATCCACCGTCCATCTCCCCGAAGTAAGGTATAATCTTTTTGGAGGTTGTATGCCCTTTAAGTTTACCCTGTTACTCTCTCTGATCGCTCTATTTTCGCTTTCCGCCTGCACGCTGGGACAGGCGGCCCCGCCTGCCCCCACTGCCATTGATCCATCGATGGTGCTCACCCAGGCTGCTCAAATGGTCTTTAGCGCGATGACCCAGACAGCGCAAGCCTGGACCCCCACCCCGGTACCGACAGATACACCGATCCCTTCGCCTACGCCGACGCTTTCGACGCCACTGCCCCTAGGCACCCCCCTTTCAACCTTGCCGCCGTTCCTCACCAGCACCGTCGGGCCGACATTGATTCCAACCTTTGGCGCTCCTAATCCGCAGCCCACTAGCTTCGCCGTTGGCTGCAACAATTCCGAATATGCCGGTTATACCGATCCGCCCCGCGGCGTGGTGGTCAAGCCGGGCCAGCAATTTTTGAAGATCTGGCGATTGAAAAATACCGGCACCTGCACTTGGGATGAGGGCTACCGCCTGGCCTATGCCGGTGGCGATGGTAACATGGGTGCTCAACCTTTCGTCATCACCCAGACGAAGGATTTTGTCAAACCGGGCGAGACAAAAGACCTCGGTATCACGCTCACCGCTCCGAACGTAGAGAAAGATTACGGCAGCTGCTGGCGCATGCAGGATGATCAAGGCAACTTCTTCGGCGTTACCGTGTGTGCTTGGTTCACCGTCAAAAGATAGCACCCGTTACGGAGGGCACCATGATCCCTTGGAAACGCGGTCTCACCACCCTGTTGTTGGTGTTACTCGTTGCCTGTAGCAATGCTCCGTCAGCCACTCCCACTCCCACTACCGATATGGCGCAGCTCTATTTGAGCGCCATGCAGACGGTCGTTGCCGGAGTGACGCTCACGGCCGCCGCTTTTTCGCCCACGCCGGAGCCAGCTGCCACCTTCACGCCCATGCCTTCTCCAACGTTGAACGGGAACAGCGGCACGCCCGTCCTCCCTTTGGAATTCTCCCCCACCCCGGTGCCGTGCAACGCCCTGAGCTTTGACCCGGCCACGGTGGATGTGAATTATCCGGATGGAAGCATCGTTTCGCCGGGGCAGGAATTCACCAAAACATGGCGTATCAAGAACGTGGGGTCCTGCACCTGGGGCACCGGCTACGGACTGGTCTATGCCGGCTATGCCGATCGCATGAACGGCATTCCCCAACCGCTGCCGAAGGCCGTTTTGCCGAATGAAGAAGTGGAAGTCTCGGTGCTCTTCCGTGCCCCGACCAAAGCCGGTGAATACCTGAGTGCCTGGCGCATGTCCGCACCGATCGGAGGGGCCTTCGGCAAGCCCTTGTTTGTCAAGATCGTCGTTCCGTGACGATGCTCTCTTTGGAGCAACGGATCAAGGAAGAAGCGCGCCGGCTGGGTTTCGACCTGGCCGGCATTACTACTCCTGATCCCCCTCCGCACTTTGAGGTTTTCAAGCGCTGGATAGAGGCCGGACGTCACGGTGAAATGCACTACCTGGCCGCCGAACGCTCCCTGCAGCGCCGTGCCGATCCGCGTCAAATCCTGCCTGAATGCCGTTCCATCCTCGTCTTGGCCATACGTTATCCTGCTTCTCGCCCACCTGAGCCTCAGCCTGCGGCTTATGGACAAATTGCCTCCTATGCCTGGGGCGAGGATTATCACCTTGTCCTAGAAGAGCGGCTGCAGGCCCTGGCCGATTTCATCGTTGCGCAGGTTGGGCATGCGGTGCCCTATCGGTACTATACCGATACCGGCCCTCTCTTGGAACGCGATCTGGCACAACGGGCCGGCTTGGGCTGGATTGGCAAGAACACCTGCCTGATCCACCCGCGCCATGGCTCTTATTTCTTCCTGGCGGAGCTTCTGCTCGGTATTGAGCTCACCCCCGATCCGCCGTTTACTACCGATCATTGCGGCCGTTGTACCCGCTGTATCCAGGCCTGCCCAACGCAATGCATCCTGCCGGATCGCACTCTGGACGCCCAGCGCTGCATTTCCTATCTCACCATCGAAAACAAAGGGGAAATCCCAGCGGCATTGCGTCCGCTCATTGGAAACCGAATTTTTGGCTGCGACGAATGTCAACGGGTGTGTCCCTGGAATCGCTTCGCCGACCCCAACGGATGGGAGGGAGAAGCAGTGTTTGCCTCACAAGCCTCGCGTGCTTACCCGCTCTTGCGAGAAGAGCTTTCCCTCACGACCGAAGATTTCGCTGCTCGCTTTCGCAGGAGCCCGATCAAACGGGCAAAGCGCCGCGGCTATTTGCGCAATATCCTCAGCGCGCTGGGCAATTGCGGCGGTGCGGAAGATTTACCTGCACTCGAACATCTCTTAGAAACGGAGCAAGATCCGTTGATCCGAGAACACGCCACTTGGGCCATCCGGCAGATCCGTCAGCGGCTTTCCAACCCCGCCTCGCGCCGACAAGATGGGGAGATGGCTCCACAACCCAATTAGCCTAGAGCCTCTTTCGAGAACAGAGCAGTTTGTTCGGAATGGGCAGAACCCACTCCACTACAAAAACCATGTCTGCTCAAAGGACACGGATGAACACGGGAGGGCGTCTGAACTCGTTCCACAGGATAAATCCCGTTCCACATGAATCCCAGCACAGAAACTTGCAATGCCCCTTCAAGCCCTGAAGCACCTTACTTCGTAGCGAGATCGCCTGGGAATTTGGTCGGGGAGTGGGTAAAACAAGACAGGAGGTGCACCATAAAATGTACGTTCGATGGAAGCAGTGCTGGAGTGGGCAAAAAGCCATCCGGACTGCACACTTCGCGATCTTGAGGAGCTGGTTCAAGAATGGAAAGTGCAGATGGGGACAGCATTATTGGAAGCGAGCGTAGCAGTACAGGAAGCATCGGTGGAGGT
>DAOUBG010000011.1:0-52068 GCA_034432895.1 Anaerolineales bacterium
GGTGAGGAGGATGAGCAACAGGAGAAGGGGAAAAGAGCGGGACATGAGGGCCTCCAAAGAAAGGTTGGGGAGTCGGTTGGTCGGGTGGTTAGGTGAGAGAGAAAGCAAAAGTGGGAAGATGACAGGGGTGATTCAATAGGGCACGGACAAACAAGGATGCACGGAAAAATATGAAAAGGTTTATTGCCAAAACGGTTCTTCGCCACAAAGCACTAAAATTTTGTTGCAAAATTTTTGAAATCTTCCTAGAGCCATTTGGATCTCAAAATTTGAATTGCTTTGAGGGCGCGTCCTAGACAGAAGGGCACAACAGACCGAGCTATCAGGGTCTAAGAGATCGTCGCAGAGCGAGGGTCGCTGTGCCCAGATGGGGGTGGCACGAACAGTTAACTGGGGCGAAGAGCCCGCATTCTGCTAGGTCGGGCACTCCGAATGATACCTAAGAGAGGTGGTCATACGGCAGAAGAAAAAGTGTATGTCGGCATTCACGTATCCAAAGCCACGCTCTGTGGTAAGAGAACTTTTTGCAGTGAACTCATCCATAATCCTATCGGAGCAAGCCTATGTAACGGACACGGTTTTTGCAATGGAATCACGAATCCAAAGGCCATTTTCTCTCCCATATTGTGCCGAGCTCAGTGCACAAGTTTCAACCGGTTTATAAAAAGAACTTCCACCAAAAGTTCAATCCGGCAAATCCCATCACTGCGCCGAGGATTCGGCGCAAAGCAGTCCCTTGAAAGCGCGCTGCGCCCCAGTAGCTCCCGCTCAAAGCACCGAGGAAGGCCAATGGGATCAGAGAAAGGCCGAGTGACGTCAATCCGAACGTTCCGCCGATAACACGCCCGATGAGACCGCTGAGGGAATTCAGCAGGATGAAACCAGCAGAAACCGCAGAAGCCTGGCGCGCATTTCCCCAGCGCGCAAAGATGATGATCGGTGAAAGTAGAATGCCACCACCGATGCTCACCATGCCGGAAAGCAAACCGATCCCCATTCCAATGACAAGCGCAAGGTATGGAGAGAGCGGACGCAATGGCCGATCCTCATTGCTTTTACGGGTGAACAGCAGCAAGCGGATGGCGACTAACATTAAAACGGCATAGAGCAAAGCAAAATACAGGCGATCGGTGATCTTCCAGTATCCACCCAAAAAAGCCGCCGGGATCGAAGTGATCAGAAATGTAACCAGTAGGCTCCATCGCAAATGCCCATTTAGGTAAAAGGTGACAAACGATATGCTGGAGACCAACAAATTCAAGAGAAGAGCGGTGCTTGCCATTACCTGGGTTGGGATGCCAAACAGGGACATCACCGCCAGGTAACCGGTTGCACCCCCAAACCCAACACTAGCGTATAGAAAAGCAATCAAGGGAACGCAGAGATAGAGAAAAAACATGCGCACACCTTTTATGGGGCTCAGACATTTTGCCGCGAAATAAGGGGCGAGCATTCTAGGTCGCTTCTGGTTCCAGCCAATTATACGTCCAAATTGGACGTGGCGTAGTGGAATAAATAACAGGTATCACAAGAGATGTCTTTGCCTGCAGTGTACGCCTAAGCAGCAATCCCTGTTATAATACGCCTTATGGAAATCACCTGGTACGGACTTTCTTGTTTTCGCCTCACCGAACGCGGCCTGGCCACGATCGTCACCGATCCCTATGATTCCGAAGTGGCCGGCTATTCGCCTCTCAAGCTACGCGCCGATATTGTGACGATTAGCCACGACACGCCGGGGCACAACTATGCGCAGGCCGTCAAAGGGGCACGGCATGTGCTCACCAGCCCCGGCGAATATGAGATCGGCGGGGCCTTTATCACCGCGATCCAGACCGATGGCTTCGGCAAAAAGAACGCAAATTCCACTCGCAATACCCTGTTTGTCTTTGATTATGATGGCCTAACGGTGGCCCATTTGGGCGATCTGCGTCAGGTGCCCTCGCAGACCGAGATCGAGAGCCTGGGAACCGTGCACGTAGCTCTGGTGCCGGTGGGGGGCGGAGGAGGCCTGAACGCGGCTAAGGCTGCCGAAGTGATCAGTTTGCTCGAGCCAAACATTGTTATTCCCATGCACTATGCTACACCGGCCTGCCGCTTGCCGCTCGATCCGCTGGAAAAATTCCTGAAGGAGATGGGAGCCTCACACATAGACCCCATTCCTTCGTTGAAGGTCAGTCGGAGCACCCTACCGGAGGAGACGCGGTTGGTGGTCCTTTCTTGGGAACACGATTAACCACCGGCTTTTGCAAAATTGGTTTGGGATCAGGAGGTACAGTGCCGGTCAAAGTTTTGCTCACCTGGGATATTCGCCCGGACCACGAACAAGAGTACTTTGAGTTCGTGATCGGTGAATTTATCCCCGTCGTTCAACGCCTGGGGTTACAGCCGATCGAGGCCTGGGCAACGATGTACGGTAACTATCCTCAAATTCAGGTGGGATTGCTGGCCGAAAACGAGGGGAATGCCTATCGTGTGCTGCGTTCACCGGAATGGGCGCGCCTGCAGGAACAGCTTTTCAACTTCGTGCAAAATTTTTCGGTCAAAGTAGTACCCGCGCGCGGGGGATTTCAATTTTAGAGAGGCTCCGATATTTGCCGCCGTGCCGCCCAAAGGCGCTTCCCAATGAGGGAATAGCGAGATCCGTTCTCGGCCGCCGACAAGAGGATCCCTTTTGCACTTTTCGCCTCACCAAACCCCGAAACGATCTACTCCTGCAGAGCGAAGAGACTCCATGGAACTATCGCTGAGCGAAAGGTTGCTTTGCTGGTATCAGGAGCATCGCCGTCGGCTCCCTTGGCGAGCACAGGGAGATCCCTACGCCGTTTGGGTGGCCGAGGTCATGCTCCAGCAAACGCGCGTGGAGACCGTTATCCCCTATTTCGAGCGTTGGATGGAGCGCTTCCCGACCGTGTTTGCCCTGGCCCAGGCCTCGGAAGAAGAGGTGCTACGTCTGTGGGAAGGGTTGGGCTACTATCAGCGGGCGCGCAACTTGTGGCGCGCAGCCCAACAGATTGTAGAACACTACCACGGTGCATTGCCACGGGAGCGCAAAAGCCTACAGCAGCTGCCCGGCATCGGGTCCTACACCGCCGCGGCCATCGCTTCTTTCGCTTTTGGCTTGGATGAAGTGGCGATCGATGGCAACCTCAAGCGTGTTCTGGCGCGTCTTTTCGATCTGGCGATTCCCCTCAATGGCACGAAAGCGCACAAAACACTAGAAGCAGTAGCCCGTCAGCACCTGCCATCGGGTCGCTCGGCTGATTACAATCAGGCGCTCATGGACTTGGGGGCGACGATCTGTTTGCCGCAGAATCCGCAGTGCGAAAAATGCCCGCTGGAAAGTTTCTGTCTGGCACGGGCACGCGGCACCGTTCATCTGCGCCCTTTGCCCCTTCCCAAGCAAGCGCTTCCTCGCCGTGTGCAGGTTTCGGCGCTCATCCGCCGTGCCGAGAGCGTTTTGCTGACCCGGCGCCCAGCCAAAAGTCTGCTGGGAGGCCTCTGGGAGTTCCCGGCCATCTTTATAGAAGCAGAAGAGGCCATCGAAATAGCCTCTTCGATCTTCCTGGAATCTCTTGGTTTGCGGCTGCAATTGCGGGCAAAAATCGGCGAATTGGCGCACGCTTATACCCATTTTCGTCTGCAGGTGGAGGTCTGGGAATGTGAGTTGCTCGCCGAGCCACCGGAGGGGCTAGAATGGGTGCCTTTGGATTGCCTTGCGGAGCGTCCGATGGGCAAAGTGGCGCGGCAAATCGCCCGTGGGCTAATAGCGCAACAGGCCTCCGATCAAAACCGGCTCTAGCGCCGGCACCCCGCTCACGATTTCAACCTCCCCGCCGCTTTCAAGCACCTTGCGCACGGCCAACTCCACGGCATCCGGAATCTCGCGGAAAGAAGCACCGCAGAACGGGCATTTTTGCAGAGCCTGGGTGGTCAAATAGCCACATCCTTGGCACTGGTAGCCTTTGGCCCGATACCCATCGCGCACAATCAGGGTCTGCACGCGGCCGGCGTGCACTGCTTCCAGCGTCTCATCCAGGCGCACGACGCCCTTTTCGCCCTTCGCTGCGGCGGTGATCATCTGTTCTACGAGCTGAGCTTCACGCTCTCGTTCAGCACGCTGACCGATCTCCAGCACTTTTTCGAGCAGCTCAGTGCGATTTGCATGAAGATTGATGGCAAAAGTACCCACGATCAGGCTTTGCAAAGATTTCGGTAAGTAGCGACGGAAGAGATTGACGTTTTCATCTGTGCCGCCGAGCAACAAGCGACGCCAGCGCTTTGCCTCGAAAAGGCGCGCGGCCTGTTCGGCAGCCGTTCTCATATTCCGCTCGGCCACTTCTTCTTCGTAGTGGGTCTGCCCAGCTGTGCCTCCACGGCGACCGGGAAAGGTCGAGGCGCCGCCGCGCTTAACGTGGCGCACTTCCTCTCCTTGAAATTCCTCAAGATCTTCCAGCTCACCCAGGTGGAAGGAGAAGAAGCGAGCACGTTGCTTATCTACCAGGATGATGCCATAATGGCCATAATCATCCAGCAGGTGAGCAAGGGGCTTGACATACGGTTGATTGCCAACGAAATAGCGGCTTCGGAGCGGCACACCCAAAGGATAGGCTCGGAAAAAATCATCGGCGGCGCAAGAAAAGAGCGCCAAAGCACGCCCTTTCCATTCCCGGCCGTGATCGACATAGTCCCAAATACGCGCTTCATCTTGTGGCATATTCACTTCGCGCAACAGGTTGCGCAGGTTCAGTCGAATGAGGTCTGTATTGGCCTGCGAGGGTTCGAGGTTAAGATATACGCTCAGCACCGGTGACTCGCTACGATATTCGAGCAGTTCACGGATGGCGGCATCTGTCAACATAGCAACCTCCTAGAAGGAAGAAGCTGGAAATCTCTGACCGTCCTCGCCAGGCATCCAATCCCTTGCCTATACTCTAAGGCCTGCGACCGTTGAACCTCTCACGGGCGTTTGCCCAAGGTCACCGGAATATCCACCTTTTGATCACCGCGCAGAACGGTCAGGATCACAGTATCACCGGGAGATTTGTTGTTTAGCAAATAGCGCAATAGGTCATCGAAGCGCTTGACTTCGCGCCCATCAATGGCTACGATCAGATCGCCACCGGCTTCTAGTCCTTGAATGCTGGTGGGTTGATTGCCGCCGCGTAGACCGGCCTTATCCGTGGGGCTACCCGATACCACCTGTGTGACGTAGGCGCCGGTAAAACTTTTCAGCCCAAGGGCCTCAATGGTTGCCAGGTTTAATTCCGGAATTGCAGAAATGCCGAGATAGGGATAGTCATAGTGACCGGTCTGGATCAGCACCGGCAATACCCGGCGAACGATATTGATCGAAATCGCAAAGCCAATGCCGCTGTTGAGCGGCTCGCCGGTGGTGGTAAAGTTCGTTGTGCGAATGGCGCGGTTGACCCCTATCACCTCGCCGCGCAGGTTGAAAAGCGGCCCGCCGGAGTTACCCGGATTGATAGCCGCATCCGTCTGGATAATATCCCCTGCCGAGAAGAAAGCCCCACCCGGCGCAGCGCGTTCCGATTCCAAGGTACGGCCCAAGGCCGAGATAATGCCCACGGTCATTGTGCCCGAAAGCCCAAACGGATTGCCGATTGCCACTACGGTTTGCCCAACCTTGAGTTGATCCGAATCGCCGAGCGACAACGGATGGAGTTCTTTGGCCGGAGCCTCCACTTTGATCACTGCCAAATCGGAATCCAGGTCGGTGGCGATAACCGTGCCATAGGCTTTATAGCCGGAAGTGAAATCCACTTCCACCCGCTGAGCATCTTGGACTACGTGATAATTCGTTACAACGTGACCTTCCTGATCCACGACGAAGCCCGAGCCCAGGGAAGCGGCATCCAAGTTACGAATAGCCACCACGCCGGAGATGACGCGCTCATAGAGCGCCACAAGCATCTCTTCCTGGATAGCGTTGCTTGGCGTGGGAAGGTTATTCAAAGGCTCGACCGCCGCCGGGAGCGTGGGGAGGACGGTCGATATAGGAGCGGTCAAAAGCGCGCCAGCCTGGCTCAGTTGGCAGGCCATTAAGAATAAAGAGATCGCTACAAGGATAAACCAGAAGCGAGATTTCTTCATGTTCATTCCTCCTATGCTAATTGTGCGGCTTCCTGAAGCAAAGAGCGTTGGCGCTCGGAAAGCCGTTGTGGGATGCTGACGTGCACGCGCACGTATAAATCCCCTTTCACCGACGGGTTTTTGACGTCCGGCATGCCCCGCCCGCTCAGGCGGAAGACCTGTTCGGGTTGGGTGCCGGCGGGGATGGTGAGCCAAACGCGGCCGGTGGGCACCTCAACAGGCACTTCGCCACCTAACAGCGCGGTGAACACATCTATGCGTACATCGGTATATAGATCGCGGCCTTTGCGTTCAAAGCGCGGATCGGGAAGCACCTCGATCACCAAGTACAGATCGCCTCCATCCGGAGCGGCGTTGCGCACCCGTACTTTGGAGCCATTATCGACCCCGGCCGGTATGCGCACACGCAATGTTTTCTCTCCGATGCGAATTTCGCGCTCGGTCCCTTGGTAGGCTTCTGCAAAGGTGATCTGAAACGGTTGCTGGTAGCCGCGCGCGGCGCGTGCATGCCCTCGGGTTTGCGAGGTGGGGCCGAAGCCGCCAAAGATCTGGCGGAAGAATTCGGAAAAGAGATCCCCCTCACCGAACAAGTCGCCGAAATCGCGCACCTCTACGCGCACCCCGCCCGGCGCTCCGGTGAACCATTGAGACCAATCGAAGTCACCTCTTCCGCCCCCTGCTTGCCACTGGGCATAGGCATTGCCCAGGCGATCGTAATGGGCCCGCTTCTGGGGATCGCTGAGGACCTGATAGGCCTCGTTAATCTCTTTGAACTTTTCTTCTGCTTCTTTATTCCCCGGATTGCGATCTGGGTGATATTGCATGGCCAGCTTGCGATAAGCCCGCCGAATTTCTTCGGCACTGGCATTGCGGTCTACACCGAGAATCCGATAATAGTCTTTGTACTCCATAACTCCATCCAGACACACAATGCGAGTTTTCCGACTTGTTTTTACACCAGGTAATACCCATTAAGCGCCCGGCAGAATAAGCACTCATTCAAGTGTATTCTATACCTAACAAAGAGGGCACGTCAAGAGATTGCTTGAGAGTCTAACATCCTTCTAACGCTAGGGCTGTCAAAACCCTTTCTGCCTGGGGAAGCGAGGCAAAATTCTCCCGATCCTGCCGTGGTTGTGCGAATTTCACGAACGCTGCGAGCCTAACCTTTCTCCCGATCGTCAATAAGTCACAGCGGCGTCTTTTCATTTTGCCGTTCAAGCAAGGAAGCTGCGCCGGTGGAGAGGGCTGGGACCCAAGCGCTGTAATGCCTGACGATGTTGCTGAGTGGCATAGCCTTTGTGTTGGGCAAAGCCATAGCCTGGATAGAGGCGTTCCATCTCGATCATGTAGGCATCGCGCGCCGTCTTGGCGAGGATGGAGGCGGCGGCGATGGTGAGGGAAAGCGCATCTCCATCGATTAGGCTGGTTTGGGGAAGATCGAGCGAGGCAAGGTGTAGCTGAAAATCGGTGAGCAGATAGTCTGGAGGATAACGTAAGGCACTCAGGGCACGCAGGGCGGCCAATCGCACTGCAGCGACGATGCCCCAGCGATCGATCTCGCCGGCCGAGGCGAAACCCACCGCCCAATCCATGGCAACCTGCCGAATGCGCTCGGCCCATCGTTCACGCTGCAGCGGGGTCAATTGTTTGGAATCGCGCACCCCGTTCAAGGTCCGCGAAAGGCTTGCGGCAGCGGCGGGGAGCAGCACCACCCCCACAGCAACCGGGCCGGCCAGCGCGCCTCGTCCGGCTTCGTCCAGTCCCGCAATGGTCCGATACCCTGCCTGCCAGAGAGGCTGTTCGATCTCAAGGTTGGGTACGATCATACATTCCCCGGTAGGCGTTGTATCGAATGCGCCAGAGATCGAAAAACATGCGTATGGCATCCCTAAAAAGGTTGACTTTGCTTTCGGGGTTGAAATACCAATCGATCGGCACTTCACAAATCCGATAGCCCCGGCGCCGGGCAAGGTAGAGAAGCTCGACATCAAAGGACCACCCCATTAGCGTTTGACGGGGAAAGAGATCTTCGGCTACGGCAGCGCGGAAGCACTTAAAGCCGCATTGGGTATCTTGAATGCCGGGAAGGAGGAGTAGACGGATCAGGGTATTGAAAATGCGTCCGCTCAGATGACGATAAAAGGGTTCGTTATAGCGAACGGCACCCGCTGCTTCGCGCGAGGCAATGGCAATATCACAATCACGTTGGGGAGGCAAAAAGAGGGGAATTTGCGTTTCCGGCATAGAAAGATCGACATCGCAAAGGAAGCGATAGGCGCCACGCGCCTCGAGCATGCCACGGCGAACAGCACGACCTTTGCCGGCCCGATCTTCATGGAAAACACGCACATGTGCGTTCGTTGCGGCATAGGCCTGGGCGATCTCGAAGGTGCGATCGATGCTGCCGTTTTCGACGATCAGGATTTCAAAATCATAACCCTGGGTGGAAAGAAAACGGCTCAGCCGCTCCAGGGCTTGGGGCAGACGAGACTCTTCGTTATAGGCGGGGATCACGATGGAGAGGAACGGCGATGTCAAGAGGCTAACGATACAGGGAAAAGAGTAGGATGAGGCCGATGACGAGAAAGAGCTCGATTCCTCCCATGATGGCAAGCAGCACCCACTGTCGAGATTGAAGGCGACGGCGACGGGGAGCAGCAGAGGGGCGCGGGCGAGGCGCTGAAGATGGAATGGGGACAGCCGGACGCAGCCGGGGGGAATCAGAGACTTCAGCAGGAGGTAGAGAAGGCGTAAGCCGGGGCACCTCCGTGACGGAATTTGTCCGCGGTTCTGGCAGGGGCGCTTCGGCAGGAGCTGCAGGAGCTTCAGCCGTTTCCGGGGTGGTGCGTCGTAGGTTCAGGAGGCGCTCCGCAAGGTTCTGCACCTGGGTCGGCAAAAGCACCGGCCGCGCCTGGGCCAGAGAAAGGGCAAAGCGCTCGATTGCATCGCTCAAGATGATGCGAACCGCAGGACGTAGCGTTTGGACGTGCAAGCCGGGATCAGCAGCCACCAGTACCGCCTCTACCGGGGTGGGCAAGCTGATCCCTTGGCGTTCCAGCAGGACCTGGATAGCGCGGGCAAACCGTTGGGCACGGCGGATCAGGTTGGTGCGCGCCGGACGAGAAACATCCCCCACCAACGCATTCCATTCCTCCCCTTTGGCCTCAAAGAGGCCGCGCGCGCCGCTCACTTGGAGCACAAACAGGCCGGCCGGGCCGATCAGGATCAGAGGCACGAGCACCGAACCTTCCGCCAGAGGATAGTTACGAATCGCAATGAACCCCTTTTCGAGCACTTTTTCGAGGCGTTCCAATACCAATTTCTGCGCCTCCAAATCTTTGGGCCAATCCATACCATATTTCAGCATGCCGCGCAGCCTTCCAATCAAAGGCAGGTTACCGTTCGCATCCAGAAAAGGGGTTTGATCGTAACGTTTCATGGTCAGAAGAGTGGCAGTTCCAGATCGTCCTGCGTGGCATCGGGATGGGTGGCGATGATCTCTTCGCCGTTGCGCTGCAGGAGAAGGACGGGCTTTTGGATCTCGAATGAATTGGCCCAAAATTCTTTACGGCGACCGGTGAAGAAGCGCTTGCCTTGCTTCAAACGGGAGAGCAAGGCCTGCCGATCGAGAAGGACATGATCGCCAAAGGCGGCGCCACGTCGCTCGTGGACGCGCACCAGGGAAATTTTTCCATCCCGATAGCGCACCGTTTCAATGACACCATCGAATCTAGGGCGAGCCATAGGGATTCTCCTCATCTCGTAAGATGGTGAAAGTGATTGCATTTTAACACAAAATCGCCATCCAGCAGGATGGCGATCAACAGTCGGGGTGGGCGGACTTGAACCGCCGACCCCCGCGTCCCAAACGCGGTGCGCTGGCCAACTGCGCTACACCCCGAGGTGAGTTAAGTATACCTGTGAAGGGAAAGAACGTCAATGAAAAGCGAACGCTTTTATGGCTTTCGATTGATAGATGGCATGATTTGCGAGGAAAACACTTGCATTTCCTCTACTTTATTTGCCAGAAGGGCGTTTGGAGCCAGATCGAGTTTACGCAATTAAAATGCCCAGGAATACCTCAAGCCATGAGAAGGGTGATTTCTTTTTCATGTTAAAATTGAACTTGTCAGGCTACCGTGCGGCTGCGCAAACGTTTTCTCCTCTTCCTTCTGGCGATCGGCATCCCGGCGCTTGTTCGGAGCAGCCAGCAGAACGTTGCGGCGCTTGGACCGCCTGGGCCGGATCGCTATACGCGGATCAAAATTGACTACACTGCTCACGTCTGGTGGATGACGCGCTGGTCGAACAATCGGGTGGAATGTGAGCTGACCGTGGATCATGAGGGCCTGCCTACTCCTTCCGAAATTTATCGCGATTGCGGCAAAGATCTGTACAACGAATATATCGGACAACCCTCTTGTTTCAACGCCGACACTACGTTGTGCCATGGGTTTTACTTCTACGAGGTGCGCACCTACCCTGCTTCACGCGAGATCATCGTCTCGCTACCGGCAGCGACGGTTTGGGTTTCGGTGAAGGGATGTGAAGAGGCCCCTTTGCAGTTCAGCTTTCTCTGTGAAGGTCAGCCACGCCTACTCTTGAGCGGAGAAGAGCCCCTGCCAAATGAGCATATCACACGCATCGAAGGCATCTATGAGGGAGAAGCTTTTTCCTGCGATTCTCCCTGCACCCTGCTGCTCAAACCGAAAAGCGGCAAGCAAAATCTGCAATTCTGGGCCTGGTCAAGCTACGGGGATTCGAGCGTTACCTATACCGCCCAGATCCGGGTCGCGCGAGCGGCGATCAACGATCCCGATCGAAAATACTGGTATGTCAACGTGCTGAGCAGTCAATGGCGCGGCCCGGCAGTAGCCTCCTGTAGCGAGGTCTGGGAAGCCTTCCCGCCGGTTGAAGACCTACCTTCCTGGCTGGTCACTCCCGCCCGTCCTGAAGACCTGAACACCGATATTCCTTACGAATACTTAGCCGCCAACCTGATCCAACAGGGAGCGGTGGATGTGAGCACCTGTCCAGACGGCGGATTGAACGCAGATGGGAGCGTTTCCCCCTGCGGTCTAGAAGCGGCGCGCCCGGCGATCACCGAGTGGCAGAATCGCTTCGATGCGCTGATCTTGAATGTGGCCCGGAGCAGTGGCGTGCCGGCGCAAATGCTCAAGAACTTGTTTGCCCGCGAGAGCCAGTTTTGGCCGGGCATTTTTCGCGATCGCAGCGATATCGGTCTCGGTCAGCTCACCGAAAACGGCGCCGATACCACCCTGTTGTGGAATTTCACTTTCTTTGCTCAATTCTGCCCCTTGCTCCTACCCCAAGAACGTTGCAGCTTGGGGTATGTCCGCCTGAGCAGTGAGGAGAAGGAAGGCCTGCGATTGGCACTGATCCATGCCGTCAATGCATCCTGTGAAGATTGCCCGCTCGGTATTGATATTTCCCAAGCCTCTTTCAGCATCGGGATTTTTGCCGAAACGATGCAGGCAAACTGTGCTCAAACCGGGCGCATGGTGCGCAACCTGGCACGCAAGGCACCGGGAGACGTCGCTTCCTATGAGGACCTTTGGAAATTCACCCTGGTGAACTATCATGCCGGCCCCGGTTGTCTTTCGGTAGCGCTCACCCGCGCCTGGAACACCGAAAAAGTGCTCACCTGGGAAACGGTTGCTTCACACCTGGAAGGCGTATGTGCCCTGGGTGTAAAATACGTGGAAGAGATCGCACGTTAAACTTTTGGAGGCCACATGCTCACCCTCGTTGAAAAAATCTTGTTCCTGCTGGCGGTACTGGTCTCACTCTACTACACCTACCGCGGCGTGCGTCGAATTGTGGACCTGATCCGCAGCGGCAACGGCCGTCCGGATTGGAACAGCGCCTGGAAGCGAGTTCCGGAGGTTTTCTGGCGCGTGATCTCATTTCAAACCGTTTTCCGCTTCCGTTTTTGGCCGAGCCTTTTCCACGCCTTGATCGGCTGGGGATTCCTGGTCTTTCTGGTGATCAACCTCTCCGATCTGATCTACGGTTATACAGGCTTTCGGCTACTGGAGGCACTGGGGAGAGTGGGCGAGATCTATCGCCTTTCGGCCGATATAGCGAATTCGGCAATTCTGCTCGGCATGCTGGCGCTGGTGGTGCGACGTTTTGTGCTCCGTCCATCCACGCTCACCACCCGTGAGAGCACGCTGCTGCATCCCAAAGCGCGCTTCGGCATCGCGCGTGATTCGGCGATCGTGGCCACCTTTATCATCGTTCACAACGCGGCGCGCTTGCTGGGAGAATCCCTCTACCTGGCCATGCACGGCCCGGACCCCTGGCAACCGATCATTTCTCGCGTGGCCACGCTATGGTCGGGCTGGAGTCCGACGGCGGTAGAGGTGGGAGAGCACCTCATGTTCTGGCTCTCGCTGGGAGCCGTGGTAGCGTTCCTGCCCTATTTCCCCTATTCCAAACACATTCACCTTTTCTTCGCTCCGCTCAATCTATGGCTGAAACCCGCTCGCCGCTCCATGGGCGAGCTGAGTTACCTGAACCTAGACGATCCGAACATCGAAAAATTCGGCGCCGAGACCTTGCGCGACCTGGAATGGAAGCAGATCATGGACGCCTACGCCTGCATCATGTGCTTCCGTTGCCAGGAGGTCTGCCCGGCCTATAACACTGGCAAGGTGCTCTCGCCGGCAGCCTTGGAAATCAACAAGCGCTATCACTTTAATTACGGCGGTGATACGCAGGTGCCTTTGCTCGAATTGATCTCCGAAGAAGCCATTTGGGCCTGTACTTCTTGCGGGGCCTGCGTGGAGATCTGCCCGGTGGGCAACGAACCGATGCGCGAGATCCTCGAGGCACGGCGCTATCTGGCGCTCATGGAAAGCCGCTTCCCGAAGCTCCTAGAAGGAGCCCTCCGCGGCATGGAACGCAATGCCAACCCGTGGAATGTGCCCCAAGCCGATCGCATGAAATGGGCCGAAGGGCTGAACGTGCCCACGATTGAGCAAAATCCTGAACCCGAACTGCTCTGGTGGGTGGGCTGTGCCGCCGCCACCGATGCCCGTGCCCAGAAGACGGCACGCGCCCTGGCGCAAATCCTGAATGCGGCCGGAGTGAACTATGCCGTGCTGGGACGCAACGAACAATGTACCGGCGATTCGGCACGCCGCGCCGGCCGTGAGGATATCTTCTTCGCCTTGGCCCAGGCCAACGTAGAATTGCTCAACGAGATCCGCCCCCGTCGCATCGTGACGACCTGCCCGCACTGTCTGCACACGTTGAAAAACGAATACCCGGCCTTTGGCGGGAACTACGAGGTCATTCATCACACCCAATTGCTGAACGAGCTGGTCGCTCAAGGCAAGATTCGGTTGGAGGTCTCAGAGGAGACCCTGACCGTGACCTTCCATGATCCCTGCTATCTGGGCCGCCATAACCGCATTTTTGATGCGCCGCGCCAAGTGCTCCAAGAGGGGGGTGTACAATTAATCGAAATGCCGCGCCATGCGGAGGCCTCGTTCTGCTGCGGCGCCGGCGGCGCTCAGATGTGGAAAGAAGAGGAGAAAGGCGAGCGGCGCGTCAATCAGGCACGTTATGCCGAGGCGCGCGCCAGCGGCGCCCAAGCGGTTGCAGTAGCCTGCCCCTTCTGCCTGACTATGCTCACGGACGCGGCAAAATCGGACGCGGCCGGCGGCCTGGAGGTCAAAGACGTGGCCGAATTCGTGTTGGAGCGGATGAAATAATGCTTCATTCGCGCTCCCTTTACGATCTTTCCTTGCCTGCTTCCGGCGTGAGCATCGGCGTTTTCGATGGCGTCCATCGCGGCCATCGCTACTTGCTCCACCATCTTGTAGAGGGAGCACACCTGGAAAACTTGCCGGCAGTGGTGATCACCTTTTACCCTCACCCGGCCTTGGTTTTGGGTCACCAACCAGATTTGAAGTACCTGACTTTGCCCGATGAGCGCGCGGCGTTGCTCCAACAACTGGGCGTGGATGTAGTGGTCACCTGCCCATTTGACCGTGATCTGGCCGCGCGCTCGGCCCTGGATTTCATGCGCCTGGCGAAAAAACATCTGGGAGTGCGCCATCTGTGGATCGGCTACGATTTTGCCCTTGGACACGGACGGGAAGGCAACAGTGAGCGGCTCCGTCAGATCGGCAAAGAGCTGGGATACCAGGTGCACGTCGTGCCGGCAGCGCGCGATGGGGATGAAGTGATCTCATCCAGTCGCATCCGTCAATTGCTCACCCAAGGCGAAGTAGCTGAAGCGGCGCGTGCTTTGGGACGCTTTTACGAGGTGCGTGGGCGCGTGGTGCGAGGCGATGGGCGTGGTCGGCAGATCAACATCCCGACGGCAAATATCGATTATCCGCCGGAAAAGTTGATCCCGGCCAACGGTGTTTACGTTTGCCGTGTAAAGGTGGGGGAAAAACGCTACGCCGCCGTGACCAACATCGGCTTTCGCCCGACCTTTAAGACCTCCGCATCACATCCACTGATCGAGGCCCATCTGCTAGATTTTGAGGGCAATCTTTACGACCAGGAATTGGGCTTAGAATTCGTCGCCCGCATTCGCCAGGAACAGCGCTTCCCCAGTCCGGAAGCCCTGGTGAATCAAATTCTACAAGATATTCGCGAAGCGCGCCGTAAGCTGGAAGAGTTGCCGAAATGGACGATCGAGAGCAAACCATAGACACCAACCGGGTAGATATGTCGGAGCATGCCAGATCGAAGAACGTTGCAAAAACAACCTCTTCACAAAGGGGACGACAGCCGAATCTTTGACCGGCAAGACTTGCGAAGAATTAGCTCAAGACAGGTCCATGTCTAGTCTGATAAAAGCATTTCCTTTTTATGATTTATCGATCGAATTGCTGTATAATTTGTTTACCAAATCATTAAGTGAGAACGCTCAAGGGTGAGCACAAAATATCTAGAAGTAGCACAGGCTTACGAGACTGAGAGCAACCATCAGGTTAGAGAACTTGGTTCGTTGAGGTATGAGAAGGCCGGAGGATGGTGTGCAGTGGGTAAACGTTCGATTCCCATTTGGTTGATTACAGCTTTCGTGCTGTTTGGCATCACCCTGATATGGGTGACAATGGTGATGGCCTACTGGCCGGCAGAAAATATTTTGCGCATCCAAGTTCGTCTCTTCCCTTCTTTTCCCTTCCATCCATCGTATCCGTCCGCCACCACCGAGCAACTTCCAAAAAGTTCCCCTCCCGGCGCTTGCCGGGAGTTTTTTTTGCAAAATCGCAAGGAGCATCGTCATCACTTGCTCGTGATAAAAATCACCAACCCCACCAAATCCATTGCGCTCACTTATGAAAAAATGTACTATTAGAAAAGAGTGAGAGTTTTCCTACTTTTCCGAAAGGAGGGAGCATGCCGGAAGCAACGCTCGAACGTACGCGAGCAGGAGTGCGACAGGAAGAGGACCTTTCGCTCCTGCACCGTGTGAGCCTGGCAACCGCCGGCGTTTCGCGTCTGGAGATGTGCATCCAGTGCGGGACGTGCGGCGGTTCGTGCCCCTCAGCGGCAGATATGGACCATACGCCGCGCATGATCTTCGCCCTATTACGAGCCGGGATGAAAGAGGCCGTCCTGCGCAGTAATACGCCCTGGATTTGTGTTTCCTGCTACCACTGCGTCGTTCGTTGCCCGCAGGAAGTGCATATTGCAGATGTGATGTATACGTTGAAGGGCATGGCCATTCGCGAACGGCTCTTCCAGGAAGCGACGGCACCCGAATTCTCTGAAACCTTCGTGGATATGGTCGAAAACTATGGGCGCAGCTTTGAATTCGGCCTGGCAACGCGCCACTACCTGAAACACTTCCCACTACGGTTGCCCGGCATGGCAAGTATGGGATTGGGAATGATCTCGCGCAAGCGCATGTCCTTGCGTCCGCGCCGCATCAAGGGCATGGAGCAGTTAAAAGCAATCCTTGAAAAAGCCAAAACGCTGGAGCTGGCCGTATGAACAAGTATCTATACTACCCCGGTTGTTCGATGGAGACAAGCGCCAGGGCCTACAGCCTCTCAATTGCAAAAGTAGCCTCGCACTTGGGGATTAACCTGGAAGAGATCGATGACTGGAACTGCTGTGGCGCCACGGAATACTTCAGCATCAACCTGATCCCGGCCTATTCCCTAATTGCCCGCAACCTGGCTCTGGCCACCCGGCAGGCTAATGGCACGCATACAGTAGTTGCGTCCTGCTCGGCCTGTTACCTGAACTTGGTCAAAGCCGATTACTATATGGCAGAGCGCCCGGCCTTGGGAGAAAAAGTCAATGAGGCGTTGGCAGCCGGTGGGCTTTCCTATACCCCTGGCACGCTGATCATCCGCCATTTGCTGGACGTGATCATTCACGATATCGGCCTGGCACGCATTAAACAGCTTATCACCCGCCCATTGTACGGTCTGCGTGTGGCGCCCTATTTGGGATGCATGGTGCCGCGTCCGGATTACTACCACCGCTGGTCCGATCACGAGCACCCCATCGAGCTGGATGTGCTGCTGAAAGCACTGGGCGCCGAAGTGATCGATTTTCCCCTCAAGACCGCCTGTTGCGGTGGGCATATGACCCAGATCGGCCCGGAAACAGCCTTCGAACTCCTGCGCCGCCTGATCTCCGGCGCAGCGCAATACCAGGCCGATCTCATGGTCACAGTTTGCCCGATGTGCCAGCTGAATATGGATGCCTATCAAGGCGAAATGAATCGCCACTTCGGCACGAACTACCGTATGCCAATCGTCTTCTTTACCCAGCTGATGGGGTTGGCATTTGGCATTGAGGCAAAGGAACTGGGCTTTGGATTGGAAATGGTGAGCGCGGCGAAAGCGCTTGAAAAGATCGGGCTCGAGGCGCCGCCCGCCCCACCCTCACGGCCGCGCAAAGCCGAAGGTCTGCCAATGCCCAAGCCGCTGCCGCAGAAGCGCGCTCTTGAAGAGGAGGTGGGTTCATGAGCGGCAAGAACGGTCATCCTCAGGAACGGATCGGCGTCTATGTTTGCCATTGTGGCTCTAACATTGCCGGCACGGTGGATGTGGAACAGGTAGCTCAATGGGCAGCCAGCCGCTTGCAGCATCGTGGCGTGGTCATCGCGCGCGATTACAAATTTATGTGTTCCAGCCTGGGCCAGGAACTGATCGAAAAAGACATCAAAGAACTCGGCCTGACGCGCGTGGTTGTGGCCGCCTGTTCCCCTCACTTGCACGAAAACACCTTCCGCACCGCCTGTGCTCGCGCCGGCCTGAATCCGTACCTATGCGAGCTGGTCTCCATTCGTGAACAGGTCTCCTGGGTACATACCGATCGAACGGCTGCAACGATGAAAGCTCAGGCGATCATCTCCGGTGGCGTTGAACGCGTCTTACGTCATCAGCCGCTGGAACCGCTACGGGTGCCGATCCACGAAGCGACGCTTGTCGTCGGGGGAGGCATTGCCGGCATCCAGGCCGCTCTGGAGATCGCCGATGCCGGCTACCCTGTGTACCTCGTCGAACGCGAACCCTCCATCGGTGGGCACATGGCGCAATTTGATAAGACCTTTCCGACCCTGGATTGCGCCGCCTGTATTCTGACCCCCAAAATGGTGCAGGTGGGAGAGCACCCGAACATCACGTTGCTCACCTGGAGCGAAGTAGAAAAAGTAGAGGGGTTCGTCGGTAATTTCACCGTCACCGTGCGCAAAAAAGCGCGCAAGGTGAACACCGATCTCTGCACCGGGTGCGGCATTTGCCAGGAGAAGTGCCCAAAGAAAGTGATCGACGAGGTCTATGAGGCCGGCTTAGGCTATCGCAAGGCTGTTTACACTCCCTTCCCGCAGGCGGTGCCAAAATTCCCGGTCATTGACGTGGCGAACTGTATCTACTACGAGAAAGGCACCTGCAAGGCCTGCGAGAAATTCTGTCTCACCGGCGCCATTGACTTCAACCAACAAGATGAGATCCTCACCCTGCAGGTGGGCAATATCGTCCTGGCGACCGGCTACGATATCTTCGACGCCCGTCGCGCCAGCAACTACGGCTACGGACGGCTAGCGAACGTCTTCACCAGTCTGGAAATGGAACGCATGTGCAATGCAGCCGGCCCGACCGGCGGAAAGATCGTGCTGCGGGATGGGAAGACCGTCCCCAAGACAGTGGGCATCATTCACTGCGTCGGCAGCCGTGACCGCAACTTCAACAACTACTGTTCGGTCATCTGCTGTATGCAGAGCCTGAAATTCGCCCACCTGATAAAGGAGCACACCGGAGCCACGGTCTATAACTTCTACATTGACATGCGCACACCGTTCAAAGACTACGATGAATTCTATCAGCGCGTCCTGGAAGAGGGTACGCTCTTCGTGCGCGGCAAAGTCGCCGAGGTCACCGATGCCACCCGCCTGCCCGGAGAGGAAGGGAAGCTCATCATCCAGGTGGAGGATACTCTGATCGGCAAGCAGCGCCGCATTCCGGTTGATATGGTCATCCTTTCGGTCGGTCTGGAGCCGCGGCGCGATGCGAAGGAAGTGGCGCGCAAATTCGGCATCGCCTGCTCGGCCAACGGCTGGTTCACCGAGCGCCACCCCAAGCTGGACCCGGTCGCCACCATGACCGAGGGCATCTTCATCGCCGGCTGTGCTCAAGGTCCAAAAGATATTCCCGCCTCGGTTGCGCAGGGAGCCGCTGCGGCCGCCCGCGTGTTGGGCAAGATCCGCCAGAAAGAGATCACCCTGGAGCCGATTCGCGCCAGCATAGAGGAAAGCAAATGCTCCGGCTGCCGCATTTGCAACGGCCTGTGTCCCTTCAATGCCATTCTCTTCCACGAGGATCGCATGGTCAGCGAGATCAACCCGGCCCTTTGCCAGGGTTGCGGCACCTGTGTTGCCGCCTGCCCGGCCGGTGCCATCAGCGGCACGGGCTTCAGCAACGAGCAGATCCTGGCCCAGATCGAAGGCCTGCTCTTGCTCAACCTTGAGCCGCAGCCCGCCTAGGGAGGAGGTCTCTATGTCACCTGAAACCTTTGAACCCACGATCATCGGCTTCACCTGCAACTGGTGCTCCTACCGCGCCGCCGACCTGGCCGGCACCAGCCGTCTGAAATATCCGCCGAACATTCGCCTGATCCGCCTGATGTGCTCCGGGCGGCTGGACCCGACCTTTGTGCTCAAAGCTCTGGTAAGTGGCGCGGATGGGGTACTGATCACCGGTTGTCATCCGGGAGAATGCCATTACCTGGAACAGAACTATAAAGCCCTCCGACGCTACCTCCTGCTCCGACGCACATTAGCTGCCCTGGGCATCGAGCCGCAGCGGATCAAACTGGTGTGGGCTAGCGCGGCGGAAGGGGCAAAATTCGCCACCGAAGCAACGAACTTCGTAGAAGAGATCCGCGCCCTGGGTCCGCTTGGATGGGGCAAAAGCACCAACGGTAAAGCTCTGGAGGGCGCCCTTGAGCCCTCGCAAAAGGGAGAGGAGGTGACAGCATGACATCCAACGGGAAACCCAAATTTGCCATGTATTGGGCAGCCTCTTGCGGTGGCTGTGAGATCGCCGTCCTGAACACTCACGAAAAAATCCTGGACGTAGATGCGAACTTCGAGGTCGTCTTCTGGCCGGTAGCGATGGACGCCAAATACCAAGACGTGGAGGCCATGCCCGATGGCTCGATCTTGCTGACCCTGTTCAACGGCGGCATTCGTAACAGCGAAAACGAGGAGATGGCGCATCTGCTCCGACGCAAATCGCAGATTCTGATCGCCTTTGGCTCCTGCGCCTGTGAAGGGTGCATCCCCGGCTTGGCCAATCTGAGCCCGGCGGAGGAGATCGTCACCACCGCCTTCCATACCGTTTCCACCGACAACCCCGATGGCACCCTGCCGCAACCGGAATGGTCGGCAGTGGAAGGCGAGCTGCACCTCCCACGCCTCTTGCCGCGCCTGAAGACACTGGAGGAGGTGGTGGAAGTAGATTATTACATGCCCGGTTGTCCACCGGAAAGTCATCAGATCGCCGCCGTGATCGATCGGGTGATCGCCGCTTTGCAAGGGAAAGCCGAATTGCCGCCCAAAGGTTCGGTGATCGGCGCCGGGAACTCCACCGTGTGTGATGAATGCCCGCGGGCACGCAATATCAAGAGGATCAGCGCCTTCCGCCGCATCCAAGATGTCGCCCCGCTCGATCCCACGCTCTGCCTGTTGGAGCAGGGCATCCCCTGCAACGGCCCGGCAACACGCAGCGGTTGCAATGCCCGTTGTCCGCGCGCCGGTGCCCAATGCATCGGCTGCTACGGCCCGGCCGAGGGGGTGCTGGATTACGGTGCGCGCCTGATCTCGGCCTTCGCCTCGGTCATCGAAGCCCGTGAACCGGAAGAGATCGAACGCATTCTGGATGGCATCCCCGATCCGGCCGGGCAGTTCTACCGCTTCAACCTGGCCGGCTCATTGTTAAAAGCCGCGCGCACCGTCTGGAAGTAAGGAGGTCACCATGACCCAACGCATTACGATCGATCCGATCACCCGCCTGGAAGGCCATGGGAAGATCGAAATCTTCCTCGATGAGGAAGGGAACGTCGCCAATGCCTACTTTCAAATACCGGAGCTACGCGGCTTCGAGCGCTTTTGCATCGGGCGACCGGTCGAAGAGATGCCGTTGCTCACCAACCGTATTTGTGGCGTGTGCCCGGAAGCCCATCACATGGCCGCGGCCAAAGCGGCAGATGCGGTATATCACGTTGACCCGCCGCCGACGGCGAAGAAACTGCGCGAATTGCTCTATTCAGCTTTCTATGTCACCGATCACGCCACCCACTTCTATGCCCTGGGTGGCCCGGATTTCGTCGTAGGCCCAGATGCACCGGTGGCAGAGCGCAATATTCTAGGCGTGATCCATAAAGTCGGGCTGGAGATCGGCGGCAAGGTGATCCAGGCACGCAAATACGGGCATACGGTGGTGGAGATCATCGGCGGGCGCAAAGTCCATCCCTGCACCTCCATCCCCGGCGGCCTGACCAAAGGGATCACCGAAGAAGAGCGCCGGCAGATCGAGGAGATGGGGCGCTGGGCGGTGGAATTTGCCCAATTCAGCTTGAAGCTCTTTAACGAGATCGTGCTGGGTAACCCGGAATACGTAGAGCTGATCCTGGGCGATCTCTACACCCATCGCACCTATTACATCGGCACGGTCGACAACAATAACCGCGTCAACTTCTATGATGGTATGGTCAGCGTGGTGGACCCGAACGGTCGGCGCATTGGCAAATATGCCCCTCACGAATACACCGAATGGATCGCCGAACACGTCGAACCGTGGACCTACCTCAAGTTCCCCTACCTGAAAAAGATCGGCTGGAAAGGCTTTGTGGATGGGGAGGATTCAGGCATCTATTGCGCCACACCACTTTCCCGGCTGAACGCTGCCGATGGCATGGCCACGCCGCGCGCCCAGGAAGAATATGAGCGCTTCTATGCCACTCTGGGCGGCAAGCCGGTACATCAGCGTCTGGCGACCCACTGGGCACGCCTGATCGAGCTGCTCTATGCCGCCGAGCGCTGGGTAGAACTGGTCACCGACCCGGAGATCACCTCACCGCATGTGCACAATCCGCCCACTGCTACTCCCACCGAGGGCATCGGCATCGTCGAGGCGCCGCGCGGCACATTGACCCACCACTACTGCACCGATGAACGCGGCATCCTGAGGCAGGTCAACCTGATCGTCGGCACGACGAACAACTACGCGCCGATCAGCATGTCCATTCAGAAAGCCGCCCGTAGCCTGATCCGCAAAGGCACCGTCATCACCGAAGGCCTGCTGAACCGCATCGAAATGGCCTTCCGCGCCTACGATCCCTGCTTCGGCTGCGCTACCCACTCCTTGCCCGGTCAAATGCCGTTGGAAGTGACCATTCGCAACGCCGAAGGTGAGATCGTTGAAGTGCTCAAGCGAGGCTAGTCATCCATGCGCACATTGGTAGTGGGTCTGGGTAATCCTATCCTCGGAGATGATGGCGTTGGCTGGCGCATCGTCCAGGAATTGCGGACACAAGGCGACCAGGCCAATAGCATAGAACTGGATTGCCTTTCCCTAGGCGGATTGCGCCTCATGGAGCGGATGCTCGGTTACGAGCGCGTTATCCTGGTAGATGCCCTACTCGATGAGAACACCCCGCCGGGGGAAGTGCGCGTTTTTCCCCTGGATGGGTTACCCAACCCTTCGGCAGGGCACACGACTTCAGCGCATGATGTCAGTCTACAGACGGCACTGGAAATGGCCCAGCGCTTAGGGTGGCAAATTCCCGATCTCATCTGGGTGGTGGGCGTAACGGTCAACCCCGAATTTAATTTTTCGGAGGCTCTCTCTCCTCCGGTCGCCGCAGCCATCCCAAAGGCCCTACTCGCCGTGCAGGAGCTGTTGGAGAGATCCTCCGTTCAAGGAGGTGCAAATGATCTCCCCTGAGCTTTTGCGACGTTACCCCTTCTTTAGCTTTCTCAACGAAGAGCAACGCAACGCCCTGGCGATGATCGGCGAAGAGGTCACCTACGAGCCAGGGCAAGCGCTTTTTGAGAGTGGTAAGCCGGCCGAGGCCCTCTACTTTGCCCTGGAAGGCACTTTCTCATACTACCTTGTCGTCACCAGCGAACACGATCCCTACTACCGCAAGGAATACTACATCTGCGACATCAACCCCGGCGAGATATTCGGCATCTCGGCGCTGATCGAACCATACGTGTATACCGCCACCATGCGCGCCGAAAAAGGTGGACGTGCCTTGCGATTTGATTCTCATGCCCTCCGCGCCTTGTGTGAGGTGGATGTGCATCTTTCCTGCGCCTTCATGCGTACTTTAGCGCGCACAGCGCTGGAACGCCTGCAGATGACGCGCAATCAGCTCATTGCGGCACGTCAGACCTAGTAGGGCGCCGCAAGCAGAGCGCCACCCACTCCCCTTTTTGCGCTCGCGTTTCCAGAATCAGCCCCTTCTCGATCGCTTTCCCTAGGAGGGGCTCCTCCTGATCCTGCAAGATGCCGCTTAGGATGAGAAACCCGCCGGGAACGACGATCTGATCCAGACCATCATCCAACAGTCGAGAGAGCACCGGCGCCAGGATATTGGCCAGCACAAGGGGTGACTCCCGGATGGGAAAATCCCCGCGCCGGATCTCCGCCACCGAACCCTTCTCCAGCCGCAGTGCCTCGCCGATCTGATTGAGCACAGCGTTTTGACGGGCATTTTCCAACGCCTGGGCATCGATATCCACCCCCAGAGCCTGCTGCGCGCCGAGGCGTAACGCGGCGATCGAAAGGATCGCCGAGCCACAACCGACATCGATCACCCTTTCAGGAAAGGGCTCGAGGCGCTCCATCAGCTCCAAACAGAGCTGGGTAGTCGGGTGGGTGCCGGTGCCGAAGGCCATGCCCGGATCAATACGGATCGGAATGCGATCGGCGGAGGGGGTATCCATCCAGGCCGGCAGGATCAAAAGGCGCCGTCCGACCTCCAATGGACGATAATGGGCTTTCCAAGCCTCCATCCAATTTTGATCGTCAATCAGCTGATAGCGCGGCTCCGGCAACGGACGAATGCGCCCGAGGAAGTACAGCGCTTCTTCGAGCTTTTGCCGTCGCTCTTCCAACGTGGCCTCGGCTTCCAGATAGGCCTTGACGGTTACCGGACCGATCGGCGTGCCTTCATCCTCGGCATCGTTGAAGGTCACGCCTTGTTCCAGAACAACGCCATTCGGGGCAAAGCGCGCCAGCACCTCGGCCACCGCCTCGGCCAGCTCGCCATCTGTAGTCAGAGAAATTTCAAGCCAGGGCATAAGGTGCAGTATAACATAGTTGGCCGGTCGCAGGCCGCGCGGTTGATTGGGGAATATTGCGAATCCGAGTAGCGCTCCCTCTTGAGCACAGGTGCTATAAAGGGGAAACTTGAGCACACTAAGTGGGAGGGAAGACGGTAGAACAATTCGCCAAACCTGGAAATTTCTGTCCAAATCCAGGCTGTCCAGATTACCAGAAGTTACAGAGTGTTCAACCGAAGCGAAACAGAATCAAAGCTGGCAAAACTCGCCAGAGCATCCGGTGGTATCGCGGCAAAACGTGCGGGAAGTATTTTGTAGAAACCGGCGGAACGATCTTCTACCACAAGCGCACGCCCGAACGTGAAATTCTGGAAATGCTGGCCTGGCTGGCGGAAAGCAATTGCATCGGGCATCACAAAGGACCTAAGGAGGACACCATTCTGAAGTAGTTGCGAGAGACGGCGCGACCTGCAGGCCTGGTTGACTTTCTATCGCTTCCCGAAACAGCATTGGAAATACCTACGCACCACCAACCTCCTTGAGCGCTTATTCGGCGAAATCAAGCAATGCAGTCACAAGATGGCTGCTGCTTTCCGCAACGAGAAGAGTGGTCACCCACAGCCTCGGACTCAGGAGAATGACCAGCCAGGAATACCGCTCCCCAGCTCTTACCCCACCCTTGACACGCTACCATCGAGCTAAAATTGCGATATAATATTCTCTGTCCTTATTGCACCACCCGAACCCTCGCAAGAGATTCACATCCCTAAGGAGTTTGTTCAATGGTACGAATTCGTCTTCGTCGAACCGGCATGCGTGGTCAACCTTCCTACCGCATCGTCGCTGCAGATAAAGAAAGCCCGCGCGATGGGAAGTTCCTGGAAATTCTCGGATATTACAACCCGCGCATCGAACCGGCCACCATCGAGGTCAAAGAAGATCGGGTCTATCACTGGCTGAAGAACGGCGCTCAGCTTTCCGAATCGGTGGAGCAGCTCTTCCGCAGCATTGGCCTGTTGGATCGTTATGCCCGTTATAAGGCCGGTGAGAGCCTGGAAGTACTTCTCTCCGAGGCAGCACGTCGCGGCGGGTAGTCATGAAAGAGCTGGTGGAATATCTTGCAAAATCTCTCGTCACCCAGCCGGACCAGGTGCGTGTGGAGGAACGTGAGCGCGGTCGCCAGGTCTTCCTCACGCTGAGCGTCTCGAAAGAAGATATGGGTCGCATCATCGGCAAACAGGGACGGGTTGTCCAATCTGTGCGCACTCTGTTACGCGTGGCAGCCGAACAAGAAGGAAAACAGGTCACCTTAGATATCCTTGAACCGTGAGACGTACGCACCCATCCTCTTTCCTGAACCCATCGCCAGGTAGTGACACGGTTCTCTACCTGGCGATTGGCTACTTAAGGCGACCCCACGGGCTACGCGGTGAAATGGTGATGGAAATCCACACCGATTTCCCCGAACGCCTGCAGCGAGGGCGTAAGGTCTATCTAGGCGAAGAGCATCAGCCAACAACCATTGCCTCTGTACGTCCCCACAGAGATGGAGTGCTCATCGCTTTCCAAGGAATTCAAAGCCCGGAAGAGGCCGCTGCATGGCGCAATCAATGGGTTTATGTCCGCTCGGATGAACTTCCCCCACTCCCCGCAGGACAATACTACGCACACCAGCTGATCGGGTTGCAGGTTTTCGATGAATCGGAGCGATTGCTAGGCAAGCTCATCGAAGTGCTCGAGACGCCAGCCAATAAGGTTTACCTTGTGCGCAAACCGGATGGCAAGGAATTGCTCTTGCCGGCCATCCCGCAAGTGATCCTTTCCATACACCTCGAGAAAAAGCAAATGCGTGTCCATCTCCTTCCCGGTTTGGAAGAATAGGAATCACCATGTCTTCCTCGCTAGAAACCTATCGCCAGGAATTGCTCGAACGGCTACTGAAAGGGATTCTGCCGTTGTGGTTCGTGGCACTGGCAGGTGGGTTGCTCAATATCTACCAAACGATCGAAACCCTCACTCACCCGGCTCTTTTGCGCACCGCTGTTCAAACGGCTTTTCTCTATCTCTTACTGACGGCTCTGGTGATCTTCTTGGCGCTCACCGAAAAAGTCCGCTACAGATGGCGCGCGACCGCGTTTTTGTTCGTGCTCTATGTCATTGCCGCTTTGGGATTGGCCCAAGCCGCGCTTTTCGGAGATGGTCGGGTGATCCTTTTCGCTTTTATCGTCTTAAGCGGCATCTTCTTCGACTTTAAAGGGGGACTTTTCGCCTTCACCCTCAGTGCCTTGACCATGGGGTTGATCGGGTGGTTGCACGTCCAAGGAATTTTATACCTTCCCTCCGAAACGCCGAATACTCGCAATCCTGCCGCCTGGTTCAGCGGCACGTTTGTGTTACTCACCCTTAGCTTCGGCGCCTGGATCGCCGTGCAAACGCTGATCCATCGGCTGGAAAAACAGTGGCAAGAATCTGAACAAACGCGCCAACGGGAGCAATTCCTTTACCGCTTGATCACCACTCTCAGTGCCATCAACCAACAGATCGTGCGCGCCCATCAGAAAGAAGCGCTCCTGAACGAGGTATGTCACATCTTGACCACACTCCAGGAATATTCTCTAGCCTGGATTGGGCTGATAGAGCGAGGCGGAAAAGTCCGGCCGGTTGCCATAGCGGGACACTCTTCCGAAGAAGAAGGGAGGTTCCTCGCCCAGGCAAAAGAGAAAGAACCTGAATGTGTTCGCCAAGCCTTAGAACAGGAAACCTCTCTTGTACTGGTGGATGCGACAACCTGCGAAAAATGCGCTCTCCAGCCGAATTGCTCTCAGCGAAAAACGATCCTTTTGCTGCTTATGCGCAACCAACGGCGCTGGGGAATCCTTTATCTCTCCCATGAGGATAAGCCCTTCCTGCCCGAAGAGCAGAAGGCATTGGAAGATCTGGCCGATGACCTGGCCTTTGCGCTCGAAAAACTCTATGTCGAAGAGCAGACCGAGAAGCTCACCCAATTCGCCCCTCAATTGCTAACCGCACACACCTTGGATGAACTCTGGAATCGCGTCATCGGTGGGGTACATGATATTCTTTATGCCGATCGCGTGGCCATCTATACATATGACCGAGAAAAGGATCGATTATCTTGCCTGCGCTATAGCAACCTTTCGGAAGAATACGTTGAAGCGGTCAACCGTATGTTTCGTGATTTGCCCGGCACGCGGGTCCTGCGTTCTCCGTATCCGGTCGTTATCCAGGATATTTTGCGGGATGCCTCTACTTTACCTTTTCGAGAGCAGATGATCCGCGAAGGCTTCCGTTCCTATGCCATCTTCCCGATCTTTTCGGCCGCCGGAGTTATCGCCGCTTTTGCCGCCTACCGCAACGATCCTCTGGCCTTTACTTCGCATGAGATAAACATCGGCCAGACAATGGTCAATATCATCGCACAAGCGCTCGAAAATCTGAACCTTTACGACCGCTTGCGCAGCCAAGCCTCGGACTTGGGACGGCTCTACGCGGCAGCACAGGATATGGCCGCCAGCTTACTCGATCCTTCCGCCTTACTCCAAGTTCTAACCCACCACGTACTCCACGCACTGGATGGCACCAGTTGCGCCCTTCTGCTCCTGGATGAATCCCAATCGACGCTCACCGTCCTGGCCGAAGCCTGGGGGGAGGAAGCTTGTGCCGAAGAACGCGCCTCGCGGCTTGGGAAAAGCATATCTCTCCACGATTTTCCCACCGTGATCCGCGCCATCCAGAGCGGCCTGCCTCTCTTGCTTTTCCCGGATACTCCGGATCTCTCCGCCGCCGAGCAAGCTCAATTTGAAACGTATCACATTCAATCCATGCTCCTTGTTCCGATCCTGGTGCGTGGGCGGCTGATCGGCCTGATCCAGATACGAGAGAGCCGCCAACGGCGCGAATTCACCCAGGCAGAAGTCCGTCTGGCTCAGGCCATGGCCGGTTTCGGCACAGTGCTCGAAAGCGCACAGCTTTTCCAGGAGCTGGAGCGACGAGAAGCGTTCTTCCGCGCCGTGATCGAACATGCCGCCGATGGCATTGCCATCCTGGATGAACAGGGGTTCTTCCGCTACCTCAGCCCCTCGGTTGAACGCCTTTTGGGGCACCCGCTCGAAGATGTGACCAATCGTTCCCCGTTTCAGTATATCCATCCGGATGATTTGCCTTTGATGCATCAGGCCTGGGAAGAAGGCATTCGGCAACCGGGGATCATCCGTCAGGTCAACTATCGCTTCCGCAATGCGCAGGGGGAATGGCGATATATCGAAGCAGTTGCCCGCAACCTGTTGCACGATCCCAACGTGCGCGGTGTCGTGATCAACTTCCGCGATGTCACCGAGCGCCTCGAAGCCCAACAAAAGCTCCAGCAATATGCTCAGGCATTAGCCGAAGCTTACGATCGCACTCTGGAAGGCTGGGCAAAAGCCCTGGAACTGCGCGATGAACTCACCGAAGATCATACCCGTCGAGTCGTAGAAATGTCGGTCACTTTTGCCCGTTTGCTTGGGTTGGAGGAGATGCAAATCGCTCATATTCGACGCGGGGCTATTCTGCACGATATTGGTAAAATGGCCATTCCAGATGCTATCCTGCATAAGCACGGTCCTCTCACAGTGGAAGAAAGGCGTCTGATGCAGCGCCACCCACAGTTTGCCTATGAAATGCTTTTCCCCATCGAATTCTTGCGTCCGGCTCTCGATATTCCCTATTGTCACCATGAGCGCTGGGATGGGAAAGGCTACCCACGGCGTTTGAAAGGGGAGGCCATTCCGCTGGCTGCGCGTCTCTTTTCCATTGTGGACGTCTGGGATGCAGTTACCTCCGATCGCCCCTATCGCCGGGCCTGGTCACGGGAGCGTGCTCTAGAATATATTCGCTCCCAAGCCGGGAAGATGTTCGATCCTGCGCTGGTGGAATTCTTCATTCAGCACTTGGATATCATCTCTCCATTGTAAAAAGGTGTCTTATGCAAACTGTCGATCTACTTCTTACCAACGCCATCCTCTTGACCATGGACGGCGAAATGCGCCAATATACTCCTGGTGCCCTGGCCGTCCGCGGCGATAGCATCGTAGATCTTGGCTCACAAGAGCGCCTGCTCGCCGAATACACGGCCCGTGAGAAAGTCGATTGCGGCGGCAAAGTACTAATGCCGGGGTTGATCAACGCTCACACCCATGTGCCGATGACGTTGCTCCGTGGTCTGGCCGATGATTTACGCTTAGATGTTTGGCTAATGGGCTATATGATGCCCGTCGAGCGGGAATTCGTCACCCCAGAGTTTGTGCGCTTGGGAACATTGCTGGCCTGCGCCGAATTGATCCGCAGCGGCGTGACCACGTTCAACGATATGTACTACTTCGAGGAAGAAGTGGCGAAAACCGCCGCCGAGGCCGGTATGCGCGCCATCTGCGCTCAAACGGTGCTCAAATTTCCCGCGCCCGATGCCGCCTCGTTTGAAGATTCGATGGCCTATGCCCGCGATTTCATTCGGCGTTGGAAAGATCACCCTCTGATCGTTCCGGCGATTGCGCCTCACGCACCCTATACTTGCACGGATGAGATCCTGCAGGCCACAGCACAGCTGGCGACTGAGTTCGATGTGCCCCTCCATATCCATTTGGCAGAAACGGCGCAGGAACGTGAGAACATGCGTCAGGAACGTGGGATGCCGGTGATCCCATACGTAAAGAAACAAGGGTTGTTTGAAGCCAAGGTGATCGCCGCCCATTGCGTGCACATTGATGTGGGTGAAATGCACACCCTGCAACATGCCGGCGCCGGCGTAGCACACAACCCATCTTCTAACCTGAAGCTGGCCTCCGGTTTTGCCCCGGTGGCGAAGATGCTCGAGGTGGGTCTGAATGTGGGCATTGGCACCGACGGCCCGGCCTCGAACAACGACCTGGATATGTTTGAGGAGATGCGCCTGGCAGCCTTCATCGCCAAAGCGGTGACCAACGACCCCACGGCCCTGCCGGCTCCCACCGTCCTCGCCCTGGCGACGCGCATCGGCGCGCAGGCCCTGCACATCGGTCACCTGACCGGCTCGCTGGAGCCCGGAAAACGCGCCGATCTGATCTTGGTCGATCTGAATCCGTTGCACAATTCTCCCTCTTTCCGCCGTTCTCCCGATGCCGTTTATGCCCAGCTCGTCTACGCAGCCAAATCCACCGACGTGACCGACGTGATGATCAACGGACGTTGGGTGATGCGCGATCGCCGTCTGCTTACGCTGGATGAGCCGTCGCTCCTGGCCGAAGCGCGCGATATCGCCAGCCGGATTGACCGCTTCCTGATCGCCCGTGAGCAATCCGTGCTTTCTAAGCTGATTGCCCTCGGCGGTTCAATGGAGCAGGAGTCGTTCGAGGTCCAAGTGAAGGTGCGGGTGCCGGTTCGGGAGGCCTTGCATCGTGCGATTGAAAGCCATCCCGAAATCCAGATCACCGCTTTCAAGCACTATCGCCAATACGATAATTACTTTTTCTTCGCCGATCGTGCCCAAGGACGACTCCGCTTCCGCGAAGATGACCTGATCGATGCGGCCGGGAAAGTGGTCAATGTGCGCACCCGTCTCACCCTGATCGGTGCGCAGCGCGAGGGGCAACTGGGGCATGATGTGCTCCTCTCGCGCAGCCGCTATTTGGCTCCAGCCACCTATCCTTTGCGCTTCTATCGGGAATATTTCAAGCCCCAGAGCGAGCTGAGCATTGAAAAGGATCGCCTGCGGTGGCATATCCGCTACCGGGATACGGAATTCTTCGTCAATCTCGATCATCTGCAGGAACCGCCACTGGGTGACTTTCTGGAGATCAAGAGCCGCACCTGGAGCCGCCGCGATGCCGAACACAAGGCCGGGCTTGTGCAGGAACTGCTGGCCTTGCTCGGGCTTTCCGAGGCCGAGGTCATCGTCCGCGATTACGTGGAAATGGTCACCACGTAAGCCTTTTTTCTCCTAAGATAAAACGCGCCGGGATTTGAGCCATCTCGGCGCGTAGCTTTTCAGCGCTCAGGGGTTGCAGGGACAAGGACTAACGTACACAAATCATCCCAGGCGTAATCCGTGTTTGTTCGTGTCCCATTTGATCATTGTGTTGCAAGGCATGGTTTTTGCAGTGGGATCACTTTTTTAGGAGAGAAGAGATCACCTGAGCGTGGTACAATGCAGGTGATTTTCATCTGGAGGTCTTCCATGACGCGAGAAGTGTGGATAATCGATGCCATTCGCACGCCGATCGGTGCTTTGGGTGGGGCACTGGCACGTGTACGCCCAGATGACTTGGCCGCGTTGGTGCTCAAAACAATCGTAGAACGCAATCATCTTGACCCGGCCATGGTCGAAGAAGTCTACATGGGTTGCGCCAATCAGGCAGGGGAGGATAACCGCAACGTGGCGCGCATGGCCTTGTTACTGGCCGGCTTTCCGCCCACCGTCCCTGGCGTGACCGTCAATCGCCTATGTGCTTCCGGTTTGGCTGCGGTCAACCTGGCCGCCCGTGCCATCCGCAATGGGGATGGTGATATTTATATCGCCGGCGGCGTGGAATCCATGTCGCGCGCCCCCTATGCCATACCCAAAGCAGAAGAGCCGTTTGCCTTTGGCAACCTTACCGCCTGGGATACCGCTTTGGGCTGGCGTTTCCCCAATCCGCGGATGAAAGAACTATACGGCATTGAATCCATGGGCGAAACGGCCGAAAACATCGCCGCCGAACGCCCTCATCTAACGCGCGAAAAACAGGATGCCTTCGCCCTGCGCTCCCACCAGCGCGCCATCGCCGCCATCGATAGCGGCAAATTCGCCGAAGAGATCGTTCCCGTCCCCGTGCCGCAGAAAAAAGGCGACCCGATCCTAATCACCACCGACGAACGTCCCCGGCGCGATACTTCTATGGAATCGCTGGCACGGCTCAAACCGGCCTTTCGGCCTGGCGGCACCGTCACGGCCGGGAACTCCTCCGGCCTGAATGATGGCGCGGCCGCCGTGCTGCTGATGAGCAAAGAAAAAGCCGAATCGCTTGGCCTGCGCCCCATGGCGCGCTTCGTTGCTGCGGCCGCGGCCGGAGTCGAACCGCGGGTAATGGGCTATGGTCCGATCCCAGCTACGCGCAAAGCGCTGCAGCGCGCCGGCCTCTCTATCCAAGATCTGCGCCTGGTCGAGATCAACGAGGCGTTCGCCGTCCAAACCCTGGCAGTGATTGAAGACCTGGAGCTGGACGAATCCATCGTCAACGTCAACGGCGGAGCGATCGCCCTCGGGCACCCGTTAGGATGTTCCGGCGCCCGCATTCTGACCACATTGCTCCACGAAATGCGCCGACGCGCCCCTCAAGAACCGCGCCCATACTACGGTCTGGCCACGCTTTGCGTGGGAGTTGGGCAAGGAGAAGCGACCATCGTTGAATGGATCGGTGAATGAAAGCGTTCACGTTCCTGTTCGTCCTGATCTTGCTCGTCGGGTGCTCTACTCCGACGGCGTCCCTCACTATCCAATCGCCGCCATCAGCCTCGACTGCGCCTACCGTACCATCACTGCCACCCTCACCGACTGCGCTTTCCATCCCCTCCGCATCCCCCGGCGCCGCCTTCGGCTCTTGGACCTCGAGCCTCGACCTCGCACACCTGACGCATCTGCGTCTCTTCGACCGGGAACATGGCTGGGCGCTCACCACGAGTGGCCTCTACCACCTGGAAGGCGCGCGCTGGGAAAGCGTCAAACCGCCTTCCCTGAACGCAGATGGCTACGCACTGAATTTCTTCTTCCTGGATGCCCAGCATGCCTGGATCCTTGGCCCAAAGCAAACCTCTCCCCAAGAAGGCTTTCTTTACTACACCCTCGATGGAGGGCAAAACTGGGAAACATTCCAAGTGCCTTTTGGCAATGCAAATCTTGCTTTCCTCAATGCAAATGAGGGCTGGGCAATGGCTTCCCTTGCGGCCGGAGCCGGTTCCAACAGCATTGCAATTTACCGCACGCAAGACGCCGGGCGATCGTGGGAGCTGCGCTTTGTCAACGATCCGGGTGTACCGAATTCGCGCCAGGATATTCCGCTCGCGGGGATAAAGAGCGGTCTAGTGGCACGCGATCTGCAAACAGCCTGGGTGGTCGGTACCACCTACTCCCCTCTCACCATGTATCTTTACATCACCCGTGATGGTGGTCAGAGCTGGCGCTTACAAAATATACCGCTCCCCGCTCTCGAACCGGAAGCGCTTCTCTCCTTCCGCCCGCCGATCCTGTTGAATGCCCAGGAAGTCCTCCTGCCGCTCGAAATCGTCAACCAATCCATGCGTACAGCCATCTATCGTAGCCATGATGGCGGCGAATCCTGGGAAGAAAACCCCATCTTGCTCGAAGGAATCGGCCGTTTTCAAGCTCTCTCGCCTCAAGAATGGTTTTTCTGGAATGGCTCGGCATTCTTTTATACCTCCAACGGCGGTCAGAACTGGGAAATTCGTGTTCCGAATCAAGCCTTTGGTGATGCCTTCGCCGGCCTACAATTCCTAAATTCACAGGAAGGGTTCCTCTGGACCCTCAACGGAGAAAATCAGGCCGTCCTCTATTACACGTCCGATGGTGGAAGAACCTGGACTCCCCTAAACCCCTGAAAGGAGAATGCGATGACCCCCTTGCGTGAGCGCCTTCAGATCCCTATTTCCGCTCTCGAGGCGATCAACGCCCTCTGGAGCGACCCCTCCATCCGCATTCTGGATGAATTCCTGGAAGTCGTTGCCCGCTACGGCACGCCGGAGGAGATCAACCGTCAACATCGGGCCGCGCGCCGCATGGAAAACCTGTTACGATTGGTGGCAGAACGCAACCCCCAATACGTGAAGGACTTAGAATGGTTGCAGGCACAGCGCGATCGGGGAGCGTTCATTTCTATCCCGGCCTACCGTCAAAAGGTGCTTGGCCCCAAAGCCGCCGATATGCAATTCAAGGACGAATATGCCGTCACCCTGGAAGTGAGCGCACTTCAATATTTTCCCTGGATTCGCGCCATGGCCGAGGAAGCCATTCAAAAGCAAAGCCTGGTACCGGCGCGCTTCATCGCCGTGCGCAAGATGAAAGAGCAGGAAGAGGATGGCGATCTACCGGCGATCATCGCCGCCTGCCACCTGATGGGCGCTTCCCTCGTTGAAACGCTCGATACCAAAGGCACCGATGGCTCCAATCCGCATCTGGGTGGTCCGGCCACGATCACCGGCTACTTCGGCGGCATCGGCCAACCAAATGAACACGCCCTCCAATGGCTGGATGAATATCTCTACTATTACACCCGCTACGGAGTGCGCCAGGTGCTGAACTTCAATGCCGGCACTATCCTGCTCGGCTTCTTGCTCTATCGCCTAGGCGTAGATATCGAGTTCAAGATCTCCGTCTTCTTTGGCTCGGATAACCCCTATTACGCCCTATGGATCATCATGATGGCAAAGCTCCTCAGCCGCGAAGATGGCACCACCCCGCTGGTCGGCTTCAATTGGTCGAACTCGGTCCATAACGCCACCATCGAGCGCACCGCCGAATTCCGCCGGGCGTTGGGTTTTGAGCCTCGCATCCGTTTTGAACATCACATCACCGAAACCTGGAAGAGCATCGTCATCCAACCCTATAACCGCCGCCAGGAGCTGCTAGAGCTGGCCGATCACGTCGCCAACATCTCGGCCAAGCACGAAGGCGCCGACCCAGAGATCGAAGTTACCTTAGCACACCCTTCAGATATTCTGGATTATTTCCGCGCCAAAGAAGAAGTGATCGCCAGCGGTGACTGGGATGCCCTGCAGAAGAACTTCCTGCTCAAAGTGGAAGCCGCTAACCGCACCGCCCAGGCGCTCACCGAACGCGGCCTGAGCTTCATCGCCGCACCCAACCTCCACTCGGCCTAAGCCGTTCCTTAGGGCAGCGCTTCCGCAAAGCCCAGGAAGCGGAAAGGCGTAACTTCTATCGGTGCACTCTCCAATGGGCGCATCGCCCAGGTGGAGTCATCTTTCGTATTTTTCAGCACCCCTCAGCCATCTTGCGACCATCCCAACGGCTCGAAAAAAGTCTCCCCCATCTCTAACAGCGAATGGAACGTTTGCGATCGGATATCCAAGAGGTAGAGAAAGCTTTGGTAAGAACCATCTTCCGTATGCCGTGAAACGGTCAGTAGTAGTTCTCTCCGGCGGGCGAAAAGAAATGCACCTCCACATTGGAGATCGATTGACCCGTAGAAAAGTCGAACAAATAGAGCGAAGCCACCTGAGTAGGGCTCATGCCGCGGTAAAAGGCATAAAAAGCGTAGAGCAGCTTGCCGATCTCCGCATCGGAGAAAAGCGGCTTCAACGAATCTCCCTCTCCCTTTTCCGGTGGCGGTAGAGAGACCAACATTTGCGTATCCCCGTTTTCGAGAGAAGTCCGAAAAACCTGCGCGCCACCCGCCTCCGGCTGATCGCGACTCCAAATCAAGTTTTTGCCATCTGCCGAAAGCGCAATCAGGTTTGGACTCGTGGCAACGGTGCCGAGAAAACGCTCCTGCGGGTAAAGAGCGCGTAACGCGAGGGCATCTGCTGCATCCTCTAAGACGTACAACCCATCCTGCGTTGCCAGAATTTGCGAAAAAAACATTGCCACAGGGCGCAACAGCACCCCCTCGCGTTCCCCGGATGGATCGAAAATCGCCAGGCGCAACAGATCATCCCTCGCCTCGCCAACCCACCAGAGTTGACGCGTTTGGATCGCCTGCACAGGGCGCAAAGCAATATCCGGCGTAACCGTAGCACACCGGGACAATCGCCGGGGCAAAAGGAGGCCTCGTCGGCACGAGAGGTCGGGGGCATACAGAGCGGTGCAGGTGAAGGGGATAGCGTGAGAGAAGGCGGCAGAAAGGTTGGAGAGGGCGCGAAAGAAGGTACGGCAACAGACGATGAGGGAGAAACTACAACACATCCCCACGTGGCCAAGGAAAGCCACAGGAAGGACCAAAAGCGGTTCACGTCACATCTACTACCTTTCCTCCTGTCATCGCCTGCAGGTCGCGGGGAGTCAATTCAAAAACGGCGTTGGGCGTGCCGGCTGCAGCCCAAATTTTCTCATATTGCAAAAGATGGCGATCGATGTAGGTCTCCATTGCCTGGAGATGTCCCACCGGAGGCACGCCACCGATGGCAAAGCCGGTCACGGCGCGGACGAATTCGGCATCTGCCCGCACCACCGGTTCACCCACATAGGAAGCCAGCTTCTGCTCGTTGACGCGATTCGCCCCGCTGGTCAGCACCAAAATCGGACGTCCGCTTTCCGCCGTGCGGAAAATGAGCGATTTGACGATCTGCCCCACCTCCACTCCGACGCGCGCCGCTGCCTCTTGCGCAGTGCGCGTGGATTCGGTAAACTCAATCACAGTTAGCGAGTATCCTTTCGCACGCAGCACATCTTGCACCCGTTGCGCTGAAGAGCTGAGCACATCTCTACGCGTTCCAAAGGAGTCCGACATGAGCACCTCCGAACAAGATTCTTACGAAGTGTATCACAATCCTGCAGAAAACCGTTTTGAGATCCGCCTGGGAGATGATCTGGCCGAGCTCACCTATGCCTGGCGCAGTGAGAACACCCTCATTCTAATTCACACCGGCGTCCCGCCGGCCTGGGAAGGGCGTGGCATCGGCAGCCGCTTGGTCAAAACGGCGCTGGAATACGCGCGGGAACATAGCTACCGCATTGTTCCCCTATGTCCCTTCGTCGCTGCCTATCTTCGCCGTCACCCGGAATATCAGGACCTGGTAACGCAGTAGACCACTCTGCACCAAAAGCAGGTAAAATCATCCCATGCCCGACCTCTGGCGATTGCTGATCATGCCCCCTGCACCGGGCGCCTGGAATATGGCCGTGGATGAGGCCATCCTCGAACACATCGAACGCGGCGAGGTCCGGCCGACCTTGCGCCTGTACGCTTGGGAACCTCCGTGTCTCTCGTTGGGCTATGCCCAACCCTGGACCGATGTAGACCTCGAGTCCCTGCGGCGCGAAAACTGGCAGGTGGTACGCCGCCCAACCGGTGGTCGCGCCATCCTACACACCGACGAGCTGACCTACGCCGTGATCGGCCCGGCGAGCGATCCACGGCTGAGCGGCTCGGTGCTCGAAAGTTACTTGCGGCTTTCCCAGGCGTTGATCCGGGCATTGAACCTGCTCGGCGCCCCGGTGATGGTGCACGAAGCCGCCCCCGCCAACCGTTCCGCGCATGCGATCTGCTTTGAGGTGCCTTCTGCCTATGAGATCACAGTGAACGGTCGCAAGCTGATCGGCTCGGCGCAGGCGCGACGACGCACGGGGGTCCTGCAACATGGCTCGCTCCCCCTCTATGGGGATCTGAGGCGCATCACCCGCGTTCTGCGCTTTCCCAATGAAACGGCGCGCGAAGAGGCCGCCGCTCGCCTGCGCGCCCGTGCCCTCACGCTGGAAGAAGCGCTGGGTCGCCGCCCCACCTGGGAGGAAGCGGCCCAAGCCTTCGTCCAGGCCTTCGAAATCACGCTCGACCTGCGCCTGGTACCCGAAGCGCTCACTCCTTCTGAAATTCGGCGTGCCGAAGCGCTGGTCGCCGAAAAGCACGCCCATCCCTCCTGGCTTCAACGTCAACCCTGAATTCGCCTATGCTGATCCATTCTGCCTCCCAACTTCTCACCCTCGCCGGTGGCCCGCAACGCGGCGATGCCCTGGGCAATCTCGGCATTGTTGAAAACGGTGCCGTCCTGATCCGCGAAGGTCAGATCCTCGAAGTGGGCCGGAGCGAAGAACTGTGCGCGCGTTACCCAGATGAACCACAGCTGGATGCTGAAGGTTGCGTAGTGCTCCCCGGCTTCGTCGATCCGCACACACACCTGATCTGGGCTGGTGACCGCGCCGCCGAATTCGAAATGAAAATGGCCGGAAAGCACTATCTCGATATCCTGGCCGCCGGCGGCGGCATCCTCTCAACCGTGCGCGCCACCCGCGCCGCTTCGCTCGAAAGCCTGCTGAACCAGACCCGGCCACGCCTGATGCGCATGTTCGCTCATGGCACGACCACCGCCGAAGCCAAAACCGGCTACGGCCTGCAGTTGGCCACCGAATTGCGCCTTCTCCAGGCCTTGCTCCGCTTAGATGCCGAAGGCCCTTTGGACCTGGCCTTCACCTTCCTCGCCGCCCATGCCATCCCGCCGGAATACGAGCGCAACCCCCAGGGCTACACCGACCTGATCTGCAACACCATGTTGCCATTGCTGCGAGATTGGTGGGAAAATCAAGCGCCGGGACGAGAATTACCCTTCGTAGATGTCTTTTGCGAAGACAAAGCCTTCACCCTGGAACAATCGCGCCAAATTCTGACCCGCGCCAAGGAGCTGGGATTCCCGCTCAAGATCCATGCCGATGAATTCGAGAACCTGGGCGGTGCTTCGCTGGCCGTTGAGCTGGGCGCCGCCTCCGCCGATCATCTGGTCAAGACCTCGGCGGCGGATATTGCCCGCCTGGGCGGATCCGATACGGTTGCGGTGAGCCTTCCCTGTACGCCCTTCGGCCTGGCCGAACGCGATTACACCCCGGCACGCGAACTGCTGCAAGCCGGCGCCATTCTTGCCATCGCCACCGATTGCAATCCCGGCACCGCCTGGTGCGAATCCATGCAATTTGCCATCGCCCTGGCCTGCCGCGCCCTCAAGCTCACCCCGGCCCAGGCCATCGCTGCTGCCACAATCAACGCCGCTCATGCCATCCGCCGCGCCGATCGTATCGGCTCGATAGAGCCGGGCAAACAGGCCGATCTGCTGATCCTTTCCGTTTCCGATTATCGTCACCTGGGCTATCGCTTCGGGACGAACCTGGTGCGCAAGGTGATCAAGCGCGGCCGCGTCTACTCAGTAGATATCGGCTACTATCAGGCAGTTTAAGATGCCCACCCTTGAACAAGCCCGTCAATGGTATGCTCAGGCCGATGCGGTGCACGATTTCGAACACGTGCGCCGCGTTTACCGCATGGCTGAACACCTGGCACGTTGCGAAGGTGCGGATTTGGAGATCGTGCGCGCCGCCGCGCTGCTGCACGATGCCCAAGGCAGCGCACCTGCCCAAAGCGCCCGCTCGGATCATCACCGGACCTCGGCCGAGTTCGCCGCCCAGGTGCTACGTGCAGAAGGTTGGCCGGAAGCGCGCATTCAGGCCGTGCAACATTGCATTCGCGCCCATCGTTTTCGCGGCCAGGAACCCCCTCGAACGCTCGAAGCACAGGTGCTCTTCGATGCCGATAAGCTCGACGTGCTCGGCGCGATTGGCGTGGCGCGCGTCATCGCCTATGCCACCCTGGCCGGCACACCCTGGTATGCTCCCCCCTCGACCCAATTCCTGGAAAGCGGCGCTGAAATGCCCGATGAGCCACATAGCGCCTATCACGAATATCTTTTCAAGCTCCGCCGCGTGCCCGAACGCCTCTATACCCCTACAGCACGTGCCCTGGCCGAAGAACGCCTGCGCTTCCTGGATGAGTTCTTCCGCCGCCTGATCGCGGAGTGGACGGTAGACGGTGAAGCGTAGATGGTGGACCGTGGGCCGTGGCCGGCGGCGCTTCGGCGTGCGCGCTCCATTACGGGCTGATTAGACCGCAAAAGTTCCAAACGCTCATCTGCATGGAGGTAAACCTTGCACATCGATCTCATCGGTGTTCCCATCGATCTAGGTGCCGATCGGCGCGGGGTAGATATGGGTCCCAGCGCCATTCGTTACGCCCATTTACAGCAAAAATTAAGTGCTCTCGGCTATCTCGTCCACGATTTGGGGAACATCCCCGTCCCTATTCCCGAAACATGTCGGATCACCGACCCACAGCTGAAATACGTGGACTGCATTGTGCCGGTTATGCGACGGTTAAGCGCTGCCGTCACGACTTCGGTGCGTAGAAAGCACTTTCCTCTCGTCCTGGGGGGAGATCATAGCCTAGCCTTGGGCTCGGTGCGCGGCGTGGCCCGTCAAAAGCGCATTGGGTTGATCTGGATCGACGCTCACGGCGATTTCAACACGCCTGAAACCACGCCCTCCGGCAATATCCATGGCATGCCCCTGGCCGCGTTATGCGGATTGGGAGATAGCCGTCTCACCCGGCTTTGGGATGAAGCGATCCCCGTTATTTCCCCTCAACGGGTAGCGATCATCGCGGCGCGCGATCTCGATCCCGGTGAAAAACGCAATTTGCGAGAGGCCGGCATAATGGTGCTGAGCATGGAACAGATCGATCGCCTGGGGATGGCACAGGTGATGGAGCGGGCTCTCGATCGGGTTTCGCGAGAGGTAGAGGGTATTTACCTTTCCTTTGACCTGGATGCGCTCGATCCACGCCATGCTCCCGGCGTCGGCACCCCGGTCAGCGGCGGGCTCACGCAGCGGGAAGCACACCTGGCTTGCGAGATCATCGCCGAAAGCGGCCTGCTGATCGGAATGGATATCGTCGAAGTCAACCCGATCCTGGATATCCAAAACCAAACGGCCTCCCTGGCCGTCGAGCTGATCCTTTCCGCTCTGGGGAAACGCGTCTGGAGCGGATAGTTATGATATACTTTTGCACAACTTGCATGATTCTATCCTCATGAGGGCCATATGAAGGCGATCGTATTGCAGGAAAACCTAGCACGTGGCTTGAATATCGTCTCCCGCGCCGTTTCTCCCCGTAGCACCCTGCCGGTGCTGGCCAATGTATTGCTGGCGAGTGATGAAGGTCGTTTGCGCCTTTCGGCGACGAACTTGGAAATGGGCATCACCTGCTGGATCGGGGCGCGCATCGAAGAAGAAGGTTCGACGACCGTGCCGGCGCGCACCTTTTCCGACCTGGTCAACACCCTGCCGGGAGATCAGGTGACACTCACGCTGGACGTCAACACACAGACCCTCAACGTGCGCTGCGGTCCATCCAACACCGATATCAAATGCATGGATGCGCAGGAATTCCCACCCATGCCGGCCCCTGAGCTGGATAACGCGATCCGCCTGAACGTGCTGGATTTCAAAGAAATGGTACACCAGGTCGCCTTTGCGGCCTCCGCAGATGAGGCTCGTCCGGTGCTCCAAGGCGTTTTGATCCAGGTGGAAGGAGAGCAGATCACGTTGGCGGCAGCCGATGGTTTCCGCCTTTCGGTGCGCAAAGCGCAGCTTTCACAACCGGCGCCGCAATCGATCAACGTGATCGTCCCCGCTCGTGCGTTGAACGAACTGGCCCGCATTGTCGCCGATGGAAATAACGAATTGCTCATGTTAGTTCCCAAAGGCCGCGGCCAAGTTGTCTTCCGCTGCGGCGATGTAGAACTCGTTTCCCAACTCATCGAAGGAACGTATCCGGATTACCAAAACATCATTCCGCGCAACTACCAGACGCGTGTGCTCGTCTCCACCACAGCGCTGCTCAAAGCCTGCAAACAAGCCGAAATTTTTGCCCGTGAAAGCATCAACGAAGCCCGCCTGCACATCAAGCCGGCCTCCGATCCCAGCCTGCCGGGCGAAATGGAGGTAACCGCTTTCTCCGAAGAAACCGGTAAAAACGAGACCGTGATCGAGGCCACTGTGGAAGGAAAGGGATTGCTGATCGCTTTCAACGTCAAATTCCTGCGCGAAGTGCTAGAAGTGATCAAAACCCCCAACGTGGCACTGGAAATGAACACCTCCCAAACGCCCGGCGTCATCCGTCCTGTAGGCGGCGATGACTTCGTTCACGTGATTATGCCAATGCGCCTGTAGTCGCTTTAGAAGCCGTGCGGAAGAGCAAGAAGGAAAAAGGTGCTCCGAATCTTCTCACGAATCAAAGCGGCTAGAGCCCAAAATCCTGGGGAATGAGGGAATACATGGCCGCGTCCTGCACCTGTCCATGGACGATCAGGCGATTGCGCAGGATGCCTTCAAAGTGGGCGCCGATCTTCTCTGCCACGCGGCGACTGGCGTAATTTTCGGTGGCGATGACGATCTCGATGCGTAGCAGGCCCAGCGACCCCAAACCGAAACGCGCCACCAACCGCGCCGCGCGCCCGGCGAGCCCCTGCCCGCGATAGGCATGGTGCACCCAATAGCCCAGGTTTGCAAAGCGATAGTAGGGATGGATCTGCCCCAGGCTACAAATGCCGATCAATTCTCCATCCTGGTTAAAGATGCCGAACCCATAATATCGTCCCTCCTGCCACTGTCTGTTTGCCATGCGGATCCAATCGCGCGCTTCAGCCAGCGAATAGTCACGATGGGCCCAGGACATCCAGGGGATCAGATCCGCCAACGAGGCGCGCACGGCGCGGTAGAGAGCAGGAGCTTGCTCCTCGCGAAGTGGTTGTAAGGTAAGAGGCGGATCGGAAAGGGTGATCACAAATGATCTTTCAGGTTATGTTCTACGGCATAGGCAGCAGCTTCGGCGCGGTTGTTGACCCCGAGCTTGGCCAGGATACTGCTGACGTAATTGCGCACCGTACCCTCACCGAGGAACAGGGCTTGGGCGATCTCGCGATTGGTCTTCCCCTCCGAAACCAAGAGAAGGACATGTTTCTCCTGTTGGGTTAGGTTGGCAAAAGCCGCAGCCTCTTCCTCCTTGACCGCCCGGCGCACTTCCTGGAACACGCGCTGGGTGACGGCGGGATCGAGCAAGGCCTCGCCCCGTCCGACCGCTTCCAGCGCCCGGATCAGGTCATCGCTGCCGATCTGCTTGAGCACATAGCCCGAAGCGCCGGCCCGAATGGCCGAAAAGAGCATTTCATCCTCAGCATAGGAGGTGAGCATCACCACGCGCGTTTCGGGCAGTTGATTCACAATTTGCTCACAGGCCTCAATGCCCGAGGCACCCGGCAGACGAATATCCATGAGCACAATATCCGGACGCAAGGCCAGGGCCTTTTCAACGGCTTCGCGCGCCGTGCCGGCTTCGCCAACCACCAAAAAATCGGTGCGCCGTTCTAAAAGCGCCTTTAAACCGAGACGCACTACCTCATGATCATCCACGATCAACACACGTTTTGGGGGCATCGCTTAGACCTCCGTTGAGTGATAAGTTAGGGTATTTCCTCTGAAAGTACCTCTAGGGCCAGCGTTTTCAAAGCAGCAATTTGTTCTTCCTCCATGTGTAAGGAGCGCCAGTATTGCTCCAAAAGCTCGAGAGGCGAAAGGCCTGCAATGCTTTGATCCTGCGGTAGCCGAATGCGCGAGGGATGGATCGGCTTGCGGATGAAGTGAAGCTCAAAGGCCTGCCGGCAGTGTTGACGGATGAGCGTCTCATCAATCAGCGGCTCCAATTCACGCGGGTATTCCACCGTCAAACGAACAATCGCATCTTCCAATTGCGCCGATGGCAAAGCCTCTAAAATGGCCGCCATCACCTTTTCGTTCGAGTGAATGCGGATAAAACGATCGATGAAGCGCCGTGTCCCTTCTATTTTAAGCCATTCCAGACGAGTTTTCCCCTTTTCTACCTCGGCCAGCACAAAAAACTTTTCATCCTCGGCTTCGCCGAAATCCACGCGCTCGATCGAGCCGGGATAGACCACCGGCGGATGCCCTCCCTCGTTCAAGTTTTGCGCTTTGTGGATATGACCTAGGGCAACGTAATCCAAGCGCGGATCCTTGACCAGTGCCTGCGAAAGCATGAAATCGTTCCCCAACATGATCGAGCGTTCCGAACCGTAGATCGCCCCCTGGACGGAAGCATGAGCGCATAAAACGGTCGGCAAGGTCGGATCGGAACGCTCCAGCCATTGGCGTATCATCTCATGGATTCGCTCTTCCAGTTTTGTATTGATCTCTTGCAGTGCTTCACCATGGAGATCGTAGAGCGCCACCAGGTTCGAGCGCGTGATCCAAGGCAGCGCAATCACCTGCAGCGGCAATTCCCATAGATCGGCAGGAGCCAGAAATTGTGGCCTGGCCAAGACGCGCACATAAGGTACCTGGAGCGTTTCAAATTCCTGGACAGCATGGGCGCGTCCAAAGGCCGGCGAAAGATCGTGATTTCCTACCAGAAGCAGGGTTGGAATACGAGCTTTGGAAAGTCGCACAATGCGCGACCCCCATTCACGCTGAAAGGTAGGAGAGGGAGCGCGATCCTTATAGGCATCACCGGCAAAAAGCACCAGGTCCACTTTTTCCTGGATGGCGGTATCAACGATCTGATCCAGCGCGCGCAGAAAATCCAAAACGCGCACGGGCAGGCCACTGGTGGGATCGTGTCGCCCGTAATTGGCAATATCAATATGAGCATCGGCAAAGTGCAGGATCCTCATGGGGTGATTCCCAACTCCTGGAGTGCTTGCAGCGCTGGCGCCCAGCCGGGATGGACCTTGAGCGCGGCGCGGAAATCCTGAATCGCCGCCTCCCGTTGACCCAGGATGCGATAGGCGCGGCCGCGCCAGAGCAAGCTCTCTTCCAACACTGCGCCATCGGTCGGCGTTTCCAGAGTCACATTTGCCAGGTTGATGACATCCGTGTAGCGACCGCTATAGTAGTAAGCCCAATACGGTCCCGTCTGATACCACATCATGCGATAGGGACGGCTGGTGTTATCGGTAGGCAGTTGTGCATAGAGCTGAAAAGCATAGTCATACGCATAGGCCGCATCCACGTATTCGCGCAAAGCGACATGGCTACTGCCGATGTTGAACCAAGCGAAGAACTGATCGATCCCGCTCAGAGTCTGTGCTTCCTGCTGGGCGATCTCCAGGGCATGACGGGCGGCCCAGGTCTCATCGGCATAGTTGCCAAGCAGATTCAGGACCTCCCCTTCCCGTTCCACCGGATAAGCGATCAGGAACAGGTAGTTGAATGAGCGCCAGCCCTCGATGAACTTCTCATAAGGGATGTGAAAATCCGGGCCGTCCAGATAGGTATCCTGAACGATAAGCGCACCGCTCGGATCATCGTACCCGGTGACGAATTGATAATGCCCCATCCAGCCGATCTTACCGGTGTAATCGCGCTCATAGTAGCCTTTTTCAGCGATTACCGGATAACCACCGGCGATCAGACGCTTGAGCGTATCCAGGTCACCGCCCAGGCGAATGAGCACCTTCATGCCGGGCACGTTCTCTTCGACGTAATCCTGGAACTCATAGGGCATCACGTTTTTATCCTTCTCTCCAGGTTTGATCGCCCGACCGATCGTATCTCGATCGCCTTTCCAACCCCAAAAAGTCAGCGCCATGGAGAAATTCGCCGGTCCACAATAGTTCCAACGGTTGAACTGGTTCTCATACCGTATGCCACTGAGCGCCACTGCCGGGGGCAGAGGTCTCGGAGTAGGAGTCGCTACGGGCGTCGACGTCGCCGAAGGGGAGGTGAGAACACTGCGGACGATTTGGGGCGGTGGGAGAGGTGTGATCGGGGTGGGCAAGAACGTGAGTTGATCTGGCGGATGGAGCGCAAAGCGGATGCGTGCCCGCACCTCATCCAGGCGCCAGGCAAGACGGGAATGAATCGGCGGAAAATACCACAACCCGATCAGTAGCAGCAATCCCAAAAACAAGATCCCGATCTTGCGGCTAAAGGTCATGAAATGATTATACCCTCTCTATGGAATTGGACACAGGTGAACTCAAAGGTATAATAAACCGCATGAACACATCTCCTCTGCCTCCACCGATCTGGGTGGATACACCGCAAGCCTTGAAACGGATGATCGACGATCTGCAGGGCCGGCCACAATTGGCGGTAGATACCGAATCGAACGGGCTGCATGCGTATCGCGAACAGATTTGTCTGATCCAGATTTCCACACCCGAAAGCGATTATCTAATCGATCCTTTGAAGCTACGTGATTTGCAACCTTTGGCGGCGATCTTTGCAGATGGCGGGGTGGAAAAGATTTTTCATGCCGCCGGTTACGATCTGCTGTGCCTGTATCGTGACTTCGGTTTTAAGGTCTTTCCCCTCTTTGATACAATGCACGCGGCGCGCATCTTGGGACAATGGGCGGTGGGACTGGATGCGCTGCTCGAACGGTATTTCCAAGTGCATTTGGATAAGCGTCACCAGAAAGCCAATTGGGCCGAACGACCACTTTCAGCCGAACGCATGGAATACGCGCGCCTGGATACCCACTACTTGATCCCTCTGCGAAAGATTTTGGGAGAGGAATTGCATCAGAGCGGACGCCGGGAGCTGGCCGAAGAAGATTTTCAGCGCATTGCTCTAGAAGCTTTGAACACTCCGCCTCACCGGCCACGCTGGGAACGAGTGGCACATACCCATGCTCTAACCGCCCGTCAACGGATGGTGTGGCAAGCACTTTGGGAATGGCGTGAGGAGACGGCAAAACGGCTCAACCGCCCGCCCTTCAAAGTGCTCGGTGAGAAAGTTTTGCTGCAGCTGGTGCGCACACCACCCCAGGGGCTTTACGATCTCACCCGCTGCGGGCTTTCCGCTCGCCAGATCCGCCTTTGGGGAGAGGCTATCTTGCAGGTGATCGAGAAAGCACAATCGCAAGAAGTGCCGAAATACATCCCCCCTCCGCCGATGAATGCGGCATTCCTCGAACGCTTAGAACAACTAAAAGCCTGGCGCAAACGGGTGGCACAGCGCTGGGGTGTGGAATCAGACGTGATCCTGCCACGCTCAATACTAGAAGCATTGGCGCAGCGCAATCCGCTGACTCCCGAGGCATTGCAAGAGATATTGAAAAGTTCTCCTTGGCGATTGCGCACCTTTGGCGGAGAAATCCTGGAAGTGTTGCAACAGATCGCCCAACCACTCGCTATAACGCAATGAGGATACGATGAGCATCCGAGTGATTTTCCATGGAGCGGCCCAAACCGTAACCGGGTCGCAGTTCCTGTTGGAGGTCAACGGGCGAAGATTGCTGCTGGAATGTGGATTGTTCCAGGGGCGACGCGCCGAGGCCTATGAGCGGAATCGCCGCTTCCCCTTCGATCCGCGAGGGGTGGAGGCAGTGTTGCTTTCCCATGCGCATATCGATCACAGCGGCAACTTGCCTAACTTGGTGCAACAAGGGTTCAAAGGGCCGATCTATGCCACGCCGGCGACGGTAGACCTGGCCAACGTAATGCTGCGCGATTCGGCGCACATTCAGGAAAAGGATATCGAATATCTGCGACGGAAGCCCCAGCACGATCGGCTGGAGCCGCTCTACACATTGGAAGATGTGCTGGAAGTCATGCCGCTCTTCCGCCCCGTTCCGTACAATCGTCCGTTTGAACCGCTGCCGGGCGTGGTGGCAGAATTTGTCGAGGCCGGGCACATTCTCGGTTCCGCGGCGATCCGCCTCGAGGTCCAAGAAGGAAAGCGAAAGGTGCGGATTTGGTTTTCCGGCGATATCGGCCGTCCGAAGCTACCCTTGCTGCGCGATCCGGTCCTGCCTTCTCCTGCGGATTACCTGATCATGGAATCTACCTATGGTCACAAGCCACATCGCGATCCGCAGGCGGCCTACGAGGAATTGCGCGAGGTCATTCTTCGCACGCTGGGGCGCGGGGGGAAGGTGATCGTGCCGGCCTTTGCCGTGGGGCGAACGCAGGAGTTGGTTTACGATATTCACCAGATGGTGGAGAAGAAGGAAATCCCGCCCATGCCGGTTTACGTGGATAGCCCATTGGCGGTGGATGCTTCGGCGATCTTTCGACAGCATGCAGAATGTTTTGACGAGGAGACGCGGCGCTTTGTGCTCGAATATCGCCATCCGGCGCTGGACTTTGAGCATTTGCATTACGTGCGCTCGGTGGAGGAATCCAAGCAGCTTAACGAGCGCCGGGACCCGATGATCATCATCTCCGCTTCCGGCATGGCCGAGACGGGGCGCATTCTACACCACCTGCGCAATCATATCGGCGATCCGCGCAATACGATCCTGATCGTCTCCTGGCAAGCGCCCCATACGCTGGGTCGGCGCCTGGCGGACCATGAGCCGCAGGTGCGCATCTTCGGCGAAACGTACACGGTGCGCGCCGAAGTAGTAACGATCGGCGGGCTTTCGGCACATGCCGGGCAGGATTTCCTGATCCCCTATGCGTTGGCAGCGCAAGCCAAGAAGATTTTCCTGGTCCATGGTGAGGCAGAAGCGGCCAACGCGCTGCGCGAGAAACTGCTGGAAAACGGGGCAGGCGAGGTGTTTTACCCCCAACGCGGGGATGAGTTCATTGTGTAGTTGATCCCCGGCCGATGGCATGACCGGGTGGTGGGCTACTTTCCGGCCATGGCCAGCATGGGTTCATCGCCGTTGTATTTCAGCAATTGCGGCCAGATGCGCACGATGGCAAAGGTGGCCAAAATGCAACCGATGCCGCCGCTGAGGATGGCGAAGGGCACGCCGAAGGCTTGTGCCACGGCGCCGGCTTCCACTTCTCCCAATTGTGGCCCACCCATGAAGAACATCTGGTTAATGCTGGTCATACGGCCGCGTAGATCATCTGGCGTGAGCAATTGACGGATGGTGTTGCGCAAAATGGTGCTGACCGAATCCGAAGCGCCGACGATCACCAGGGCGAGGAAGTCGGTCTCGAAATGGCGTGCCAAGCCGAAGAAGATCGTCGCCAGGCCGAACATCAGCACCGCCAAGACCAAGAGCAATCCCTGCTTTCGTACCATGCGTAGCTGCGAAAAGATCAAGCCGGCCGTCACCGCGCCGATGGATTGAGCGGCGGCCAGCCAGCCATAGGCGATCTCATTAACGTGGAGCAGATCGCGCGCCACATAGGGCAGGAGCGTATTCGCCGAAGAGAAAAAGGTGGCGAAGAAATCCAGGATCATGCTGGAAAGGATGATCGGTTGACGACGGATGAAGCGAATACCCTCGCGCACATCCCACCAAGCGGCGCGCAGGTCACTTAGCCCCTGGATTCGTTGCGGAATGGGTCCGATGCCAATCAGGGCGAAAAGCACGGCCAGGAAGGAAATCGCGTTCAGCAGATAGGTGTATTCTTGCCCCCAGTAGCCGATCACCATGCCGCTGAGCGCTGGTCCCAAGATCGAACCGGTGTTGAAAGCGATCGATTGGAGGGAAAAGGCGCTGGGCAGATCCTGTACGGGCACGAGGTTCGGCACTAGCGACTGACGCGCCGGCGTATCAAAGGCCATGGCCGTGGCCTGGAGCGCGGTCAGCAGATAAATCTGCCAAAGCTGGATATGTCCCATGGCCGTTAGCCCCCACAGGCCGAAGGCCACCAGCATGGAAACGCTTTGGGTGATAAACAGCACCTTACGCCGCGAAAAACGATCGGCGACCACGCCCCCCAGCAGCGAAAAAAGCAAAATCGGGGTAAAGCGGGCAGCACCGATGACACTCACGGCGATCGGATTCGGGCTTAGCTGGCGAACATGCCAGAAAAGAGCCCAGAGCTGCATCTGGGAGCCGGTGATCGAAAACAACAATCCCAGCCATAACCAGAAAAAACGGCGATGGCGTAAGGCAGGAGGAATCCCGATTTTCATGTTCCCCAATCACGCAAGTAGAGAAAATCATAATTGACCGTGCGCTGGCTGAGCTTGGCGATCAGCGGTGGCAGGCGCTTGAATTGATAGCGCCGCACCCGTTCGGCCACCCGTTGCACGAAGACGGGATCGAAGCCGGCCTGAACGCACTCCTGAGGAGTATAGCGCTCATCGACCAGCAGATAGAGCAGGCGATCGACCTCCTCATAGGTGAAACCGAGCTCTCCCTCGTCCGTCTGCCCGATCCAGAGATCGGCGGAAGGCGGCTTCTGGATGATGCTTTGTGGCACGCCTAATGCTCGTGCTAGCTGCCGCACCTGGGTCTTATAGAGATCGCCGATCGGGTTGATCGCGCTCGCCGAATCGCCGAAAATGGTCGTATAGCCGAGCAAGATTTCGGTCTTGTTACTGGTGCCGATCGGCAATCCGCCAAAGGCCTCGGCCTGATCGTAGAGTACGATCATGCGCAGGCGCGCCAGGATGTTGCCCTTGCGCACGCGTGACATCTCCGGGAAGCGCTCAATTAGCGGTTTGGCCATAGGAGTAATATCAAAGGTCAGCGATGGGATGCCTAGCTGATCGATCACTTTTTGCGCATCTTCCAACGAATCGGGCGAAGAGGTCTCGTAGGGCAAGCGCAAGGCAAGGACGTTTTCTGCGCCCAGCGCTTCTGCGGCCAGAAAGCAGGAAACGGCCGAATCCAACCCGCCGGAAAGGTTGATCACGGCACGGCGGAACCCGGCACGGGTCACCTCACTGTGAATGAAGCCAACTAAAATCTTACGCGTCAATTCCGTATGGATCTCCAGGTGGATCATCTTCGCTCCTCATCATTCGAGAGCAAACGAGCCAGCTCCCGCTGAACCAGATAAGGACGTTCATCGCGCAAGAGCGGCAAACGAGCACGGGTGCGGCGGAGCTGCCCCCAATCCAGCGTTGCCAGGGTTAGAGATTCTTCGTGATATGGCGCGTGGGCGATCAGATCGCCGTTCGGATCGAACACCGTGGAGCCGCCCCAGAAATTCAACCCATCCTCAAACCCGACGCGGTTGCAGTGCGCTACAAAGCAAGTGAAAAGCCCGGCGTAGGATTGATTCACGGTCTCCACCCAGCGCGAGGAGGCCAGCCGTGGCTCCGAGCTCAGGCCGCGCCCCGGCGAAGCGGACATGAAGAGCATCAGATCGGCGCCATCCAGCCAGAGCAGGTAGGGCGGAGAAACGTGCCAGAAATCCTCACAAATGAGCATACCAAGGCGCCCAAAACGTGTATCGAAGGCACGCACACGCCCACCCGGCGCAAAGAAGCGCCCCTCGTCGAACAGACCGTAGGTCGGCAGGTACACTTTGTGATGAATGTGCAGCAGCTTTCCCCCCGAAAGATAGGCAGAAGCGATATAGAAGCGATGATGCTCGTCCTCATCTACAAACCCGAAGGCGATATCAATGTTCTGACTGGCCTGGAAGAGGGGACGGAAAAAGGCATCTTCCGAGGTCGGGCGACGGGCTACCCAGGATGCCAGGTCCTGGAGCACGTAGCCGGTGAGCGAAAGTTCGGGGAAGATCACCAAATCGGCTCCTGCCCGACGCGCCTGTTCGATAGATTGCAGATGCAACTCCAAATTCACCTGCATATCGCCGAGACGGGGAGCGATTTGAGCTAGAGCAAGGCGCAATTCCATAAATTCCATAAATGTTCCGGAGACAGGGTAAGATGCCAAAACAAAATCCCGAACGCCGGCGCGCGTCCGGGGCTTAGGCGGAGAGGGTGGGATTCGAACCCACGGTGGCCACAAGGACCACAACGGTTTTCGAGACCGTCCCGTTCAACCACTCCGGCACCTCTCCAGTGACAGGGCAAATTATACCCAGGCAGGTAGGCAATGTCAAATCACACCGGTGATTGCCCACAAAGTTGAAAGCAGCGAGTTGGTTACGAAGGCTTGGCGACAAACTCAAGCTGAAAACCGGCCGCGACGGCCCTTATATCCTGCTGCATGCTTGAGCACTGTGGGACAATCTGTGGCTACCCTGTCATAGTTAGCCATCCAACCTTTTCCACGGTTATCTCTTGAAGAGACCTGAGATGTGGCAATCACCAGGATAAAGGGCTTGACAATCGGATGGCATTCCGATATAATTATTATTTAGGAGTCCTAAATAATGACAGCCTTCAACCCAAAACATAGAAATACGCTTGGTGGTCGAATTACCATCGCACTCTATCGCATTACCCAAGCGATAGAGCATCTCTTGCGAGAGCGTGGTAAAGATGTGCGCCTTTCTCCAGCGCAGATTCAATCGTTACTCTTTCTCAAATATGCACGTCCAGGCGTTCGTACGATTGGTGGCCTAGCCAATCGGTTGGGAGTCACCTATGCAACATCAAGCGACATTGCCAACGCGCTCGAACGTAAACGCTTGATTCGGCGTGCATCGCTGCCAGAAGATCTACGGGTCATTACGCTTGCGCTGACACCGCAAGGTGAGAATCAGGCAGAAATGCTGGAAGACGTGCTGGATGAAATCGAAGCTGCAGTAAATGCTTTGCCTGATGCAGAGCAGACGGCCTTGTTGCATGCTGCCCAATCGATTGTTCGCCATCTGCAAAACGCTGGTTATGTAAGAGTCTACGAGATGTGCTGGGGCTGTCAATTTTTCCAGCGGGACGCACACCCCAAAGATCCGAGAGGGCCCCATCACTGCACGTTCATGGATGCGCCCTTATCCGAACCAGA
>DAOUBG010000012.1:0-163098 GCA_034432895.1 Anaerolineales bacterium
AACGTCTCGGCGCTCGGGTACATGAAGGAGAACGAGGGCAAGATCAAGTTCGGCGGCCAGATCAGCTCCGATGAACCCCTCGCCTTCGTCTTCCCGCCCGGTAGCAACCTGATCGAGCCGGTCAACCTGGCGCTGGCCTCTATGACCCTGGACGGTACATTGCAATCGCTTAACGAAAAATGGGGTCTGGTCAACAAATAGAAACTTTTTGAGTAGCAAAGAGGGGATGGAGCCCATCACTCCATCCCCTTTACTTCAATACTCGGAGGAAACAATGCAGGCAGAGCTCGGCCGCCCTTCGGCGAAAATTCTCCCCCTGAGCAAATGGCCCTGGTGGATCGTCATCCTACTTAGCGGTGGGCTCATATTGCTTTATCTTATACTCGCCGATACCAATTACCGCGAGACATTTCTCTACCTGACACAAGGTCTACAGACCACGCTGCGCATTACGCTATTTTCTTACGCTATCGCCACGGTAATCGGCCTAATCGTCGGGTTGATGCGCACTTCCAAGAATCCTGTGCTATATCACCTTTCCACCCTCTACGTCGAAACCATTCGCGGCGTTCCTTTGATGGTGTTGATCCTATACATTGCGTTTGCCCTGGTGCCGTTCCTGGTAGATGTCATCCACAATATGGGCTACACCGAATTTGACATTCGGGCCATTTCCATGGAATGGCGAGCCATCGTGGCACTGGCGCTAGGATACGGTGCATTCGAGGCCGAGGTCTTCCGCGCCGGCATTCAATCGATCAGCAAAGGGCAAATGGAAGCGGCCAAATCGCTGGGGATGAACTACTTCCAAGCCATGCGTTTCGTCATCCTGCCACAGGCTATTCGCCGCGTGCTCCCACCATTGGGGAACGATTTCATTGCCTGCCTCAAAGATTCCTCGCTGGTGACCGTGCTGGCCGTCAACGAGCTGACCCAGATGGGTCGCCTGCGCCGCGCCGCCACCTTCCGGGCCATGGAGACCTTCAACGTGGTCGCCTTTCTATACCTTTCCATGACCCTTTTGCTCTCCCTCCTGGTGCGCTGGCTGGAAAACAAAATGAAAATCGAGGAATAGCGCCTCCACCCACGGTCTACGCTATGAACCTTGTCTTCTTCGATCTAGAAACCCAAAACCTCTTTGAAGATGTAGGCGGACGCGGCAACCTGGAAAAGCTGCGGCTCGCCTGCGCGGTGACCTGGTCAACGGCGCGCCAGGATTTCACCGTTTATTGGGAAAGCGACGTCGCCGCGTTGATCCAGGAGCTCAAATCCGCCGATCGGGTGATCGGATTCAACGTTCGGCAGTTCGATTATCGCGTTCTGCAGCCCTACGCGCCGGGTGAAAACCTGCAGCGCTTGCCAACCCTGGATATGCTCGAGGAGATCGCTCGTCAACTAGGCTTTCGCCTGGGATTAGATACCCTGGCTTCAGCTACCTTGCAGGTGGGAAAAAGCGCCGATGGCAAAGCAAGCGTGCACTGGTTCCGCAACAGGGAGCTGGACAAAGTAGCCGAGTATTGTAAGCAGGACGTGGAGATCACCCGCCGCCTGTATGAATTCGGCCGCGATAACGGCTTTCTCTACTACTACTCTCGCATGGGAAGCCGGCTCAAGGTGCGGGTGAACTGGAAATGAGATAGTGCCACAGCAGGCGCAAGGCCTCTTCGGTGGCCTGTTGCTTGTTCGTTTCACGATCGCCGCGAAATTGAAAGCGATGAGCCTCTTCCGTATCGGGAGCCACCAATCCGATCCAAGTCGTGCCGACCGGCTTTTCCGGCGTCCCACCGCCGGGTCCGGCAATGCCGCTGATCGAAAGCGCAACCTCGGCCCCTAGACGCTCGCGTGCGCCACGTGCCATCTCCAGCACCGTTTCGCGGCTCACTGCGCCATAGCGCTCTAGCGTCTCCCAACGTACCCCCAAAAGGCTCACCTTGGCCTCATAGGCATAAGCCACAATACCCCCAAGGAAATAATCCGAAGAGCCCGGCACATTTGTAATGCGATGCCCGAGCAAACCGCCGGTACAGGATTCCGCCAGCGCCAATCGCCAGCGCCTTTGACGCAACAGGTTACCGATCTGTTCCTCTAGAGATTGCATCTCGTCCACCTGGCCTCGTGGTCATGATATAATCAACGCGCCTGCCCCCGTAGCTCAATCGGATAGAGTAATGGACTTCGAATCCAGAGGTTGCGAGTTCGAGCCTCGCCGGGGGCGCTGATTCGTTTATACCGTTGAGACCGATGATCTGTCAATGGCGGGAGAAGGCTAGAGACGGTGGCCGTAGGCTGATGGTAGAAGAATCCTATGTCGTGACCTTTCGCAGGTTCCACTTCGCGTGCCAGATGGCTTGTCGCCCAATTGAGTGACTCCCAAAAATCGGCGCAGGCCGAGGCGAAATTGCTCCAACTGGGAAAAGATGCCGTGCCGGCACTCATCGGAGCCCTGGAGCATAGCCCCTGATGGTATGAGCGTGAGCGCAAAGTGGAGGATTTGCTCCAGGCCATCTTCACCTTTGGAGAATCGTGCCGTACTTGCTTGAAACGATCGAGCATCGCGAAAGCATCGCGCGGCAACCATCGGCTCTCCTGCTGGGAAAGATCAGAGATCGACGCGCCCCACTGGCTCTGGAGATTGCCCTCTATTTGAAATAGGCGAAACGGCTGCCCAAGCGTTGATCGGATTTGGCCCCGAAAGGATCGAGTCAGCACCCTGAAGCAACTGTACGCGCACGCGTGGTGCATGCCATGGGCATTTTCCCCCAAAGATTAACCAACCTGAATCGCCGCCATGACTCTTCGCCGCAAAGCAAAATACACCCTAATACATCCCTCCCTCATCGCACCAAAAGGGGGTAAACTTACATCATCATCCTACGTGGAGGTCCCTCATGAACACCCCTCAATTCCCCGATCTCAACCCGGCTGCTCGCTTGCTGCTCGGACCGGGGCCCTCGATGGTCCACCCGCGTGTGCTACGGGCGATGGTGGCACCACCGCTGGGGCATCTCGATCCGCAACTATTGCACCTCTACCGGGAAGAACAGGCGCTGCTTCGCTACGTCTTCCAGACTCAAAATGAGTGGACGTTTGCCCTGAGCGGCACCGGCACTTCCGGTATGGAGGCGGCGCTGGCGAACCTGATCGAACCCGGCGATGCCGTGCTGGTAGCCATCCATGGCTATTTTGGTGAGCGCATGGCGGAAATCGCCACCCGTCTGGGCGCCGAAGTTGCTCGCATCCAACGTGCCCCCGGCGAGATCTTCGATCCACAGGAGATCGCCTCTGCTCTCTCTCGCCGCCACTATAAACTCTTGGCACTTGTCCACGCCGAAACTTCAACCGGCGCCGAGCAACTCCATATCGCCGAGATCGCCGCGGCTGCTCACCACCATGATACGCTCCTGGTATTGGATACGGTTACCTCGCTAGGCGGCATCCCGGTCAAAGTAGATGAATGGGGAGTGGATATCGCCTATTCGGCCAGCCAGAAGAACCTGGGCGCGCCTTCTGGGTTGGCACCGATCACTGTCGGTGAACGGGCACGCCAGGTGATCGAAAAACGCAGGACACCTATCCCTAGCTTCTACCTTGACCTGAAACTCTACGCCGCCTATTGGGGCGAAGCGCATGCCTACCATCACACCGCCTCGGCCAGCCTGCACTATGCGCTGCGCGAAGCCCTGCGTCTGATCGCCGAAGAGGGCCTGGAACAGGCCATCGCCCGCACCCGCGCCAACGCCGAAATGCTCTGGCAGGGATTGGAAGAGCTGGGAGCCCCGCCGTTCGTCCCCCTCGAATACCGCCTGCCCCCGTTGACCACGGCGCGCGTCCCTCAAGGGGTCGATCCGCACCGCCTGCGCCTGCGCCTGCTTGAAGAATACAATATCGAAATCGCCGCCGGCTTCGGCGCGCTGCGCGATAAAGTCTGGCGCATCGGCCTCATGGGCTATTCCAGCCGCAAAGAGAACATCACCCTACTCCTGGCCGCCATGCGCGAGCTGTTGAGAGGCTAATGCGTCGGCTCCTGTTCCTGTCTCTCTTCCTCCTGGCCTGCACACCCCGGCCGGGCCTACGAGTTCATATCCTGGACGGGGCACAAATCTTCTCCATCCGGACGGAGGCCAACTTGCCACAAACCTGGCTTCAGGAAGCCGGCCTCCGTCTGGAGGAAGGCGATCGCCTCTTATTCCACGGTCTGCCCATGGATCCATCCCGCCCCCTGAGCGCTCAAGGAGAATTCACCCTCCAAATCCACCGCGCCCACCTCGTCACATTGCAAACAGAAGACGGAACCCGCACCTTTCGCAGTGCCGCAGAGACCCTCGGCGCCGCCCTACGGGAACAAGGCTATGCCCTCTACGCCGCCGATCGTTGCTTCCCACCACTGACCACGCCCCTGGATAGCGATCAACAGGTTACCTGCCGCTTTTCGCGTCCGATCACCATCGAAGCGGCGGCTCAGGTCTGGACCCGGCGCACCGCGGCCGCCACCGTAGGCGAAGCGCTGGCCGAAGCCGGTTTGCCACGGGTCGGGCTAGATAGCAGCGATCCACCGCCTGAATCTCCCCTTCCCGAAGATGGCCGAATTCGCCTTCACCATATCTGGGAGAGCGTGCAAATCAACCAGAAAAGCATCCCCTTCCGCACGGAATTCGTCGCTTCCGCCAACCTGGAGCTGGATCAGCAACAGATCCTCCGCCCTGGCGAAGAGGGAATCAGCATGCAGCGCATCCGCATCCGCTACCGGGATGGGGTAGAGATCGCCCGCCAAGTCGAAAGCGAAACCGTGATCCGCCCGCCGCAAAATCGTCTGATCGGCTACGGCACCAAAGTGGTCGTGCGCACCGCCGTAGTCGACGGTATCACCATCGAATACTGGCGAGCCATGCGCGTCTACGCCACATCCTACTCCCCTTGCCGCTCCGCGCCGGATCGCTGCTACCTCTATACCGCCAGCGGCAAGAAAGTGACCCGCGGGGTGATCGCCGTGACCTTGGACTGGTATCGGATGTTAAAGGGTCAGCCGGTCTACATCCCCGGCTATGGCCGCGCTACCATTGAAGACGTCGGCGGCGGCATCCCCGGTCGCCCCTGGATCGACCTAGGGTTCAGCGATGGAGACTACGAACCCTGGCACCAATGGGTGACCCTCTACTTCCTCACACCCATCCCGGCCAACATCCCCTACATTCTGGAATAGCCTGTGAATCGGCGTTTTCGTCCTCCCATCCCGCCCTTACAAACAGCCCAGTTGCTTCGTCAGGCCGGCCTGCACCCGAAGAAGCGTTTGGGACAAAACTTTCTGCAAGATCCGCATCTGCTGGAGGCCATCCTTCAAGTCGCAGAAGTTCAGCCCACGGACTGGGTCTTGGAGATCGGCCCCGGCCTGGGCAGTCTCACGCGTTACCTGGCGAATGCGGCGCAACAGGTCGTGGCCGTCGAAATTGACGAAACGCTTTTCCCCATCCTGGAGCAAGTACTTGCTCCGTGGGAGAACGTCCACCTGGTGCATGGGGATATCCTGCGCCTCTCCCCGGCCGAGCTCATCCCCAAAGAAGGTTACCTGGTGGTAGCAAACATTCCCTATTACATCACCTCGGCACTTATCCGCCGCCTACTGGAAGCACCGCGGCGTCCACGGCGCCTGGTGCTAACGGTCCAGAAAGAGGTCGCCGAGCGCATCTGCGCTTCTGCCGGGGAGATGAACCTGCTGGCACTCAGCGTCCAGGTCTACGGTCGGCCTTCGATCGCCTTGCGTATCCCAGCCGGAGCCTTCTACCCGCTGCCGAAGGTAGATTCGGCCGTAGTGCGCATCGATCTCTACCCGCAGCCACTTCTCCCTTCTGAGCAGCTGGATACGTTCTTCCGCCTGATCCGCGCCGGCTTCGGTCAAAAGCGCAAAACCCTGCGCAACGCGCTTTCCCATGGTCTAGGGCTCGGCATTAGCCGCACAGAAAATCTGCTCCTCGGGGCCGGCATCGCCCCCAAGCGCCGCGCCGAAACATTGACCCTCGAAGAATGGCAGAGGCTGGTGGAAGAATGGAGTCGGGAGACCATCTCGCCGCAAGAGGGAAAACCTGATAGCATCTGATAGCTCCGGCCGGCTATTGTGCTCCCATCCATTGCTCATTCGAAGAAGTCAGCAGAATTTCTCGGAGGCGCCGTGAAAAAATTTCCATCCCTTTTCTGGTATATCGTGCTTTTCCTCGGCTGGCTGTTCGATTTTCTCTTCTGGAAGCACACGCCGGGAGTTTCTTTCGCGATCTACGCCTTGGCAACCGTAAGTGCCGGATTCATCCTACTACGCCGCGAAGGAGCTCACCCTGCCAAACGGACCTGGCTCTTGCTCCCTCTTATCCTGTTCTTCCTTGCCATTACCATCCTGCGCCGTGAACCGTTGACCGCGTTCCTGGCGCATTTGCTCACCCTTCTGCTCATGGCCATCCTTGCCGTCACCTACCGCGGGGGAAAATGGGTGGAATATAGCTTCGCCGATTTCTTTCGCCAGGCTTTCAACCTGATGATCGGGATCCTGGTTCGGCCGGCAACCGCCTTTTCTGCCACCCGCCGTGCCGCCCAAGAAACAGCGACAAAACAGTCCACCTTCTGGCCTATCGCCCGTGGCCTTCTATTGGCCTTGCCGATCGTGGTCATCTTTGCCGCCCTTCTCGCCTCCGCCGATCCGCTCTTCGGCCAACTTCTGAACGCCTTGGTGGCCCTTCTCCGCCTGGAAAACTTGCCGGAATATCTCTTCCGTCTGTTCTACATCCTAATCATCGCCTATGTTTTGAGCGGCATCTATCTGCACGCCTTCGAGCGTTCGGCAGAAGAAACCCTGCTAGGGCGCGAAAAACCGCTCATCCCGCCCTTTTTAGGCTTCACCGAGGCCGCCATCGTGCTGGGAAGCCTTGGCCTGCTCTTTGCCACCTTCGTGATGGTGCAGTTTCAATACTTCTTCGGCGGCGAGCGCAATATCCACCTGGATGGCTATACCTATGCCGAATACGCTCGTCGCGGCTTCGGCGAGCTGGTGATCGTCGCTTTCTTCAGTTTGCTCCTCTTCCAAGTACTCAGCACGATCACCCGCCGCGAACATCCGCAACAACGCCGTGGCTTCTCCGCGCTTGGGATCGTCCTCGTCCTGCTGGTAGGGGTGATTTTGCTCTCGGCCTATCAGCGACTTTCGCTCTACGAAATGGCCTACGGCTTTACCCGTTTGCGCACCTACGCCCACGTCTTTATGATCTGGCTGGCCATTCTGCTCCTGGCAGCGGCCATCTTGGACCTGTTGCACCGCCCACGCGCCTTTGCCGTGATCTGCCTCTTCGCTTTGCTGGGCTTCGGGATTTCGCTTTCCCTGCTCAACGTGGATGCCTTCATCGTGCGGCAGAACGTAGAACGATTTCAAAAAGGGGAGGAATTGGACATCCCCCTTTTGACTTCGCTCTCCACCGATGCAATTTCCGCCCTCGTCGCCGAATACCGTTCCCCGGCAGCGGATCAGGCTACCCGTGAGCACCTCGCGGCGACCCTGAGCTGCATCCTCTCCGAAACGCGGTCACGATCCTCCGATCCCTCCTGGCGCGCCTGGAATCTATCCGAGGCACGCGCACGGGCATTGCTTCGATCCGTGGAACCGGAGCTACGTGCCTACCGAATCGATGACAGCGATTGGCCGATCCGCGTCACTTCCCCACAGGGCAACACGTTTGAATGCTCCAATAAAGATTGAACAGTTCTCAAATCCGCTCCATCTTCAACATCTAAGTTTCCGTGCCACCCGTGTTTGCCCGTGTCCTATTGAACCGAGCTCATTAGCAGAGATGGCTTTTGCAGCGGAGTCAATCATTGTTCTCAGCCCTTCCCCGATAGGGTATAATTTAGCGAGACTCTTATGGAATGGCTTGGCATCTTCTCCGCATTTGGTCTGGCCGCAAGCGCCGGATTAAACGCCTATATTCCCTTGCTGATCACCGGCCTGATTGCCCACTACACCGATTGGATCACGTTAGCCTCCCCTTGGGATACACTCGCCAATCCCTGGGTCCTGATCGTTTTAGGGCTACTGGTGATCGTCGAAATGCTGGTCGATAAAATTCCGGCCGTCAATCACATCAACGATGTCATCCAGACCTTCGTTCGCCCGACCGCCGGAGCGATCCTCTTCGCCGCTTCGGCGCGCGTGATCACCGAAATGGATCCCGTCTTGGCCATGATCTGTGGCTTGCTGGCCGCCGGTGCCGTGCACGGCATCAAATCGCTGGTGGTGCGTCCCGCGGTCACGGCCACTACCGCCGGCCTGGGCAACTCGCCGGTCAGCATCGCCGAGGACGTGATCGCCACCATCACCACCCTGCTTGCCTGGCTGATCCCGATCGTGTTGTTCTTGTTCCTGTGTGCCATTCTTCTCTGGTGGCTCTATCGCCATCAGCCAAGGTACTCCTCAGTCCAACGGAGGTGAAAAATGAAAACCAATCGTTATCCCGTCCTGCGCGTCGTTGCGGTCATCTACAAGGTTCTTGGGCTCATCCTTGCCATCTTGACGGTGCTCGGCGCTTGCAGCATGCCGTTCCTCGCCAATTCCCTTTTTCAGCAGTCAAGATTTGGCGGCATGCGCGGCATGGGTTTCTTCGGCGGAGTTTTCAGTGGGTTCCTGATTTTGCTCTACGGCGGCTTTAGTGCCCTCTTCCTCTATGCCGCCGGTGAAATCTTCACCCTGCTGATCGACCTGGAGGCCAACACCCGCGCCACCGCAGCCTTGCTAGAGCGCCAAACATCATAACCTCCACCAAGCCCCTCCGCCTGCAGGGAACGACATTGTAACCCCTCTAGTGAGGTGGCGCTCGCTTTCTTCAAAACCACACTCATAACGCTCTATTTTAAGCCCGCCGGATGCCACCGCCGGCGAAAACAAGCACGCAACGCTTGAAGAGCACGAAGAGCTTGCCGACGCGTTTCGGCATCCAGTGCAAGCGCGGCAAATTCGTCCTCATCGAGCACTGTCTGCTCCCCTTGCGGCGTCACCCACAGATCGAGCGCTAGATCGACGAAAGAAACGCTATCCGCCTCCAAAACGGCGGGACGGCAAATGTTGCAATACCATCCCTTCAGGCTTCCATCCTCCCGATCGTAGATCTCAAAGACGTTATACCAACGTCTTGTGTAATAGGTCTCAAGGAACCGATCGCCGCGCTTGAGCCACGTGCCCTGAAAGGGCATATCCTCGCGGTCAAAGAAGGCCTCCAGGCGCAAGATACCGTTACGCAGGAAAAGCACCCGGCCGGAATATTCCCAGGTCACGGTGCCGGTAAGATCGCGCTTGAGCACACGGATCGCATCACCCACTTTCATCTTCGCTCCCCAGGCATTCGAGCCGCTCCCGTTTCAGACGGAATCGGATCAAAGCACCAATAGGCGGCGCCTCCGAAAGGAAAACATACAGGCCGCCATCCAGCTGCACCCGGAAGTGTTCTTGTTGAAAGATCACATCCATCACCCGGGCTTGCCAGCCATCTGTACCCTGTGTCTGTTCGACCTCGTGAGGTCGAAGCAATCCCCAAATGCGTTCGCCACGCCGATGGTGATGTTCCTGCGGACAGGCAAGGGGAAAACGTCCCCATACACTGACGATAAAACCATCCTCCCAGTGACCGGGGAGCAAATTCCCAACCCCCAAAAAACGTGCCACCCACACACTCCGCGGATCGTCCCAAATCTCTGCAGGGCGACCCTGGCGTACAATGCGCCCCTGATGAAGGAGCAGAAGACGATCGGCAACCGTAGCCGCCTCTTTCTGATCATGGGTCACGTAGATCGCGGCGATTGGCTGTGAACGCAGCAGGGAGCGCAATTCCAGCAAAAGTTCCTCCCGCAAGGTTCGATCCAATGCTCCCAACGGTTCATCGAACATCAGCACCTGGGGGCGCGGCGCCAAAGCGCGCGCCAGCGCCACCCGTTGCTGTTCCCCTCCCGAAAGATCGGTCACGCGGCGGGACTCGAAGCCGCGCAGGTGCACCTGTTCGAGCACCTCCTGCACCCTTTGGGCTTGTGCACTCGGCGGCAGTCCCTGCATTTTTAATCCAAAAGCCACGTTCTCGGCCACAGTCAGGTGGGGAAACAACACGTAATCCTGAAAGACTAAGCCCATCCGACGGCGATGGGGGGGTACATGGGTGATCGCCTGTCCATTCCAGCGAATCTCCCCTTTTTCCGGCTCCTCCAACCCGGCAATCATGCGCAGCAGAGTTGATTTTCCGCTTCCAGAAGGCCCGAGCAGACAAACCGTCTCTCCCACAGCTACAGAGAAAGAGATACCCCGTAGCAGGGGTTTTCCTTCGTAGGATTTGTAAATCTCATGTAGTTCCAGCATGAATATAGTTTTACCATAAAGAGGGTGGTGGCGTAATCGGGTGGTCGGTGGTCGGTTAGTCGGCTGGTTGGGTTTTGGAGCGGTGTGCCCGATTGGGATTATAATTCGCCGCAATCTATGACTCACTTGCATCATGGCGAACGCATTAGCAAACACGGGCAGCTCCGCATCGGCTGCTCGGCGATCCTCTTCGATAGCGAGCGAAATCGGGTGCTGTTGACCCGCCGTGCCGACAACGGCGAATGGTGTCTTCCAGGCGGGGCAATGGAGGCCGGTGAAAGCGTCGAAGAGGCTTGCATACGCGAGTTCTACGAAGAAACCGGGCTAGAGGTGCGCCCGGTGCGTCTGGTGGGCATTTACTCGAATCGCGATACCTTGATTGAATATCCAGATGGCAACTGCGTGCAAATGGTCGTCATCCACTTTGAGGTCGAAGCGCTGGGCGGAAGTATGCGTCTGAGTCCGGAAACGACCGAGATCGGCTTTTTTGATCTAGAAACCATCGCCCACATGAAACTCCTGGGGAATCACCATCAACGGATTCTGGATTCGCTTGAAATCCGCCCTACCCCGATCTTGCGACCGTGAAAGAGCGAACGGGCACGATGCCAGCCATTACTAATCCCCTCAAAACACATTCCATCAACCTATGGCCGAAAATCTCGTCCTGGAAGTCATCCATCGTCACGCCTCGGTGCGTCACTACAAACCAGACCCACTGCCAAAAGAATTGATCGAAACGATCGTTCGGGCGGCGCAACGCGCCTCGACCTCGTCTAACCTGCAGGCCTGGAGCGTGATCGCCATTACGGACGCAGAAAGGCGTCGGCAGCTGGCCGCGCTCTGCGGCGATCAGCGGCACATCGTCGAGGCACCGCTTTTCTTCGCCTGGTGCGCCGATCTGGCGCGCTTGGATCGGGTTTGCGAACTGCGTGGTTGTGCGCAGGTCACGAACTACGTTGAAAACTTCCTGGTAGCCGCCCTGGATGCGGTCATCGCCGCGCAAAATGCCGCCTTGGTCGCCGAATCTCTGGGCTTGGGCATCTGTTACATCGGCGCCATCCGCAATCACCCGCAGGAAGTGATCGAACTCCTAGGACTGCCTCGCCTAACCTTCCCCATCGTCGGCATGACCATCGGCTGGCCGGCACGGACACCTCGCCAAAAGCCGCGTCTCCCCCTCGAAGCAGTGCTCCATTGGGAAACCTACCATCAGGACCAGGACGAAGCGCTGCGCGCCTACGACCGAGCGATGGTCGAAAGCGGCATCTATGCCAATCGTCAAATCAGCCTTCCAGAGCAGAAGAATGTGGAAGATTACGGCTGGATGGAACACTCTGCCCGGCGCATTTCTCAGGCTCAACGCACCGAATTGCGCCGGGTATTGCGTCAGCAGGGATTCCACCTAGAATAATTCAAATGCCCGTAAGCACCTCAAAGACAGGTATAATACCCTACACCCTCAGCCCTCTCATGGAGTTCTGATATGCCTCAGAAACGTTTCAGCGGTGCGGAAATTCGGCAAACCTTCATTGACTTCTTCGTCCAACGCGGACACACCTTCGTGCCTTCCTCCTCTCTCGTACCGGGTGGAGATTCCACGTTGCTTTTCACCAATTCCGGCATGGTGCAATTCAAGGACGTCTTCCTCGGCACGGATAAGCGCCCGTACACCCGCGCGGCCAATTCGCAAAAGTGCATGCGCGTCTCTGGGAAACACAACGACCTGGAAGATGTCGGGCGGGATGATTCGCATCACACCTTCTTCGAGATGCTCGGTAACTGGTCCTTCGGCGATTATTACAAGAAAGAAGCCATTACCTGGGCCTGGGAATTGCTGACCGAAGTCTGGGGATTGCCTAAGGAACGTCTCTGGGCTACCTGCTTCAAGGACGAGAAAGGGCGCATACCGACGGACGACGAAGCGGCCGATTACTGGCGCGCCCAACCCGGCTTTTTGCCGGATCATGTGCTCTTCTTCGGGCGCAAGGAAAACTTCTGGGAAATGGCCGAAACCGGCCCCTGCGGCCCGTGCTCGGAAATTCACATTGACCGTGGCGAGGAATATTGCGATAAAAAAAGAGAACCGGGGCACGTTTGCCGCGTCAACGGAGATTGTAAGCGCTTCCTGGAGCTGTGGAACCTGGTCTTCATGCAATACAACCGCCTGGACCCGGATACGCTAGAGCCACTGCCGGCCAAACACGTGGATACCGGCATGGGGCTGGAGCGCATCGTTGCAGTGCTGCAGAACGTGAACTCCAACTATAAGACCGATCTCTTCACCCCGCTCATCGAGCGCGTGCGAGATCTGACCGGACATAGCCCGGAGCAGGTCTATGCCGATTTCACGCCCTACCGTGTGATCGCCGATCACAGCCGCGCTGCAGCCTTCCTGATCGCCGATGGAGTCGTGCCGGGCAATACCGGCCGCAACTACGTCTGCCGCATGGTCATCCGCCGCGCCGCACGCTTCGGCACCAAGATTGGCCTGAATCAACCCTTCCTAGCCGAGGTGGCAGAAACGGTGATCGAAAATTACGGTCACTTCTACCCCGAGCTCCAACGCAACCGCGCCGTGATCCTGGATACGATCACCCGCGAAGAAAAACGCTTTGCCCGTGCTCTGGATATTAGCACTAACCGCTTGCAAGGAATGCTGGACGAATTGCGTCGGAAGGGAGAACGCATTCTGAGCGGACGCCAGGCCTTTGACCTCTACGCTACCAGCGGAATGCCCTTCGAGATCGCCCGCGATATTGCCCGTGAGCAGGGGATGGACGTCGAAGAAGCGGGATTCCAGCAGGCCATGGAAGAACATCGCCTGGCATCCGGCGCCGGCAAGGCCATGGGACCATTGGGCGGCGAAGATGCCGAATTCTTCAGCGGCATCCTGCAGGCCCTGCAGCAACACGGCGAGATCGGCCCGGAAGGCGTGATCTACGATCCCTACACAAAAACCCAGGTAACCGGTAAAGTGCTGGCACTGGTGCGCGAGGGTCAAGAGATCGAGGAGGCCGAGACAGGGGATCGGGTGGAGGTGATTTTGCCGGAAACCGGCTTCTACATTGAAGCCGGTGGTCAGGTGAGCGATATGGGCACGATCCGTGCTCTGGACGGCAGCTGGGAGATCGAGGTCCAGGATATGCGCAAACCGGCGGCGGGGGTGATCACGCACGTTGGCGAGGTGATCTTCGGCAAGCCGCGCCGCGGCGATCCGGCCCGTGCCGAGGTAGATATGGAGCGCCGTCACGACATCATGCGCAATCACACGGCCACCCACCTATTACACGCCGCGCTGCATCAGGTCCTCGGCCCCGGCGCGCTACAGGCCGGCTCCCTGGTGGCCCCAGATCGCCTGCGCTTTGACTTCAACTACCCGCAAGCGCTCACCCCTGCCCAGCTGGCCGAGATCGAGCGCCGCGTCAACGAGATGGTGGCCGCCGATTGGCCAGTCGTCCCCACCTATAAAACCCGGGAAGAGGCCATTGCCGAGGGTGCGATGGCACTCTTCGGAGAAAAATATGGCGAAATCGTGCGCACGTTGCGCATCGGCGATGAAGACCACCGGATCTCCTACGAACTATGCGGCGGCACGCACCTGAGCCGGACCTCGGACGTGGGCATATTCCTGATCGTCAGCGAAAGCTCAGTCGGGGCAAACGTGCGACGCATTGAAGCGGTAACCGGGCGCGGCGCCTATCAGCTGGTTGCTCGGCGCTTCGCCGTGCTCCAGGAAGCGGCCAATTTGCTCAAGACCACCCCTGAAGAAGTAGCCCAAAAGGTGGAAGCGCTCCAGGAAGATCTCCAGGCCACCCGCAAGGCGCTGAACGCGCTGCAAAAAGAACATGCCGCGCTGCTCTTCCGTCGCCACCTGCAAGCGCTGGAATCGGTCGGCAACGTGCAATTGCTGCTTGCCGAATTGCCCGGCTTGGACGATGAGACTATGCGCACCCTGGCCGATGTGTTCCGGCAGGAAGTGCGTGAGCGTGGTGTGTGCATCGTGGCTACTCGGAATACGCAGGCGCGACTGATGGTTGCGCTCACTGCCGATCTGGTCAAGAGCGGTTGGAAAGCCGGTGAGCTGGTGAGTTACCTGGCCCGTCAGCTCGGTGGTGGCGGCGGTGGTGCTCCGCACTTGGCGTTCGGCGGCGGCAGCGAAACACAGAAACTCCCTGAAGTGCTGGAAAACGCCCGTCACTGGGTTCAGGAAAAGGCGGAAAAGTAGGGCAAACGCTAGCGTTTGCCCTACAACTTTACGTCCGGGCGAGGAATGATCCAGGTTTGGGAGCGGAGCTGTTCGGCCAATTGAGACATGGTGAGGTTGTAGACCAAGGGGTGACGGAGGTGTGGAGCGATCTCGGCCAGGGGCACGACGATAAAGGCGTGGTTCAAAAAATCGCCGAACGGCTCTTCATCGAAGAACAGGATGTCAATATCCATGGTGCGCGGAGCAAATTTATCCGCCGTGCGCATTCTGCCGAGCGCCTGTTCGATCGGCAGGATCACCTGGGATTTGAACTCCTGTACACCGAGCGGGGTCTGGATAAGAGCACAGGCATTGAGAAAATCCGGGCCATTGCTACCCACAGCATGGGATTGCCAGGCACGAGAAACGGCTACCAGCCGGGTTTTCTGGCGCAAAAGATGGACGGCTCGCGGTAGATTGTGCTCCGGGTCAACGTTCGAACCCAGGCTCAGATAAACCGAGTGTAGTTCCCCGCTCACGTTCGATCTCCACACCGACCGAGGCGGCAAAGCGTACGGCACCGGGCTTTTCCACGCGCACGACCACCCGGTGCACGCCGGGTTCTTCCAAGCACAAGCGTGCCAGATCGTTGGCCAATGCTTCCACCGTCCAACGTTCGGCGCGTTCGGCATGGGCCTGTACCTTCTTGGCCACCGTGCGGTAATTCACACAATCCTCGATTCGATCGCTTATGGCGGCGCGACGGGTATCGGTGAAAAGCACAATGTTGATCAAAATATCCTGCGGTTCGCGTCGCTCCCAATCGTTGATCCCGATGATGCCACGCACCAGCAAGTCCTTGATGAAAACTTTATCCATTCAGCCTCCAAGAAAATTCGGCGCTCATACCAGATGACGACCGCCATCCAGATGGATGATTTCACCGGTAATATAGGTGGGGCCGGTGAGCAAGAAGAGCAGGGTTTCTGCCACTTCTTGCAAATCGGCCAGGCGGCGCATGGGAGTTTGGGCGATCACCCCTTTGACCGGCGCGCCGTCGCTCGGCGGTAGGATCGCGCCGAACGCAATGCCGTTCACCTGAATCTGCGGTGCCAGCGCCTGAGCCAGGGAACGGGTCATGGCTGCCAGCGCGGCTTTGGCGATGGTATAAGGAAAATGATCGGTGCCGGGGCGCAGGGCGCGCCAATCCAGAATATTCACGATCCGCCCTTCTCGTCCGGCAAGGTGACGGGAGAAGGCTTGGGAAAGCAAAAAGGGCGCGGTCAGGTTGACCTGCAGATGGCGTTGCCAATCTTCTAGGGTGGTTTCGGCAAATGTGAACGGCTCGAAGATCGAGGCGCTGTTTACAAGCGCATAGAGCGTCTCATATTGCCGCATCGCTTCGCCAATGGCAAGGGTTTGGCGTGCGTCGGCCAGGTCGGCTTGGAGAATCCAGGCTTGCCTGTCCAGAGATCGAATCTCTTCCGCCAGCTCGTGCGCTTCTTGCGGAGAATGGCCGTGATGGAGGATCACATCTGCCCCGGCCTGGGCACAAGCCAGGGCCATCACGCGTCCCAAGCGACGTGCCGCGCCGGTGATCATCACCGTTTTTCCCTCAAGATTCATGGGATGCTTGCCTTCCCTCGCGACGATCGATCAACCACAGGGCAAGCGCCAACGCGCACCAGGCCAGCACCTGCTCCAATCGGAAACCGCCCGGTAAGAAATAACTATCCCCGCGGAAGGCCTGCAGGAAAAGCATCCAGCCGGCAGTTAGGGCCAGGAAGCGCAGGAAAAGCGCTCCGGAGGCAGAGAGCCGAAGGCGCAGGATCAGGCCTAAGGTCACTAGCGAAGCGAAAATCTCGTAAAGTTGCGAGGGGTGGCGGCGCACTCCCCACAGCTCCCAGCCCCATGGCAGATTTGTCTCTTTTCCAAATCCATTGCCTGAGGCCAAATTTGCAAGGGTGAGACCGAGGAGCAGGGTGGCTAAAAGCGGCGTGAGGGAATCCAGCATCGGCCAAAGGGGAATTTGGCGGCGCTGGAGATAGATGAGAGAAACCAGGAACAGCGTCAGCCAGGCGCCGAGGGGGGAGAACATATCGTTGAGCGAAAACAAGCTAAGCGGGGCAGAAAGGACCTGTGACCAATGCTCCAAGGCATAGAAAAGCCGCCCGCCCAACATATAGCCAAGCGCGCCGTAGAATACTAGATCGCTAAGAACGGCAGGGGTGATCGGGGCTTTGAGGCGCTTTTCGCTGAGGCCAAGGCCGATCCAGACGGCTGCCAGAACGAGAATCCAATGGCGGGGAGGGGTAAAGAGGGTGCGGAAGAGTTCCATGTTTCAATCCATATCTTGGCGCAATTCGCCACTATCCAGGGTATGGAGGCGCTCCGGCTCTTCCAAGAGCACATCCATCAGATAATAGGGGAGTTCGCTCATCAGTGGCGCTAAAGGAACGGTCGCCGGTGGAAGAATGCGTTGGGGTGGCGTAGGGGGCGGAAGGGAAGGTTCCAGGTCGGCTGTTACCCGGCGGCGGACGATGCGCGGCCCATCGATCAGATAGCCTACATAGTGACCGAGCACGGAATAAACCTTGCGATCCGGCGTCACCCAGCCGATCCATTCGCCGAGGCGATTGTACAGGTAGGGGTAGACCAGAAAAGCCTCGACATCGCCTTTGGATGTATAGATGGGAATGATGCGCGGTTGAGTCATCTTTGAAATAGCCTGATCTCCCTCTAATGGCATTCGATTTGCGAATTTCTGAGGATTGCATCATGGATTAGGGAAAAATCCCGTTATATCAGCTCATAAGACCAGATGGGTATGATAGACTTTTCGCTCAAATAGGTCCACCTGGGGATGAAAATCATAGGCCACGAACAGCAGCACAGTTGGCAACCCTTCCTGAGCTCCCAAACGCTCGGCCAGATCGATAAAACGATCGATCTCTTTTCGCGAAGGGCGAACCTTCGATTCACCCAGGATCAGCACCCGTTCTCCGCCTCGTTTCCCATACCCAAAGACGTTTACCTGCTGCTCGATATCGCCGATCAGCACGTAGCGCCGCACGAGGCGACCCTCTACTTCGATGCCATGCTCACTCAAAAGGGTCGGCAGGTTACGCATGGCACGATCTTCCAAGGTGTATTCCCTCCAGGCATTCCGGACCTGCTGTAGGCCGATGGCCAGTTTGCGCACTTCTTCTTCGGTGCGCTTCTGCGCTTCGGCCAGCTCGGCAACTTTGGCCTCGGTGCGCTTCTGGGCCTCGGCCAACTCGGCAACTTTGGCCTCGGTCAACTCCTGAATGGCCACCCAGGCTCGTTGAGATTCGGCAATCGCTTCCTGACGCACCCTTTGCTGAGTCTCGATTTCATCCAGAAGCAAGAAGAAGATCTCCCGAAGGTCGGGCTCCGTCTTTTCGAGCTTGAGTCGCAACAATTCTTTCACGCTTCCTCCACTCGAAAGCGAATGGCAAGTTCTTGTTTCGATTATACCCCATCAGGAAGCGTTCAGAGCCTTGCTTGAGAACACTTGCTTGGAATTCTTTCAGACATCATTATACGTCCAGTAACGGTTGACGAAAAAATTCCAGAGCATGACCACGCCGACGGCAATCGCCAGGGTGAGGTTCTTCGCCAGCAGAGAGGGAGAAAGGGCAACGGGGGATAGACGCGCCATCAAATGCTCTAGCGGCGATTCTAAAAAGCGCAAGAGCGGAATGCGAATGCCCACGCCTACCAGATTGACCAGAAAGAACATTATCCATTGCTGCCAAACCGGGCGAGAACGCGAATCGGGATAGGTCCAGTAGCGATTCCAGATAAAGTTGCTGGTCAGTGCGCAGAAGAAGGAGATCGTACCGGCCAGGACAAGAGGAAAATGCAGCCGGTAACTCAGAGCATTCATGACGCCGAAATCAACAACCGCTCCAATCGCGCCGACAAGGGCGAACTTCAGAAAGCGCAGACGCTCTTCGGGATTCACGAGGACGTTCAAAATCATTCCAGGCCCAAGACCTTCTTGAAGTAAGGAATGGTGCGGGCAATTCCCTCTTCCAGGTCAACGCGCGGTTCCCAACCCAAAATGGTGCGCGCACGCGTGATATCCGGTTGACGGCGCTGCGGGTCACGCGGGCTGCGACCTTCCGGGACGAAGACGATGCCGGCTTTATTTCCGGTGATGCGGTTCACCGTCTCGGCGAATTCCCGCAGCGTGATCTCATGCGAGCTTCCCAGATTGACCGGCCGATGCTCATCCGAATAGAGCAAGCGGATAATCCCCTCGATAAGATCATCCACATAGCAGAAACTGCGCGTCTGGGAACCATCTCCATAGACGGTGAGCGGTTGACCAAGCAACGCTTGCTTGAGGAAATTCGGCAAGGCACGCCCATCTTCCGGGTCCATGCGCGGACCATAGGTGTTGAAGATGCGGGCGATGCGCGTGTCCACGCCATGATAGCGATGATAGGCCATAGTCAGGGCCTCGGCGAAGCGTTTGGCCTCATCGTAGACTGCCCGAGGTCCGATCGGGTCTACGTTACCGGGGTAGTCTTCCGGCTGAGGGCAAACGGTCGGATCGCCGTAGATTTCGCTGGTCGAGGCAAGCAGATAGCGCGCACCATGCGCTTTCGCCACGCCCAGTGTGTTATGAGTGCCCAGTGCGCCAGCTTTCATCGTTTGAATCGGCAGATTGAAATAGCCGTAGGGCGATTGTGGGTTCGGACTGGCCGGCGAAGCAAAATGGAGCACCGCATCCACTTTTCCGGGCACGAAGATGTAGTTCGAGACATCGTGGCGATAGAAGGAAAAGCGCTCATGTCCGGCCAAATGTGCCAAATTGGCCGGTTTGCCGGTAATGAAATTATCCATGCCGATCACCTCATGACCTTCGGCCAACAGGCGATCGCACAGATGAGAACCAAGGAAGCCGGCCGCGCCGGTGATCAGGATACGCATTGACTACCTCCAATCGATTCGAGTGATCAGGCCATCTCCGGTGATCTGATAGGCCTTGCCGCTTTCGCTTTCAACAAACCAGAGATTCCCGGCATAGAGCACTGCAATCACCGCCGTATTTTGGCCCGGAAGCGGCTGCGGAGACCAGACCACCGTTTGCGGTTCCAGACCAGGCTCATCGGCGGGGGGGAAAAGTAGCTGCCGATTGGAACCATCTCGATCCATCACGTACAGACGATAGCGGCTCTGCTGGCTTTGCATGGGAAAGATGGCCTGTAGATAAGCCAGCCAATAGGCTTTCTCGCGCCCCTGAGCATATACAGGGGAAGAAACCGGGTTGGCGAACATGCCGCTTGATTCTACCAGACTTACGTTTGCTCCATTGGTCAGCCCCAAGGCGCGCAAATCGAAGAGGGGAGAGGATTCGTCCGGCACCGGTGCACCAAAAGGCACATGGACTACGGCAAAGAGTATCTTTCCATCCGCGCCCCAGGCAATGGGCGGCACCCAAGCCCACTCGCTATAGGTTTGGTAAGGAAGGATCGACAGCAACGAGGTAAGTCGCCCCTTCTCAATATCCACCAATCCGATCTCGCCAGGGCGCGCATAGGCAACTTGTCCGAGCGGAGAGATGGCATAGGTACTCCCCCACCATCCATAGACGCCGCCGCTATTTGCATCCAAAATCCGCTTGGGCGCGCCGGCGCGATTGCTATAGACGGTGACGCGATAAAGATCGTTATTCGCCTGCCAACCCGGCGCCGCCACCCGCGGCTCGACGGTGGAATACAACACGGTGGTATTGTTCAGCCAATCGGCAAAATGAACAACATTGGAGGCCTTGATGGAAAACGGATTCGCTTTTTGCGGATCGGTGCTGACTACCCAGAGCGTATTGATCTCTTCCGCAGGCGGACGGGATGACTTTCGGGTAAAGAGTAGGTAGTCACCATTCGGCGAAAGGACGAATATCCTTCCATCCAAGTCACCAGTCGTCACCAGTGGGCGTCGCAGGGCCGTTGATCCCTCCATCACCCAGGCATTGCCTCCACTCAGATAGACCAACGTGCCGGGAATGGCAATCGGCGGGAAAGAAGATTGCGCCCCCACCAGCAAAATCTGGGGCTGCGGTTCTACCAAGGTAACGCTTTTGACCACGCTACGATTGACCTCAACCCCATCCTCGTACAAAATGCGGTAGGTAATCTCCTGTTGCCCGTTCCGCCCCTCCTGCACCAGCCGCGTGGTACCCAACGGCAAGCTCTCGCTGCGGACGATCTGCTGCTCAAATGGGAGGGTGATCTGTTCTACCTTGAACTCCTCGCGCACCCGCTTGAGGTGAATGACATCCCCCTGACCAACCGTCTGATAGAAGGGCGGATCGCTGCGATCCAGCGGTTGTGGCGTGACCCCAGCCTGTTGCAACACATCGCGCACCGTACTCCCGGCAGGCACACGGACCAACTCTCGCTGCCCATCTACTTCCAGCATCACTTCTATATTTGTGTTATTGGTCGGTACGGTGAGTTCGCAAGCGCTCAGAAGCAACAGCACGCCAAGCCAAAACACCCCGCGCCCAAAGGCGGAAACTTTGCGCCTGGCAGTGGAAAGGTTTATGCCCATCCCCATGTTATAATCACCGAATGCGCCCGGTAATGGTCATCACGCCCTCGCCGACGAGGATGCTTTCCAGGCGAAAGCCGGTCGCCGCAGGGCCGATGGCGCCGAGATAGGCCTCGTTCAACATCGTAGCAACGGTGTCACGGAGGGTCTGTGGAAAGGGCAATGGACCGAGATAGGCTTCCGTGATGCGAAACTGGGGCTTTCCATCGGCGCTCACCGTCACCGCCAGCACCAGCTTGAGATTGGAAACGAAATTCCCCTGGCGCACTTTGCCATGGAATTCTATGACATCCGGATGCAACAGGATCAAAGGCTCCTGAATCGGTATATCTGCCCTACCTTGGAACCGGGCCACCAATAAGGATGTCAATTGCTCCTGCGTCAGTTGGAGGGTCAACCTGCCTCCCTGGGATGCGGCAAATGTGGCCGTGGCCACCTGGGCTTGCAAAGTTTGCACGGCGGCGGTAGAAACCGGCACCGTTTGGGTCGGGTAGGCTGGCCCTCCAAGGAAAATAGTACATGCTAGGGTCAATAGCAACAACACAATTCCTAAGAACCATCGCATACGGCTCATTTTTTCACCTCATCAGTAGGATTATAGCATGAGTGAACCGTCTCTTTCTTTGAGCGCCCGCCTGGAAGCCCTGCTCTTCGTCGCCGCAGAGGCCGTTACCATCCCTCAGCTGGCGGAAGCGCTCCAAGTTAAAACCGAAGAAGTGCAACAGGCACTCCAAGAGCTGGAGCGGCACCTCGACGACCGCGGGATCCGTTTGCTGTATCACGGTGGGGGCATCCAAATGACCACCGCCCCCGAGGCGGCAGCGGACGTGGAGCGATTTCTCGGCCTCGAAGCAACGGCCTCTCTCAGCCGCGCCGCGCTGGAAACCTTGGCGCTGATCGCCTACCGTCAGCCGATCACCCGTCCGCAGGTTGAGGCGGTGCGCGGCGTGAATAGCGACGGCGTGATCAAAAGCCTGCTGGCGAAAGGCTTGATCCAAGAGGCCGGCCGAGCAGAAGGTCCTGGTCGTCCCATCCTCTATATGACCACGCCAGCCTTCCTGCAACATTTTGGCCTGCGCTCCTTGGAAGAACTACCGCCATTGGAACTTTCTCCCGAAACAAACGGGCATAACGAATTACTTAAGGGATAAAGATGGAAGAACGATTGCAAAAAATTCTCTCCCAGGCCGGCATCGCTTCGCGACGCGCGGCGGAAGAAATGATCCGTGCAGGACGCGTGCGCGTCAACGGGCAAATTGCCACCTTGGGGCAAAAAGCCGATCCGGAACGCGATCGGATCACGGTGGACGGGCAAACGGTGCGCCTGGAACCACGCATATATATCGCCCTGTACAAACCGCGCAAAGTGCTCTCAACGCTCGAAGCGGAGCCCGGCGATCGTCGGCGAACCTTGAGCGAGTGGCTGCCGATCCCCGAACGCGTTTACCCCGTCGGCAGGCTGGACTACGAAAGCGAAGGACTGATGCTGATGACCAACGACGGCGATCTAGCCCAACGACTCACCCACCCCTCTTACGGGCATGCCAAAATCTACCGCGTGCTGGTAGCGCGCCGGCCGGATGAAGAACAGCTGGAAGCGCTCCGCCACGGCGTGGTACTGAGCGACGGTCACCGCACCCTGCCGGCAGAAGTGCGCGTGGAGAGCTTTTTCGGCAAAGGCGCCTGGCTACGCATTGAACTACGCGAAGGGCGAAAACGGCAAATTCGCGAAATGTGCTCCCTGCTAGGACTACCGGTGGTGCGATTGATCCGCATCGGCATCGGACCACTACGGCTGGGCTCTTTGAAGCCAGGGGAATGGCGCTACCTCACCGCGGAAGAGATCGCACTGCTCCAAAAAAGCACCCTCACCCAAACGCCACCGCGGCGGAATCCCAAACGCGGCAAATAGCAAGTCCGGAGCACTCGCCCGCTCATTGCTCCTTTACAAGATCTTCACAATCGATTTATCTCTCCTTGATAGACCTCTGATAGCCTTATAGATGCCACTCCAGGTGGCAAACTTCTCAATATCAGGAGGTCGTATGAGCAAAGGTTGGAAAATTGCCTTAAGTATTCTGGGCGTGCTAGTGCTTCTTGGAATTGCCGGCATGGCTTTTGTCGTTGGAACCTGGTACGCCCGCCGACAGTCCACGGCTATCACATCCCAAACCCTATACTGGCCATGGGGACGGAAGTGGGAAAACCTTCCCGGCTTCGGACGCGGTTGGAAAGGCGTCCCCGGTCCACGCTCCAGACCATACCGTATTCCACAATGGGGTAGCGTGACCAATCTTCCCACCCTGAGCGTAGAAGAGGCAAAGCAGGCTGCAGAAAATTACGTTCAAACCCTTGGGCTCAGTGGACTGGAAGTGAGCGAGGTGATGATCTTTGATAACGGTGGCTACGCAATTGTCAGCGAAACACAGACCGGCCTCGGCGCCTTTGAGCTTCTGATCGATCCCATCACCAAAATCGCCTATCCGGAACATGGCGCGAATATGATGTGGAATCAGAAATACGGAGTCCTAACCCACTACGGCATGATGGGTCGACGCGGTGTCTGGAGAGGGAGCACGCCCGTTATTCCGGATGTTTCGGCAGAAATGCCGGTGAGCGAGGAGCAAGCTAAAGAGACGGCACAAAAATTCCTGGACGGTTATCTGCCCGGAGCCAAAGTGGAAAAGGTAACCCGCTTCTACGGCTATTACACCATTGACTATGCCAAAGATGGTCAAATCGCCGGCATGCTCAGCGTAAACGGCTATACTTCCCAGGTCCTGCCGCATGTGTGGCATGGGAAATTCATCGAAGAATGGGAAAAATAAATCCGGCATGGGGGGAGGAGAATATCCTCCTCCCCTCCGTCCACGATCCACGGTCTACGGTTCACCGTCTACAGTCCACGCTCCATCCTCTATCCTTCCCCCTCCTCTGAGGATCGGCCATGCCCCCGAAGATCCTGATCATCGACGATGAGCCCAGCATTCTGAACTTGGTTTCGGCCTATTTGCGGCCGGAAGGTTTTGAGGTCTATACCGCTACGGATGGTCCCTCGGGATTGAAAGCGGCCCGTGCCTATAAGCCAGAGTTGATCGTGCTAGACATTATGCTCCCCGGCATGGACGGTCTGGAGGTCCTCAATCGCCTGCGACGGGAGTCGTCCGTTTATGTCATTCTACTGACGGCACGCGCCGAAGAAACCGATAAGATCGTTGGCCTTTCGGTGGGCGCAGATGACTATGTGACTAAGCCCTTCAGTCCGCGGGAATTGGTAGCGCGGATCAAGGCAGCGCTGCGGCGCATGCAACTGCTTTCCCAAGAAGAGGGCGAAGGAAAACTAAACTTCCGCCATGTGCAAATCGATCTGGATGCGCGGCGGGTGTTCGTGGAAGGGCAGGAAGTGGACCTGACTACTACCGAGTTTGAGTTGCTCAAGGCATTGGCACAAAATGCCGGCCGGGTGATGTCCCGCGAGCGCTTGCTCGAAAAGGTCTGGGAAACGGATTATTACGGCGACCTGCGGGTGGTGGATGTGCATGTCGGTCACATTCGCCAAAAGCTGGGGCGACCGGAACTGATCGCCACCGTGCGTGGGATCGGCTATCGCTTTGAGGATGAAAGCTTATGAAACGCCTGGAAACGCGCCTTTTTCTCTCGTATTTGCTGGTGCTCGGCCTGACCGCGCTGGTGTTGATCCTGGCCTCGCAGGCCTCTTTGCCCAATGCCTTTAACCGCCATATGCGCAATATGGGGTCAGGGATGATGTTTCCTCGCATGGGGATGATGGTCGAGTTCTACCGCGAATATCGCAATAGCTTCAACGAGGCGCTTTTCCTGGCACTGCTGGTGGCTGTCGCGCTTTCCGTGATCGTCAGCGGATGGCTGAGCTTACGAATTGTCTCTCCGTTGCAAGCACTGGCCCGCGCCACCCAGCGGATTGCAGAGGGACACTACGAAGAACGGGTTGAAATCCAGGGTGAGGATGAGATCGCCGAGCTGGGGCACCACTTCAATAGCATGGCCGAACAGTTAGAACAGGTAGAAGCCCGTCGCCGCCAGCTGATTGCCGATGTGAGCCATGAGCTGCGCACGCCCCTCACTGCCATTAAGGGGTATATGGAGGGCCTGATGGATGGCGTCCTGCCGGCCAATCTTGAGACGTTTCACCAGGTCTACCAGGAAGCCGATCGGTTGAGCCGCCTGGTGGATGATTTACAGGAATTGAGCCGCGTCGAAGCCGGAGCGATTGAGCTGCACTTCCGCCCCGTAGCCATCTCCCAGGTGATCGCAACGGTGAAGAAGCGGCTCGGGCCGCAGATCGAAGCCCAAGGTCTGACCCTGAACATCCATCTTGCGGAACCGCTACCGCCTATCCTGGCCGATGAAGATCGCCTGATCCAGGTGCTGACCAACCTGGTCGGAAATGCGATCAAATTCACCCCCTCTGGTGGTCAGATCACGATCGAAGCCGAAAAACGAGGAAACGAGGTGTACATTGCAGTACAGGATACCGGCATCGGGATTCCGGCAGAGCATCTGCCGCGCATTTTCGATCGCTTCTACCGCGTGGATCGCTCCAGGGCACGCGGCACCGGCGGCAGCGGCATCGGGTTGACGATTGCCCGTCACCTGGTGGAAGCGCATGGGGGACGTATCTGGGCAGAAAGCGAAGGGGAGGGCAAAGGCAGTCGTTTTACCATTGCCCTCCCGATTGCTCCTCGTTCTTGAACGCTCCGCTTTAGTTGCTTTGCATCTGGCGACGCATAGAGATCTTCAGCGCCAAGCTGTGAATGCGTGCCAGCTTCTCGCTCAATGCTTTAGCCTGAGGGTTCCCTGCGGCTTGCTCTTCGATCTGGAGCAGTAAACCGCTCAGGGTTTGGAGAAATTCCTCCGTGATCAGGGCCTGATTCTGTTCCAGCATAGATTCCAGAGCCGCATCCGGCGCATCCAGCAGACGTTCGATGAACGCCACTTCCGGCGGTGGAGCGCTGGCCTCCTGCAGTACTTCGACGATTTTTTGTAACTTGCCCAAGCGCAGATAATCGTTTTTCTCTGAGGCCTGTCGCAAAAAGGTATTCAGGACCTCGACCGCTTCTTGGGTAAAGCGATCCAGGTTGCGGCGAGTAGCTTCTGCAACATCTTCTTGAACAAGTAATTCTTCAATCAACTGCTGTGCTTGTTTGAAGCGCTCTTCCATTTGGCGATCGATTTCATTGACATATTCTAGGATGCGATCGCGTAGTGCCTCCAGACGTTTTCTCTCCTGTGGGTCCTTGGTGCCCTCGATGCGATTGGTGAGCAATTGGAAGAAGATATAGTCCAAACCGGGACGCGCGAGACTAACCAGCGCCTGCACCCGCTCTTCGTTCGGCGCCTGGATGAAAAGTTCAAGCAATTTTTCGCGCGTCAGCTTCGGGCCGGCCTGTTGCAAGGCTTTGGTCGCCGCTTCCAATTCACTCACGCTCCGCTGTAACTTTTGCCCAAATTCGGTTTCGGAAAGTAGGATATCTTCCAGTGCAGCCAGCACGCGTACCAGGTTTTCCTGGCCGGATGCCGCCGCATTTTGGAGCAGGCGGCTAAAGAGGGCGAAGAAGTTCTCGTCTATCAAATGTTTCTCTTGACGCACGATCTCCCGTCGCACATCGTCCGATGAAGCTTGCAACAGACGTTCCAGGAGATAAATGCGCTCCTGCTGAGCCTGGAGCATTTCGCGCGTAATTCCATCCTTCTCCAAGATGGTTTCGATCAGGCTCTCATAAGTAAAATGGGTTTTCGGTTGCAAAAGGTAGGCCTTGCGCTTTTCCGGCGGTAGGCGGTTGACGATCTGATTGATCAACGGGCCGATCAGGCGCTCCTGATCGTTGACGGAAAGGTTCAATTCGGGTGGAAAGTAGGTGAGTAGGAGTTCCTTATCCGCATCATGGTAGACAATAGGGGTAGCCAGGCGACCGGAAAAACCGCAATGCGGACATTGAGCCATGTTCACCTGACCGGTGAGCAAGCGTTGCTTGGCCGAGGGATCGGCAGTGACATCGAAAAGTTGTTCAACTTCCGCCAGGATCGGCTGGCGGCAACGTGGACAGGCAATCTGAGTCTTGGCCATAGGTATTTTCCGGGACCGAGGAATGAATTACTCGCTAATTGTACTCCATATAACCGCGATGGAAGGGAATCTCACCCTCGGAGAGGGAGAGAAAAGCATATTCGGGCACCTTCTTGAGGAGATGGATCGGCCCAAATCCGTCCGCCATGGGCTTCGATGATCGCCCGTGCCAAATACAATCCCAGGCCGGCGCCTTTGGTCTTGCGGATCGCCGTCTCGGAGCGGTAAAAGCGATCGAAAATATGAGGCAGATCGCGCGGATCGATGCCGGGGCCCTGATCGCTGACGCAAACGATCACCTGATCTGCTCGCACTTGGCCTTGAATGCGAATCTCGCCGGAGGGGGCATACTTAATAGCATTCGAGATCAGGTTGGAAAGCACTTGCTCCATGCGCCCCTCATCCAGCAAAAGAACCGGGAAATGGGAGGGGAAATCTACAATCAGCGTGTGTTTCGTCGTTTGGGTGCGGAAGCGCTCCGCCAGACGTTCGGCCAGCAGCGGCAAAGAGACTTCGCTACGCCGGAGTTGCAACCCACCTGCTTGCAACCGCGAAGCATCCAAGAGATCGTCGATCATCCGCGAGAGACGATCGGCTTCTTCCTCGATGATCGAGAGGCTTTCCTGCACCAGCGCGGGGTCCAAGGACATATCTTCCCGGCGTAGCATCGAGGCATAGCCTTTGATCAGCGCCACCGGCGTGCGTAGCTCATGGCTAATGATGGAAATAAAGGTGCTCTTGAGCTTTTCGGCCTGGCGAAAATGGGTGATATCGCGCACGGAGACGATGATATTCCGCAGGTGACCGTCGTAGAGCAAAGGTGCATAAGTGATCCCCACAGGTAGTGGAGGCGGATCGGGACGCTGGAGATCGCCCTCCACGTAGAGGTGTGCATTTGGCGTCAGTGACCAGCCGCCGGCTTCGGCCTCTTCCAGCGTGCGCCCGTTCGGCTCGCGCGCCCAGACAACGATCTCATGGTGCTTCTTCCCGAGGATTTCCTGGCGCGGACGGCCATAGAGCCTCTCAAAAGCCCGATTGCAACGTTCAATGGTGTGATCCGGCTCCAGGATGAGCAACCCATCGGCGGCGGCATCCAGGATGGCGCCCAGGCGCTCTTTTTCGTAGCTCACGGCGCGATACAAACGAGCGTTGAAGACGGCGACCGCCGCTTGATCGGCAAAAGATTGGAGGAGTTGACGATCATTTGCCGTAAAGAGATCGGGATAGGCGCGAAAGATAAAGATCACCCCGATCACTTCGCCGTGAGCGCTGAGCGGCAAAGCAGTACCGTTTAGCAATCCCATGCTCGCCGTATAGGTTAGCTCTTTGAGCAAGCGGTTCAGCTCGTGCACATCCAGGTCAGCAACCTTTTCTTCGGCCAGGAGCGGTTCCAGATAGCGCAGAAAGGCCGGATGAATGCCTTGAGCGGCGGCCACGCGCCAGCCATCCCACTCGCGCAAGGCAATCAAGCCGGCCTGTCCGGCAAGGATTTCAATCGAGATGCGCAGAATGCGCGCCAGGAGCTTTTCCAGGTCCAGTTCCTGCGTGAGCAGGCGGGCGACTTCCAGGAGATAATCCCGTTGGCGGACGCGGAAATCAGGAAGCATGGAAAGCATCAGATGTGCAAAGGCACCGAGCCGCGCGAGATATTATCTAGGAACTCCTGACGCGTGGCCAGATTGGTGCGAAAAGCGCCGTGCATGGCCGAAGTGACCATCCGCGCATCGTGCTTTTTCACTCCGCGGATCATGGCACAGAGATGCACCGCCTCCACTACCACGGCAACTCCCTGCGGTTGGAGCAGGTCGCGTAGGAAATCGGCAATCTGGCGCGTCATGCGTTCCTGAACTTGTAAACGATGGGCATACATATCCACGATGCGCGGAATTTTGGAAAGGCCGATCACTTTGCCTTTAGGCAAATAGGCAACATGAGCACGACCGATAAAAGGAAGCATGTGATGTTCGCAAAGGCTATGGAATTCGATATCGCGCACGATCACCATTTCATCATAGGCGATATTGAAAATGGCACCGTTGATCATCGCTTCAGGATCAACCGAATAGCCGGAGAGCAATTCAGCATACATGCGCGCCACGCGTCGAGGCGTGTTTTTCAGGCCTTCCCGCTCCGGGTCTTCGCCAATACCGCGTAAGATTTGTTCCACTGCGATTTCGATTGTCTGATGATCAAACCCCATTTGGGCGATCTGCTCTGGGGTCAGGCCATCGTCATAATCCAATTCTTCCATGTTCGCCTCTTGAAAACGCAACCTTAAGGATGACCCGGCACTTCACCGGGTCTCCCGTAGCTTTTGTGCCTACCCTAGCTCCGGCTCAATCAGGCCATAGGTATCATCGCGGCGGCGATAGAGCACGTTGACCTGCCCGGTTGTGGCATTGTAGAACAGGAAGAAATCATGCCCTAGCAAATTCATCTGTTCAATCGCTTCCTCTTCGGTCATCGGCAAAAGGATGAATTTCTTGCGGCGCACAATCAGGGAAGGAGTTTCCTCTACTTCGCTTTCCGGGACGGAGACAACCTCCGCCGCCGAACGACCATCCCCGCGTCCGCGGTAATGTCGCCCCTTATAGCGTTCGATCTGGCGCATCATTTTATCCAGGGCGGCATCGAAAGCGGCAAAGAGATCGTCCGAACGTTCTTCTGTGCGCAGGAGCACGCCTTTGACCCGCGTGGTAATTTGCGCCGTGTATCGATCGGCATTGCTACGCGCCGAGCGATTGTAGGCAAACTCCACACGCGTTTCGTCCACTTCATTAAGGTGACGTTCGATCTTCTGAAGTTTTTTCTCCGCATATTCCTGAAGCCGCTGATCGAGCTCCATGTTCCGACCGCTCACTTCATACTTAGGCATCATAGGTACCTCCAAATGAGGGATGAATGGCACGGGCCAATGTCACTGCATAAACTGCATTGGCACCGGCAGATAGCAAAGCCTGTGCAGCCGATGAGAGAGTAGAACCGGTTGTGGCCACATCATCCACCAACAAAACGGTCTTGCCCCTCAACCATTTACCTTCCGCCATGAAAGCACCCTGTACATTTTCGCGCCGTTCTTTCGCCGAAAGCCCCACTTGCGAACGCGTTTCGCGGGTGCGCTTCAAAGCACGAGCTAGGTAGGGCAAATTCAAATGCAAGGCAAGAGGATAGGCAAACAATGCAACTTGATTATAACCGCGTTCCCGGTAACGCTTCGCACTCAAAGGGATCGGGATGACGACATCTACCGGCCATTGCAGCGATCGGACAAAGCGGGCGAAGGGCACAGCCAATGCCTCCCCTAATCCCATATCCCGACGATACTTCAGGCGGTGTAAAGCCGGGCGTACCGGTTCGGTAAACAAGCTCCAAGAACGCAAGTAGACAAAGGTCGGAGGGTGTTCCCGACAAGCAGGGCAAATCTCATCATAAGAGAACGTACCGCACCGCACACAAAGCGGCGGACGGGGCGTCTTTACTTCTTTTTGACATTGGGCGCACCAACGCATGCCCTCTTGACCACATCCGCCGCAGCGCGGCGGGAAAAGCATATCCATTGTTTCCCAAAGCCAGTGATATAGAAGGGCACGCCCGTTCATCAATAACTAAAAACGAATGTTTCTGAAGACACGGAGGATCTGAATCGCCGCAGGGGTTAACAAAATGATAAAAATAGAGGGAAAGATCAGGAACACCATTGGAATCGTCATCTTAATGGGCGCTTTGTTGGCTTCTTCTTCCGCACGCTGCCGACGCTGGATGCGCATCTGCTCCGCCTGAATTCGCAAGACTTTTGCCAGACTGGCGCCCAACACTTCGCTTTGGATAATGGCGCTCACAAAGCTATTCATCTCCGGCAATCCAACCCGCTGGGCCATGCTCCTCAGCGCCTGCCGACGCGAGACCCCCAGCTGTACTTCCCGAATCACGCGCATAAACTCATATCCCAGAGCAGTTTGCCATTTTTCGGCTACTTTCGACATCGCCGCTTCAAACCCCAGGCCGGCTTCCACGCAAATCGTGAGCAAATCCAATGCATCCGGCATAGATTTGAGAATATCCTTCTGGCGACGATTGATCTGACTTTGCAACCAGAGCTGCGGAAAGTAAAAGCCGGCAAAACCGGAAAATGCAATCAATAACAATCGCCGCGAAAGAGGTGGAGGGGCAGGCGCAACCGAAAAAATGAAAAGGAACAAGCCGATAAAGATCACCGGAATGACAAAACGTAAGGAAAGAAATGTGGTTGCTTCGAGGCGATAAGGGCGCCCGGCCATTTCCAGCTTTAGCTCTGTATCCTGCAATGCCTTCTGGGGCGTGAAACGCAAAGAGAACTCACCAATGCGCTTCAGAATAGGAATGAGAATACGCTCGCGAAAAGGTTGCTGCAGTTCTACCTCTTCCAGGGAAGAAACAGTTCCCATCTGGCTTAACTCGGCCAGTCGCGCCAAGATCGGATCGGTCTCGCTTTCCTCCTGCGCCGCAACGCGCATTCCCGCGATCACCACGCCAACGATAAGAAGTAGAACAAGCAAGCCAATCGTAATTCCGATGAGCATCCTACACCTCGATATTCGCAATGCGCATCATCATCGTGTATCCGATTACAATCAACAGCGCTGCCGAACCCAGGGCGAGTAAACCACACAACAATCCATTATCGAAAAAGGTCATGAAATAGGCACGATTGACAAACCAGAGATAGACGCTGAGCAAAACCGGTAGAAGTGAAACAATAGTAGCTGAGGTTCGCGCCTGAGCAGTCTTGGTGCGAATTTCGCCTTTAATACGCACCCGTTCCCGAATGGTGAACGATATGCTATCCAAAATTTCCGCTAGGTTGCCACCGACTTCGCGCTGAACGTTCATCGCCGTGACAATGAAATCCAGATCGACGCTCGGTACGCGTCGCAAGAGATTGTCCAGTGCTTTTTCCATCGGAATACCGATTTGAATTTCCTGCACTACGCGGCGGAACTCTTCTGAAATGGGCGGCGAGAGCTCATTACTAACCGCCTCCAGCGCTTGAATGGTCGAATAACCGGCGCGCAGACCGCTCACCATCAGGTTGAGCATATCTACGAGCTGCTGCTCAAACCGATGAAGGCGTTCCGCCTGTTTTCTCTTGATATAAATCTGCGGCAAGAGATATCCTGCCCCCACACCGATCAAAATCGAAATCGGGCTAGGTGCAAGGAGGTAAGAAATGAGTGCCAGGCCAACCATCAGGATGAAGAGCAAGGCGAAGTATTCTGAGACCTTTAGTTTGATATCGGCACGCGCCAGTTCGCGGGCAATGCGGCTGCCACGCGGCGTTTTCTCCATGCGCTTGTTCAACCACTCGCTCAGCACCGAGCGCTCAGCCTTTTTCTCAGCCTGTTTTTCCTCTTCCAGGTAGCGCGCCAGGCGCTCTTCCACCTGCGTTTCGGTGCGCAGGGAAATGATCAACCCCACGATCAGCAGGATCAAAAGGACAACGCCACCTCCGATTAGGATCAGCTGCATCTCGCCTCCCAGTCCGGATCAATACCGCCTACGCTCGCCCACACCAAAGATCGACGGAGGCAGGTGAATCCCCGCGGCCTCGATCTTGTCCATAAACTTTGGACGCAAGCCGGTCGGGCGCAGGCGACCGATTACCTTCCCGTTCTCATATCCCATTTGTTCAAAGACGAAAATATCGGTCATGGTAATGATGTCACCTTCCATCCCGTTGACTTCGCTGATCTGCACCACTTTGCGCGAACCATCTCGCAAGCGCTCCTGGTGTACAATCAGATCAACGGCCGAGGCGATCTGCTCACGGATCGCCCGCGAGGGCAAATCCATGCCGGCCATCATCACCATCGTCTCCAAGCGCGCCAGGGTATCACGGGGGCTGTTGGAGTGGAGGGTAGTCATCGAACCATCGTGACCGGTATTCATCGCCTGGAGCATATCCAGGGCCTCTTCGCCGCGGCATTCACCGACGACGATGCGATCCGGACGCATACGCAAGGAGTTGATCACCAGCTGCCGAATAGTCACTTCGCCGCGACCTTCAATGTTCGGCGGGCGAGACTCAAGGGTGACCACATGCTCCTGACGCAATTGCAATTCTGCCGCATTTTCGATGGTAATAATGCGCTCATCCGCCGGAATGAAGCCGGAGAGAACGTTCAAAAGGGTCGTCTTACCGGAACCGGTACCGCCGGAGATGATAATATTCAGGCGCGCTTCGACACACGCCTTGAGAAACTGCAAGGCCTCCGGTGTAATCGAGCCGAATTCGATCAACTGCTCTACCGTGATCGGCGTGCGGGCAAACTTACGGATGGTCAGCACCGGCCCAATCAACGAAATGGGGGGAATCACTGCATTGACACGCGACCCATCCGGTAGACGGGCATCTACATACGGGCTGGATTCATCAATGCGCCGCCCCAGCGGAGCAACGATGCGGTCAATGATGCGCATGACGTGATCATTATCCTCGAACGTGATCGGCACCCGGTAAATCTTGCCTTTACGCTCCACGTATACGTTCTTCGGACCGTTGACCATAATCTCGGTGATGGTATCGTCGTCCAAGAGCGGCTGTAACGGCCCAAAACCGAGGATCTCCGCCGAAATTTGTTCAAACAAGCGGGCACGTTCCGGGCGCGAGAGCACGATATTCTCTTCTGCTAAAATCTGTTCAAAGAGATCCTGAATCGTCCGGCGCACCTCGTCGGTCTTACGCACATCCATAGAGGGATCGAGATTGGCTAATAAGCGATTCTGGACGCGCGTCTTCAGGTCGAGATAGGAACTGCTTGCCGGTGCTGGCGGCGGCGCGCTGATCCGGCGCGGCGGGATCGAAGCGGTCCCGGCACTTTCGCCCCCCGGCGTAGGTTGCTGGGATTGAGGAGTGGCTCCACCACTTTCAAGACGCTTTAACAGGGACATATTTGCCTCCAAAACTCATTAAGCTTTTTCCAGCTCACTAATGCAAGCACGCACGGCCTCGCCAAGTTCAAAGATACCGCGCGCGGCCGGCTGGGAGCGTGCCTCCAGCACAAAAGGCACCCCACGGTTCACTGCCGGCACAACCGTGCGCTCATCCAAAGGAATCACCGCCTTGACCGGCTGCTTCAAGTTTTCGGAAATGCGTTCCGGGCTAATCGCAATGCGCCGGTCGTAGCGATTAAGGGTAAAGACGACTTTGCGCAAATCGATATTAAGGGTGCGCAAAAGGTCCAGGAAGAGGCGAGCGTTCTTCAACGCCGGAATATCTTGGGTGGTAAGCAGAACGATAACGTCACTTTCATCTAACGTAGCCAGGGTTACATCATTCAGATAGGAAGTAGTATCCACAACTACATAAGCGTACAGTTGTCGCAGGTACTTAAGTAGCTCCCTGAACTGATTGGGGTCTACGCGTTCGGCATCTTCGGGGCGTATAGGAGCGGAAAGGATGTGTACGCCAGAAGCCGCATGTTTGATCGCAACGCTTTCCACGATCTCCTGCTCCAGTGTATCAACCCTGGGCGTCAAATCCACCACACTGTTCTTTCCTTGCTCGTTGAAGAACATGGCCACATCACCGAATTGCAGGCTTCCATCCACAATAATTACGCGCGTATCCTCGTTGTGCAATGCCACTGCCAAATTGACGGCAACGGTGGTGCGCCCTACCCCACCTTTAGGGCTGCAAACGGCGATCACCTTCCCCATAGCCGCCGGCAGGATAGCGGTCCCCGGTGCGATTCCCATCGTAGGAAGCCGTTGATGCGCCTGAGCAGTTTTCAAACGCTCCTGCTGCGCCAATGCTCCGGCCTGCCGCACAGCATTGAGCAGTTCATCCATCAAAGGCGGCTTCACCAGGTAGTCGCGCGCTCCAGCCAACATCGCCCGGCGCATGTAACTCGTATCTCCCTGCACCGAAAGGATCACTACCTGGACGTGAGGTTGATGCTCGCGAATAATCTTCGTCGTCGTGATCCCATCCATATCCGGCATGTTGATATCCATGATCACTACATCCGGATCCAGGCGCTGCGTCAGTTCAATGCCCTCTTTCCCAGACCGGGCGGCGCCAACGACCTCGATCGTTGGCTCGAACTGTAAGATCTTTCGCACGTTCTCGCGCGTCTCGGCTATATCATCTACTATTAAAACCCGGATCTTGCTTTCGGCCATATGTCCTCATAACCTATTGCTGAGGGGGAACGACAATGGTGTCATTGGGTAAGGGAGGGATGGTCAGTTCATTCACACGTGGCTCGATGGCAAAAGGCAACTTTGCCGGCACAGGGAAGTTGTACTGACTCAAAATATACTGCAGAGTCGCCGCTTCTACGGCTACACGTGAATTATCCATCGAATTACGCAGCGCCAAGGTAAACTTAAAGTTATTATACAGCATCCAGGTGAGTGAAACGGCATCTTGTGGTGTGACGATCAACGTGATCACGTCTGGCGGAGGCACATTCTGCTGTTGTGATTGGGGAGTCGGCTGTTGTTGTGGTTGGGGAGTCGGCTGTTGTTGCGAGGGTGTTTGCGCCTGTGCATTCGCCGCCAGATCAAAATTGCCGATCTTCAGCACAACGATATTCTGTAAAAACATCTGACAAGTCGCGCGTGGACGCTGGGGTTCCTGCGGGATCAAAAACCAGAATTCCTGATTTCCAAAGGCCGGCTCTGGGTCAATTCGACCTCTGAAATCAGGTCCGGAAAGCGAGAGCGTGGGGAGCATTTCCCCTTGTTGGGTAATCCGACCGGAGCCTTGCACGGTACCCAATTTGTTTGGCAATTCGCTCTGGAATTCCGGGTCGACATCTTTGAAGAGCACACAGCCAATCACGTTGACATGGGCATTATCGGTCACGCCGTAGGAGACCGCGGCCAGACGGGTGATCGGGATTGAAATGGCGTTCATCCCCGGTGGAATGCTGGCCGTAAAGGTCGGACCGGTCGGCGCCGGGCCTTCTACGGCCACCATTCCTTCTGTAATAATCACGCCCTGCTCCAGCGGGTAGCGTGCTACCTTTCCTACCAAGTCAGCCTTTTCAGCCTCAGTGAAATAGGCCGCTAGCACCCGATCCGGAGGCAATTCGATCGTGCCCAACATCTCCTCTGTGATCGTTCCACCATACGGAATGGCTTGCCGAGCAATGAAGACTTTGACATAGGCAAACGTGGGGGAAGCTGCTGGAGCAGGCGCAAATATTGATCTCACCATAGTTATGTTAGAAATAACCCATAATAGGACGATGATAAGGATGACAAGGATCAAAATCAGAAGCAAAAGGCTACGTCCACGACGCATGATAGGATCTCCTTTCCACAAGGAATACGTGTTTGTCTAATAGTAACATTATACAGGAAAAAATGTATTACAGCATCATTGATTGTGAAAGAATTAGGGTTTTCACCGTTGAACCCACTGTAAAAACCTTTCTGAGAAAGAGATAAGCAAAGATCCTCACAAAAAATCTTGTAAATCCTGCCTACTGCTTTAGCTCGATTCGCCGGGCCCCGGCGTTCCAAAATCCCATTCGTCAGACATCAACCGTGGCACGAGATTTATCCTGTGCGGATATTGAAACGACTATCAGACCATCGGACTATAGGACTATCAGACTACCCGACTATCAGACCATTCGACTATCGGATTGCCAGCTCGAGGATCCTGAGTGCGCCACAAACTTGAGAAGTTCAGCAATTGAATCTCGCTTTTTCGAAAACACTGGAAAGTCCTATGAAAAAATTGCAGCTTCTTGAAGAGGAGGGAGAAAAGCGAAGCATAGCGATTCCTGCGATGGCGCCGGTTTCTTCGGATATAGGCAATGTTTCCCTTCAGTTATTATGAATTTTTTATTCTGAATCCGCACCTCATGCGTGCTATACTCTGGAGGACCTATGCTCAAACGAATCCTACTTCTAATCCTGGTACTTATTCTCATGGCCTGCAGTGCCCTGATCGGCGGGTGGATCGGCGGTCAATATGTGCTCCGCAATCTGCCACCCACGCCAACCCCCATATCCCTGCCCACCGCTGGAAATATCAGCCCTTCGCGGCTCCAAGTGAACCAAACGCAGATCGAGACGACGATCACCCAGGCTGTGGAAAAAGTGAGCCCAGCAGTCGTCACAGTAGTCGGGACGGTGCCGGGTGAGATGACCTTCTTCGGCCCCTTGCCCGATAGCCAGGTGAGCGGCAGCGGCGTCATCGTCAGCACGGATGGCTATATCGTCACCAACAATCACGTAGTCGAAGGAGCAAAGGATTTGAGCGTGATCCTGGCCAATGGCACAACATTGGCAGCGCGCCTGGTGAGTACAGATGTTTTTTCCGATCTGGCGGTGCTTAAGGTAGAGGGTCAGATGCCGGCCGTTGCCGTCTTTGGCGATTCGGATGCGCTCAAGCCCGGCGAGACGGTGATCGCCATCGGATCACCTTTGGGCGAATTCCGCAACACGGTCACGGTCGGTGTGGTCAGCGCCTTGGGGCGGGCGCTGGATAGCGGCAAGGGATACTTCATCGAAGATCTGATCCAGACCGATGCCGCCATCAATCAGGGCAATTCGGGTGGGCCGTTGGTCAACCTGAACGGCGAAGTGATCGGGATCAACACGTTGATCGTGCGCGGCAGCTACGGCTCCAGCACAGTTGCCGAAGGTCTAGGCTTTGCGATTCCGTCGAACACGGTGCGCTTCGTCGTCGCGCAGATCATCGAAAAAGGTTACTTCGCCCGGCCTTACTTGGGAATCGGCTGGCAGTCAATCACACCGGCGATCGCCGATCGCTACCGACTGCCGGTGGAATGGGGCGCCTATGTGACGCAAGTCGCCGCCAATAGCCCTGCCGCCCAAGCCGGCCTGCGCCGCGGTGATATTATCCTCCAGATCGGCGAGCACCCGATTGATGCGACACACTCCTATCTCAATGCCCTCTTCGCCTATCGCCCCGGAGATCGGGTCACAGTGAAGATCTGGCGCGAGGGGCAGGTGCTGGAGATCCCGGTTACGCTGAGCGAAGCCAGGGGATAGACCGTGGAAGGTGGACGGTGGACCGTAGTAACGGAGGGTGAACCTTTTCATGGAGGTTTTTGTGAAACGATATGTATTCTGGCAGGATACACTCCCCTTTCCACCCCTGTTAGCGACTGCAGAATGGTCATCCCATGCTGATATCGCCGTGATCGGCGGCGGCTATACCGGCCTGAGCGCCGCGCGCACCCTGGCACGCGCCGGCCTGAAAGTATCTTTGCTGGAAGCCCACGAAATCGGTTGGGGAGCTAGTTCGCGCAACGGCGGCATGGCATTAAGCGGCCTCAAGCTCCCCATCCAGGCTGTGGCACGGCGCTACGGAATGGAAACAGCCAAACGATTGTTCGATTTTTCCCTGCAAGCGCTGGAATATATCGAAAACCTGATCCAGGAAGAAGCCATCCAATGCGATCTGGAGCGCAGTGGTCACCTGATTGTGGCGAATAAACCTGCGCATGCCCGGGCCCTGCAGGACGAAGTCGAATGGTTGGAGCGCCATTTCGGTTATGCTACCCGCTTTCTTCCGCGCCAAGCCTTAGGCGAAGAGATCGCTTCCAAGGCCTATTACGGAGGTACAGTTGACGAACGCAGTCGCGGCCTGAACCCGGCAAAATACGTGGCCGGTTTGGCGCAGGCCGCCGAACGAAGTGGTGTTCGGCTCTATCCGCGCACCCCGGTCCTACGCCTGGAGCGCGGCAACGGCCACTTTCGGCTGCACACTGCCCGAGGTCCGCTGCGCGCCGAAAACGTCTTCGTAGCCACTTCCGGCTACACCGGTCCCAGCACCCCGCAGCTACAACGGCGCATCCTGCCCATCGGGTCGTACATCATCGCCACCCCGCCTCTTCCGCCCGAGCTGCAAAATGCGCTCCTCCCACGCCGCCGCATGGTCTTCGACACCCGTCACTATCTGAACTATTTCCGCCTTTCGGCCGATGGACGCATGATCTTCGGCGGACGCGCCGCCTTTTTCCCGGAAAACGAGCGCATCCTGGAGCAAAGCGCGCGGATTTTGCAGCGCGAAATGCTTCAGGTTTTCCCACAATTGAAGGGGGTGAAAGTAGAATACGTTTGGGGAGGAACGTTGGACTTCGCCCTTGACTTAATGCCCCATGTGGGCGAAGTTGACGGTCTGATCTATGCCCTCGGTTATGCCGGCCACGGCGTCGCGTTAGGGACCTTTATCGGGCACACCGCGGCCCAAGCTTTGCTCTCCGGGAGGCTTAAGGATCACCCCTTTGCCGGCTTCCCCTTTGCCGCCCTGCCTTCGCCCGCGCTACGCCTACCGCTTTTATTCCTGGCCGGGGTCTGGTATCGGCTGCTGGATTGGCTCTTCTGAGCCGGCTTCCAGCGCTTTCAGCAATTCTGTAGCCGCGGAAACGTGCTCTTCGGGCACAAATATTTGCACTAGGGCCAGCGTGCTTCCGATCGCCACCGGGAAGGCATCCATCCCGGCGCCCTCTTGGAAAAGCAAAACCGGTATGCCGTTGGCTTCCAGGTAACTCTTTATTTCTTCGGCCACCAATCGCCCACCGACCTCGGTCAACTTTTTCCAGCCCAGGTTGGTCATTTCATCTCCAAGTCAAAATGAAGAGCACCGTCCAAAGTGTGCTCACGATCAACTGACGGACGCCGATGCGCGTCGGCTTCCAGCGCCAGGCAGGGAAATAAAGCCCCCACACTATCTCGGCCCACTGAAGCAGGAAGGGCAAAAAGAGCCAGCGCGGGAGCCAGCCGATCCATCCCAAAGCAAGCGTCATCGCCAGGTTAAAGGTGGCGTAAAGAAAAGCCCGTTGACCGTGTCTCCAGCGCTCACGCAGGGGTAAGAGGCGCTCCCACTCGCGTTGCTCCAACCGCACGAAGGCGTAGACGATCGAAGCGGCGGCCTGGAGCCAACAGAGCAGCCAGAGCCACCAGCCTTGCGGATCATAGGCACCTTTGCTCACCCAAAAAGCGGCCGGCGCGGCCAGGGCCAGGACACCGGTTGCTACAATTTCGATGCCCATCTGCCGGCGCTCGGCACGACGACTGATCAGGTATAGATGCCAGAGAAAGACCGGGATGCCCGGCAACGCGAGCCAGAGCACGAAAAAGAAGCCTTTGCTCAGCAAAACGATCAGACCGCCCAGAGCACCTAAGCTATAGAGCGTCACCCAAAAGCGCGCTGCAGTCAGCTCCTGCTGCGACCGCCGCCCACTATATACCTTGACCAGGATGCTCATCGGCTGGCGCAGCAAAAAGGCCGACATAGCCGCCACGATGATGGCGACCGAAGCCCAAGTGAAACGTTCAGCCGTGAAAACTCCGATCAGCAATGGGCTCAGGATGAACACCCACGAGCCATGTTCCTGAGGAATGGCAATATGTTTCTTCCATATCCTAGAGCGCATATAGTATAATTATATCAATCAGGGGAAAAACTTGCATTCTAAGACTTTTGACTTCCTATGCCAAAGGAGGATATATGTCTCAAGGTAATTTACATGGAGAGGTGTATTATCCTTCTCCCGAAGTGATTGCCAAAGCGCGGTTGAAAGATTGGGATGCGCTGGCGAAACGAGCCCACGAAGACCTGGAAGGGTTCTGGGCAGAGGAAGCTTCAGAGCTCGAATGGTATCAAAAGTGGGAACGCGTCCTGGATGATAGTCAGAAGCCGTTTTTCAAATGGTTCGTTGGGGGAAAGGTGAATATCGTACACAACTGCCTGGATCGACATCAGACAACCTATCGCAAAAACAAATTAGCCCTCATTTGGGTGGGAGAACCGGGAGACGTTCGTACCTATTCGTATTTTGCGCTCCATCGAGAAGTAAATCAATTCGCCAATGTGCTCAAGGCCATGGGGATCCGCAAAGGGGATCGTATCACCATCTACATGCCGCGCATTCCGGAAATCATCATTGCCATGCTGGCCTGTGCCAAGATTGGAGCGATCCACTCGGTGGTCTATGGCGGCTTTAGCGTGGATGCGCTCCAGGGACGGATCGAGGATTCTCAATCCAAAATGGTGATCACCGCCGATGGCGGCTGGATGAACGGCAAGATCGTCGAGCTGAAGAAGACGGTTGACGAGGCCTTAAAGCGCTGTCCCTCCGTTGAAAGCGTGGTCGTGGTTAAGCGCACCGGCCAGGAGATCCGCATGGAGCCAGGAAGGGATTACTGGTATCACGAGCTGATCAAGCTCCCGGTGGCAAACGGGCATTGCCCCACCGAAGTCATGGATGCCGAAGATCCGCTCTTTATCCTCTATACCTCCGGCACTACCGGCAAACCTAAAGCCGTGCTCCATGTCCACGGCGGGTACATGGTGGGCATTTACAGCTCGCTCAAGTATGTATTCGATATCCAGGATGAAGATCGCTGGTGGTGCGCCGCAGATCCCGGCTGGATCACCGGACACTCGTATATTGTGTACGGTCCGTTGCTCTTGGGCGCTACTTCGTTCATGTACGAAGGTGCACCCACCTATCCTTATCCCGATCGCTGGTGGGCGCTGATCGAAAAATACGGCATCACCATCCTCTACGCTGCCCCGACGGCCATTCGCGGCCTGATGCGCTTTGGCGAATCCTGGTCGAACCGTCACGATCTCTCCTCGTTGAGATTGCTGGGCTCGGTGGGCGAACCGATCAACCCGGAAGCTTGGAAGTGGTATTACCGCGTCGTCGGGAAGGAACGCTGCCCGATCATGGATACCTGGTGGCAAACCGAGACCGGAATGTTCATGATCACGCCGACACCGGTCGTCCCGCTCAAACCCGGCTCCGGCACGCGTCCTTTCTTTGGGCAGGAAGCCGATATTCTCGATGAGCAAGGCAACCCCGTTCCGGATGGCGAGGAGGGTTACCTGGTGCTCAAGCGCCCTTGGCCGGCCATGTTGCGCACCATTTACGGCGATCCGGAGCGCTACGTGCGCCAATATTGGAGCAAATACCCCGGAGTCTATCTAACCGGGGACTCGGCCCGCCGGGATGAAGACGGTTATTTCTGGATCATCGGGCGCGTAGATGATGTGATCAAAGTCTCCGGCTATCGTCTCGGCACGGCAGAGATCGAAAGTGCTTTGGTCAGCCATCCGGCCGTAGCCGAAGCGGCCGCAATCGGTCTACCGCACGAAGTCAAAGGGAACGCCATTCACGCCTACTGTCTGCTGCGGGCCGGTTTCTCGCCTTCGGAGGCCTTGGCGGAAGAGCTCCGTCAGCATGTGGCACAGCACCTCGGCCCAATCGCCAAACCGGAAAAGATCGAATTCGTCACCTCGCTGCCCAAGACGCGCTCCGGTAAGATCATGCGTCGGGTGTTGCGGGCACGTGCCCTGGGTATGCCTGAAGGCGATCTCTCCACACTGGAAGAGTAAGGGTATGGTTGTAGAGGAATTGTATCTTGAACATTTGCTACCCACGCCGGAAGAGCACTGGCGGCAGATGTTGCGCTTCGTCGGCTGGAATGAACAAACTCGCCGAGCAGCAGCCCGTTCGCTAGAAATTCTCTTCCGCCGCGGCCATGAGCTGGTGGTGAATACCTACGACTACCTGCGCTCGGTGCCGGAGACGGCGGCCATCCTGGGATGGGAAGAGAACGTGGATGAAGCACACCTCGAGGAGCGACGGCGCTTCTTCACGCTCTGGCTGGCACGAACGCTCGGCTTGGATACCAGCGACGAATTCGCCCATTACCTTTTCCGCGCCGGGAAATATCATGCCGGTCATGGACCGCGCCACATTCACACCCCACCCCAATACGTCACCGCGTCGATCGGGCTGGTGCAGGCCAGCTTTGCTCGTTTCATGGCCGAGGCCGGCATGGAAGCACAAGCCTTGGCCGAAGCCAGCGCTGCCTGGAGCAAGTATCTCAGCGTCCAGCTGGATATGATGCTCATGGGCTATCAGGTGGCACGCGAGGCCGAACACGGCGATTTCACCATCAAGGTTCAGGTCTTTGGCCGCTTGCGCCCGATGCTTGGGCAGGAGGAATTCTCGTTGCACGTGGATCGGGGGAGCAACGTCGCCGAAGCGCTGCGCAAATTCTTCAACTACTTCCCCCAAGCGCGTCACGAAGCCCTCCAGCCGGTCTGGCGCTCTCAAGAAAAGAAAGATTCTCTATGGGTCGAGGTCTACCCGGCCTACGTTCCTCGCCCGGCCTGGCGCGTGCTATTGAACGGGCGCGACCTGGCCTATGCCGGTGGCTTTTACCACAACCATCTCAAGGAAAAGGACGTGCTCGCCCTTTTCCCGCCCGGCCGCTAGCCTCATGACAAAATGTGCAGCCCAGGCTTGATCCAACAACGATGAGGAACGGTCGCTTCCGATTCAAAAACTTTTGAGCATCCAATGAAAGGAGGTGATGCATGCTACAGAGAGGCTACGAATCTTTCCCCTAGCATAAGTGCGGTTCGTGTTTCTTTTTCGCCAGAAGGAGGTTTGTCATGCCATTCGGAGGATATGCTAACCGTATTGCCCATGTGGATCTAAGCACGGGCACAGTCGAGTATAAGCCCATCCCGGAAGATTGGGCGCGCAAATACATCGGCGGTCGTGGTCTAGGAGTGCGTTATGTCTTCGAGAACGGCCCCCAGGTTGACCCGCTTTCGCCGGATAACATTCTCTGCTTCATGAACGGCCCGCTGACCGGCACCGAGGCCAATATGAGCGGTCGCATGGCCGTGGTCACCAAGTCACCGCTCACCGGCACGGTGGTAGATAGCCATCATGGCGGTTGGTCGGCAGCCCGCCTGCGCTGGGCCGGCTTCGATGGCTTGATCTTCAAGGGTAAAGCCGAAAAACCGGTCTACGCTTATGTCCACGATGGACAGGTGGAGATCCTGGATGCCTCGGAAGTTTGGGGCAAAGGCGTCCATGAGACCGTGCGCTACTTCCAGGAAAAATACGGCGAAAAGGACCTGAGCGTGATCGCCATTGGTCAGGCCGGCGAAAACCTGGTGCGCTTCGCCTGCTGGGTGAACGAGATGGATCGCGCCAGCGGCCGCGGCGGGACCGGATGCGTCGGCGGTAGCAAGCACCTGAAGGCGATCGTCATCAAAGCCGAAAAAGCCATGCCCAAGGCGGCCAACCGCAATGCCTTCAAGGAAGCCCATCAGCGTGCCCTGGCAATGATTATGGATGAGAAGAACGTCACTGCCCCACGCAAGGGTGGTCTCTCGGTCTACGGCACCAACGTGTTGATGAACATCACCAACAACATGGGTGCCTTGCCGGCGCGCAACGCCCAGCTGGCTTCCTTCGGTGAGAAGGCTGAGTATATTAGCGGGGAATACGTCAAGGAGCACATCTTGGTAAACGACCCCACTTGCCATGCCTGCCCGGTGGCCTGCAAGAAGGAGGTCGAGATCAAAGAGGGACCGTATGCCGGTCTGCGCATGGAGAGCGTAGAGTACGAATCGGCCTGGGCACTAGGCGCGCACTGCGAAAACGATGACGTCGCCTCGATCGCCAAGCTGATCGATATGTGCAACGATCACGGCATGGATACGATCGAGACCGGCAACGTCCTGGCCATGTACATGGAAGCTTGCGAGAAGGGTTATGCAAATGGCACCGGTCTGAAATGGGGCGATGCGGCCGGGATGATCGAAACCCTGCGTAAGATCGCTTTCCGTGAAGGGATCGGCAACACCCTGGCCGAAGGCACCGAGCGCGCCGCCAAAGCGTTTGGCCATCCGGAAATTGCCATGACGGTCAAGGGCATGGCCATTCCGGCCTACGATCCGCGCGGCCTGAAGGGTATGGGCATTGCCTATGCGACCAGCAACCGCGGCGCCTGCCACCTGCGTGCCTATACTCCGGCCAGCGAGCTCGGCCTGATCCCGCTCAAGACCGATCCGCTCGCCTGGGAAGGCAAAGGCAAGCTGACGGTCCTCTTGCAGAACCTACATGCCTTCTCCGATAGCCTGGACCTGTGCAAATTCAGCGCCTTCGCCGAGGGCGCCGAAGAATACGCCGCCCAGTTCTCGGCCATCACCGGCATCCCCTTCAGCGCCGAGGATGTACTCAAAACCGGCGAGCGCATCTACAACCTGGAGCGCTACTACAACAACTTGGCCGGCTTCCGCGAGGGGAGCGATTACCTGCCAGAGCGCTTCCTGAAAGAACCCTCCACCATGCCCGGTTCTAAAGGACATGTGTGTGAACTAAAGCCGATGCTCACCGAATACTACCAGGAGCGCGGTTGGGTCAATGGCGTGGTGCCGGAAAGCAAGCTGAAGGAACTGGAGATCATCTAAGACCTCCATAGAAAGCAAAACGAGCAGGAGTCCTGCCGGGGCTTCTGCTCGTTTTTTTTATCGAGGGCAGCAAAAAAAACAAAGTACAGCATTTCACAGGACCGTTCCGAGTTCAGTTTCCGGTGTCTGAGATGGAATGCTGTCCGAAGGCGGATTGATCCGCCGTTCCATAGCCGCCAGATTGACCCGGCGGCGGATTTTGGCGGCGATCTGCCCATCGGCCACGGCATGACCCTGGGTCAGGGTATAATTTGCCGTATGTTTGAGTTTACCCTGGAGGCAACTTGTGGGCACGCGCGCGCCGGACGATTTTCCACCCCCCACGGCGAGCTGCTGACGCCGGTCTTTGCCCCGGTCGGAACGCAGGCTACGGTGAAAATGCTCACCCCGGCCCAGGTCGAAGAGGCCGGAGCGACGTTGATCCTGGCCAATACCTATCACCTTTACCTGCGCCCTGGCGATGAGCGCATTCGCCGCTTGGGCGGCTTACATCACTTTATGCAATGGCCTCATCCGCTCCTCACCGATTCCGGCGGGTTCCAGGTCTTCTCTCTGGCCGCCAATCGCCAGGTGGATGAGGATGGCGTGACGTTCAAGAGCCACATCGACGGCTCACTGCATCGCTTCACTCCCGAAAAAGCGATCGCCATTCAGGAGAACCTCGGTGCGGACATCATCATGGCCTTCGACGAATGCTCCGATCCATACGATCGCGCCTACACGCGCCCTGCCATGGAACGTACCCACCGTTGGGCAGAACGCTGCCTACGCGCCAAGAGGCGCGACGATCAGGCGCTCTTCGGCATCGTGCAAGGGGGCATTGACCCCGAGCTCCGCGCCGAATCAGCCCGCTTCATCGCAGCGCTGGATACGCCGGGCATTGCCATCGGCGGCCTTTCGGTGGGCGAGACGAAAGAAGAAACGTACGCCATGCTTGATATCGTCACCGAAATCCTGCCGCCCCACAAGCCGCGCTACCTGATGGGTGTGGGCACGCCGGAAGATATTATCCAAGGGGTGGCGCGCGGTGTGGATATTTTCGATTGCGTGCTTCCAACGCGTCTGGCGCGTCACCACGCGGCGTTTTCTCCCCAGGGGCGGCTCAACCTGCGCGGGGCAATCTATAGCGATGATGAGCGTCCGATCGACACAACCTGCGATTGTTACACCTGTCGGCACTTCAGCCGTGCCTATTTGCGGCACTTGATCGTCGCCGGGGAATGGCTGGCCGGCACCTTGATCTCCATTCACAACATCCGCACGTTGACGTGCCTGATGGAGGAGATCCGTCAGGCGATCCTGGATGGCACATTCGAGAGTCGCCTGCCCGAATGGCTAAAGCGCTGGCGTGGGAACGCCCGTCGCCTCACACATCCGGCAGCGGAAATCTGACCCCGATTACACTTCTCAAGGAGTTCCTGATGACTTTTTTCCACGCCTTGTTGTTCGGCCTGATCCAGGGATTGACCGAATTCCTGCCCATCTCTTCCACCGCGCATTTGCTGCTGGTGCAAAACTTTTTCGGGTTGCCCGCCGATGCGACCATATTCGCCTTTTTGGTTTTGGTGCAGTGGGGCACGGTGTTGGCACTGCTGATCTACTTCTGGCGGGAGTGGTGGGAACTGTGGCGCGCCTTTTTCGCCCGCCCCTTTTCCGGCGTCCAAAACCGGATGGCATGGTACATCCTGATCGGCACGCTGCCGGCCTTGCTGGCCGGCGCCTTGCTCCATGATGCAGTCAAGGGGCTCTTCTCGCAGCCCCTGTTAGAAGCCGGCATTCGGCTTTGGATGACGGCTATCCTGCTCAGCCTGGCCGAGGGGCTGAGCAAGCGCCAAAGGCAACTCGAATCGCTAAAAGCAAGCGATGCCTTGTGGATCGGCGCGTTTCAGGTGCTGGCCGTCTTTCCCGGCGCTTCGCGAAGCGGTTCGACTTTGAGCGGTGGGCTGCTGCGCGGGTTGGATCGCTCTTCGGCGACGCGCTTTGCCTTTTTGCTCGCCCTGCCAGTGATGGTGGCCGCCGGAACTTTTGAGCTCCGGGGCTTATTCGATCAACCGTTGCCATCCGATTTTTTGCCTGCACTCTTGACCGGCATGTTGACCGCCGCCGTGAGCGGCTGGTTGGCGATCCGCTGGTTGTTGCGTTACGTGCAAAGGCATTCGCTCTGGACCTTCGTCTTCTACTGCGCCGTGATCGGCAGCCTGGCTTTGGGCTTGTATTTCCGGTAGGTGAGTGAGGCAGAGGAACGCAAGCGTTTGTTCTACAAGGTAGCCATCTACAAAATGAGCCGCCGCGGATTCTTCTTGCTTCTGCTTTTCCTAAGCGTGGCCTGCACACCACCCTCGACTACCGATGTGACGGTTTGGCACGTGGCGATCCCGCCAATGCTTCGGCTATGGATGGCGAATCTGGAGTCCTGCTTACCACCGCAGACCGTGCTCGCGTTGGACAATCGCCAGGCTGAAGTGCGCCTGGAATGGGGAGAGCCTCCTGCACTTTCTTCGCCGGCTTTCGTCATCGGCGAGGAGGCCTTGCTGGTGATCGCGCATCCCCAAAACGGCATCTCGCGCCTTTCGGAAGAGCAAGTTCGGGCGATCTTCCGCGGGGAAGTGCAAAACTGGCAACAGGTTGGAGGGGATGACTTGCCGGTGGATGTGTGGGTTTATCCTTCGGAAGCAGAAGGGATGCGGGTATTTGAGGCCTGGCTGGATGGCGCGGTTGCCTCAATGGCACACTTGGCGATGACGCCACAGGAGATGCTCACTGCCGTGCAGGGCACGCCTGGCGCCATCGGCTGGGTGGGAGAACGTTGGAGCCCGCCGGGCACGATCACCGTGGCGCGGTTACCGGCAATGCCGATCCTGTTAATCTTCAGCCGTTCGCCTTCGCCGGCGGAAGCACGCTGGGTGAGCTGCCTGCAAGTGCAGGCCAGGCCTGCATCGCCTCAGCCGTGACGAACATCGAGCCGGCTACCAGCACCGCATTGCCATCTTGGGAGGCCAATTCCAGAGCACGGGCAAAGGCCTGGGCCACCTCGGCATGCCTCTCAAAGGCAATGCCCTGGGTGCGGGCGATCTGTTCGAGGTCCTCTAAGGCGGCGGCCCGCGGATGATGGGCGCGGGTGAGGATCAGCTTTCTGAGGCGCGGCCGGATTTCGCTGAGCATGCTCGGAATATCTTTATCTTCCGATGAACCGAAGACCAGGTAGACCGCGTGCTGGGGGAAGGTCTCTGCCAGGGTTTGGCTCAGAGCGCGGAAAGAGACCTGGTTGTGGGCGGAATCAAAGATGACGGGGGGCTCCATGCGCACGATCTCGAAGCGCGCCGGCCAGCGAGCAGCGGCAAATCCCTGAGCGATGGCCTGATCGGTGATGGGGAGGCCCTCTTCCTGTAATTTCCAGAGCGCGGCAGCGGCCACGCCGGCATTTTCCACCTGGTGAACGCCGAGGAGGGGCAAATGTGTTTCCAGCCGGCGCCCGTCACGGGTCCAGATGCGCACCGCTTGCCCCTTTAGGCTGAATGCGCTCCGTTCGGCAAACACGTCACGGGTCAGCAGGGTCAAGGGGGCATGTTTCTCTTTTGCCACTTCTTCGATCCTCTCTAACGCTTCCGGCGCCTGAGAGGCCGAGACGACCGGTCGTCCTTCTTTGATGATGCCGGCCTTTTCACCGGCGATCTGGGCCAGGGTGTTGCCCAGGACGGCCATGTGATCGTAAGAAATGGAGGTGATGACGCTCACCTGCGGCCAGACGATATTCGTCGCATCCAGCCGCCCGCCCAATCCGACCTCGATCACGGCGATATCCACCTTCTGCTGGGCAAAGTAGAGGAAAGCGAGGGCCGTGGTGATTTCAAAAGTCGTCAGATAGGGGACCCGGGCAATGAAAGGCTTGAGCGATTCGACGAGCTCTACCAGATGGGCATGAGGGATAGGGACGGCATTGATCTGGATGCGTTCGGCGTAATCCAGCAGATGGGGGGAGGTATAGAGGCCGACGCGCAGGCCGGCCGCTTGGAGCGCGGCAGCGCTCAGGGCACAGACAGAGCCTTTGCCTTTCGTGCCGGCAACGTGCAATATGGGGTAGGCACGGTGGGGATCTTCGAGCAGGCGCATGAGTTGTACCATGCGGTCGAGGTTGAAATCGGCGCGCGCCAGTTCGGAGGCATGTTTCAGGCTATAATCCACAAAGCTGTAGAGGTAATCCAATGCATGCTGATAGGCGATTTCGTCGCTCATAAGAGCTCCTGCGAAAGGTGAAATACGGGCTTGGAGAGCACAGAGCACATTGTACTTCACAAGAGGTGAATATGCTGATTCAGACTGCCGAGCCTTTTTTGCGGGTAGGGAGCGCGCCGTTAGGGGTGGTGCTGATCCACGGTTTTACCGGCACCCCGAAGGAGATGCGCGGCCTGGGGGAAGCCCTGGCGGCCCAAGGGTTTTCGGTGTTGGGGGTGCGGCTAGCCGGTCACGCCACACGGATGGAGGATATGGTGCGCATGCGCTATACGGATTGGATGGCCAGCGTGGAGGATGGCTATCACCTCTTGCGCAGTGTGGCGCCGAAAGTGGCGTTGGTAGGGCTTTCGATGGGCGGCGTGCTGGCGCTTTTGATGTCCACTCGGCTGGATGTGGTGGCAGTGGCCGCGCTGGCCACCCCCTTTGAGCTGCCACGCCGGGTGCCGGATGGAATGTTGCGCCTGCTTTCCGTGGTTCATCCCTATCTCCCGAAGAGCAAGGAGGGCCCGGCAAGTGGCTGGTTCGACCCGGAAGCGTGGAAGGAACATGTGGCCTATTCCCACAATCCGGCGCGGTCCATCCTGGAGCTGAAGCATTTACTGACGGAAATGCGGGCGGCGCTGCCACAGGTGCGCGTGCCGACCCTCTTGATGCACTCACGGCAGGATACGTACGTGCTCCCGGAGCATATGGAACAAATTTGTGCTGCCCTGGGAACGGAGCATAAGGAGAAAGTTTGGCTGGAGAACGCCGGGCATGTGATCACCGAGGATCGCACGCGCACTGAGGTGTATGCCGTTGTGAGCGATTTCCTGCAGCGGGTGAGCGCCAGATCCTAGACCCTGAGCCGACCGCGGAATCCCCTCGAGCTGTAGTAAGAGGGGGCGCTGTTGTGATAGACAAAGACGCGGCCGTAACGGCGATCGCCAAAGAGCGCACCACCCAAAGCCCGTATCGCCGCGGGCGTCTTTAGCCAGCTAGAAGTGCGGGTATCGAATTCGTCGAGCTGCTGTAGCGCGTGGTATTCCTCTTCGGTGAGCAATTCAATGCCCATAGCAGCCGCCATATCCACTGCATTGCCGGCCGGTGGATGTTCTTTGCGAGATTCCTGGGCGGCGCGATCGTAGCAAAGGTTTCGGCGACCAACCGGGCTTTCCGGCGCGCAATCACAAAAGATGAATTCGCCACTCTGTTCGTCATAGCCGATGACATCCGGCTCACCGCCGGTCCTCTCCATCTCGTAGAGAGAATGGAGCTTCTCCGGATGGGCTTCAAGACGAACCAGGATTTCATCCCATCGCAAACCGGGGTGACGGTGAGGGTGCTTTTCAAAGCGGGATTTCAAAATTTCAAGCAGCTCACGTTGTTGCTCGGGTGAAAGCTCGGGCATGATCTTCTCCTCAGAAGGATGGACGGTGATAGACCGTGGACCGTGGATTATGAACGGTAGAAGGTCGAAAATACCAATAGGTATAGGTGAATTCTACTGCAAACCCTCGCAAAACAGGTATAATCTATCTTAGGAGAGCCCTATGATCCGCACATACCATCGCCCTCAGACGTTGGAAGAAGCCTTGCAATGGCTACAAAACCCGCGTGCCTTTCCCCTGGGTGGCGGAACAGTGCTTCTACAACAGAAAGAGGGGGAGATCATCGCCGTTGATCTGCAGGCATTGGGGTTGGATCAAATAGAGCGCCGCGGCAATCTTCTGGAGATCGGAGCACGGGTGACCCTGCAACAATTGCTGGAATGGGAAGAACTCCCACCGGATCTGCAAATAGCTCTTTCCCTGGAAGCGCCGCTGAACGTGCGCAATGTGGCCACTGTGGCCGGCACGGTTTTTGCTTGCGATGGCATTTCTCCGTTCGTAACAGCGCTGCTGGCCCTGGATGCGCGCCTTGTGCGCTATGAAGGGACGGAAGCTCAGGAGGCTCCGATCGGCGATTTCTTGCCCTTCCGCCCGCGTGGATTGATCACCGCGGTTCGCTTGCCGGTGAGAGGCGTGCAATTTGCCTTTGAGTACGTGGCACGCACGCCGCTCGATCTGCCGATTGTCTGTGCCGCGTTGACGCGCTGGCCTTCCGGGCGCACGCGCTTAGCATTGGGCGGTTGGGGCGATCATCCACGCCTGGCCATGGATGGGCCGGAGTCATCCGGCCTCGAGATCGCCGCCCGAAATGCTTTTTACGAGGCCGCCGATGCACGCGCCTCGGCAGAATATCGACGGGAAATGGCAGCGGTGCTGGCACGGCGCGCTTTGGCGAAATTGGGGTAACTATGTCCATTTCACCCACCCTGGCCTATCTGGTTCTGATGGGGAGCCTCTTTTTCTCCCTGCTGGCAATCCTTTCCCCCGGAACAGGGCTCATTGAGGTCTTGGCGCTTTTGGGCTGGTTTTTCACCGCCTATGTAGTTTACCAGCTTGGGCTCACGCCTTGGGCACTGCTGTTGCTCCTGCTTAGCATTTTGCCGTTTGGCTATTCTTTGCGCTTGGCAGGATGGAAACGTCACCTGGTATTGGCATTCGCATTGTTGGGCATGGTGGGGGGCTCGCTGTTCTTATTCCCCAATCCCCAAGCAACGCTTTGGCCGCCAGCGGTGGATGCCTGGGTCGCCATACCGGTTTCGTTGGGTTTCATCCTGGTGAGTTGGGTTGCTGTGCAAAAGATCCGCCAGGCCCTTGTACAACATCCCATTCACGATCTGGATGCTCTGATCGGCCAGATCGGTGAGGCCCGCACTCGGATTCACCACGAAGGCACGGTCTATGTGCGCAGCGAATTGTGGAGCGCGCGCAGTCAAAAGCCGATCCCAGCCGGCCGCACCGTTCGGGTGATCGGACGCGAAGGGTTCGTGTTGCTGATCGAGGAGGCCGAAGCCTCTTCCAAATCCGCCTGATCGTCCCTTTCTTTACCCACAGGAGGTGCTATGGACGCTACCTTTTCCCTGATTTCTTGGATGTTCTTTCTGCTTTTGATAGGGTTACTGATCTTCCTGGTCAACGCGATCCGCGTGCTCCAGGAATATCAGCGCCTGGTAGTCTTCCGCTTGGGGCGATGTATCGGTGCTCGGGGCCCCGGTCTAGTATTGCTGATCCCGGTGATCGATCGGGGGATAAAAGTGGATTTGCGCGAGCGGGTGCGCGAAATTCCACACCAGACCTCGATCACCAAGGATAACGCTCCTATCTCCATTGACTTCGTCTGGTACTATAAAGTGCTCGATCCGGTGCAATCGGTGATCCAGGTCGAGAATTTTGAGGCCTCGGCTCAGAACATGGCGGTGACCACCCTGCGCGCGGTGATCGGCGGCATCCTGCTGGATGACGTGCTCTCGCAGCGTGAACACATTAACCAGACCTTGCGCGCCAAGCTAGACGAAGTGACCGAGCGCTGGGGCGTGAAGGTGACGAACGTCGAAATTCGCGAGATCATTCCGCCCCGCGAGGTGCAGGAGGCGATGAACAAGCAGATGTCGGCGGAGCGTATCCGCCGTGCCGTGGTGACCGAATCGCTGGGTCAGCGCGAGGCGGCGATCAATGTGGCCGATGGCGAGAAGCAAGCGGCCATTCTGCGCGCCGAAGGTCAGAAGCAATCGGCCATTTTGCAAGCCGAAGGCGAGCGCCAGGCCCAAATCCTACGCGCCGAGGGTTTTGCACAGGCGCTGGAGCGCATTTTCGCCGTCGCCCAAACGGTTGATCAGAAAACGATGACCCTGCAGTACTTTGAAACCCTCAAGGCACTCGGTGCCAGCCCGGCGACGAAGTACATCTTCCCGATGGAGTTCACCTCACTGCTGGCCAATTTCACCAAAGGTGGAAGTGAGTAATCGCGCGCTAGAGAGCGCTCTCAATTCCTTTGCCATCCGGCCGGCCTGGATCTGGGATTTGGGAGCGCTTTATTTTTTAGAGCATCTCTGTTTTGGAAAAGAGGCCTGGTCATTGTACGATCTGGTGGCTGTGCTCACTTTTCCGGGAGTGGTGCGCTTGAAAGCTGTGCAGGGACATCGCATGGTCGGTTTTATCGCTGGGGATCCACACCCGGCCCAGGAATTCGCTTGGATTGCTACGCTGGGGGTACACCCGGCCTATCGCCGCCAAGGGATCGGGCGGGCTCTGCTGCGAGCCTGTGAAGCGCAGTTGCACGTACCCCGTCTGCGATTGACGGTGCGCCAATCCAATCAGATCGCCATCCGCCTATATGAGCAGGAAGGCTACCGCATTGTGGATTCAATCCCGGCCTACTATCGGGACGGCGAAACGGCTTGGCTGATGGAGAAGGAAATTTAGCATGAGGCATGCTTTATGGTTGCTGGTGGCTTTGGCAGGGTGGGGGGTGTTGCATTCATGGTTGGCCTCCCACGGCGTGAAAAAGTCCTTGGAGCGCCGACTGGGAACGTTTTTCCGCTTTTACCGTCTTTTCTACAACCTTTTCGCTTTCCTGAGCTTCCTACCAATCCTGGCCTTGATGGCGCTTTTGCCGGATCAAATGCTCTACGTTTGGCCTGCCCCTTGGGCCTACCTGGCATTACTCGGCCAGGGCATGGCACTGGTTATGCTAGCAATCACATTGCTTCAAACCGATCTTTGGGATTTTTTAGGGCTGCGCACATCCAATGCACCGCCCAACCTGGTGCAAAACGGTTTTTACCGCTATATGCGCCATCCACTTTATACGTTTGGCCTGTTTGTGCTCTGGCTTGCGCCACGCATGAGCCTGAATCAGTTGATCCTTTCCATCGGGCTGACGATTTACATCCTGATCGGTGCCTGGTTTGAGGAGCGTAAACTCCTGCGTGAATTCGGCCAGGCCTATGTCGAGTACCGTTCCCGTACCCCGATGTTCTTGCCTTTCAAAGTGAGAAGATGAGCACTCTGACCTATCCTTCCCATCGTGTTTCCTTTTGGACCCAGGCTTTGGTGAGCCTGCTGATCGGAAGTTTTCTGTTCGTCTTCCTGCTGTTTGCTTGGGTGCTAGGATACCAGATCGCCTACGCCGGGCGCATTTTCCCCGGCGTTTCGGTGGCCGGAGTGGACCTTTCCGGCCTTCCACCGGCGGAAGCGGCGGCGCGCCTGCAGCAAACCCTGACTTTCCCGTTGAACGGACGGATTTTGCTGCGCGATAGAGACCAGGCTTGGCTGGCTTCACCAGTGGAGTTGGGGTTGGTGCTGGATACCCAGGCTAGCGCACAGGCGGCTTATCGCATCGGACGGGAGGGAGGGTTGCTGCGGCGATTGGATGCTCAGTGGCGGGCGCGGCAAGGAAGGGTCCTGCTGCCCCCGGTGCTCATTTTCGATCAGCGGTTGGCCTATGCGGCGCTGCAACGCCTGGCACAAGCGATCGATCGCCCGGCCATTGAGGCCCATCTGGAGATCCACGGCACCGAAGTGATCGCCCACCCTGGGCAAATCGGGCGTAGGCTGGACCTCGAGGCTTCGCTACAGGCCATCACGCAACAGCTGCAACGTTTTCAGGACGGGGAAGTGAACCTGGTAGTGCGCGAGGAGACTCCCCAGATCCTGGATGTTTCAGCACAGGCTGAAGCAGCCAAGCGCCTACTTTCCGCACCTTTACAACTGACGCTGCCAAACGCCAAAGAAGGAGAACGCGCTACCTGGACCTTTGAACCACAGGTGCTCGCCAATATGCTCACGGTGCGCCATGTGGAAGAGGGCGGGCAGAGCCGTTTAGAGCTGGTGTTCGATCCCTCACTGCTGCGCCATGGCTTGGAGACGATTGCGAATGAAGTGAATCGCGAGCCGCAGAATGCCCGCTTCTATTTCGATGACGAGACGCGCCAGTTGGTCTTGATCCAATCGGCCACCATCGGGCGAAAACTGGACGTGGAGGCCAGCATTCAGGCGATCAATCAGGCGCTGCTGCGCGGGGAACACACCGTTACCCTGGTGGTACAGGAAACGCCGCCGGCGGTGAGGGATGATGCCACGGCAGAATCTTTGGGCATTCGCGAGCTGGTGGGCAGCGCAGTCACGTATTTTTACGGTTCCAGCGCGGCACGCATTCAGAACATCGAAACGGCCGCGGCGCGCTTCCATGGAGTACTGATCGCTCCCGGTGAGACGTTTTCGATGGGCAAGGTGTTGGGAGATGTGAGCCTAGATAACGGATATGCCGAGGCGTTGATCATCTACGGAGGCCGCACGATCAAGGGAGTGGGCGGCGGGGTGTGCCAGGTGAGTACGACTCTCTTCCGCGCCGTGTTCTTCGCCGGCTATCCGATCGTCGAGCGCCATTCCCATGCCTATCGTGTCGCGTATTACGAGCAGACGGCTTCCGGAGATGTGGATCCTACCTTGGCCGGGCTGGATGCGACGGTTTACTTTCCGCTAGTGGATTTCAAGTTCACCAACGATCGCCCCTATTGGCTGCTGATGGAGACCTACGTCAACGCGGCAGCGCGACGGATCACCTGGAAACTCTATTCGACGAACGATGGTCGCCAGGTGGAATGGAGTACCAGCGGTTTGATGAACGTCGTGCCAGCACCGAAGCCGCGCTTTGAATCCAACCCGGATCTGGCGGCAGGCGAGATCCAGCAGGTAGACTGGGCAGCAGATGGCGCCGATGTGATCGTGACGCGCATTGTACGCCGCGAGGGTCAGGTGCTGTTTCAGGACGAGTTCCGCACGCATTATGAGCCCTGGCAGGCGGTGTGCCAATTCGGACCCGGTACAAAGAACCCGGAGAAACGGGCGAAGGAGCTGGGGCTGTGTCAGAACCCATCCAGCTGAGCCATGCCTAACGGGAGAGCCGACGATCGGCTTCGGTGAGGCGGTGCTTCTTCCGGAAGATGCGGCTAAGGGTCGTTCTGTTTGCGCCCGGCAGCTGCGAGCGGGCAGCGGAAAAGACTCGGTGAGCACGCGGCCTCGGCCGGCACTTCCGCTTGCATTTTCCCAAGTAAGAGAGGTGCGAGACCGTGGTAAAATACGCCTTTGAATTTTGAAGGAGTGAACCTATGGTGAACGCTGATTTGCTTGAAATTTTACGTTGTCCGGCTTGCGTGCGCGAGCGAAACGGTCTTTTGATGCTTTACAAAGAGACTTGGCTGATCTGCGAAGATTGCGGACGCAAGTATCCGGTTGTGGATGATATTCCAATTATGCTAATCGAGGAAGGGGAGAAATGGAGAGGCACGGCAGCGGAAGCCTTGCCGGTGCCACCTCCGGAACCGTGAGTATGAACAAGCGTTGGCAGGCCTTGCTCGATGCGCTGCAAGGTGGGATAGATCGACGGGTAGAGGCGCTCGTCTTAGAGATGGCCGCAGAAGGTAGTCAGATTTTGCCATTGCTCTGGGAGGTACTCCAACAGGGCTCGGAGGATGAGCGCTGGGCAGCGCTTTACGTGTTGGCAGCAATGGAAGCACCACCGCTTGAATGGTTTATATGGATGCTGGCGGATACTTCCCCGTTGGTGCGAGGCGCTGCGGCACGGGCATTGGTAGAGCATCCTCAGGAACGCGCATTGCCGGCGCTGATCGAGGCGCTAGCCGATCCTGATCCGTTGGTGGGCAATTTGGCTATGCAGGCGCTCATCGCGCAGGGGGAGAAGGCGGTGCCGGTTTTGGTGCAGGTCGTGGGAGATTTGCCGCCTGCGGCTCGCTTGCGCGCTGTGCGGGCGTTGGCTTCGCTGAAAGATCTGCGCGCCATTCCCTGTTTTATGGAGATGATCGAAAACGGTTCCACGCTGGCTTCGTATTGGGCAGTGCGTGGATTGGAAAACCTTGGCCAAAACCTGGTGTATTTTTTACCCGGAAGGTAAAAGTTTGCTATGACTCAAACGCGTTTGCTTTCCCTTTTGAAGCGTGCCCTTTGGCCGCTCATCTTGATAGTGATCCTGGCCGCGCTGGCGGGAGTGGCGTTTACGCTGGCGCGGAATTTTGTAGTGTGCTGGAATCTGACTTCTCTGCCAGGGATACCGTTGCCGGAATGTGGCTTGAGCACAAACCCGTTGAGCGGGCCGCAATGGACGGGCACCGGCACGCCGGCCGCGCCTGTAGCAGAAGTCACCGGCACGCCCGCCGTTAACGTGCAGGATTTGCAATTGCCCCCGGTTTGGGATGGTGCGAGCCGCATCAATATCCTGTTCATCGGGTTGGATTATCGCGATTGGGAGGCCGGATCGGGCGCGCCGCGCTCGGATACGATGATTGTGTTCACGCTCGATCCGGTCAGCCGGACGGCGGGGATGGTCTCGATCCCACGCGATATGTGGGTGAATATCCCCGGCTATGGCTATGGGCGCATCAATATGGCCTATTCGATCGGCGAGGGAAGCCGCTTGCCCGGCGGTGGACCGGGGCTGGCGATGAAAACGGTGGAGCAATTCCTGGGCGTTCCAATCCATTATTACGGTCAGATCGATTTTCGCGCTTTTGAAGAGGCCATTGATGCCCTAGGCGGGCTGTATATTTGCATTCCGGAGCGCATTCGCGTCGATCCGATCGGGCCGAAACCGAAGCAAGTCATCAAGCCCGGATGCCAAACCCTGCCCGGTTACCTTGTGTTGGCCTATGCGCGCGATCGTAAGAGTACAGAGGGCGGCGATGTGGATCGGGCGAAACGTCAGCAGTTGGTGATTATGGCGCTGCGCGATCAATTGCTTTCGCCACAGAACTTCAGCAAGACGTTGGCAGCGGCGCCAAAGGTCTATCGGGAAGCTTCGGCCGGTTTGCGAACGAACCTGACCTTCGACGATATGCTCCGCCTGGGGATGTTGCTGAAGGATATTCCGGTGCAGAACATCAAGCAGGCGGTAATCGATTATTCGATGGTGACCATGCACACTGTCACGCTGGGCGGCGAGCCGGCCTCGGTCCTCAAGCCAATCCCGGATAAGATTCGTGTGTTGCGCGATGAGATCTTCGGTAGCGGGGCGCTGGCGCCGATTTCGCAAGGGACACCCCAGGAACTGGTGCAAACAGAGGCGCCGCGCGTGCGCATTCTCAATGCCAGCTACACGCCCGAACTGGGGCAACGTACCAGCAATTACCTGCTTTCTCAGGGGATTCCGGTGGCCGAGCTAGGGAACGCCGGAGAGGCCTACGCTCGCACCATTGTGGTGCTCCATTCGCCGAAACTTTATACCCTGCGTACCCTGGTCAGCTTGATGGGGCTCGGACCGGCTCAGATCCGCGTGCAACCGGATGCCGCTGCCGGGGTGGATATAGAGATCTTCTTGGGGAACGATTGGGCCAATCACCTGCCGGCGGGGTTTTGAGGAGACGGTAGAGCGTGGAGCGTGGGCCGCGAAGGGTGGACCTCGACGGAGCTACTTCCTGCCAAAGGTCAGGATGATGCTGCCGTAGCGGATGCCACTTTCGGGTGGACACGGGGGTGGGCTGAGGTTGCCGATCGGCTCGCCCCCGCCAACTTGTAAGCGGTAGAGCAGATCGGGTTGCAAGAGAACATCCGCATACCCGTTTCCAATTTCCGGCTTTAGGCCGGTATAAAAAGTTTCTTGCCCTCCATCCCAAACAAGCAAAACAGGCACTCCTGCTAAGGGTTGGTCACGTTCATCCTTCACCCAAACCTGCAATAGTCCTTGAGGCAGGTTCGGATCGCAGCGCGTTTCGTAATTGCTCAGGGTGAAGATGCCACCCACGGTGGGGATGGGCGTGAACGCCGAGCCAAGGGTTGGAATGGAGAGGGTAGGAATGATAGGAGCGGTTTCTGCGGTAGGAGGGGGCAGATCTTGCTCTGAGGGAACAATCTCAACCGTCGGGGAGGGAGAAAGCTGCGGACGGCTCAGCGGGGTAACGGCCGAGAGAGGGGTAGCGACGATCGGGAAGGAAGGGGTAGGGCGGCCTAAATCGGCGGCCAGGCGCACCAAGGGCTGAATGTGGGAAAACGGACGGCCGGCCGCCAGCATTCGTTGGGCCTGGGCGGCTAGGGCGGCAGAGGGCTCTTCACCAAAGAGTGCCAGGCGGGCCCGAGCGCGCTCTAGATCCCCGTTGGCCGCATAGGCCGCGGCTATGACCTCATAATAGGCTTCTTTATCGGAAGATCGCAGAAGGTCCGGTGTGAACGTGACCTGCGGTGGGGCGATCCACCAGGCATAGAGCAGGCCGATTCCCACTCCCAGGAGCAAAGCCAGCAGCAGGTCCAGGGATCGGTATTTCATGGAGTTCCCCCTCCCTCTGCTCCGACCGTACTCAGCGCCTGAATAAGGGATTGGAGGAAAGCAACTTCCCGCTTCTCGAAGGCATGGGTTTGAGCGTAAAGCAGAGCCTCCTGGACGGGCGTGAGCGGCGAGGTGGGATTCAGCAATTTAAGCCGGCTGATGGCGAGGTTCAGGTCCTGCTCCCTCTGGTAGGCTTCGGCAACCGCCATGACGTAATCGGTGCGATAGTCGGCGCGCAGGGCGGCAAGAGGTACATCGGTATAGCGGACAGGATCGATTTTCCAGGCATAGAAAATGCCTGCCGCCAAGCCGATGAGAAAGAAAAGCAGGCGAAGCAGGTGGCGCAACATGGGATTATTTTGCCATAGGAATAGAAACACGTCCAGGCAGGAAACCGGCGGCACCCAGAATCGCCTGCTTACCGTTGCTTCCTCTCGGACCTGGCGGGGTTCACAGGGTTCTGCCGCGCCGGGCCTACCCGGACGCAGGGCTAAGGATAATCAAGGACGGGGAGGATGTCAATAGGGAAGTGAGTGTTTCAAATTGAAAGTAGTTTCTCTGCCTTACTGAATAAAGAGATCGGCAAAAGGTTTCGGGAAAGGTGTTAAAATGGAGATGTTCCGCGCTTGCGGGAGAGTTTCTCAAGATAGGTGGTGATCTATGCCCAAGCGTTCGTTATTTACCTTGCTGATCAGAGGTATAGAATATCTTTCCCTCCCATTTGAATATCCGCGGCATTTCTTCTCCCTTCTCAAAGAAGTGTTTAGGCGGCGGAGCCGTGTGTACGAGGTGGTGCACTTAAATGCCTATCGTCAATGGTTTCAACAGGCCAATCCCCGCACAATACTGGATGTAGGTGCATATATTGGTAGCTTTTCGCGTGCCATGCGCTTAATGTTGCCGGAAGTTTTTATTTATGCCTTTGAGCCATTGGAAGAGAACTATCGGGAACTGGTTTCCCATCTTGCCCCCTACGGCCGTTTTGAGGCTTTCCAGACGGCACTGGGTGCTCAGAGCGGAAGTTTGGAATTCTACCGCAATCGTTTTTCTGCGTCCTCCTCCGCATTGCCTATGACAGAGCTCCTTTGGAAACATTTTCCTCAGTGCAGCGAGAGTACTTGCATTGTTGTGCCAATGGCGCGTTTGGATGATTACCTCGATCGATTGAATTTGCGCTCCCCTGTTTTGCTCAAGCTAGATGTGCAAGGATATGAAGGAAATGTACTCGCCGGTGCCAGTGAGATGCTAAAACGGGTCGATTACATACTGACTGAGGTCTCTTTCCGACCGTTGTACGAAGGGCAAATGCTCTTTGACGAAATCTATGCCTTGCTGATTTCGCAAGGATTCCGATACGCCGGCAGTTTCGGTTCGTTACTTTCTCCTCTAGATGGGGCGATCCTTCAGGAAGATGCCCTCTTTGTGCGCCCATCTTGAGTGGTTATGGATGCGTAGCGGATTTTTCTCATTGACTACTTATACCGTCAGCTTGCCCGTTTACGAAGGGCCACTGGATTTGCTGCTCGATCTGATCGAGCGTGCCGAACTGGATATTACTACCCTCTCTCTGGCATTGGTCACCGAGCAATATCTGGCCTATCTACGCGCGCTCGATCAGATCCATCCGCAGGAGATTTCGGCCTTTTTGGTGATCGCGGCGCGCCTGTTGCAGATCAAATCCGAGGCGCTGTTGCCGCGCCCACCGCAACGGGAGGCCGGCGAGGAAGATGTTGGACAGGCATTGGTCGAGCAGCTCAAAGCCTATAAACGGTTTAAAGAAATCGGGCTTTGGTTGGAGGAACGGCAACGGTGTGGATTGCGCAGCTATTTGCGTCTGGCGCCGCCGCCTAAACTAAGGCCGGTCACCCTTGATCTTTCGAACTTGACACTGGCGGATCTACACCAGGCGGCGCTGCGCGTCTTCCAAAAGGAGCAAATCGCACAAGCACTCGGGACGGTGATCACACCACCTCGGATTACCATTCGCGAAAAGATCGCCCACATTCACCAGATGCTTTCCCGTTTTGTGCGCACCACCTTTCGCGCACTGTTGCAGAACGCTTCCGATCGACTGGAAGTGGTGGTTACTTTCCTGGCACTTCTGGAGCTGGTCAAGCGCTATCGCGTTCAGGCCTGCCAAGAACAACTCTTCGGCACAATCGAGATCGAACGCGCCGAAGAGTGGACAGCCGAAGAGGAGATGGAAATCGAATTCGAGTGATTTACCCGATGGCCACGGCCAGCACATCGTAGTAGCTCCCGGCGCCGAAGCCATCGATCAGAATGTGCTCACCGGGTTTGATCTGGGGCAACTGTCGCAATAGGGCGATCATCGCCGAAGCCGCGCTGACGTTCCCGAACTCGCTCAACAGCCAGGGCATGGGGAACTGAATGCCTTCTTTGTTGAGGTATTTCTCTTTCAGTTTATTGATTTTGTAATTCGCGTGGTGCACCACAGCAACCGCCAGGGAGCGTCCGGATTCACCGGGGGATTCCATCATTTGGCAATAAGCGCGGTATACCTCGGTCACTACCTGCACCCCATTGCGCACAAAGAGCTTCACCATGCCCATCATGCCGGCCATGGCGATCGGAGCGCCGTTTTCCGGCTCATGCATCAGCCCGGCCACGCGGATGTGACAAGGCGAAACCTGAGAGACATCCACCAGGCCGCGCCGCGAGTGCGGATAATACATCTTCACTTCCAGTAGCCCTTCTTCATCATAGACTTCCGCCGATTTGCCGACCAGGAAGCGCATGTTCTCACCGGGAATCAGACCGAGCACGGCAGCGCCGTTACCAAAGAGCTGGAGTGCATTTGCATCGCGCGCCTGGCGTGTAAATCGGCTCAGGCCTTCGATACCGCCGACGAGCACCTTTTTGCCGCGTAATCTTTGGGCAATCTTGATCGGGTAATCACGGCTCAGCTCCGGGTTCAGGGCCAGGTGCAGCGCGCTGACCGCTCCATCACAGGCTTTGTGCACCGTTACCTTGAGCGCTTCATCGGGAATTCCGGCCCGTTTGCAAATCTGCTCCACGTAGTGATCCCCAACCGGGCCGCTCACACCTAACAGAACTCCGGCAATTTCTTGCGGCTGCCAGCCGCAGGCGTTCATAGCCGCCTCTAAAAATCGTTTTCCCACTTCGAGTTCTAGTTCGATATGTTCCTCGTCGCTTAAATCGGGAAGGTGATGACGGTAGACAAACCCTAGGCTGCCCAGCTCCATGGCATCTTCTTCGCTCAAAGGAGCCCCGAGACGGTGCTCAACATAGGCTCGTAAGCGTTGGTTATCGTAGACATCGCCCCAGGCACCGTAAGCCCCTCCTAACCCAATGTGCGGATGATAAACCCGTGCAATCCCAATGGGAATGCCCGGCCCGATGGGCAAAACATCCGTCTCGACTCCTGGTTGGGAATAAAAAGGCTGGTGGGCCAACGGCAATTCATTTTCGCTCATATAACAACTCCTTTCCGTACGTTTTCGCCGCAGCGAGTGCTCTATCATAGAATATAACCCCTCTTTGGAAAAAAAGAAGCGGTCATGCCGTGATGACCGCAGGTTCCAACGCCTTTCCGTTGAACGCCGGTCAGCGTTCAGGAATGGGCAAGAAGGGGTTGATCTTGCGGATTTTTTCGATAATTTTCTGGCGTTCTTCCTTGCTCCGTGCCGCAGCGAGCTTTGCCCGCAGTTTGCGCAGCTTGGCACGGCGATGCTGCCGACGACGAATTTCTTTTTCGCGTTCCGTAGCCATGCTTCCTCCTAGAGTATAAAGTGGCTAAGCGTGAGCTATTTTACCACATCTGCCTTGAGAGCATGCAAAAGGGATGGATTCGTCTACTTCCCGAAGACCCACGGTAGTGAGAGTGCGCCGGCATAGGCAAAAAGACTCATCTTGATCAATTGCCCTAGCCAGCAGAAGAGCAAAAAGCGTTGGATGGGCATACGCAGAATGCCGGCAGCGATTCCAACAACATCGAAAAAGGGGTTTGGAATGGCGGCAAAGACCAGGATTGCCCAGCCACCATACCGTTGCAACCAGGGTTGGATACGGCGATAGAGAGCAATGTTCTCGCTCACAGCCTGTCCACTAAACCCGGCCAGATAGCCGGAGAGCTCGCCGAGCGTTCCGCCGCTGGCAGCCGCCAATGCGACTGCCCAAGGCTGGAAAACGCTTCCCATGGTAAAGATCACTGCCAAGCCCGGCGCTGGCAAGAGCACAGTGGCATTAGACATTAGGGCGATCAGAAAAATGCCAGGATACCCATAAGCCGCGTAGCCCTGAACTCGATCGCGTATCCGGTAGATGAAATAACTGACCCCGACCACAAGCAGGAAAGCCGCTAAGCGTATCCCCCAGTTTTTCCAGTTTTGTTGTTTCATAGACGTAACAATGCCTCCAGATGAGCCACCACCATATCCAGCGCCGGGGTATTGTAGCCTCCTTCCGGGATGATCACATCGGCATAACGCTTGGACGGCTCAACAAATTCCAGATGCATCGGGCGCACCGTCGAAAGGTATTGCTGAATGACCGACTCCATTGTGCGACCACGTTCACGGATATCGCGTTGCAAGCGCCGAATGAAGCGAATATCGGCATCGGTATCTACAAAAATCTTGAGATCGAACAAATCACGTAGGGCTTTCTCCACAAAGACCAGGATGCCCTCTACCAGGATCAGGCCGCGTGGCTCCACCCTGATCGTTTCAGGTCGCCGGGTATGCGTAGTAAAATCATAGACCGGCACTCGAACTGCCTCTCCCCGCCGCAACATCTGAATGTGCTGAACCAGGAGATCCGTTTCCAAAGAATCCGGGTGATCGAAATTGACCCGCGCGCGTTGTTCGGGAGAAAGGTGGCTCAGATCCTTGTAGTAAGAATCGTGTTGCAAAAATGCAATGCGATCCTCGCCCACCCGTTGCAGAATTTGCTGCGCAACCGTCGTCTTTCCCGAGCCGGAACCGCCGGCAATCCCGATGACAAGAGGCATGTTTGGCGTCATAGAAACAATTATAACCCGCGCTGATGAGAAGTTTTAACAGAACTTGAGCCGTCGCGCGCCGAAGAGTAGCATGCGCAGCAATAACCATCCATGCCGCCAGCGCGAGATGTTGCTGCGTCCGTAGGCGCGTTCCCGATAACGGATTGGGAGATCCACGATCTTCAAATGGCGACGCGCAGCGCCGAAGAGCAGATCGAAATCTCCAAAAGGATCAAAGTCCCCCAAAGAAGCGCGCGCGGCAGCGATCTTTTCGTAATCTTTGCGCCATAACACTTTGGTACCACAAAGGGTATCCTTCACCGGTTGACCGAGCAACCAGCTGAAGGCCAGGCTGAAAAACTTATTCCCCACATAGTTCAGCGGGTGCATCGCGCCCTCTGACATCGGATAGACCAATCGCACCCCATTGATAAACTCGCCCCTTCCGGAGACCAATGCCCGGTAAAAGCGCGGCAAATCTTCGGGCGACACGGTCAGATCGGCATCCAAGATCATCAGAATATCGCCGCGCGCCTGTGAAAATCCCAGCCGCACGGCATCGGCTTTCCCAATCCCTTGCTGTTTAAACAACCGACAGGGAATCTGCGGGTGAGCAGCGATCTCTCGTTCGATCGCCTGATAGGTATCATCCCGCGAATGCCCCTCGACGAAAATCACTTCGGTCTCTTTGCCCATTTTGGGTAGCCGTTCAAGCAGCGGGCGAATGTTCCCGGCCTCATTGCGGGCCGGCACCACCACCGTTACAGTCGGTGGATCGGTTACAGGCACAGGGTTAGGGCGAGCGATGACAAAGTGAGCCAAAGCAAAATGGTAAAAAGGCCAGAAACGTGCCAGAAAGCGGTTAAACCAGCCGCCTAGCGGCAATGGCCAGAGGATCTCCTGCCATCTGCGAACGACCTCGAAATCCGCAAGGTGTAACAGGTTTTCTACATCCTGGGGCGTCAGCCAGTTTTGCGGCAAGAGCGGGTTGGCCAGCCCCAGGCTTTGCACGATCTTGAGTGGGATTTGCCAGAGGGTATTGTAAAAGTTCAGGATCAGGCGCGTATGCGGCGCGCACAACGGGCGTACCTGCTCAAAGGCTTGTTGCACATCCCACAGATCGTTAATCGTATCCGAGAAGATGATAACGTCAAAAGGGCCTTGCAATTCAGGGAGGGCATGGGCATCGGCTTGGATGAAATCCAACGTTGGATGACGGAGGCGCGCCCGACGGAGCATTTCCGGGGAAAAGTCCACCCCTACCCCACGCGCCGGTTGCAACGCTGCCAGGAGATCCCCCATGCCACAGCCGATTTCCAACACGTTTTGACCTGGATCGACTAGAAAACGATAGATTGCCTCTAGCCTGCGATGATACCATCGCCCTGCTCCCTGCCAATGATCCCGTCGCCGGGCGATCGCATCCCAATGAGCCATGCGTGCTTGCTGATAGGCAGAAGCACTTCCATCTACAAAGGGCAGTTGCATGGCACAATTTTACCTGAGCGGATAGGGGATCAAAAGAAAAAGGTGACAACAATTTCTGTTGCCACCTTTTCGCTGAAAACACTTTTCTTACTTCAAAGCTTGGGCGACGACTGCAGCAAAAGCCTGCGGATCGCGCACGGCCAGATCGGCGAGCATTTTGCGATTGATCAGGATGCCGGCTTTGCGCATCGCCCCGATCAGACGGCTATACGTTATGCCGTTCAGACGGGCAGCCGCATTGATGCGCCCGATCCACAACTTTCGCAGATCGCGTTTGCGCGTGCGACGATCGCGATGCGCATACCACAAGCTCTTCAGCAAAGCCTCGTTAGCACGGCGGAAGAGAATGTGGCGCGTCATGCGCTGACCTTTGGTCAGCTTCAGCACCTTCTTGTGTCGCCGATGGCGATAGGGACCAGTCTTAACACGAGTCATTCATACCTCCTGCGACCGGCGGACGTCGGTGATGGAGGAGACCCGCCCTCCTATGCACCCGTTGCATACATCCGTTAGCCGCAAATGAAAAATCAAGATTCCAAATGGGGGGCCAGGCGCTTGATGCGCTTAATAATGCCCCGCCCCTGCACCGGGATCATCTCGGTGAACAGGGCCTTCGTACGCTTCGAGGTGCGTCGCCGCAAGTGGCTTTTGCCACCCTTGGTGCGCACCAACTTCCCCGAACCAGTTAGACGGAAGCGTTTGGCAGTAGCCTTGTGGGTCTTGAGTTTAATTTTGCCAGCTTTCTGTTTGCGCGGCACGGCACATCTCTCCTTTCTACAAAAATGAACGCGGGTTTCCCCGCGTTATCTCAGGAGCCCTCGGAAGAGGCCTCCGTTTTTTTCTCGGCGGGTTTCTTTTTCACGCCCGGTTTTAAGGGTGCCAAGACAACCGTCATCGTCTTTCCTTCGATTTGAGGCGGTTGTTCAACAGTACTGATATCGGCCAACTCTAGAGCCACCTCTTTCAGATCTTCCAGAGCCAGTTCCGGATACTCGATCTCGCGCCCGCGGAAACGGATTTTAACCCGCACCTTGTGACCCTGCTGCAACCACCGACGCGCATCTTCGACCTTGAACTTGCGATGATGCTCATTCGTCTTTGGCCGCAACTGAATTTCCTTAACCTCGATCTTTGTTTGAGCCCGACGCGCCTCCCGCTCCTTTTTCGTACGCTCATAGATGAACTTACCGAAGTCCATCACCCGGCAAACAGGCGGTTGAGCGGTTGGGGAAACCTCGACCAGGTCTAGATCGGCCTCGCGAGCGATCTGCAAGGCCTTGCGCAGCGACACGATCCCCAGGTTTTCACCGTTGGGGCCGATCAGCCGCACCTCCGGTGCACTGATCCCTTCATTGACGCGAAAATCGTTGGCGCTAATATGCCTCTCCTATCACAACGAGTATACATTGCTGGGCTGATGATACCATAAAATCAGGCAAATCGTCAAATCCAATCGCCGTCTCTTTCAGATACTCTTGATCTCGACTACCGCCCCAATCACACCACTATTTAACAAACACAACGCTCTTATATCCCAACGACATAAAAAATCGTAGCAAATATACCTCGGCATTCTCCCGCGCCCGCTCCAAAATCCCATCTTCCAGCGCCGCCTTCAGAATCTCCTGCTCCGCCCGTTGGCGCGCCAGCGTCTCTAGGTCCTTCACCCCTTTCGTTAGCAACCCCGTCTCGCGATCGTAAACATACGATTTCTCGTTATCCAAGGTTGCCACAAACACTTCCGGCGCCGGCAAACGCACATAGAGCACCCCATTTTCCAGCCAAAGGTCCTCGGGCATAATCTTCTGCATATCAATCCCGGCGATCACGATCCCATGGGCCACAAATAGCAAGCGATCGCCCAGCAGAAAGCCCAATGCTCCCTGATTCTGCTCCGCCGTCACCACCTTCTCCACGCTATATTGGATCGTCTCCAAGCGCGCCAAAGCCTGCACATCATTGATATAGGTCACCGGGTCCGGGATCACCGTCGGCGTCGGATGGAGCAGGCTCGCCACCTGCGTTTGTAGCGAAGCGTTCGCCTGCTGTAACGGCGCCACCGCCTGTTGTGTCCCCTCGCGCACCGTTTGTACGATAAAATACACCCCGGCTATCAAAACGATCAAAATCAGCAGCAAGAACAAATTCTGCCTCATGCCTACCTCCTCGGGAATTCAGATGGTCTTCACGCTCAATTTTAATCGAAAATTCCGCAAAAAACGCAACCGGCCGCCTGCCCGCCCGATCTACCTCCTACTCCTGAGCCTTTTCCTGCTCCTGGGCGCCTGTCGTGCGGCGGAGCCCGCAAGGGCCCCGAGCCCCGTACCCGCAGAAGAAGCAACGCTGCCCACCGTAGCCATCACCCCGCAGGCCCCCCTGGGCAGTCGGGAAAACCCTCTGATCTTCGCCTTTCCGCCCAACGCCCACCCCACCACGCAACAAATCCAGGAAATGCGCCGCCTCACCGACTTCCTTAGTCAGGAAAGCGGCCTGATCCTCGCCGCCGTGCTCCCGGCCTCGGAAGAAGAATGGCTGGAGGGCCTCTTCCAGGGTCGCTACCACATCGCCTATCTCTCCCCCCTTCTCTATGCCGCTCTACCACCCGAAACGGACCTCATTCCGATGGTTGCGCGGCAGCAGGAAGGTCAGCTTTTTTATAGCGCCCAATTCGTTGCCCACCGTCAACGCGGCCTCACCCCGTACTTTGATCCCAGCAGCGGGCAAAACACCCTGGATGCTCCCCAGGCACTGGCCCAACTGCGCGATCGCCGCCCCTGCTGGACCGAACCTACCTCCCTCTCCGGCTACCTGATCCCGCGCGCCTATCTTGCCCGCGCCGGCGTTCAACCGCTCCCGCCGGCCTTTCTCGGTAGCCATGCCGCCGTCCTGCGCGGCCTTTATACCCCCGGCCTGTGCGACTTTGGCGCCACCTACAGCGATGCCCGCACCTTCCCCACCCTTCAAGGCGAATTCCCGGCCATCCGGGATGAAATCCAAGTCCTCTGGCGCACCCCTGCCGTCATCCCCTATGAGCTCTTCGTCTTCTCGCGCCGCATACCGGAAAGTCAACGCATCCTCTTCGCCCAGCGCCTACAAAGCCTCCCCTTCCGCCCGGAAAAGACCCTGCTGGAAGACCTCTTCGGCGTCACCGCCCTGCAGCTCGTTGACGAAACCCGCTACCGCGATTTCCTCGACCTCATGCACTCACTCCCCCTCGACCTACAGCACCTCTTACGCCTCCACCTCCCCTAAATCCTCCGCTTCACCGACCGTAGACCGTAGACCGTGGACCGTGACCCCGCCTCCCCACATTCAATCCCCCCAACCACCCAACCATCCGACCACTCGACCACCCGATCGACCGACCCAAGCACACCCTCCTTCACCCTCCCCTCCTCTGCAAATACCTCCTCGCAAAATCCAGCGCCTCCTCCCGATGGCGAACCTCCCCACAGGCCTGCGCCTCGCGAATCGCTTCCAGCAACTCGCCGATCTGCGGTCCAGGAGCCAGTCCGAGAGCCTGCATCAGATCGTTACCGTCCAACAAGCGCGGCGGATGGACGGCCTCTTTTGCGTGTTCTAAGCGCTGCTCCAGCAAATACCGACACACATCCAATGCCGTGCTCCAAATTTCCTGGGTCAGTGTATGACCATACGTGGCACGGAGATCGGCCAGGGCCAGCAAGGTCAGATCGATCCCGGCATCGCCACTATCGCGGAAGAACCGGTAAACGGTGCGCCGAGAAGGTAGTTCCCCACGTCGTTGATAAGATTGCATCTGGTGGTGAATGCGCATATGATGGCGCACCACCGTTTGTATGTATTCGCTCTCCTCGCGGCTCAAGCGCAAGGCCTGGGCGCGTGCCTCCACCAGCGGCAAAGCACGGATCTCATGATCCCAGAAACGGATCCGCCCATCCTCGCCTTTTTGCATCGTCAGCGGCTTGGCCACATCATGGTAAAGCGCCGCAAAGACCAGCCCCCCTCGCCGCGTGCGCTCGGGCACCAAGCGTTCCTCCATTCGGGTGCGAAAAACATGGCGATAGCGCCCCAAACGCATTACAAGCAAGCCGTTCAAAAGATCGGCCGCCCGCTCCTCCTCATACTCTTCGGCGAGCAAATCCAGAATATTTTCTAGATGTTGCAAGAGCGCCAACGTATGCGCCCAAACATCATAAATATGGGGCAGAGATTGTGGAGTCGCCTTAAGCGGCGGCAATTCCGGGAAAAGCAAGTCAATCAGGCCGAGCCAATCCAGAGCACGCAAAGAAGTAGCCACTTGCCGGCCTTCCAAGATACGGAAGAGCTCATCCCGCTGACGTTCGGCCGAAACGCGTAGAAGCAGCGGAGCCGCCCGGCGCAGAGATTGACGCATCTCAGGCACAATATGGAAACCGAGCTGAGCTGCCAAACGGATCGCCCGCAACACCCGCAGCGGATCGCGTTCCAGCGCATCGGGTCGGCAGAGGCGCAAACGCTTTTCGCGCACATCCTGCGCCCCTTGCAAAGGATCGTAAAGCCGAGCGCCATGGATATCGAAAGCCATAGCGTTAATTGTGAAATCACGATCCTCCAGGTCTTCCTCCAACGTCTCGGCGCGAAAGCCGGCCACATCGATCACATGGCGTTGCCCCTCCAAGGTCAAAATCAGCCGTGCCGTATCACGCTCGGCGTCTAGCGGGAAAAAGGCCGCCTGGAGCCGCCGGGCCAATTCCCGCCCGATCGCCAAGCCGTGCTTCGGAACGATGAAATCCAGATCGTGACTCACACGCCCCATCAGGGCATCGCGCACCGCACCACCGACCAGGTAGATCTCCCGTCCGGCCGTGATCTCACGAATGGTCTCCAAAAGCGGAGAAAAGGGAAGCGGTTGGGAGAAAGGCATAAATTCGATCTTCGCAACCTCCTTGGGTCGGCTATGTTGTGCCATCGAACGCGCCTGCTCCGGTGTACCCCCGTGCCCAACAATGCGATCGCCCACCCTGGCAATCCAACGGCCGGCATATGGAGAGGAACGTTCGGAAGGCATTGCTTTTAATCAGGAGGCTGGTATTTTTTCAAATCCACCACACCGATGAAAGGCAGGTTACGGTAGTATTCATCCAGGTCCAGCCCGTAGCCGAAAACAAACTTATTGGGAATCTCAAAGCCCCGGTAATGGATCGGCACAACCACCTCGCGCCGTTCGCTCTTATCCAGCAACGTGCACACACGCAGTGAACGTGGCTGACGGGCGTTCAGCAGCTCCAACACCGAAGCAATGGTGTGACCGCTATCAATAATATCCTCCACCAGGAGCACATCCTTCTCGCGAATGCTACTCTGCAGGTCAAAGGTCAGGCGTACATCACCACTACTCTCCCGCGCCCCGCGTCCATAGGAGGAAACGGCCATAAACTCGATCATGTGCGGCACGGTGATATGTCGCATCAAGTCCACCAAAAAAGGCACACCACCGCGCAAAATGCACACGAGGAGCAGGGCATCACTATCGGCATAATCACGGCTGATCTCCGCCCCCAGTTCGGCAACGCGCCGCTGCAGGCTTTCCTGATCGATCAGGATTTCCTCCAGGACTTCCCAATAAGGTTGCATCGGACCCTCCTTTGGGAATCATTTCTTCCCCGGCACCTCATGATGGAGACGGCAACGGGCCTCATAGAGCTCCGCCGCCCCCACAATCACTACCGGATCGTCATAGCGCGCCGGTTGGCCGTTGACCAGGCGCTGGGTACGTGAGGCCGGCTCACCGCACACCATGCAGATCGCCTGCAACTTATCTACGCGCTCCGCTTTCGCCATCAAAAGCGGCATCGGGCCAAACGGTTCGCCGCGAAAATCCATATCCAAGCCGGCAATGATCACCCGCAGCCCCCGCTCGGCAAGGGTTTCGGCGACCGTCACAATTTGCTCATCGAAAAACTGGGCCTCGTCAATGCCGATCACGGTCGTATCCGCATCCAATCGCTGCAGAATTTCGCCCGCCGAAGCAATCGGAATAGCATCGAAATGAGCCCCTCCATGCGAGGTAACCTTCTCCGGCGCATAGCGCACATCAATGGCCGGCTTGAAAACCTGCACCTTCTGGCGGGCAATGCGCGCCCGCACCAAGCGGCGGATCAGCTCATCCGTCTTGCCGCTGAACATCGAACCGGTGATGACTTCGATAGAACCGTGTACAGATGGCATAATTGAAAACGGGAGAAATGGGTTTGTTGGGATTTTATCACGAATAGAACAGGTTGGGAAAATCCCTGACACACTGGCATTCATCCTGCTCTTTTGCCTCATCCGTGTTCATCCGTCTCCTACTTTCAGTTTTACGGGTATAATCGGTGCGTGTTACATCTCCATCTCACCTAAAAACGGAGTGCCCATGTCCCGTATTGCTCAGCTCAAGGAACTGCTTGGCGAAATTGCCGATCTGAACGCAGCGGCTGCCGTCCTCTCGTGGGATCAAAACACCTACATGCCCCCCGACGGCGCCGAAGCGCGCGGTCATCAGCTGGCCACCCTCAGCAAACTGGCACACCTCAAGTTCACCTCCCCCGAAGTGGGCAAGCTCATCGAAGAAGCGCAAAAAGAGGGTCTTGACCCCGAAAGCGACGATGCCGCCCTGGTGCGCGTCACCGCCCGCGATTACGAAAAAGCCATCCGCGTCCCGCCCGAATTCGTCGCCGAATTCGCCATGGTCACCTCGCGCGCCCACGAAGCTTGGGTCGAGGCCAAAGGCAAATCCGATTTCTCCATCTTCCGCCCCCATTTGGAGCGGATTGTCGAGCTCACCCAACAATATGTCACCTTCTTCCCTCCGGCCGATCACCCCTACGACACCCTGCTCGATAGCTACGAACCAGGCATGAAAACTGCCGAAGTCAAAGAAATCTTCGATCGGCTGCGCCCGCAACAGGTCGAACTGATCCGCGCCATCACCGCCCGCCCGCAAGTGGAAGATGGCTTCCTGCGCCTGGATTACGACGAACAAAAACAGTGGGATTTCGGCGTCGAAGTCATCACCAAATTCGGCTATGACTGGAAGCGCGGCCGACAGGATAAATCCCCCCACCCCTTCACCACCAGCTTCAGCATCAACGACGTGCGCATCACCACCCGCTTCATGCCCAAAGATGGCGCCTCGGCGCTTTTCAGCACCATGCACGAAGCCGGCCACGCCCTCTACGAACAGGGCATTAACCCCGAATACGAACGCACCCCCCTCGCCTCCGGCGCCTCCCTCGCCATCCACGAATCGCAATCCCGCATGTGGGAAAACCTCGTCGGTCGCTCCCTGCCTTTCTGGGAACATTTCTACCCGCGCTTCCGCGAACTCTTCTCCGCCCAGCTCGGCAACGTAGACCTGATGACCTTCTACAAAGGCATCAACAAAGTCCAACCCTCCCTCATTCGCGTCGAAGCCGACGAAGCCACCTACAACCTGCACATCATGCTACGCCTGGAGATCGAAATTGCCCTCCTCGAAGGTAACCTCCAGGTCAAAGACCTGCCCGAATACTGGAACACCAAAATGCGGGAATACCTCGGCCTCACACCGCCCAACGATGCCCAAGGCGTCCTCCAGGATATCCATTGGTCCATGGGCTCCATTGGCTACTTTTCCACCTACGCCCTCGGCAACCTCGTCTCCGTCCAACTCTGGGAAAAAATCCATCAGGATATCCCCGACCTGGACGATCAAATCCGCCGTGGCGAATTCGGCGCCTTGCTCGCATGGTTACGCGAAAACATCCACCGTTACGGTCGCAAATACGAACCGCAGCAACTCGTCCAACGCGTCACCGGCAGCAAAATCACCCCTGAACCCTACCTGCGCTACCTGCGCCAGAAATTCGGTGCCATCTACAACCTCTGATCGAATCCTCGCCTCCTCCTCAAAACGACAGTCACCTGCCGAGGTGGCTGTCGTTTTATAAATTTAAAATGGGAACAAGACAGACATGGTTGCCATCCGAAGCTTTATCCTGCTCCGAATCCGCACTGCCCTCCGCATCCTTCTGCTGAGCGCACTCGTAGCCGGACCTCTAGCCGCGTGCGGCCCCCGTCAGCTGCCCGCGGCGCCGATGCTTCTTCCCACCGCCCTCCTCCCCACGGTGATCGCCCAAACTGCCGAGGCCGCCTGGCGCGCCTCCTGGACGGCTACCCCCACCCCAACCCTCACCCCCACCAGCACTCCCACACCTACCCCCATCCCCCTTCCGACCTCCACTCCCACCCTACCTCCGCCTTTCCCCACTGCCCAAATTCAAATTTTAGAACCGGGTCCCATGTCGCGCATTGCTTCACCGCTCACCCTCAAGCTGCGCATCTTCCCGGCCGATTCCATGCGCGCCCAGATCGTGCTCTATGGCGAAGATGGTCGCATCCTGAACCAAAGCAGCGAACGCTTCTACACCTTCTCCCCCCGTCAAGGCATCTATCGTCTGATCCGTCTACCTTTCACCCTCAACCTGGTCGCCGAACGCGCCACCCTCCAGATCAGCACTGCCACCACCCACGGCCTGATCCAATCGCTGATCACCCAGCGCCTGCTCCTGCTTCTCACAGGCGAATCCGTGCTCACTCCTCCAATGCCTCCTTTTGAACGTCTGTATTTGGCCGTACCGGCACCTCAGGCCCAGGCCTTCGGCGGCACCTTAGCCGTACAAGGTGTGTACTATCCTATGAACACCCGTCCCCTGCACATTGAGCTTCTCAACGAAAACGGCGATCTCCTGGCATTCGAGGAGATCTCCATCCCCAACCTCGAGCTCCGATCATTTGCCCTCACCCTCTCCTATCAGATCACAGAAAGCACCCCAGCCTGGCTCAGATTCTCCCAGGAAGATGAATATCTTTTGATCCCAGCCTATCTCTACAGCCGCCCGATCCACCTTTTACCCTAATGCCTTTTTACGGGTACCGCGCCCGGAGCAAAGCTCTCTCACACCTGATTTCGGAGTTACAAAATGAGTCGTATCATCCACACCGAAGGAGCCGGCAAAGACCGCCCTCGACTTCTCAAAAGCATCAGCCTTGCCATCCGTGAACTGGGCAAACAACCCTCCCTGAACGCCGAAACGCGCGACCTATTGGCCTATCTCGTCTTCGCCCTGGAAGCGATCGCCGCCGGCATCGAAGAATCCGTTCGCGCCTGGGAAAAGCGCGGCTACTGGATCAAAGCCGATCGCTTCCGCCTGGAATGGCAATGGAGCGGTGAGCTCGCCGCCCGCCTGAGAAACGCCCTCCTGCAGGAAAATTGGCCGGAAGTCACCCTCCTCACCGCCCAGATCGCCCAAAAAGTGGGACATATCACCGTCCCCGAACGTCACCGCCTGGGCAAACCCTGGGTCGGTGCCTGGAAACGCCTGAGGGAGAGACCGTAGATCGTGGACCGTGGATTGCGGACCGGGCACCGTAGCGCCAGTTTCAGCCCGTGCCGTGGCACGACGTTAAAAAGCGACCTCCCTGCGCCACCCAACGCAGGGAGGTCAACCATATCCCGCCGCTCCTATTTTACCGCTTTGTGCTGAAATTGAAAACCCTATAGAGCGGGCAAAAACCGACGAAGCTGGTAAGCAGGAAGATGATCGCGATCACAAGGAGCACAACCCCAACTGCTCCTGTCACCATTTTGGTGAAGAACAAATAGCCGAAAAGCAGCGCCACAACGAAGCGCACAATCCGATCCCAACTCGCCATATTGATAGTCATAGGACACCTCCAATTGGAAAATTTTGAGTAACTTGCGTTGCACATTCCTTTAGATGAGAATGATTCCATTCAGGTTACATTCCGGCCATATAGGCCAAGCCGACCGTGCCGGGGCCGGCGTGGGTGCCGATCACCGGGCTGACCTCGGAGAAAATGCTTTCGCTCGCTTGGAACATCCCCGAGGCTCTCTCCAACAGCTGTTTCGCCTCTTCGGCCGCATTGGCGTGAAGCGTCGACAATCGCACCGGCGTGCGCCCTTTAATATCTTCGCTCACCAATTCCAGCACACGCTCGATCGCCTTGCTCTTGGTGCGAATGCGTTCCACCGCTTCTACGCGACCCTCTCGCAAGGAAAGCACCGGTTTCATGTTCAGCGCCGTTCCCAGGAAACGTTGCGCACCGCCAATACGCCCGCCACGATGCAGGAACTCCAAGGTATCCACGACGAAATAGACTCCCACATGTTCACGGGCCGCTTCAGCCACCTGCTGACATTCCTTCAACGAGGCACCGGCCTGTGCTGCCCGCGCTGCCGCCAAAGCAATGAAGCCCATTGCCATGGCCGTTGTCAGACTATCCACAATACTAACCTTCTCACCGGCCACCCCCATCGCCTCCCGCGCCTGGATCGCAGATTGAATCGTGCCGGAAAGTTTGGACGAAATGAAAATTCCCAAAACCTCATGCCCCTCTTCCACCAGGCGCTGAAAAGTGTTCTGCATAGTCACGACGGGAACCTGTGAAGTGGTGGGCATGACCTTGGCCGTGCTCAATCGCCGATAGAATTCCTGTGGTTGGATATCCACTCCATCTTGGAATGTCTCCTCACCCCAAATCAAAATCTGTGGCGTGACCGTGATTTGATATTGCTGCAACAGATCGGGGGGAATATATGCAGTGCTATCGGTCACAATGGCAACATTTCCCATATCGCCTCCTGATGGAATCGTTGGAATGGCACACGAATGTGCAACCACTATAACACCAAAGGCGGATGGAGGTTACTTTTGATTTTGCTCCACCCTACTACGTGTTATAATAGCATCACTTCAGCGCACAGAAGCCGCTCGCAATCGGAGGGCAAATAAATACCGCCGTCATTCAGCCTGTATTGAGGAGTTCCACCCTTGGCCTTCAATCCTTTTCAATGGCTGTTAGGGCTTTTTTCCCTAGATATTGCCATTGATCTCGGTACTGCTAACACACTTGTCCATGTCCGTGGCAAAGGCATCGTCATCAACGAGCCTTCTTGGGTAGCGTTGGATAAACGCACCCGTGAACCACTGGCAATCGGCATGGAAGCCAAAGAAATGCACGGCCGCACCCCGGCAAACGTCCTCGTTGTGCGTCCGCTGCACGATGGCGTGATTTCAGAATTCGACATCACGCGCATCATGCTGGAATATTTTATCGATCGCGTCCATGATCAGAGCATCGTGCCTTTGCCGGCCCCGCGCGTCATCGTTGGCATTCCGGTCGGTGTGACCGAAGTGGAAAAGCGTGCTGCCTACGAGGCCACATTGGCGGCCGGGGCACGCCAGGCTTTACTTCTCGAAGAACCCGTCGCATCAGCAATCGGTGCCGGCTTGCCGATCAACGAAATCCGTGGTTCGATGGTGGTGGATATCGGTGGCGGAACCACCGAAATTGCCGTCATGTCCTGGGGTGGTGTGGTCACCTCACGCTCCCTGCGCATTGCCGGCGATGAGATGGACCAGGCCATCGTGCAGTACCTGCGCAACAGATATAACCTGCTTATCGGCCAAAATACAGCCGAACAGATCAAAGTAAATATCGGCTCGGCGTACCCGCTCCCCACCGAGAAAACAATGGAGATCCGCGGCCGCAACTTGGTAACCGGGCTGCCCGAGTCGTTGGAGATTTCCTCGGTCGAAATTCGCGAAGTTCTTGCCCCCCTTGTTCAGGTCATCATTGATACCATCCGCGACACCTTAGATGAGATACCTCCTGAAATCGTGGCCGATCTTATGGATGTGGGCATCTGTCTCTCCGGCGGCGGGGCCCTACTCCAAGGCCTAGCCGATCGGCTCACCGATGAGCTGAAACTCCGCACCTGGGTCGCCGAGGACCCGCTCACCTGTGTCGTACGCGGCGCGGCCGCCGTTCTCGAAGATCTAGAAACTTATGGACGATACCTCGTTAGCCTAGGACGCTAGATTCTCCGAACGAAGCACCCGCCAAGGCACGGGTAGCTTCTCCAAGAAAGCAGATGAGACAACTCTTTTCTCGCACCTTGCAAACAACCGTTTTGTTCCTGATCATCGGCGGGATCGTGGCGCTGGCCTTTGGGGGGTATTTCCGCCCACTTTCTAACTGGGTCAGCGCAGCATGGGTTACAACGCAAACATGGATCTCTTCTCGTTATCTAGCCGTTCAGCAATTTTTGACCGCACCCCAGGACATCGCCGCGCTCCGTCAACGGAACGCCGAATTGGAAGCCCAGGTCTCGCAACTTCAATCCCAAGTGATCGAGCTACAACAACAAGTAGCCGATCGGGAAATTTTGGCCGCGCTGGTGCGCTATTCCCGCGCCAACCCGACGAACACCTATAAAGCCGCTCAGGTAATCGGGCGTGACCCTAGCCCCTTTATGCACTACATCCTCATCAATGCCGGCAGTAACGACGGTCTCCGCCGCGGCATGCCGGTCGTCACCCACCAGGGATTGGTCGGACGGGTGGAAGCGGTGATCGACAACGCGGCACGTGTTCAGCTGATCACCGATCCGAATTCCAGCGTCAACGTGCGCTTGCAGAATTCCCGCACAGAGGCCGTGCTGACCGGTTCGGTGACCGCCGATCTCTACCTAGATATGATCCCCCAAGATGCCCAAGTGATCGTTGGTGACCTGGTATTGACCTCCGGCCTGGGAGGAGTCTTCCCACCGAACATTCCCGTCGGTCAGGTGCTCGATGTGCGCAAACGCGAGGCCGAGCTCTTCCAACAGGCCACCCTCAAGCCGACGGTAGATTTCAATCAGCTGAGCATCGTCTTGGTGATCCTGAACTTCACTCCGGTCGATATTTCTCCGCTCATCCCTACGGTGACGCCCTGATGCGCTCGTTGATCGCTTTTCCCGTCTTGTTCCTGGTGACTATTCTGCAAAGTGCACTCTTTAGCCGCCTTTCGCTGCTGAGCGGGCACGCCGACCTGATGCTCATCATGCTGGCAATCTGGAGCACCCATCCACGTGTGACCCATGCCTGGGAATGGGCACTGTTCGGAGCTATGCTGATCGCCTTCCTTTCGGCCTTTCCCTGGCCGTTGACTTTTCTGCTTTACCTCGTGCCCACGGCCATGGGACGAACGCTGCGCGTCGTGCTTCGTTCCCATATGCTCAGCACGTTGCTTGTGCTTTTCGCCGGCAGCATCCTGATGGGAATCTTGGGATCGGGCTACCTTTTCACCCTACGATCTACATTCCCCATTTCGGATATTTTCGGCCAAATCGTTTCCCCCAGCTTGTTACTGAACATTTTGCTGACACCACCTTTGTTTATCCTAATCACCCGTCTGGCGGATTGGGTTTATCCAGGAGAAGAAGAATGAGAGCGATTGGTTCTCCGGTAGAACGCGTCGGTTATCAACGATTTTGGCTACTCTATGTGGCCTTCGGGCTCGTTTTCATCGTGCTCTTTGGACGCCTGCTTAAACTGCAAGTATTTGAATCCTCCATCTGGCAAGCCCGCGCTGAAGAGAATTACACCCGCGAGATCAGCATTCCCGCTCCTCGTGGCATCATCTACGATCGCAATGGCACCATCCTGGCTCGCAATGTAGCCTCCTACAACGTCGTCATCACCCCGGCCAATCTCCCCGACGACGAAGCCGATATCCAGCGCATTTACCGCGAGGTTTCAAAGGTCACCGGTGTACCGGTCAATCAGGGTACGGTAGAGGACGCCAAGAAAATCGCTCCTTGTGTGGAAGGCCCCGGCATTACCCAGTTGGTAGAATTGGGAGCCTCGTTGGCGCCTTACACACCGGTCAAGATCAAATGCAACGTTGCCGAGGCCGTTGCCCGTGTGGTGCGCGAAAAGCAAATGGACTGGCCGGGGGTCTCCATCGAAGTCGAGCCGATCCGCGACTACCCAACCGGTTCCCTTACGGCGAACATTGTCGGTTTCCTCGGCCCGATCCCGGCTGCACTGGCCGAGGAATATACGCAGCGTGGCTATGTGCCCGGACGAGATAAGGTCGGCTACGCCGGCGCCGAAGCGGCCTTCGATGATCTCCTTCTGGGTAAAAACGGGAAACGCATGGTCCAGGTGGATGTGGCCGGAAAAGAAATTCGCCTGCTGGCCGAGCCGATCCAGCCTGAGCCGGGACGAAACATCCGTCTGACGATTGATACGCGCCTGCAATCGGCCGCCGAAGCGGCGCTGCTCTACTGGATCAAGTACTGGAATACCACCCTTGGCTACTATCGCATTTCGAGCGGCGTGGTGATCGCCATCAACCCGAAAACCGGCGAAATCCTGGCAATGGTCTCTTACCCGACCTACGAAAACAACCGCATGGCGCGCTTCATTCCCGCCTACTATTACCGTCAGTTAGAACAGGATCCGCGCCACCCGCTATTGAACGCCGCCATTTCGGCCGAATACCCACCGGGCTCCACGTTCAAGCTCAGCACGGCGCTCGGCGCCTTGAACGAAGGAGTGGTACGCCCGGATCAGATCATCGAAGCGCCCGGTGAGCTACGCATCTGTGAGCGCTTCTCCCCTAATGAGCCTTGCACCGATCTGAACACCCGTCGTTTTGTAGACTGGATTAGCGATAAAAACCCGGCCGGCTTTGGGCAGATCGATTTCCTACATTGCATCGCCTATTCCAGCAACGTCTGCTTCTACAAGCTGGGCGGTGGTTATCAAAATGAAATCAAAGAGGGTTTAGGCATCCTCCGCCTGCGAGAATATGCCCGCGCCATAGGCTACGATCAGGCTTCCGGCATCGAGCTCCCCGGCGAGGCCAATGGGCTCATCCCGACACCGCAGTGGAAACGCATCAACAAAGGCGAAAACTGGTCCACCGGCGATACGTACATTGCAAGCGTCGGCCAGGGATATGTGCTGGCTACCCCCCTGCAGGTGTTGCTTTCTGCCACCGCCCTTGCCAATTACGGCAAGCTCATGCAACCCACCATTTTGTACGAAGTATACGATGCCGAAGGACATCTGATACAACCTTTCCGTCCACGATTGAAGTGGGATATTACCCAAACCCCGCTGATCCACGAATTCAACTGCGAAGCCGGCTATTGCGATGAGACCGGCACGCTCAAGACGGTGCAGCCCTGGGTCGTTGAGAAGGTGCGCGAAGGGATGCGCCTGGCCGTGACCGATCCCCGCGGCACGCTTCATCGCGTCTTCGTCGAAGAATTGAAATTCCCGATCGCCGTGGCCGGCAAAACGGGTACCGCCGAATATTGTGATGATGTTGCCATGGCCGCCGATCGCTGCAAATTCGGTTCTTGGCCCACCCATTCCTGGACAGTTGCTTTTGCCCCCTTCGACGATCCGGAAATCGCCATCCTGGCCTTCGCCTATAATGGTGGTGAAGGCGCCAGCGTCGCCGCGCCGATCGTCGGTGATGTAATGCGTGCCTACTTTGAGATCAAAGCCGCCGATCAGGCACGGCTAGGCGGAAGTTCTCCCTAACCGCACCCCTTTCTCTGCATCTGATCCACCGCTTTACTCCTTTTCCCAACGACTGCTCGCTATGTCCCAACCCACAAAAGCTTCACTTTGTGCTATAATGTGCTTACACTTCCAAACGATTTCCAATCTCCCCTTTGGTGTACAAACCGTTCCATCGTTCCATTTCCCTGGTCCCTGGGGGTTACGGGACTATTCTACATCTTTTGCGAGATGCGAAATATGACAACCCTCACCAAATCCACAAGAATTCTTGACCTCGAAAACGAATCCATCGAAAGCCTCCGCCAAATTGCCCGCGAACTAGGAATCCAGAATCCGAATCGGCTCAAAAAAGAGGACCTGGTCCTTTCGATCCGCCAAGCCGAAGCGGCGCGCGAAGGAATTGAACTGCGCGGTGGTATTCTGGAAATCCTCGATGAGGGCGTTGGCTACCTGCGTTCCCCCAATTACCGCATCAGCGAGCGTGATGTCTACGTTTCCCAAGCCCAATTGCGACGCTACGATCTTCGCCCTGGAGACTTGGTCATCGGTTATGTACGTCCGCCGCGCGAAAGCGAACGCCATTGGGGGCTGATCAAGATCGAGACCATCAACGGCCTAACGCCGGAAGAAGCCGCCCGCCGACCGCAATTTGAGCACCTCACCCCGATCTTTCCCGATCAACGCTTTGATCTTGAAATCGGTCAACATCCCCTTGCTCCGCGCCTGATCAACCTGATCGCACCGATCGGCCGCGGACAGCGCGGGTTGATCGTCTCCCCTCCCAAGGCCGGCAAGACCACCATCCTGAAGCAAATCGCCAATTCGATCTCCAAAAAGTACCCGGATGTCCACTTGATGGTTGTGCTGATCGGCGAGCGTCCGGAAGAAGTGACGGATATGGATCGCTCGGTGGACGCCGAGGTGATCGCCTCGACCTTCGATGAGCCGGTCACCGCCCACGTGCGCACCGCCGAACTCGCCCTAGAGCGCGCCAAACGTCTGGTGGAAATCGGCCGCCACGTGGTGATCCTGATGGATTCGATCACCCGTCTGGCACGTGCCTACAACCTGGTGGTCACGCCTTCCGGCCGCACACTCTCCGGCGGTATGGACCCGGCCGCCCTCTACCCGCCCAAACGCTTCTTCGGCGCTGCACGCAATATCGAAGAAGGTGGCTCACTCACCATCATCGCCACCTGTCTGGTGGATACCGGCTCCCGCCTGGATGATGTGGTCTACGAAGAGTTCAAAGGCACCGGCAATATGGAGCTCCATCTCTCCCGTCGTCTGCAAGAGCGCCGCATCTTCCCGGCTGTGGATATTGAACGCTCTTCCACCCGCCGCGAAGACTTGCTCCTAGGCCCTGACCTGCTGCAGCGCGTCTGGCTGATGCGCCGCATGTACATCCAGATGATCACGCCGCCCCCGCAAGGCGCCGGCATGGACCCGACCGTGGCTACCGAGGCCGTGCTCAACCGTTTGGCGCGTTCGCGCAATAACATCGAGTTCCTGGAAACCCTCACCGAAGAGCTATGAACCTCCTTTCCCGTTTGCGCTCCCAGGCGTTCAACATCCTGAGCTGGAGCATTACCCTGATCCTGAGCGTCGCGATGCTCGGCTTCGCTTTCCGGTGGACCCAACGGGCAGATACTGCCCAAGCCGCCATGCCTCAACCCACCACCAAGCCGACTACATCCTCTCTCGATCTCCCCCTGCCCGCGCTCTCTGGCGTCGCTTCGTTCTCCGGCATCGAGCGCCAACTCCAGCTGAAGACCAATATCCCGGAACGGCCGCGCTACTATGCGACCAAATACACCGTCGTGCGAGGCGATTCCGTTTTCGGCATCGCCAAAAAGTTCAACCTGAAACCGGATACCATCCTTTGGGCCAACTACGATGTGCTCAAGGACGATCCGCACAGCTTGAAGCCGGGCCAAGTGCTGACCATTCCTCCCACCGACGGAATTTACTACCAGTGGCAAGAAAACGATACGCTCCAAAGTGTGGCGAAAAAATTCAAAGCCACGGTGGATGATATTCTCAACTGGCCGGGCAATCAGATCGATCTTGCCAACCCGACGATCAAGGCCGGCACCTGGGTGATGATCCCCGGCGGTGAACGCGAATACATCCAATGGCTCATCCCAACCATCGCCCGTGGCTCTTCCGGCACCGCGAACGTTGGTGGAGCCAAATGCCCCGGCGGAGCGGTGGGAAGCGGGAGCTTCGTCTGGCCGGCGGATAATCACTACCTCTCCGGCAACGATTACTGGTCGGGTCACCTGGGCATTGATATTGCTGCCGGCGAAGGCGCCCCGGTCTATGCCGCCGACTCCGGCGTCGTCACCATGGCCCAGGGTGGCTGGAACTACGGTTACGGCAACGTGATCCAGATCGATCACGGCAACGGCTACAGCACCCTCTATGCCCACCTGAGCGTGATCGGCGTAAGAGTCTGCCAGAGCGTGAGCGCCGGGCAGTGGATCGGCAACGCCGGGAACACCGGCAACGCCTTCGGCCCCCACCTGCACTTTGAAGTGCGCCTGAACGGCGGATTCGTCAATCCCTGGTATGTCTTGCCGCCGCCCTAGATCGGGATGGATTCTCTCCTGGATTTATCCCCCATCCTGAGCGGATTGCCCATCCCGGCTTGGCGCGCCTTTGAGCAGATCGGTTCCACCAACGACGAAGCGCTGCGCTGGGCCGAAGCCGGCGCCCCCGATTTGAGCTTAGTCCTCGCCGAAGCGCAGAGCGCCGGGCGCGGCCGTCTAGGCCGTAGCTGGTACACGCCACCGGGCGCCGCCTTGGCCGTAAGCTTGATCCTGCGTCCCCGTCCGGCCGAACATCGCTGGCCGGCCCGCCTTACCGCCCTGGCAGCCCTGGCCCTCGTCCAGGCACTGCGCGAAGAGGCGCCACGGCTTGAGATCGGCATCAAATGGCCGAACGACGTGCTGGTGAACGCTAAGAAAGTTGCCGGGGTGCTGGTCGAAACCCTCTGGAAAGGCGATCAACCCCAGGCTTTCATCCTGGGCATGGGCGTGAACGTACTCAAAGCCGCCCGGCCACCGCTTCCCGAAACGGCTTTCCCGGCGACGACGCTAGAAGATGAGATCGGCGAGCGACCGCGGCGCGATCTTCTGCTTCGTGCTTGGCTGGAAGCCCTGTTGATCTGGCGTGAGCGCCTGGCCGAAGCGACCTTTCTCCAAGCTTGGGAAGCGGCGTTGCTTTGGCGCGGCGAAGTGCTCCGGGTCCAAACAGGCGACGGGCAAGCGTTGATCGGGCGCTGGATCGGCCTGGAGGAAGATGGTCGGCTACGGCTGCAGACCCTCGATGGGGCCCTCCATTCCTTGCCGTTCGGCGAAGTTCACCTGCGCACGGATTCATCCTAATATCAAAAAGGACGCTATGTTCGACAATCTCCGCGATCAAACTTCCTACGAATTCGAGGACGAAGTAGAAGACCTGCTCCCCCAGGAACGGGCAGCCACACCCTCTCCCTCTCGCCCTTTCCTGGGCCTAACGCCTCAACAGCGCTTCATCCTCTCGGCGTTGTTCTTCCTGACCGTTTGCACAGTCGGTGGCCTGCTCTTGCTGATCACCGGTCGGTTCTGGGTCTTCTGATCGGCATGTTTCCATCGGCCCAGCCGGGCAGGAACTAACGCGCCGGTGAGACGGCCGGCCGCGAGGCTCGCTATCCTGGTTATCTCGGCTCGCTCTTCAAGCGGCACGGATATTTCACACCTGGCTCCGCCGGGGAATAGATTCCAGCACACGAGCGTCCTTTGCTCTTTGGTGACCGGCTGCAAGCGACGGGGGGGCGATTCACCCATCTGTTCCAGTATCATGCCTTGGAAAGGGGAAAGCGAGGCATCGAAATACGAAATGGTATATTGAGCGACCTGAAAGCGGTCATCCTGATCTAGGATTATCATCCAGTAATGGGGTGGACAACCGTCTTTATCCGGCAGGCGGGCATAGGCCAATGGGATGGCCTTATCGGTAAGCCTCTTCCAAAATTTGGTATAGCAAATCCGCTAGCAGACGGTCACGTTCTTGGATCAAGCGAAACGGGGATTTCTTGTCAAAACATGCCATTTTGTCAATCGAGCACCGTTACCAGCAGGTCATCGTGACGGGCGACATTCTGACGGCGCAACCACGTTCCCAGATCGATGTACACTACACACTCTTTAATCGTTCCCAGGATGGTTTCTTTTCTACCACGGTTTTATCTTTACAGGAAGGAAATTTCCTTGGGAATCGGTGAAGCGGATGTTTTGGGGATCGAAATCACACAGCAGGTAATCTCGAAACCGGCGAGCCTCGATCAGGCCGCTTGTGGCGGCACCTCGCCCGATCGACAGGCGAAAGCGCGCTCCCTGCATTGCCAGCCGGGTCGGCAGCAGCGTCTTGGAATCGAGGAAGGCAAACGGGCGAGGGTAAATCCAGCGCAATCTTTCTCGCACAACGCTTTTCGGATTTTTTGCCGTGCTCGGTTTGCGCTCTAAAACTTGCCGGAGCAACTCATCCACAGAAATTGGGCCATCCAAAAGGTTGGCCAGCTCTTGCAGAACACTTTCGTAAGCCGGAGAAGATGGTCAACAGGCATAGAGAAACTCTTTCGGGTTGTGCTAACGATTGGGTCTCTGCCAGTTCATTTCGGGCGCGATGGCGCGTCCATCCGAGGCGATATCCATGATGACGACGCCTAGCACCCAGGCCAGCAGCTCCTGACTCTTGGGAGAAAGCAGGGCCTTCAGGCGTCCCTGCGCGGCGGGTTCAGCTAGGCGCGGCACAGCGTAGGTCAAGAAGGGCTGCCGCTCCTCGAGCAAGAAGAGCAGGTAGGCCAGGGCAATTTTACAGCTAGTGTTGCCCACGCGGCGAAATTCGTCTTCCAGCAGATCGGCAGAGCCTTTCAACGTTACGCTGAACCAAACGGACGGTGAACGATGCCAGAGCAAGGCTGCCGCCAGGGCAATCAGGGCGATGGCATCCTCGGCGCGGTCTTGCCGCAGGATGGAAAGGGTGGGCAGCAGGGAGAAAACGGCGCTCTCTCCGGCCGCCTTCAGCAGGTGGGTGTATTCGATGAGCAGCGCCAGCCCCAAGGCTCTGATTTGCCGGTCGAGCAGGCCTTCATCCATCCCGCCAAGGGCCTGAGGCATCTGATATTCGACGGCATGGCGCAGCCCCTGCTGGATAACGGCCGGGGCCAGGAAGAGCGCCTCAACCCGATAGCGCGCCAGCAACGACGCCGCCAGGCGTAGGTTACCGGCCTCGTCCTGCGGATCGGCCTGGTCGAAATAGGCTTCCAAGGCATAGAGAATTTCTTCGAGATGTTGTTCGTCCATTGAGACTCCTTTCCTTTTGTAGGATACGGCCACCAGCAATTGGGTTTAGTCATCCGCACGCCGATAACCTTGCCGCCTTCCTTAACCGTCTTCACCTGGAGTTCGCTGATGATGGAGTAATGTCGCCGAGCAAAGTCTTGTCTTCTTGCAACACATCTGCCAGCGCCTTTGCCAGGGATTCCTGTTCGGCCGAGCGACATCCCGCATGGCTTCCTGCGCCACAGGCTTGGTCTCCACCTTCGGGTGCGGTTTCCCTCCTTTTGTCTTGGCCTGTTCCCAGGCGGCCTCGCTGAGTTTCTTCCCGGCCTCTTCGGCCGCTTTTTCGCCCGCCTTCAGCAGGTAGGGCAGGAAGGGGGTGAGGAAGGTGGTCCGTTGTTGGAGGAGTTGAAGGTCCATGTCTTCCTCCGGTCTGGAGAATCCAACGGTCTACAGCCTATCTGCCCCCTGCAACGCGATCCCTTCCTGATCCACTGGCAGACGATCGAAGCGCACGCCGACAGCATTGTAAATGGCATTGGTGATTGCCGGCGCGGTCGGGATGCTGACGATCTCCCCAACGCCTTTGGCGCCATAGGGGCCTTCGGCCGTGGGGTGTTCGACGATGATCGGCACGATCTCCGGCGTATGGACGATGGACGGGATGCGATAGCGCGCTAGGCGATCGGTGAGCACGTAGCCGTTTTCGACGATGAACGTCTCGGTCAGCGCTGTGCCGATCCCCATCACCACGCCCCCTTCGATCTGCCCACGCAAGGTGAGCGGATTGATCGCCCGGCCGACATCGTTGGCCGAGATCACTTGCAGCACCCGTACTTCGCCCGTGCGCGTATTGACCTCCACTTCCGCCGCCTGCACGGCGAACGAAAAGGCAAAGTGCATATCGCCGGGCTCGCCCAAGGGACGGGTGGCCGGCGCCCAATACTCATAGAGCGCCCGCGGCTCGATCCCCTGTTGGCGCATCTCCGCTACCACCTGTCCCAGCGGCAGGGTTTGACCATCCACCTGTGCCAGCCCTTCGATGAAACGCACCTCCTGCGGTGGACGGTCATAGCGCTCCGCCAAAAACGAAGCAACCGCCTGACGTAAGGTGCGCGCCGCCAAGCGGGCCGCATTCCCGGTAACGTAGGTCTGACGGGAAGCGGTGGTGGGACCCCCATCCGGGGCACGATCGGTATCCATCACCAGCACCCGAACGCGTTCCGGCGGCAAGCCCAGCTCTTCGGCCACGATCAGCTGCAGCACGGAAACCAGCCCCTGCCCCAGCTCAGCAGAGGAAGTGCGCACTTCCCCTGTCCCGTCCGCGAAAAGTTCCACTTCCGCGGCCGCCTTATCCGGCGCACCGCCGCCCAAGCCGGTGTTCTTATACGCCGCAGCAATCCCCCAAGCATGGATGAGATGCGGCGCCTGTGGATCGAGATGGGGAGCAAAGAGCTGCTCGCGACGCAGGCCACAGCGTTCAGCCGCCAGGCGGGTCATCTCGGCCTCCACGCGCTCCAAGCACTCCAGCAACCCCACACTCTCGCGCAGCACCTGCCCGGTATTGGTCACGCTCCCTACACGCAGCGCATTGCGCCGGCGGATCTCCAGCGGATCGATCCCCAGCTCATGCGCCAAAATGTCCATCATGCTCTCGATGGCAAACGCCGATTGCGTCACCCCAAAGCCGCGGAAAGCGCCGGCCGGCGGATTGTTGGTATAGACAGCATAGCAATCGGCCTTCACATGCGGAATATCATACGGGCCAGCCGAGTGGGTCGTGGCGCGCGTCATCACCTTCTCGCCGAGCGAAGCGTAGGCACCGGTATCGCCGTAGAGCTCGGTCTGCACGGCCACCAACCGTCCATCACGGCGCGCCCCCATCTTCACGCGGATCTCGGTCGCATGGCGCTTCGGGTGCACCAGCAAGCTCTCGTGACGGTCAAAGAGCACCTTCACCGGCCGCCCGGTCGCGTTCGCCAACAGCGCGGCGTGGATCTGCCCGGCAATATCCTCCTTGCCCCCAAAGCCGCCGCCCATCGTCTGCCCGACGATGCGCACCCGTTCCTGCGGCCAGCCCAAAGTCCGCGCCACTTGCGCCCGATCGGCATACGGGATCTGCGAACCCACGTAGATCTCCATCCGTCCATCCGGCTGTGGCACGGCGATGCTACATTCGGGCTCGATAAACGCATGTTCGTAGATTGGCGTATAAAACGTCCGTTCCAGCACGATCTCCGCTTCGGCGAACCCTTGCTCCACATCCCCTTTGCGCACTTTAATGTGTTTCAGAAGATTGCCACCGGGGTGCAACTGCGGCGCATCGGCTGCCAGGGCGGCGCGCGGCTCCGTCAACGGCGGGAGCGTCTCCAGTTGGACCTCGATCAAGGCAGCTGCCTCCTGAGCGATCTCCTGCGTTTCGGCTGCGACCAGGGCGATCGCATCGCCCACATAGCGCACGCGCTCGCCCACTCCAACGAGCACCGGCCAATCGTAGACCACCAACCCATGGTTGTTCTCCCCCGGCACATCGGCCGCGGTCAGAACGGCATAGACCCCCGGCAAGGCCCGCGCCCGGCTCACGTCAACGGCACGCAGGATGGCATGGGGCACGCCGGCCCGTCGTACGGCGCCATAAAGCATTCCCGGAAACTGCAGATCGTCGGTATAGATCGCCTTCCCGGTGACCTTCTCCAGCGCATCCGGCCGGACGATCTCCCGCCCCACCCAGCGCGTTGTCGCTTCCGTCCGCAGGGCATCCTGCGCCGATCGCCGTGGGGTAAACGGCACACGGTGCTTTCCCTGCCGCACCTCTTCCGCCGCCCGCAACACGGCCCGTTCGATCGAAGGATAGCCCCCGCAGCGGCAAAGGGTATCCTTCAGCGCTCGGCGCACTTCATCGCGGCCGGGGTTCAGATGGTGCCTGAGCAAAGCGTAAGCGCTCATAATTTGACCGGGGATGCAAAAACCGCACTGGACGGCACCTTCTTCAATAAAAGCCTGCTGCAAAGGGTGCAGCTGCCAATTCCCCTCTGCATCCTGCGCCGCCAGCCCTTCGATCGTCAACACTTCCTTGCCGTGGACACGCCAGGCCGGATATTGGCAGGAAAGCACTGCCTCCCCATCCACCAGCACGGTACAGGCGCCGCACTCCAGCTCCTCGCAGCCGATCTTCGTCCCGGTCAAACCCAGGCGATAGCGCAACACTGAAGCTAACATCTCCTGCGGCAAGACCTGCAGCGCTTGCCGCTCACCGTTGACGGTAAACTCCAAATTCATCCTCATATCTCACCTCACACATCCGCACGCTGCCCGGCGCGTTCCCAGGCAGCGGTTAGGGTTTCGTAGAACAGGTATCTGAGCAAATGGTAGCGATAGGCAGCGCTGGCCCGGTAGGGACTAGAGCGAAAACGGACTTCTTCCAACAAAGTTCGCAAGCCCTGTTCCAGGATCGTGGAAGTCCAGCGTTGACCGCTCAAGGCGGCTTCGGTCTGCAAAGGGCGTTGGGGGGTAGGTCCAGCCGGTCCCACCGCCAGCCGAAAGGCAGCGATCCTCTCTCCGGCACGGCGCAGCCAGACGGCCATATTCAAAATTGGCAAAGCGACTCCCTGTGGGCGCATCACCCTACGAAAAGCCGAGGCCTCGTTCTCGCAGCGCAAAGGCAAATAGAATCCCACCAGCAATTCATCTTTTTCCAGCGCCGAGCGACCGGGGCCCAGGAAAAGGCTCTGCAACGCGGTTTGGCGCCTGCCGCGCGGGGAAAGGATCTCCGCCTGAGCATTCAGCGCCAGCAGAGCGATCGTGCCATCGGCAGCCGGCAAGGCATGGGCGACATTGCCGCCGAACGTGGCCACATTGCGCACCTGCGGCCCGGCGATCAGCGAGCCGGCCTCGACCAGTGCTTGGGCATGATATTGGATCAAAGGATGGGAAATGGCTTTGGCGATCGGACAAGCCGCGCCGAGGAAAAGGGTTTCATCGCGCACTTCGATGGCCTGGAGATCGGGAATGGCTGTGACATCCAGTAACGTCTGAACAGGGGGATGCCGCCCCTGCTCTAGGTCCAGGAGCAGATCACTGCCACCGGCGAGGATCGCCAGCGGTTGTGGAGCCGAAGTCAGGATTTCCAGGGCTTCCGCCAGCGAGCGCGGGCGGAATACGTTCACCCAGAGTGACATTGCTGCCTCCTGACGGCGGCACTTTTCGACAGGCCCTTTGCGCGCCTTCCCAATGCTTTCCCCCCAAGGGAACGGCCTCCGCATCCTGACGCCGCCGGGAATTTCCCCGACGACCGCCGAGCAAGAAAAATTATACCCCAAAACGGTGGACGGTGGCAGTGGAGTAAGAAAGAGGAAGGAGGAGGTAGGGGATACGAGCGTTTGTCTATTTTTCCAGCAGGCGGCGGGCGAGGGATTCGGCCTCTTGGATCAGATCGGCTTCGATGGGCAGGCGAAATTCCGGCGTCACGCGCAGGGTGAGACGTTCCGCTTGGGCGCGCGTTTCGGCATCCAAGCGTTCATCGGCGGCCAGGAGGCGCAAGAGATCGTAGGCGCTGGAGGTGGAAGGAGTTATCCCCTGCTGCGCATAATAAGCACGAACCGCCAGGCCGGCGGCACGTCGGGCACAAACGCGCGCTTGCCCCTCGTTGCCGCGTGCGCGTGCCTGCCGGGCGCGAGTTAGCTCCTGCTCAATGGCCGACCACCTCTCTTTGTTCAGCTCTGCTTGCGACATACAAATTCATTACAACCTGTGGGAACTTTTGCAGGGTAAACGGCTAAAACCTGGAAACCTAGCCTTTCCAAGTGAGCGCGCATCTCGTCTACCGAAGCATATTCGTAGGGATAGCCACCGAGCCAATCAACCACATTGTGCATAAAATCCATGCCGCGTCGCATCTTGAATGGGTTTTCCAAGGTCACCAGCCACTTTGCTGCTGCGATCAGCGGTACAAAGAGCCAGACGAGCACTCGTTGACCCCGTTTCCCAATGCGATTGTAGAACCACTTGATGAGTTTCCAAATGGGGGAGGACCAGTGACGATGATAGATGGCAATCATCAACAATCCTTGGGGACGCACCGTCTGAGCAGCATTTCTTAATGCGCGCAGCATATCGCCGGTGTGATGAAGCACCCCCCACGAATAGACAATATCGAACGTGCCCCAAGAGGCCACTTCTTGTTCGTCTAAAACCGAGGCCTGCCGGAAAGAGATCGGCCCATCTGGGTTGCTCAACCAGCGCTTTGCATTGCGCTGAGAGGTTTCTATAGAGAGCGGATCAACGTCCACTCCTAGGACACTGCGTGCCCCCAGGCGCGCCGCAGCAATGGAAAATACTCCACTCCCACAACCGATGTCCAGGAATGTCTTTCCTTGCAAGCCGTTCTCACCAAATAGATTCACCAATGAGTGCATAGCTTCTTGAATGCGCTCTTCGGTCAATCTTTGCGAAAAGGAGGCCCAATTTTCGCCGAACGAAAACATTTTCGCTCTCCAAACACTGATAACGTTTTGTCTTTGCTGCCGAATAGATTAGAAAAAGGCCCTCTGGATGAGGGCCTCAGGCTGGGGGCGAAGGATTCGAACCTCCACATACGGATCCAGAGTCCGCTGTCCTACCGTTAGACGAGCCCCCAACACAGGGCACATTTTACCAGATCAGCGCAAAAAGGGCAAGAGTACCGTGACTGTTGTAAATTGGCAAAGAAGATGGACAGAAATCACCGTTCACTCAAAGGGGCTTTTCATATGAGGCTACGGTCTACCGTCCACGGTCAACCTTGCTTCGCCGCCGAAGCAACATAAGCGAGGCAATGAACATCCAGATCAGGTTGACACCGAGAGAGGGCCAGGCGGCATGATGCCAGGCATTGATCGAAAGGAACAGGCCACCCACCAGGTTCATGGTCTGGTAGGTCCCGGAATCCGGCAGTAGGCGATGCGTGGAAACTAGGTAATAGGACAGAAGGTAAACAAAGGTGCCACACCAACCCAATAGGTCAATATAGAAGGTGAGGTTCGATGTATTCATAGCAATCTCAGGCGAGCATCGAGGGCAAATATGCCTTTGGGTAGGACGTACAGCGGATTGATCTCAAACTCGGCAATGCGCGGTTGATGTGCTAGGAAGTGCGAAAGAGTGAGCAGGGCCTGCTGCACGGCAGGATGATCGAGCGGCGGTTGATTGCGAAAACCCCACAGGGAGCGGCCGGCCCAGGTGCGCCGCAACAAGGTTGCAGCCTGTGCTTCGTCAAGAGGGGCATAGCCAAAGGCGATATCGCGGCGCGCTTCGACCTCGATGCCACCGCCTCCAAAAAGCACAAATGGCCCCAGCATAGGCTCCCGCAAGCCGCCGAGGATCACTTCGCGGCCACCGCTGAGCTGCCGCTGCAGGTAGACTCCCTCCAGGCGGGCGGCAGGTAACCGTTCGCGTAAGCGGCTCATCATGCGCTGAAAGGCCTGTTCGGCCTCTTCTTCATCTCGTAGGCCGAGGATCACGCCTCCTAGATCGGACTTATGCAGGATATCCGGCGAGGCGATCTTCATCACCAGAGGAAAGCCGAGCGCTCGCGCTGTTTCGCGGACCTCTTGCGGAGTGCGCGCCAGGCGCAAAGGCGCGAAAGGAATCGAAAGTGCCCCTAAGATGCGCTCGATCAGCATGGGAGAAACCCATCCCGAAGGAGCGGCTTCGAGCGCGGCTGAGAGCTCGAGGTCCAAAAGCGCAGGCGCACCCACGGATGGCTCAGGCCGGCGGATTTGCTCGGCACGCTTGGTCAGGGCGGCCAGCACATTGGCCGCTTGTTCCGGAAAAGAATAAACGGGCATCCCCGCAGCTTGAAAGCGCTTACGGGCCTCAGCGATCTGCAGGCCGCCCATCAGCGCGATGACGACCGGTTTGCTAAGGGGATGGAGGACGGGAAGGATAGCCTCAGCAACGGCCTCGGCAGGGTACATAGGTGGCGGCGGAAGAATGACCAGGACACCATCCACCTGCGGATCGGCCAGGAGCAGGCGCAGGGATTCGGCATAGTTCTGCGGGGAAGCAGAAGCGAGCATATCCACCGGATTCTGCAAGCCGGCAGCAGGAGGCAGAAAGGCGCGCAAGGCCTGGATGGTGCGCTCCGAGAGCGAGGCCAGCTGCAGACCATGACGTTCGAGTGCATCGGCAGCCAGCACGCCGGGACCACCGGCATTGGTTAGAATGGCCATGCGCCGCCCTGCCGGCAGGGGTAGGTTCTCAAAGGCACGTGCCCAATCGAAAAGTTGTTCACTGTTTTCGGCTCGAAGCAAGCCGGCCCATTCAAAAGCAGCATCGAAGAGGGCATCTTCCGCGGCCAGCGCGCCGGTATGGGAGGCGGCGGCCTTTTGACCGGCCGGACCGCGCCCGGCTTTGAGCACCAGAACGGGACGGCGACTGGCAATTTCTTTGGCTGCGCGCAGAAAACGCTCTCCATCCTTCAGGCTCTCCAGGTACAGCACAATGACTTTGGTATCTTTCTGCTCGGCAAGCAGTGGCAGAAAATCGCTCTCTTTGAGATCGGCCTGATTGCCCAGGCTGAGAATGCGGGCAAAGCCAAAGCCCTGCTGACGGGCCCAATCTACAATCGCGGCGGCAAAGGCGCCGGATTGAGAGAGGAAGGCAATGCCGCCGGGAAGCGGCATGGGAGGCTGAAGGAAGGTGGTATCGAGCGGCAAGTGCGTATCAATCATGCCGATGCAATTGGGGCCAAGCAGGCGCATGCCGTGCGCTGCCGCGATCTCCAAACAGGCCTTTTCCAGCGTTGCGCCGCTCTCGCCGATCTCACCGAAACCGGAGGAGATGATGATGGCGGCGCGAATGCCTTTGGCGGCACATTGTTCGAGCGCCTTCGGCGTGCTCTCGGCCGGCAAGATCAGCACGGCCAGATCGGGCACTTCGGGGAGCTCTTCCAGGCTGGTATAGAGGGGATGACCGAAAAGCTGCCCCGATCGCTGGGAGACGAAATAGAGACGGCCTCGATAACCGCTCTGGACAAGGTTGCGGGCAATGCCATAGCCCAGTTTTTCGGGATGGGTGGAAGCACCGATCAGCACCACGCTTTGGGGAGAAAGAAAGGCTTTTAGGCTCATAGCAGAGTCACCAGTTCCGGGTTCCGGCCAGGAAGGCTTTGCCACTCATCGGCTTTTTTCCGGCCGGTTGGACTTCTTCGAGCAGGAGCAGACCTTGGGCCGTGCCCAGCGCCGGCCAGCCCCGCCAGCGTAAGCGAGCGCCCGCAGGAGCATTTTGCTCCACCACGCGCGCCCACAGGACTTTGAGCGGAGCATTCTCCCAGAGAAACCAGGCGCCGGGCCAGCTACGGAAGGCGCGCACGCGACGCTCGAGTTCAATGGCCGGCTTGGAAAAATCCAGCAGGCCATCTTCTTTGCGGATGAGCGGCGCGTAGGTCACCCCTTCAGAGGGTTGAGGGCGGGGCACAATTTCACCGCTCAGATAGCGCGGTAGGGTTTCGAGGAGCAATTCAGCACCGAGGGAGGCCAGTTTTGCCGCCAGCGTTTCATCGGTTTCATCGGGCGCGAGGGGCAAGGCACGTTGAGAGAGGATCGGGCCGGTATCCAGCCCTTCATCCATCTTCATAATCGTCACGCCGCTTTCGGCATCGCCGGCCAGGATGGCATGTTGGATCGGCGAGGCACCGCGCCAGCGTGGCAGCAGCGAAGCGTGGACGTTCAGGCATCCCCAGGACGGCAGGTTGAGCACTTCAGAACGCAAAATCTGACCATAGGCCACGACGACGATCAGATCGGGCGCCCAAGCTCTCAGCTGCTCCACCGCCTGTGGCTCGCGCAAGCGAAGCGGCTGGAAAACAGGCAGACCGAGCTCCTGGGCCAGGATTTTGACCGGTGGCGGCGTCAGGTGTTGACCGCGCCCGGCCGGGCGATCGGGTTGGGTGACTACGCCAACGATCTCATAGTGCGCGGCCAAGGCGCGCAGCGAGGGCAGGGCAAACTCCGGCGACCCCATGAAAACGATGCGGGTCATGAGCGCTTTCTTCCCTCCCCATTGCGATGTCTTGCCCGTTCCTGCCATAGGCTTTCGGCAGCGAAGAGCGCCAAAGCGATCCAAACCAGCGTAAAGCCGATTAAACGGGTGCGGTCGAACGGCTCGTGATAGACGAAGATGCCGATCAGGAATTGCAGCGTCGGAGCGATATATTGCATGAGCCCGATCGCCGAAAGAGGAATGCGTTGGGCGGCGGAGGCGAACATCAACAAGGGAATGGTGGTCACCAAACCGGCCCCCAAAAGCAGCAACGTAATATTAGGGGGTGTATGCAAGAAGGCAGCGTTCCCTTTGGCTTCCTGATAGAGCAAGTAGGCCAGCGCCGGCAGGAAGAGAATAGCCGTTTCCAGGCTCAAACCGTGGAGCGAATTGAGCGGTGCCAGTTTCTTCACCAGCCCATAGATGGCAAAAGTAAAGGCGAGAAGGAGGGCGATCCAGGGAACACGACCGTAGGTCAAGGTTAGGTAGATCACGCCGAGCGCCGCCAGTCCGACCGGCAGCCACTGGAACGGCCGCAGGCGCTCCCGTAAAAAGAGAACACCTAACAGGACGCTGAGCAAGGGGTTGATAAAATAGCCTAGGCTAGTCTCAACGATCTGATCGCTGTTTACTCCCCAAACATAGACCAACCAGTTCACACCGATTAGCAATGCCGCGAGCAGGTAATAGCGGCGAATATGCGGCCGGCCGAGGTAGGTCCAAAAGACTTGCACCTGACCGGTGGCAGTCAAGAGGCCCAAAAGCGTTAGGAAAGACCAGAGAATGCGGTGACCGATCAGTTCCACTGCAGAAACCTGGTGGAGTGCTTTCCAATAAATGGGAAAAACACCCCAGATGGTATAGGCACCTAAAGCGTAAAAAAAACCTTGCTTTTGCATGAAAGGACTCCTTGGTGGATGCTGGGCGGTGGAGGAGAAGCGGAATCAGCGACGGTGCTCCTGTAGCCATGTTCGCAGACGATCGGGAGGCCAGGTGTTGATCACCTGTTGGGGGGTCAACCAGGCGCGGCGGGCGATCGCCACGCCATAACGCAACATGTCGAAATCCTCGGCACGGTGTGCATCGGTATTGATCGTCAAAAGGATACCGCGTTCGGCAGCGGCACGCGCATATACATCGTCCAGATCGAGGCGCGAGGGATGGGCATTGATTTCCAGCGCTACGCCATATTCGGCCGCGGCCTGTAGCACGGCTTCCATATCCAGATCGGCGCCGGGGCGATCGGGGAAGAGACGCCCAGTGGGATGAGCGATAATATCCACATGTGGGTTGCGCATGGCAGTGATCAGACGTTCGGTGATGCGCTCGCGCGGCTGATTCAGCCCGGTATGTAGCGAAGCGAGGACCACATCCAGATTGGCTAGCAATTCATCGGGGTAATCCAGCTGCCCATCGGCGCGGATTTCGACCTCGGCCCCATGGAGCAAGAGAATGGAATCGCCCAGCAGGCGCTGGGCGGCTTCGATCTCTTCCTGCAGTTTGGCATGTTGCTCCGGGCGCAGGCCGCCGGTCACGCCCAAGCCGGCCGAATGATCGGTGATCGCCAGCACCTTCAGCCCGCGGCGCTGCGCGGCGCGCGCCAGTTCCAACACGCTGAGCTGTCCATCGCTCCAGGTGGTATGGGCCTGCAGATCGGCCTGAATATCGCCGATTTCGATCAGGCGCGGCAATTTGCCTTGTGCGGCGGCCTCGATCTCGCCGCGGTCCTCGCGCAGTTCTGGCGGAATCCACGGCAGGTCTAGCGCAGCATAGACTTCTGCCTCTTCTGCGCAGAGGATCTCGCGCTCATCGGCCAGGCGGGTAAGAGCATGTTCGGAGAGCGAAAGGCCACGTGCAAGCGCCCGTTCGCGCAAGCGCACATTATGATCCTTCGAGCCGGTAGCGTATTGCCAGGCGGTGCCGAAGCGCTCCGGTGGATGAACCCAAAGCTGCGCCCGCAGGCCGTCGAAGAACTCCACCGAGGATTTGGTCTCACCTTGCGCCAGGATGCGCGTCACGCCTTCTAGGTGGACAAAGGTCTCCATCGCGGCTTGTGGATCGCGGGTCGCAACCAGCAAATCGACATCGCCCACCGTCGAACGCATGCGGCGCAGGGAACCGGCCATTTCGGCGCGCACTACGCCGGGCACTGTTCGCAACACATCCAGAATGCGTTCTGCCAGGGGAAGCGCCTGCCCCAGCGGGATGCGACCACGGCTACGCTTGAGCGCCTCAATCCCCGCCAGAATGTTGCTCTCCGTCTTCTCACCGAATCCAGGCAAATTCCGCAGCCGACCCTGTCGGGCGGCAGCTTCCAGCTCATCCAAGGTGACAATGCCCAACGTGCGCCAGATCGTGCCAACGCGCTTCGGGCCTAGGCCTTGCACTCGCAACCATTCGGTGAGCGCAGGCGGGACCTCAGACTCCAGCCGCTCCAGGAAGCTTAGCCGCCCTGTGCGCATAATCTCGTCAATTTTTTCCTCAATCGCTTGGCCGATACCCGGAATCTCGCGCAGGCGCCCTTCCTGCCAATAGCGCCATGCTTCGATAGGCAACGCTTCCAGGCTATCGGCCGCTTTGCGATAGGCCAACACCTTATAAATAACCTCCCCTTGGATCTCCAGCAGATCGGCAATGCGGCGAAAGATTGCCGCCAGTTGACGGTTATCCATAATACAACCTCCAGGTCAGCAATCTAGAATTATACCTGAGACGGCAGACCGTGGGCGACAAGCAATAGATGGTAGGAGCAAGCTGCTAAGCGAAACCAAAGCAAGGAGAAGGAGTTAAGAGTTAGTGGTATCACTTATCCCCACTGGAGGAGCTCAAAATGACCCCTTTAGCCTCTTTCCTTGCTGCTCGTTGGTTCCCGAATGTGAATCAGAAGGTGCGTGAGGCACTGCTGATTATCACGGGTGCGCTGTGGGTAGCGCTGTTTGCCCAGGTGCGCATTCCCCTGCCCTTCACGCCAGTGCCGATTACCGGACAAACGTTCGCCGTGTTGCTGATCGGAGCAGCACTGGGGGCACAACGGGGAACGGCCGCGCTGTTACTTTATCTGAGCATGGGGTTGAGCGGATTGCCCGTCTTCGCCGGTGGAACCGGTGGATTGGCCCATCTGGCAGGACCGACCGGTGGCTATTTGATCGGATTCGTGCTGGCGACATACGTCATCGGCCGCATGGCCGAACGCGGCTTGGAGCGCACGATCCGCACCTCTTTACTCCCCTTCCTGCTGGGTACCGCGATCATCTCCCTCTCAGGTGTTTCCTGGTTGGCCATCTACCTTGGCCCGGTCGCAGCCGTGCAGAAGGGCCTGCTCCCTTTTTTGATCGGAGATGCTCTGAAACTGCTTTTGGCAGCCCTGGCGCTGCCGGCCGCTTGGAAATTGGCCCAAGGAATTTCGCTGGGCGCCTAAGGACGGGAATCCCCTTAAAAGAGCAGTGAGCACTTCAACAGAAGTCTCCAGGTTTAGCGAGCTGTTCTATCGTGTTTCTTCAACTGTTTGTCTAAATGTACTCCTTGTGGCACCTGCTCTCAAGGAAGAGACTGCTCAGCTTTCTGATAAAGGAATCCCCGCGCCTCGGCAGGCCGGGGAAGCGTTGAGTGAGCAGACGCAAGCGTCTGCTCTACTAGGGCGCAACGACCGTTAGAGTGGCCTTCATGCCGGCTTCGAGGTGCCCTTCGACGCCACAAACTACTTCGTATTCGCCGGGTTCAGAAGGCGCTGTGAAGGTGAACGTACCGGTCTCTCCAGCTTCCACCTCATGTTCCCAATAGACCTTATCTTCGTCATCCTGGTCGAAGGGTATCGTGACCTGTTCACCCTTTTTGATGATCACAAATTCGTGCTTTACCGCGCCCTTGTTGGTCAAGTTGAGCGTGATCTGCTGACCGGCCGGAACGACAAATTTGTCCGGTGTGAACTTGAAATCAGAGAGTTCGATTGAAAGGCTGGTGGATGGCTTAGCGGCCTTTGCACCACAGGCAACGAGCAGGGAAGCCAAGATGATTAGTACAAGCAATGCGCGTTTCATGGCAATTCTCCTTTCAGATATCTGGGATACTTTATATCCATTTTATGGCCTTGCAAAGACTTTGTAATCACCCAAAAGGATGATTTTTCCTTTCTCTACACACTTTCGATAATCCACAAGGCGTATTCTGCAAAGGCCTGCTCTACAGGTAAGGCGAAAATAGCCGGTAGCACGTAGGAATGCATTTCGCGGATTGCCTGTTCGATTTCCGAGTAACGTTCCTCCGTAGTTTTGAACAACAGGCGGTATTCGTGATCGTGTTGGACCTTTCCTTCCCAGCGGTAAAAGCTCTCGATAGCCGAGATCTGAGCACAGGCCGCTAGACGACGCTCTACCAAGTCATGTGCCATGCGTTGCGCTTCTTCGAGCGTGGCCGTGGTCGTGATGACAGCAAGGATCTTCGCCATAGATCTCCTCTAGGGTTGATAGTGAATCAACGCAAAGAGATAGGGCTGTTGGTAGACATAGTCAATGCCCACCAACCAGGCGCGCCAATCACCGGCGCCGGCTCGGCTTTCCGGCCTGAAGGTGGTGTAGAAGTTGACGTTCTGATATTCCACCGGCCAGGGCGAGAGATAGCCGAGCAGCTTGGAGGCATCGTTGCAATACAGTTCGTAAGAGGCCGCAAAAACTTCCTTCAGCCGTGGTGTGACCAGGTCCTTGAAAGAGCCGGTCAACGCTTTGCCGGAAGGAGGCACTTTGCCCCAAGGGATGGGATACGTGCTCCAAAACAGATAGCGGGCATACAGTTCCAAGAAGTTGTACGGCGTACCCTGAGCGGTAAGTCGCACCGTCACTCCGTGCATTGGACTGACTAGACGGGCAAAACCGGCACCATCCATGTTTTGAATTGCGCTCGCCAGCTTCTCGATCAACGGACGGATGCGCTCATCACGGCAGAATGCCTCGGGTGGCACGTACTCTACCACGTAATAGGAGCTGATCCACCCCGTCCCGCCCCCGCTTCGCCGCACTTCATACCAGATGCGGGGAATGTTGCCAAAGGTCCGGCCGGTAAGCGGGAGATTTCTCTGCTGCGCTGCCAGCGCGCCGACGATAGGGCTTTGAATCTCAGGACGCGAACGCATATGCAGTGTCCCTTTGTCCGGCACATTCACCAGGGCATAGGTCAAAGGTACTGCCGTCGCCGTAGCCATCTGGGAGGTTGGTGTAGACGTGACACCAAGAGGAGGTGTCGTAAGGACGGTCGGCGTTGCTGTGGTGGTGGATGGGAATGGTGTAACGAGTCCACCGGCTTGGGCCGTTTGCATCAACGGTAAGAGCAAAAACATCGCCAGCAAAAGAAGGAGAAGCAGTGGCCGGCGTCTCATGATCCACCCCTTGCGGCTTCGGCGCGCATCTTTTCGGCCACTTTTCGAGCCACCAAGCTGAATCCGGCTGTCGGGCTAGAAAGAGTGGCCAGCACTACATCGAGAATATCGGGAGCAATGCGCCGTACATTGCGCAGGCGGCGTTCCAGGAAGGATTCATCGGCCGTTGCTTTGCGTGCCTCGGTCTCGATTTCTTGGAGCTCGGCACGCGCATCGGCTTTTTCCGTGGCATCCAGCTGCGGGTCCTCGGCGAGCCGGCAATAGATCGGCTCGAAAGGGGAAGAAAGGACGGTATTCCTATCGCCGGTGATGATGACGTTGTTGCTGGCATTCCCGCCGATCACCACACTGCGATCGCCGGCCTGAATGGAATAGGGAGATTTGCTTTTCGGGCTCATGAGACCTCCTCAGGGTTTTGTGGGGCGATGACCGGGCGAAAGCCCAAATCATCATTGAAAGTGAGTGGGATAGACCAATTGCAAAACGAAGTGCGCGCAAACCATTGGTAACCGATCCAGGAACCGCCGCGCACGACCCGATAGCGTCGATCCTCATCATACCAGGCGTTGATCCATTCCCAGATATTGCCGCTCATATCCCAGGCTCCCACCGGGCTCACGCCTTGCGGATAGGTGCAAACGGCGGTTGTGCCGCCCAGGCCGGAAGAGGTATTCGGCGCGGCTTCCCAAGTGTTGGCGGCCTGACGCTGGAAATCGTTTCCCCAAGGATATTCCCAACCTTCGGTGCCGCGGGCGGCGCGCTCCCATTCTTCTTCGGTCGGCAGGCGCACCACATAGCCCGGTGGAATGGAGATGATCTGGGTGGTGAGCCAACGGCAGTAGGCCTCGGCCTCATACCAGTTCACGCCAACGACGGGACAGATCGGGTTCCCCAAGTCCGGATTGTGCCAGTAGTAGGGAGCATTGCGATGCGAAGGAGGGCGATGCTCCAGCCAGTCGCGTTCCAGGACCTCGGGGCGGCGGGCGTCATATTGGCCGGTGCGCCATTCCCAGCCTATTTCGCTCCAGAACTCACGGCGTTGATAGCCGCCGGCCTGGACAAAACGGGCAAATTGCAAATTGGTAACGGGATAACGTGCGATCCAAAATCGGTAGTTGATGCGGCGCGGCTCTTTTCTTCGCCCGAACAAAAACTCTCCTGGCGGCACTTCGATGAAGCGTTCCAGGTCCGCCGGGCGCCAGCCCAAACGTCCTAGGATCAGCCCGGCCTTGCGCCGTAACGGGCCTCGGACACGCGCATCCTGCATCACCGGGATCAAGGCATGGATCACCTCTTCACGGGTGCGGGGTGGGACACCGCCAGGCCAGGTATCCAGGACGGCTTCGCCGGCCAGCAGGATGGCTTCGGCGGCAGATTCTCCCGGCAGGCGCAAAAAAGCCTCCACCACTTCGCCGGCCACTTTCGGCAACTGTTGGCGGATCCCCAGATAGGCAACGGTGAGCAGGATCACTTCGCGCCAGGCCTGTTCGCCGATATAAGGGAGGAGCAGATCGATCACAGGGCAGGCATTACCTTGACCCTGTAAGGCAATCGCCACAGCGGCAAGGTATTCTTCAAAGGTTAGGTGAATGAAACCGTATTCGCCGGGTCCACGCTCCACCAGCAAGGCGGCGTGATCGCGCACATCTTGTAAGAATTGCCGCGCCGCCTGCTGGGGGTTGACTTCACCATGCTCATAGAAGATCTGCTCCAGCTTGCGACGCATCTCCTCGGCTTTGACCAGCCCCATGCCCAGATTCACTTGGTGCATCCACAGAGCCAACGGAGCCAGCACGCGCACGGTCTGAATTTCATCCAGATCGCGGCTGGGGGCGCGTCCGCTCAGGCTACGGGCACGGTTCCAGGTGGAGAGGAGCGTCTTGATGTATTCATCGTAGAGCTGTACGCGGCGTTCGGGCAAGGTCATGCCTTGGCGCTTCATCAGCGCCAGGATGGTCAAAAGCAGGGGGGTTGCCGCCAATCGCCGAATGCCGGGGTTGCGCCGAATGGCTTCTAGGAGCTCGCGTTTTTCTTGCTCTGCATCGGCATGGGCAATGCGGGTATTGCCTTGCGCTTGTTTCTCCAAAGCCAGCGTCCAGCGTTCGACGAAAGCTTGGATATCGTCTTCATCGAAGTCCACCAATGTACATTCGATTAGGCCTTCGGCCACCGGTCGCACGGCGCGGTAACCGACTACCCGGCTGGTGAGGATGAACTTATTCCCGGCGCGACGGTGGAAGGCGTAGAAATCTACCACCCGCTCGACGACGGTATTCCGCAGGTTGACATCCCGCACTTCATCCAGGCCATCGAGCAGGATCAGCGCCCGGCCGGTATGGAGGGCCTTATTCAACATGGCGGCAATGGGCAAATCGAGGCCGATCTCATCAAAATAGTGGGTAACAAAGTCATCCAGGCGTACTTCGCCTCGTTGCAGGGCATTGGCATAGGCTGCCAACGGGAGCAGGATCGGTAGTCGATGCCCTAGGCCAAGTTGTGGGCCTTCACCTTTTGCCAGGCGCAGCGTCAGGTACTTGAGAAACGTGGTCTTGCCCGCGCCGGGGTCGCCGAGGACGATCAGTCCATCCACTTCACGCAGCAGATCGAGCAGGGAAACGCTCCGGCCGAGCTGCCAGGTGCGCTTTCCCTCCCCATCCAGGAATTCCCGCCCGGCCAACAACGTTTCGCGTTTCCAGGTTTCTCCTTCGGGCAATTCCAGGCGCGCCTTGAGCGGCACGTAGAGGTCTAAAAGTTCCAGGCGCAAAGGGATGCGATCTGAAACGCCCATGCCTTTGAAGTTGAGAAAGGAATGGCGCTCCAGCAGATATTCTAGATAGGCCTGGGTGGCAGAGGTTAGATCGGCAGGAGTGGTGTGATCGCGCCAGAATTGTTCTGCCAGCACGATCGTTTGAGCATGGATGATCGTGCTTTGGTACACATCGCCGGCGACGGCGATGCTCTGATCCCCGCTCTGGATGGCAGGCAGATCTTCCTCTTCCTCCACCGGAGCAAGTTCTTCCGATAGAAGTGCTTGCAGTTCGGCCTCTAGTGCCTGTTTCTTTTCCTGCACGAATTCTTCCCCCAGCTCTTCCCGCAAGATTTCCAAAGAAGCAATCTTGGCGCGCAGTTGAGCGATGCGTTGCTGAACCTCATTCATTCAAGCGTCTCCGATAGGGGATGTGGACGGTGGGCGGTCGACCGTGGACCGTGGGAATAGTGGAATCAAATACGTGGATAGGTCTCTGACCTCCATGGAAAAATGCCAAAAAGCGGTCAACGATATATAAATCCTATCACAAGATCGCCTAAAGTGCATAAGGAAGAGGGGCTAGATCCTTACAGCGTTCTAAGATTGCTGAGTAAAAACAAAGCAGGATGTCGTCGAAAAGGGTGTGGTATAATTTTCCACTGTAACTACTTACCAAAGCCTCTCCTTTGAGAGTAGACATCACAAAAGGCATGCTCGGGTAAACTAATTCGGATAAAAATAATGGAACAATGCGTCAATCCTGTAAATTCAAACGAGGACAAAATGTTAAAGATAAAAAAAATCGTCCAAATATCCTTTGCAATTTCCTTTGCCGTTATGGTGCTTTTAGTGATTGCTTCAGTTATAAGAAAAAACAACTTTTGGGATTTTGAGGTTTTTTATTCTTCTGCAAAACTGACTCTACAAGGTGAGAATATCTACCGCACTTATGGGAGAGGAAATCTTCCCTACTGGTACTTTCCCTGGATCGCTTGGCTTTTCATTCCTCTTTCGTTTCTTCCAATCTCTATTGCAAAGATAGTATATACAATTATTACGTTACTTAGCGCTTGGTACATTGTTTATGCTCTTGAAAAGCAATTCTCACAAAAATGTTCCCTTGAAAGTTGCATCTTCATTATAGCTTCCAGTCTTTTAGTGTGTGGGCTAATTTTTCTCAGCGGCCAATCTGATTTTATATTGGCTGCAGTGACCGTATTTACTATCCTGGGGATTAATCAAGGCCAGAGTATAAAGTCTGGAATCTTTTTTCCTATTCTTCTTTTCAAGCCGCATCTGTTAAGCTTATTTATTCCATTTGCACTCATGAAAGGAGGGAAAAAATTTCTGCTTTCTGCATCTGTAAGCACCCTCTTATTTGCTGCATTCGCCTTCGTAGTGATACCAAACTGGCCATCTGAAATGCTCCGCATGATAAGTGCGTATGGGGGACGTACAGATAACGGTACTGCAGATTTTATTACAATGGCTGAATTTATTGGACTCAACGAGAATTGGTCAGGAACTGCCAATCTTCCAATCACTATTTTGCTACCTATTTTCTCGTTCTTTGTCGTTTGGAAAAATCGCCGTTTGGATACTGTTTCTTTACTATCCCTTTCACTAGCAGCATCTATGTTCGCCGCGCCACGGGCATACTCCTATAATCTACCCTTCGTGATCCCTGCTTTGCTGTGGATTTCACCCGGGAATTTCTGGAAAAAAGTTGCCTTTTGGCTAATTCTCGTGCACATTTCATTGTTGTCCGTTTTCTCTACACCTTCCTACCTGATTGTAATTTTAGCTTTCACTTTATCTGCTTGGAAAGCTTGGCAAATTCAAAATCAAGAGATATCGCTCAATAGGACTTTTGTAAACGGTGGTATAAATACAGACTGATCAACTGTGCCAAATATCGTTCAACATCAATAAGGTAAGATGAGCTTTACGAGACCCTTGTCCAAAAGCCCTCTGTGGTCAAGAACATCACCGAACCGGATATGGATGCATTTCAGCGGCCGTTTCTGAAATTCATCCCACATATTCGCCTGTTCCTCCCACACTGCAGAAGCTCCCCTACGAGAATTGGCCTTTGAAAACGGAACTGCCTTTTGGACAGAGCTCTATCGTCAAGGTTTTCGCCACGTCACGTACGAAGTACATTTTGCCGAAGTCCATGCCCATTTTCCTCCACTGCCCTCCTCCAGGAGGCACCACCGTGGTCACCAAATTACTCAAACTACTCAACGGAAGGTGGCCTTTTACGGGCTACAACCCATCGCTTCCCCCTTCCAACCGATCAAGCGCTTTGAGCAGGATACCCAAGGGCGCTGGCAAGTGATCGAGGAGAAGTGAGATCAACGTTCAGAGGGCGGAAAGAGGAAGCAGAGGAACAACCAGGCCAACCCGGCGCCGGCCAGAATCCCGCTGATCCATCGCATGAGTGAGTTGAACGAGCCAAGCGCATCGCCGGCATAGAAGGTGGCCGGTAGAGAGTACCTGGTCAGAGTAGCAAGCCAAACGTTTGTATCCCGAAAGCCGTTGCCAATACCGGCCAGATCGCTGATCCAATGGCTGAATCCATCCACGATCAGCGGCAGCAGGAACAGCGCATAGCCCCACCAGGGCAGGGGGCGAATGCGACGACGAAGCAGGAATCCGATCAGCGCAAAAAACCATATGCTGGTATAGAACGAAATCATTCGATCTGACCAAGCAACCTTCCATCCCATATACTCATTGCCGATAAACTGGCGCAACACCAGTGGGTTGTCCGTCACTTGCCATGCCGCCTGGATCTCGCTCAGAGAGTACATCCCTTTACTGCCAAAGAGGAAGAGCGAGCGCTCAGGCAACTGATGACAGAAAAAGGAGTAGAAGAAATATAACGCCTTCCCAGCCGCGGTCCAGCCCAGGTGCATAGAAACAGGCGCCAGGAAAGGCAGGAACACCCATAGTCCATACCCAATAAGAAAGAACGCAAAGAGAGTTTCATACGAAGCCTCTCTTTGCGGATTTTCTCCGGAATAGAAAGGTGCGCTTTCTATTTCCATTTTCGCTCCAACCGTGATACCCAGATCTTCTTGTCTCACATGAGCATTCTAAAGCAGGAAACACCCTGTGAGAAGCGCATTTTTGTGGATCGGGCATAGGCCAAACAGCCTATTTTGGGGAAACATCCATTGACTTTGGGGCGGACCGGAGATGTATAATTCTCTCACCATGCGTTTCCTTCTCCTGATTACGTTCACTTTAGAGCTGCTCTTTAGCTCCTTTCAGGCAGCGCCGGCTGCAGAATACACGGCACAACAGCTGATCCAAGAAGTCAACGCGCTGCGCTTGGCACAAGGGTTGCCGGCCTATCAGGTGAACCCGATCCTGATGCAGATCGCCCAATCGCAAGCTAATTACATGGCAGCGATCGGTCAGGTGACCCATTATGGGCCAAACGGCGAACGCCCCTATCAGCGCGCCTTGGCCGCCGGTTATCCCCTGGCAGGTGACCTCTCCCAAGGTGGCTTCTTTTCGGAAAACATCATCGGGGGCACCGGGCTGAGCCCAAAGGCGGCAGTGCAGGCCTGGCAAGGCGATGCACCCCACTTGAACACCATGCTTTCCTCCAATCTACAGGAGATCGGCGCCGGGGTGGCCGTGCGCGATGGTTATTACTACTACGTGATCGATTGTGCCCGCCCAACGACAAGCGGCATGCCTCAACCCTATACGCCGGGGCCGGGATTGCCGGCCCCGGGCACACTTTCCCCCGGCGAGTTCATCATGCCGGTCTATACCGTCACGCCCCAGCCCGATGGCCGCGTGATCCACACCGTGCAGAGCGGACAAACCCTCTGGAGCATCGCCATCGCTTATGGCGTGAAGATCGAGGACTTGCGACGGCTGAACAACCTCTCCGGCAACACCATTTACGAAGGCCAGAAGCTCTTCATCACCCGTCTGCCGACGGCTACGCCTACCCCTCCGCCGCCCACTTTGACCCCGACGCTCTGGCCTACAGCCACCCTACCACCCACCGGCACGTTCACCCCCTCCCCCCCACCCACCCCTACACCGATCCAGGCGCGGCAGGTTTTCAATCAGGGCTGGCCGGTAGCGATCGGCGTGTTGGCGGTCTTTCTGCTAGCTGCGCTCATTGCCTTCGGCCTCTCCAGAGGGGAGGAGAAATCACCCCCGATGTAAAGTGAGATCGGAGCAATCGAAGCGATAGCCACAATTCGGGCAGATCACCTTGCAATTTTGTTCGATCATCTCGTGACCGCAGCGATCACAGTGGTAAATGCGGGAAGCCCCGGGGAGCAATCCCCGCGGCGGGCGGATCGCTTCGGCGGAGGCTTGCGCCGCGGTTTCCAGCACCTGAGCCAAATGTCCCAGCAACGATTCGAGGTCCACGCCTTGGCAGCACGGTCGCCAGGGTTGGAGATGTCTCAGGGCGCGGCGATAGACTTTATGCGCTCCCTCCCAATTTCCCCGTTCCAGATGCAAATAGACCACTGCCGCCTGCAAGATTCCCTGATATAGTTCGCGTCCCGGATGGGCGGTTTCGCGCCAAGCCAATTCTAGAGCCTCATGCGCCTCAAAGAATTCGCCTCCTTCCAAAAGCGCTATACCGCGGCGTGCAGCAGGATGCAAAGGTTGGAGGCAGAAAGCGGACATAGGCGCTAACGACGCATCCAGAGCAACGTGCGCAAGGGGAAAAAGCCGGCCGAACGGAAAACTTCATCCAGGTTGCCGGAAGGATGTTCCAGGTAAACGGTGCGACGGGATAAATAGAGGGCACGGCGTGCTGCCCAAAGCAGCGATTGAATCGCCTCAGGTTGGACATTCGGAGCAGAAGCCAGCCAAAGGCCGTTCTCATTACGCGGCGAGGGATACCAGATCAGCACGGCTTGGAATTCTTTCCCCCAAAGGCTCATCCACCGCTGAACCGGCGGCCCCATCAGCCAATGCCAGAGGCTCGTTTCCCAACCGGGGCGAATATCTTCCCAATTCCACTGGTGATACCAGCCCAGCTCTACAGGATGCATGGCTTCCAGCCACGATTTTGCCTGAGGCCAGGCAACGCGAGAGAGAGAATGCACTGTGCAGCAATCGAAAGAATGCAGCTCTGCCGAAGTAAAGGCATGCCAGATCGTACGTTTAGCCCGCGTTTGGAAGCCCAGCTGCTCGTAGAGGGCGATAGCCCCATCGTTATCGGCGCGCACATGCAGCCAAACTTCCCCGGCCTTGCGGGCTATAGGGGATTCGAGCGCCACTTCAAGCAAAGCGCGCGCGATGCCACGTCGTCGAAAATCCGGGTGCACAGCGACATTGGCGATCAGGACGATTGAACGGCGCCGATATTGGATGCGGATCAGGCTGATATTCCCCACGATCTCCCCCCTCTCTTCCCAAACATAGCCATCCGGCAAAAACGGCATTTGCATCCAGCGATTGATCCGATCCAGGAACATTTCCCATCCCTGCCGATGCTCCCGGTTCATCTCAAAACAAACTTCCAACAGGCGCGAAACCGGAAGTGCATCACGCCAGGATTGAAACGGCCGGACGTGAGAGGCGATCAACGCCGGGGAGAGGAAAGTCATAGAGTGATTATATCGCAATTGGCCGACCGCATAGTCGCATCGTCGGGTGGTCGCGTGAGTTGGGTGAGCCTATCCACGGCCCACCGTCCACGGTCTATGCTCCACCATCTAAACTAGACGTGACACCTTACGCCGAAACTGGTGACACTCAGATATTGCATCTTCTTCTAGAACGTTCTATATTGATTTTAAGGAGAAGATAATGCACGAGTACGCGCTGGTCCAATCCCTGCTTGAATCGGTCTTGCAAGAGGCACAGGCTCGGGGTGCAAAACGGGTGCTCAGGGTCACCATCCAAAAGGGTCATCTTTCGGATGAAAGCGAGGAGGCGCTGCGGTTCTACTGGGATGAAATCAGCCGTCAAAGCCTGGCCGAAGGCGCTACACTGCATATCGAAACGGTGATCGAAGAAATGCGCTGCCTGGAATGCGGTGCGCTCTTCGTTGCAGATGAAGAAATGGAGGTCTGCCCTCGCTGCGCCGGACGACGCCTTGTTTCAACGTTCGGAGATGCTTTGATCCTAAAAAGCATACAACTGGAAGTATGAGCCTGCTCTCCATCCCCCCCGAGATACGTTCTAACAAAGATGAAGCAACTTGGCACATCCACGTGCGCGGCGTTGTCCAGGGAGTGGGATTTCGCCCTTTTGTCTATAACCTGGCCACGCACTTGCAACTGCGCGGTTGGGTGCGGAATACTTCAGCCGGCGTTGAAATCCTCCTTTGCGGCCCTAAGGAGCGTTTACAACACTTTCTGGATTCTCTTTCCGCCCACCCTCCTCCACTGGCGCGCATTGAAGAAGTGCACGTCACTCCGCAAGCCTCTCTCCTGCCACCGGAGGGATTCGTCATCCTGGAATCGGCTAAGCAGGAAGGCGCTTTTCAGGCCGTTTCCGCTGATGTGGCCATTTGCCCGGATTGCGAGCAGGAATTGCTCGATCCCTCCAACCGTCGCTACCTATATCCATTTATCACCTGTACCCACTGCGGCCCGCGCTTCACGATTATCCGCGATCTCCCCTACGATCGCCCGCTGACCACGATGGCAGATTTTCCACTATGTGAAAAATGCGCACAGGAATATCACAATCCGGCCGATCGCCGCTTCCACGCCCAACCGATCGCCTGCCCCGTCTGCGGCCCGAGCGTACAGTTCATCTCACGCGGACAGGTTCAAGGCGTCGCCAGCATAAGCCTGCATCTGGAGGCCATCCTATGCGCTCGTCGTTGGCTGCGGGCAGGAAAAATCCTGGCCATCAAGGGATTGGGGGGCTTCCATTTGGCCTGCGATGCCACCAACGCTGAAGCAGTGGCAGAATTACGCCACCGGAAAGGTCGCGCCGAAAAGCCCTTCGCACTGATGGCCGCTGACTTGAAGACTGTTGAGCGCTTCTGCGAAATCAGCTCCGCAGAAAGGGCACTCCTTCTCTCCCGTCAACGCCCGATCGTGCTCCTGCGAAAACGCCCAGGCATCGAGTTGCCGGGCATCGCTCCCGGGTTGGACCGTTTGGGGATCATGCTTCCCTACACGCCGCTGCACGTTTTGCTGCTTAATCAACACAACCCTATCTTGAACCGAGAAGCCGTACCTCCGCTGCTAGTAATGACCAGCGGCAACCTTTCCGATGAGCCGATCGCCATTGATAACGAGGAGGCCTGGCAACGTTTGCATCCACTGGCAGATGCGTTTTTGGTACACAATCGCCCGATCCAGAGCCGATGCGATGACTCGGTGGTAGGCGTGAACTTGGCAGCAGGAGAACCTTTCACAGTCTATTTCCGCCGCTCGCGCGGCTACGCGCCGGAAGCGGTGATCTTGCCCTTCGCCGCCGAGCCGGTGCTGGCTGTGGGGGGAGAACTGAAAAACACTTTCTGCCTGGTGCGGGAGCAATACGCTTTCCTTTCGCAACACATTGGCGATCTGGAAAACTACGAAACCCTCCAGGCCTTTGAAAAGAGCATAAAGCACCTGGAACACTTGTTTCGCGTGTCGCCGAGCGAGATCGCCTGCGACCTACACCCGGCCTACCTTTCGACGCGTTATGCCCAAGAACGCGCCCAAGCCGAAAGCATCCCGTTGGTTCAAGTGCAACATCATCATGCCCATATCGCCGCCTGCATGGCCGATGCCGGGCTGGAAGAGCAAGCGGTCATCGGGCTGGCCTACGATGGCACCGGCTACGGAACCGATGGTCACATTTGGGGGGGAGAAGTCATATTGGCCTCCTATGCCGGCTTTGAGCGCCTGGCACATTTGGAATACCTACCTTTGCCGGGTGGCGATGCCGCCATCCGGTATCCCTGGCGGATTGCCTATGCCTATGCGCTCTCCCTCGGTCTGGAGATCGAGGATCTGCCCTGGCTGAGAAATATTCCGGCTCAGGCACGGCACGTGGTGCGTGCGCAATGCGAAAACGGGATCAACCTGGCTCTCACTTCCAGCTTAGGCCGACTCTTTGACGCCGTGGCCGCGCTCTGCGGCCTGCGGCAGCAGGTCCACTACGAGGCTCAAGCCGCCATGGAGCTGGAAACGCATTCACGGCACTGGATGGACTCCCCTTCTCCTTACCCTTACGTGCTTGAAAAACGAGATGGAAAGTGGATCTGGAGGCTACGTCCCCTTTTCGAGGCAATCCTGCACGATCTACGAGGGAATCGTCCGATCGGCGAGATCGGCGCCCGTTTCCATCACACCGTGTTGGCATGGACGTTGGAGATTTGTGAACGATTGCGATCCGAATTCGGTCTGAACCGGGTAGCCCTTGCCGGCGGTGTTTGGCAAAACGAGCTCTTACTGGAAGGAGCACTCGGCGGCCTGAAGGCGCGCGGCTTTGAACCCATCTGGCCCAGGCACACCCCGTTCAACGACGGCGCGCTATCCTTAGGACAGGCAGTTATCGCGGCCTATCGGTCGCGCATGCAGGAGGAGCAAGGAAATGTGCCTGGCAATTCCCGGTAAGATACAGGAAATTTACGAAAAAGACGGTCTGCGCATGGCCCGCGTGGATTTTGGCGGCGTTGTTCGCGAGGTCTGTTTGGCCTACGTTCCGGAAGCCCGCCTCGGTGATTATTGCCTAGTCCACGTAGGGTTTGCGCTTAACCTGATGAGCGAGGAAGAAGCCCAAGAGACTCTGATGCTTCTCAAGGAAATGGAAGCAGGAGCAGAATAGTCATGCAATGGTTAGATGAATATCGCAATACCGAGCGCGTGCAACGAGTGCTGGAAGCCATCCATCGGCGGGTGACACGCCCATGGGTTCTGATGGAGATCTGCGGCGGGCAGACTCATGCGATTGTGCGCTATGGACTAGATCAGCTCTTGCCCGCGGGGATCGAGCTGGTTCACGGTCCCGGATGCCCGGTTTGCGTAACACCACTGGAGCTCATTGATAGAGCCTTGGCGATCGCTTCCCGCCCCGAAGTGATCTTCTGCTCCTATGGAGATATGCTGCGGGTGCCGGGTTCGCGCAACGATCTCTTCAGCGCGCGCGCCGCAGGAGCCGATATCCGCATTGTGTATTCTCCCCTCGATGCCCTGCAGATTGCCCAAAAAAATCCGCAGAAACAGGTAGTCTTCTTCGCCATCGGTTTTGAGACCACAGCCCCGGCCAATGGGATGAGCGTGTTACAGGCGCAAGAGCTAGGATTGAAGAACTATTCCATGCTGGTAGCACACGTTCGCGTGCCACCGGCAATGGAAACGATCCTTTCCTCGCCCACCAACCGCGTTCAGGGGTTTTTGCTAGCCGGCCATGTCTGCACTGTGATGGGCTACTGGGAATACCTGCCGCTGGCGCAGCGCTACCGCACACCGATGACCGTCACCGGTTTTGAGCCGCTCGATCTATTGCTCGGCATTTACCAAACACTCGAGATGCTGGAAAAGGGACAGGTTGAAGTGCGCAATGCCTACACCCGCGCCGTGGCCCGCGAGGGGAACCGCCAGGCTCAGGCGCTGATCGAGAAGCTCTTCATGCCCTGCGATCGGAATTGGCGCGGCATTGGATTGATCCCGCAAAGTGGCTGGTGCTTGCGCCCGGAATACGCCGACTTCGACGCTGAACGGCGCTTCCAGGTGGAAGAAATTCAGGCCCAGGAATCTCCCTTGTGCCTTGCCGGGCAAATTCTGCAGGGAATGAGGAAACCGCCCCAATGTCCCGCCTTCGGGCGCGAATGCACGCCTGAGCACCCCCTAGGCGCCACGATGGTCTCCTCGGAAGGTGCCTGTGCTGCCTATTACCGCTACCGTCCCGTCACGGAAACGGAGCTGCTATGAGCGCCGTAAATGTCCAAGGTCCCTACTGCCCCTTGCCCCTTCCCCACGAGGAACAGATCGTGCTCGGTCATGGCTCCGGGGGACGCATGTCCCATGAGCTGATCGAGCGTCTCTTCCATCCGGCCTTTGAGAACCCTCTGCTTCGGCAGGGGAACGATGGCGTCATTCTGCCGTTAGGGGGATCCAAGCGCCTGGTGATGAGCACCGATTCGCATGTCGTCTGGCCGCTCTTCTTTCCCGGTGGAGATATCGGGCGCTTGGCAGTTTGCGGCACGGTGAACGACGTGGCGATGATGGGCGCACAACCCCTCTACCTGAGCGTCGGCTTCATCCTGGAAGAAGGCCTCGAAATGGAGACCCTGCGCCGCATAGTGGACTCGATGCAACGTGCCGCGGCCGAGGCCGGGGTGCAAATCGTAGCCGGGGATACGAAAGTGGTGCAACGCGGCCATGCCGATGGAGTGTATATCAATACCTGCGGCATCGGCCTGTTGAATTTGGAAAACGCGCCCGGTGGAGAAAAAGCGCGCCCCGGTGATGTGGTTGTGCTTTCCGGCTCAATCGGGGAACACGGCATTGCCGTGCTGGCCGCGCGGGGTGAGCTCGGCCTGGAAGGCAAAATCCAGAGCGATATTGCCCCCCTCAATCACTTGGTCGCGGCCATGTTCGAGGTGACGAAGGAGATTCATACCCTGCGCGATCCTACCCGTGGTGGGCTGGCCACTACCCTGAACGAGATCGCCCGTCAATCCGGCGTAGGGATTTGGATTGACGAAGCCCGGATCCCGATCCGACCGGAAGTGCGCGCCGCCTGCGAGCTGCTCGGCTTTGACCCGCTCTATATCGCCAACGAAGGCAAATTGATCGCCATTCTATCCGCCGAACAGGCTGAGAAGGTCCTCGAAGCGATGCATCGCACGCGCTACGGAGAACAAGCAACGATCATCGGTGAGGTGCGCGCCGATCCGCCCGGCAAGGTGATCCTGCGCACCCCTTTCCATAGCACCCGTGTCGTGGATATGTTATCGGGGGAAATGTTGCCGCGGATTTGTTAGCTGAGTATCGAGTGGTTGCTGGTCGAATGGTTAGGCCATTCCCCAAAATACGGTCTACGTCCACCACCCCTTCACCGACAGCTGCGAATATCCAACAAACGGCGGAAATCCTTGCGGAAATCGGTCGGGCTACGATAGCCCTTCCATTCGTCCACCGGCTTCACACAGGGTTGCTCCAGCGCCGCCCGTTGTGCCGGCGTGAGCGATTCCCAGTATTCAATGCCAAAATAAACGAAATCAAAACCGGCCGCGCGCAAAGCGTATGGATCGGGATTGGCCACAAGCGCCAGCCATTCCTCTTTCGGCCGCCAGTCCACATAAGCATCGGTCGGGCGGGCGAAAACGGTCGGCGCGCGCGGAGCAATGGGATCAAAGACAACCGCGCCCGGTGGTAAACGATCCCAATAGGCTTTTGCCACACGCGCATCTAACTCTTGCATATATTCCGGCAAGCGCGGTCGCTGAGCGGCGATCAGCTCTACCCCAAAGAGCACCATCCCGGCAAAGGTGGTGAGCCAAGCGAGCAGGATCAGCCCCAAGCGCACCGTTTCCCCTCGGCGCCGCCCCCAAATCCAGGCCAGCGGGAAAGCGTAAACGGAGAGCGGGATCGTCCAGCCGGCCAGCAAGCGGGCATTGGCACTCGGCCCGGCCGTGCCGGAATACTTGATGAAGAACGGCACCACCCCGGCCAGCAACCCACAGGCCAACGCCGCCTCCCACCAACGCTCGCGGCGGATCATCTTGAGACCCCAGGCGATCACCAAGGGGATTGCCAAAAGCAAAGGGCCGAATTCCAGCAAAAAGGTCAGCAGTTGCGTCGGCTGCAGCAGCGAAAGAAAGCCCAAGTGCCCCGAAACGGCCGTTGGGAGCGTCAAATAGAAATTGAAGGTATGAAACGAAGCTCGCGCCGCGCCCGTAGTCCAGAGACGCATCCATAGCTCGGTCAGCACGCCGCCCTGGAAAGCGATCGGTAGTGCCGCCAACGCCAAGATCGCCATCCAGCGCCAGAACGAAACCGGTATAGTACGCCCCTTTTGCAGAGCGAAGAAAAGCAACAGTGCCAGCAAAAGATCGATTGGGAAAAAGAGCAGCGGATATTCGGTAGTCAACGCCCAAGCGGCCAGGAGAATCACAAAGATCACCCCATGCCGCCAATTGCTCGCACGGCGATAAAGCAACAACAGCAAGAGCGGAATCCACATCGGAGTGCCGCCGATCCCCCCATGCGACATCACCAGAGCACTGTTAAACCCACTGAGATAGGCAAAAGGGAACGGCAACGGCCCATCCCCTTCCACCCGCCAGGCCGAAACCAGCGCCTGCGCCAGGTTCGGCGCCGTTTGTGCCGAGGAACCGATCAACGTAATATGCCGCGAAATCGCTTCCACCCAGGAAGGCGGAAAAAGCGAAAACAACCAACGCGTTCCCGCAGAGAAAGCAAAGAACGCCGCGCCCAAGACTCCAGCCACTCGGCTGTGGGTCAGCCGCCGCGTCCAAAGATACACGAGCATCAACACCAGGCTCAGCGAAAATGCTCGCGCCAGGTCGAGCGCCGTCCAGGGGAAAAGGTCGGCCAGGCGCATGAGCTGCGCCGCTATCAGGATCAAAAAATAGTGATACCCGAAGCGCAACGTCGGGTCGTAAGGGAAATGCGGAGGAATATCGCCGGCAGCCATCAGGGAAAGGGTGGGTAGATTTTGGGGATCGTCGAACAAATTCAATCCACGCTCGATGCCGAAAAACGTCCAAACCAGCACCAGCAACGCCAGCCATTGGCCCGGCACCCACCAGGAGCGCCAATCCCAGCGGCGCGGCGAAGTCGGCAGGCTCAGCGCGATCGCCAAAAGTAGAGTCAGCAGCGCCGCCGCCCAAAAAGCGAGCGTCACCGGCAGAACCTGCGCCAGCAAATTTGCCAGCCAAACCTGAACGGTCAACCCCAGCACCAGGCCGGTCAGCGCCCGTTGGGAACGCGGCAAGGCAAAGACCTCGCCAGCCATCAACCAACCACCGAAAGCACAAAGCAAAAACCAAAGCAGAAGCGCAAGCATTTTTAGCTAGGATCCCTTGCAAAGATTCGGATCAGGGTAACCGCATCCTGAGACGGATCGCCGCTCCGGAACTCACTTCGCACCCGAGACTGCACGCGCGCCCAGGCCGCCTCGTCCCGTTCCAGGACCTCGATCTCTACCTCGCGGAAACAGGCCTCGAAGGTGCGTTGATAGTACCACAGCCGATAGCGATTGAGATTACTCGTGGGATTCAACCAGCGTCGCCAGGTAGTCTCAGAATAGCAAAGCATTTCGAAGGGATACTTGAAGAAGTGATCTCGCAGGTCAACGAAATGCACGTGCACCCCGCCCGGTCGTGTGAAACGCACCAGCGCCTGCGTCACCGAAAGAGGATCGTCCACATGCTCATATACCGAGGTGCTCACCACCAGATCACAGGGCGGAAAAGCCGAAGGGGAAAGTTGCCGCACATCCTGCTCAATAAGCGTGAAATAGTGTGGATGTGGGAAGACCATCTCTCCATACAACTGCAAAAAATTCCCATGTTCTGGCAAGAGCAGGCGGTTTCGTTGATGATCGGGACGGACAAACGGATCGCAAAGTACCACATGTTGCGCTCCACGGCGCAAAAGTTCCACTCCAACGCCGAAGTGCCCACCATAGCCAAAATCCAGCACTCGTTTACCCGCCAACGAAATGCCATGTTCGCGCAAAATTTGCTCATAACGATCCACAGCCGCTTTTGGATCGCTGGTCTCCAGGCCGGGTTTGACGATCAGACCACGGCGCAAGAGAAAAGTGACCAGCGGGGTCGGCAAATGACGGCGGATCAGACGCGCTAACAAATACTCAAGGGGCGGCATTCAACATCTCTTGGGGCAGAGCGTCACGACAATCGCCCGCCTGGGGATTGGGCACCAAAAGCTGTAACCGCATATCCTGAATCGTCTTAATGGGGGTATAGTAGCATAAAACAGGCTTGGAAACCCAGGTGACCCAGGCGTTGTTTTCCTCGCCAAAGGCATACGAAGCATCTTTGATCGGGGTAAAGAGCGGATCGGTGAGGATCAGGGCAAACCGTCGCTTCGCCAGATCGTCATAGAACTTGCGGAAATATTCCACGTTCGGAATCATCGCCTGATCCATCACGTACTTTTTCTCGTATTCAACCACCAACGGCGCCCGAACATAGCCGAAGGTGAGCAATTGGCGCTGATCCATGAAGAGAACCTCCCCTTGGCTCTGTGCTTCGGTCACCGCCTGACGCACAAGGTCCAGTGCCCGCTGTGCCTGCTCCGGCGATGGCAAAAGGCCCAATGCCCGGCGCGCCCGTTCGGGTTCAAGTTTATAGTTGATCTCCTTATCCGTCAGCCGTAGCAAAGTAGGGATCATCTTCTCATCCACGCGCAAAGGTGCCAGCCGCGGCAAAGAGGTCCAGGAGGGCAGGATCAAAGTCAACAGGAAGAACACCAGCGATAAGCCATGCTTCGGGGGAGTAAAGAGGAAATCTCGGTATCTCCAGGCCAGCGCGGCCGTAAAGAGTAGGCCGATCAGGAACATATCCAAGTTATGCAGGTCACCGCCACCGCCGATCTTGGTACTGGCGATCAGACCGACAACGAGAAAGGCTAGTAGCGGTGCTAGAATTGCTAGCTTCTGCCAAAAGGAAAGCGGCCATTCCCGATGCAGGGCAAGATAAACCAAAAGAGCTATCAACGGGCCGGTGGCGATCAGCAAGGCCAGCAGGATGCCGGGGCCGTAAGTGACATTCGGGAACAAGCGATACCAAAGCAGGGGCTGATCGGTAAATTTCACCGAGAACCCTTCCCCTCCACCTTGCAGGCGCACCACCAGGTTGGGCAAGAGCGCTCCGCCGAACAGACCGGCCAGGGCAAGCACCGCCACGCGCACCCAGCCCCGCCGCGAAAGACGTCCACCTTCCCAAGGGTCAGAGACCCATTCCAGCATGCCGATCCACATGGCCGGGGCAAAGGCCCAAGTATAGCGCGAGATTTCGGCAAAATAGGCCGAGATCACCAGCAACGGCGTCCCTAGCCAAAGCGGGCTTCCCCAGGCCAAAATGGTCAGCGCGGCGGCAAAGATCAAAGGTGGATGGATCGGCCCCTGGAGCAGGAAAAGCGCTCCCCAGAATCCGGCCAGCAGCCAGCGTCTTGGGGAGTTAGGACGTGCCTTCCAGAAAGTGACCCAACCCAAGAGTACATAGGGCAGGATATAGGTCAGGCCGATCCAAGCGCGCTCCTGGGCAATCGTCAGGCCGCGGTATAGGAACGGCAACCCACCCACCAGCTGCCGCCCCAACGAAAGGTGCACCCAGCGCCCCTGACCGGATGCCAACTGATAGCGATCGGCGCCGAAAAGCATCGAATAATCCCATAGGCGATTGCCCTCCGACCACCCCAGCGCGAAGGGGAAATCGGTCACCAGGTGTAGGTTCGCCGCCAGCGTGAATGAAAAGCCGCTCAAGAGCACGGCACCGACCCAAGCGTAGAAAGAGAACAGGCTCGGGCCAGATGTGAGTAGAAAAGCGAGCAAAGCCAGCTCCGCTCCCCAGATCAGAAGCCGCAATGAAAGCGCCTGGAATACGATTCCCCAAGGGGTATACTGCAAAAACCAGATCGGCAGTCCCAAAACCAACAATACCGTCAACCAACGTCCCACTGCTAAGCGCTCACGTCCGCGCACCAAGGCTTGTGCAAGTGGTCTCAAAACCTGCGGTCGCCAAAGCGCCAGCGCCACCAACACCAGCAATACCCCTTCCCCGATCACAAAGAGCAGAAACGCCACTCCCCAACGCAGCGAAAACTCCCCCCACCATTCCCCCGTGCCCCAAGCAATGGCATGGAAGGCTAGAGAGGAGGAGAGGAGTAAAAGACAAAGGGGAAGAAAGGCAAAAACAAAAGGAATATGTTTGCGGAAACGCACCTAGCACTCCTCAGGGTATAGTTGCAAAAAACATCAGGTCAGCTGTTCATTTGAAAGCAATGGCCGCAATTTTTCGATCAACATTATTCTAGCATAGGCGCCAAAATCATAGTGATGATCACAAGGTTTCTTATTGCGCAATTCTTTTTTTCACCAATCCATTCTCTCCAAGGCTTTCCGCATCGAGATCGATAAAATGCGCACCGACCTGCTCACAAATTCCTCGCACTAGTTGATTGAAAAGCAACGTCAACTGCGTACGCTCTTTCTGCGAGATTTTGACCGCGCGCCGCAAATTGGCCACTTCGCCACACGGATTCTCATCCGGAATGGTAGGCAAAGGAGCGCTGATTACTCGCCGGATCACGTTGACGTAATTCCCTAAACCACTTCTCGTATCTTTGCACGGCCTGCTCAGGCATTTGTTCGACTGGAACTTGATACTTTTGAGCGCGATACCAGATGACGAATCCCACATCCACTTCACCGAGCAACGTGATAAAGCGCTGGCCGGATGACGACGAACTGTAGATTCAAAAAAATTGCCTCACATTTCTCGCTTTCAAGAAAATCTTCTCTCTTTTTGAACGTGGAAGAATCCACAAAAGGCGATCGGCAAACCTTTTCGGAATATCAAGACTACTATCTTCGGGAACGCTGGCGCGAAAAGCTCACCCAGCAAGCCATTGCTTTCATTAATCATCACCTTGACCTTTCACTTCTCTCCCATTTCGGCTATTCCCTCCTTTCCTAACCTTTCCCCCTCGCCACGGCCTCCGCTTGGGCGAACTCTTCGGGCGTGTTCACGTTCCAGAAGGCGCGGCCGCTCGGATCAAGGCGGCACATTTCGTCCTCGGTCACTTGGCGCACGCGTACCTGCTCAAACCAGGAGATGACGCGCCAGGCGCCGGATTCGAGCGCGGCAGCGATTGCCGGCAGGCAGCTCTCTTGGCGATAGAGGGCGTGTAGTGGTTCGTAACCGGCTGAACTGCGTGGCACGATCGCATCCCACCCCTCCTGCATCCATTCGCGCGCTTGCAGGAAAAACGCGCGACTGGCAAACGGCATATCACAGGCTACCACCGCCACCAACGGTTGACCGGCTGCTTCCAGCGCCGTGTACAATCCACCCAGCGCTCCGCGCCCCGGATAGCGATCGCTCACCAAGCGTACGCCCAAAAACGCATACGCTGCCGGACGATTGGTTGTCACCAAAACCTCATCGGCGATCCCCCCAAGCCGCTCCAAAAGGTGTACAATTAAGGGGCGACCCAAAAAAGACTTGAGCGCCTTATCCTCTCCCATACGGCGGGATTCGCCGCCGGCTTGAATGGCTAGCGTCAGCATATTGCTAATTATAGTGTATGAGCACTCTGACGATCGCGGAAATCCTGGATCGATTAACCATGGAGGGGGAACTCTACGAGCCTCTGGCAGATGGTTCCGTGCGCTGTTATGCCTGCGGCCACCGTTGCCTGATCCGACCCGGTCGGCGCGGCATCTGTCAAGTACGTTTCAACGAAAACGGCAAACTGCGTGTCCCCTGGGGATATGTGGCAGCGCTGCAGAGCGATCCGATCGAAAAAAAGCCTTTTTTCCACGTTCGACCGGGGGCAAATGCTTTGACCTTCGGCATGTTGGGCTGCGACTACCACTGCCCCTATTGCCAGAACTGGTTCACCTCGCAAGCCCTGCGCGATCCGGCCTCCGATCCGGCCGTTCAGTTGGTGCGTCGCATCAACCCGGAGCAAATGGTTGCGCTGGCAAAGCAAACCCAAGCCGCGGCGATCGTCTCCTCGTACAACGAACCGCTCATCACCAGCGAATGGGCGGTAAGCATTTTCAAAGAGGCCAAAAAGGCCGGCTTACTTTGCGCCTATGTTTCCAACGGCAACAACACCCCGGAAGTGATGGAATACCTGCGGCCCTATCTGGATGCTTACAAGATTGACCTGAAATGCATGAACGATCGCAATTATCGCAAACTCGGCGGCACATTGCAAAACACACTGGATGGCATTCGCCGTGCCCATGAGCTTGGCCTGTGGATTGAAGTGGTCACGCTAATTGTACCCGGATTCAACGACTCCAACGAAGAGCTCTGGGAAGCGGCGCGTTTCCTAGCAAGCCTCTCGCCGGATATTCCTTGGCACGTTACCGCTTTCCACAAGGACTACAAAATGACCGATCCCGATAATACCGACGCGCGCACCCTGCTGCGGGCTGCCGAGATCGGCCGCGAGGCCGGCCTGCGCTATGTCTATGCCGGCAACCTGCCCGGACAGGTTGGCGAATACGAAGATACGTTTTGTCCGCATTGTAACTTCCGTCTGATCCGTCGATTCGGGTTTATCGTGCGCGAATACCACATCACCGCCCAGGGCACCTGTCCGAAATGCGGTCAACGCATTCCCGGCCTATGGCCCTCGAACCCGGAGCAAGTGCGCCTGCACGGTTCCGGAATTCCCATCCCGTTATGGTAAACTTTCTACCATGGAGGTACCATGTTCTATAGTTTCGATTACTGGTTGTTCATGTTGCCAGCCATTTTGCTCACCATGCTGGCATCCTGGTATGTCCAATCTGCCTATCGGCGCTGGGGGCGCGTCCCTGCCAGCAGCCGTATCAGCGGTGCGGAAGCTGCCCAGCGACTGGCGCTCTACGGCGGCCTGAACGACGTACGCATTCAGGTGATCGGCGGCACCCTCACCGATCATTATGACCCGCGCGATCGCACCTTGCGCCTTTCCGCCGGCGTTGCTCAAAGCGCCTCGGTGGCTGCCCTGGCCGTCGCAGCCCATGAGCTTGGTCATGCCCAACAGCATGCCGAAGGATATTTCCCCTTGCAGCTGCGCAGCGCGCTGGTGCCGGCGGTCAATATCGGCTCTTATCTGGGCTGGATTTTGATCCTGATCGGCCTGATGATCCGCGCCAGCGGCATCGCCTGGCTGGGTGTGATGGCCTTTTCTCTCGGCGCCGTCTTCGCCCTAGCCACTTTGCCGGTTGAACTCAACGCCTCGGCGCGCGCCCGCGTCTTGCTACACCAAAGCGGCCTGATCTACACCGAAGAGGAGGCCCGCGGCGTGAGCACCGTCCTGAACGCCGCCGCGCTGACCTACGTCGCTGCCCTCGCCACATCACTGCTGCAACTCCTCTACTACGTCTCCCTGGTGGCCGGCCTGAGCAACCGTCGCCGCTGAGCTAAACATCCTGGAGGAAACCATGTTCGATCGCCAAGAACTCGAAGAGCTTCAGCAGGCCCTGAAAAACTGGGAAGAGACCACCCTACAAAAATCGCTGGCGAGCATGCCGGAGCGCCGCACCGAATTCATCACGACCTCATCCGAGCCGATCAACCGCCTCTATACCCCGCTGGACATCGCCGAGATGGACTATATGCGCGATCTCGGCCTGCCCGGCGAATATCCCTTTACCCGCGGCATTCACCCCACCATGCACCGCGGCCGATTGTGGACCATGCGTATGTTCGCCGGCTTCGGCACGGCCGAAGAGACCAATCAGCGCTTTAAATACCTGCTGGAACAAGGCCAGACCGGCCTTTCGATCGCCTTCGACCTGCCCACGCTGATGGGCTATGATACCGATGCCCCGGAAGCTTTGGGCGAATTCGGCAAGTGCGGCGTGGCCGTCTCCTCACTCAAAGATATGGAGATCCTGCTCCAGGACATTCCCCTGGATAAAGTCTCTACCAGCATGACCATCAACGGCCCGGCCGCCGTGATCTGGGCCATGTACATCGCCACCGCCGAAAAACAGGGCGTCCGGCCTGATCAACTGCGCGGCACCATCCAGAACGACATCCTCAAAGAATACATCGCTCAAAAAGAATTCATTTTTCCTCCTGAGCCCTCCATGCGTCTGGTAGTCGACACGATGGAGTATGGCTCGAAATACGTACCCCAGTGGAATACCATCTCCATCAGCGGCTATCACATTCGCGAGGCCGGCTCCACCGCCGTTCAGGAACTAGCCTTCACCCTCGCCGATGGTATGGAATACGTACGCTGGGGCATCGCTCGCGGCATGGATGTAGACGAATTCGCCCCGCGGCTTTCCTTCTTCTTTAACGCCCACAACGACTTTTTTGAGGAGATCGCCAAATTCCGCGCCGCCCGGCGCATTTGGGCACGCGAAATGCGCCACACCTTCGGCGCCAAGAACCCGCGCTCCTGGCTGCTACGCTTCCATACCCAGACGGCCGGCTGCTCCCTCACCGCTCAACAGCCGGAGATCAACATCGTGCGCGTTGCCATTCAAGCATTAGCGGCCGTGCTCGGCGGCACACAGAGCCTGCACACCAACTCCATGGACGAGGCCCTTGCCCTGCCCTCGGAGCTGGCCGTCACCATCGCCCTGCGCACCCAGCAGATCATCGCCGAAGAATCCGGCGTCACCAACACCGTTGACCCCCTCGGCGGATCGTACTTCGTCGAAGCGCTCACCAACCGCATGGAAAAGCAAGCCTACGAGTACTTCCGCCGCATCGAAGAATTGGGTGGTGTCCTGCCGGCTATCGAAAAAGGCTTCTTCCAATCCGAAATCGCCGATGCCGCCTATCGCTACCAGCGCGAAATTGACGAAGGCATTCGCAAGATCGTCGGCGTCAACGCCTATGTAGATAACAAACCCATCACCATCCCCATCCTGGAAATGGACCCGAACGGCTACGATCGGCAAGTCGCCCGGCTGCAGGAAGTGCGCCGTACCCGCGATAACGCCCGCGTCGGCCAGGCACTCGATCGCCTGCGCATCGCCTGCTTGGGCACCGAAAACACCATGCCCTATATTCTGGATGCCGTCCGCACTTATGCCACCCTCGGCGAAATCGTCGCCGTGATGAAAGAGGCCTTTGGCGTATACCAGGAACCTGCCTGGATTTAATATGCTTCGCCGCTTTTTGCTCAGCCTGCTCCTACTGCTTCTCATCCTGGCCCTAGGGGCAGGCCTTTTCATTCCGCTGCGCGCCCAAGCGCTCTATGGGCCGCCTTCCCCGCGGCTTTTTCCGCTGCAACGCTGGTTCTATAGCGCCCGTCTGCTCTGGCATGATGGTCTGCTCACCGCCGCTCAGAGCGATAACCCCACCGCCCTCTCTTTCACCATCCACCCCGGCGAATCGATCGCCTCCATCGCCACCCGATTGGAAACACAAGGCCTGATCTCCAACGCCGCCGCCCTGCGCGATTACTTGATCTATAGCGGCCTGGATACTCATGTGCGCGCCGGCAGCTACCGGCTCAGCGCCGCCCAATCCATCCCGGAGATCGCACGGACACTCCAATTTCCCCATCCCGATCAGGCCGTTCTCGTCGTCTGGCCGGGATGGAGGTTAGAGGAGATCGCCGCCGCGCTGCCGACCTCCGGCTTAAACCTGGACCCGAACACCTTCCTCTCCCAGGCACGACAACCGCTCGGCCCGTTCCTGGACCTTGAGCGCGCCGCCTCGCTCGAAGGCTTCTTCTACCCCGACACATACACCCTCGATCGCGAGACTAACGCCATCGGCCTGATCCAAATCGCCTTGCACAACTTTGAGCGCCACGTCACCCCGGAAATTCGGCTGGGCTTCCAAGCCCAAGGCCTGAACCTATACGAAGCAGTTACCCTGGCCTCGATTGTGCAGCGCGAAACGGTGCACGAAGAGGAAGCCCCGCTCATCGCCGCCGTCTTCCTCAACCGCCTGCGCCTGGACATGCCGCTACAAGCCGATCCCACCGTGCAATATGCCCTCGGTTGGGATGGCACTAGCTGGTGGAAAATGCCCCTCCTGCCCGGTGACCTGCAAACCCCTTCCCCCTATAACACCTACCTGCATCCCGGCCTGCCCCCCGGCCCGATCGCCAATCCCGGCCTGGCCGCCCTGCAGGCCGTCGCCGCTCCTGCCAAGGTAGATTATCTCTTCTTCCGCTTGCGCTGCGATCGCTCCGGCTATCACGAATTTTCCCGCACCTACGAAGAACATCTACGTAACGCCTGCCCTTGAACCATGACCGTTGCCTCCCGCGCGCCTTTTGGTCTCCGTCCTTCTCAAGAGAAAATCCTGCGATTCCGCGGCGGCAAAATGGGCATCGCCGCCGTGCCCGGGGCCGGCAAAACCTATGTGCTCTCGGCGCTGGCGGCGCATCTGATCGCCGAAAAACTGCTCGAACCGCATCAGGAAATCCTGATCGTCACCATGAGCAACTCGGCGGTGGATAATTTTTCCACCCGCATCGCCGCGCACCTGAAAAGCCTCGGCCTGCTCCCCCGCCTGGGCTATCGCGTCCGTACACTGCACGGCCTGGCGCATGACATCGTGCGCGAAAAGCCGGAAAAAGTCGGCCTGGATGAACGCTTCACCATCCTGGACGAATTTGAGGCCGGGCGCATCCTGCGCGAGGCGGCTCAAAAATGGCTCGCACAGCATCCGGAATTCATAGAAACCTACATTGCAAAGGTGAGCGAAGGGGAAGCGAGGGTCATCCGAAGCGAACGCTTCCCGCAAAAAGTTGAGGAGCTGGCCACGGCCTTCATCCGCAGCGCCAAAAACCTGCGCCTGACCCCGGAGCGCATCCGTCAAAAACTGCAAGAGCATCCCCAGCCCCTGCCGCTGATCGAAATGGGCTGCGAAATCTATGCCGATTACCAGCGCATCCTGAACTACCGCGGCAGCGTAGATTTTGACGATCTGATCCGCCTAGCGCTTGACCTGCTCGAAAGCGACCCAGACTACCGGCATCGCCTGCAAGATCGCTGGCCGTTCATCTTGGAAGATGAAGCCCAGGATTCCAGCCGCGCCCAGGAACAGTTACTACGCCTGCTCATCGGCGACGAGGCGACTCCCTCCTCCGGCCGCGGCTGGGTGCGCGTGGGCGATCCAAACCAGGCGATCTACGAAACCTTCACCACCGCCGATCCCGCCCTGCTGCGCAACTTCATCCGCAACGAGGCCGATGAACGTCCTACCCTACACGAATCCGGCCGTTCACAACCGGCGATCATTGCCCTGGCCAACCGCCTAATCGAATGGACCCAATCGGAGCACCCTCATCCCGAGGTGCGCGATGCCCTTCAACCGCCGCCGATCCATCCCCTCTCGGCCGAGGACCCCCAAGCCAACCCTCCCTACGACCCCAAAGGCGTTCACCTCTACGGCAAACCCTGCACCCCCGAGAAAGAAATCGATATCGTAGTCCAATCCTTACAAAAATGGCTACCGAATAATCCGGATCGCACGGTAGCCGTGCTGGTGCCGGATAATTCTCGCGGCAGCGAAGTCATGAATGCGCTGCGCCAGGTCGGCCTGCCGGCCATCGAACTGTTACGCACCACGCAAACCACGCGCACAGCCGCTTCTTTGCTTTGCACAGTGCTGGAATGGTTAGAACGACCAACTAGCTCCGTACGTTTGAGCGAAGTTTACCAAAAGGTATGGCGGCGGGAACATGAACAGGAAGAAGCGGTAAAAAAGGCAGCAGAGTGGCTCAGGCGCTGTGATGTGATTGCTTACCTGTTCCCTTCCCCCGGCAATGGCACCACTAAAGAACTCTTTTCTCGGCTGGATGAGCCAACCCAAAGCGAGCTACGCGAATTCCACACCGTCGCCCGGCGCTGGCAGGGCCTCATCCTACTCCCGATCGATCAGCTCATCCTCTCCTTGGCGCCGGATATCTTCAACACCGCGGCCGAGCTGGCGCTGGCACACAAAATCGCCCACGTCCTGGCCCAAGCCGCCCAGTCTCATCCGGAATGGGAATTGCCTCAGCTGACCAGCGAGCTGCGTGCCATCGCCGCCAACGAACGCCGCTTCCGCGATCTCACCGCGGAAGAGGGCTTCGACCCGGATGCACATAAAGGCAAGGTAGTCGTCGCCACCATTCACAAGGCCAAAGGCCTGGAATGGGATCGTGTCTACGTCATGTCGGTGAGCAACTACGATTTCCCCTCGGCAGAAGAGACAGATTCCTACAAGGCCGAAAATCGGTTCATCCGCGATCAGCTGAATTTGCAGGCCGAAATGCTCGAACAGCTCGAGTGCCTATTGCATCCCCAGGAATATCGGGTTTACGAAGAAGGACGCGCCACCCAGCGCGCCCGCATTGACTACGTGCGCGAACGCCTGCGCTTGCTCTACGTTGCCATCACCCGCGCCCGCCGCGAGCTGATCTTGACCTGGAATACCGGAAAAACGAAAAAGAACCGCCAAGCACTGCCCTTCACCATGCTCCAAGGCTGGTTTGAACAGAATATGCGCGTAGACCGTTGACCGTGGACGGTGCGGGGTTATTCCTCTACCAGAATGCGATTTTGGACCTCCCATAGATGCCGGTAGAGGCCGTTCTGGTTCAGCAATGCCGCGTGGGTGCCGCGTTCGACGATGCGGCCCTTATCCAACACGAGGATCTCATCCATGTTCTCCAACCCGATCAGGCGATGGGTGATGAGCAGCACCATCCGATCGCGCAACACATCGAAGAGCGTTTCCAGCACTTCATGTTCGGTAACTGCGTCCAGGTTTGCGGTGGGTTCATCGAGCAAGAAGATCGGCGCCTCTCGCAGCAGCGCCCGCGCCAGTGCTAGCCGTTGACGCTCACCGCCTGAAAGTCGCGCCCCCTGCTCACCTAAGCGAGTACGATAGCCTTGCGGCAGCGCCTGTAGCACCTCGTGAATGCGCGCCTGCCGCGCCGCGGCCTCCAGTTCGGCATCTGTCGCCTCCAAGCGCGCCAGCCGCAGGTTCTGACGCACGGTTGCGTTGAAAAAGTACGAATTCTGCCCCACCACGGCGAACTGTGCCCGCACCAAATCGGGATGTAAGGTGCGGATCGGCACTCCGTTCAGGCGAATCTCCCCCTGCTGATAATCCCAAAAGCGCAAGAGCAAGTGCACCAGCGTGCTCTTGCCGGCCCCGCTCGGACCGACGATGGCAATCTTGCGGCCGGGAGAAAGCGTAAAGCTCACCTCCTGTAGCGCCGGGGCAGAAGTGCCGGGATAGGTAAACGAAACATGCTCAAAGGTCAAGGTCAGCGGACCGGGCGGCAAATGTATCTCGCCGGCCTCGATCACCGCAGGCCGGGTATCCACAACCTCAAACAAACGTTGCGCCGCCTGACGAACGCTTTCCCACATCTGCGCCGTCTGCGGTAGGGGCTGCACCGCCTCGAAAGCGGCCAAAGTGAGCAACCCCAACGCCCCGAGCATCACGCCCGGAATGCGACCAGCACTCACCGCCGGGATAGCCAGATAGATCACCAGCCACAAGCCCAAGTTGGTCAGAAAGAGCATCGCTCCGCTCTGTAGCGCATTCAAGGAAGCCAGGCGGAGCTGGGCCTGGTTATATCGCTGCTGAAGTTCATCAAAAAGTCGCATGCGCGCCGGCACCTGCTCAAAGGCGATCAGGTCCGCCATGCCCTGGACGTCATCCACCAGGTCGGCATGGAGCTGCGCCCGCAGCCGCACCCAGGTCTGACCGGCTTGGCGCGCCGCAAAGTGCATGACGATCGGCAGGAACAGGCCGGCCAGCAGGAATGAAAGGATCAGCGCCAGCGCCAAGCGCGCCTCATAGGCCGCCAGGAACGCCGCCGTGCCGAGCAGCACCAGCAAGGCGGTCAAAGGCGGCGAAACCACGCGCACGTAGAAATTTTCTAGCGTCTGCACATCGGCCACAATGCGCGCCAGCAAGTCACCAGCGCGGTATTCCAGCAGGCGAGCTGGCGCCAGCGGCTCCAAATGCTCATAGAACCAAACCCGCAAGCGCGCCAGCAGTCGAAACGTCACATTGTGCGAAACCAGCCGTTCCAGGTAGCGGAACACGGCGCGCGAAATGCCGAAAAAGCGCACCCCAACGATGGCCACGTTCAATTCGGCGATCGTCGGATGCAGGGCAGCCATGGCGATCAACCAGGAAGAGGTGCCCATCAGCGCAATGCTGGCGCCGATCGTCAAAGCGCCGAGGAGCACCGAAAGTGCCACCCAACGCTCCGAACCGCGTAAGAAGCCGAGCAACCGCCAAAGGACGGAAGTGCCCTTCCGCGGCGGCGCAGGCGGGAGGGACTCAGGCGCCGCGGGCGCCTCGTTCCCAAGCTTCGGCCTGGCCGAAGCTTCGGGGCCGGCGCGCGGCTCAAAGTCCAAGGAAACGAGGCGATAATTCGCCAGCATTTGAGCATAGATCCCGCCCCGGCGCCGCAGCTGCTCATGGGTGCCGTCTTCCACAATTTCGCCTTCTTCCAATACCAAAATGCGATCGGCCGTATAGACGGTGTTCAGGCGATGAGCAATGATCAGCACAGTTCTTCCGGCCATCAAGCGCTGCAGCGAATCTTCGAGCAGGCGTTCGGTTTCCGGGTCGAGGCTGGAGGTGGGCTCATCGAGGATCAGGATCGGAGCATTTTTCAAAAAGGCGCGCGCAATAGCCAATCGCTGAGCTTGTCCGCCGGAAAGACGGGCACCGCCTTCGCCGATCACCGTTTGATAGCCCTGCGGCAGGGAATGGATAAACTCCTCCAGGTGAGCAGCACGCACCGCGGTCTCCAGCTCGGCCTGGGTAGCCTCAGGATGCGCCAGGCGCAGGTTGGCCTCCACCGTATCATGCAAAAGATAGGGTTTTTGCGAAACCCAGGCGATCTGCGAAAGGGGCGGCGGCCCTGCGTGCTCCTTCCCCTCGGCATCGCGCCAGAAGAGACTGCCCTCGCTCGGCTTGAAGAAACCCAGCAACAGCGCGACAAGGGTGCTCTTGCCGGCCCCGCTCTTGCCCACCAACGCCACGCGCTGACCGCGGTGAAGGGTCAAGTTCAAATGGCGCAAGACGGGCTCCTCTTCACCCGGGTAGCAAAAGGTGATCCCCTCAAACCGGATCGCTTCGGGCATTGCAGCAGAATCTGCGGCCGGGGAAAGGGCGAACGGATCCTGCGCCAAGAGCGTTTCGGAGCGATCGAGGATCTCGAAGATGCGCCGGGCGGCGGTGCTGCCGGCCATGCCGGCATGGAAGCGCGCTCCCAGGGCACGCAGTGGCATATAGAATTCCGGCGCCAGGATCAGGAAGAAGAAGGCCTCCCGGAACTCCATGCGGGCATAGAGCAGGCGCAGGCCGATCTCCACGGCAACGATCGCCGTGCTAATCGTCGCCAGCAGCTCCAGGGCGAAGGCCGAAAGAAAGGTCACCCGCAAGACCTGGAGCGTGACCTCGCGGTACCGTTCGCTGACTTCGGCAATGCTTTCGCGGTGGGCACGGGCACGACCGAAGATTTTAAGCGTGGTCAGGCCCTGCAGGCTATCCAGAAAATGGGCACTGAGCAGGCTGAGCGTTTCGTATTGGCGGCGGGTGACGATTTCGGCGCCTTTGCCGATCAGCACCATAAAGAGCGGAATGAGCGGCGCGGTGACCAGTAGAATCAGCCCGGAGAGCGGATCGAGGGGAAAGACGGAGAGCAAAATGCTCGTCGGCAGCAGGGCAGTGATGATCAATTGCGGCAAGTATTGGCCATAATAGGCATCCAATGCTTCCACGCTTTCGGCTACCGTTTGAGCGATCTCACCACTGCGTTCACCGCGGAGATAGGCCGGCCCCAGGCGGAAAAGATGTTCGAGCAAGTTACGGCGCAGGAGCGTCTTCAGGCGCACGGCGATGGTAGAAGCCGAGCGTTCATTCAGCCAGGTCAATAGCGCGCGGGCAGCGATCACCAGCAGGAAGAGGCGGAAGCCGGGCCAAACTTCCGAGAGCCCCTTGCCACCAAGGAACACATCGTTCACCGTGCCGCTCAGCAACCAAGCCTGCCAGATGACCAACAGACCGGCCAAGAAGCCGGAAAGCACGGTCAGGATCAGCAGAAAACGGGTATGGCGGGTGAGGGCAAGAAGACGACGATGCATAGGCAGATTATACTGGAGGCAACGCAGCCTTGCTAGTAGTGTGCTGTCAAAAGTCTTTTCACCACACCAGAACACGCCCTCCGAGCATTTCAAATTTTGAGATCCAAATAGCTCTAGGAAAATCGCAGAATTTTGCGACAAAATTTTAGTGATCTGTTGTAAAAACGTTTTGATTGTCAACATTGCCGGGCAAATCGCCGCCAGATCAATCCGCTTTTCCGTGTCATCCGCGTTTGTCCGCGTCCTATTGGATCGAGTAATACAGCAGACTGGTTTTTGCAGTGGAGCCAATCATCATTCGGCATAGGACGTCAACGATCACAATACGGGAAAAAAGGGTGTTTAGGGCATACCCCTTGACAAATATAGAACAAGGCTTTATATTTCAGCAAACTTAACTTCTTTACCAACTAAACTTTTAAGGAGCGTCAATGTCTCCCCCTTTGCTGGAAACCCTTCACGAATGGCTGCGCGTGGTGATGCGTTTTTCCATGCGCAATTTTATGCTCTATGCCAAAGAGCACAATTATTCGGTCGCTCAGTTGAATGCGCTCTTCCGCATCCATCACCGCGGGAGCTGCGGCATCTCTGAGCTCGGCGAGGAGATGGGCGTGACCAGCGCCGCCGCCAGCCAGTTGCTCGATCGCCTGGTGCAACAGGGATTGGCCTCGCGCAGCGAGGATCCACATGATCGGCGCAACAAGGTGGTGCAGCTCACCGAAGCCGGCCACGCCATTGTGCGCGAGGCGATGGCTGCCCGCCAGGGGTGGCTGGTCGAACTGGTCAACGCGCTCTCGCCGCAGGAACAAGAACAAGTGGAGGCCGCCATTCAGCTACTGCTGAGCAAAATGCATTCCCTCGATCAAACCGTTCCCGCTTCTGAAAACCTACCCCATCGTTGACAATTGGAGACCTATGCTTCGACTTTTCCCTTACATCCGACGCTATACCTTTCCGATCGCTTTGGCGATCCTTTTATTGTTTCTCCAGGCAAACGTAGACCTCACCCTGCCGGACTATCTCTCGAAGATCATCAATATCGGCATTCAGCAGGGAGGGGTAGCCACCTCGATCCCTGAATTCCTGAGCGAGCAAACTTACCAGCGCCTAGGGCTCTTCCTGAACCCGCAGGAACAAGCGGCGCTGGAGCAGGTATATGCACCGGCCTCGGCTGAGCAGATCGCCGATTTGCAGCAGCGTTATGCCGGGCTGAAAGAACAGCCGCTCTACGTGCTGACACAAACTCCCTCCCAGGAGCTGCGATCGGCGCTGAGTCGCGCCCTTTTGAGCGTTTCCTTCCTGCAGCGCGCTCAGGAAAATCCCGCTCTGGCCGCCCAGATGGCAAAACAAATGGGAGCAAACCTCCCCGCCCTGCCACCGGGCACCGACCTTTTCGCCGCGCTCGAAAAGCTTCCGCCGAATATGCGCGAGGGGCTACTGAACGGCTTCCGTCAGCGGTTCGAGACGCTCGGCGAGAATATGCTGGAGCAGATGAGCCTGGCCGCAGTGAAGGCTGAATATCAAGCGCTGGGCGTGGATTTGAACCGGCTGCAGCGCAACTATCTCTTCCGCACCGGCGGCATCATGCTTCTGCTCACCCTGTTCTCGGCGTTGCTGACCATCACGGTGGGCTTGATCTCGGCGCGCGTGGCGGCCGGCGCCGCCCGCGATCTGCGCGATGCGCTCTTCGTGCGCGTTTCCGAATTCAGCATGGCCGAGATGGAACGCTTCTCCACCGCTTCCCTGATCACCCGCGCCACCAACGATGTTTCCCAGCTGCAGATGGTAACCATGCTCATCATCCGCCTGGTCTTCTACGCGCCGATCCTGGCGATCGGCGGGATGATCCGCGCTCTGAGCACCGCGCCCTCGATGGGCTGGATCATCGGCTTGATGATCGTGGTGCTGATTAGCATCATCCTGGGCGTTTTCTCGATCACTTTGCCACGCTTCAAGCTGATCCAGACCCTGATCGATCACCTCAACCGCATCATGCGCGAGAACCTGAGCGGCATGATGGTGGTGCGTGCCTTCAACCGTCAGGATTTTGAGCGTCGGCGATTCGATCATACCAACCGCGAGCTGACCCAAGTGAACCTGTTTGTCAACCGCGTGATGGTCATTATGATGCCCCTGATGATGTTTCTGATGAGCGCGGTGACCGTGTTGGTGCTCTGGGTGGGCGCCCATCGGGTGGCCGAGCTGCGCATGCAAGTAGGCGATATGATGGCCTTCATGCAATACACCATGCAGATCTTCTTCGCCTTCATGTTCATGTCCATGATGTTCATTGTCCTGCCGCGGGCTTCGGTTTCCGGTGAGCGCATTGCCGAAGTGCTGGAAACCCGGCCCAGCATTCAGGATCCGCCCTCGCCACTCCAATGGCCGGAACCGTTCCGCGGGGAAGTCGAATTCCGCAATGTCTCTTTCCGCTATCCCGGCGCCGAAGAGGACGTATTGCACAACATTTCCTTCGTCGTCAAGCCGGGGCAGACGATCGGCATTATTGGCACCACTGGTTCAGGCAAATCCACGCTGGTACGCCTCATTCCGCGCTTTTACGATGTGACCGATGGCGCTATTCTGATCGATGGGATTGACATTCGCCAGGTGCGGCAGAGCGATCTGCGCATGAAGATCGGCTACGTGCCGCAAAAGAGCAATCTCTTCAGCGGCACGATCGAAAGCAACCTGCGCTTTGGAGATGAGACAGCGGCCGAAGAGGCCTTGCTTCGGGCGCTGGAAATTGCCCAGGGTCGCGAGATCGTTGCCTCCCGTCCGGAAGGGCTTGCGACACCGATTGCTCAGGGCGGCACCAACGTTTCGGGCGGGCAGCGTCAGCGTCTTGCCATTGCCCGAGCCCTGGTGCGGCAAGCGCCGATCTATATCTTTGACGATAGTTTCTCGGCACTGGATTACAAGACCGATCTGGCCTTGCGTCGTGCCCTGAAGAAGCACCTGGCAAATAGCACCATTTTCATCGTCTCGCAGCGCGTGGCAACGATTAAGGACACCGATTGCATTCTGGTGCTGGATGAGGGCCGTCTGATCGGCCTCGGTACGCACCAGGAACTGATGCAAACTTGCGATGTGTACCGGAATATTGCTTTATCTCAGTTGAATCAGGAGGCTTTGGCATGAGTGAGAATCGATCGTTCGGTGGAAATGGCGGTCGCCCGGCAATGCCGCCGCAACCGATGGGTGGTTCGGGTGGCATGCGTCGCAACCCGTTCGGCCACGGTGGGCCGATGGCGATGATGAAAGGGGAATCGGCGCGCGATTTTAAAGGCACAATGCGCAAGCTGCTCGCCTATCTCGGCGCTTACCGTTGGGTGCTGAGCCTGGCCATTCTGCTCGCCGCTGCTTCCACGGCCTTCCAAATTTTCGGCCCGAAGATCCTGGGCAATGCGACCACCCGTCTTTTCGAGGATCTGATGGGGCAGATCGCCGGCACCCGCAGCGGCGTGGATTTCGCCGCCATCGGCCGCATTCTGCTCACCGCGCTCGGCTTGTATATCCTTTCCGCTCTGTTGGCCTATATTCAGGGCTGGATCATGACCGGCATTGCCGTGGATATTACCTATCGCCTGCGGCGCGATATTGCCGAAAAAGTTCACCGCATGCCGTTGCGCTATTTCGATGGCACCAGCCACGGCGAAGTGCTCTCCCGCTTAACGAACGACGTGGATACGGTGAACCAGACCCTGAGCCAAAGCCTGGGGCAGATCGTCAGCTCCATCGTCAGCGTGATCGGCGTGCTGGCGATGATGCTGAGCATTTCCTGGCAGATGACCCTGGTGGCGCTGCTGATCATCCCGCTCACGCTCGGCCTGGTACGCTTCATCGTCACCCGTTCGCAGCGCTACTTTCGGGAACAACAGGATTACCTGGGGCACGTCAACGGGCATATCGAGGAGATGTTCGGCGGACAAGTAGAGGTCAAAGCCTTCAATGCCGAGGCGCGCAGCATTCGCACTTTCCGCAATTTGAATACGGTGCTCTATAATACCGCCTGGAAATCGCAATTCCTTTCCGGCATCATGATGCCGATGATGAACTTCATCGGCAACCTGGGCTATGTGGGCGTGGTGATCAGTGGGGCCTATCTGGCCATGCTCAACCGCATCACGGTCGGCGATATCCAGGCCTTCATCCAGTACGTGCGCTCGTTCAACCAACCGCTCATGCAGATGGCAAACATCTCGAACGTCCTGCAACAGACGGCCGCCGCCGCCGAACGCGTCTTTGAATTCCTGGAAGAGGAAGAAGAAATCCCCGATCCCGAACGCCCGGCGATCATCGAACGTGCCCGCGGACACGTGGAATTCCGCCACGTGCGTTTCGGCTACACGCCGGAGAAGATCGTCATACGCAACTTCTCCGCCGAAATTCAGCCCGGCCGGCGAGTAGCGATCGTCGGCCCGACCGGCGCCGGCAAGACCACCCTGGTCAAGCTACTGATGCGCTTCTACGATGTCAACGATGGAGCGATCCTGGTAGATGGCCAGGATATTCGCAACTTCCGCCGTGCCGATCTGCGCCGTCAGTTCGGCATGGTGCTCCAGGATACCTGGCTCTTCAACGGCACGATCATGGAAAACATCCGCTACGGCCGCCCGGAGGCCACCGATGAAGAAGTCATCGCCGCCGCCCGCGCCGCCCATGCCGATCACTTCATCCGCTCCTTGCCCGGTGGCTACCAAATGGTACTCAACGAGGAAACCAGCAACATCTCCGCCGGTCAAAAGCAGTTGCTCACCATCGCCCGCGCCTTCCTGGCCAATCCGCCCATTCTGATCCTCGATGAGGCCACAAGCTCCGTCGATACGCACACCGAGCTACTCATCCAGGAGGCCATGCGCCGCCTGATGCAAGGCCGCACCAGCTTCGTCATCGCCCATCGGCTCTCGACCATCCGCGATGCGGATTGGATCCTGGTCATCAACGAGGGCGATATCATCGAGCAGGGCACGCACGAATCCTTGCTCGCCAAAGGCGGCTTCTATGCCGAGCTCTATAACAGCCAGTTTGCTCAGCTGGAGGTGATTGAGGCGTGATCTTGCTCCTTTCCAGCCTGCTTTTCCTCGCCGCCATCCCCATCATCACCTGGCTGCACACGCAATATCACCTGGAGATTCGCCTGACACCCGAGACGCCCCTCCCACCGCCGCCTTATCCGTTGATCAGCGTCATCGTTCCGGCGCGCAACGAAGAACGGAACATCCGTGCCTGTGTGGAGGCCTTGCTGACACAAACCTATCCGAACCTGGAAATCCTGGTCGTGGACGATCGCTCCACCGATGCCACGCCGCGCATCTTGGCTCAGCTGCCCTCCCAGGCTCTCGCACTCGGACAGGGACCCGGCGGGATCGCCGCTGAGCCGGCCGCGGCGGCACCGCAGCGTGAACCCCCTCGCCCCTCGCCTAGCCTGCGGATCATCCAAGGCGAGGAACTCCCGCCTGGCTGGGCCGGAAAACCCCATGCCATCCATCAGGGCTTCCTACAAGCGCGCGGGGAATGGCTTTGCTTCGTGGATGCCGATACACACCTACACCCGGCGGCGATCGCCGTTGCCTATGCCACCGCCGTGCACCAGGGAGCCGATCTGCTCACCCTATTTACCCGGCAACGCATGGAAAGCTTCTGGGAATGGGTCATCCAGCCCCTTGTCCTGACCGCGCTCTCGGTAGGCTTTTCGCCCCGGCGAGTTAACGACCCTCGTCGGCCGGATGCTATCGCCAACGGGCAATTCATCCTAATCCGCCGCCCGGTCTACCAAGCGATCGGGGGGCATGCTGCCATCCGCAACTCGATCGTCGAAGATAAGGACCTGGCCGAACGGGTCAAAAGTCAGGGTTACCGCCTGCTCCTGGTGGATGGCGAAGCGATCGCCGAAACGCGCATGTACACTTCCCTGGCCGAAATTTGGGAAGGGTGGACGAAAAACATCTACTTAGGGCTACGGGATCGGCTCTCCCTGCTCCTATTGGGGGCATTCGGCGCATTGCTCGCCCTGGCCGCCGCTCTCCTCCTGCCCTTCTGGTTGCTCGCCGGCCTGGCCTGGGCCTGGCGAAGCTCCACCCCTTGGAATTGGCTTGTGCCGCTAGAGGCATGCTTGGTCTGGCTCTACTTACTCTTTTGGCGCTATCGTGCAGCAAAGCACCTAAGCATCCCACGGTGGAGCATCCTCTTCACCCCCCTCAGCGCCGCCCTCTTCGCCGCCATGATGCTCACCTCCGCCTGGAACGTCCTCAGCGGCCGCGGCGTGCGCTGGAAAGGGAGGAGATATCTGTAGCGCCAACGCCAGCGGTTGCCAAAAAAACGAGGACACGAGAAAGCCTCTCGTGTCCTTGTTTTCTGAGCGTTCTCTACCTGTCAGCGGCTCTCTTCCGGAAACCAGCAGCAGAGCACCAGATCGCGGGCGGCTTTGACTTCGTCGAGGCGGCCGAACGGAGTAGTGTGCGGTGCTTCGTGGAGCAGTTGCGGCTGGGTGCGCGCTTCTTCGGCGATGCGAAGCATGGCCTCGGCAAAAGCATCGAGCGTGCGCTTGCTTTCGGTCTCAGTGGGTTCGATCATCAGCGCTTCGTGAACGATGAGTGGGAAGTAGTTCGTCGGCGGGTGGAAATGGTAGTCCATCAGGCGCTTGGCAATATCCAGCGCACGCACCTCGCTGCCGGGGAAGCGCCCTTCGGCGACGAATTCGTGCATGCAAATGCGATTGTAGGGAATGTGATAAGTATCTTGCAGGCGCACGCGCAAGTAGTTAGCATTCAGCACAGCATTTTCGGCCACTGCCCGTAGTCCATCCGCACCGTGCATGGCAATATACGTGTAGGCGCGCACCAGCACTCCAAAATGCCCGTGGAAGGCCTTGACGCGCCCGATGCTGCGCGGCGGGTGGATGAAGCCGAAGAGCGGCGCCAGTTCTTCATCGCCCTCTTCCAGGATGCCGACGATCGGGCTAGGGAGGTAATCGGCCAGGTGCGCCGCCACCCCCACCGGACCTGAACCCGGTCCACCGCCACCGTGCGGAGTAGAGAAGGTCTTGTGCAGGTTGAAGTGCAGAATATCGAACCCGACATCACCGGGGCGCATCACACCGACCAGCGCATTCAGGTTGGCGCCATCCCCGTAGACCAAGCCACCACATTCGTGGACGGTGCGGATCACTTCTTCTAGGTTTTCATCGAAGAGCCCCAACGTATTCGGGTTGGTCAGCATCAGCCCGACCACGGTGTCATCGCATTGCGCTTTGAGTGCAGCCAGGTCAACGTTTCCACGCCCATCGGATGGGATCTGAACGACCTGCAAGCCGACCATGCCCGAAGAAGCCGGGTTGGTGCCGTGTGCCGAATCGGGGATGAGCATCTTGACGCGTTTGTGATCGCCGCGATCGCGATGATAGGCACGCATGATCAGCACGCCGGTCAGTTCGCCATGGGCGCCGGCCGCCGGTTGCAGCGAAACGGCCGCCATGCCGCTGATCTCTTTCAACCATTCCTGCAAGGTGTACATCAACGCCAGGCTCCCCTGAACCGTCTCGACGGGTTGCAGTGGATGCGTAAAGAGGAAACCCGGCAAGCGCGCCATATCCTCATTGATTTTCGGGTTGTATTTCATCGTGCAGGAGCCGAGGGGATAAAACCCGCCATCCACGCTGTAATTGAAATGGGAAAGGTGCAAAAAGTGGCGGATCACATCGGATTCGGAGAGTTCTGGTAAAGGCAGATCGGCGCGCAGAAGATCGGAGGGCAGATCGCTGAGCGGAACATCCGGTTCCGGGAACGAGATGCCGCTCCGACCGGAGGAAGAAAGTTCGAAGATCGTCGGTTCGACGACCTTCGGCGCAAGCATGACCTCAGTCATGGTTCACCTCCTGCAGCACTTCGCACAGATAATCGATGTCCTCTTTGCGATTCATCTCGGTCACCGCGATCAACAGATGATTTTCCAGCGAGGGATAATCTGTTCCCAAATGGTAACCGCCGAGAATGCCGTGCTCTAGCAGGTGTTCGTTGATCACCTCAAAGGGCTTTGGCAGCTGAATAGCAAATTCGTGGAAGAACGGCCCGTCATAGGTGCGCTTGAAGCCCGGCAACCGGCTCAAGCGATCGGCGGCATAGTGCGCTTTGTGATAGCATAGTTCGGCCACGCGACGCAGGCCTTGTTTACCCAGCAGTGAAAGGTACACAGCCGCAGCCAATGCCATCAGCCCCTGATTGGTGCAGATGTTCGAGGTGGCACGCTCGCGCTTAATATGCTGTTCACGCGCCGTCAGGGTGAGGACATAGGCGCGTTGACCGCGCGTATCCACCGTCTCTCCCACCAATCGCCCCGCCATTTTGTGGACGTACTGCTTGCGGGTAGTGAAATAACCCAGGTAGGGTCCCCCGAACGAAAGCGGAATTCCCAGAGGTTGTGCCTCGCCCACCACTATATCGGCGCCCATCTCACCCGGCGTCTTGAAAAGTGCCAACGCCGTGGGGTTGGCCGCAATGCACACCAGCGCGCCTTGGGCATGAGCCGCCTGCACCAGGGCAGTGTAATCATAGAGCCGTCCGAAGAAATCGGGATACTGGACGATCACCAGCGCCGTGTTCTGATCAATCAAGGACGCGAGGGTGCGCGGATCGCTCAACGGATCGGCGTTCGCTTCATCCCCTACCAACTCCAGACTCATCCCCTGGACATAGGTACGCACCACAGCACGGTATTGCGGGTGAACAGACGGAGCAATGACGATACGCGTGCGTTTGCCACGAAAGACGGCATAGGCCATATTGACCGATTCGGCTACGGCAGTAGCGCCATCGTAGTGGGAGGCATTCGAGACCTCCATACCGGTCAACGCGCACATCAACGATTGGTACTCGAAGATCGCCTGAAGCGTCCCTTGAGAGATCTCTGGCTGGTAGGGCGTGTAGGCAGTATAGAATTCACCGCGGCGCAGCATGTGATCCACCGCAGCGGGGATATAGTGGTAATACGCACCGGCGCCGAGGAAGGAAATCAGTTCATCCCGCACATTTTCATTGGAACTGGCCAATTCGCTCAACTCAGCAGCCGCCTCCATTTCGCTGAGCGCCGGTGGTAAGTTGATCTTCGGAAAGCGGTAGCGCGGCGGAATATCCTGGAAGAGTTCTTCGATGGAACGCACGCCGATGGTCGCCAGCATTTCTGCCTGCTCCCGGGGCGTATTCGGAATGTAGGTCATAGGACCTCCTTATGAATTCAAAAGCTAGTGCTCGCGCTCCTGACAATATTGTGCATAGGCAGCAGCATCCATGAGGCCGGAAGCATCGCCACCTTCAATCTGGATCAGCCAAGCGGCTCCGTAGGGATCGCTATTCAGGCTTTCCGGGGAATCGATCACGGCATTGTTGAGAGCGACGATTTTGCCACCGACCGGAGCATAGACTTCAGCAGCCGCCTTCACGGATTCCACCGAGGCAATCGGCTTCCCGGCCTCCACCGTCTCGCCTTCATTTACTAGGAACTCGACGAAGACGATATCGGAGAGCTGCGATTGGGCGTAATCCGTCAGGCCGACTTTGCCATTGCTCGGATCGAACCATTCATCGGACTTCGTATACTTCAGGTGGGAAGGAATGTTCATAGGGACCTCCAGAAAATTGGAATAGAGAGGAAAACAAAAAGCGCACGGATCGCGTGCGCCCTCTGTCCCTCAACCTGAGAGTTTCGCCCATCTGGGCTTGCCCCTTCGGTGCAGATGCCCAAGGGCATCCGGCTTTCCAGAGGTAAACCCGGTGACGGGTCCTTTTGCCTGAGAGATTCATCCGATACAGCACACTCTCGGACTTGCCCCTTCGGCGCCTGCCATGCGCGGGTCTCTTCCCGATCACCGTTAGATTTTCCAATTTCATTTTACGTAGGAACAAGGAAAACGTCAAGGACGACCTGGCGTGAACTTTTCCGGGTTCTCCATCGTTTTACATTTGATTGCACATTCGCCATACCCGGTGTACAATTCAAACACCTGCCACGGGCAAGATATTTTTTGCCCCATCAAACCTTTCAGGAGTGTCATATGACTCGTTGGATCGTGCTCACTATTCTTCTTTCCCTACTGAGCGCATGCGGACCGGCGACGGCGGTCACAACGCCGAACTCGCAGGCCCTACAAGGACAGGTCGAAACACTTGTGGCGCAAACAATGGCCGCCCAACAGGCAGTTCAGGATGCGATCGCCACCTCAGTGGCTCAGACCTTGACAGCGCAGCCTACGGCGACCCCATTGCCTCCCACCTTTACACCGACTCCTACCCAAGCGCTCATCCTGCCTACCCTCACCCCGGTGATCCTGCCCACTTTTACCCCCGTCCCCTCGACCGGCGGCGGATACGTCACGCCTTCACCCTATAGCTGTGCCGTGATCAATAAAACCCCGGTGGATAATACGGTTTTCAAACCCAATAAGGATTTTGACATCAAGTTCTCGCTGAGGAACACCGGCACGAGAAAATGGGATGCCGGCACAGACCTGCTTTACAGTCACGGGACAAACATGTTGACCTCCAACACCCTTTATGAGCTCGCCAGCGATGTCCAGCCAGGGAGCACGGTTGGACCCTTCATCTTCGATGCCAAAAGCCCCAATAGAGAGGGTACCTACGTGATGGTCTTCAAGCTCCAAGGTGGGTTCTGTTATCCGTATATCCGCATCATTGTGCGACCGTAGGATCGGGAGCAACATAGTTTGGAGGTGGAGCATGAGGCGAAAATTTGTCCTTGGGGTCTTATGGGCTCTCTTCCTGAGCGGGTGCCTTCCTTCTCTTGCACCGACCTCCCCGGCCGCGCCGGACCTGAACGCTATCCAGACGGTGATCGCCGCGACTGCCGGAGCGGCCGCTACTCAGACTGCTGCCTTTCGTCCTAGCCCCACCCCACTTCCTAGCGCCACACCCACCGTAACCATCACCCCCACGATAACCCTCACCCCGACACCGATCATCGTCTTCCCCACCCTTACCCCCTTGATCTTCCCCTCTCCAATTGGCGGCGGGGGCGGCGGAGGGAGTGTGGACTACGCCTGTGTCTTGCTCGCTCAGACACCGCGCAACGGGACGGTCATGCGACCCCAAAACGATTTCGATGCCATTTGGACTCTACGCAATAGCGGCACGCAAACCTGGGATAGCGGCAGCGTAGATTTCATTTACGTGCGCGGTGATAAACTGCACAAGCAGGCCGGCTATGACTTGTCCAAAAACGTAGCACCGGGAAGTAGCATCAACCTGGGTGCTGATATGCTCGCCCCCAAAACCGAGGGCACCTACACTACATTCTGGGGACTACGCCGCGGCAAAAATATCTTTTGCGAAGTCTACTTGACGATTATCGTACGTCCTTGATGGAACCAGAAACGGCGTTGATAAAATCGCTAAGCAGGCCGTAGGCTGTGGTTTGAGGTCCGGGATCGGTTTCGATGATCGAAAGATCGCCCAGGACATCGGTCTGAAACTCAATAACGGAAGTGGTGCCGCGGACGCTGTAAAAGGGGGTTTCCGAGCCGACCTTTTGCGGCATCACTTTTGCTTTAACTCCTGTACCGTTGCGCTCCGCTGCGCAGATCAGCTTCCAGCGTTTCCCCTCGGCGCGTGCCTCGGCGATCTTTTCCGCAGTGATCTGGCGAATGCCCTCTCGCTCCACTTCCTGAGGCCTGAGCGGAAAATCCATCAGGACAGTCACCAAGGCAGCCACCTTGATGGCCGCATCCCAGCCATCCACATCGGCAGAAGGATCGGTTTCGGCAATGCCGATCTGCTGGGCATAACGGACGGCCTGCTCAAAGCTTTCCCCGTTCTCTTCCATGCGCGTCAAGATCAGGTTGGTGGTCGAATTCAAAATGCCGCGAAAGGCGCGCAGGTTGGCCGCCGGCAGCGCTGCGCGGAAAAGGGAAAAAATCGGCGCTCCATCCATCACGGTGGACTCGAAGAAGAAGGCGCGCCCTTTTTTCCGTGCCAGGCGACGCAGCTCATGATACCCGAAAACAACCGCCCCTTTGTTGGCCGTGATAGCGTGCATACCCTGTTCTAGCGCCAACCGCACGTGACTGACGGCCGGTTCCCCCGTGACGTGATTGACCGGTGTATTCTCAAAAAGCACATCCGCCGGACAATTACGGATGAAATCCAAAGAATCTTCGATCCTGCGCTCTCGATAGGATGGGGCACATAACGCCTCCAAGGACTCCCCCCGTTGCACACGTTCCACCGCCTGCGTCAGGTTGATCCCTTGCGGATCGATCGCCCAACCGTGACGAGCAGTGTAAATCCCGGTGGCGATAAAGGAGATCCCATAGCGTTCCAGCAATTCCTGTTGCTTGCGCATCAGCAACGAGGCCAGAGCGCGTCCGACATTCCCGAAGCCGACAAAACTCAATCGATACATTTTTGTGACCTCCAAGATAAAGATTTTATCTCCATCGCATTCCCCGCGGATTGCGAATATACCCTCTTTGGCAATTGGGGCAGAGTTCGCGCTATTTTACCCGATTCTCTCACACTTGATGGGCATTCCCTGCGTTTTCGTTTCCCTTTCGAGCCTTTTCCTGCTCACATTTTGGGCACTACTTATCTCATGTTTTCGGCAGATCGGCCAGCAGACGCAAGCTCTGCAATACAGCCTGTAGATCTACTCCGATCTTACAGGCACCGCCAGCGCGTTGAAACACTTCTTCCGACCACAAGGTACGCGTCGAGAAGACCTCCTCATCGTTCAACAGGGCCATCTGGATCAGGCTCCCCAGCGATACATCCATATCGGGAGTGCGCACGGTGTCACAATCCATGCAAGCCTGGCAGCGCCCGATATCCTGCCCGCTCAACCACAGCACCCGGTGACGGATGGAAGGACTCATGAGGTGAGTAACCCTTTCTCACGAAACAAAGGGCGCGCATCGACAAGGTTCTTCTCCAGCCCCAGCCGGTTGGCCGGCAACCCCAATGCCAAGCCAAGCAATTGGGTGAAATAGAGCACCGGCAATGGCTTCTCCAGCTTCATCTGGAATTGGCGGGCATCCAAGTTGGCGTGACAAAGCGGACAAGCCACAGCAATCGCCTCCGCCCCGGCGCGTTGCGCTTGCTCAATCAACGTGCGGCTCAGGTCAAGCACGATATCCGGTCGGGTGAGCGAATGGGTGGCACCGCAACAGACGGTTTTATAGCTCCAATCGCGCACCTCGGCACCGGTCACATCAAGCAATGCGTCCATTTGCATCGGATTTTCAGGATGGGATGCTTCGGTTACTTCAGGGAGACGAGTGAGCAGGCATCCATAGTAGCACACCAGGCGTAGACCCTGAAGAGGTTGCTGCACCTGCGCACGTAGCAATTCCGTCCCCACATGCTCGAAGATCGCCTCCACCAGCGAACGTACCCGCACCCGCCGGATGATCTCCAAAGACGGCACATGCGGCAGGGTGCGCAAACGTTCCGGATGTTCTCGCACCTCGTAGAGCGCCATCTTATGATGATTGAAGCAGGCCGCACAGGGCATGACCACTTCTTCCAGACCGCTTTCTGCCACCAGGCGTAGGTTCTCCAGCGGCAGGCGCAACGCCTCTTGGGGATGCGAGCGATGGATCGGCGTGCTTCCACAACAGATCCATCCCGGCGGTTCATAGAGAAAAATGCCCAACGCATGGCAGACCGCCTGGGCCGAAAGATCGTATTCAACGGCCGTAGAATGCAGCGAACAGCCAGGATAATAGCCCAAGATCGGGCGAGGAGCCGCCACCGGGCGCGGCCGACGGGGAGGCCGAGCCCATTCCGGCAGCAACGAAAGCTTCCCTTTGCGCAACATGCGCATTCCCAGCTCCATATCCTCACGGATCTGACCGGTGCGCAATTTGACTTCTGCCATCAAGCCGATCTCATAGATGCGACCCCACAGGCGGATGCCGCGCAAAAAAGCACGGTTCACCGCATCCACTTGCGGGACCTTCGGTTTCATCCTGCGCGCCCGGGCTTGGCGCGTTAAGTAGGCCATGATGGCGGCGATATCTAGCCCTTGAGGGCAACGCGTGCTACAGGTTTGGCAGGAAGCGCAGAGCCAAGGAGTTTGCGCCTGCAGCGCACTTTGATCCTCTCCCAATTGCAGGAGGCGCATAATCTGATGCGGTTGGCGATCGAAGAAATCGCTCAGCGGACAGCCATTGCTACACTTCAGGCACTGGTAGCATAGGAAAATGTTTTGCCCCAGCTCCGCCTGAAGCTGTGCCGCCAAATTTTCGTGTGCAGCGATCGTTCGTTGGTCAATGGGTAGCTTGGTAACCGTCATGGCTATGCTCCTCCTGCCTTCGGCACCGCGATCGGGGTGTTGAGATCGGGGCGCGGAGATAAGCCGGCCCCCTCCACAATCGGTCGGACGGCCTCTTCCCATTCAATCGCCATAATATGCACACCGGCTACCCCCTCGATCTGCCGCAGGCGTTGGATCGTCTCAATGCAAATACGAATGCCCTCGGCCTGCCAAGCAGCAGCACGCGCCTTTTTCTCTTCGGGAGTCAGGGCATCCTTGCTCTTACCGGCCCAGGGAGCTCCGGCCGCCTCCATCCGTTCGATCAGCGCCGGAGGGATCAGAATGCCGGGCACGTTTTCCACCATGTATTTCGCCATGCCCGGGCTTTTCAGCGGGCTGACGCCGGCCAGGATGTAGGCCTGCTGATGGATACCCAACTCACGCACCTTTTCCATGAACTGCTCAAAGGCCTCGATATCGTAGATGATCTGCGTCTGGATGAAATTGGCGCCGGCCTTGATCTTCTTCGCCAGGCGATAGGGACGGAATTCCCGCGGATGGGCAAACGGGGATTCGACCGCGCCGACAAAGAAACGCGGCTCTTGCCCTTTGATCGGTTCACCGCACTGAAATATGCGCGCCTCGCGCATATTCACCACCATCTGTACCATCTGGATCGAATCCAGGTCGTAGACGTTCTTGGCAGTGGGGTGATTGCCAAAGCTCTGATGATCGCCGGAAAGACAAAGCACGTTGCGTATGCCGTTGGCATAGGCGCCGAGCAAATCGGATTGCATCGCCAACCGATTGCGATCGCGGCAGGTCATTTGGATCACCGGCTCCAGGCCCTCTTTGAGCAGCAGGATCGCCGCGCCGATGCTGGACATGCGCACAATGGCGGTTTGATTATCGGTGATGTTGACCGCATCGCAATAGCCCTTGAGCAGCGCCGCTTTTCGGCGGATCACTTCCGCATCCGCGCTTTGCGGCGGCCCCAGCTCCGCGGTAACCGCAAAGTACCCGTTTTTCAAGACGCGCTCCAGGTTGGAGCCGCTCAGGTAACCATTCGTGCTCATAGAGCCTCCTTCTCATTCATCCGAACCCAGGCGCAGGTCCTCGCGCACGATCTTACGCGGCCCGCCATCCCGTGCCTTTTGCCAGTTCTTTGGCGGTTGAATCTCCATCAGCATCTCTAGCTTCCCTAGGCTCTTCAGGCGATCATAGATCAATTGCCAGGCACAGGGAATCTCGGCATTGACTTCACAATGCCCATCCACCGAGCCGCCACAGGGACCATTGAGCAAAGATTTAGAGCATCGGGCAATTGGGCAAATGCCGCCGGTCAAACCGAGAATGCAATCCCCACAGGCGGCGCATCGCTCGGCCCAAACGCCTTGCTCCAGCGGTAGCCCCATGAATTTGGTGTTCAATCCCGGCACGACCCAGGTGTGCGGGAAATGTTCGGCGATCGCCTGGACCCCTACGCCACAGCCCAGCGAAAGCACAACATCCACCTGCCCCACCTGTTCGGCGATCGGATCGAGATATTCCCATTCGCACTGGCGCTGCACGGTCACATCGCTGACCTCTTTCGGGTTGCCTTCCAACTTCGAGGCCATGCGCAGCTCGGCCGCTACGATCGCCGCTTCGCGGGCACCGCCGGCAAAACACACCGTAACACACGTCCCACAACCGACGACCAGCACCCTGCGCGCATTTCCGATCAACGCTTTGATCTCTTCCAGGGTTTTCTGTTCGGCCACGATCATAGCTCACTCTCCTGCGGGACCTTTCGCAACGGGTTCGGCCCCAACTTCGCAATTTGTTCTCGCATCGTTCGGACTGCTTCGGCGAATTCGGCGGCCATCGCCGAAGAAAGGTTGAACATACGCACCCGATCGGCCTCCAGCCCGATCGCCTGCAGCAGTTTTTGTAGTGCCTCCACTCTACGGCGGGCGTTGAGATTGCCCTCCAGGAAGTGACAATCTCCCGGCATGCAACCGACAACCATCACGCCATCTGCGCCTTCTTCCAAGGCGAGCAAAGCCGTCAGCAGGTCAAGGCGGCCACTACAAGGCAGGAGCACGATGCGCACATCGGGAGGGTATTGCAGTCGCAATGCGCCGGCCAGATCTGCCGCCGCATAAGCGCAGTATTGACAGCAAAAGGCGAGCAGGCGCAATTCTTCGCTCATAGCGAGACCTCCAGCATAGGACGGAGCAATGCCTGCACCTTGCTTTGGAGCTGGAGATCGGTGTAATCTCGCAGCTGGATGGCGCGTGCCGGGCATTCCGCAACGCACACGCCACATCCCTGACAAATGGCCGCTTCGATATAGGCCGCACCTCGCACCCCTCCCACACCCACCGCCTGAGATTCGATGCGCGGCACGCCAAAAGGACAGATGCGCACGCAGGTCAGGCAAGCGGTGCATTTCTCCTGGTTTACGACGGCCACGCGCTCGCCGGCGGTGAGAAAATCGTGGCTCAGCAGGCGCGCTGCCCGCGCTGCCGCGGCCTGTGCCTGGACGATCGTCTCCTCCACAAATGCCGGATAGTGGGCCGCCCCGGCCATAAAGAGCCCCTCTCCGGCGAAATCGAGCGGGCGCAGCTTGATGTGGGCTTCCAGGAAGAAACCGTCCTTATCCAAAGGCACTTTGAACAGGGAGGCCAGCCGTTGAGCATCCGGTCGTGCAACCGGCGGCATTGAGAGCACCAGGTAATCAGCCCTCAGGGTCAGGGGACATTTAAGGTCCTTATCCCAAACCTGAACCGTGATCCCCTCGGCGGTGGGTAAGACATGTGGACGGTTCTCAAAATCGTAGCGCAGGAAACGCACTCCCAAGCGGCGCGCTTCACGATATAACCGCTCGCGGAAACCGTAGACGCGCAGATCGCGGTAGAACACGCTCACCCGGCAAGCAGGGAAGAGCCGCTTCAGGCGCAGGGCATTCTTCAGCGCCTCGGCGCAGCAGATGCGGGCACAGTACCGTTCCGCCGGCCCGACGCACTGGATCATCACCACGGCACGCGGCACGAGGTCCGAATGAGGTGGCGAACCGCTTTCCCACTCCCCCAGCCGAGCTTCCAGTTCCTGTTGGGTCAAAATGCGCGCGTCACTTCCGTAGCCGTATTCGTTACCGCGGTATTCTTGCGCACCACAGGCCAGCAAGGTAACACCATGGGTGACTTCCAAGCGCTCCCGATGCGCGTTTTCCAACGTGGTGACGAAATGACCTACGAAGCCACGCGTGGCAACCACTTGGGTCTGCAAATGCAGGTGGATACGAGGATGCTCACGGACACGGCGGGTCCATTCATCCAAGAGCGGAGAGACCGGCAGGGCTTCGGCTTCCCGCGAGGGCGCGGGGGGCGGCATGAGCGCGGTGAGCCGGCGCAAATTGCCGCCAAGGGCCTCTTCTTTTTCCACCAGATGAACGAGGAAACCCTGATCGGCCAGCGCGAGGGCGGCGGTCATCCCGGCCAAGCCTCCTCCCACGATCAGCGCGGCTTTCTCCAAGCCGATCTGCAGCGGTGTATGTGCTTCGAGCCAAAGTGCCCGTGCCACCGCAGCACGCACCAGGTCTTTAGCCTTGCGGGTGGCCGCTTCCCGATCTTCGGAATGCACCCAGGAACATTGATTGCGAATATTGGCCATCTCGAAAAGATGGGGATTCAGGCCGGCCATACGCAGAGCATCCTGAAAGAGCGGAGCATGGGTCAGCGGGGTGCAGGAAGCAACCACAACGCGGTTCAAGCCCAGGGTCCGAATGTGATCCGTGATGCGGCGGATACTATCCTGGGAGCAGGTATAGAGATTGGCCTCGGCATGGACAACATAGGGCAGGGATCGGGCATATTCGGTCACGGCCTGCACATCCACATAGCCGCCGATGTTCGACCCGCACGAGCAGACAAACACGCCTACCCGTGGTTTTTCGCCGCGCACCTCTCGCTCCGCTGGGTATTCAGGCTTCGTCGTTCGCGTAAAGCGGGAAGGGTGCAACAAGGTGGCAATGGCCGCAGCCGCCCCGCTGGCTTCGATCACCGATTCGGGAATATCTTTCGGCTCACGGAAGGTGCCGGCCACGTAGATGCCGGGGCGGCTGGTCTCCAGCGGACGGAAGGGAGAAGTGTGACAGAAGCCGTATTCATCCGGCTGAAGGCCCAAGCGGCGACCCAACTCGCGCACTTCGGGGGCAATTTCCATTCCGACCGAAAGCACCACCAGGTCAAAGGTCTCGGTGTGGGGTTTCTCATCGCCGGGCTCTATGTAATGGACCAGTAGGTCGTGGGTTTGCGGATCTTCCCAAACGGCACTGGGGCGCGAGGTGTGATAGTGCACTCCATAGTGCTGATGGGCGCGCTCAAAATAGGCCAGATAGCCTTTGGAAAAGGCACGCAGATCCATCAGGAAGATATGCACCTCCACACCCGGCTGATGTTCTTTGGCAATGATCGCTTGCTTGGTCGCCGCCATACAGCACACAGCCGAGCAGTAATCGTGGAGGCGATCGCGGCTACCGATGCACTGCAGGAAAGCGATGCGGCGCGGTGGACGGCCATCTGAAGGGCGCTCCAGGTGCCCCATCGTCGGGCCACAGGAGGAGAGCAAACGCTCAAACTGCAGCGAAGTGACCACATTCGGGTAGCGTCCCAGCCCGAATTCGGCGGCCTGCTCCGCCTGGTAGGGACGATAACCGGGGGTCAGCAGGATAGCGCCCACCTGCAGGGTGTGACGCTGGGAAAGCATCTCATGATCGATCGCCTGCACACCACAGACGAAGGTGCAGGACATACACTCCGAGCAAATGCCGCAAGCCAGACAGCGCGCCGCCTCGCGCTGCGCCGATTCGTCATCGTAGCCTTGCTCGACTTCGGCAAACGAACTTTTCCGCGCTTCCGGCGGAAGTTGCGGCATCGGCACACGGCGCTGCGAACGAATTTCCCCTCGCGCCAATCGCTCTTCGATCTCCTTCCGGCTCAGGCGGACGACCGGCAAAGGCGGCGCCGGCACAGGTTCTAAAGGTTCGCCTCGCAGATAGCGCAACACCGATTGGGCTACCTTATGACCGCTCGCCACCGCCTCGATCACAAACGCCGTTCCTGAGACGCTATCGCCGGCGGCAAAAACGCCGGGACGCGTGGTGGCAAACGTGTTCGGGTTGACGGCAATGGTACGGCGCTCGGTCAGGCCGATTTGAGCATCCGGCGGGATGAAGGCCAGGCCGGCACGCTGCCCGACGGAGAAAAGGATCGTATCGCAGGGGATCACATGGGTGGAACCGGGAATCTTTTCTACATGCAGCCGACCCTGCTCGTCAAAGTGAAACGAGCGGACGAGAGTGCATTCCAGCCCGGCCACGCCACCCTGCCCATCATCCAAGATGCGCTCGAAGGCACGGCTATTATAGATTTCTACCCCCTCCTGTTGCGCCGCTTCGATCTCCCAGGGGTGCGCTGGCATGTGCTCCCGATCTTCCACGCAGGCCATGGCTACCTTGCGCCCCAAACGCAGCGCGGTGCGCGCCACGTCAATGGCCACATTCCCGCCACCCAGCACCAACACGCGCTCGCCAAGCTCGCGCAGTTGTTCGCTCCGGCCCAAGCGCACATCGCGCAGGAAGTGGGTGTTGATCAACACCCGCTTCAGATCGGCGCCGGGGATGGGCAGGCGCACGCCCTCATGCGCGCCAACCGCGATCACCACCGCAGAGAAGCCCTCAGCAAACACCTCATCCAGGTTGGTGACCGGCGTATTCAGTCGGAGATCGACCCCCAAATCCAGGATATCTTGCACCTCGCGATCGACGATGGCCGCCGGCAGACGGAATTCCGGCACGCCCAACCGAAGCATCCCCCCCGCCACTGGCATGGCCTCGAAAACGGTAACCGGGTAGCCGGCGCGGATAATATCTTGAGCTGCAGTCAAGCCACAGGGGCCGGCCCCGATGATCGCCACGCGCCGATCGGGGTACTTGATCTCGGCCGGGAGCGGTGGGCGGCGCGGCTGACTGTAAACCTTATCCGTGACAAAGCGCTTCAGCGCCCGGATGTTGATCGGCTCATCCACCAGACCACGGTTGCAGGCCGCCTCGCACCGGTGGTTGCAAATCCGCCCGCAAATGCCAGGGAAGGGATTATCCATTTTAATCACCCGCAAGGCCTCTTCCCAGCGCCCTTCGCGGATCAGGGCAATATAGCCTTGGGCCCGCTGATGGGCAGGGCAAGCATCGCGGCACGGTGCAATGCCGCGCTTTTCGATGGCATAGGCGTTCGGAACGGCCTGCGGATAGAGCTTATAGGCCGCGCGGCGTGCCGAAAGACCTTCATTAAACGTATCGGGCACCGTCACCGGGCAGACACGCGCACAATCACCACAAGCAGTGCAACGTTGAGGGTCAATGTAGCGCGGATATTGCTCCACCAGAAGGCGAAAGTTGCCGGCCTGCCCCTGTACCTCCAAGACCTCGGTGTTGGTCAGGATTTCGATGTTCGGATGGCGCGCTACGTCCACTAGCCGCGGGGAGATCGTGCACATGGCACAATCGTTGGTCGGAAAGGTCTTATCCAGCTGTGCCATGTGACCGCCGATGGCCGATTTTCTCTCCACAAGATAGACCTTGAAGCCCTGTTCGGCCAGGTCGAGGGCGGCCTGCATACCAGCAATCCCTCCGCCGATTACTGCCACTGCCCCTACCGGAGGCGAAAGAGCCGATGAGATACCTTCCGTTTGCATATCCGTTCTCCGAGTCTTGGACCGTAGGCGTTTAGCGCAGACGTCGCCGACCGCGCGGCAGGACCTCTTCTTCCTCTTCTTCTGCTGCTGCGGCGGCGGCCGCGGCGGTCGGGACCTTGAGCGGGTTCGGCCCCAAGCGGCGGATGCGGTCGGTCATCGTTTGGGCGGCTTGCGCAAAGGCATGAGCCTGACTACCGGACATGAAGAAAATATCCAGGCGCCCGCTGCCCAATCCGATTTCGTCTAAAATTCGCTTCGCCCGGCGCAAGCGCGCCAAGGCCCGCTCGTTCCCACGCACGTGATGACAATTTCCGATCGGGCAAGCAATCACATATACGCCATCTGCGCCTTGTTCAAAGGCCTCCAAAATGTAGCGAATATCGGTCTTACCGCTGCACGGCAGACGCACAAACTTGACGTTCGCCGGGTATTCGAGGCCGAGCGCACCGGCCGTATCCGCGGCCATATAGCCGCAATAGATGCAGTAGAAGGCGGTGATTTCCGGCTCAAAGGATGATGGAACGTATGGTGAGGTCATGGCTTTCCCCTCATTACCGTTTCAGTAGAAGGCAGCCAGGCGCCCAGTCCCTTCACCGAGCGCAGGAAAATTTGCTCATCGGTGTAGTGCACAAGCTGGATCGCATTGGCCGGGCATTCCGCCGTGCAGGTACCGCAACCGTGACACTGGGTCGGATCGATCCAAGCCGCCCCACCCAACCCACCGATTCCGTGACGACCCTCCCATTGCACCACTTGCGGAATCCCAAAGGGACAAGTGCGGGTACAGGTCAGGCATCCGACGCATTTTTGCGCATCCACCTGTGCCACCGCCCCACCCGACCAAACCTTTTGCGGCGAAAGGAAAGTCACGGCGCGCGCCGCCGCGGCCTGGGCATGGCTGATCGTTTCTTCGATAAACTTCGGATAATGTGCCATGCCGGCCAGGAAAATACCCTCCCGCCCGAAGTCCATCGGTCGCAATTTCATTTGGGCCTCTTCAAAGAAACCCTCGCTCGAAAGTGGCAACCGTAACAGGCGCGCCAGCTTTTGCGTGCCCTCCGAAGGAATGACCGGCATGCTCAAAGGCACCAAATCTGCCCAAACTTCCTGCCAGTGACCGAGCGCGGCTTCCCAAAAACGCACCTGCAAACGTCCCTGCGAGGCATCGAAAAGCACCTCTGGAGGTTGCTCATCGGTATAGCGGGCAAAGATCACCCCCAGACGGCGCGCTTCGGTATAGTACTGTTCGCGAAATCCGTAGGTGACGATGTTTTTGTAGAGCACAGTCACGCGGCAGGATGGGTTGAACAGGCGCAGACGGATAGCATTTTTCATCGCATTGGTGCAACAAACGCGCGAGCAGTAAGAGGCAACCCCTTCGGCACGCACGCACTGGATCATCACCACCTCGCGCAGGGTGGCGATCTGCTCAGGATGATGAATAATGCGCTCCTCCAGCTCTCGTTGGGTGATCACGCCGGGCAATTGCAGCCAGGGATGTTCCCGCAATTCGCGTGCGCCGGTCGCCACGATCGTGACCCCGTGCTCGATCAAGAAATGCTCTTCCGGGCGCCCCGGCATGCGGGTGCGAATCTCCGAGCGAAACGCCCCGGCCTGCCCATCCTGACGCACCAGTTCACTGTGCAGGTGGGTCACAATGCGAGGGTGGGCACGCACCCGGTTCACCAGGTCACGCAACAAACGCTGCGGATTGTATCCTTCGGCGACGTAGTAGAGATCGAGCAAGTTGCCACCCAGCCGCTCCGAACGCTCGATCAGGTGCACATCGTAACCGCTATCGGCAATGGTCAAGGCCGCGGTCATGCCGGCCAACCCCCCACCGAGCACCAGCGCCACCGGCAGGCAAGGATACGTTTCTTTGTGCACCGGATGGGCCAAGCGCACACGTTCGCTCGCCATGCGCAGCAATTCAACCGCTTTGCGTTGAGCCTGTGACGGCCGGGAACGATGCACACGCACACATTGCTCCCGCAAGTTCACCCCCTCGAACAGGTAAGGGTTAAGACCGACCATCCGCACGGTGCGCTGGAAGAGCGAATCATGGGTGCGGTTGCTGCAGGCCCCTACCACCACACGGTTTAGATTTTGTGCGCTCACCGCTTCCTGAATGCGCTGCAACCCCTCCGGGAAACAGAGATAATCCAGCACCTCGGTGAAGACCACTCCTGGCCATGTGCGCGCCCGCATGCTCAGCGCCGTGAAGTCCAGGACCTCGCTGTTGGTACCTCCGCAGGTACACAGGAAGAGACCGAGGCGTGGAGATTCGTCTTCCACTGCGCGCTCCGGTGGCAGGCCATCGGGGGTGATGAAAGGTGCTTCACGCGCATAGGGGAACGTGTGCAGGCGAGCGTTGAGCAAGCGGATCACCTCGGCGGCCGCGCCGCTGGCATCCAGGATCGTCTCGGCAATTTCTTTCGGCGAAGAGAAAGCCCCACAGACGAAGATGCCGGGACGGCTGGTTTGCAAAGGGCTGAATTTATCGGTGCGACAAAAGCCGTATTCGTTGATCTCGATCCCCAAGATCTGTGCCAATTGCCGGGCAGTCTCCGGAGGCCGTAGTCCGGTCGCCAGCACTACCATCTCAAAGGTCTCAGAATGGAGAGTCCCATCCACATCCACGTAGTTCAGGAGCAAATTGTGTGTTTGTGGATCTTCCAGCACCATCGAGGGACGCGAACGATGATAGTGGATATCGTATTTTCGCCAAGCCGCATCGAAGTAACGGCTGTACTCTTTGTTGAAAGCACGTTCATCCATCAGGAAAATATCGCAGCGTATTTCCTTCCCCAAGCGCTGTTTGGCCAAGATCGCCTCTTTGGTAGCATACATGCAGCAGATCGAAGAACAATAAGGCACTTCCCGATCGCGCGCACCAATGCACTGCAACCAAGCGATGGAACGCGGCGGGACTTTATCGGAAGGACGAACCACGATACCCTCGGTTGGTCCGGAACGGCTTGCCAAGCGTTCGTATTCCATGGCCTGAACTACATTCGGATAGCGCCCATAACCGAATTCTTCCAGCTCGGCCACGGGATAGGTCTGAAAGCCAAGCGCCAGCACAATCGCACCGACCTCCAAGGTGAGCAAGCGCGGGCGTTCGTCCAGATCGATCGCTTGGGTCGGGCAAACTTTTTCGCAAGCACGGCAGGCATCGCAATATGGGCCGCGGGTAATGCAATAGGCATCTGGAATGGCGCGCGCTGCAACTTTGTAAGCCGCTTTGTGCCGGGTCAACCCAGCTTGATAAAGATCGGGGAGCTCCACCGGGCAAACCCGCGCGCACCGACCGCAATTAATACATCGCTCGGCATTTACATAACGTGGTTCCTGGCGCAGGAAAGCGGTAAAGTCGCCGGCCTCTCCCTCTACCTGGAGAAGATGGGTGTTGGTCAGCACCTCGATGTTCGGGTGACGATTGTACGGCAGGTAGACCGGTGAAATGGAAGGACGGGTACAACCATAGCCGTGATCCGGCGTCCCGCGACAGAGCACACAATCGTGCTGCGGGAACATAAATCCGAGCTGCGCCACGCGTCCACCCAAACATGGAGTTTGTTCCACAAGATACACCTTCAGGCCGGCATCGGCAATATCCAAAGCCGCCCGCATCCCCCCTACGCCACCCCCAATCACCAACGCCGCGGCCGGTTTTCGGCGCGCTTGCCAGGGCTCATAGGCGAGCATAGGCCCTCCATGGATGAAACGTGAATTAAATCAGCCCGTTTTTTCCATTATAGGGAAAATCTGTCACCCATAGAACAGGAAGATCGTCACGTTTGTCACTTTTATCAGATTCGGATGGACATATCGATGTACGCTCATCCACGGCTCAAGACCTGCGCAGAGCCGAAGATTGCGAAAACAATAGAAAACCCACCTCCCCCTTTCTGCGGATAACGGACGCCAGACCTCTGCAAAGCACGAAGGCCATCAAAAAGCGGCCGGGAGCGAACTCCCGGCCATTTCCTTCTCTCACCTGCCCTCGCAGAACGCTATTTTCGCGTCAGATACCGATGGATCGCCCGAGCCGCTTTGCGTCCGGAGACCATCGCCGTGACTACCAGGTCCGGCCCCGTGACCGCATCCCCACCGGCAAAGACACCTGGCCGGGTGGTAGCACCGGTCTCGCGATCCACTACGATCAACCCCCAGTTGTGCGTCTCCAAGCCTGGCGTTGTCTCACCGAGCAGAGGATCCGGCCAATAACCAAGCGCCAGGATCGCCGTATCGCAGGGAATGACAAAATTGGATCCCTCCACCGGTATCGGCTTGCGGCGACCTTTAGCATCCGGCTCACCCAAACGCATCTCAATGCATTCAACGGCAGCTAGCCGCCCATCTGGACCGGCAATAAAGCGCACCGGCTGCGTCAGGAAACGATATTTTGCGCCCTCCTGTTTGGCCAGCTCACGGTCCTTCCGCCCGCCGGGCATTTCTTTCTCGGTGCGGCGGTAGAGACATGTGACCTCCTCAGCCCCCATGCGCAGCGCCGTGCGCAGACAATCCGAGGCTGTATCGCCTCCGCCGATCACCACCACTCGCTTGCCCACCTGTGGGCGCTCACGTTTTTCCGGTGGTAGTAATTCCAAAGGAACATTGGCGCGCATCAGGAAATCCGTCGCCTGATAGACTCCGGGAAGATCGGTGCCCGGCGTATTTTCCATCGGCGCATCAATGCCGGTCCCTACACCGATGAAAACGGCCTCGAAGCCCTCGGCGAACAGGTCGTCGATCGTCTTATCCTTGCCGATGCGCGTATTCGGCACGAACTCTACGCCAGCACGCTCAAAATCCTGCCATTTGCGGAAGACCACCTCTTTGGGTAGCTTGAAGTTCGGGATGCCGTAAACGAGCAATCCGCCCGGCGCCGGCTTGGCATCGAAGATCGTCACCTCGTGACCGAGCTGCACCAGCTGCTCCGCGCAGGCCAAGCCGGAAGGTCCGGCCCCGACGATCGCCACCTTATGTCCCGTTGGTTCACCGCGCGGTATCTCATACCCCCTCGTTTCCCGCTCGTAGTCAACGACGAACGCTTCGAGCGCGCCGGTCAGCACCGGCTCATGGTGCTTATTCAACACACAAGAACCCTGACAAAGCTGCTCATGAGGACAAACGCGCCCGCAAATCTCCGGGAGAGAACTGGTCTGATGATAGAGCTGTGCCGCCTCCAGGAAACGCCCCTGCTCGATCAACCACATCGCCGATGGAATATCGTTGTGCGTAGGGCACGCCAACATACACGGCGCCGGATCGGGGCAGTGAATGCAGCGGGCAGCCTCGGCCATTGCCCGTTCTGGAGTGAACGGAATCGCTACATCATCAAAATCACACACCCGCTCCTCCGGCGGGCGCATCGGCACATCCCGAAAAGGAGAATACACGCGCTCTTTACGATCAATGGGTAAAAATTCTCCAGGAATCGCTTGCATGAAAGCCTCCAGGAAGATAATCAGCTCAAAAGTTCACTGCAAAAAGTCCTTCCACTACAGAAAGACACGCCCTCAAAGCATTTCAGGGTTTGAGATCCACAAATAGCTCTAAAAAATCGAATTTTTAGTGCTTTGTTACCAAAGACTGTGTTAGTTTTAAATCTTTTCATAAATTTCCGTGCCATCCGTGTTTGTCCGTGTCCTATTGGATCAGGCCCATTGAGCAGAGACGGTTTTTGCAGCGGAGTTAGCTCAAGATTGTGACTTTTTTATCATACTCGAAAGACCATCATCTGCGTGCTTATCATTGTCACCAAAGAGGACGATGATCATCACATTTCCCCCACTTTCGGAAGGACGGTAGAGCGTAGATCCTGGAGCGTATCTTTGCCATCCCCCAAACTCTCGACCCAGCGACTAAGTACAGCCTTTCATAAGAGCGTTCCGAGTTCAGTTTCCCGCCAGACCCCAACGGCTCAACACCGCTCCTTTTCCCTCGGAAGGTAACTACCTATCCCTCCTTCCATAAATTGAGATGAAGCGGACTAACGACTTGCACTTTACAGCGCGAGCGGATCGGCTGGAAGCGCGAGTTGGGCGGGAAATCATATCAGACCACCGCCCGATAGCCATACTTTCACTTGTGTTAACCACTCCTGCGTCGGCAGCCCATACGGGCGGAATTTCTCCAGCCTGCCTTCTTCCTCATCATAGAACAGCGCCCGGTTTGGCCCCAGTTTGCTTGCCAGCGGGCTATCCAGCAAGTTAGCCGAGTCCTCGGCGCTCATCTGCATCGCTATTCGCAAGGCGAACTCTCGCAGGGCCCGGCGATCCAGGCTGCGCCCCAGATTGGTGACCGTATCGCACCAGACGGCGGTATGGATCCCCACGTCTGGCCCTTCGCGCAGGATGGTGGTGAACTGCTGAGCCGGATTCGGCGCGGCCGGCTCCTCGCCGAACCCGCCGAAGCCCATCTCCTCCTGGCGCAGGTCACGTGCCCGTTGCAAGCCGTAAAGGAACAGGAAGAGGGAGGGCCGCCCAGGCCGTTCCTCCTCCAACCGTCGGTTGACCTCGGCCTCCAGTTCGGCGATGAAATCGGGCAACTGGCGCCGCCGGCCTACCCGCACCTGAGGCAGGGCTGCGGCCAGGGTATCCCAGATGCCCGCGAAGGGAGCATCCACCGCACCGAAGTCCAGGACGTAAAAGCGGGAGCCCTCCACGCTGCGCAACTGGGCTGCCAGACTGATGAGCGCTACTGTCATCATTCCGGCTGCGGTCTCGTCGTTAGGGCCAACGAGGAGCAGGTTACTCCCGCTTTGTCGGCGGAAGACGGCCACAATCGGGTCGCGGATGGCGACCGGATCCCCCAGCCAGGCCAGGAGACGCCGCCGATCAAGCGCAGGGGTCGCAGGCGAACTCAGCAACTCCTGCAACAGGCGGTTCTTCTCCACCTGGGCCGGGGCGTTGCCTTCAAAGACGATCTGCTCTCGCGGCGGACGGTAGCCTTTGCGCTGGGCCAGGTCGCGCACCTGGGCCAGGTAGCGGTCCCGCTCCTCATCGGGCAGCCAGGCCACCTGGAAGCGCTTGTTCCCTTCCACCATCCCGTTGGCGTCGTTGTAGATGGCTTCGCCGGGCCGCGAGAGCAGGCGGGCGGCCGGGTTATCGTCCGCCAGGATCAGCCGCGAGTCGGCCTCGGAGCACTGCAGGGCAATGCGCACGGCCATCTGGTCAATGGTGCCGCGCGCCAGGCTGTAGGCGCCGGCCAGGGTCTGCGAACCGAGCAGCACGTGGATGCCAAAGGCGCGTCCCTGGCGCACCAGCCGGTCCAGGATTTGGGAGGCTTGGGAGGCGATGGGATCGTCCTCGGTGAAAAATTCCTGGAATTCGTCCACGAGCAGGAGAATGCGCGGCAGTCTCTCACCCGTCTTGCGACGATAGTCAGCGATGTGGTCCACGCCGACGGAGCGGAAGAGGTCACCGCGGCGTTTGAGCTCGGCATCCAGCCCCTGAAGCACGCTCAAACCGAACTCCCGCTCGCTCTCAATCGCCACAACGCGGGCGTGCGGCAGTTGATGCGTGGCGTAGGTCTTGAACTCCACCCCCTTCTTGAAGTCAATCAGGTAGAGTTCCACCTCTTCGGGGCCGTAGGTGAGCGCCAGGTTGGTGATCAATGTGTGCAGCAGGGTGGATTTGCCGGAACCGGTCTTGCCGGCCACCAGCACGTGCTGGGCCGTGCCCTGGCCCAGGGCCAGTTCCTGCACCTTGCGGGCGCCGGCAGGTCCCAGCGGTGCCCGGATGCCGCCGCCGCTATCGCCGCTCCACCACGCTTCGGCCGGCGGGGCGATGCGCGCAAAGGGCACCTCCACACGGCCCGTCGCTTTGGCCGCCTCGCCGACGGCGGTCACGATGCGGTTGAACAGGTCGGCTTCGGGCGGGGCATCCAGTTCCAGGGCGAACGCGCGCAAGTCCTCGTCCTGCCAGACCCAGCGGCCGTCCTCCCAGGCGATGACCGTGGCGTGCTGTTCCAGGTCGGCCAGGTTGAAGCCGTAGGGCAGAGATGAATGGTCATTCGCCTTTACCTTTTCGGTGTCCACCAGGATGAGGGCGTAGACGCCGCAGCGCGGGCCGTTCTGGACGATGCTCAGCAGCCGTCGGGCGGCCGTTTCGCTAAAGTTGGCCGGGAAGTCAAAGACGGCCAGGACGCGATAGGGTTCGGCGATCTCCCCGGCCTGGGCGTTGTAGTCCTCAATCGTGGCGTACTGATTGCGCAGGTACTGCTGGATGACGGTCTCCATATGTTCGGTCAGGTCGGCCAGGCGCTGCTCGATGTGCTGCGGCTCCGACCAGGCCTTGCCGGTCACCAGTTGCTCATCGGCATCGGCCAGGTGCATAAAGGGCGCGGCGTTCTGCCCCAGTCCGATGGGGTCAATGAAGGTGAAGCGCACCTTGCCCGGCGGCAGGGCGGCCAGCAGGCGCAGGAGGATGGATTGGATGGCGCGAGCGGCGGTGGCGCGGGAAGCCGCCGAGGCTTTCCACAGCAGGGAACGCTCCGGAGGGAGAGCCAACAGCGCCGGCATTTGCAATTCAGCCTCCCCGGCCGATTGCAAATTGCCCAGGCGCAACACATCACCTCCAGCCCCATGGCCCACATCCCAGCTCTGCCACGGCTCGGCCGACCAGGGGAACGCAGTGGGACCAGCGGAGCGATTGAGATCCTCCAACCAGCGCCGATGGGAAGCATAGACCTGCTCCTGCAGCGTGCGGCGATACCCGGCGGCGGCTTGCTCCCGCAGGCGGGCATACCAGAACTCGGCCTCGGCCATCGCCTGGGCCAGGGCGGCGATCTGTGCCTGTAGCTCCGGCCAGGAGGCCTGAAACAGCGCGATTTGGCCGAACTCTTCTCCCCCGGTAGCCAGGAATGGACCGTTTTGGGAAAAAGCAACACTCCTTACCGTTTGCCCGACTTTGAGGGTTTGGAGCAGGCGGCCGTTTTCAACGTCCCACACCTTTACCCCATCATCCCAACTCCCCGAAGCCAGCAGGCGGCCGTCGGGCGAGAAGGCAACGCTCCACACCGTGTTCTCGTGCCCTTGCAGGGTTTGGAGCAGGCGGCCGCTTTCAACCTCCCACACCTTCACCGTCTCATCCCGACTCCCCGAAGCCAACAGGCGGCCGTCGGGCGAGAAGGCAACGCTGTTCACCCAGCCCGTGTGCCCTTGCAGGGTTTGGAGCAGGCGGCCGACGGCAGGGTCCCACACCTTCACCTTCTTATCCGCACCCCCCGAAGCCAGCCGGCGGCCATCGGGTGAGAAGGCCACACTAAGTAAATATACTGGCCAAAGCCTTATTTTCCAAGTTCGGCGTTTTCGCCACCCGGATGGATAAGAGTTCTGCAAAGAATGGAGGATTTTGAAAATAAGTGCCACGTTACGCCGAAATGCCTCTTCTGGATTTGTACCGGAGGCCAAGGAAACCGGTGCAGCACGGGTGTTCTCTAAGGCCTCTGCCCCGGCCATCCAGTTGATCAGGGCGCGGGCTTCTTCATAGGCGCGCTGAACTTCCTGCCACTGCGCATCAACAGCGGTGCTGATCTGGGCATATTGCCCTTGCGCCTGGCGCAACAGGCGGGCGATGGTGCGTTGTTGCTCAAGAAGGGTTTGGGCATTCATAGGTTCCTCCTGCTCATTTATTTATATAGCATTTCTGCCAGCAAACGGCCCGGTATTATCGCAGAACGGCCGGGTTTTCGCGGTCGGCCTCCCAACGCGCCGGGTTGTCCTGGATGTATTGGCGGATGCGTTGCCATTCCGCCTCGTTGCGGATAATGTGTTCGTAATAATTCCGTTGCCAGACCGGCGCGCCGGGGGTATTGCGCAGGGCATTGATGCGTTTGGCCGTAATGGATTTGAATTGCCCGATGATGGCGCCGATGGAACCCGATGCCGGGCCGCGTGGCGATGTTGGGGCGACCCGTTGGGTCGCCCCTACGCGGGTCGCCCCTACGCGGGTCGCCCCTACGCCGCCATCATCCCCGACAATCCAAATGATCCCATGCACGTGATTCGGCATCACCACGAATTCATCGGCATCCACCACCACATACGGCCGCACGACGGCGGTCCGCAACCATTCGGCGCGGACGATTTCGCCCCAGGCGTTCAACCGCATGGCGCCGTTCACCACCTCACCGAACAAACTGGCGCGTTCGTGCGTGACGATGGTGA
>DAOUBG010000013.1:0-58746 GCA_034432895.1 Anaerolineales bacterium
TGGCTTTTTGCCCACTCCAGCACTGCTTCCATCGAACGTACATTTTATGGTGCACCTCCTGTCTTGTTTTACCCACTCCCCGACAAAATTGGAACACACCCGCAGTCGGTTTTCTGAGTTTACCTTGCCGCCAGGTTTCGTAGAGTCGCAGGGCTTTTTCCGGACTTGTGGACCATCATCAGGGAATAATGAGCCTTTTCCCTCATGGTCTACGTGCGCCGTCTATCGTCATTTTGTGCACTTCAAGCGTAAGATCGCAGAGTGACGGTATAATTTGAGCATGTCTGCAACCCTTTCTCACCTGGATGCTGAGGGACATGCTCACATGGTGGATGTGGGCGGAAAACCCGATACCGAGCGCGTGGCGATCGCCCGTGGTGAGGTCTGGATGAAGCCGGAGACGTTCGAGCTGATCCGCCGCGGAGCGATGAAGAAAGGCGATGTGTTGACGGTGGCACAGCTGGCCGGCATTTTGGGGGCCAAACGCACGGCCGATCTGATCCCACTTTGTCATCCCCTGCCGCTGACCCATATCGAAGTGGATCTGAAGCTGGATGAGACCTTACCCGGCGTGGTGATCACGGCTACCGTGAAGACCCGTGGCAAGACCGGGGTCGAAATGGAGGCGCTGACTGCGGTGAGCGTCGCTGCGCTGACGGTATACGATATGGCTAAGGCTGCCGAAAAAACCATGCGCATTCAGAACATTCGCCTGATCGAAAAGCACGGCGGTCGATCCGGAGATGTGATTAACGAACCTCTGACGTGAGGCTCTATGCAAATTCGATTGCTCTTTTTTGCCACTTTAAGGGATAAGCTTGGGCAAAAAAGCCTGGAGCTGGAGGTCCCGGAAGGGACGCGAGTGGGCGAGTTGAAGGCTTTGCTGGCTGAGCGCTATCCGGCGCTGCAGGAAGCGTTGCACTCGGTCCTGGTGTCCGTGGATCGAGAGTTTGCCTTTGATGAAATCGAATTGCATGCCGGGGCTGAGGTAGCGTTCTTCCCGCCGGTTTCGGGTGGTCAGGAGACTTTTCCGCTCATTGTGCGGGTCACCGAAGAGCAGATTGACCTGCACGAGCTCCTGGATGCCATCACACTCGAATCCACTGGTGCAGCGGCTATTTTCAGCGGTATGGTGCGCGGTGTGACTGAACGCGGCGAACCCCATCGAACGGTTTATCTGGAATACGAGGCGTATGTTCCGATGGCCGAGGAGAAAATGCGCCAGATCGCGGCCGAGATCCGTCAGCGTTGGCCAGCCGTTCAGGGGATCGCCATTGTGCAGCGTATCGGGAAGCTCTACCCGCGTACGCCGACGGTTTTGATTGCCTGTACGGCAGCCCATCGCGATACCGGTGTTTTCGATGCGGCGCGCTACGGGATTGACCGATTGAAGGAGATTGTGCCGATCTGGAAAAAGGAAGTGGGGCCGAACGGTCAATTCTGGGTGGAAGGTGAATATCGGCCGGGACCGCAGGATATCTTTTCGGAGCAGGAAACATGAATTTGAAAATCCTTTGCACCAATTGCGGGCGTTCTTATCCGGAAGAAGGAGTGCCCTATCGTTGCCGCTGCGGCGGGGTCTTCGATTATGCCGAGCCGTTTCGTTTTGATCCTCAAGAACTGGAGCGGGATCACAAGGGGGTTTGGCGCTATCGGGCGTTTTTCGACCTGCCCGATGCTGCCGAGCCGATCACGTTAGGGGAAGGCAACACCCCGCTCCTTTCGCTCGAAGCGTTTGGAAAGAGGATTTACCTAAAAAACGAGTTTATCCAACCGACCGGCTCATTTAAAGATCGCGGCATGACCACTCTGGTGACTTTTCTCAAGGCGCGCGGGGTGACGATGGCGGTGGAGGATTCATCGGGAAATGCCGGGGCTTCTTTCGCCGCATATGCGGCCCGTGCCGGGATTCGGGCGCGCATTTTTGTGCCGGAAGATGCTTCAGGCCCCAAACGGATGCAGATCGAGGCGCTGGGCGCCGAGATCGTGATCGTCCCCGGGGCGCGTAGCCGCGCCGCGGAAATGGCACAGGCCGCAGCCGATGCCGGTATTCCCTATGCCAGCCATGCCTGGTTGCCTTTTAACCTCCCCGGTTATGCTACGCTGGCCTATGAATTGCTCGAGCAGATGGGCGAGGTGCCCGGAAGCGTGATCGCTCCGGTGGGACAGGGCGGATTGATGTTGGGAATGGCGCGCGGCTTCCAAGCGTTGCAGAAGAGCGGTCAAACGCCGCGCTTGCCGCGTTTGATCGGGGTCCAAGCACAGGCCTGCGCACCGCTGGTGGCCGTGCGACGCTTCGGGCCGTTGGCCGTGCAATGGGTGCGGGAAAATCCCACCCTGGCAGAGGGGGTGCGGGTGCGAGCGCCCTTACGCGGGGAGAAGGTGCTCCAGGCGATCGAAGAGAGCGGCGGTGAGATTCTGGCGATTGCCGAAGAAGAGATCCTCCCGGCGCGGGATGCGCTGGCGCAGCGCGGGGTCCATGTGGAGCCAACCTCGGCGTTGGTTTGGGCGGCGCTTGCCCACTTGCTCCAAAACCTGCCGGAACCGATCGTGTTGATCCTAACGGGGGCTGGTTTCAAAGTACGTCTTTGAGCGATGAGATGAGTTCTAAATCCTCTGCCTTTCAAGCTTTCTTTCGTATCCTTGCCGTGGGATTCCTTCTGGCCACCATTTTCACCCTTTGGCCACGGCCGGGTAAAACGTTTAGCGGTTGGAATGCCTCGCTGACTGTTCTGCTTACCCCGGTGGCGGCACCTACTTCCGCCTCACAAGCGCTACGCATTGGGATTGTGGCCGGTCACATGGGCAATGATTCCGGTGCGGTGTGCTATGATGGGGCGGGGAATGTCCTCCTAACCGAGGCCGATATGAACTATCGCATTGCCTCGCTGGTGCAGGAAAAGCTAAAGGCCAAAGGCTTCCAGGTGGACTTGCTGCAGGAATTCGATACGCGTCTAAACGGGTATCGGGCCTCCGCCTTGATCTCTATTCACAACGATTCTTGTGAGTACATCAACGAGGAAGCGACCGGTTTCAAAGTGGCGGCGGCCTCCAACGGGTATGATCCCAACCGGGCAATGCGGCTGACCGAGTGCTTGCGCGATCGCTATCAGCGATTAACCGGCTTGCGTTTCCATGCCGGCAGTATCACCCGAGATATGCGCGAATACCATGCCTTTTCGGAAATCGATCCCGGAACGGTGGCGGCCATCATCGAAACCGGTTTTCTGTACCTGGATCGAGAGTATCTTCTGAACAATACCGATCGGGTTGCTGAAGGGATTGCTCAGGGTGTGTTGTGTTTCATTTACAATGAGAGTATCGAGCCTGCTTCCCCATAAAGGCGGCATGGGGCTGCTTCCGATCTCATGATAAATCACTGTCCATCGTAGTCAGCCTCCATTGCTCAACGTTTTCAACGTGCACGACGGTCTACTGCCTACAGTCCGCAGTCTATGGGGCCAGGCTGAAGCTCTGGGCTACGGTCCACCGTCCACGGTCTACGGTTATCGTCAACGCTTTCCCGTCTGATGATTCGGAGGAAAAATGTCTCATCAGGTTTTATCGGCAGATTCGCTCCCGGGTGATTTGCGAAAATCGCGGGTTGCGCTATGGCTGTTGACATCCGGAATGCTTTTATCCCTCTTGGCCGGCGCTGCGCTTTGGCCTTTTGCAAGAATGGAAGCCATGCCCCAAGGGGTGACCATGGCACAAAATTCCCTTGCGCTTCCCACTCCAACCTCGACTCCGTTTCAGCCGCGTCCGTTTTCGCCTGTTTTTTCCCTGCAGTTCGCTCCGCCGGTTTCTGCTACCCCCACCCTCTTCATCCCCACGCCGACCGAATCTCCCACGGCTATTTCCCTATCTCCTGAGCCTTCTCCTACGCCTTTTTTGCCGGTCACTCCCACGCCGGGGTTGATCTGGCTTTCGATCCTGCCCGATACCCCAACGCCGTTGACGGCGGACCTCGGGAACGGGGAGCGCTGGATTGATGTCGACCTTTCCGAACAACGCCTCTATGCCTACGAGGGGGATGTGCTTCTCAAAACCTTTGTCGTTTCCACGGGCACTTGGCAATATCCGACGGTTACCGGAACATTTAAGATATACGTCAAACTGCGTTATACGGATATGAGCGGTGCGGATTATTATTTACCGGATGTGCCTTATGTGATGTATTTTTACAAGGGGTACGGCTTGCATGGCACGTATTGGCATAACAATTTCGGCGTACCGATGAGCCACGGATGTGTAAACTTGAGCATACCGGATGCCGCCTGGCTCTATAATTGGGCCTCGGTTGGGACGGTGGTACGGGTGCATGAGTAATGAGCGAGTACATTTCGCGGCGCGATTTTCTGCGGCTCTTCGGTTTAACGGTGGGGGCCTGGTTGTTACCCTGGAGGACGTTGGAGATGTGGTTACCACAGGAAGAAACGCCCCTCCTCGGCCGTGTGACCGAAACTTACCTTTGGGCGCGTGAGCTTCCCCATCCCAACGCGCCGGCGCTTCAATTGTTCTGGCGAGATCAGGTGCTCTCCTTGAGCGGTGCAACGATCAGCGAAGATGATGAGGGTGCCTATAATCGCGTCTGGTATAAGCTGGAGCAAGGGGGATATGTCTATTCGGGAGCGATCCAGCCGATCTGGATGCGCCTGAACGCGCCCCGTCTGGAACTGCCACGCACCGGGCTGCCGGCGGAGGTCACTGTGCCCTATACCGATGCTCGTTCTCAACCTTTGACCGAGGGGCCGATCCGCTATCGTCTCTATTACGCTACCGTTCACTGGGTGCGCGAAGCGATGCGGGATCAGAATGGGAGAGTTTGGTATCGCATTTGGGACGATACCGAAAAAACGCCCTATTATGCTGTGGCCGAGCATTTGCACATTTTGGAAGAGGAGGAGGTATCCCCTCTTTCCCCGCAGGTGCTGCCCGGCGAGAAGTGGATTCAGGTTTCATTGAGGCAGCAGCTTTTGACCGCTTGGGAAGGGAAGCAGGCGGTTTTTGCTGCACGAATTGCTAGCGGATTGAGCAATGCATGGGGAAATTGGGAAACGCCACGCGGCACCTTTGCCACTTACTATAAGCGTCCTTCTCATCACATGCGCGGTGGAAATCGGGCGACTGGCTATGATTTGCCGGGAGTGCCCTGGGTTATGTATTTCACCGAAAACGGCGTTTCTCTTCACGGCACCTATTGGCACAATGATTTTGGCCGGCCGCGCAGCCACGGATGCATTAACCTAAGCCCGGTGGCCGCACGCTGGCTCTATCGCTGGACTTCTCCCCAGGTACCTTTGGAGCGCGAATTGATCTACAATGTGGAGCACGGGGGCACGCGTCTGGTGATCGAGGAGTAGAATTATAAGTGAGGTGATTATGAAGCTGGCATGGATCGTAGATGACGATGAAGAAATGGGCCGAGCAGTCAGTTTAATGCTAAAATTGCTCGGCTATGAGACCCGGCACTTTCTAAATGCCCCCCAGGCAGGGAGAGCGCTGTTGCAGGAAAAAACCTTGCCACAGGTGATCTTCCTGGATATTAACATGCCGGAAGTCGGTGGTTTGGACCTGCTGGAGTTCATCCGCTCACGCTCCCAATGGCGCTCTTTGCCGGTGATTATGCTCTCCAGCGAAACTGCCGATCCGATGATCGATCGCGCCCTCTCTCTGGGGGCTAACGCCTATCTCAAAAAGCCGGTGCTCATCGAAGAACTGGAGCGCGCTTTGCGCCAAATTGGATAGTGGAAACGGAGGTTGAAAACAATGGGTAAGAAAATAGACCGGGAACAGCGACGCCGTCGTCTCTTCCAGATCGTGTTTAGCATCATTGCCATTTTGGTGATCCTTTCCTGGATCCTTTCGCTGATCAGTCGCATATAGCGAGGAAGTGCCGAATCTATGTTGGAGAAACTGGAACTCATCGAGCAACGCTACGAAGAATTGAATCAGCAGTTGTTGGAGGTCGGTGGGGATTATCAACGCGCTGCCCAGCTGAGCAAGGAACGCAGCGAATTGCAACCGGTGGTCGAAAAAGCGCGTCAATATCGGCGCCTGCGCGATCGCTTGGACGAGGCGCGTGCCCTATTAGAGGCTGAAGATGAAGAGCTGCGTCAGCTGGCCAAGGCCGAAATCGGTGAGCTGGAGCCGCAAATCGAAGAAATGGAAAAGGAACTGAAGCGGATGTTGCTCCCCAAAGATGCGCGTGATGAAAAGAACGTAATCATGGAAATTCGCGCCGGAACCGGCGGGGAAGAAGCCGCTCTTTTCGCAGCCGATCTCTTCCGTATGTATACCCGCTATGCCGAGCGCAAGGGGTGGAAGGTGGAGATCCTTTCTGAAAACCGCATCGGGATTGGGGGATACAAGGAAGTGATCTTCCTGATCAAAGGCAAGGGAGCTTATTCGCGCTTGAAATACGAGTCCGGCGTGCACCGGGTGCAGCGGGTGCCGGTGACTGAATCTTCCGGCCGCATTCACACCTCCACGGCTACGGTCGCTGTGCTGGCCGAGATGGAGGATGTGGATATCCACATCCCCGAATCGGATATTGAATTCGAAGTCTATCGAGCCTCCAGTGCCGGAGGGCAAAACGTTCAGAAGAATGCCACTGCCGTGCGCTTGATCCACAAACCAACCGGCATTGTGGTGACCTGCGAAGATGAGCGTTCGCAGATCCAGAACAAGATGCGCGCCCTCTCGATCTTACGGGCGCGGCTTTATGAAATCGAAGAGCAAAAGCGCCGTGCAGAGGTGGATGAGGCGCGGCGTGCGCAAGTGGGCAGCGGTGAGCGTTCTGAGAAGATCCGCACCTATAACTTTCCGCAGAACCGAGTTACCGATCATCGGATTGGGCTCTCGATCTACAATTTGCCGGCCGTATTGGATGGAGAAATCGATGCCTTCATCGAAGAGCTGGCTACGCGCGAACAGGCCGAGCGCCTGGGAAGCGGAGTAGCCAACACTCTGGCGGATGAGGATGAATAGCCATTGACCACGGTTGAAGCCTGGTTGCATAAGATGACCAAGCGGTTGAGCGCCGTTAGCGAGACGACGGTGCTGGATGCTCAGGTACTGTTGGCACATCTCATGGATAAAACGCGCACCTGGGTGGTAGCTCACCCGGAAGCAGAAGTCCCGAAAGAGCTAGAAGAAACGATCGGCGCTTGGTTAAAGCGCTTGGAAGCCGGTGAGCCACTGGCCTATCTCCTGGGGTATCGGGAGTTCTATGGGCGACGCTTTGAGGTCACCCCACAGGTGTTGATTCCCCGCCCGGAGACCGAGCTTTTGGTCGAACGGGCCTTGAAGTGGTTGCGTGCCAACCCTCGACGGCGTCGGGCGGCGGATGTGGGCACCGGATCCGGGTGCATCGCCGTTTCGCTGGCTGCCGAGATCCCCGATCTGCAGGTTTTGGCAACGGATATTTCCCTGCCGGCCCTACGCGTGGCGCGCCGTAATGCCCTCAAACACGGCGTGGCCGAGCGCATTCGCTGGCTCCAGTGTGATTTACTTCCCCCTTCACCTTCTAAGACTTACTATCCCCCCCGTTTCGATCTGATTTGTGCCAACCTGCCCTATATTCCCGCTCCCCTCTTGCCGCAGCTGGAAGTGGCGCGCTATGAACCGCGGTTAGCGCTTAACGGCGGTGAAGATGGGCTAGCTCTGATTCGCCGGCTACTTGAGCAGGTGCCAAGATGGATTGCTCCAGGAGGCTTGGTCTTGCTGGAGATCGAGGCTTCTCAGGGAATGGCGGCGCTTTCCATTGCCTACGATACGTTTTCTTCTGCCCAAATTCATCTCTATCCCGATCTCGCCGGTCACGATCGTTTGTTGGAAATCCTGGTGCAGGAGGAATAAAACTCTAATCGAATAATTAGAATTTTTTCATCAAAATTTTACCTTATTATGTATAATACAGGTTGCATTTTCCTTTCACAACCCCGCAGGAGCCTGGGGCCGGCTCTGGCGGGGGTTGTTTTTAAAGACGGTGGACCGCGGAGCGTAGTCCAGGGCTTTGGCCTGGAGAGCAGGGGAAAACAAATGAGGCACTCGAAGCGTAGATGAATGCTTAGACCGTGCCGAAGATCGCACGTGCGACGGTCGCAACCAGGAAAGTGACCAGAAAAGCCGTTCCCAGCGTGATCACCACGCTCCAAGCGGCCCATTTTTTGCTACCGGTCTCCTTGTAGATCGTCAGGATGGTCGTGGCACACGGATTGTGAAGTAGGCTGAAAAGCATCAGGTTGAGCGCGGTGAGCAGCGTCCAGCCATGCTGAAGGACCAGCAAATCTTTGAGAACGCTCAGGGAGGGTAGTTCGGTCATCATGCCGGTGCCCATATAAATCATGAGCAGAGTCGGTACGACGATTTCATTGGCCGGGATAGCGATAATATAGGCCAACAGGATGGCACCATCCAGGCCGAGCAGGTGACCGAAAGGATTGAGAAAATTGGCAATGTGCTGTGCCAGGCTTACCTTGCCAAGGTAGAGATTGGCCAACACCCAGATCACCGCTCCGGCCGGCGCTGCCGTTTGAACGGCGCGCCAGAGTACAAAAATCGTGCGATCGATGAGCGATGTATAAAGAATGCGCAGCAGGTTAGGTGGGCGATAAGGTGGCAATTCCAGCGTGAAAGCCGAAGCCTCGCCGCGTAGCAACGTACGCGTTAGCAACCAGGACATGAGAAAGGTGAATGCCACACCGATCAACACCACCAGCACCACCGTTCCGGCTGCGATAAAGGATGCAAAGGCCGGTGGGAACGAGGCAGCGACGAATACAGTCGCCAGCAGAATCAGGGTAGGGAAGCGGCCATTGCAGGGGACGAAGTTGTTCGTCAGAATGGCCACCAGCCGTTCGCGCGGGGAATCGATCACTCGCGTGGCTACCACGCCGGCGGCATTACAGCCGAAACCCATGGCCATGGTCAATGCTTGTTTTCCATGCGCCCCGGTACGCTTGAAGAGCCAATCCAAATTGAAGGCCACACGCGGCAGGTAGCCCAGGTCTTCCAGAAAAGTGAAAAGGGGGAAGAAGATCGCCATTGGCGGTAGCATGACCGAAATCACCCAGGCCAACCCGCGCCAAACGCCATGCCACAGAAAACCGGTTAGCCACCAGGGTACACCCCATTTGGTGAAAAGATCGGCAGCGAATGTTTCGATGCCGAAGAGCAATCGCGCTAACAATTCGGAGGGGATGTTGGCGCCGATGACGGTGATCCAGATGATCAGCGCCAGCAATAAAAACATGAGCGGCAACCCGGTCCAAGGTGAAGTGACCAGGCGATCCAGTGCTTGGTCGAAATCATATTTGCGTTGGCCGGCTGTACGTACGGCTTTGCGCGCTACCTGTTCCGCTTCGGCATATAGCGATTTCACCATCTCATCGCGAAAGTTGCCGGAGAGCGAACGGCGCAATTGCTCGGCACGGCGGAGTACTTCCTGTGGGGGAGCGTTCGTTTCGCTCATTGTCTTCCCTCCACGGCCATTTTGCGGCTAAATGTTACATCGGCTTGGCGCTGACGCGCCACACGGCGAAGCAGATCGCCGTTCAATAGCGCTTCCTGCACGCGGGCGTCGCCATCGAGCAGGCGGATCGCCAGCCAGCGAGCATTCGGAACGCCGGGTGCCAGTTGTTCAATGAGGGGAACTAATTCATTGACGGCCTGCTGGAATTCCGGCGTGCCCTGGATGCGGCGTGGTTGCGTCTGGATGCGCCCTTCGATCACATCGGCGACCGTTGAAAGCAGTGCGTGAATGCCCTCACCGCGGCGCGCCGAGATCGGAACACAGGGCACTCCTAGCTCCCGTGCCAGGGTGCGCGTGTCTACTTCCAATCCCTTGCGGCGCGCTTCGTCCATCATGTTGACGGCGATCACTACCTTATCGGTGATCTCCATGACCTGGAGGACCAGGTTCAAGTTGCGCTCCAGCGCAGTGGCATCGGTGACCACGATCACACAATCCGGTTGACCGAAGAGGATAAAATCGCGTGCCACTTCCTCATCCTGCGAAGCCGAGAGGAGGGAATAGGTGCCGGGCAGGTCTACCAGCTTATAGCGCACACCGTTAAACTGATAGCCGCCTTCGGCGCGCGTCACCGTTTTGCCGGGCCAGTTGCCGGTATGCTGTTTGAGCCCGGTAAGTAGGTTGAAAAGCGTGGATTTGCCGGTGTTCGGATTGCCGGCCAGGGCTACCACGCGATCGAAGCGTTCCAGGCGCAATCCCATTTGCTCCAGTTCACTATAAGCCGGACAAGTTGCACAATGCTCATTGGTCAGTTTCATGGCTACCTCTCAATCGTTTATGCGAACCCAGATCTTTTCGGCCTGATCGCGGCGTAAGGCGATCAAGGTGCCCCGCACACGGTAGGCACGCGGATCGCCGAAGAAATTGCTCAATTCCGGCACAATACGTGCTCCGGGTGTCAGCCCGAGGTCCAAAAAGCGGCGGCGGGTAAACCCTTGCACCGTTTCGTCTATTTGTACTACTTCCGCTTCCTGGCCTTGTGGAAGCCGATCGAGCGTCAGGAGGGATTGTTGTTCTTTGGCAGGGCCAGCCTCTACGACGTGGATATTGGCCGCCACAGCCGGTGCCAGACGGTATTCGTTCTCACCATCCGAAAGCACCAGACGTTGAGGTGTGCGTTCCAGGATGCGGATCACCTGACCCAGCCGCAGGCCGGCGGCCAGGATTTGGGCAAAGGCCAACTCCGGTTCGTCTTCCAAGTGCACGATGCGTGCCGGGCGATCGATTTCCCAACGGGTCAGCTCTATCCCCTGAACGCGATCTTCGATCATCGCTCCGTTACGATTGGGGATCGGATCGCCATGCGGATCGTAGGACGGGTGGCCGAGGGCCGCTTCCAGGGCATTCAGATCCTGTTCGCTGAGGCCGTGTTCGCGGCGATGCGCTTCGGCATGGACTTTTTCCAACGGCATGCGCGCTTCATCGGCTAGGTAACGTTCCCATAGGCGATGAGCGCGCACGACATGCATCGCCCAGCGTTCTCCGTCTGGAGTCAAGTGGAGGCGGCGCCCTTGCCATTCGATCAGCCCCTGCGTTTGCATTTCTTCTACCAGCTGCAGGGTGCGCGCAAGCGGCAGATCGAGATACCCGGCCAGGGATTCGAGCGAGGCGTGCCGCCCCTCCTGTTCTCGATCCAGCAGGTGCTTGAGCGCGTCCTCGACCAGTTCGCGCCATCTCGCCTCGGCGCGATGGCGAAGTTGCGCCCATATGCCATGGCGCGGGAAAAAGGCGATCACAAGCAGCAATATCGCCGCGATAATCCAGATCACGATAGCACCTCCACAAATACTTTCATGCTCACCGCTAAACCGATCACGAAGGGTGCACCTTCGGAGGCCTCCAGCGCGAGGCTCAAATTGCCATCGAAGGGGGAATAATCCACCACGCGGAAGATGACGCCGGGATACAACCCTTTTCCTTCCAGGTAACGCAATAACTCTACCTGATCGGATTGGACACGGCAAACCTTACCACGCTGCGGCGGGCGTAACGAAGCCAGAGGTAAGGTGGTATCCGGCGGCAGGTTCAGGTCCTGATCCGGGATCGGTTCTCCGTGCGGATCGTAGGCCGGGTGACCGAGCAGGCTTGCCAGGCGCATCTCCAGCTGTTCGGAAATGACATGCTCCAGTCGGCAGGCTTCCTCGTGGACTTCATCCCAGGAATACCCCAGGCTCTGCACCAGCCAGGTTTCGATCAGCCGGTGGTGACGGATCACCTCCAGTGCTGCCCGCTGACCTTCTGGAGTGAGGGTAACGCCGCGGTGTTTATGATATACAATCAGAGGTGGTTGAGTCTGCGCCAGGCGACGGAGCATTCCGGTCACCGAGGCCGGTTTTACGTCCAGCCGCTGCGCCAGGGCCGTCGTCGTCACCGCTTCGCCGTGGGCAGCCAAATGGTAGATATGCTTGAGGTAATCCTGGATTGAGGCGCTAGAAGGTGAATATTTAGCCATGACTAAATTATATTTTAGCATGTACTTCGCAATTGTCAAGAGATAGGATTGTGGGCGGTGGATGGTGGATTGCAGAACATGGACCGTGGACCGTAGACGGTGGGCCGTGGAGAAAGCTCTCCCGATTCGAGGATTGACCTTGTTCAGCGTAGCGTTCTAAGGCGCGGTGCCTTGAAATGCGTTCTGATAACCTGTAGAGCTCATAGGAGGAACAATGACTCGTCTGATCCTGCTTTTCCTGAGCCTGGCGATGCTCTTGAATGCCTGTGGCGGAAGAACATCACCGCTCCCACCCCTTCCCGCACCCTGGCCTACGGCGACGCTCACGCCATTTATTCCGCAATCGCCCACTCCTTTTCCCACGGCACAACCTTCCCCAACTGCCACAGCGACCCCGATTCCGCCCATTCCGGCCTTCGAGCACATCGTCATCATCGTCTTCGAGAACAAGGAGTTCGGCACGGTGATCGGCAACCCTCGCATGCCCTATTTCAATCGCCTGGCGCAGGAATATACCTTGCTCACCCAGCATTATGCCGTCACGCATCCCAGCCTTCCGAATTACCTGGCCATGATCGGGGGCGATACCTTTGGGATCAAGCGAAATTGTGAGGATTGCTTCATCCAGGCCCCTAATCTGGCGGATTTCATCGAAGTGAGCGGAAGAACTTGGAAGACCTATCAGGAGAGCATGCCGCGTCCGTGTTTTCTCGGCAGCACGTTGAAGTATGCCCAGAAGCACAACCCGTTCATCTACTTTGATTCGATTCGACTGGACCCGTTACGCTGTCAACGCATTGTGCCGCTGACGGAACTCTTCCTGGACCTTGAGCAGGGCACCTTGCCGAACTTCGCATTCATCACCCCGAACCTGTGCAATTCAGCTCACGATTGTGGCTTAGAAGTGGCCGATGCGTGGTTGCAGGATCTGCTGAGCAAGCTCTGGCCGGCGTTAGAAGCTTCCAACGCTCCTTATCTGATCGTGCTCACCTGGGATGAGGGCCAGGGATCCCATTCCTGTTGCGGATTGCCGCCGGAGGCCGGTGGGCGAGTGGCCACGGTGTTGATCTCCCCTCAGGCGCGGCGTCCTTTTCAGGATGCTACCCCATATACCCATTATTCCTTGCTGAAGACGATCCTCATGGCCTGGAATTTACCCCTTTTTGGCCATGCTGCGGAGGAGAATCATCTGCCCATCGAAGCGCCCTTCAGGCCTTAAAGTTCAGCACGAAGCGCCGCTGTTCTTCCGTTTCCGGCGATCGCGGATGGTAGCGACTTTTCGGCACCTGTTGCCAACGGCGTTGCAAATCCTGTAAGGCTTCTTCCCCTGTGAGGCCACGGCGCACTAGGTAGCAGCCGACGACCGTCCCCGTGCGCCCAACGCCACCCCAGCAATGGAGATAGGTGCGCAGACCGCGGTGTAAGGTTGCTTCCAAGGTATCCAGGATGTGCCTCATTTCCTGCTGACTGGGAATGCCAAAATCGGGGATGGGGAAGGAGTAGTATTCTATGCGTTGATTGCGCGCCGCAGCTAGATCGCGGAGCTGGGGATAATAGGGTGGCAATTCGCCCGGCAAAGTCAGATCGAAAAAGGTCTCGAAACCGTATTCAAGGAAGGCTTGTAAGCGTCGTGTGCATTCCTGGGCATCGCCGAGCAAAGGGTATTCGCCGGCCAGGAAGTGTCCCTCCACTACCCAGTAGGCGTTTTCAATGGGCTTGCTCAGCGTTTCCATAAACCACTTTCGATAAAGAAAAGGATGAAATAGCCGAGTAACAAGATCAGCCAGCCGCTGATCTGTACCGTTTCTAATAAGTCCTGCCAGGAAAGTGCGAAGTTGGCCTGAATGCTCTCGATAATGTGCTCCAGATCGTCTAGCTTGCTACGCACCGCTTCTTTCCAGTCATCCAGATAGAATTCCTCGCGGATGGCACGATAGAGCTTGGAGGTATACCAATCACCGATCAGGAGCAATTTTTGCTCGGCGTGCTCGAATTCAAGCATCAGTTCCAGTCGATAGCTTAGGACTCTTCGGATGGCATTGCGAATGCGTCCCAGTTGCCACCAGCGTATTCTTTGCCGGGCGAATTCCTCTTTCAGCCGGCGGAGCACTTCTTCAACACTTTGATCCAGCATGCGATAGCGCAGCAGCTGATAATTGGCCAGTTTGAGCAGTTCAATTTCCCCCTGAAAATCGCCATCGGGAGCGATCAGCACTGCACCTTCCCAATCAACGATGCTCAGGTCGTCTTCGGAATAGCGCACACGGGTGATCAACGTATCTTCGATATCGCTCTTATCCAGGTGTTCCTTTTGTGCACGGATAAAGCGCGCCAGCAGAGGAGCATATTGTTCGACAAACGTATCCGGGGGACGGATTTTATCTAAAAGCAGGATGGAGTATTCCTCAAACAGCGTGTTCTGGTCTCCAAGGAGATAATGCTGCAGCGCATCTTCGATTTGCACCCGCTTGCGGAATCTTCCTGCTGAAAGTGGCTCGTCCATCGTGAAGTGACACTCGGCGACCTGCACCAGCCCCTCATAGCGCTGACGTAAAATATGCACATTTGTCCCCTCCACTACGATATGTTCTCGGCCCAGCGTGCGCAAGTGCACATCCACCGGTTGGAAGTAAGGCGCATCCTTGAAAGCCCGAATCGTTTCCGTGCTCTCTTCACCGGGGGCGAGGTCGGGGAAAGCAATCAGGTAGCAAAGGCGCGCCGCAGGTATTTCTGCGGAGTGCTTGCGGCGTGGTGAAACGGGTTTCTCTGCCATAACCGCTTACCCAATCCACGGTGGGATCCAAAACCCTCCGTAGCCTTTCCAGCGCAGGAAGAGGCTTCCCAAGAAGATCGTAATGCTCAAGAGGATCAGCAAATAGTCACCGAATCGATAGTGTAGCTCATAGAGCCAGGTACGCGGCCCTTGACCAAACCCGCGCAGATCCATAGCGTTGGCCACATCTTCGCCGGCCAGGATGGCGCTCATCGTCACCGGAACCAGCAGCGGAGCCATGCGCACGATCTGGCGGACCGGGTTGCGACCGGCGCGTTCGATCTCATAGCCGCGTGCCCGTTGCGCATCGAAGGTGATGGTGAAATCACGCGCCAGGGTGGGCACAAAGCGGAAAGCCAGCTCCACCACGTAGGCAAAGCGATCCGGCAATCCCAGGCCACGAAATGTCACGCCATACAGGCGCGGGTCCATGGTGAATGGGATGACGATAAATACCGCCGATATGCCCAAAATGCGCAACAGCTGACAAAGCGCGAACCACAGCCGTTCCCAAGTCAAGCCAAAGTGCCATACTCCTCCCCAGGGCAATCGCAAGCCTTGTGGCCAAACTAAATGTCCTCCCGGCGGCACCACCCCACCGGCACCGCCTCCTGTGATGATGGTATTGACCAGGATCATCGTGAAGAGCAAAAAAGAAACCAGCATCCAGGCGCGGCGTGCCTCGTGCCATGGGACCCGCCCCAATGCATACCAGAGCATCCCGAGCAGGAAGAAGGCGGCCAAAACGCGCCCATCCCAGAAAAGGGTGATGCTAAATAGGTAGCTGAAAGAAAAGATCCAACGAGCGCGCGGATCGATCGTTTCCATCAGGCTCTGACGTGGACGGTAGCTCCAGCTGATGATCATGGAAGAGGCCTCTTGTTGGAAGGCGATAAAGTGAGGTACTTCTCACGGTCGCTTGCAAATTGTCCTTTGAGGGGCCGGCTGCTTCGCCGACCCCTCTCCGTGCCCTTTTTACCTTCCGGAACGGGCAATTACCGCTTCGTAGGCTACCATCAGGATGGGCAGCAGGATCAACCCGTTGACCAGGTTGGTAACCGCCGCGGGCACGAAGTTTGCGCCGATCACCGTGGCCATATCGGCGCCGGAGACCCACATTTCGGAGAGCGAGGCTAGCCCTATGCCGACTACGACGCCCAGGATGGTAAAGAGTTCGGCACGCAGGATCGAACGTCCATCCTTGAAACTGGCCAGGCTGGCGGCAATCAGGCCGGGGATCAACCCCATCAGACCGTTGCCCAGGTCCCACCAGAACCAGAAGCCATAGCCGGAAAGCAAGTCACCCAGGATGTTCCCCAGAAAACCACTGATGAAACCAACCAGTGGCCCGAACGCCACCCCGAAGAAGATCGGGATGACCACACCCGGTCGGAACGAAACGTTCCCGGCGCTGGGGATTTGCAGGAAGTTGGTCAGGTAGCTCAGCACGGCATAGAGCGCCGCACCGATGGCCGCATAGACCACCTCCCGCGTTCCAAACGACCACAGAGATTTCTTTTCCATAAAAACCTCCTTTGGGGAAATTTCGGAATGTGACTCTTATTTTACCAGGGAAGATCGAGAACGGCTGTTTCTTGTGTTTCTGGGATGGCCCGGTAATAGAATCCTGCTCTTTTTAACCCTTCACTGCACTCCATGGCGCGGCGATGATTTTTTGCTCCAAGCGCGGAATTTTGCTTCCCCCATGGGAGTAAACCTACCGTGGCCTCTGAATGGGCGCGGAGAAACTCCTGTAGAGCATGCCGGCTTGTATTGCCAATTGAAGAGGAAATCACACCGATCACGAACCGTTTCACGAACGACCCTGCGTTTTTATCGCAGAGTTACCTTCTCACTCCGGGATTGGTCGCTCTGGGGTGGATGTGTCGGCATGTTTTCGTTAGTGCACGCGGACATGCAGGTTGCAGCGCGGCGTCACGGAAAAGGGGCGAAAGAAGTGCGGGATCAACGTGACGGGAATCTGGGCGATAGAGGGCGTGTGCCATTTGGCCTGTATGACCGCATACGGGCGACCGGAGAGATCGATCGTCACCTGTGCTAGGGTCTCATCCATGGGAGCGAAACAATCGGCCATGTGCACCAGCCCGCGCCGATCCATCCGGGTTGTTCGGCATGACCAAGAAGAGCATTTTGGGCTGATACTCGTTCACCGCTCGGCGGACCGTCTCCAGATCGAGCGAGAAATCGGCACGGCGCGGGACCTCGATCCCCTCCACGTTGTGCAGGCCGGCATCGAAGGCATACATGCCGAAGATATGCGATCGCCGGGATCGAGCAGGACGCGCATCAGCAGGTCGATCAGCTCATCGGCGTCGGCGATCAAAAATTCGGCCAACACGCCGGTGAAGCGCTCCAAGGCCCGACGCAGGGTGCGACTTTCCGGGTCCGGATAGATGTGCGGAAACGATAGGTTCGCCAATGCCTGACGAACGGCCGGTAACGAACCGTAGGAATTTTCGTTTGCCTCCAGTTTAACAATTTGTGCGATCGGGCGCCCTAGGCTCGGCCAGGACTCCAAACGGTTCGATCGGTTGGTAGGCCGGCAGGCGCTCTAAGTGTGGACGGGGATGCATGTTCCTGCCTCCTCCAAGGCCACCAGCATAGCCCGATAACGCGGCGGCTCTTCCTAGAAGATGTGGGTGAGCGGTGAGACGATGATCCCGCTTCCGCCGATCTCGCGCAGTTCGGCGATGGCGCGCGTCAACTGCTCGCGGCGCATGACAATGCTCACCGAATGCCAAGTTTCTCCCGAACGTACCAGCACCGGGCTGATGCAGACCACCGATCACGGGGCGGGCGAACATTTTTTGGCAATCTGATGCGCATCTTCGCCGCGAAGATTGGCGATCACCAGCAAATTCCCACGGGCGCGCAAGTGAGCTTCGATATATTCCAGCAGGTGGCGCGCCAGCTCTAGGACCTCCGGCTGCGTGTGCAGCGAAGGGCGATGGGCGATCAGGGCAGCTTGGGAAGGCTGGATGGCTCCATCCGGCAGAGAGCGCAGGCGGTTTATCGCGCAGGGTTTGTCCGGAGGAGACCAGGTCAGAGATGAGATCGGCATAGCCGATGGCGCGGGCGGTTTTCAGTGTCCCTTCGGCGGCGATCATCTGATGGGGAATTTGGTGATCTCGCAGGAAACGTTCGGTCAGGTTGGGGAATTTTGTCGCCACTCTCAGCGGTCGGCCCAGGGTCTGCGCATAAGCGCGCAGCGATGTGATGTCCTGCACCCGCTCCCAGGCCTCCGGAACGGCGAGGGTCGGCGCGCAATAGCCGAATCCCAGAGCTTCATGGAGCGCGAGCACCTCTCCGTTTTCACTGCGTTTTTCCTCGCTGACATCCATCCCGGTGATGCCGAATTCCACGCTTCCCTGGCGCACGCTGACGACGATATCGCCAGGGCGTTGAAAGAGCACCTGAATCCCCGGCAGGGCGGGGATAAAGGCTTTGTATTGGCGTGGGTTGAGGCGGATCACCGACAAGCCGGCGGCGCGCAAGCATTCCAGCGTGCTTTCTTCCAAGCGACCTTTGAAGGGGAGAGAAAGGCGAATCGGACGGGTCATAGTCAACACCTAAAAGAACATCCGTGGACCGGGGAGGTCATGGAATTCTGCCCAAAAGGCCTAATCCAACAGCTCACCTTCTCCGATTTGCAGTGAACCCAAGTATAATTTTTGAAAATGTCGGTGGTTCAAAAGATACCTCTTTCCTTGGGAAGGTCCCTGCCCGAAGCTGTCTATCCGGCCGTGGCGGCGATCGTGCGCGCCGCGTTGTGGGCCGTTGACCCCTTTCAGGCGTTGCGCCGGCATCTGTGGCGAAGGGATGACGTGATCTATGTGCGGGGTGTGGCTCAAAGCTGGCCGTTGCGGCACTATCGTGGCGTATATCTGATCGCCTTGGGCAAAGCGGCCCTGCCCATGGCCAGAAGCGCAACCCGTTTGTTGAGGGATGTTCTGCGCCGTAGCCTGATCATCACAAAAGAAGCCGGACAAAGCCTGCCCGATGCCGAGATGCTCACCGCCGATCATCCGATTCCGGGGGAGCGAAGTTTGCAAGCCGGGCAGCGACTCATGGAATTCCTGAGCAGCTTACAGGAAGAGGATCTGCTCCTCGTCCTTCTTTCCGGCGGCGGTTCGGCTTTGGCTACTTTTCCACCTTTGCTGAAGGGTAAACCGCTCCCTTTGGATGACCTACAAGCGCTGAATCAAGCGCTGCTGGCCTGCGGAGCCGATATTCGCGCCATCAACATTTTGCGGCGTCATCTGGATCCGCTCAAGGGGGGTGGATGGTTGCGCGTGACGCGCGCCTCCACGCTGACCCTCGCGCTTTCGGATGTAATCGGCAACGCGCCAGAAGCCATCGCTTCCGGCCCAACCGTGCCGGACCCTACTACTCTGGCAGATGCTTGGAAGGTGATCGAGCGGTATCGGCTGGATTCGCTTTTACCTGCTACGATCCTGGAAGCGCTGAAGGCAGCCCCCGAAACCCTGAAGCCGGATGACCCTATCTTGTGCCCACTCCCGGATGGACGGTTGCGGCATGTGTATCAGATCGTGGGAGATAACCACCTGGCGGCGCGTGCCGCATTGAGAGCTGCCCGACGCCATGGATTCCATGCCTCGCTATTGACCACCCGCCTGCAGGGCGAGGCCTCGCAGGCCGGGCTCTTTCTGGCGGCCGTTTTGCGTCAGATCGCGGAAAGCGGTGAACCTCTGCCGCGACCGGCTTGCCTGATCGTCGGCGGCGAGACTACGGTCACTCTGCGAGGAGGTGGGCGCGGTGGACGCAACCAGGAACTGGCCCTGGCCGCGGCTTTGGAGCTGGATGGCGTGCTGCAAGTGGCCTTGCTGGCGTTGGCTACAGATGGTCAGGATGGCCCGACGGATGCCGCGGGAGCGGTAGTCACCGGAGAGACGGTGCGCCGCGCCGCCCACCTTGGGCTGGATGCGCAAGTCTTCCTCGAAAACCAGGATTCCCACACCTTCTTTACGGCTTTGCAAGATACCTTGCGCATCCCAACCGGTTGGACCAACGTCAACGACCTGATCTTCCTTTTCGGGTTTTGAGTTCAGTCTCAGATGAAGCGAAGTGGCCGCATTTCTGCTCGATCCAATCCAATAGGAGACGGACAAACGCGGATGACACGGAAAAGTCTACGGCCAAAACGGTTTTTGACCACGACGCTCACAAAGAACACGGTGACAAACCCCTCCTCCGCACGACGATTTATCATCATGCGACGATGGACGCCCCATGAATAAGGCTTGAGCCTGCGGGATTATCTGACGACGTTGCAAAATTCTTCCATGACCAGCATTTCCTAGCACCGGGTTGCGTCCGCTACGCCGTATGGCATGGTCGTTTCATGCAACATGTCATCCATGACTCCATTGCAAAAACCATCGCTGCTACCTAGGCCGATTCATAGGATACGGACAAACATGGATGACACGGAAAAACAGTGAAAATGTTTATGGAAAAAACGTTTTTTACCGTAAAGCACCAAAATTTCTCTGCAAAATGTTCTAGAGCTATTTGGATCTCAAAATTGGAAATGCTTTGAGGGCGTATCATTCTGGGGTGAAAGGATTTTTTGCGGTGAACTCAGTAAAAGCGATTTTCGGTTGCCGAACTGCTCAAAATCCATGTTGCTGCTTAGGGAGCCGAAAATTCGGGAATGCGGGGCGTTTGAATGGGTAATGATTCGGTATTCTGGTATACTTCGTCGCATACCTATCGTTTCAACGGTGAATCTTCCGGCGGAGAGTAAAAAATGAATCGCAAGTGGTGGATTTTTGTTCTGTTTCCCCTTTTGCTGAGCGCATGTGGAATCCAACCGGCTTTTTTCTGGACGGCGACGCCCCCACCGAGTCCCTTGCCACAGGCGACCCCTACACTTCTCCCCACTCCTACCCATACTCCTACTATCACTCCGAGTCCCTCTCCGACCGTTACCCCTACCGATACACCCTTGCCTCCGCTGGTTGCGCCGACTCTGGAGCCTTTTGCGCCCCTGCGAGCCTTTTGGCAAGGGGAGCCGGTCTACGCGGCGGATTCCAAACCCGGCTATCTCTTCCAGCTGGAGTATGCCACGCTAGATTGGGGGATGAGCGTGGACTATAGCGGTCAGCCGGCGCTGGTGCACCGGCGCTTGCCGGGATGTTTTATCGTCGCGGCGCCGCCCCGCGGCCTGCCACCTGGCGTAAGGGTGGAGACATCGCAAAAGAACCTGGGAGAGATCACCTTTGACATCAATATCGTCCGCGATGCCAATGGAAATATTCAGCTGGTTATGCTGACCGGCGGCGATGGAAATATCCTGACGGCTTTCCAGGTGGAAACTGGCCCGGAGGCCGAGGCCTGCCTTCAGGCCGTTGAGACCCTGTTGAGTACGCTGCGTAGCGTTCCAAAACCGTGAGGGCGGCATGCACCGAGGAAGGGGCTGGGTTTTCCCGGTTTTGATCGGCTTCGGCTTGATCCTGAGCTTATTCGGCGGGATGGGGCTCAAGGTCCAGGCCCGAACCGCCGAAGCGGCAGCTCAGGCCGGCGCAGTGGCTCCGTTTCTGTACCCACCCTACCCCGGCCGTGCCGTCCAATCCTCGATCTTCGATCATTCCAATCCAGACTATACCCAAAGTGATCGGCAGATCGTGCTCTATAGCGGCGATGTGGCCTATAAGGACTGTCCGAACCCGCCACCACCGGGCATGCCACCACCGCGTGGGGTGTGCGATGCCGGCTACGGGGTTTATTGGAGCTACTCGCTAGGGGATTGGATTTACTATAACGGCCACGATGGCATAGATTATGCCATGAACTATCGCCCGCTATATGCGGCCGCGGAGGCCGATAAAGTGAGCTACGCCGGCTGGTGGGACCCCCAGGATCATCGGGCAGCGCTGGGGTTGTACATCAAGCTCCACCACCCGAACGGCTATTCGACCGTTTATGGACACATGAGCGTGCTGGCCGTGCAGACTTGCTCGGTCTCGCCGTGTCCAAGGGTGGCACGTGGCGAAGTGATCGGCTATAGCGGCAATACGGGCAATTCGACCGGTCCGCATTTGCATTTTTCGGTCCTTAACGCGGCCAATAAGCCTGTGGACCCTTACGGATGGGGAGGGGAAGAGGGCAGCGACCCATGGGTCTATAACCCAAGCAATCCGCTCTGGGTGGCTTATCCGGCTTTGGAATACTACGGTGCCCGCATTCTGCCTTCCGGGGACCCGTTGCCCTTTCCCGCGACCCCGAGCGGAGGCCGCATCGTGGACGATGGGAGCGCGAACTTCGATGAGACACCGGCTCATTGCTGGCGATGGGCGTTCACGCAGGCCTCCCAGGCTCAGGGGGGGGCGATGCGCTACGCGCCGGCCTCGGCGACCCTCACCTGTACGGCTACCTGGCAGCTCCCGCCGAACTCGCCGGCCGGCCTATATGCGATCTATGTGCGTGTTCCTCTCGTCCATGCTACTACCGAAGCCGCCGTCTATGTCATTCGCCATCAAGGGCGCGACGAGCGAGTGATCCTCAGCCAGGCGCCTTTCCCGAACAGCAGTGTGCCAGATGGCTGGGTATTTTTGGGACGCTATGTGTTCGATGGAACCGGGGATGAATACGTGCGCCTGACCGACCAGACGCAGGATGAGCGCGGGAACTTAGGCAATTTAGAAGTGGGCGTGGATGCGGTGCAATTCGTTTTCTTAGGAAATGCGACCCCCACGCCGCCCCAACCTCAAGCGCCTACAGCGACGCTTTCTCCCACCGTCACGCGCACGCCCACCGTGACCCGCACACCGACTGCTACCTATACCCCTACCATCACCCCCTCGCCGACCATCACGCCGACCCCCACGGTCACCTTCACGCCGACGATCACCCGCACGCCGACGGCCACGCGCACGTCCACCCCGACGAGCACGGCCACCTTTACGCCGCGTCCGACGGCGACGCCGGTTTATACGCGTGTTTCGATCTATTTTGCCAGCAGTTACCGGTTACGCTATAACTTACCGCCTTACCAGGTGAGCGGCACGCGCTGGGTGTTGAGCTCGAAGTTGCCACAGGTGGTGCTGGATGAGTATTTCAAAGGGCCGGGGGCAACGGAGCGGTATTCGTACGGCTGGGTTGCGCTGTATAGCGGTTTTACTGGCTATGAGCGTCTGGAGGTTCGGGATGGGGGGGCGCACGTTTTTCTGAAAGGCGGATGCTTCAACGAGGGCTATGATTTCACCATTGCCGAGCTGATTGCCCTCAACCTGCGGCAGTTTCCGTACATTCGCTACGTAAAGGTGTACGATGCTCAAGGGCAGACGCAATTCCCGGAAGGGGAGCGCGATTCGCGCCCGGCTTGCTTGGAGCCGTGGTTCACCCCCTCGCCGACGCCGTAGCCGTAGGAAAAACGCTAGCGTTTTTCCTACGGAACAATGTAAATCAAGCGCGGCGTCCCTCCGCTATCCAGCAGCGTGAGCGTTTCGCCGCTTTGCCAGATGGCCTGCGAAAGCCCCCAATACAGGTCAACCGGCGTGTCTTTTCCGGAGGCCGTGTGGATCTGAACGGCGCCGCCGGAAACCAGCGTGAACAGGGGAAAGAGATAGAGATGCCCTTCCTCATCCTTGATCCGCCAGGCGCTCAGATCGAGGGCCAGCGGGCCGGTATAGCGTAGCACGACGCGCTCATTAGGCAGATCGCCTGCCGCCAGCACCACGATCTGTAATGCATTTTCCGAAAGTGCTACCGGTGGCAAGGCGGTGACGGTGGTCCGTATGGGAAGCAGCGAGTCTTGCTCCTCTCGCACCCGGCGATCGTAAACGTACAAAATGCTGATACTGACCAGTGCCGAGATCAGCACGTTTAGCAAAATATAGGCCAGCCAACGTCTGCGCGTCATACGCTATTCGTTGAACATTTCACCGACGCTTCGGCCTTCATGTGCCCGCAAGATCACTTCGGCCAGGAGCGGCGCCACAGAAAGCACAGTGATCTTATCCTTCAGATGGCGCATTTTTTCCGGTGGAATGGGAATGGTATCGGTGGTGATGATCCCATCCACCGGCAATGCCGCCAGGCGTTCGGCGGCATTCAGGGAGAGCACAGGGTGCACAAAGGCCAGATACACGCGGCGGGCGCCGTGTTCCTTTACGACTAAGGTCGCTTGGGAGATTGAGCCACCGGTATCTACCTCATCGTCCACAATGATCACATCGCGCCCCGCTACCTCGCCGATCAGGGTGAGCGCCTCGGCGCGTGCTTCATTGGCAATGCGCCGTTTTTCCACGAAGGCGATCGGCACGTCCAGCGCGGCAGCGTAGTTCCGTCCGCGCTTGGCAAAACCGAGGTCCGCGGCCACGACGACCGGCTTGACCATTTGTGGCAGGAGCTTTTCACGGATGTGTGCGACGATCAGATGGGAAGCTGTGAGCACGTCGCCGGGGATGGAGAAGAACCCCTGGATCTGCCCGGCGTGGGGATCGAGGGTGATGTATCGATCGGCGCCGGCCACTTCGATCATATCGGCGATCAGACGGGCGGTGATCGGCACGCGCGGCTGGTCTTTCTTATCCGAACGACCATAGCATAGGTAGGGGACGACCGCCGTGATGCGCGCTGCTGAGTCCAATCGTAAGGTCTGGATTAGGATGAGCAATTCCATCAGGTTCCGATGGACCGGTGAGGCTGTGTGCTGAATAACGTATGTATCCTGCCCGCGCACGCTCTGCTTGAGTTTGACGAAGAGATTCTCGTTCGGGAATTCGATGATTTCCCGTTCGCACAATTCCAGGCCAAGGTAATCGGCGATCTTCTTGGCCAATTCGGGTGACCCTGTCCCCCCGAAGAGCTTGATGCTTCCATAGCTTTTCATCTCATGGTGTTGTGTGGGCATTGGTTACCTCGCGTTTTGCCATTCGGAACGTAGGATGGACATGAGCAGGATATCGTGGTATTTGCCCTCGCTATAAAGCGCTTGGCGCATGCGGCCTTCCAAAATAAAACCGGCTTTCTCGTAGGCACGGATGGCGCGGACATTGAATTCATAGACCCGCAAGTATACTCGATGCAGGTTCAGGGTCTCAAAAGCGTGGTGGCATAGCAGACGTACGGCTTCCCTACCGAATCCTCGATTCCAGCGACTTTTCTCACCGATAAAGATGCCCAGCTCAGCGGAGGAATTCTTCCAGTCAATGTTGAACAGGCCGCAATTGCCGATCAGTTTCCAGGATTCCCCATCCCGCACCTCGATCGCCAGGGGGCGCTCGACGGCCGGTTTTTGGAGCGTTTTGGTAAACCATTCTTCCTCTTCTTCTGGCGAAAGCGGAAGATAAATTTGCAGACCGCGACGCACTTCGGGATCGTTCAGCCAGGCGACGAAGAAGGGGAGATCGTGGCGCTCAATGGCGCGTAGGCGAATGCGTTCTCCATAAATCATCTTTGCCTCCGATTTCCATAAATCATCTTTGTCGCCGATTGATCAAAAGGTGGATGGCCTCCCATGGGGAAAGAGAACGTTCTAGCACCTGTTGCAAGACCTGTTCATAGGTTTGGGGGGCGATACGTGATCGAAATTGTTGCAGCAGGGTTTCACGTAGCAGGTCTTCCAGTTCGGCTTGGAGCCGCGCTCGTTCGCGCGCTTGCCAATCGCCGCTTTCCAGCAAATGCTGGCGATGACGGGTGATGGATTCCACGAGCTCCGGAATGCCCTTGCCTTCCGTCGCCACAGTGCGGTGAATGGGCGGAATCCAGGAATTATATTGCGAAACGGTAGCCGGGACCTGGATCACTTCGAGCTGACCATGATGCCGAAAGACCCGACGCAGAGGGTGCGCCAGTTCCAGCATATTTTTGAGGGCTTTTTCGGTGTTTTCCACGCCGGGGCGATCGGCTTTGTTAATCACCAGGATATCGGCGATCTCCAGGATTCCGGCTTTGATCGCCTGAATGTCATCGCCCAGGCCGGGCGCTTCCACAACCAGGGTGGTGTGTGCCAGGCGGGCAATATCCACTTCGTTTTGCCCGGCGCCGACGGTTTCGATGAAGATGATCTCATAGCCGGCGGCATCGAAGACCTGTGCCAGTGCGGCGGTGGTTTGGGCCAACCCTCCCAAGGAACCGCGCGAGGCCATTGAGCGGATGAAGACGCCGCTATCTCCACTCAGATCGCGCATGCGCACCCGATCACCCAAAACAGCCCCTCCGCTGAAGGGACTGCTGGGATCGACGGCGATCACGGCTACCCGTGGGGGCGGTTGCACCTGGCGGCGGTAGTGCAATACTAAACGGTTGACCAGGGAGGATTTTCCCGTGCCCGGCGCTCCGGTGACGCCGATCAGGTGGGCGCGGCCGGTGTGAGGGAAGAGCTCGTTCAGGGCTTCTAGCCCTTTGGGATCGTTGTTCTCCACCAGGGTCAGCAGGCGGGAGAGTGCCAGACGATCGCCGGCCAGGATAGAGGCGGCAAAGCTCATCGGCAGATCCCCTCTCAAGCAGTGGTGCCAAGCACGGCGGCGCGGATATCACGGATAATCTCTTCGGTGAGCGCGCCGGGGCCGTAGACGGCCGTCACACCCATTTCCAGCAGGCGCGGCACATCCTCATCCGGGATAATCCCCCCCACAAACACTTTGACGTGTTCCTGCCCGTTGGCCTTGAGAAGTTCCAGCACGCGCGGCACCAGTTCCATGTGTGCGCCGGAGAGAATAGAAAGCCCCACCACATCCACATCTTCCTGCAAGGCCGCCTCGGCGATCATCTCCGGCGTCTGGCGTAAACCGGTGTAGATCACCTCCATGCCGGCATCGCGCAACGCACGCGCTACGACCTTTGCCCCCCGATCGTGACCGTCCAGCCCCGGTTTGGCAACCAGGACGCGGATTCTGCGTTCTTCCATTGTCACCTCCGTCGAGATTCCCAGAATATCACCATCTGTGAGGGTTGTTATTGATTATAACCGACCCATCAGACACTTGCCTTTGGTCATACTTTTGCGAATCAAGATGGTTATACTAACCAAAGAGCCGTGAGAGTCCACGCCCGCCGCTTTTCTGCAAACTTTTGAACAGTCGCTGGGCTTCACGGTATTGTTTGATCAAGCGATTGACATCCTGCACTTCTGTGCCGGAGCCGCGGGCAATGCGTCGGCGGCGGCTAGCATTGAGAAGATCCGGGTTGCGCCGTTCCTCCGGCGTCATGGATAGGATGATCGCCTCAAAGCGCTTGAAGTTGCGTTCGATCTCTTTTGGATCGACCTGACGCGCCATCTGCCCCATCTGGCCGGGCAACATTTCCAGAATTTGGGTCAGGGGGCCCATCTTCTTGATCTGGCGCATTTGCTCTAGCCAATCTTCGAGGGAAAATTCGCCGCGCATCAGGCGCTCGGCCTGGCGCTGTGCCTGCTGGGCATCGAAGGCGGCCTCGGCTTTTTCGATCAGGCCGATCACATCGCCCATGCCTAAAATGCGCGAAGCCAGGCGTTGCGGGTCGTAGGCTTCGAGCGCGTCCACCTTTTCGCCGGTGCCGAGGAACTTGATCGGTACCCCGGTCACGCTGCGGATGGAGATGGCGGCTCCGCCACGGGCATCACCATCCATTTTGGTCAGGATCAGGCCGCTCAGCGGGATGACCTGGCGAAAGCCCTGGGCCACGTGTAGCGCTTCCTGGCCGATCATCGCATCAACGACCAGCAGGATTTCACGCGGTGAAACACATTCTACAATCTGGTGGAGTTCATCCATCAACGGCTGATCGATCTGGGATCGCCCGGCGGTATCCAGGATGACGACGCTGAAGCCTCCTTTCGCTGCTTTTTCCACGGCGCGCCGTGCCAGCTCCGGAGGGGCAATCCCATTGCCACTTTCGACTGCTACATCGATCTGGGCACCCAGCTGTTGCAGCTGTTGCACGGCGGCGGGGCGATAGGGATCGGCGGCCACCAGCATAACCCGCTCCCCTCGTCGCTTCAACCAGTTTGCCAGTTTGGCCGCGGCAGTGGTTTTCCCCGAACCCTGTAGACCGACAAGCATGATGACGTGCGGTTTGGGGCCGCTGAGCTGTAGCGGGGCCGGCGCTCCCAGCGAGGCAATCAGCTCTTCATGGACGATCTTGATCACCTGTTGGGCCGGGTTCAAGGCACGGGAGACCTCGGCGCCCACGGCACGCTCACGCACCCGCGCCAGAAAATCTTTGACCACGTTATAGTGCACATCGGCTTCGAGCAAAGCCAGGCGCACTTCGCGCAAGGCGGCATTCACATCGGCTTCGCTGAGCTTCCCGCGCCGCCGCAGATTTTCAAAAATGCTATGGAGACGTTGGGTGAGAGTTTCAAACATGGCAGAGCCATTTTACCATCGCCAGAAACGCTTGACAATCTCTCGATTTGCCGTTAAAATCTTCACCGCTCGAACAACCGAACGCCGAGATAGCTCAGTTGGTAGAGCACGCGGCTGAAAACCGCGGTGTCGTCAGTTCGATTCTGACTCTCGGCACAAAGCAGATGCTTTTTGCGGGCGTGGTTCAGTTGGTAGAACGTCTCCTTGCCAAGGAGAAGGTCGTGGGTTCGAATCCCATCGCCCGCTCTGAGAGGGAAGGATTGCAGGTGGGAAGCGGCGGGGCACCATCGGCAATCCTTTTTATCAACTTCTAGGCGTCGTGGCCAAGTGGTAAGGCAAGGGTCTGCAAAACCCTGATCACGGGTTCGAATCCCGTCGACGCCTCTTTGTTTTTTAATGGGGTGAGTTCAAATGATAGCCTCGCTTGATTGCGCAAAGAAAGCCTTTCCTGCAAGTCGTGCAGTCGCGAAAGACTTTTGGCCGTAACTATGGTATAATATGCGCCGCTCCAACCGGAGCTATGCGGAGAGGTCGCGTAGTCTGGCCTAGCGCGCACGCCTGGAGAGCGTGTTTCCCGCAAGGGAACGTGGGTTCAAATCCCACCCTCTCCGCCTATTCTTTTTAAACGATTCCAATGGCTATGACCAAACATCTGGTAGTCGTTGCCGGCAATATCGGGGCGGGCAAGACCTCGCTCACCGAGCGGATTGGGGCTCGTTTGGGGTGGTGGACAGGTTATGAGTCTGTGGCCGATAACCCCTATCTGGCCGATTTCTATGCCGATATGCGAGCCTGGTCCTTCCATCTCCAGATCTTTTTCCTGGGGCATCGAACCGAACAATACCTGATTGCCGTGCGCGATCCGCGTTCAGCGATCCTCGATCGTAGCATTTACGAGGATGCCCATATCTTTGCCCGTGCGCTTCATCACCTAGGAAATCTTTCCGAGCGCGATTACCTGACCTACCGCCGCCTGTTCGACCGAGTAGTGGAAACTTTGCCACCCCCACGTCTGCTGATCTACTTGAAAGCGCCTGTCCCCGTCCTCATGGAACGCATCCGCCGTCGGGCACGGCACATCGAGACCGGCATCACGCCGGAATATCTCACCCTCTTGGATTCATTTTACGAGGAATGGTTAGCGCATTTCGATCTCTGTCCGGTACTTACCATCCGCAGCGATGACCTGGACTTCGTCCATCGCCCTCAGCACCTCGATCTGGTCATTGCGCGCATGATGGATAAACTGAGCGGACACGAGGAGATTGCCTTTTAATCGCCCAGCGCCTGTTCCAGGTCCTCCAAGAGATCGTCCACGTGTTCAATACCGACTGAAAGCCGCACCAGGTTTGGCGGCACCTCCAGTGGAGAGCCCTGCGTCGAAAGGTGGGTCATCGCCGCCGGGACCTCGATCAGGGATTCGACGCCTCCCAAGGATTCTGCCAGCGTAAACAGCCGTGTGCGCTCGGCGAGGCGGATCGCGGTCTCTTTTCCGCCTTTGACCAGAAAAGAGATCATTCCACCCCCGTTGCGCATTTGTCTCCTGGCGAGGGTATATTGCGGATGGGAAGGATGGAAGGGATAAAACACGCGCTCCACGCGCGGGTGTTCGGCCAGGTAATCGGCCAGGCGGGATGCGTTTTCGGCGTGGCGTTCCATGCGCAAAGGTAAAGTCTTGATGCCGCGCAGCACCAGGAAAGAATCCATTGGCCCAGGCACTGCTCCTACTGCGTTTTGTAAAAATGCCAGACGTCGGTAAAGCCCCTCCTCCTTGACCACAATCGCCCCTCCGATCACATCGGAATGTCCGCCTAGATACTTGGTCGTCGAGTGCACCACCAAATCTGCGCCCAATTCTAGCGGACGCTGGAGATAAGGCGTGGCGAAGGTGTTATCCACTGCCAGCAACGGCGGTTGGGGATACTGATGCAACATTTCGGCGATTGCCCGGATATCGCTCACGCGCAGCAAAGGGTTAGAGGGTGTTTCCAGCCAGATCAGGCGCGTTTGGGGCGTGATTGCTTCGGCGATCTGCTCGATGTCAGTCGGATCGGTAAAGGTGAATTGTAGGCCGAAATCGCGCAGCACCTTGTCGAAAAGCCGAAAGGTGCCGCCGTAGACATCGTTGCCGGCGATCACGTGATCCCCACTTTTCAGCAGGCGTAGCACCGTATCAATTGCCGCCATGCCGGAAGCGAATGCCAACGCATACGGCGCCCCCTCCAGCGCCGCCAAAGACTGTTCGAGCGCCAGACGGGTTGGGTTGCGCGTGCGCGAGTATTCGTATCCCTGCCGTGGTCGTCCCACCCCATCCTGGGCATAGGTGGAAGTTTGGTAGATAGGCGTCATCACCGCGCCGGTTTGCGGATCGGGTTCCTGCCCGGCATGTACCGAAAGCGTCTCGAAGCGCATGAGTCCTCTATTGTACCCGTAAGAGTACCTTACCGTTGCTCCATAGCGATTCGAGCTGGTAATAGCGCCGTTGATCGGGGGAGAAAAGGTGGACGATCACATCGCCATAATCCAGCAACAACCACCCTGAGCTGGCAATTCCTTCCAGCTGAGCGTGGCGATGGTGATGTTGGCGTACCTTTTCATCCACTGCCTCGGCCAGGGCATCGAGCATACGGTCACTCGTGCCGGTGCAAATGACGAAGTAATCGGTAAACGAAGCAATCCCTCGCAAATCGAGGAGCAAAATATCTTCCCCCTTCTTTTCTTCCAGCGAAGCGACGATGGTGTGTACCAGTTCAAGCGTATTCAGAATCCACCTCCTTGAGAACTAAGTGGTGCGGTGAACAGGCGCGTATATCGTGCTCCTTGGGGCTGAAGATCGCTTTTGAATAGGTGCACGGCTGTTACCCCAAACGATGCTTGTAGGTCAAAGGAAAATCCCTGCAACGATGTGCGAATGCGGGAAAGATCTTCCGGTGTCGCTTGTGCGCGCACTCGTCCGATCGTCAAGTGGGGCGTAAATTCTTTCTCGCCGCTCACATATCCCAAGCGTTGGGTTGCACTATCAACCCCGCGTTGTAGCCGAAACAGAGCTGCCGGCGCCTGCACCCCGATCCAGATGACGCGGGGTCGTCTCATATCCGGGAAAACTCCCCAACCCTGGATGTTCACTTCAAATGGAGAATGTCGCTCTGCTTCCAAAGCGAGCGTTTGACGGAGCAGCTCCACATTTTTCACAGAGACATCCCCCAGAAATTTGAGTGTCAGATGGATATTCTGATAGGGAACCCAGCGGATCAACTCGGAGGGGAGTGAGCGGCGCAGCGGTTCAACGGCGCGATCCAGGCGTTCCAGCAAATTCAACGGCACTTCGATGGCAATGAAAAGGCGCAAAGGCTCCATTCTATGTTCCACTTGACTCCTGGCTGAGCACCTTTTCAATCGCCGATTTCAGTTCCTGGTAGCCAACGGGTTTGGTTAGATAAAGCGTAGCCCCGGCATCCAACCCCATCTTGATATCCGAGGGCAAATTTTTGGCCGAGAGAATGATCACAGGGATGTTCTGCAATCGCGGTTCACGACGGATATAGCGTAGCACTTCGATACCGGAAATATCGGGCATCATAATGTCCAGAAGTACTACATCGGGCGTTTCCGCCGAGAGCAAGCTGATCGCCGGCCCGCTGCTATAGGCTTTAAGGACGCGATATCCACTTACCCGCATCATTTCGGCGAACATCTCGGCAGCGTCCACTTCATCTTCTACAATCATAATGGTCCTCGGCTCGCTCATGGCTATAAAAATAGCATAAGTTACCGAAATTGGCAAGAGGGTGAGGATCAAAATTAGGGCTTTGCATCGTTTTCAGCAAAAGCGATATTCGGTTGACGCATTTGTCACAATTTGTGGTATCGTTTAGGCAATCCGGGATCGCTAGGCGCGCGTTCTGATTCTGGAAGAAACCCGACCGGTCATTCTGGTATGCGGGGCAATCGGCCGATCGCCTCGCCGCGATCCTCTCGATCGGTACCCATAAGGCTCACTTTTTAGACCGTTAGAACGATGAAATGCTCTCTCATCTCTTTGGAGAACGGTCATAATTACAAATGTATGGGCTAAGCGTGGCTGTTTCGGTAGGTTGTGCTCGAAAAGAGGAGTTCCGTCTTTTCCAAAGAGGACTTTTATCCTCTTATTTTTTTCAGGCCTGATTAAGAGGTTCAAGATACAATCGGTCTTAGTAACTTGTAAAGACCAAATTTCGCTCTTAAACAGGAGGTCCCATGCCTAAAACGAAGTTCTTGCTTGGCGGTCTGCTCATCCTGGCAGCAGTAGTTTACCTGATCTTTTCCTCGACTGCGGCCAGCGCAGAGTACTTTATGACCATTGACGAATTAAAGGCCAAAGGCAGCTCGGTGATCGGGAAAAACTTGCGTATTTCCGGTGCCGTGATTGGAGATACCATTCAGTACGATCCCCAAACGCTGACCCTGACCTTTGAGGTAGCCCATGTGCCCGGTGATAACAAAGAGATCGAGGCACAGGGTGGACTGGCCGCCGTGCTTCATGCGGCAGTCACCGATTCAACGCGCAACCGCATCAAGGTAGTTTATATCGGTCCCAAGCCCGATTTGCTGCGCAACGAAGCGCAAGCTATTATGACCGGCCACTTGGGCGATGATGGCATTTTCTATGCTGACGAACTGCTGCTAAAATGCCCGACTCGTTACGAACAAGCCGTGCCGCAGCAGGCACAACCCTAAGAGAGCACCTATGCTTCCCGAATTTGGCTTTGGTACCCTGGTTTTGGCGTTTCTGGCCGCCGTTTATAGTGTGCTGGCGGCCCTGATCGGCGAGCGTCGGCGGCGCCCGGACCTGGTGGAAAGTGCCCGCCGCGCCCAGCTCCTGACCTGGCCGTTGATCACCCTCTCGGCGGGAACTTTGGTCTGGTTGCTGGTCAATAATCGCTTTGATGTCTCTTTTGTCTATGAAGTCACCAGCCGTTCCATGCCCACCTATCTCAAGATCACGGCCTGGTGGGGTGGGCAGGCCGGCTCGCTGGTCTTTTGGGCTTGGTTGATGTCGGCGTTTGCCTCGCTGGTGACGTTGCGAAAATGGGATCGCGATGCGGAGTTCCTGCCCTGGGTGATCGTGGTGACTTCGATCACTTTGGCTTTTTTCTTGGGGCTGGTCATTTTTGCTGAAAACCCCTTTAGTCGCTATTGGCAGACGGTGAGTGGGGAGGTGGTGGAACGTATGTTCCGCCCGGCCGGCGCTTTGCCTTTCCTTCCCCAAGATGGCCGTGGCCTGAACCCCTTGCTCCGCCATCCAGGGATGATCGTGCATCCGCCTTTGCTCTATTTGGGTTTCGTTTCGTTTGTCATCCCTTATGCGTTTGCCATGGCTACACTGATCACTGGCCGCACCGATGATCGCTGGATCCACATTACCCGGCGCTGGACGCTCTGGGCCTGGCTGTTCCTCTCCCTGGGGTTGGTCTTCGGTGGCCGCTGGGCCTATGACGTGCTCGGCTGGGGAGGCTACTGGGGTTGGGACCCGGTGGAGATCGCCGCGTTTATGCCGTGGCTGAGCGGAACGGCCTTCCTGCATTCGGTGATGATCCAGGAAAAACGCGGGATGCTGAAGCAATGGAACATGATCCTGATCATCCTGACCTACGACCTGGTCATCTTCGGCACCTTCCTCACCCGTTCCGGCGTGCTTTCCTCGGTGCATGCTTTTGCCCAGAGTGCCATCGGCCCGGCGTTCTTCGCTTTCATCGGCCTGACGTTCGTGCTTTCGGTGGCGCTATTACTTTCTCGCTGGACTGCGTTGCGTGCCGAAGCCGAGATGAAGTCCATGCTCTCGCGCGAGGCGCTTTTTTTGCTCAATAACCTGCTCTTCTTGAGCATACTGGTCGTGTGTTTTTGGGGCGTGATCTTTCCCTTGACCTCCGAGCTGGTAACAGGGCAAAAAGTGACGGTCGGCCCGCCGTTCTATAAGCGCGCCACAGGTCCGCTCTTTGCCGCCATGATGGTGCTGATGGCCGTTGCGCCGCTTTCGGCTTGGGGTAAATCCACCTGGAAAACTTTGGGACGGGCGATGTGGAAACCCGGCGTAGTTGCTCTGCTGGTGCCGATTGCTCTCTGGATCGGCAAGATGCGCAATTGGGTGGCTCTGATCGGTTTCTTCCTGGTTGCCCTGGTGATGCTGGTCACCCTCTATGAAATCTGGCGCGCGGTGCGCGCCCGGCAGAAAGCCCAGAAGGAGACTTTCTCGCTGGCGCTGATGCGTCTCTTTGGCCGCAATCGCAGGCGCTATGGTGGCTACCTGGTGCATATTTCCATGATGCTCATGGCCATCGGCATTCTGGGGATCGAGATCTTCCAAACGGAAACTCAGGGGACGATTCGGCTGGGGCAATCGCTTTCACTTGCCGGCTACGAGGTGCGCTATGATGATATTGCCCGCTTCCCGGCGCCGGATGGGCGCGAAGTGACGCGTGCTGTGGTCAGCGTTTACCGCGATGGCAAATATCTCGGCGAACTACACCCGCGCATTGACTTTTACTTCGATACTCAACAGACGATGACCATTCCGGGGCAGCGTAGCACGTTGGCTGATGATCTCTACGTGCTGCTGGTGGATTGGCAACCGGTCTCGGCGGAACAGGCGACGTTCAAAATTTATCACAACCCGTTGGTCAACTGGCTATGGCTTGGGGCGTTGATCTTTATCTTCGCCATTCTGATCGCCGCTTGGCCGCAACCTGAGGCTGAAATGATGCCGGTGCCAGTCACTTCTTCCGGGTCTCGCCGTGTTCGCGTGGGTGCCTCAGATTAGGAGAGCCATGAGACGAGGTCTGTTTCCCATCCTTTTGCTGACCTTGCTGGTGATTTCGCTCTGGAGCCCGATCCGCTCGGTTTCAGCCCAGGGCGGGACGCCGACCGATGACGAGGTTAACCGCATTGCGCGCCAGCTCTATTGCCCGGTTTGCGAGAACACGCCGTTGGATGTCTGCCCGACCGAGGCTTGTCGCCAATGGCGCGAGTTGATCCGCCAGATGTTGGCCGAGGGCAAGAGCGAAGCCGAGATCAAGCAGTATTTTGTCGAGCATTATGGGGCGCGCGTGCTCAGCGAGCCGCCGCGTCAGGGCTTCAACTGGATCGTCTACCTGGCTCCGCCTTTGCTCATCTTGGGCGGCGTGATCCTGCTTTTCCGCACCCTGCGCGGCTGGGTCAGGCCGTCGGATGTGGATGAAGAAGAAATCCAGGAGTTGAGTGACGATCCGTTAGTGCGCAAACTAGAGGAAGATTTGCGTAAGAGAGGGAGCTGAACAAATGGAGAATCCAGCGGAAAAGGTGAAACAAGGCGTGTCCCTTTGGGCGCAAGTGATGATCTGGAGTGGGTTGCTGGGGCTGCTGCTCATTTTGGGGATCGGGCTGGTACGCGCCCAGCAGGGCACTGTCCAGCGCGGCGATCGCATACCAGGCGATCTGATGCTCACGCTCTACCAGGGATACGAATATAACGGTCAATCCCAGGTCTCGTTGGGAGCATTGCGCGGTAAGGTAGTGTTGATCAACTTCTGGGCCTCCTGGTGCAAGCCTTGCGAGCAAGAAGCAGCAGAACTCCAACAGGCCTGGGAATATTATCAACCGACCGGCGAGGTGGTTTTCCTAGGAGTGGATTATGTGGATACCGAGCCGGATGCCCGCATTTACCTGAAAAAGTTCAATATCACCTACCCAAACGGTCCTGACCTGGGCACGCGCTTCGCACAACGTTTCCGCATTAAGGGTGTGCCGGAGACGTATATCATCGATCGCCAGGGTGTGGTGCAATACGTCAAGGTGGGTCCCTTCCAATCAGCGGAAGAGATCCAAATGGTGGTCGATCGCATTCTGGCTCAACCGTGATGAGGACCTATGGACATTGGAGCGCTGCTTTTGATCCTGGCTGTGGCTTTGCTTGTGGCGGCCTATCTCACCCAGCCTTTTTTGACCCATCGCAGCCGCCGGGTGACGGCGGAGGAGAGACGCTATTCCTCCCTGATGGCCGAATATGAGCGGGTGCTCAGCACGCTGCAGGAACTGGATTTCGATCATCGCTTGGGGAAAATCCCGGAAGATGAATATCCCTTGCTACGGGCGGAGCTGATCAAGAAGGGAACTGCGCTGCTGCAGCAGTTGGAAGCCTCGCGGGAGGACCTTTCGCAACAGCAAGCCAAAGCCCGCTTGGAGGAAACGCTGGCCGATCGTCGCGCTCGCAAGGAGCAGGCGCAATCCGGCTCGACCCTAAGTGATGATGAGCTGGAGAATCTCCTGGCGGCCCGACGCGCTGCGCTGAAGGGAAAGCGCAGCGGGTTTTGTCCTTCCTGTGGGCATCCGGTGTTGGCAGAGGATGTCTTTTGCGCTTCCTGCGGCGCGACGTTGAAAAAAATAAGGAGTTATCGATGAAACTGCGTCTGGTATCGTTGATTTTATTGGCCTTTTTGCTCAACGGGTGCAATCTTTCACTGGCGGCGGATATTACGCCTCCGCCCGATTATCGTTCTCCTACCCCACCACCGACGCTAGGCCCCCTTTATCCGGCAGAACCGCCGGATGTGGTCCGCGGTGCGGCGATCTATGCGGAGAAATGCGCGGCTTGTCATGGTGAGCGCGGACTGGGGGATGGCCCGCAGGGGAAGCAATTGCCGGTTCGGGTGAGCCCCCTTGGCCTGAAAGATGTGGCGCGCCAGGCTAGCCCGGCTCAATGGTTTACCGTGGTCACGCAGGGTAATCTCCAGCGTTTTATGCCGCCCTTCATGAGCCTGAGCGCTCAGGAACGTTGGGATGTGGTGGCCTATGCACTGACCTTGCATACTTCACCGCAGGACGTGGAGGACGGTCGGCAGCTCTTTGAGCGCTTGTGCCCAAATTGTGATACTGCCTCTTTTCGCGATCAGGAGCGCATGGCGGCACTCTCTAACCAGGATTTGTTCCAATGGGTGATGCAGGAATCCCCAATGAAGGGGATCGGCGAGGCTGATGCCTGGAAGGTGGTGGCCTATTTGCGCTCCCTGAGCTTTGCGGAGAGGGCGCGCGCGGCGAACGCGACCCCCGAAGGAACACCAACCCTTGCTACACCCTCCGCGATTACGGAAACACCGACGCCTGCCGCGCTCGAAGGCACTCCCGCTTCAGCTACGCAGATGTCGTTGACGGAGACTCCGGCTACGGGTTCCTCCGAGCCCGAAACGACGCCTGCTCCGCTTCAGCAGGTTGTTACGGGGCAGGTGGAAGCCGCGTCCGGCACGCAGCTCCCGGCCTCCCTTCAGGTCACCTTACATGGTTACGATCACGATTCGAACGCCATGCCGGTGGAAAAAGTGACACTCACGGCAACGGTAGGTCCCGATGGAAGTTATCGTTTTGAAGGGGTGGAGATGCCGGCCGGGCGTATCTTCCAGACCGAGGTGAGGGTGAATGGAGTGTCTTTCACTTCACCTTTTGCCGTGGCTCAGGAAAACCAAAATGAGCTCCGATTGGAAGCAATCCGTATTCAGCCGGTGACGGATGACTTTACCACGCTGCGCATTGCCCAGACGCATATTCAGGTGGATGTGGGCGAAGGGCAGCTGCAGGTGTTTGTGATCTATTCGATCATGAATGAGGGCGACCGGGTGGTGCGGGTGCACACCGATGGTACCAACCTGCCGTTTATCCGTTTCGCGGAAGGGGCTACCCAGACAGGAATACAACTGTCGCAGGATAGTGCGCCGTTGCTGGCGACAGAGGATGGCATCGCATTGCCTCCAAGCACCAACCCCTACGGCTTTATCGCCTTCTACCTGCTCCCTTATGCGAACAAGGTCGAATTGCGCCAGCCGTTTGTGCTGGCGAGTGATTCGGTGATCGTGATCCTGCCGGAGGGGATGAAGGCCAGTGGGGAAGGGATCGTAGATGCCGGAACTCGCACGTTCCAGGGCAATGTGTTTCACCTCTTCCAGAAAACCGGTGTGGCCGCTAATGAGACGTTACAATTGACCATCTCCGGTAAGCCGCGGGCGGCGATCGTGAACACTGTTTCTCCTTCGCGGACGATCTGGATCGGAGTAGGAGCGTTGGGGGTGGTGCTGATCCTGCTCGGAGGATGGTTCTACCTGCGCGAGCGGCGGGAGAAAGAGGAGAATGTGGCGCTTGAAGAAAGCCCTTACGAGAGCGAGGAAGAGGTTTTGGATGCCATTTTAGCGCTCGACGACCTGCACCGCGCCGGAAATTTGAGCGATGAAATCTATCAGGAACGGCGCGCCGAGCTGAAAGCTCTGCTGGAGGAGATGCGGCGGCATGATTGAGGTGCAGCGCCTGATGAAGCGCTTTGGGCCAAAGGTGGTGTTGCAGGGCTTGGATTTCCACGTCCAACCGGGGGAGTTCGTGGCCCTTTTGGGGCCGAACGGCGCCGGCAAGACGACCTTTTTGCGCATTCTGGCCTCGCTTTCACGTCCGACAGCAGGGGTGGTGCGCGTGGGAGGCTATCGGCTGCCGCAGGAAGCAGCGGCGGTTCGACGTGCACTGGGGGTGGTTTCTCATCAACCTTTGCTCTATGGAGATTTGACCGCCGAGGAGAACCTGCTTTTTTATGCGCGCCTTTATGGCCTGGAACAAGCCGGTGCGCGGGTGAAAGAGGTGCTGAATCTGGTCGGGCTGGAAAAGCGCCGCCATGATCTGGTGCGCACGTTTTCGCGCGGCATGCAACAGCGCCTTTCGATCGGGCGGGCGGTGCTACACGATCCACAGGTGCTCCTGTTCGATGAGCCGTATACCGGGCTCGATCAGGATGCCTGCGCTATGTTGGATCAAATTCTGCGCGCCGTGGCCGCGCAGGGGCGGACGATCGTGATGACTTCGCACGATCTGGCACGCGCCGCAGACCTGGCGACGCGCTTTGATGTGCTTTCACGCGGACGCATTGTCGCCTCGGCGCGTCGCGAGAGTTTGGAGAGCTCGAACTTGCTGGCTTTTTACCGGCAGGCGCTGGAGGCGGCATGACCCCGAAGACACGCGCTTCGTTCCTGCGCACGGTTTGGGCGGTGATCTGGAAGGATCTGGCGGCGGAAATGCGCTCCCGTGAGTTGCTTTCCGCCATGCTGGTCTTCGCTTTGCTGGTGATCCTGGTCTTCAATTTCGCGATGGAGCTGGATGTGACCGCGCGGCGCAGTGTCACGGCGGGGGTTTTGTGGACGACGTTTTTCTTCGCCGGGACCATCGGCTTAAATCGCTCGATGGCCGCCGAGAAGGATCGCGGTTGCCTGGATGGCTTGCTCCTGGCGCCGGTGGATCGGGCCGCGATCTATTTCGGGAAGATGTTCGGCAATTTGTTGTTTATGCTCCTAGTGGAGATGCTGATCTTGCCGATCTATAGCTTCCTGTACAACGTCAATCTCTTCAACGGCGGCCTCTTGCTGGTGATTTTGCTCGGTTCGTTGGGCTATGCAGCGATCGGAACGCTGCTGGCGAGCATGAGCGTGCAGGCGCGGACGCGCGATCTGCTCCTGCCGATCTTGCTCTTCCCGGTGCTTTTGCCAGTGGTGATCGGCGCCGTCAAGGCTAGCAACGGTTACCTGAGCGCTGCCGAGATGGGCGAGATTTTGCCCTTCTTGAACCTTTTGCTGGTGTACGATGTGATCTTCATCTCTATCGCCTATATGATGTTCGATTCCATTATCGAGGAGTGAACCGATGGAACGAAAACCTGTTTTGCTCACCGCATTGGACGTTGTGGCGATCGCAGTATTGTTGATTGCTACCTATCTGGCGCTGGTCTACGCGCCGACCGAGGCAGTGATGGGCGCGGTGCAGCGCGTCTTTTATTTCCACGTGGCTACGGCCTGGGTTGGGATGCTCGGTTTTCTGGCAGCAGGCTTTGCCGGCGTGACCTACCTGGTGCGCCATGATCTGAAGTGGGATACTATCGAGGTCGCCGCGGTGGAGATCAGCCTGGTGTTTTTCTTCATCGCCATTGCGTTGGGTTCGATCTGGGCACGTCCAGTCTGGAACACGTGGTGGACCTGGGACCCGCGCCTGACCACGGCCGCGGTCACCGAGCTGATTTACCTGGCCTATTTCATGCTCCGTCAGGGGATTGAGGATCCTGAGCGACGGGCGCGCTTCGGCGCGGTGTATACTTTGGTCGGTGCTGTGAGTGTGCCGATCACATTTATGGCCATCCGCCTCTTCCGCACCATCCACCCGGTGGTGATCGGCACGCCTTCGGCGGCGGCCCAGGGCGGCTTTGCCATGAGCAGTGGCATGAAGGTGGCCTTCTTCTTCGCCCTTTTCGCTTTTACCATCATCTTCGCCGATCTGTTCTGGCATCGCATTCGCCTAGGACGGTTGGCGAATCAGGTCGAACAGGCACGCCTGCAAACCCAATTCTGATCGCGAGAACGAGGTGCACAATGACTCCGGATACTTCTGCCTACATGATCGGTGGATACGTTTTCTTCTTCCTCACCATGGGTGTGTACCTTGTCAGCCTGGCCTTGCGCTGGCGAAATTTGAAAGAGGAACTGAACATTCTGCGTTCTGAGGAGAAAAAAGAGCAACTCTGATGCGCCTTTGGTCGCGTGGGTGGTTGTTGTTCCTGACATTCTTGGTGGCTTGCAATCTGCCTTCCACCGTTCCTCCAACAATTACCCCTTCCCCCTCTATACCCACTCCGACTTCCGGGGTCACGTCTACCCCGGAAGTTTTGCCACTCTCCACGCCGCCACTCGATTGGCCAAACGAGATAGTTGCCCTGCAGGAGGCGCTCTTTTTGGGGGATTACGATCGGGTCAACGTGGAAACTGCTCCCCTCATTGCCCATCCCGATCCCAAAGTGCGCCAGGAAGCGCTTTGGCTACGGGCGCGCGCCCTCTACGCGGGGGGAGAATACGCTACAGCCCTCACCGTCATCCTGGAGCTCTTGCGCGCCAACCCTCCGACGGCGCGTTTGGCGCAAGCTTATTTTTTGGCCGGAGAAATCTATAACAACTTGGGACGTTATGCTGATGCGGCCGCCGCCTATCGCACCTATCTGTTGCTCCGTCCCGGTGTGTTGGATGGGTTTATCCAGGAGCGGCTCGGCGATGCCTTGCGCCAAAGTGGCGATGCCGCGGCGGCATTGGCGGCCTATGAAGCGGCACATAGGCTCACTTCTCCGGGAGATGAGCCACTCCTGCTCCTAAAAATGGCGCGCACGCGGCAGCAGATCGGCGATTACGGCGGGGCAATTGCGCTGTGCGATCAGATCATCCAGGAAAGCGAGAACGATTATCTAAAGGCCGAAGCCGAATACGTGGCCGCAGAAGCCCACGAAGCGCTGGGTCAAGTAGCACAAGCACAGGAGCGCCTGCGCCGCGCCGTCCACGAATACCCACGGGCCTATTATGCCTACCAAGCACTGAGCAAGCTGGTGGATCAAAACGTGCCGGTGGACGATCTCGATCGCGGCATTGTGGATTACTATGCCGGGCAATATGGGATTGCGCTGGATGCGTTCCAGCGCTATGCGAGCACCCATCCCGAAAACGATGGCACAGCCGATTTCTACCGCGCCCTCACCCTGCAAGCCATGGGGCGCGACGAAGAGGCGCTCAGCGCCTTGGATGCCTTTATCTTGCGTTATCCTTCGCATCCCCGTTGGAGCGAAGCCTGGGAGAACAAGGCCGATCTGCTTGCTTCGGCGCGCGGGGATCTCAACGGCGCGGCGAACGTGCTCTTGCAGTTGGTGAGCGCCCGCCGCGGCGATGCGAATGCGCCGGATTGGCTCTTCCGCGCAGCGCGCTTCTACGAGCGCGCCGCGAACTTCGAGAGCGCCATCGCCGTTTGGGAAAGCATTGTCAATTACTATCCCTCCAGCTCCCAAGCGGAGGAGGGCCTCTTCCAGGCCGCCTTGCTTCGCTATCGTCGGAAGGACTACGCCGGTGCCATGACCGCCTTCCAGCGCCTTTTGCTCACCGCCACCGCCGCGGAAGGCCGCGCCCGCGCCTACTTCTGGATCGGCAAGACGACCCAAGCGCTGGGGAATGCCCAGGAAGCCGCTCAGGCCTGGCGACAGGCTCAAGCCCTCGATCCGACCGGCTACTACAGCGAACGCGCCCGCGATCTGCTCCTGGGGCGTGCCCCTTTTACCTCTAAAACTCCAAATCTACAGATAAATTGGGATGAGGAACGGCGCGCTGCGGCCGCCTGGCTGCGCCTGACCCTGAACTACCCTGCCGACCTGGACTTAACGTCGCTCGCAAACCTAGATCAGGACGCGCGCTGGGTGCGCGGCAATGAGCTTTGGGCGTTAGGACGCTATGACGAAGCCCATGCCGAGTGGGATGCCCTCCGTCAGGCCGTAGCCGGCGATGCCGCCGCCAGCTTTCGGCTGATCGAAGCCTTCCGCCGCCTACAGGTCTACGATCTGGCCATCCTGAGCGCGCGTCAAGTGCTCAACCTGGCCGGCCTGACCGATTCTGCTTCCTCCATGCGCGCTCCGGCCTATTTCACGCATGTGCGCTATGGTCCCTATTATGCCGAGGTACTGGCCCCATTGGCCGAACAGGAAAACTTGGATGTGCTTCTGCTTTTGAGCCTGGTGCGCCAGGAAAGCCTCTTCCGCCCTTCGGCGATCTCCGCAGCCGGCGCCCACGGCTTGATGCAGATCGTTCCCTCCACAGCCGATAGCCTAGCACGCCAGATCGGCTGGCCGCCGAATTTCACCGCCACCGATCTGGCTCGCCCCCTTGTTAATTTGCGCTTAGGGGTGCACTACCTGGCGAGTCAACGCAACTACTTCGGTGGCGATCTCTATGCCGCGCTGGCCGCCTATAACGCCGGTCCCGGCAATGCCGCCGAATGGCAACGCTTGGCCGCGGGCGACCCGGACCTTTTCGTTGAAATCATCCGCTTCCAGGAGACGCGGAGCTACCTGCGACAGATTTACGAGATCTACACCATCTACCGCGCCCTCTACACCGCCGATAATACCTGAGGGATCAAGCGCGCTGCTTCCTCCACTTGCTCGGTAGAACAAGAGAAGGCGAAGCGAATATGCCCCTCACCGGCTTTGCCGAAGGCCGAACCGGGGGAGGAACCAATGCCGGCCTGATCGATCAGATAATTGGTCATTGACCAGTCATCGCGTTGACCCTGGTAACCGGGCCAATCTTCGGTGATCTGCGCCCAGAGATAAAAAGCGCCGGAGGGCTTGAAGGGCTTGAGCGAAGGCGCTTTCTCCAAAGCGGCATAGAGCACATCGCGGCGATACTGATACTCCCGTGCCATGGCGCGCGTCGCATCCTGTGGACCCTGGATCGCCGCCACTGCTCCCCATTGCGCCACCGAATTCACGCCGTTGATCGTGCAGCGCACCAGCTTCTTCACCCGCTCGAGGATATGCTTCTGCGGAATCACCAGGTAGCCGACGCGCAGCCCACTCATCGCGTAGGTTTTCGACATCGAAAAAACGCTGAAGGTCCGCTCGGTGGCGCCGGGCAGGGACCCCAGGCTGGTGTGGGTCTCTTCATCGAAGAGAATATGCTCGTAGGCTTCGTCACTTACTAGGTATAGGTTGTGCTTTTCTGCCAAGGCAGCGATTGCCTGAAGACACTCCCGTGGGAGCACGACACCGGTTGGGTTATGCGGCGTGTTGACGAAGATCGCCCGTGTGCGCGGCGTGATGGCTGCCTCGATCGCTTCGGGGTTGTACTGATACCCGTCCTCCGGCCGCAGTCGCACCGGCACCGGCACTCCGCCTCCCAGGCGAATGTTTTCCCCGATCTCCGTCCACATCGGATCGGGGAGGATCACTTCATCGCCGGGTTCTAGCAGGGCGCGGAAAAGCACGTAGAGCCCGTGCATTCCGCCGTTGGTCACTACAATGTGATCGGGATTGGGGACTTGCAGGCGATTTTCTTCGCGCACCTTATGGAAAAGCGCTTCTCGTAGCGGAGGGATGCCGGTTGAGGCGGTGTAGTGGGTTTGACCTTCGCGCAGTGCCTTTTCCATCGCCTCTCGTACGTGTTCCGGGATGCTGAAAGAGGGGTCCCCCGATTCCAGGCGCAGCACCTTCCGCCCTTTGGCTTGCTGTTCGAGCAAGCGATCGCGCACCTGGACAATCGCACCAAATGAGATGCTATCAACGATATGTGACATTTTTTACCTCCACCGATGGCTAAATTGGGGGGATTATACTACAGAGCGTGGACGGTAGACTGTGCGCGTTTACAGATTCTTGCCACGAAAACAGCATTTCCAAGGTTGAGATCAATCCAAAAATGCACGATTGAGTTCGCTGCAAAAAGTCCTTTTACTTTTACCGCAGAAGGATACGCCCTCGAAGCATTTCAATTTTGAGATGCAAATAGCTCTAGGAAAATCGCAAAATGAGTCAGTTTTCGAGTTTGTGGCGTTGCATAACCAGGATTTACAGGAACGGGCCTCTGCAAAAACTATCCCTACTCGTGGTATCATAAAAACCATGAGTAGCAAGGTGCGTACGATGTTAATTACCGGAGCGGCCGGAGGGATCGGGAGGGCGACGGTGCGCCTGTTTGCCGAGCGCGGCTGGCGGGTGATCGGGGTAGACCGGCAGGCGTTCGGCGATGGATTCCCGGAAAATGGCCTTTTTATCCAGGCGGATATTTCCCGGCCGGAAGAGCTAGAAAGCATTTTTGCGCAGGTACAGCGATTCACTCCTTCGCTGGAAGCGCTGATCAACAACGCGGCGCTGCAGATCGCTAAGCCCTTGCTGGAAACCAGCGCCGAGGAGTGGGATGCGGTGATGGCGGCCAATTTGCGCTCGGTGTTCCTGGCGGTGAAATTGGCCTATCCATTGCTGAAGGCGGAGGGAGGCGGAGCCATCGTGAACGTTTCTTCCGTCCATGCGATCCAGACTTCGGCAAATATCGCAGCCTATGCGGCCAGTAAGGGGGGATTGCTAGCCCTGACGCGGGCGATGGCGATCGAGTTCGCCGCGGATAACATCCGCGTGAACGCCATTCTGCCGGGGGCGGTGGATACGCCGATGCTACGCGCCGGCCTGGAGCGCGGCCATGTGGATGGTGTGACGGTCCATGAGCGGCTGGAGAACCTGGCGCGGAAGACGGTCAACGGGCGGATTGGCCAACCGTATGAGATCGCACGGGCGATCTATTTCCTGGCGGATGAGGAGCAATCTTCGTTTATGACCGGACAGGCGTTGATCGTCGACGGGGGCGCGACGGCGCGTCTGAGCACCGAGTGAGCCTTGGCTGGTACAGGAGAAACCGGCCTCCCAAAGGCCAAGGCCGGATGGTGAGGTGGAGGCTGCGGTGCAAGAAGGTGTGCGATGTTCAGGCAGCGGAGAAGAGGTCCGACCGGCACACGGCTTCTCATGCAGGAATTCTTTTCCCAGAACCTTTTAGTGTCTATTGGGTGAGCCTTTTGGAATTGCCTTGTTCGTTAGGAGGATGCTGATGAGTCAGGTAAACGATCGGGTTATTCGGGTGTTGCTGGCCGATGATCACCGCGTGGTGCGCGCCGGTATTCGACAGTTGTTGGAAAATGCTGCCGATATCCGGGTGATTGCCGAGGCAGGGGATGGGGAAGAAGCCAAAGTGCTGATTCAAGAACACCATCCCGATGTGGTGGTAGTGGATATTCAGATGCCCAAAGCAAGCGGCATTGAAGTGACACGCTGGGTGCGTGCACATATGCCGGAGGTGGGCGTCTTAGTTCTTACTGCTTATGATGACGATCCCTATGCGATGGCCGTGCTGCGGGCAGGGGCGAATGGGTATATTCTCAAAACTGCTTCTGCTGAGGATTTGATCCGCGCCGTGCAGGAGGTCTATGAAGGAAAATCGGTGCTGGACCCGCTCATTACCCGCAAACTGGTCTCCAATCTCTTTTCTCAGGCGTCCCGCATACCTTTGGAAGCACTAACCGAGCGTGAAGAAGAGGTGCTTAGGTTAGCGGCAAAAGGGTATACGAACAAAGCCATTGGGGTGCAGCTGGGGATCAGCGATCGCACGGTACAGGGGCATTTGGCGCGCATCTTTGCCAAGCTGCAAGCTTCCAGTCGCACTGAGGCGGTGATGCGCGCGGTTGCCCTAGGGTTGATTCCACCCCAGATGGGAGCTCTTCGGGAGGAATAGCTTTTATGGAAAAATTCTCCTCTCTATTTCAAAGCCGCTGGATTTTGCGTTTTTTTGCCCTACTCATCGTACCGTTGACAATATTCTCCGTGGGTATTGCTATCGGGAGCATTTTTGTGCATGAACGGACGATGAAAGCGTTACTGACCGAAGAGAACCTGGTGGGAGTGGCGAATCCGTGGCTTGAGATCTCTTTGATGGCTCCTTTGACATTGATCCCGCCGCTGGTGTTTGCAATAGGAATCTTGTGGTTTATCACACGCCAGATCTTACAACCGCTTCAGCGTCTGGAGGAGCAAGCAGCAAATTTGGCCTGGGGAAATTTTGAGGCTCTTCGCTTTCCTGTTGGGGGGATCAGGGAGATTCAGGATCTGCAAGGGGCGCTGATAGATATGGGCGAAAAGGTCAGTGCTGCTCAGGATGGGCTGCGCGATTACATTGGTGCCATCACGGCTGCTCAGGAGGAAGAGAGGGCTCGGCTGGCGCGCGAACTCCATGACGATACTCTTCAAGCGATCATTGCTTTGAGGCAGCGTCTCCAGCTTGCACGCAAATCCCTCAGCGATTCGCAGGTACAACGCATATTGACCGAGTTGGAATCCCTTTCCCAGCAGACGATCGAAAATTTGCGCCGCATAACGCGAGCGCTCCGCCCGATTTACCTGGAGGACCTGGGGCTGGTGACCGCGTTGGAGATGTTGACGCGCGAGGTGGCCCAGAACCATAACCTGAAAATCGCTTTCAGAAAACTCGGCCAAGAGCACCGTTTGCCTGTGGAGGTCGAAATCTCTCTTTATCGCATTGTTCAGGAGGCGCTGAACAATGTGGTGCGTCATGCCCGTGCTTCTCATGTCGAGGTGATCATTGCTTTTAGTCCCCAAGAGGTGCGATTGGAGATCTGCGACGATGGGATTGGTTTCCAGATGCCCAGGAATCCGGCCGATTTTGCGCGTCAGGGGCATTTTGGCTTGCTTGGCATCCGCGAGCGGGCAGAATTGATCGGAGCGCGCTTAGAGGTGGTTTCGGTGCCCGGTAGCGGAACCAGGATTACGCTTCGGCTTTGAACTCAGAAGGCTATTTAGCCTATCTTCTGTTGCGCTCTTTTGCGCTTCACAAGAAAAAATAGCAGGCAGATAATTGCCAACGGGAGGTACCACATGAAAACTGTGCACGATCCGGTTTGTCACATGGATATTGACCCGGCGAACGCCGCGGCCACGTCAGAATACAAAGGGAAAACGTACTACTTTTGCTCTCCGGGATGCAAGCGGGCTTTCGATAAGGAGCCGGAAAAGTATCTCGCGGCGGAGGAAGGCTCCCATTCCCATTCTCATCACTCTCCTCATTGATCGGAGGAGAGACTTTGACAAGGAGCAAGAATGTGCGGTTGCATGCTGATGCATATGGGAATGCACGGCGCCGGGCATGAAGGGCATCCAAGCGAATCGAAGGAAGCCACCCCTTCCGCTCGTGGGGCCGGCGCAATGCATTGTGCTCATTGTGGGTTTCCGTTGGAAAGTGGCTATGCCTTTTGCCCGAATTGCGGCATGGCACTCACAGCGCAATGTCCGTCCTGTGGTCGAACGATCAAAGCAGGCTGGAAAACTTGCGCCTATTGTGGTGCCTCGTTAAAGGCGGAAGGCAGCGGCGAACTTTCGGCGGCCTGAAGTCCACTTCTGTTCTGTTGCGAAGACAGCACGTTGTGCCAGAAGTCTAGAAGGCCATCGCTATGTAAGAGGCTGATGGCCGGTGTGCTTTGTCGAGAAGAACGATCAAAACCCGAAGCCGATTACACCTGCTGATGACAATCCACCATTGTTGATGCCTATGATCCCTGCACCTTCTTACAAAACTGTCTATGGTGGCACAAGTCGAGATCCTGAAAAATTCTCAGCACTATATACCGCGGGGAACGCGTCTTTTTTTGCACGCTGGTCTGTTTATGGGCTTTTGAGCAGAACCCCGATGCCTTTATGAGGGGAGGAATAGAACATCCAGGAGAAGATGAATGGTCCCGGCCGAGGATTTTCCCTGCTGTTCGGCCTTCTCAACGTGACTTTTGACCCTCAGAGGTGCAGAGGGGAGAGGTCAGGATTGTGATTTTTGTCATCAGCTGTTTGGCCTGCGAGCTTTGCGCGAGTCGGCGCTGGTCGGCCGGCAAAGGATAGGGTAGGATCAAAGTGTCGGAGGTGTGATGTGTCTGGTTCAAAAAGTCTGTTGCTTCTTCTTACCTTGGTGATCGGCTTCGGTGCCTTTGCCGGGTGCTCAACCCAGAATGCCCCTCATCCTTCGCTAATGCCGTTGGAACAGATGCCGCCGGAAGTCCAATCAGCCCCCTCGGTAGTTTCGACGGCGTATCGTTTTGCGGCCGCCAATCCGGAGTTATTGCAACAGATCCCCTGCTATTGTGGCTGTGGCTCGATTGGTCATACATCCAATTATGCCTGTTACATTGCCGGAAAGGATGCAAACGGAGCGCTGCGCTTCGATGATCACGCCCTGGGATGCTCGATCTGTGTAGATATTACCTTGGATGCTATGCGCTTGCAGGGGCAAGGTAAATCTGCGCAAGCGATCAAAGCGTATATTGATCAAAGTTATTCCAAATTCGGCCCATCGAATATGCCATGAAGTGCAAGAAGCAGCAGTGGCTCTGGGGCTTGTTTGCCGTGAGTGTTCTGGCAATCATCTTTGTGCCTTTGCCACGCCTAGCACCTTTTGGGCAGGTAAGAACCTTGCATCTGGAGGCAAGTCAATTTGCTTATCGCCCGGCAGAGCTACGGGTACATGTGGGGGATACAGTTGTGCTACACCTTGTCAGCACCGATGTGGTGCACGGCGTTTATGTAGAAGGGTACGGCGTTGCTGCTACGGCTGAAGCGGGGCAACCCGCTACTCTGACCTTTATCGCCGATCGGGTAGGGACTTTTCGTTTGCGATGCAATGTCACCTGCGGCGCTTTGCATCCTTTCATGATCGGGAAGATCACCGTCGAAAGGAACGATAGGCTCTATCGCGCACTGGGACTACTGATTATGATGAGCCTTGCTCTGGTTTCTACCCGTTCTATCGCCCCGCAGATCGCTCCTGCTTTTCGGAATTTTGATCTGACGCGCCTTCCCTTTCTGAAGGCGTTTTTGAAAAGCCGCTATCCGCAATGGGCGATCTCATCGATCCTGTTGGGCGGTTATTTGTTTGTCATCGTCAGCGGTTTCGTGGGCACACCGGTGGGTAACCACAATTTTGCCATTGTTTTTGTGTGGATCGTCTGGTGGGCATTGCTGATCTTGCTCGTGGTGCCGCTTCTGGGAAGAGGTTGGTGTAGCGTCTGCCCGATCCCCCTCCCTGGGGAATGGCTCCAGCGCGGCTCGTTCTTTGAACCATCCTTGCGTAAACCGAGAGGATTAAACCGACCCTGGCCCAAAGCACTACGGAATATCTGGTTGCAGAATGCCTCTTTTACATTGTTAGCGCTTTTTAGTGGTGTTTTGCTCACCACGCCTACCATCACAGCCCTGGTGTTGACCCTCCTCCTGTTCCTTGCCACAGGGCTGAGCCTGATCTTCGAGCGTCGTGCTTTCTGCCGCTATCTATGTCCGGTGGGGGGATTCATTGGTCTATATTCCCAGGGGGCGCCGATCGAATTACGCGCCAGGGAAAAGCAAATTTGTGCTGCCTGTCGTGAAAAGCCTTGTTACCACGGCTCGGCCAATGGGTATGGATGCCCCTGGAACGTCTTTCCGGCCGGTTTGAGTAAAAATACCTATTGTGGCCTGTGTCTGGAATGCCTGCGCACCTGTGCCTATGAGAATATTGCCCTTTATGTTCGCCCCTTCGGTGCCGATCTGACCGGGACTCCTCCGCGGCCGCGCCTGGATGAGGCATTCAAAGCGTTTCTGATGATCGGCGCAGCGCTTTTCTATGCGGCTACCTGGCTGGGTCCCTGGGGGCGACTCAAAGAGGCAGCTTATGCTATCGGTTCCACCGCTTGGATAATATATCTTCTGGCATTCCTGGGTTTCACCTTCCTGCTTCTGCCGTTCTTGTTTTGGTTGATGCTTATGCCTCGGCCGCTTCGCCTGCCGCCGGTTAAAACGTTGACCCATTTTTCGCTTGCGCTCGTTCCGCTCGGATTGGCGTTCTGGATCGCTTTCAGCCTTTCCTTTGTCTTCACTAACTTCTCGTATGTGCTCGCCACCCTCTCCGATCCGCTTACCCTGGGTTGGGATTTGTTTGGCAGCGCACAGGTAGTCTGGTCGCCGATTTTCCCTTCCCTGGTTCCTTTGCTGCAAATACTGGTGCTGCTGGGCGGTTTCCTTTGGTCGGCGCGCACGATATACACCCTCGCTGCTCAAGAGACCTCTCGTCCGCACCTCGTCCTTGCCTATAGTGCCGCTTTGACCGCACTGATGCTCTGGCTATTGCTATGAGAGAAATCTGGCTGCGCTTTCTATTCCTCGTTGGGTTGGTAGGGATTGTGGGGATTCCTTTCATCCTCAGGAAGAACACCCCCTTGCTCCATGCGCGCCTGCCGGAGAGCGGCGGCTGGTCACCGGCTGTATTTCAAGCAGAAGTCAACCGCCCTGTGCGCCTGCGCTTGACTTCTGATGACGTAATGCACGGTTTCGCCATCGGTCAACAGGATATGCTGGAAGTAGAGGTGCTTCCCGGTCAGGTTACCGAAATAGTTTTGAACTTTGAGAAACCCGGAACGTATACGTTTTACTGCACCCGTTGGTGTGGACCGAACCATTGGCGTATGCGCGGCATCATTGAGGTGCGCGCCGGTGGTTCTTTGCCGGACCCTGAGCCCGCACCTCCGCCCCTTTACGTTACCCTCGGCCTGGACTTGGATGTCCCGCACGAAATTCCTTTCCCACCGGTCACCCGACCCTCGGCGGAAAAAGGCGCTTCGTTGGCGCAGACCTTTCGCCTTTCGTTATCTCTCAAAGATTATCGCGCCCATTCGCCCTATCAAATTTTTGAGCAACTCGCTTCTCTGCCCCTTTCGCCGGCCGAACGTTGGGATGTGGTAGCCTATCTTTGGCAGAGCAATACATCCCCACAAGCCCTTTCCGAAGGAGCCAGGCTCTATGCTCGCAATTGTGCAGCCTGTCATGGAGAAAGTGGTGCCGGTGATGGCGTCTTTGCTCACCCTTCGTTCTCGTCGGAAGGCATGCAACAAGCTCCTCCTGCTTTTACCGATCTTTCGAAGATGCTGGGAGCTAGTCCAGCGCTTTTGCAGGGTAAAATCCTGCGTGGTGGCATGGGTACCGGAATGCCTGCCTGGGGTCCCCTTCTTACTCCAGAACAAACCTGGGCGCTGGTTGACTATCTTTATACTTTCTCATTTGAGTTTCAAGGAGTGCCGAAATGAGCAAAAAGAAACGCCGCAAACAACAAAAACCAGTCCCTCTTTGGCTTTTTATTACAGGAGGCCTGCTACTCATCCTCGCTATTCTCTTTGCTGTTTTCCCATCGAGGAAAGAGTCTGGAACTCCTAAGCTGGCGGTTGAGCCTCAGCGAATTGACTTTGGTGACGTGAAATTGAACACCGAGCTGACTTTCACCATCAAAGTCACCAACATCGGTGATGGCACTTTGCGATTCAAAGAGTTGCCCTATATCGAAGTGCTGGAGGGGTGTTGTCCGCCTCGCTTGACCATCGGTTCGATGGTCCTCAAACCCGGTGAGAGCACCGTGATCCGTTCCGATATTTTCATGATGCATACCGGCATGGAAGGCATGCACAACTTCGCCGTTCATCTGAAGACGAACGATCCTCAAAATCCGGACCTGGTGGTCAACGTCCTTTCCAACTGGGTGCCATAATAAAACAAGGGTAGGAGGAGCATTTCCTCCTATCCACTCTTTTTGCGCTCCAGGAAGAGGCGCACGCGCTGAGTATGCTCCGGGTCGCGAGCGGCTATTTCCTGGAGATGTCCTTCATAGTCCAGAACGGCTTCTAGATGGGGGAGGATGGCGCGATTGAAGGCACGTTTGGTCAAGGCAAAGGCTTTTTGCGGGCCTGCGATCAATTGAGAGGCCACGGCGCGCGCGGCCTCCGATAATTCCTCTGCCGGCACCACTTTCTGGACGAGGCCCCATTCCAGAGCCTGCTCGGCGGAGAAAGGTTCATTGTTCCAAGTGAACCAGGTAGCGCGCCCTAGCCCCATGAGCAACGGTAGAAAGAGCGAAACTCCCGAATCCGGTGCCAGACCAATGCCGTTGAAACCGACTACAAAACGCGTTCCGGCCGCAGCCAAGCGGAGATCGCAGGCTAAAGCGACCCCGAGCGAAGCTCCGGCGCAGGCACCGTGGATCGCCGCCAGGACGGGTTTTTCCAGTCGGCGGATCTGTAAGATCAGGGGATTATAGGTGCGCTGTAAATGTTCTCGAATCGAGGTTCCGCCGGCGGCCAGGATCTCTTCCAAATCCTGACCGGCGCCGAAGGCGCGGCCATTGCCCATCAAAAGCACACAGTACACGCTTTCATCCTTCTCGGCGCGTCGTAGAGCTTCCTGCAAAGCAGCGATCAACTCCAAGTTAAAAGCGTTGGCACGCTCCGGGCGGTTAAACGTCAGGGTTAACAGGCCATGATCAAGGTCAGAAAGGAGAACGCTCATAAGATGTCCGAAGTAGATTATATCCCCCACCGGGATAGGTTAGTCTTCTTGGAAGGGATAATCGTCCTGTCCTTCATCACCGAAGTTGGACTCGAATTCCAATTCTTCTGGGTCGAGCGCCACGATCAGAAACAACACATCTCCTTCCTCGGTGGTCGTATACCGTGCAGCGAGGATAGGGGCCTTTTGTTCTAACCCCATTGCATCCCGATAGTAGAGATGGATTGGCTGTTGGTTATGCCAGGCGCGATAACATCGTTCCACCAACGCCGCGCCGTTGAAGGTCCGCAGGCGGGTCAATGCCGGAGTGACCGGGCGCGAACCTTCCCAGAGGCTCATCGTCCAGGCTTCCTGCAAGACTTCAAAAACGGGCGGGGGTCCTTCGATAATTGTAATGCGATCGTCCATAGGTACTTTCCTATTTCCAGAGTAAAAACAGTATACCATACTTTGCCGTCCTTTGAGGGTGTCCTGATGTGGTATACTGCACCCAACGTCATCATACTACGGGACACTCTCCAGGAGGAACCTATGGATTTTAATACTGCCGATGATAGCGTCATGCGTCGCATTCGCGCCATGAACCAGCGCGTTCAAGGGCTAAAGGACTCTGACCTCTATTTTTACAACCAGCCCATTCAGGAGATCAAAGGAGGGGCGCGCGTCTTGGTGAACGGCCGAGAGATGGGGATGTACGCCTCGTATAGCTACCTCGGTCTGATCGGCCACCCGCGCATCAACAAGGCGGCCAAACAAGCCATCGATCGCTTTGGCAGCGGCACGCACGGTGTGCGCACCCTGGCCGGCACACTCACCATCCATCAGGAACTGGAAGAAACGATCGCAGCCTTCAAGCATGCCGAAGCCGCTATCACCTTCTCTTCCGGTTATGCTACGAACCTGACGGTCATCTCCACCCTCATGGGTCGCGGCGATTACGTCATCTCAGATAAGCTCAATCATGCCTCCATCGTCGATGGCTGTCTGATGTCCGGCGCCGAGTTCCGCCGCTTCCGCCATAATGATATGGAGGACCTCGAGCGCCGTCTGCAGCAGGTACCGCCGGATGCCGCTAAACTGGTGATTGCCGATGCCGTCTTCAGCATGGATGGCGATATCATCGACTTGCCTCGCATGGTCGAACTCTGCCGCAAGTACAACGCCTGGCTGATGATCGATGAGGCCCATTCCGTCGGCGTACTCGGTGAGACCGGCCGCGGCATTGAAGAGCATTTCGGCCTGGAAGATGCCATCGACATCAAAATGGGAACCTTGAGCAAGACAATCCCCTCGGTGGGTGGGTATGTGGCCGGCAAAAAGGAACTGATTAACTATCTTCGCCATGCCAGTCGGGCCTATATCTTTTCCGCCGCCCTGCCACCGGCACAGGCCGCAGCGGCCAACGAGGCCTTCAAAGTGATCTTGGATGAACCCTGGCGCATTCAGCGCTTGCGAGAGAATACCCAGATTTTCATCCAGGGGCTGAAATCCGCCGGCTTCGACACCATGTTCACCCAAACGGCGATCGTGCCGGTGCTCTGCGGTTCCGATGAGCGCGCCTTTATGATGACGCGCGAATGTCAGCATCACGATATTTTCGTCCTGCCGGTTGTCTCGCCGGCCGTGCCAGAAGGGTTGGCGCGTCTGCGGGCCACCGTTACCGCCGCACACGATCCAAAAGATATTGAACAAGCCATCGAGGTGATCGCCGAGGCCGGTCGCAAAATAGGCATCGTCGCCTGAGTAAGGATATGATCCGCATTGCCCGCGTCTTCGGCATCGGCGTCTACGTGCACCCAACCTTTTGGTTGCTGGTCGTTTGGGTTGGCCTGAGCGACTTTTTGAGCAATCGTTCCCCGAGTAGCGCTTTGCAAGGAGTGCTCTTTATTTTGGTGCTCTTTGCCTGTGTGGTACTCCACGAATTCGGCCATGCCCTGACGGCGCGCCGTTATGGCGTCCGCACCCGTGACATCGTACTGTATCCCATCGGCGGTGTTGCCCGCCTGGAACGGATTCCCGAACAACCCCTTCAGGAGCTGTGGATTGCCCTGGCCGGGCCGATGGTCAACGGTCTGATCGCCTTAGCGCTCTGGGCCATCTTGCATCTGCCCCTCTCTTTCTCGGAAACTTCTTTTTGGTCTCGCCTTCTGAGTGTCAATCTCTTTCTGGCAGGCTTTAACCTGCTCCCGGCCTTTCCTATGGATGGCGGGCGGGTGCTGCGCGCTTTGCTGGCGCTCAAGATGGATTACTTACGCGCCACTTCAATCGCCACTTGGGTTGGCACGGTGCTTGCCTTCCTCTTCGGCGCAGTGGGCATTTTTGGCAATCCGATGCTCCTATTCATTGCCCTTTTTGTCTGGCTAGGAGCAACGGAGGAAGGTGCGCTCGTTCGCCGCCGGGCAGCTTTGAGCGGTGTGCCGGTAGCACAGGCTATGCTCACCCGTTACGATGTGCTCTTGCCTCAAAACACGCTGAAGGATGCCGTTCAGCTCCTATTGGCCAGCGCCCAACCCGATTTTCCCGTCATCGAAGGTGGGCGGCTCGCAGGCATGTTGACGCGCGAGGCCCTGGTGCAAGGCCTCTCGCAGTTTGGCGAGGATGCACCGGTCACTGAAACCATGCTCCCGGTCACCGTAGAAGTGCACCCACAGCAACCCCTCAACGATGTCCTTCCGTTGTTTCAGGAAACCGGCCTGCGCACCTTGCCCGTCACCCGCGATGGCGAGCTGATCGGCCTGCTGAGCACCGAAAACATCTCCGATCTCTTGCTCATTCGGGCTGCCAAACGAAGCTCGGCCTAACATGCACCGCCTGATCCTAAAACCCGGTCGCGAGAAATCGCTGCTGCGCCGTCACCCCTGGGTCTTCTCCGGGGCGATCGAACGGATCGAAGGATCACCGCAGCTGGGGGAAACGGTGGAAATCCGCAGCGCCAAAGGCCAATTCCTGGCTCAAGCCGCGTATAGCCCCTTTTCGCAAATCCGTGCTCGGGTCTGGACCTTTGACTCTCAGCCCGTAGATGCCGCCTTCCTGCGCCGACGCATCGAACGTGCCCTGGCGCAGCGCCGTGCTACCGGCCTGCTCGAGCACCAGGCCGTACGCCTGATCTATGCCGAATCGGATGGCCTGCCAGGCCTGATCGTGGATCGCTATGGCGATGTGCTTGTGGTGCAATTTCTCACCGCCGGCGCCGAATTCTGGCGCCAAACCTTGATTGAACTCTTGCGCCACCTCATCCCATGCCGCGGCATTTACGAACGATCGGATGCCGAAGTTCGCACCTTGGAAGGGTTACCGCTTCGCGAAGGCCTGCTTTCCGGCGAAGTGCCCACGATTATTGTGATCGAGGAAAACGGCTTGCGCTTCCAGGTGGACCTGGCGCATGGTCACAAAACCGGTTTTTATCTCGATCAGCGCGCCAATCGCCGCCTGATCCGCTCTCTGGCAGACGGGCGCGACGTGCTGGATTGTTTTTGTTATACGGGAGGCTTTACCCTGAATGCCCTGAGTGGCGGAGCCCATTCGGTGATCGCGGTAGATGCCTCGGCAGAGGCACTTGCCCACCTGCAGGCGAACCTGGCGCTCAATCACCTGCTCTCCGATCGGTTGGAAACGCTCGAAGGAGATGTCTTCCAGGTGTTGCGACGTTTCCGCGATCAAAATCGGCGTTTCGACCTCATCATCCTTGATCCGCCGAAGTTTGCACCGACTGCTGCTCAGGTCGAAAAGGCGGCGCGGGGCTATAAGGATATCAATTTGTTGGCTTTCAAGCTTTTGCGCCCCGGCGGTTGGCTGGTGACTTTTTCCTGCTCCGGGGGCGTGGATGCTGCGCTCTTTCAGAAAATCGTGGCCGGTGCCGCGCTGGATGCCGGTGTGGAGGCCCAAATTTTGCACTTTCTCTTCCAGGATGCCGATCATCCCGTTGCCTTGCATTTTCCCGAATCTGCTTATCTCAAAGGGTTGGTGTGCCGGGTGAGGGATTGAGTGCATCCTTGAATCGACTGTAAGAGCTCTTTTCTAGCTCCTACTCGATGAGCATTGAAGAGTTCACTGCAAACAGTCCTTTCACCACAGGAGGACATGCCCTCAAAGCATTTCAGACTCTCCTGCAAAAACTGTGCTTACTACCAAGGACACAAAGATCACAAAGTTTTTTTTAATAAAATTGCCATTAAAATTTCTTTATTCGCATAATATTTTGGGTTGAACGCCAAAAATCCTTTGTGTATTTGGTGTACTTGTGGTCGAAAACCTTTTTGCAGTGAAGTCGTTTCGAATTTTGAGATCCAAATAGCTCCAGGGAAATCCAATTTTGTATAAAAATTTAGTACTTTGTGCTAGAAAACCGTTTTCAATTAAACATTTTTATAATTTTTCCGTGTCATCCGTGTGTGTCCGTCTCCTATTGAATCGGACCCATGCAGCAGAGATGGTTTTCGCAGCGGAGTCATGAAAAAAAACGGGTTCCGGTTCTGACCCCCCTTGCACATTTTTGCAGATTAAGGCATACTTACTATGTAGTTCCCCCCTGGAGAGAAAGATGGCAAAAATCGCCTTACGCCTTTATCACCATGAAATCGAAACCCTGATCGAGCAAAGGGAGTTGGATGCGGCTATTGCCCATTGTCGGCATATCCTCCAGACCTTCCCGAAGTGTCTGGATACCTACCGTCTGTTGGGGAAAGCCTATCTCGAAGCCAAACGCTATCCAGAATCGATCGATATTTTCCGCCGCCTGCTGATGGCCGTACCGGATGATTTTATCGCTCATGTCGGTATGGCATTGATTCATGATGAGCAAGGCAAGCTTGATGAAGCTATCTGGCATATGACGCGCGCCTTCGACGTCCAGCCGGCCAATCGTGCCATTCAGGCGGAGCTTCAACGGCTCTACGGTCAACGGGATGGGGTCATGCCGCCGCGCATTCGGCTGACGCGGGGGGCGCTGGCTCATATGTACATGCGGGGGCAACTATATCTCGAGGCGATCGAAGAAATACGGGCCATCCTTAAAGATGAACCATCGCGCTATGATATGCAGACCTTGCTGGCCAAGGCCTATTTCTTCGGCGGTTACAAAAAAGAGGCTGCCGAAACATGCACCCAGATCCTCAACACTTACCCGTATAACTTTGAAGCGAATCGTGTCCTGAGTGAGCTCAGCGCTTCTTCTAAAGAAAAGGAAGCCACCCAGGTGTATCGCCGCCGCTTGATTGAAATGGATCCTTACGTGAATTTTGCCACCCGATCGGTGTTCCTGGCCTCCCAGGTTCCGGATGCGGCGGTAAGCATAGAACGTTTTGAATGGAAGCCGGGGGCAATGGTGGAAATGCCGTCGACCTGGGAGCCGATCGGCTTCGAGGAACAACCTTCTTCTTCGTTTGCACCAATTCCATCTTCTACGGTTGAAAGTTCTGTGGGTGAAAGTCGGCCAGCGGCCTCTGAATCGGCCATTCCAGATTGGTTGCGCCAGGCCGGTTGGGGAGAATCCAGCGGTGAATTTGTGGAACGACCTTTGAGCGAGCAGGAAGAACCGCCGTTGGAGAAGGCCGAAATACCGGAATGGCTCAAAGCCATGGCCCCACCCGAAGTGTTGGCGGAATCGCTTGAAGCAGCTCCGGAGGAAACTTCCCAGGTTGAAGAGGTGCCGGATTGGCTGAAAGGCATCGAACCATCTGCGGTTACCCAACAGGAAGCGCCGGCTCAGCCGGCAGAAGAGTTGCCCGACTGGTTGAAGAGCATCGGAGAACCAACCGTGGCCCAGGCTGAGGCTCCGGCGCAAGCGGCGGAAGAATTGCCGGATTGGCTGAAGGGCATAGCGGAGGAAGAGAAGCCGGTTGCGGCGCAGGCTGAGGCTCCGGCGCAGGCGGCCGAAGAATTGCCGGATTGGCTGAAGGGTGCAGAGGGGATGCCATCATCGGC
>DAOUBG010000014.1:0-105829 GCA_034432895.1 Anaerolineales bacterium
TCCTGGGCTTGAGCCTGTTGGACGGTGGTCAGATAGGCTGCCTCGCGCGCGCTGCCGGGGCCATCGCTGGGGTTGATGATCGCCAGGCCGACAGTCGGGGCAGCGTTGATGAGCTGATCCCACAAGGGGCCTGGCTCAAAATAGGACGGAATGGCGATGCGTTGGGGGGCAAAGGGGGAGGAGAGGCTATAGACGGGGCCTGCTGGAGCAGTGCCACCGAAGCGGCATTCGGCATCGACGTGACCAGAAGCATCCGGGATGGTAGGGTTGCAAGCGCCTTCGCCGGAGGCTTCGTCGAAGTGGTAGAGCAAGAGGGTGCGGGTATCTGGGGAGAAGGGGGCAGCTGGGCGTTGGAAAGCCCCGGTATAGCGGATGCCGGAGGAGAGCCGAATTTCATCGAGCCAGCCGCTGAAGGAGGGGTATTCTATACCTGCATCGTGCTTTTCGGCGCCGATGATGAGGTAAGGATCGTTTTCGTAGGACGTGGGGCGACCGTCATGGTAGGAGATGTTGCCGGTTGGGCCGTAGCGTTGGGCATCTAACCAACCATCGAGAAAAATGCGCATCAGGCCATCGGAGGCGCGGCGGGTGACGGCGATATGGTGCCAGGTGCCATCGTCCACTTTGGTGCGGCCGCAGAGGGTGGTGCCTTTGTTGCCTTTTGTGGCGCCGGAGGCGATGGTGCCGTTGGAGAGGGCAATGCCCCAATCGCCGTAATCCCCTGGGCCGAAGATATCGCGGTCAAAGATAATGTTGCCGGTGATCCAACCGTCTTTGAGACCGCAGGTGGCGCTACCAGTGTTTTCGCCCGGGAGGGCGCGCAGCCAGAATTCGAGGGTGAAATCCAGCCCAACATCGGCGACGGTGGGCGGGTCGATGGGGATGCGTAAGCGATCGATGTTGCCCGTGCCGTGACCAAAGAAGCGCAGGGAATAGTTGGCAGTGCTCTGAGCCTGAGCCGTAGCGGGAGTGAGCCAGCTTTGCAACACAAAGATGAAGATAAGAAGAGGAAGGAAAATACGTTTCATGGGACCTCCAACTCTAGACGCGGAAATCGGCAAAAGATACCTTGCTTTTTCAAAAGGAAAGATTTAAGGGGGAACCGGCACTATGATTGGCCTGCGCATTGGGGGAGGAGCCGACTTGATTTGGCAATTTCAGCAGATAAGTATGGTGTCAGCGTTACAGAATGGTTGCACGCATCGGAGGGACAATGGGATCGTGATGATTCCAGTCGGATAAGGCAGAGAGGATGGGTGAGTGACGGAATGTTTGTTCTACCCAGTCCGCTGGCGGACCGTTTCGAAGAGCAAAATAGCGGTGGCGACGGAGACGTTCAAGGAGTTGACGCGCCCGAACATGGGGATGACTACTTGAGCTTCACAGGCTTGCTTCCAAAAGGGGCTGAGGCCTCTATCTTCGGCGCCCAATATCCAGGCCAAGGGGCAGGTGAGATCGAGGGAGTAGTAAACCCGATCCCCCTGAGGCATGGCGGCTAGCAGATGCAGGTCTTTTGTCTGTAGGAGGTGCAGGGCTTCGGAGTTGGAAAGAGAGTAGACCGGGACGCTGAAGATGGTGCCACGACTGGCACGGATGACGTTGGGATTCCACAAGTCGACGCGCGATTCGCATAGCAATACGGCTTCTACGCCGGCGGCATCTGCCGAGCGCAAAATGGCGCCCAGGTTGCCCGGTTTTTCGATGCCTTCCAGGAGGAGGACGAAGCTCAGCGCTTTCTCCTTCAGTTCCTCCACCGAGCGCTGCGGCAAGGGGAAGACGGCCAAATAGCCATCCGGGTGCTCGCGGTAGGAGACTTTGGCAAAAACAGCTTCGGTGACGGTGAACGTTTCGGTTTCGCCGGTCGAGAGCCCAAGGTCCGCGAACGAGGCGCCCAGCGAGGGGGCGAGAAAAAGGCTCAAGGGGCGGTGCCCGGCTTCTAGGGCTAGTCGAATCTCATCCCGTCCCTCTACCAGCATTTTCCCGCTTGCCAAACGATGACGGCGAGCTTCGCTCAGGCGCACCAGCTCTTTGATGCGCGGATTCTGTAAGCTGGAGATGTGCAGAGTCATTGGACGGTGAAGCGTTGTTCCAGTTCGTCGAGGGATTTGCGGAAGGCACTGTATTCCAGTTCCTGCATGGGGAGCATGGCGGCGCCGACGAAGCCTTGTTGACGGATCCATTCCGCTTTCTGTTGCGCTTTGAGCCGCACGTGATCCCAGGCCGGGTTGCCGAACATATCTACGCCTTCGGAGAGCTTGCCTTCTTTGTTGACCGAGTAGGCGACGCAGGCGACGATAGGGAGGCAATAGGGTCCCGTGACGGGGGTGTTGATGGCGACCGGCATGAGCGGCATGGTGTGGCTGCCGCGCGCATCGCCGGCGACATAGGGAGCGACGACGAAGGGCATGACGATCTCTTCCGGGGCAGGGAAGATACCCTGGGTGCGCACAATGGCAACCGGGTCATCTTTGCCTTTGTATTCGCCGGCGATGGTGTGCAGACGGTCGGTTGAGATGGCGACAACTTGCTGATGCGGGTATTTGCGCGAGTAAATGGCCTGAATGCCGAAGCGGTTCTCATCGCGCAGGAGGATGGCCAGGTCGATGTGTTCTTCGGGGGAGACGAGTTCGATCACCCGATCGCCGCCGGCATGTTCCATATCGATGATGCGGAATTTGAAGCCGGGCTTCATATTGGGCAGCATCAGGCCGGCGTTATAGAGCGGGCTGGTGAAGACGGCCCAAAAGGGGAAGTTGTAGGCACCGGGGCCGCATTTATCGGCAGTGAAGATTAAGAACGGTTCAGCCGGGCGCTCTTTGGCCGTTTCGTCGAAGGTGATCTCCGCGGCTCCTGGTCCGGCGCCGCGTACGTTACCGGAAGGGGCGTCTTTGAGCAGGTCTTGGCCGGCGCCGTAGAGTCCTTGAGCGCGGGCGATCTCGGCTGCTTGGCGGAATACATCCCAGGCTAGGCCATGAATTTGTGGATTGTTATTCCCATGACGGTGGATCATTAAAAGACACAGGTCATCGCCGGTGAATGTGATCGCAAAATCGGTGATGGCCTGTGCTTCTTTGGCCTGCTGGAGCCGTTCCTGGGCGGCTTCCAACATGGCCTGTGAAGGTCGGGTGTGACCGCCGATGCTGCCAACATCGGCTTTGATAGCACTGATGGTGAGCATGAGCACCTCCGTGATTTGAGGATGGGGTGGTTCAAATTATACTAAATGAAGAGCATGAGAGTGGAGATGGTGAGGCATGAGGCATTCCATTGGTCGGGTCGAGGTCTATGGCACAGCTACGGTTTACGGTCCACCGTCAACGGTCCGTATTAGAGTTCTGTTATTCTTTTGTATTATTTGTCGCGATATCCATCCATGGTTGGTATAATTATAAATTGAGGAGTTACTATGAATCAGCAACCAAAAGGTCAACAATCCTCTTATCTGATTACCTTTCTGTTCCTCCTGGCGCTGGGCGTGATGGTATGGGTGGCGCTACGTCAGGATGTTAAGGTGCAGCAGCCGATTGGCTTGAATCAGCTGGCGCAAGATCTGCGCGATCACAAAGTCAGTCGCATTAGCGTTGAGAACAGCAATCGGTTGACAATTGTCTATAAGGACGCCAGCGAGCGCATTTCGCAGAAAGAATCGAATGCTACCTTGGTGGAACAACTGCTGGCATTGGGCGTCCAGTCGGCGGACCTTGGGCCTGAATACGTTAAGATTGAGATTCAGCCTCCTTCTATCTGGACCAATGTTTTTAGCAGTTTACTCTATCTGCTCCCGGTGCTTTTGATGGGGGCATTCCTTTGGTTCATCTTCCGCCAAGCGCAAGGGAGCAATAACGCTGCGATCAATTTCGGTCGATCGCGAGCGCGGATGTTCACTGGCGATCACCCAACGGTGACCTTCGATGACGTGGCCGGGGTGGACGAAGCGAAGGAAGAACTTAAGGAAGTGGTGGAATTTCTGCGTGAACCGCAGAAGTTCATCCAACTTGGTGCACGCATTCCGAAAGGAGTATTGCTGGTTGGGCCGCCCGGCACCGGCAAGACCCTATTGGCCAAAGCTGTTTCCGGTGAGGCCGGCGTGCCATTCTTCTCGATCTCCGGCTCGGAATTCGTGGAAATGTTCGTCGGTGTGGGTGCCAGTCGGGTTCGTGATCTGTTCGATCAGGCCAAGCGCCATGCACCGTGCATTGTCTTTGTGGATGAGATTGATGCCGTGGGGCGACAGCGTGGCACCGGCTTGGGCGGTTCGCATGATGAACGGGAGCAGACCCTCAATCAGCTCCTGGTCGAAATGGACGGCTTCGATACCGATACCAGCATCATCATTATGGCCGCCACCAACCGCCCCGATATTCTCGACCCGGCACTTTTGCGACCCGGCCGCTTCGATCGCCGCGTCGTTCTCGATCGCCCGGATGTTAAGGGGCGCGAAGCGATCTTACGCGTTCATGTGCGCGGAAAGCCTCTGGAACCGGATGTCGATCTCTCCTTGCTTGCCCGTGCTACCCCCGGCTTTGTCGGCGCCGATCTGGAGAATATGGTCAACGAAGCGGCGATCCTGGCCGCGCGCCGCAATAAGCGCACCATCGGTCAGGCGGAATTTGAAGAGGCGATTGAACGCGTTATTGCCGGCCCGGAGCGCAAATCCCGGCTGATCTCCCCCGAAGAAAAGCGCATCGTGGCCTATCACGAGGCCGGTCATGCCGTTGTGATGCATGCCATTCCCGAAGCAGATCCAGTGCAAAAGGTCTCGATCATCGCCCGTGGGCAGATGGGTGGCTATACCCTGGCGCTTCCGGAGGACGATCGCATTCTGGCCTCACGGCGCAAGCTCTTTGCCGAGATGGTTGGCCTATTGGGCGGACGCGCCGCTGAGGAGATCGTCTTCGATGACATTACTTCAGGCGCCTCCAACGATCTGGAGCGCGTCACGCGCTTGGCGCGGATGATGGTCACCCGCCTGGGGATGAGCGATACGCTGGGCCCGATGGTCTACGGTCAGAAGGAAGAGCTGATCTTCCTGGGCCGCGAGATCGCCGAACAACGTGATTATTCCGAGGCGATTGCTGAGCAGATCGATCGTGAGGTGCGCCGTCTGGTCAGTGAGGCCTACGAACGTGCCAAATCCATTCTGATCCAGTATCGGGATAAGCTCGATGCAGTGGCCAAGCGACTGCTCGAAGTGGAGACCCTGAACCGTGAAGAATTTGAGAAAATCTTCCCGCCGCCCGTGCCCAAGACGAGCGGTACCCCACAACCGGCGTGAGAAAAAGTCCCCACCCAGAAACGGGTGGGGATTGCGTTTCAGGAGCTCATTTGGCAGGGATGGTAAGCGTCTTTCCTCTCCGTTGCAAATCCTCCTAAATTCTTGAGAGGATCTCTTGCGTTATCTGTCGTGTGCCAAGCTTCCCTCCTAGGTCCGGGGTGCGCGCGCCAGCTTCCAGCGCCTGTTCTACGGCCGTTTCGATTGTCTGGGCTTCTTTCTCCAGGCCGAATGAATAGCGTAACAGGAGCGCGGCGGAGAGGATCGCGCCGATCGGGTTGGAGATGCCCCGGCCGGCAATATCCGGCGCCGAGCCATGCACCGGCTCATACAGGCCGCGGCGAAGTACGTGGGGTTTTGGGAATTCCATCCCTAGACTGGCCGAAGGCAACATGCCCATCGAGCCGGCCAGCACCGAGGCCTCATCGGTCAAAATATCGCCGAACATGTTTTCGGTGACGATGACATCGAAGCTCGCCGGCGACTGGATCAGCTTCATGGATGCTGTATCGACTAGCACGTGTTCCAGGGTTATTTGTGGATACTCTTGGGCCACGCGCATGGCTATGCTGCGCCACAATCGGGAAGTTTCCAACACGTTGGCCTTATCCACCGAGCTGACCTTCTTGCGCCGTGACTGCGCCAATTCAAATGCCACTTTAAGCACTCGGGCGATCTCGAAATCGTAATATTCCAGCGTATCTACGGCATACTCGTGCCCTTCCCGGCGCTCTCTCAAGCGCGGCTCGCCGAAGTAAAGTCCCCCGGTCAGCTCACGCACCACGATCAAGTCCACCCCTGAAAGTTTTTCCGGCTTCAGTGGCGTTGCATCCTGCAAGGAATGATAGACCTTGATCGGTCGCAGGTTGGCGAATACTTCCATCATCTTGCGCAGTCGCAAAAGCCCGCGTTCCGGACGATCGGAGGCGTTTGGATTGTCCCACTTCGGCCCGCCAACTGCGCCCAACAGCACTGCATCGGCCGCCAGGGCATCGCTGATCGTCTCATCGGTGAGCGATGTGCCGAATGTATCCAGCGCAGCCCCCCCGATCCGCTGCCTTTCAAAGTGAAAGCGGTGACCGTAGCGTGTGCCCACCGTATCCAGCACCTGTACCGCGGCCTCGGTGACTTCAGGACCGATACCATCGCCGGGGAGAAGCAAAATTTTCCATTCCATGGTCGTTTTTCTGTCTCAAGGATATGCTATTATACCGTGAAGCACAGTATAATGTGGGCAATTCGGACAGGGATACTCACCAGGCGAAACGGATCGCGGCCGATCGGCAAGGCCACAGAGGCCGGGTGGCTTTCCCGGATTTTGCTGAAGAGCTCGTTCAGCCGAATGTTTTGCGTCCATTTGCTGGAGGAAAAACGATGGCCCTCCTTCTTTCCTGTTGTCTCGGCCTGATTCCGATGATAGGGTTTGCTCTCTACGTGAATTGGCTCGATCGTTACGAGAAAGAGCCGAAGGTCCTGCTGGCCGCCGCTTTCTTATGGGGGGCGATCATCGCTGCCGGATTGGCCTTTGTGATCAACACTTTGCTCGGCCTCGGCATTTATCTGGTCACCGCTTCGGATGTGCTCACCGAATGGAGCACCGACATCTTCTTAGCCCCGGTTGTCGAAGAGAGCCTGAAGGGGCTGGCTTTGCTGATCTTGTTCCTGACGTTTCGCAGCGAGTTCGATTCCTTGCTCGATGGCGCCGTCTATGGCGGCATGATCGGATTAGGTTTTGGAGCGAGCGAGAATTTTTATTACATCTACGCCCACGGCTACCAGGAACAGGGCTGGCTCGGATTGTGGATGCTGGCCTTCATTCGCATTGTGCTCGTCGGCTGGCAACATGCTTTCTATACGGCATTTAGCGGCATAGGGTTGGCCTGGGCACGTTTGCAGCGCAATTCCCTTCTTCGTCTGATGGGCGTTTTGAGCGGATTCGCTTTGGCGATCCTGACCCATTCTGTGCACAATACCTTGGCCACGCTGGCCGACTTTTGGTTGGTGATCCCGGTGGATTGGCTCGGCTGGCTGGGGATGTTGATCCTGCTCATTTTCCTCATTCGCCATGAGCAACATCTGCTCAAGGTGCACCTGGCCGAAGAAGTGACCTCCGGCCTACTCACCGCGCAAGAATATGCCACGGCGATCTCTTCCCTGGCGCAGAGCAAGGCCCGTTTTCAGGCCATGACCCGCGGCAATCTGCGCCAAACGATGCGTTTTTACCAGCTTTGTGCTGAATTGGCGCATAAGAAGGAACAGTTACGGCGCGTCGGTGAGGAGCAGGGGAACACGGCGATCATCCAAGCTTTACGGCAGGAATTGGGCTCGCTCTCTGGCAAGGTTAGCACAGCGTAAGCTCCCCGAGTTGTGAAGCGGATTCGTGTTCCACGGTCCACCATGTCTACTATCGGTGCATATCTTCTCGCCTAAGGAGTCTTGTATGGAACTGGTGATGATCGGTCTGGGCAAGATGGGAATGAACATGGCGCAACGCTTGCGGCGCGGAGGACATCGCGTCATCGGGTATGCGCGCACCGCGGCTACTGTGCAGCAAGCTATTGCCCTTGGCATTGAGGCTGCCTTCTCTCTCGAAGAAGCCTTACAAAGGCTTTCGCCGCCGCGCATTGCCTGGTGTATGGTCCCGGCCGGCCAGGCTACGGATGAGATCATTGCGCAGCTTATCCCGCTATTACAACCGGGAGACATTATCGTGGATGGCGGGAACTCGAATTACAAGGATACACTGCGGCGGGCAAAAGAGATCGGAGCCCATGGACTGCATTTTGTGGATTGCGGCACCAGCGGCGGGATTTGGGGGTTGAGCGAGGGCTATAGCCTGATGATCGGCGGCGAGGCCGAGATTGTGGAATATTTGCGCCCGATCTTCGAAACCCTGGCACCGGCTCCCGATCGCGGTTGGGGGCATGTGGGACCCCATGGGGCAGGGCACTTTGTCAAGATGGTGCATAATGGGATCGAATACGGCATGATGCAGGCCATGGCCGAGGGGTTTGCCATCCTCAAGGCGAAGGAGGAATTCGCGCTCGATCTACATCAGGTTGCCGAAATTTGGCGCTACGGAAGCGTGGTGCGTTCCTGGTTGCTCGATCTGGCCGCTCGTGCCCTGGCCGAAGAGGCCGATCTCGGCAGCATCAAGCCCTGGGTGGCCGATTCGGGTGAGGGGCGCTGGACGGTGTTCGAGGCCATTGACTTGGATATTCCGGCACCGGTAATCACCTTGGCGTTGCAAATGCGCTTTGTAAGCCGTGATGAGGAAAACTTTGCCGCTCGGCTATTGGCGGCGTTGCGTCAGCAATTTGGCGGTCACGCTGTGCAACGCCAGGAGGATGGCGCGCGATGAATGCTTCCCGCCTATCCACTACCCTTGTGATTTTCGGCGCTTCCGGCGATCTTACCCGGCGGAAGTTGGTGCCTTCGCTGTTCCACTTGTTCATCAATCGCAAAACGCCGCGCGACTTGCAATTGGTCGGCTTTGGCGCCACCCCTTACACCGATGAGAGTTTTCGTGCCCATTTACGAGAGGCTCTTGACCAATTCGCCGCTTACGCGTTTACAGAGGAAGAATGGGCACTCTTTGCCGCTCGCCTGCATTACGTGCAAGGGCGCTATACCGATCTGGCGGATTTCAAGCGCTTGGGCGAAGCGCTCGATCGGCTCGAAGGTGGGGGCGGCAATCGCCTGTATTACCTGGCCATTCCACCCAATCTGTTTTCCAGCGTCATCGACTTGCTCGGGATTACCGGACAGCTGACCGAAAATAACGGTTGGCGCCGGGTAGTGATCGAAAAACCTTTTGGCACCGACCTCCGCTCGGCGCGCACGCTTAACCAGCAAATTCATCGCGCACTGCAAGAAAGCCAAATCTATCGTATCGATCACTACCTGGGCAAAGAAACAGTGCAAAACATTCTGTTCCTGCGCTTTGCGAATACGATCTTCGAACCGATTTGGAACCGCAACTACATCGCCTCGGTGCAGATCACCGTGGCCGAGACCGTGGGCGTGGAGCACCGTGGACGCTACTACGATAGCGTGGGCGTGTTGCGGGATATGTTTCAGAATCATCTTCTGCAGCTCCTGATGCTTGTGGCAATGGAGCCGCCGGCCTCGTTCAATGCCGAAGCGCTGCGCAATGAAAAGGTCAAGGTGCTCAGCGCCATTCCCAGGATGAGCGAAGCGGAAATTGCTCGCTATACGGTGCGGGCACAATACCACGGCTATCGCCAGGAAGCGGATATCGCTCCCGACTCCACTACGCCTACTTTTGCCGCCTTGCGCCTGTTTGTGAATAATTGGCGTTGGCAGGGCGTGCCGTTTTATCTGCGTTCCGGCAAAAAACTGGCCCAAAAACAAACTCGCATCGTCATCCGCTTTAAAGAGCCGCCGTTGGCGATGTTCCCTTTGCCGGAGGGGAAGAAGATGAACCCGAATTTGCTGATCCTTTCCATCCAGCCGGACGAGGGCGTGCATTTGCGCTTTGAGGTCAAAGCGCCGAATACGATTGCCGAGACGCGCTCGGTGGATATGGATTTCCACTATGCCGAAGCATTCGGCTCCAGCGCCGTGCCCGAAGCCTATGAGCGCTTGCTCCTGGATGCCCTACAAGGAGATGCTTCACTTTTCACTCGCGCTGACGAGGTCGAAGCCGCTTGGGCGCTGATGGACCCGATTTTGCAGGTTTGGGAGCAAAAAGGAAAGCCACCGCTTACCTTCTATGAACCGGGCAGCGATGGCCCTGCCGAAGCAGACCGCTTGTTAGAGCAAGATGGGCAAGCATGGCTGTAGAACAAATGCCAGCGTTTGTTCTACTGACGATGATTCGATCCGAGCGTGGCTTGTTCCTGTTTTCGAACGTAGAACGGATAGCCGAATAGCAGAATGGCGGCAAAGGTGAACCATTGGATTGCATAGCCAAGATGCGGTCCTTCGCTCAAATCCAGCGTTGGCTGATAGGGGATCGGGGGCTGAGTGCGCCCTTCCTGCGGGTCTAGCTGCAGGTAGACCCTGACGATCGGATAGGGCATTTGCGCGGCCATGCGATCCAGATCTACCATCTTCCAGAAATCCAAGCGCCTAACATTGGCCGGCATATCGCGTTGAGGGTTGCCTAGCCGCAGAATGCCGCGGACCGTTACTTCTGTTGCTGACTCATCGTATTTACGCCAGTCGTTTGGTGTCGCGTTCCCTTCGGCGGGAATCCAGCCTCGATCGACCAGAATGGCCAAATTCTCCTTTAGCAAAAGGGGAGTGAGCAGGTGATAGCCGTATTGGCCTTCGTGATATTGATTGCGTAGCGCGATCTGGGCAGTATAGTCGTACTTGCCGCGCGCTGTAGCCGCACGATATTCCATGTCTACCAAGGTGTTGGGATCGGCCAGGTTGTTCAGATCGAGCGGGGGCAGAGCACGCATTTCTAGCACATGGGCGTTGAAGGCGCGGCGTTGCTCCAGCCGATCCAGCTGCCAAATGCCCAGGCGTATGCATACGCTTGCGCCCAGAACGACCAGGAAGGTAGTCAATAGCCAGCGACGAGAAAAGATCAGGCGGAGTATCATTTGGGACGATTCAGAAGCACGCTATAGACGGCAAAGAGAGCGCCCAACGGCAGGCCGGCGAAGAACATGCCCATCAGGCGCGTTTTCCAGGTCACCGGTTCGCGCACTTCGATGCCGAAGTAGCGCGTTGGTTGGAAGGAACATTCCACGGCCAGGTTTTCCGCATTTCCTAATGTCATACTGGCGGATGTGCCGGGAGGCACCCATAACGCGCCGAGCTGATGAGGTACGGTATCCTGATTGATCACTACCAGCACGTCTCCCAGCACGAAGCTCATCTCGCTTGGGAGTTCGGGTGGTTTTTCACCTTTTGCTACCCTTTCCGCCGTTCCAGCGGGGATGATCAGCTCGATGCGTTGGGCCTCCCGATTTTCGCGGCGTTGGATGCGATACCCGATCTCTATGGTGATGGCAGCTAGGACGAATCCGAGCAAGAAAGCAAATAGAATACGTCGGATCATTCTTTGACCGTTACTGTTAAAGTAATTTCCCCGCCTCGTTTGAAGGTTAGGGTCAGCGAGAAGGTATCGCCGATTTTCAAATCTCGGCGCAGGCCGATGAGCATGACGTGATAGCCACCGGGTTTGAACTCAGTTGTTCCTTTGGGAATATTAATTTCATTCTGCATTTGCATCTGCATGGCATCATGCTGCATCATGCTCATATGCAATTCCGCCTTCTCAGCAATATCTGTTTGGGCCGAGAGCAAGGTATCCGGGTTTCCGGGGTTGGTGAGGGTGAAATAGACGGCGCTATTTTCTCCGGCCGGTGCCGGCCGCGCCCAAGCGGCCTCCACGTGCAATGTGGTTCCCGCTTGCGCAGTGCTACAGGAAACAAGGAGCCACACAAGTAAGGCGAAGAAGAAGTGTTTCATTGGGCTTCTCTCAGAATGTTTTCCAGATCGTGGGCAATATCATCCGGAGCCGTGCCGAATGGGAAGGTCAGGCGCAAATAGCCGTTTGGATCGATCAGGTAAACGCGAGCTGAATGGGCAACCAGATAACTGGACGAGGAATCGGCGGGTTGAATTTCACGATATACCCCGTAGGCCTTCCAGATCGGCTGAAGTTCTTCCTCTGAACCGCTCAAGCCGATAAACGAGGGCGAAAAGCGTCGGGCATATTCTTGAGCCCGTTCCGGCGTATCCCGTGCCGGGTCCACGCTGATGAATACGACCTGCACGTGTTCGCGTTGCTTCTCTTTCAGCTCGCTAAGTGCCTGGCGCAGCTCGGCCAGCGTTGCGGGACATACGTCAGGACAATAGGTATACCCGAAAAAGAGCAGGACGATTTTACCACGCTGATCGCCGAGCCGAAATGGATTCCCATCCGCCTGGATAAGGGTGAAATCCGGTGCTGGCAAGGGAGGCTCATAGACCGTCCCCCGTAGGGTTAGAGCCTCCCGTTGCCGAAAGAAGAGCAGAACTGCAGTTAAGCTAAGGAGTAAAAGGAACGACAGTCCGATCCAACGGAAGCGAGGCATTACAGCGCGGTTCCGATCAGGTAGAGGGCCGGGTAGAAGAAAATCCACACTACGTCTACGAAGTGCCAGTAAACGGCGGCGGCCTCCACGGCGCGGTGGCGCTCGGCGGAATACAGGCCCCGCAGACCGTTGCGCAGAACGATGAGGAGGAAAAGCACACCGGTCAGGACGTGGAAAGCGTGCATACCGGTCATCATGAAGAACACGGCGCCGGCCGCGTTGGTCGAGGGAGCGATGCCTTCACGAATTGCCGAGGGCCATTCCACCCCTACAACGCCGATCAAAAAGGCAATTCCCAGGGCTAGGGTGGCGATCAGGCTGGTGGCAAAAGTGCGGCGGTCGCCGTGGGCCATGGCCGTTTCGGCACGGTTCATGAAGAACGAGGAGAGCAGGAGGACCGAAGTCACGATCAAGCCCAGTGTCTGGTTCAGGTTCGGACGAGTCAGTCCCAGCAAGTTGAAGCGCGCCACGGCCAATCCGCTGAATACGAAGGCGTCCGAGAGCAGGAAGAGCCAGAGGCCCAAGCGTAATGTGCCGGCTTTATATTCGTAGGAATCCGGATCGCCTTCGTGTTCAGAGAGGCGATAGATGTGCATGTAGTAATATACCACCAACCCTGCTTTTACCAGCGCAATCAGGCCAAGGAGCAGGGTCGAAGGTACAACCACGGCGATGAAAAATTCCAGTGCCGTGAGGATCGCCAGGAAGACAAAGACGATCACACCTAGGCGTAAAGCGGTTTTCTTATCCGTATGTGCCATATGATTTCTCCGTAACGCGTTCAGCTATGCTTGCCGTTGAAGCGGATGTATGTCGATCCGGGTAGGCCGTAATCATAAGGTTCACCGACCACCTCGAATGCTTCCTCGTAGTTATGAGCCGGCATGGGGGAGGGCACCTGCCATTCCGGTGAGCGCGAGTGCCAGATGTTATCCGTGGCCGGCTCGCCATGCTTGATGCTGTGGAAGAAGTTGTAGAGGAAGATCAGCACCGAGATGGCGATCAGCAAACCGCTAATGGTAATCAGGAGGTGCAAAAAGTCAAAACCCAGAGCCGGATCGTAATCGGCAATGCGGCGGCGCATGCCCAACAGACCTACCCGCATCATCAAGAGGGTCATTACCAGAAAAGCCGGGGTCATCAGCCAAAAATGCAACTTACCGAGCTTTTCGCTCATCCGCCGCCCGGTGGCTTTGGGGAACCAGTAGTAGATGGCGGCGAAGAACGGATAGATGTAACCACCGAAGATGGTGTCATGAAAGTGACCAACGATGAAGTAGGTATCTTGCAGGTGCAGATCGGTGGTGACGATGGCATTCGGCGGACCGGAAAGCCCACCCATCAGGAAAACGATAATGCCGCCCAGCACGAAAAGCATCGGCGTTGGCGTTTCAATCTTGCCTTTCCAGAGCGTGGCGACCCAGGAAAAGAACTTCACCCCAGTGGGGACGGCAACTAGTAATGTGCTGTACATGAAAGGCACGCGCAGGTATTCATTCATGCCAGAAGTAAACATGTGGTGTGCCCACACCAGGAAGCCGACCAGTGCAATCCCCAGCGAGGACATCGCCACCCAACGATAGCCGAAGAGCGGCTTGCGCACGAAGACCGGCAACAGCTCGCTGATCACTCCCAGGCCGGGGAGTACAAAGACATAAACTGCCGGATGCGAATAGAACCAGAATAGGTGCTGGAAGAGGATAGGATTGCCGCCCTTGGCCGGGTCGAAGAAGCCCATGCCCAATAGGCGCTGGAACATGACCAATTGGAAGGAGAGACCGATCAGCTGAGTAGCCGTGAGGGAGATAATTGAAGTAGCTACCGAAGACCAGGCTAGGATCGGCATGCGGAAGGCCGTCATGCCCTTGGCGCGCAGGCGCACGACGGTGGTGATCAGGTTCAATCCGCCCAGAATGGATGACCAACCGACCACCCATACTCCCAGGAAGAACATCTGCATTCCAACCGGTGCGCGCGCCGAAAGCGGAGGATAACCGGTCCAACCGGTATCAAAGCCGCCCAATGCTAGGCTCGAAAGCAAGAGGATGGCTGCCGGCGGTGCGATCCAGAACGAGAAGGCATTCAGCCGTGGAAAGGCCATATCATGGGCGCCGATCAGCATGGGAACCAGGTAGTTCATCACTCCGGCCACTCCCAGCAAGATGCCGGCAATCATCACCATCCCGTGTAACCCCATAAGGGTGTTGTACATCTGCAGGGATAGGAATTGCAGGCCGGAGGCGGCCAGCTCGGTGCGGAAGATCAAGGCAAACACACCGCCGATAACCAGTAGCAGGAGCGCTGTGACGGTGTACTGGATGCCGATTACTTTGTGATCCAGCGAAACACCGAAGTATTTCTCCCACCCCGGCGGATCCTCGCGGTGCTCTGGCGTCTCTTCGCCGAGCGCCCATTTGAACCAATCGGTCAGCGCGCCCACGCCGGCGACGAAGGCGATCACACCTGTTAGCCCGCCGACTACCCAGGCCGCTTCACTGAAGAGAAAGTTGCCCCAAGGGTTTAATCCCATCAGGGCACGGATGGCCGTAACCAGCAATGCTCCGACGGGCGTTCCCACAATCTGCCAGAGCAGGCCACGGACCAGGCCTAACGAAAGGATCTTTTTCATACGAAGACCTCCTCTATTTGAGGGTCTGAATAAACGCGATCAAATCGGCAATTTCTGCATCGCTCAAATTGAATGCAGGCATGGCACCGGCCTGAAAGCCAGCGACGATCTTTGCACCTGGTTCGCGGATCGATTCGGTGATATATGCTTCATCGGCGATTACCGTTGTGCCATCGGCCAGCTCTACCTTTTGCCCCCATAATCCTTTCCAGGTCGGGCCCACGCCTTTGCTTCCATCCAGGGAGTGACAGGCTTTGCACCCTAGTTCGTTGTAAAGTTTTTCACCGCGTGTGGCATCAGGGCCTGTTGTTGCTTTCTGGGCGGCGGCGGTTTCCAGAGTCCATTTTTGAAAATCCTCTTGGGAAACTACAATTACCGGTGCAAGCATATAAGCATGAGAAGCACCGCACAGTTCGGCACAGAACACCTTATATTCGCCGATCCTGATAGGTGTGATGCGATATTCGGTAACGCGTCCCGGAACAACATCTTGCTTGATGCGGAACTCCGGCACCCAGAAGGAGTGGATCACATCCATCGATTGCATTTTCAACACAACCTGTCTGTTTACCGGCAAATAAAGCTGATTGCTCTGAATGCCGTATTCCGGATATTCAAATCGCCAGGCCCATTGGAAGGCGGTCACATTGACTACCATCGCGTTCGGGTCCAGCCGCCGGGTTTGCCCCAAGGTGATGGCGCCTAAATAGGCGAAAATCAGCACGGTGAGCAGAGGCAGGGTCGTCCAGGTGACTTCCAAACGTGTATTCCCCTCAATGTGTTTTCCCTCTCCGCTTTCACCGGGTTTGCGGCGGAAAACGATCAGGCTATAGAATAGCGGGACGACGATGAGTGCGAACAGGAAAGAGATCACCGCTATTTCCAACTCGAACATCCAGTCCACTATTTCTGCCTGAAGCGCGGCTTCTACCGGCATCAAGCCCACTGCTCGCAACCCGAAAAACGTCAGAGTCGCGAACAGGAGTACCAGCACGCCGACAATCACATAGTGCCTCATAATTTACCTCTCCTTTCATCGAAAGTGGTGAGTTCTTTGGGAGACAGGATGAACCTAGCGCAAAAACTATTTTTGACCATAAAGCCCGCCATAAAATTGCGCGATTTTATTGTAAATATTTGGCTTAGCCCTAAAAAGCTATGTCTTGCTGCATGGGCTTCTCGTCGTGAAAACACGTCAACCGCTTGCCGGAAAATGTTATGTTTCCGTTAGGCCTTTTCAAGCATTTTGTAATATATCAAATTACATCTGCTTTATCAAGAACTTTGTGGGGTGATTTTTGTCACAGTTCACTTCGCCTGAAAGTCATCTATCGTGTTTGCCTGGCGCGTTCATCGTTTCCAGTAGTTGACATAGTTGCTCCCCCAGTGCCCGGCGGCTGAAATGGGCCTCTAGGTAGGCCCGTCCTCGCTCACCCATTTGGCGACGCCGCGACTCATCGGCGGCTAATGTTTTCGCTGCCTTTGCCAGCGCCTGGGCATCGCCCGGTGGCACGAACAGTCCACATTCTGCCGCCTCTACCACTTGGCGGATCACCCCGTCGATCACCAGCAAGATCGGCAACCCTGCGGCCATGTAATCAAACACCTTGTTCGGATAGGTGGTCTTATACTCGTCCAGCGGCTTTAGAATCGCAAGCCCGATATCCGCCGCCCGCAAGATGGCCGGCATCTCTCGCTTCGGTATGGGTGGTAGGAAGGTCACATTCTTCAATTTCCATGCTGCTGCCAACTGTTGAAGGCGCGGTTTATCCTTTCCATCCCCCACCAGCAGGAAGTGGATCGGCTCGTTTTCCAATTGGCGTGCCGCTTCCAGCACCACCTGCAAATCGTTGGCCGGGCCGTGTGCACCCGCATAAAGCACCACGGTTTTATTTTCCAGATGATAGAGACGGCGCAGATCCTCTGCCGGTGCATGGACCTCGAAAAGAAGCGGATCCGACCCGTTGGGGATCAGCGCCACTCGCCTCGCTCCTCGACTTTGAACATGGTCGAGGAACCCTGGGCTATTGACCACCACCTGATCGGCTTGACAATATAGGAACCGTTCCAATCTTTCTGCTGCAGCGATCAGCAGCGGGTTACGGATCACGCCCATGGCAACGGCAAAGCGCGGCCAGAGATCGCGCACCTCGAAGAGAAAACGTGCTCGCTTCAAGCGCGCCAGCGCCCAAGCAGAGACTCCTTGAAAAATGGGAGGGGAAGTCCCCCAGACCACATCGACTTCTCGAATCCCCAAACCGGCCCAAAAGGCGTTCCAAGTGAAAGAAAAAAACGAGATCAGACGATGGAAAAACGAGCGATGGTAGGCTGAATAGAGCGGCACGCGACGAATGGTGAGCCCATCTTCTTCTTGTACCGAGGCGGGGTGCTCGGCCTGGCCGCTCAGGTAACTCACCGTTCCGGTGATCACCGTCACCTGGTGACCGTGTGCGATTAGCACTCGCGCCAGTTCATAGTGTCGCGTGCCGCCGGCCTCATCCAGCGAAGCAAATGCTTGGTGAATGAGCAGAATGTGCATTCGGGTTAGAGCCCGGCTGCCCGTCGCAGGGCTTCGGCCTTATCGGTGTGCTCCCAAGGCAGATCGAGGTCATCGCGCCCGAAATGACCATAGGCGGCAGTCGGACGGTAGATCGGGCGACGCAGGTTCAGGTCACGAATGATGGCGCCGGGGCGCAGATCGAAGTGCTCCAGCACGAGCTCGGCGATCTTCTGATCCGGGATCCGTCCAGTGCCGAATGTTTCCACGTTCACCGAAAGCGGTCGGGCAACACCGATGGCATAGGCCACCTGGATTTCGCAGCGATCCGCCAGTCCGGCGGCTACCACGTTTTTTGCTGCCCAGCGCGCCGCGTAGGCCGCCGAGCGATCGACTTTCGTCGGATCTTTGCCGCTGAAGCAGCCACCGCCATGGCGCCCCATCCCACCGTAGGTATCGACGATGATCTTGCGCCCGGTCAGGCCGGAATCGCCCATTGGACCGCCGACCACAAAACGCCCGGTCGGATTGACGTAGATTTTCAGGTCCTTATCTATCATATCGGGTGGCAGGACGGGCATGATCACATGTTCGATTACCTGCTCGCGGATTTCAGCTTGTGAAACTTCCGGCGCGTGCTGGGTGGAAATCAGCACTGTATCGACGCGCTTCGGTTTCCCGTAAGAATACTCTACTGTGACCTGCGATTTCCCATCCGGTCGCAGCCAGGGGAGCGTGCCGTTTTTGCGCACTTCCGCCAGGCGGCGGGTGAGCTTATGCGCCAGGTAGATCGGCATCGGTATGAGCTGTGGCGTCTCGTTGCAGGCATAGCCGAACATCATGCCCTGATCGCCGGCGCCGATCGCTTCGATCTCATCTTCGCTCATTTCGCCGCTTTTCGCTTCCAGGGCTTTATCAACGCCCATAGCGATATCGCCGGATTGCTTGGCGATGGCCACCAGCACGCCACAGGTATTCCCGTCGAAGCCCTTGCTGCTATCGTCGTAGCCGATTTCCAGCAGGACCTTGCGCACCAGCTCGTCGTAGTTGAAGTTGGCGCGCGTGGTGATCTCGCCCATCAGGATGACGAAACCGGTTTTCGTTGCCGTCTCGCAGGCCACGCGTGAGGTGGGGTCCTGCTCCAGGCAAGCATCCAGAACGGCATCGCTGATCTGGTCACAGATCTTATCGGGGTGTCCTTCTGTGACCGATTCTGAGGTAAAGTAGAGCTTTGGAGAAGACATGAAGGTAGTGGTCATCTTATCCCTCGCAGGAAAATAAAATTGCCCCTCCGGACGTGAAAGGGCAATTTGGCACATATGCGCGGCTGCCCTCTCATCTTCCAGAACATCCGTCTGCCGGAATTAGCACCTTGTCTCCGCTTGTGGATCGTGCTAGGCACAAAGAACGTGCCCTTGGGCACTGCGGAAACAGGTTGCTGAGGCTTCGTCGGGCCGGTCCCTCCGCCTCTCTGGATAAGAGTGCCGTCAGGGCTATTTTGTTGACACAGATATTACCAGGAAAAGGGGGGTATGTCAAGGCACGCCACGCTACGGATCCCTAATCATCGGGTGTGTTCCAAAATTGTCCCCAACCCTTGACAAAATAGAACATTTGTTCTATTATATCCTGCAAGGAGGTAGCTATGACCAGAAACCTTTCATCGAGCGCGCAACTGTGGGCACAAGTGCGCAGGATCAATCGGGGGATGGTGTGGGGCGCGATTTTGATCCTGGCGTTGCTGGCATTTGAGATCTTCAATTTCAGCACCACCCAGTTTGCCCTGCTGGATATGCTTGGCGATCTCAAGTTTGCCGGGATGCGTTGGGCGACGATCCTGGCAATCGCCTTTTGCGGCATTGATTTTGCCGGGATCGCCCGCATTTTCACTCCTGAACAAGGACGCGACGAGCCGAAAGAGGTGTGGTATCTCTTCGGGGCCTGGCTGTTGGCCGCGCTCTTCAATGCCGGGCTAACCTGGTGGGGGGTCGCGGTAGCCATTGCGCGTCATGGCACCTTGGGTACGGCCGTGGTGAGTAACGAAACCATGCTCAAGGTGATTCCCATTCTGGTTGCCTTGATGGTCTGGTTGACGCGCGTCTTGCTGATCGGCACCTTTGCCATGACCGGTGAACGTCTCTTCACGCTAGATAGTCGTTCCCGCTCGACGGCACAAGGTGCAGCGACGAATCCCACCGCACGTCCTTCGGCGGCTGTGCCACGCCCATCGGCTGGGTATTCGTCTGTGTCTTCTTCGGCTGTTGGTTCGCGCCCGACGAGCGGGTATAATCGCCCTGAACCGACTTATCACAATCTTTCGGCGCAAGGCAGTTCGTCTGAAGGGCGTCCCTGGGAGTAATGGAGGGGCATGGTGCACCGCGCTTCTTCGTCCGCAACCGAACAGGCGACCGCTCCTATTACCGGGAGCGGTTGTCTTTCCATGTTCGTTTTACCTCCGCTGGCGGTGTTGCTGATCGCTACCGTTATGCTCCTTTTTAGCGATCGTCTTCCTTCTCCTACTCCCATGCCGGCGCGCCAAATTTCCGGGCACATTGCCCCTCTTTTTACTCCCGAAGTGCGTTATTGGGAACAAAACATTTTGAGCTGGAGCCAGATCTATCAACTGGATGCCAATCTAATTGCCACGGTGATGCAGATCGAGTCCTGCGGCGATCCGTTGGCGCGCTCTCCGGCCGGTGCTTCCGGGCTGTTCCAGGTAATGCCTTACCACTTTGCCGGAGAGGAGAACGTTTTTGATGTGGAAACCAATGCCAAGCGAGGTCTTTCCTACCTGCAGAGCGCCTGGCAGAATGCCCAAGGAGATGTGCGCCTGACGTTGGCGGCCTATAACGGTGGAATGACGCGCCTGAATCAAGAGGAAAGCCTATGGCCGGCCGAGACGCAACGATATGTCTACTGGGGGAGTGGCATATACGAGGATGCGCGTCAGGGGCGGGAGGTGAGCCCTCGCCTGCAAGAATGGTTGGAACATGGCGGTTGGAGCCTGTGCCTGCAGGCTAGAGCCCACCGGCCCTGATCAGGCTAAGCTGAGCAAAGTCTGTTTTTGCTCTACTGCTTCCCCTGCTTTGACGCGTATCCGTTGCACTATGCCGGCGCGGGGCGCCTTAAGCTCATTTTGCATTTTCATAGATTCCAGGATAACCAGCACCTGCCCCTTTTCAACTTGTTGCCCTTCGCTGACCGGCACGGAAACGATCAATCCCGGCATCGGAGCTTTGAGGTGGAATTCGCCGCTTTCGCCCACCTTTCCGCCGATGGTGGCGCGTAGGCGTCGCTCGCGCTCATCTTCAACCTGTACGGAATAGAGCCGCCCCAATAGGAGCACCTGCCACGAGTTTTCGCCGGAGTAGACGTATCCCTCGTAGGATTTCCCGTTCACGATCAGCGAATAGACCGGTTGTCCGCTCACCGAAACGAAGTCGACTTCCATCACTTTGCCGTTCAAACTGACATGATGTTCATCGAGGATCTCAACGGTGATTTCTTTGCCATCAATTGTGGCTACATATCGGAACATGGTGAGCTCTCCTTCAGCGTTGCAGTCGTTCCCAGCGGCTGAGCCATTTCCAGTTGCTGGTATCGCGTGCCCCGCGACGCACAATTTGGGCGGCATGTTGCGTCTCCCGGTGAGCAACCAGGGTTGCCAGCAAGGCGGCAATCTCGGCATTGCGTTCCATGCTGCCTTCGATCTCTTCCATGGAAAAACGTTCCTCTACGAAGCGGGTATCGTATTGCCCTCCCAGGAAGCGGGTGGAATCCATCAGGGTCTGATGGAAAGGGATGTTGGTTCTCACCCCGATGATGCGAAATTCCTCCAGGGCGCGTCGCATGCGCAGAATGGCCTGTGCTCTCGTTTCTCCCCAGACGATCAGTTTGGCAATCATTGGGTCATAGTAGGGAGTGATCTCGAATCCCGGATAGACACCGGTGTCCATACGTACGCCTGGTCCGGAGGGGATGGTCATGTAGACGATACGCCCGGTGGAAGGCATGAAGTTGTTGTACGGGTCTTCGGCATTAATGCGGCATTCGATCGCATGACCGTTGAAATGCACCTCTTCCTGGCTGTAGCTCAGGGGACGACCACGGGCAATGCGGATTTGCTCTTTCACGATATCTATGCCGGTGACCATTTCGGTGACCGGATGCTCCACCTGTAAGCGGGTGTTCATCTCCAGGAAGTAGAAGTTTTTGTCCTTATCTACCAGAAATTCGATCGTTCCGGCGTTGACGTAGTCCACGGCGCGGGCTGCCTGCACGGCCACTTCCCCCATTCGACGGCGCAGGTCGTCATCTACAAAGGGAGAAGGTGCTTCTTCTAGTAATTTCTGGTGTCGCCGTTGCAGGGAACATTCGCGCTCGCCGAGGTAGATCACATTCCCGAAAGTATCCGCCAGGAGCTGGATCTCGATATGGCGTGCACCCGAGATAAGTTTTTCCAAGTAGACGTTGCCATCGCCGAACGCGGCCTCGGCCTCTCTGCGGGCCGATTGGAGCAGGGCTGGCATTTCTTCCAGAGAACGGACCTCGCGCATTCCTTTTCCACCGCCGCCTGCAGTAGCTTTAATCAGCAGAGGAAAGCCGATCTTCGGCGCGAGAGCCAACAAGTCCTCATCACGCAAGTTACCTACATCCTCGGTGCCCGGAACGATCGGAACTCCGGCTTTTCTCACCGTGGCCCTGGCCACAGCCTTATCTCCCATGGCGGCAATTGAGGAAGGCTTCGGCCCGATGAAGACGATGCCGGCATCGGCGCAGGCCTGAGCAAAATCTTCGCGTTCGGCCAAAAAGCCATAGCCGGGGTGGATGGCATCGGCACCGCATTTCCGGGCGATTTCGATGATCTTATCGCCGCGCAGGTAGGATTCGCGCGAAGGCGCAGGGCCGAGGAGATAGGCCTCATCGGCATAGCGCACATGCAATGCCTGACGATCGGCATCAGAATAGACGGCTACCGTTGCGATACCCAACTCACGGCAGGCACGGATGATGCGGACGGCGATCTCACCACGATTGGCGATCAGCACTTTTTTGAACATCTTGCCTCCTAGAGCGGAATGTTGCCGTGTTTTCTGGGTGGGTTGGAATCGCGCTTATTTTGCAGCATTTCCAGCGCGTTGATCAGGCGTGGACGGATCTCGCGCGGCTCGATCACGTCGTCCAGGTAGCCGCGCGCCGCAGCGACATAGGGGTTGGCAAACTTCTCGCGATATTCTGCCACCAGTTCGGCGCGGCGCTTTTCGAGGTCTTCCGCTTTTTCCAGCTCACGGCGGAAAATGATATTGACCGCACCTTCGGGTCCCATCACGGCGATTTCCGCGCTTGGCCAAGCCACGTTGAAATCACCGCGGATGTGTTTGCTGCTCATCACGTCATAGGCGCCGCCGTAGGCTTTGCGGGTGATCACCGTGAGTTTCGGCACTGTCGCTTCGCAGTAGGCGTAGAGCAGTTTCGCTCCGGCGCGGATGATCCCGTGATGTTCCTGATAGGTTCCGGGTAGAAAGCCGGGTACATCCACGAAGGTGACGATTGGAATATTGAAGGCATCGCAGAAGCGCACAAAGCGCGCTGCCTTTTCGGAAGCGTCAATATCCAGCACTCCTGCCAACACGGCCGGCTGATTGGCGACAATGCCAACCGAGTGCCCGCCCAAACGCGCAAAGCCGACGACGATGTTTTGGGCAAACGATTCGTGGATCTCGAAGAATTGGCCGTTATCCACGATCAGGCGGATTACGTCCTTTATGTCGTAAGGCTTGCTCGGATCGTCCGGGATGATCGAATCCAAGGCCTCTTCCATGCGCAGAGGATCATCATTGGTCAGCACAAAGGGCGGATCTTCCATGTTATTTTGCGGGAGGTAGGAGAGCAATTTGCGCACCAAATACAGGGCATCGGCTTCTGTATCCGCCGCCACATGGCAGACCCCGGACTTTTCTGCGTGGACCGCCGCTCCGCCCAGCTCTTCAAAGCTCACTTCCTCGTGAGTGACGGCTTTGACCACATCCGGCCCGGTGACGAACATATACGAGGAGCCGCGCACCATGAAGATGAAATCGGTGAGGGCAGGAGAGTAGACAGCACCGCCGGCACAGGGGCCCATGATTACCGAAATTTGCGGGATTACGCCGCTGGCGAGAGTATTGCGCAAGAAGATATCGGCGTAGCCGCCAAGGGAGACCACCCCTTCCTGAATGCGCGCGCCCCCTGAATCGTTCAGCCCGATCACAGGAGCGCCGTTCTTCATCGCCATATCCATGATCTTGCAGATCTTTTCGGCGTGCACTTCGCCGAGGCTGCCACCAAAGACGGTGAAATCTTGTGAAAAGACGTAAACCAGCCGGCCATCAATGGTGCCCCAGCCGGTGACGACGCTATCGGCAAGATACTTTTGTTTGTCCAGTCCGAAGTCATGCGTGCGGTGGACGACAAAGGCGTCTACTTCGCGGAACGAACCTTTATCCAAAAGGAGTTCCAAGCGTTCACGCGCCGTTAGCCGTCCCTTGGCATGTTGAGCGCGAATGCGCTCTTCCCCCCCACCCAGACGGGAAAGAGCTTTCAGCTCACGTAGTTTTTGAATTTTCGGGTTCTCACTCATTGGATTCACCTTTCGGCAAAGAATATGTGGGAAGAAACGAGCGAGTGACAGGAAGCCAGAAAACCGCCTCCAGGAGCAGCGTGATGACCAGTGCGAAGGGTCTGTTACCGGACATTGGTTGCATCCATAGGCGTTCGGCCCAATACCAAATACCATAGACCAGAGCGGCCAGCGCCATTTGCTTTTCGGCTGTTCTGCTTTCTTGCCAGAATTTGAAAAGCAGCCAGATTCCAGTGCCAAACCAGAAAGCACCGCTCAGGAACAGGTAAAGGGTCAGGCCCAGAGTGGTCTTTTCTACCAGGAGAGGCCGATAGATGACTGCTCCTACTGCCCGTAATGCAGCGGCAACCATTGCAGTTAACACGATCAGGCTGCGAAATGTTACGGAAGAGATGAGCTTTTTTATCACGATGACTCCGCTGCAAAAACCATCTCTGCTATATGGGCTCGATTCAATAGGACACGGACCAACACGGATGACACGGAAAAATTATGAAATAGTTTATTTTAAAAATGATTTTTCACCATAAAGCACTAAATTTTTCTGCAAAGTTTTGCGATTTTCCTATAGCTATTTGGATCTCAGACTTTCCTGCAAAAACTGTGTTTACCACCGAGATACAAAGATCACAAAGTTATTTTTAATAAAAATGCAGTTAAACTTCCTTTATTTGCATAATATTTTTTTGGGGGGTTGAACGCCAAAAATCCTTTGTGTGCTTGGTATACTTTGTGGTCGAAAACCTTTTTGCAGTGAAGTCAGAATGGATGAGGAGTGATTGCTTCGAGGAGTGCTCTAAGGCCCAGGGTGTTTTGGCGGATTATACACCGCAATGCTCGTTAAAAGGGGGTGCGGCCTTACGAGGCAAGGTAACTTTTAGCCAAGATGGCGGGAATTCATATGTGCAAACCGGGTTGGGTTACTTACATTCCAACGGTGTGCAGTAAGGCCATGTTCGGTGGGCGCAGGGCGCCGACCGGAAAGCCGCAAACCAACACCACCTGATCGCCCGGTCGGATGTTAGCCTGTTTGAGCAACGCGGTATTGACATGTGCTAACATTTCCTCCAGGGTATGGGCGAATGGGACTTTTTGTGGGTAAACGCCCCAGAGAAATGCCAGCTTATAGTATGTGGATGTTTCCGGTGTGAAAGCAAGGATCGGCACGCGCGGACGGACCTTGGACATCAACCAGGCGGTGTGTCCTTGCATGGTAAAAACGGCCACTGCTGCAACGTCGCGGTCTTCTGCCAGTGCCTTGACAGCACGCGCCATGGAGGCCGCATCGCTTTCTTCCAGCAAGGTTTGGGCCTGCTCTAGCCCCCATTCGACGAAGTGCGCTTCGGCTTCCTGCACGATGCGCGCCATCATCTCAACCGCCTGCACCGGATATTCACCGGAGGCCGTTTCGGCAGAGAGCATTACCGCGTCGGTGCCGTCGAAGATAGCGTTAGCAACATCCGAGGCTTCGGCACGCGTCGGGCGTGGATTCGAGATCATGGATTCGAGCATCTGGGTGGCGGTGATCACCAGCTTTGCGCGGCGGTTAGCAGCCCGAATGATGTGCTTTTGTAGAGGTGGCACCTGTTCGGGCGGGATTTCTACTCCTAGATCGCCCCGGGCGATCATCACGCCATCTACCTCGTCTAGGATCGCTTCTAGGTTTTCCAGGGCTTCTGGCCGTTCTAGCTTGGCGATCAGGAGCGGCATGGTGCGACCGGGCGGCAAATGCGCTTCCATCGTCTGACGCACTATGCGCACATCCTCCGCTGAACGGACGAACGAAACGGCCACCGCATCCACGCCGTGTTCTAGCCCAAAAAGCAGATCGGCCTTATCTTTTTCGGTGAAGCCGGAAATGCGCAGGCGCACTCCGGGCAGGTTAATTCCTTTATGCGAAGAAAGGATGCCGCCGACTTCGACGCGTGCCTGAAGTGCGTGCGTCGTCACCGCTTTCGCGCGTAGGGCAACTCGGCCATCATCCAAGAGCAGTTGATCCCCTGTTTGTACGGCCGTGAAAAGCTCGGGAAAGTCCACGGGCAATGCTTTCCCGTCCAGGGCGAGGGGCTCTTTGTTACTCCCCTGGGAATAGAGCCAGATCGTTTCTCCTTCCTGTACTTCGAGAGGAGTTTCTAACTTGCCCAGGCGAATTTTTGGACCTTGCAGATCCTGTAAAATGCCGATTGCCACTCCCAGCCGTTCGCTCACGACCTGAATGTTTTGAATGACCTGCGCATGGGTCTTATGGCTACCATGGGAAAAATTCAGCCTGGCGATGTTCATTCCCGCAAAGGCCAGGCGTTCTATTATGGGGATTTCCTGACTGGAGGGGCCGATAGTGGCAATGATTTTAGCTTTTCTTTGCATGGAAGAAGAAACCATATCGTAGGGTTAGCCATTGCATGAAACACCCAAGGCCTACTGCAAGATACGCAACCAGATACAAACTATCCGTGACATATTGTGCAAGATTGCTTTGTTCGATTATGGCTGAGTATTGGCCAATATTGAACAACCATGCATATAACCCGTCCGAAATGGCGAACAGGAACATTGTTAGCCAAGGGCGGTTGAATATCCCTCCACGGAATAGATAGCCGATATACAGAGCCCCTATCCCAATGGCTAAGTCACCGATGGGATAGAAGGTATTGAGCAGTACAGGCAGTGTTAATGCTTCTCCCTGCCGGCGGGAAAGGAACCATGCAAAAAGGAATGTCAGTCCAATGGTTAGAAATGTGAGGGCAGCGAAGACTGCTCGTCCTTGCCATTTTGGGGGAATAAGGAGGGTCTTATACTGGGCATAGAAAGCAATTCCGAAGAAAAAATAAGCCAGAACCCAGAAAGCATCTGCGAGTCCTATCTTGATTTCTTGTGATGAGAGTGTATTGTAAGTCCAGATAATTTCTGCTAGGCTCCAAAGCCATAGAGCCAGAGAGAAATTGAACCATATGCGGCGCAAGGATGGATCGGTCTGATATTCTTTCCATAGCAGGGTCGCCGTGATCGCGCTCCAAACGGCGGCAAGTACGATCAACAGGTTGCTCACGTAATCTTTCCAAAGTGTTGAAGAGGATGGGACAAAAAAAACTACTCCATAGGCGACAAAGATTATTCCGCTTACGAGCAGAGCAATCAAGTAGAGGGAGAAAGCACGCTGCAGATTAGATGAGGACATCAGGCGATCTCCATCGAAGGGTAGCGTGTGGGTTGGGGTTCCAACACGGAAGCGATGACTTGTCTCTCTTCCGTTGGCAGTCGCTTTTGCATTTCTTGAAATGTCTGTCGGACGAAGGATTCACCGATCACAAGCCCCATGAAATTTTCCACTGCTTGGAGTATCTTTTGGTAAACCTGTTGGGCTTCTTGTATTGAAGAAAAGAAGTGTGCGTGGAAGACGAGGCCTTCCTGAAAGGTGAAATGCCAATTTTGACGTGAACACAAATGGTTCATCTGATCGCTTACGTGCTTGGTCATTGCCTGCCCGGCCAGATAACGAAAGCGCTGGAAGAGCAACTGTAGAAATTTCTGCAATGTCACATAGAGCTGATATTCTTTCCAGGCCTCGCTTGCCAAGGCTAATGGGAAATAAGCCAGGTCGAAAGGTCCTTGCTGGTTTTCGAGCAGGTTTAAGGCCAAAGGTCCATGTTGGCTGCCGCTCTCGTTCCAGGTGACAATATCTTGTGGATTGCTTCCGTCCGGGTAAGTAAGGATCAGACCGGCTTGCTTTTGTGCCTTAATGCAGGCAATTCCGTGGCCGTGTTCTCGGAATGCGCCTTCCAACCAGGATAGCAGCTCATTCGGTGCGTAGTTTTCCACATTGGCACAGCTGGTATGACCATTCTCCACATATAACCTCAGCAAACGCAGCATAGCCGGATGGAAGCGAAAGACTCTCAAGTCACCGCCAATGCGCTGTAACAGCGATTCTTGTTCGATTGTGCGCAGCGCTTTCCAGCGTCCTTCCTCCAGCATATAGCTCAGTTTTAATTCACCGTGTGCGAGGAAGAGAAGGACTTCCCCCTTTGATTGCTTTAAGTGGAATAAGCCGCTGAATGTCTCCTCTCGATAGAGTTGCAAGAGGACGCTCAGGTAGGCGGGACTTATATCCTGCACCAGAATGCTCTGGAAGTCGAAGAAGTTCATTGATAACAATTATACTGTAAAAGTGTGAACTTTAAGCCTTGCTGCCTCGCTCTCGGCTCAACTGCTACATACCGACTTGCTTCCCGATCCCTGTCCTCTCAACCTCCGATTACCTTGCCCTTTCGACCACCTCGCTCTCCTGCCTACCTCGTCCTTCGGCCATCTTGACGATTCGGCTGCATTGACCCTCTGACCAATCAACATCCGATGGTGCGACTATCCGATCACTTTGCTAACATCCGCCACTTTTGCCTTACACAGCGCGATCAAATCTTGCGGCTTGAGGCGAATGTTCAATCCTCGCTGACCGCCGGAAATGTGGATCGTTTCCCATTCCAAGGCGTGTCGATCGACGATCACCTGGAATCCCTTTTGTAGCAATGCCAACGGGGAAATGCCACCCGCTTGTAAGCCGGTTAGCACCTCGGCTTCACGCTCGGTGGGCAAGTGCACTTTTTTCTCGCCGAGGAAGGCGGCCACTGCTTTCAAATCCACCTCCCGATCGCCGGGGACTACGACCAACAAAGGCTTGTGAGGCGACTCTCGTCGCACCACAATGGTTTTGAAGACGCGGCTAATCGGCACTCCCAGGCGTTCGGCCGTTTCTTTGGCGCCTAGCTTTTCCACAGGCAGTTCAAAGGCCGTATAGGGGATGCCTCGTGCTTCCAGTAGACGGATGACGTTGTTTTTGATCATTGCCGTTCTCCAGGATAACTTCCCTCATAGTATAATCCAGGCGCTATGAAACTTTCCGTGATCATTCCCGTTTATAACGAAGTGGCCAGCATCGAAGAAGTTGTTCGCCGGGTGCAGGCGACCAATCTGGCTTTTGAGATCGTTATTGTGGACGATGGCTCTACCGACGGCACACGCGAGGTGCTACAGCGCTTGGATGGGCATGGCCAGGTACGCGTCTTGTTCCACGAAAAGAACCGCGGCAAAGGCGCAGCGATCCGCACCGGACTCCAGGCGGCGCGCGGCGATGTGCTCTTGATCCAGGATGCCGATCTGGAATATGATCCGCGCGATTACCCGCTGCTGTTGCGTCCCATTGAAGAAGGCGTTGCCGATGTAGTTTATGGCTCGCGCTTCCTGGGTGGGCCGCGCCGGGTGGTGATGTTTTGGCATATGGTGGCCAATAAGCTGCTTACGATGATGACCAATGTGCTCTACAATACCATCCTGAGCGATATGGAAACCGGCTATAAGGTCTTTCGCCGAGAAGTGATCGAAAACATGCCTCTGCGCGCCAGCCGCTTCGATTTTGAGCCGGAATTCACTGCGAAGGTGCTCAAGCGAAACTATCGAATCTTCGAGGTACCGATCTCGTTCAACCCGCGCGATTACACGCAAGGCAAAAAGATCAAACTGCGCGATGCGTTCGAGGCAGTTTGGACCTTGCTCAAGTACCGTTTCGTAGATTGAAACGGCAACTTTTAACCTTATGGAAGTTTGATCTGTTTGGAGAAACTATGTCCGATCTCGATTTAGAACAGACCCAACCTTCTTCTGTGGAAGGGTCACAATCTCCCTCTCTGGAAGAAACCCAACCGAAAAATGGAGAGCACAAGCCGCGCCGCGGCTTGAAAGCGCTCCTGATCCTGTTCGCCGTCATCTGCGCTTTGCTCCTGGGCGCTTGGGCCGGTTACCGGAGCGGCTTGGGAGCGCGCATGGTTGCCCGGCAAAATCAGGTCACGCAGGGATTGCTGGAACAATTTCAGCTGGCACTGGTTGACATACAATTCCAGCGTTACGAAGTGGCCAAACAGCGCCTCGAATACATTCTGAGCATAGACCCAAAATTCCCCCTGGCCCAGCAGAAGCTGGCCGAGGTGCTGGTGCAAATGAGCATCCCCACTGTCACCCCTTCGCCTACAGTCACACCGACTGCGGATCTGAGTGAAGTCAATGATCTCTTTCAGCGTGCCCAGGCCTATATTGCTGCGCAGGATTGGCCGAATGCTCTGACTACGCTGGATACGCTGCGCAAGCGGGACCCGAATTTCCATACTCCTGAAGTGGACGGAATGTATTACCTGGCGCTCATCAGCCAAGGGAAACAATATATTCAGCAAGGAAACTTGGAACCCGGCATTTACTATCTCACTCTGGCCGAGCGCTTTGGCCCGCTGGATCGCGATGCGAATGTGCTGCGTGAAAGCGCCCGTCTCTATATCACCGCTGCTTCTTTCTGGGAAATTGATTGGGGGCAGGCCTATACCCTCTTTGGGCAATTGGCCAGTGGCTTTCCCAGTTTGACCGATGGCACGATGACCGCCGCCCAGCGTTTCTATGTTGCTGCTATGCGTTATGGAGATGTGCTCTTCGGACGGGGCGATTACTGTGGCGCCTGGTCGGCCTATCAGGCGGCAATGCAGTACGGTCAGCTGGAAAAACAATCCAAAGAGAACGCCGATCAGGCCTATACCGCCTGTTATCCGCCCACGCCGACGCCCCAGGTTCTGCCTACCGATACCCCTGTGCCGACGCCCTAACCCCGGCGCGCCATGCCTGATGGTCTTTTGGCTTTCTTTTACTGGTTGCACATGCTGGCGACGGTCGTCCTGGTAGGAAGCCTGAGTGCCTTGAGCTGGCTGATCTTGCCGCTATTGCCCAAGCTTCTTTCCCCCCAAGAGCAGGTGCGCTTCTTGGATGCGCTACAGCGCCGCTTGGAGCCGTTGATTTGGTTTGCTTTGGGGGTGTTGATCGTCACCGGCCTCTTTCAGATGAGCGTTCATCCCAACTACAACGGCCTGCTGGCTACCGGCACACGCTGGTCGCTGGCGCTTTTGATCAAGCATTTGCTGGTGGTGTCGATCATCGTTGTCAGCGCCGTGCAAACTTGGGAGATCTTTCCGGCCGTGCGGCGTGCTTTGCTGCGGCCGGAGCGCCTTTCAGAGAGCCAATGGCAAGCACTGGAACGCCGTCAGAAGCGTCTGTTGCGCTTGAATGCTTGGCTTTCTGTGCTTGTGTTAGCGGCCACGGCTGTGGCACGCGTCAGCTGAGTTCCTTTTCCGCTTTGCACAACCCACTAAGGAGTGCCCTATGACCTTCATCCTCCAGCGTGAAGCCCACATTCCGGAGATCAACGCCACCGTACGTGAGTACCGCCATGATAAAACCAGTGCCCGTCTGCTTTCGGTATTGGCGCCGGATGAAAACAAGGCGTTTGGCATCACCTTCCGCACCCCTCCCGCTTCCTCTAACGGCATTGCCCATATCATGGAACATTCGGTGCTTTGCGGATCGCGCAAGTATCCGGTCAAAGAGCCGTTTATCGAGCTGGCCAAAAGCTCGTTGAACACTTTTCTGAATGCCATGACCTATCCGGATAAGACTTGCTACCCGGTGGCGAGCACGAATGAACAGGATTTGTACAATCTAATTGATGTCTACCTCGATGCTGTCTTCTATCCGTTGATCCCCGAGCGAACGCTGCAGCAGGAAGGCTGGCACTACGAGCTCGAGTCCCCGCAGGTCCCTCTGCGCTATAAAGGGGTCGTATACAACGAAATGAAGGGGAATTATTCCTCGCCCGATTTGCTCATTGAATATGAGTATAGCCAGCGTTCGCTTTTCCCGGATACCCCCTACGGCCTGGATTCCGGTGGCGATCCTGAAGTGATCCCCACGCTCACGTACGAAGAATTCAAAGCATTTCACGAAACGTATTATCACCCCTCCAATGCTTACATCTGGTTTTATGGCGATGACCCGGAAGAGAAGCGCCTGGCCTACCTTGATGCTTGGTTGAACGCGTTTGAGGCGCGTCAGGTCCCATCTGAAATTCCGCTGCAGCCACGTTGGGAGGCGCCGCGGCGTTTTGTCTATCGCTATGATTCCGGTGGGAATCCGCATGCCAAAGCGTATATCACCGTCAACTGGTTGCTCCCCGAAGCCGGCCACCCCGAGACTCTAGGCTTTTCCATCCTCTCTCATATCCTGGCCGGCACCCCGGCCTCGCCGTTGCGCAAAGCGCTGATGGATTCCGGCCTGGGCGAAGATGTGATCGGGGTCGGACTGGAAGACGGATTGCGACAAATGTTCTATTCGATCGGCATGAAAGGCGTTTTGCCGCAGCATTTGGATCGGGTCGAAGCGCTGATCCTGGAGACGATGCAACGGCTGGCTGAAGAAGGCATTGACCCCGAAACCGTAGCCGCCTCGATGAACACGATCGAATTCATGCTTCGCGAGCAGAATACCGGCCGTTTCCCGCGCGGTCTGGCGCTGATGTTGAGCGCGCTCTCCCATTGGCTCTATGACAAAGACCCCTTTGAAGCCTTGGCCTTTGAAAAACCGCTGAATGCCATCAAAGAGCGGCTGGCAAAGGGCGAAAGATACTTCGAGGATCTGTTGCGCACCTATTTCCTGGAAAATCCCCATCGTTCCACGGTGCACCTCCTGCCCGATGCTGAAGAAGGACGCCGACGGGAACAAGCCGAAGCCGAACGCCTGGAAAAGATCAAAGCCTCTCTTACGCCGGAGCAGATCCAGCAGATCATCGAAACGGTTGCCGAGCTTAAGCGCTATCAAGAAACCCCCGATAGCCCCGAAGCCCTGGCAACCATCCCCACTTTGAAGCTGAGCGATCTCGATCCCCAGATCAAGCGCATTCCTACCGAACAGCTCGAGCTGCAGGGCATTCCCCTCTTTGCCCATCCTTTACCCACTAGCGATATTATCTACATCGATGTCGGTTTTGCTCTGAACACTATTCCGCAGGAATTGCTCCCCTATCTTGGCCTGTTCGGGAGCCTGCTTTTGGAAATGGGCACCGAAAAGCGGGACTATGTCCAGCTCATCCAGCGCATTGGCCAAAAAACCGGCGGCATTCGTGCGACCCTGTTCACCGATACGGTGCGCTATCGTGGCGAGCCGACCCTGTGGTTCTTCCTGCGTGCTAAAGCGCTCCATTCCCAGGTGACCGATTTGCTTGATTTGCTGAGCGAAATCTTGCTCACCGCGCGTCTTGATCACCGCGAACGTTTTGCGCAGATCGTGATGGAGCAAAAAGCCGGCATGGAGGCCGGCTTGATCCCGCGCGGTTCGGCGGTGGTGGCCGGCAGGTTGCAGGCGCGCCATTCGCTGGCAGATTGGGTGGATGAGCAGGCCGGCGGCATTGAGCACCTGTTCTTCCTCCGTCAACTGAGCGAAGAGATCGAAAAGGATTGGCCCTCTGTGCTGCAACGATTGGAAACTCTACGACGGCTCTTGGTGCGACGCTCCGGCATGATCCTCAATCTCACCGTCAATGGAGAACGGATCGAAGGCCTGCAGCCGCAGCTGGCAGCCTTCGTCGAGCAGATTCCCGACCGTAGCTCTCTGCCCGTCACCTACACGCCCACGTATGTGGACGGGAACGAGGCGCTGTTGGCCCCGACACAGGTCAATTACGTGGGCAAGGCGGCCAATCTCTACCGCCTTGGCTATCGCTATCATGGCTCGATCCACGTGATCAACAACTACTTGGGCACGACTTACCTATGGGAGAAGATCCGCGTTCAGGGCGGCGCATATGGCGGATTTTCCGCCTTTGATCCCAATACCGGCTTTTGGGCCTATCTTTCCTATCGCGATCCGAACTTGTTGGAGACCCTGCGGAACTACGATGCGACCGCGGATTTCTTGCGCCGGCTGGAGCTACCGGAAGAGGAGCGTGTGCGAGCGATCATCGGCGCGATCGGCGATATGGATGCCTACCTGCTGCCCGATGCCAAAGGCTGGGTCGCTCTAGTGCGTTACCTGAGCGGCATTACCGATGAAGAGCGTCAACGCGTGCGCGATGAAATCTTCTCCACCACCCAAGCGCATTTCCGCGAATTCGCCCAAGTGCTCGAACAGGTTGCCCGCCAAGGCGAAATCGTTGCCCTGAGTGCTCCGGAGATGGTGGAGAAGGTCAACCGCGAGCTGGGATTGTTCCAACATGTAAAGCGCCTCTTGTAGAGCAAACGCTCGCGTTGACTTCTCTGATGACCTATCCACTCAACTCGGCGGCGATCTCCTCTGGAGATCGTCGCTTTTCTTCTCCCTTCAGTTCTTGCCAGAATTTCTCATCATAGCGTCTTGAACGCACGGGCAAGGGCATGGGAATGCCCCAGCCGAGCAAGAGCACTTCCTCTTTCGGTTGCAGGCGTGAGAGCATGCCGCGCAGTGCATCCCGGCCGGCGAGCCCGGCCAACACGGCTTGAATATCCTGCTCATCCCCCAGCCAGCCGCAAATGCGCGTCCCTAGCTGAGACATGACCTCATCATAGATTTGCGAAGGGCGCTGATCGACGATCAACAAGGTGACGTAGTATTTGCGCATTTCGCGAGCGATTTGGGCGAAGCTGGTCTGCGAAGCCAGCTCACGGTTCAGCAGCTTGTGCGCCTCTTCCAGCACGATCACCAGCGGGCGCGGTTCCGGCTCTTTCCCCGGGTCCGAGCGATAGGCATCCGTGAGCTGTTCCCATTTCTCGCGAATGCGCCGCGAGAGCACGTTGCTCACCAGCAGGTAGTCCAAGTCTTGGTTGTACTTGCCGAAGGAAAGGATCACATGCCGACCGCCCGCCAGGGCCTCGATCACATGATCCAGGCTATTGCCGGCTGGGTTTTCGGTGATGTAGGGCCTATCGAAGACACGGCGCAGCTTATCGTGGAGCGATTCGGCGGCCGCTACGTTGACGCCGTGCTCCGTTGCCCAGGCAGCGACGCTTTCCGGATGGGGCATTTTGTGCACCTTGCCGCGCTCATCCAGTTCTTCGATTTCCAGGCGATTCATCTTTTTAAATTCCAGCAGCCAATCTTTCCCCAAACTCTTTTCCAGGGCTTGGAGCACGGTCGGTGCCGTCTCGCGCAGAGCGAGTTCACGCGAGAGCAACTCGATATCCTGCGTGGTGATCTCGGAAAAAGCCAATTCCAGGTGAAAGTCCGGGTCCTGGTTGCGGATCAAGGTCCCTGTGCCGAGCCCGACGACGTGCACCTGCGCCGGGAACTTGGTTTTGAGCCCGATGACGGCCTGACGGGTATCCGAAGCGATATCGTTGAATCCGTATTCGCTGTGCATATCCAGCACCAGCAACGAGGTCTTAGTGTGCTGGATCAGACCGGCCAGCAGGACGCGCGTCAGGAAGGATTTGCCGGTGCCGGTGGCGCCGAAGACGCCGGCCGAGCGCTGGACGAATTTTTCCAGATCGATGACCACCGGATGCCCCTGCTCGCGCGTATAGCCGATGACAAAGTTCTTGCCACCCGCTTTGCCGAAGATCTCGGCAATATCGCCGGCGCCTGCCAAGCGCACCGGGGTGTGATGCCGTGGCACGGTTTTGACCGGGATTGGAGTGGGAGGGGTTGGATGTGCTTCGCGCCATGTCTTATAAGCGGGCGAGGCCGGCTCTGGGCCGCGCTCCAGCATCAATGCTGGCAGCACTTCCAAGTTTACATAAAGGGTCTGCCCGTGGAGCGCCTGGGCCAACAGCGGCGGCAGGCGGCTTTCACTCTGTTCATCGGCGAAACGGGGATCGGTGGTATCGAGCTGCAAATCGGTCACCAGACCGTAGAAGAGCCGCTCCTCCGTTTCGAGCACCACGAACGCGCCCTCTTGGACCTCCGAGGGGAGGACCGTTAAGCGGACGCGAAACCCGTCCTTCAGGCTTCCACCGACAAGATACCCGATCGTTTTCTCTTCCATAGATTCCTCTCAGGAGATGACTTCGCGCAGGGCATTGAGCACGGTCATCAGGTTGGAATAGTCATCGCGCAGCAGGACGATGATCTCCTGAACGGCTTTCTTCAGCCATTCCTGTGGATCCAAATGGGTAGGGGCGGCCTGAAGCAGGTGCGCGGCCAGCAGTTCGGCCATCGGCAACGTATCGGCGGCGCGCAGGATGTGGCGAAAGTAGCCGAAGTTCCCGGCAGTGAAGCGGCGCACATCGGCAGCCTCACAGAGGTAGATCACGTCCAGGCTGAGCGGTGGGCGCGGCGGGAGCAGGTAATACTTTCGGCCGTTTTGCACATAGCCGATAGAGAGCACCGACATTTCTACCGGCACAATGCGGCGCTCGCGGTTGTCGCGCATCACTTCTTCGCTCACGCTTTCCGAAGTGACCAATTGCCGCACTAGCCCGTCATCGGCGATCTGGATGTTATAGATCAGGCCGTAAATCTCCTCGCCGCTCGGCAGCGGCACGCGCACCAATGCGCCGAAAGCCGGCGCTTGTAGCTGGAGCACGCGGCAGCCGGCGACGAAGCCGCTCGTATCGGCGCGTAACAGACGACCTACTTCCAACGGAGCACTCACCATTCCCTCCTAGGGCCTTCTTTGGCCGTTTGTTTGGCTGAAGTCTCGTCTATCTCCTGTCCTTGGCCACGTAGCTCGATGGCCAGCATCGTTTCGATTTGGCTCTTTTCATCCCGGCTCACCAGGGCAATTTCGTGGGCACGGTGGAGCAGGTAAGGGAAGGGGCGAGCTCCCATCATGCGGGATTGTTCCACCAGCGCCACATGCAGGCGATCGAGCATGGCCCGATCTCGCGCCACCCAGGCCGGCACCTCCACGCGCACCGGCCAGGGGTGTTGATCATCCCCGACGTTTAGATAGAAAAAGTGCAAGGCGATCTCCTCGCGGTAAAACTGCCGTGAGCGCGATTGCAATCCGAAAATCGCCGAGCGTTCCCCGGCGCGTAGCAAGGGCCGGCCGCGTTCGCCGAAGAGCCAGCGATCGCTCACGCCGCGCAGGGGATAGTGTTCCTTCAGGTCTTTCAGGGCATCTTGGGGCAGGCTGGCGATCTCCAGCAAGCGCACCACCAGGTTTGCCATCGGTTTATCCACGTAACCGGCCGGGATGACATGCTGGCCGCGCAGTTCCTTCAAAATGCGCAGGTATTGTTCCAGTGCTTGGCGGTAACTATCGGTGCTTTCTGCCTCTTTCAATCCCCAAAGTTCTAGCGGCCCATCCGTCAGAGCGATGGCCGGTTTTTCGGCCCGGCGCGCCATTTCGGCCAGCAGGGCGCGTTCACGCAGATCGCGTTGCATGGCCAGCAGGCTCTCGTTCAGCAAGTGACCGTCCTCGGTATAGAGCTCTTCATCGAAGAGCAGGTGACTGTCGGTGAAGGTTTCAGGCGTCTTGCCTGAGCCGCGGCGCATGCAGATGATGCCGATATTCACCAAGCCGAAGAGCACCGTGGCGTGGCGATCCGGAGCGATCTGGGAACCATCGGCGGCCAGCAGGGTGTAATTGGCCTCCAGATCCGGTAGGGGGTGACGGGCATTCAACGGCTCTTCGAGTGGAATGGCGCACCGTAGATCGGGATACATTCGCCGCGCTTCTTCCAGCCGCTCCCGCAGCCATGCCGCCTTTTCGGCAAAGGACTCGAGCAGTTTTCGGGCGCGTTCCCGTTGGGCTTTTAGCGCCTGCTCATGCGTTTGCGCCTTGGCACCGATGGCCCTGATCTTGGAGTAGACCTGCTGGTAGTTGATCGGCATAAATAGAACATTTGTGCCAATTATAACACAACTCAGGGCAATCCCTCGCGCAGACGCACGTAGAACAAGGTTGAGCCATCGATCTCTCGGCTGCGTATTTCGAAGACTTCTTTCAGGCTGCCCACCAGGCGCGAAAGCTGACGGTGACCATAGGTGCGCGGATCGAAGCTGGGATCGAGCTGATACAAGGCACTACCCATCGCATCTAGACGTGCCCAACCGTCCTCGCGCACCGCCATCTCATAGGCACGGCGCAGCAGCGGCAGCGGGTCCGGTTCTGGACCTTCGGCGTGTTCGCCGTTCTCGGAGCTTTCGGTGGCGCTTTCGGCAACGGGTTCGGGTTTATCCTTCTTGCGTTTGCGCTCGGTGCGGGGTGGGCGTTCTTCGCTCTCCAGGTTTTCGGTATAGACAAAGACATCACAAGCGTTGACGAATGCCTTCGGCGTTTTCTTTTCGCCGATCCCCACGACGAAGACGCCGCTTTCACGAATGCGCGTGGCCAGGCGCGTGTAATCGCTATCGCTGGAGACCAAACAGAAGCCATCCACCACGCCGGCATGGAGGATATCCATCGCGTCGATGATCATGGCGCTATCGGTAGCGTTTTTGCCCACGGTATAGCGGAATTGCTGAATGGGCTGGAAGGCATAATAGTTCAGCATTTCCTTCCAGGAATTCATGTTCGCCGTGGTCCAATCCCCGTATATGCGGCGAATGGTCACCTGCCCATAGCGGGCGGCCTCCATCAAGATTTGTGGTAACAGGCGTGGTTGGGCGTTATCGCCATCGATCAGCAGGGCGATTTTGTGTTTGGGAAAAGAGAGTTGAGTTTCTTCGCTCATAGTTCATCCATGGAAAGCGGAGCCTCCCAGGACCAGGTCTGTAGCACGGCAAGCCGATCGTAGGCGGTCAGGTCCAAATGGAGGGGAGTGATCGAAACGTAGCCACTATAGAGCGCGCCGAAATCGGTATCTTCTTCTGCCACTCCGCTGGGTGCATCTCCCCCGATCCAGTAATACGGCTGACCGCGCGGGTCCAGGCGCTTTTCCAGCGCATCGCGGTAAATGCGCAGTCCCTGACGAGTCACCTTGAAGCCTTTGATCTGTGGAAGGGGCAGGTAAGGGATGTTCACGTTGAGGAGCAAATCGTTTTGCCGCCCATGTGCCAGCACCTGTTGTACCACCTGGCGGGCGATCTCGGCGGCAGCGGAGTAATCCGGACGCTCGTAGCCGTTTTCCGGGCCGGCCAGCGAAAAGGCGATCCCCGGCACGCCGTTGATCACCGCTTCCATAGCCGCCGTCACCGTCCCGGAATAGGTGACATCGTGACCGAGGTTGGGATGGGGGTTGATCCCGGAGACCACCAGGTCCACCTTTTCGATCAATCCCAGCAGGGCCAGTGCAACGCAATCGGAAGGAGCGCCATCGCTTTGGAGGGCCAGCGAACCATCGGCAAGCACCGTTTCGCGCACCCGTAAGGGGCGATCCAGTGTCTTCACATGCCCGGAAGCCGACCAATTCCGTTCCGGTGCCAATACGGTCACCTTTCCCAGGGAGCGCATTGCATTTGCCAGTGCCAACAAACCCGGCGCCTGAATTCCATCGTCATTTGTTACTAGGATATGAGTCATGTTTGAATTATAATCCTGTTACCCTTTTTACGACCGTGCTTGGCCAATCTCTCGCTCCGCTCGTAGAAGACCTCCATACTACTCATCGGATCCCGCACCCATCGACCACTCGACTAACCTACCCGACCAAAGTGAGATCCCCATGCTTAAATCCTTCCTCGATCTAATTGCCGCTCTTTTTCGCCTCCGTCCTTCCCCTCCTCCGCCCCCACCTGATGATCCCGATTACATCGTTTCGCTACGTCCGCAAAAGGTGTTGCTCCTCCTCTTTGATCCACAAATGCCGGATGGTCGGCCGCTTTCGCGCTCGCAAAACTGGTATCGCTCCGATGACCTGATCGCCCAATTCCTCCAGCATATGCTAGAGGTCAGCTATGGAGCGGTGCGCTTCGAGGTCGTCGAGCGCATCGAGCTGAACGAGTTTCCGCCGAAGGTGGATGGTTTTTGTTACACTCCGCAAATGTATTTGGATGTTTTACGCGGGGTTGTGCCACCCCATCAGCCGCAGGAGGTGGATTATCAAACGCTGGTGCAGCGTTTTGACCTTTTGAACCGCGTGGCGCGCGGCGAAATAGACGAAGTCTGGGTCTTTGCGTTTCCCCATGCCGGTTTCTATGAATCCGTCATGGCCGGTGCGGGAGCCTATTGGTGCAACGCGCCGCCTTTGCGCGGGACAGAGACTTGCCCGCGGCGCTTTGTGATCATGGGCTTTTCTTTTGAACGCGGCGTGGGGGAGATGTTTGAAGCCTTTGGTCATCGAGCGGAATCTATTCTAGAACGCACGTTTGAGCCACTGCAGGGCGAAGCGAACCTCTGGAAGCGCTTTACGCGCTGCGAGAAGATCGCACCAGGACAGGCCGCCGTGGGCACGATCCATTTTGCTCCGAACAGCGAACATGATTACGATTGGGGCAATCCGCGTCCCGTCTGGAGCGAATGCGATGACTGGCGACTGAATTTTCCCAATTTCCAGGGCCTGAAGCGCCTGGTCAGCGCGGCCGATTGGGGCAATGGTGATCTCTTGCTCCATCACTTGTGGTGGTTCAAGCACATTCCCCATGTCGCCGGGCGCAAGAATGGTGTTTTACATAACTGGTGGGCGTATATTTTGCTACAAGAGGCTGGCTAAGCGGTGAGAGGATGGACAGTAGGCGTGGACCGTGGACGGTAGATCGTGAGGGGATCTCCGTGGAGGAATTTTCACGTTGACGAGGTGAACCATGCCAAAACCGCTCATTCCTGCTGTTGCCGAAGAATTTTTGCAACGGGATGGTCTTGGGCCGAAAGTGGCGCTTTGGGAAGATGCCCTGCGCACCGATCTCAGCCGCGGCACCTTTGAGTGGTGGTACTTCGATGCCCATTTTGAGGATGGCTCCATGGCAGTGATCGTCTTTTCCACCCGTCCGCTTCTGGAACGCAAAGGGCCGCTCAAACCGAACGTTTCGTTGACGATCACCGATCCACAAGGGGTGAAGCATGCCCTGTTCCCCGTCTTTGCCCCGGCAGAATTCGAGGCCAGCCGAGAACAGCCGCAGGTGCGCATCGCTTCTCATTGGCTCAAAGGCGATCTACATTGCTACGAAGTCCATGTTGATCTGGGAGAGCTGGCCGCCGATCTCGTCTTTGAAGGCCTGGTTCCCCCTTGGCGGCCAGGCACCGGAAAAGTCTATTTCGGCGATCTCGATCACTATTTTGCCTGGCTGCCGGCCATTCCCTATGGCACGGTCAGCGGGACGTTGCGCTACGCCGGCCAAACGCACACCGTGCACGGTACGGGGTATCACGATCACAATTGGGGGAATGTCAGCCTGAACGAAGTTTGGGATCACTGGTATTGGGGTCGAGCGCACCTGGGTGACTATACCCTCATTTTCGTCGAACAGGTGGCTACGCCTACCTATGGCCAGGCAAAGTTACCGGTGTTTATGCTGGCGAAAGGCGAGCAAATCCTGATCGGTGATGGCTTTCCGCTGCGTTTAGAAACCGGCGATTTTGTGCGCCACATAGCGGGACGTGAATATCCGCTCAAGGTTGATTTCCACTGGGAAAAAGGGGGAGAAAAGGTGCATTTGGCGCTGCGCAATCCGCAGATCATCGAGGCCATCAGTCTGCTGTTATATTTCCCTCGCTGGCAGCAGCGCCTATTGCGCCTGTTTGGGAATCCCTACTACTTTCGCTTTCACGCCGATCTGCAGTTGAGGTTGAACCTTTCTCAGCTGCAGGAAGAAGTGCGTGGCGAAGCCTTGTATGAGCTGATGCTCTTGCGTTGAGAGGGAACGATGGACGGCTACTACGGTGGCATTGAAGCTGGTGGGACAAAATTCATCTGCGCGATCGGCCGCGATCCGCAGGACATTCTGGCCCAGGCGCGTTTTCCCACCACTACGCCGGACGAGACCCTGACCCGCGTGGCCGACTTCTTCACCGAATTTATGCGCCAGGGAGTGCCGTTGCGCGGCCTGGGCGTCGCCGCCTTCGGCCCCCTGGGCCTCAATCCGGCCTCCCCGACCTTTGGCTCCATCCTCGCCACACCCAAGGAGGGATGGTCAGGAGTGCCGATCGTCTCTTGGTTGGAGGAGCGAACTGGCCTGAAGGTCACCTTGGATACCGATGTTAACGGCGCGGCGCTCGCCGAAAGCCTTTGGGGAGCTGCTCAGGGAGCACGCACTTCTCTCTACCTAACCATCGGTACCGGCATCGGTGGCGGTCTGATCGTAGAGGGTAAACCGCACCATGGATCGTTACATCCCGAAATGGGACATCTACCCCTTCCTCATGACCGTGCCAAGGATGCGTTTGACGGGATCTGTCCCTTTCACGGTGATTGCTTTGAAGGATTGGCTAGTGGGCCGGCTTTAGAGCGACGGCTTGGGCAACCTGCCGAACAGATTTCCCCTGAACATCAGATCTGGGAACTGGAAGCAGAGTATATCGCTCAGGCCCTGCACACGCTGATCTGCGTCGTCTCTCCCCAGAAGATCATCCTAGGCGGGGGTGTGATGAATCAGCGTCACCTTTTTCCGCGCATCTGGCGCAAGGTACAGGCCTCGCTGAACGGCTATTTGCCGCTGCGCGAGCTTCAAGCCATCGATCGCTATATCGTGCCTCCGGCACTGGGTGCGCTTTCCGGCGTCTTAGGTGCGATTGCGCTGGCGCGTGCCCACGAGGTCCAAAAAGACTGAGGCTCAGGGTGCGGTGCGCTGCAAGGTTTCGATCGCCAGCTTCACCACATTCTCGACCGTAAAGCCGAATTGCTCAAAGAGCACCTTGCCGGGTGCCGAAGCACCGAAGCGCTCCAGCGAGATCATCCTCCCCTTCTCTCCCAGGTAACGTTCCCAACCCTGGCGCACCCCGGCCTCCACGGCCAGGCGCGCTTTCAATCTCGGTGGGAGCACCTGTACACGGTAGCTCTCCTCTTGCGCTTCGAAAAGCTCCCAAGAGGGGAAAGAGATCAGGCGCACGGCATAGCCGGCTTCGGCCAGTTTTTCCCCGGCCTCGACGATCAGCGCCACCTCTGAACCGCTGGCCATCAGCGCAATCTTGGGCTCTCCTTTTCCTAGATCGGCCAGGATATAGGCGCCGCGCTGCAATCCCTCGGCAGAGGCATAGCGCGCTCGATCCAGCACCGGCAGGTTTTGGCGGCTGAGAATGAGCGCCGTCGGAGCATGACGCCGTTCCAGCGCAACCTTCCAAGCGTAGGTCACCTCGTTCGCATCCGCCGGGCGGATCACCGCCAGGTTAGGGATGGCGCGCAGCGCCGCCAGGTGTTCGATCGGCTGATGGGTGGGGCCATCTTCTCCCAATCCGATACTATCGTGCGTAAACACGTAGATCACACCCAAATGGGAGAGCGCCGCCAAGCGGATCGCCGGACGCATGTAATCCGAGAAGACCAGGAACGTCCCGCCAAAGGGGATCACGCCGCCGTAAAGGGCCATCCCGTTCAAGATAGCACCCATCCCATGCTCGCGCACCCCAAAACGCAGATACCTTCCCTGGGGCGTATCTTTCTGGAAATCGGTGAAAAAGCTCGGACGTGTATTGTTCGACGGCGTCAAATCGGCCGATCCGCCCACGAGCTCAGGTACCCGTTGCGCCAACACCTCGAGCACCTTGCCGGAGGCGGCGCGCGTTGCGGGACCTTTGGCTTCGGCGGCGAAAACCGGCAATTCTGCCTCCCAAGCTTCGGGCAATCGGCCTTCCAGGCGACGCGTCAGCTCCATGGCCAGATCGGGATACTCACGGCGATAGGCCTCGAACATCTCCCGCCACCTTGCTTCCTGCTGGGTGCCGCGTTCCACGGCCTGCCGGAAGAAGGTCAGCACATCTTCAGGGACGTAGAATTTTTCCAATGGCCAACCGATGGCTTCCTTAGCGGCACGCAGTTCTTCTTCACCGAGTGGTTCGCCGTGAGCTTTAGCCGTTCCCTGGCGCGTCGGTGCGCCGTATCCGATGATTGTGCGACATAGGATCAGCGAGGGACGCTCATTGGCTTGGGCGGCGCGCAGGGCCGCGTCGATCGCCTCCACGTCGTTTCCGTCCTCCACTCGCAGCACTTGCCACCCGTAGGCCTCGAAGCGTCGGGCGCGGTCCTCGCTAAAGGTCAGGTCCGTCGAGCCGTCAATCGAAATGCGGTTATCGTCGTAGAGGTAGATCAGCTTTCCCAGGCGCAGGTGTCCGGCTAGGGAGGCGGCTTCGGCGCTCACCCCCTCCATCAGATCGCCATCGGTGACGATTGCATAAATGTAGTGATCGAAAAGTGGGTAGCCGGGGCGGTTGAACAGGGCGGCCAGGTGCGCCTGAGCGATCGCCATGCCGACCCCATTGGCAAAACCCTGTCCCAGCGGCCCGGTGGTAGTTTCCACGCCGGGGGTCAGGCCGTATTCGGGATGACCGGGTGTGCGGCTGCCCCACTGACGGAAGGCGCGCAGATCGTCCAATGTCAGATCATAGCCGCTCAGGTAGAGCAATGAATAGAGCAATGCTGAGCCGTGTCCGCCGGAGAGAATAAACCGATCGCGCCCTGGCCAGCGTGGATTGCGCGGGTTGTGGCGCAAATGGCGCGTCCAGAGCGTGAAGGCCATGGCGGCCGCGCCCATTGGCAGGCCGGGATGACCGGAACGCGCCTGCTCGACCATATCCGCGGCGAGAAAGCGCAAGGTATAAATAGCCTGGGATTGCAGGTCATAGGAGCTCATGTATCACCTTTTATGCATGGATTGAATGCTCAGTGTTTGGCTTGTGTCGTTTCGGATGCCGCCGATTGTACCATTCCCGGCAGGACGATAAACCCCTCCTCCTCATCTCCCACCTGCCAGCTTTGCTGAGGATGCCGCTTCACCAAGTAGGCTGTATAGGCGGCGAGCAAAGCATCCAGTTCGGATGGCGTGTAAACCCATTCCCAAGGCAGACGTCCCTTGCGTAAGCGGTGGCGGGTGATCTCCTCAAAGAACAACATGGGATCGCGTATCTGCAACCCGCAATCGTAAAGCACCAGCTGACGCTGTAGCCGCCCTTCCAGGCTCTGACGGGGCATGGGCTGCTGTCCCAAGAGTGACCAGAAGCCGACCAACGGATTTGTTTCGATCAGCAAGCGCTTCCCATTCTGTGGATAAATTTGCCACCCGGCGACCTGCAAGCGACGGTAGAGATCAAATCCACTCTGCATCCAAGCCGGGCACAGGCGTTCCTCGGCCGGAGTGTTTCCGATGGGAAAGCCGCGCTGATGCAGCTCATATTCGGCCACTCGCTGATTCAGCCGTTGACGGTGCTCCTTTGTCCGCAATCTTCCGCGCGCCACCGTGGCCGGCGCATTGAGCGCTATGCCTCCCTCATCCCACGTTACCACGAAGGCCAGAATCTCATCGGCTTCGGCCTCGCCGAGAGTCTGTGGGTGTAGGTTTTCATCCAGAATTGCCAGCGTGAACGTCTTTTCCCGTCCACCGGGGTCGATACCTGCGTACATGGGAATCTTTCCCAAGATTCTACCACTGCCTGGCCCTATACACCACCGAATTTTGCTCCGTGATCGAGTCAATGCCTTAAAAAGGCTTCCGGAAAGCCCGGAAGCCTTTTTCTTTTACCCACCGCCGCGCAATAAATAAGGTGCCAGCGCCTGTTCGGCTTGTTCCAGGGCCTGTGCAGGACCGTAGAGGATCAAGCGAATGCGGCCGACGCGCAGAGAGCCGATTCGGTAATCTTCCGCCTGTTCGAGCCGCGCTTTCCAACCTTCTAGGTGGAGCCATTCATTTCCAGAAAGTGTTGCTCCAACGCGGCGGAGATAGTCTTCCATCACCCACAAAGGGATGCCGGTAATCAGGGTTTCGTGGTGGTGTTCGGCGCTCATCCACCGCCTACAGCCGGGAAGATGCTGATCACGTCTTGGGTTGAGATCGGGGTTTGCAGCCCTGCATCCAAGAATGGCGCGTCGCGCCCGTTGATGAACACGTGAACGTGTGGGTAAAGATTCCCCTGTTCGTCTATCAGTTCCTGTCGCAAGCGTGGATAACGTTCAAATAGGGTTTCCAGTAAACTTTCGAGGGTGGTTCCGTCCTCTAAAGGAATTTCGACCGTCCTCCCACCGACGATCTCGCGCAGCGTGGCATAGAAATTTACTTTCATTTTGACCTCGCACAACGCTAAAGGAACGCTTTTGACTCAATACAGGGCTTGTCTATATGGACTATGATTTCAAGAAATCCTCCAAGGCTTGGCGACTGATGCGATAAGTAGTGCCGATCTTTTTTGCCTTCAGACTGCCCTCCTGGATAGCAGCGAGCACATCCGCTTCGCTCACGCGCAGGATTTGCGCCGCTTCTGCCGGGGTCATAATCTCAGGAATGTTGACCGTGCCACTGCCGGTGCCTGGTTGTCCACCGGCCTGTGTTCCTTGTTGGAGGGCCTGGGACATTAGATTGCCGATGCTCATACCGGCGCCGATTCCGGCGGTCAAGCCAGCACCACCGCTGGGGTTTTGGGCGGCATCGCGCATAGCATCTGCGGCCTGAAGCTGGATATAGGTGGCCATATCCAGCATGCCCATGGCGCGCAGCTCTTCGGCAGATTTCTCAGAGGGCTTCAGATTGCCGATATAGAAAGTCTTCAGATTCAACCCTAGGGCAGCGAAATCTTCCTGGGCCTTAGCGCGCACGGCGGCGCCGAGCTCTTCCGTCAGGCCGATGATTTCAGGAACGGAGTGTTTGGTCGCCGTTTCACCAAGCACATCTTGGAGTTTGGAGAGTAGGATGGTGCGCAGGCGCTCCTCAATGGCGCTGACCAGGTAGGAGCTGCTGGCGCCAACAATTTGGGTGACAAATTGTTGCGGATCTCTAACCTGGAAGGAATAGGTGCCGAAGCCCTGCAGGAGCGCCACGCCTAGACCCATGCCAGGGTTGCGTACGATGATCGGCTGGGGGGTGCCCCATTTGCGATTGGCAAATTCGCGCATGGAGACGAAATATACCTCGGCCGGGAACACGGTTCTGCCACTGGTGAAGAGGTTCTGTAAGGTTTGGGTGATCAGCGGCAGGTTGGCCGTGGCCAGGGTATGACGCCCCGGCCCAAAAACGTCCAGGGCATTGCCATCGCGGAAGAAAACTGCTGTCTGGGATTCACGCACGATGAGTTGGGAGCCGAGGCGGAAATCGGCCGGCCCACTTTCTGGAAAACGGTGAACGATTTCGTCCACCATTTCCACGGGATATTCGATAACGTCAAAAATCCTTGCCATGGGTTCTCCTTTCTCTGGAATCTTAACAGATTACGCTTTTTCTACCGAATTGGTAGTCAATCGATAGGTCATTGGGTGACCGCTCCCGCCGCGGCGGAGCATGATAATTTCGGCAAGGATGCTGACGGCGATTTCTTCGGGAGTCTCGGCCTGGATTTCCAATCCGATTGGGGAATGGACACGTGCTAGTTTTTCTTCGTCGATGCCTTGTTTGCGCAGTGCGTTGGCTGTAGTTAACCAGCGGCGTTTGGAGCCAATGATACCGATGTAGGCTGCGGGCGTTTCGAGCAAAGCTGGCAAGCCCTCGACATCGATGGCACTGCCCCGCGTAGTGAGCACAAGGTAGGTGTGGCGGGTGATGGAGACATGCTTTGGCAGCTCCGAAAGTCGGCAGGGGTAGAACGCATCGGCATCTGGGATGGCTTCTGGGGTGCAGAATTCCGGGCGATCGTCTGAAACGGCGACGCGGAAGCCCAGCCATTTGGCCAGATGGGCGACTGCTTTGCCCACATGACCGCCGCCGACGATGATCATTAGGGGAGGAGGCAGAATTGGTTCCACGAAAATCTCCACCGTCCCACCGCAGACGCCGGGGTCGCCGCGATGTGGGTCTACCATATTGTAACGCAAACGGCGCGGTTTGCCCTCGGCTAGCGCGATCCAAGCTTCGTCCAGCACGCGATGCTCCAGGTCTCCGCCGCCGATGCTGCCGATGAAATGGCCATCCGGGTAAACGAGCATCTTGCTCCCGACGTGGCGCGGGGTGGATCCTTCGCTATGGATGACGGTGCAGAGGGCGGCGGCTTGGTTTTCTTTCTTCAGATTAACCAGAGCTTCAAAGATGAGAAAATCGTCGTTCATGGCACTGAAGCGAGCGAGCGCATGTCAAAAGAGAGGCCGGCGACGAAATAACGTCCTGTCGGGCAAGTTCCGTTTTGAATGGCCTGCCGGATCCGTTCGCCGAGCCTCTGTCGATCGTTTGGTACCTCGTTTCGATCTCAAAGGTGCAGCTGATGGGGGCCGGGAAGGCGGCGACGTTTTCGCTTAGGACGCGCACGGCTTTCTGGGTGGCAACGATGCGCGGCAGGTGCAACGGATCGAAACTCGGCGAGGCCGGCTCAAAGTAGCCGGGGCGTATGATGAAGTCAATGTAGAATACGGCTTCCATCGACTTGCCTTCGGGGTTGGTGTAATTGTAGATCACTTTCCGTTCGTTGATCGAATGGGGTTCTCTCCCGTAGGGCAAGGCCAGCATATTTCCCAGGCTAGGGATCAGATCGGCTCGGCCAGCTTTTTGCAATAGCTGGCGCAAATAACGATCGTTCTGTCCCAATTCCCAGCGGATAGCGTTGGCATCTGATAAGGAAAGATCGGCGTGGGTGTAGGTGTGGTTATAGATTTCTGCGCCGTGTTCTAAGCACCAGACGATGGTCTGGGCAAGCTTCATCTCCCAATCCGGCTTTGATGGATCGGCATAGAGCTTATCACCTAGGTTGGCAAAGAGTGCCAGGTGGAAACCGAAATCGGGATGTTCTTTGTAGAATTGCCACAGAATGCCGATGCCGGTGTGCGGATCCGGTTCGCCTTCCGCCGTTAGGCCGATCTGATTGTTATAGAAGAGATCGTCCATGCTCAGGATCAGCGGGCGGTGCCCGGCCGGGACGATCCATTGCCCATCTAGCCAATCGCGCAGGGATACCAGGCTGTAGCCTGCGGCATATAGGCTCTCCAATTCAGCACGGAAATCTGATTTGCGCACTTTGACCGGGCTGGAGCGCTTGGCGATGTCATCAGTGAATTGGTGATAGGTCAGGATCGGCGTCTTGGGGTCGGAGGTCCACACCAGCGCAGTGAGGGAAATCATGGGAATGGGAGTGGGTGTGAAAGTGGGCGCCGGGGTGGGGGGCGGTGGAGTGGGTGAGGCAGGCGCGAAAGTAGTGGCGGGCGAGGGGGCTTTTTGCGGCGCGCAGGCCAGTAGGAAGAGCAACAGAATGAGGAAAATGAGTACAGGTCGCATAAAAATGGCTTATCGTTCGAGCAATCCCAATAAGGTAGGTAGGAGCTGTTTTTTGCGCGAGACGATTCCCGGTGCATCGTGCGTGCCATCCGGGAGCGGCGGGTAGGGCAGGTCTTTGAGGATGGGCGGCGGCTCGGAGGAAAGGAGCAGGCGGCTGCTGCCGCGCACCACATCGGTGACCAGGAGCATAGCGAAATCCAGACCGCGCCGATCGCGCAGCTCGTCCAGCGCTTTTTGCAGGCGAGGGAGATGTTCGGCCAGTTGCACCAGGTCGGTCACTTCCGCTTGGGAGATGGCGAATTTGAAGCCGCCGCTTTCGTAGATCTTTAGATCGCTGCTGACGACTTCTTCGGCCGGTCGTTGATCCAGCCCGGCACCGGCGGCCAGCAGAGCCTGTCCGTAAGATTCAAGGGTTTCGCCTTTCAGTGGCGAAACTCCGCTGAAGGCCCAACGCGCTAGACGCTCGGCGGCCTGACGATCGCGCGGGGTGGTAGTAGGAGAAGTGAAAAGCAGAGTATCCGAAAGGATGCCGGCCAGGAGCATGCCGGCCAGGGCCGATGGCGGTGCAATGCCGGCTTCTATCATTTGTTCGGTGACCAGGGTGGAGGTCGACCCGACGATCTCCACGCGCATGCGGATCGGGGTGTGGGTATGAGGGTTCCCCAGGCGGTGGTGATCGAGGATTTCCAGCAAATCGGCCTCCTCCAGAGAGGCGATCGCCTGTCGTGGCTCATTGTGATCCACCAGGATCACTTTCAGGCGCGGCGGGTTCAGCAGATCGCGCTGACGGACAATGCCCAAGTAGTAGTCGTTTTCGTCCACAATCCAGTAGTTATCGTATTCATCATGCAGGATGCGATGGAGCGAATCCCGAATGTGGCCTTGGGCCGGGAATTTTGGGACGGTAGTATCGGCGGCCAAGCGGCAGGGTGCGCTCATCAAGTCACCCAAGCGCACCGTGTTCAGAGAGGGGTTGGGGCCGAGCGTTTCGGTGAAGTAGCGGAAAAGGCTCCAGCCGCTGATCAGGCCATAGGGGCGCCCTTCGGCATCCACCACCGGAGCAAGTCCGCCGGTGCGCGTCGCCAGCGACCAAGCCTCGGAAAGCGGGCTTTCGGGGAGGATCGTGTCCAGGCGTTGCATGACGGATTCAAAACGCGGCGAAGCATCGGTCAAGAGAAGAGGCGCCTCGAGGCTGAGCCGCTGCAGCACCCAAGTCGTTTGGGGGTTCAAAGCTCCGGCGCGCGCCGCGACCGTTTCCAGTCCGTCCCGTTCGTGCAACAACCAAGCATAGCCCATGGCCGCGGCTACGGTGTCTGTATCGGGATTAATATGACCAACTACGTAAATTCTGGGCATGCTTTGATTATACCAGATGGTATAATCGGCCTTACTTTTGAACGGAGGCTCAAATGGATTTCCTTACTTTTGCGATTGACCTGTTTCTACATTTGGATAAACACCTTGCCGAGATCATTTCACGTTACGGTACCTGGACCTACGCGTTGCTATTTTTTGTGATTTTTGTGGAAACCGGCTTCGTTGTGACGCCGTTTCTACCCGGCGATTCGCTGCTTTTTGCGGCCGGAACGTTTGCGGCGCTGGGATCTTTGAACATTTACCTCTTAGTCGGTTTGCTGATGGCGGCGGCGATCTTGGGGGATACGGCGAATTACTGGATTGGCCACACACTGGGAGAACGGGCCTATCAGAGTCGCTGGATCAAGAAGGAATATCTCGACCGCACCCATGCCTTTTTTGAGAAACACGGTGGGAAGACGATCTTCCTGGCGCGTTTTGTGCCGATCGTGCGAACCTTTGCACCGTTCGTGGCCGGTGTTGGGCGCATGTCTTACGGATACTTTATCTCCTACAATATCTTTGGCGGGATTGTCTGGGTGGCGCTTTTTACCTTTGCCGGCTATTTCTTCGGCAACATTCCCTTGATCAAGCATAATTTCTCGTTGGTGATCCTGGCGATCATTTTCATCTCGGTATTACCTATGGTGGTGGAATTTTGGCGCAGCCGGCAGGAGAAAAAGCGAGCAGATATGCCTGCCTGATTCGGAGCGCCGACATACGTAAATAAAAAGGGCACCGGCAAGGTGCCCTTTCGTTTGGGAGGGGGAATTACAACCCTAAGTAGGCGGAGCGCACGTGAGGATCGCGGATCAGCTGGCGCGGTGTGCCGTGCAGATCGACTTTGCCACCGGCCACGACGTAGGCATAGTCGCTGATCGCCAATGCCATCTGGCTGTTTTGCTCGACAAGCAGGATGGTCAACCCCATGGAGCGCAGTTGCTTTATCGTCTCAAAGAGCTGGAGGGTGAGAATAGGGGCTAGGCCCAGCGAGAGCTCATCGATCATTAATAAGCGCGGTTCAGCCATGATGCCACGGGCTACGGCCAGCATTTGCTGTTCACCACCGCTCAGGGTACCGGTCTTCTGTGCCGCGCGCTCTTTGAGCCGCGGGAAGAGAGCATAGACGCGTTCGATGTTCTGGTTGAAACGGGCGCGGGCGCGCGAGTTGCTGGCGCCCATTTCCAGGTTTTCATAAACGCTCATTTCGCTGAAAAGTTGCCGGCCTTCTGGTACCAACACCAATCCCATCTCGGCTTTGACATACGGTGGCAAATGCCCAATTTCGCGCCCTTCAAAGCGGATGGAACCACTCCAGGGGCGAATTAATCCCATGATCGTGCGCAAAAGAGTGGTTTTTCCCACACCGTTACTGCCGATCAGAGCAGTGAGCTTCCCCTCTTCCACTTGCAAAGAGCATCCCCATAAAATCTGGACTTCGCCGTATCCGGAAACCAGATCTTGAATCTCAAGAACGTTCATTCAACCTCCTCCAGCAAACGCTGTGCCAGTTTTGGATCGCCAAGATAGGCCTCGATGACCCGCGGGTTGTTTGAGATCTCCTGGGGCGTGCCTTCGGCAATCTGTTCTCCATAGTCCAAGACGATGATCCGCTCGGAGATCTTCATGATGGCGTGCATGAGATGCTCGATCATGATGATGGTGATTCCCTGCTCACGGATGGTGCGGATCGTCGTTAACATGGCCTCGACCTCGGAGGGGTTCAGGCCGGCCAACACCTCATCCAGCAGGAGCAGATAGGGCCGCGCTGCCAGCGCCCGTGCCATTTCCAGCCGTTTCTTTTGGGCGATGTTCAGGCTTCCAGCCAATTGATCGGCGCGTTCCTTTAGCCCGACCAATTCCAGAATTTCATCGGCGATTGCAGCGGCATTTGAGAGGGAATGGTTTTCGCGCCCGAAGCAGGCGCCGACCATCACGTTTTCGCGCACCGTGAGCTGATTCAGCGGACGTACCACTTGATGGGAACGTGCCAGGCCGCGCCGCGCCACCTCGTAGGGCTTGAGCCCGGTGATATCTTCGCCGCGGAAGATCACTCGTCCCTCTTCAGGAACGTAGATGCCGTTGATCACGTTGAATAGAGTGGTTTTGCCCGCGCCGTTAGGGCCAATTAGGCCAAGGATTTGGCCTTGCGGCAGGTCGAATGTGACATGAGTGAGCGCTTGCAAACCACCGAAACGTTTGGTCACGCCTTGAACCGAGAGTAACACGCTCATATCAACACCCTCCGCAGCTTGGAGAATTTTTGCTGCATCCATCCTATCAGGCCGGCGGGCACAAAGAGCACGATCAGCAGGAGTAGGAGGCCGGCAATCACCAACTGAAAGTCCTTGATGGCAAGATTGGCAATTTTCCAACCTGTAGTGAGCAACAGGCCACGTAATCGCTGGTATCCCCAGGCGCCCACCAGAGGACCGAGTACCGTACCCTGCCCCCCGAGCATGACCATGACAATGGCTTCAATGGAAAAATGGAGGCGGAAGGCATCCGTGGGCTCCACGGTCCCGTTTTTGAAGAAAAAGAGCACGCCCAACATACCCGGCAGTAGTGCCGAAAGGACGTAGGCGATCGTCTTATATTGCGGCGCAACTACCCCCATCACTTCGGCGGCGTCTTCGTCCTCGCGGATGGCCATCAGGCCCAGGCCGAGTTTGCTCTGCCGCACCCAGTAACTGAGCAGAATGCTTGCCAGGGTAATGAGCACAACAAAGTAATAGGTGAGCCAAAGCGCCTCTGCGGCTCCACCATAGGGTTTATAGACCGAAAAGTGGAGCTCAATGCCGGTGGAAGCACCGAAGGGTTTGAAATTTGAGATAAACGTGCGCATGGCCTCGTTGATCCCAATGGTGACCAGGGCAAAATAAGCGCCGCGCAACCGCAAAATGGCGCGCCCTAGTAGAAGCGCCAGCAGCGCCGAGGTCAAGCCACCGAGAAGCACTCCAAGCGGCAGGGACCAACCCCATTTGTCGATCGCATACACTCCCATGTAACCGCCCAGACCGTAGAAGACGACGTGACCAAACGAAACGTATCCCGTGTACCCCAGGATGATGTTCAGACTGGAGGCCATGACGATCGCCAGCAAGATGGTGAAGGTGCGTTCACGCAGTGCCGCATCGCGGGTGATGATAGGCGGTATGCTGATCACGAGCAAAATCCCAAGCGTTAACCAGAGACCGGGGTGGAGTGACTTTTTCATGATTTCCCTCCGAGCAAGCCGCTAGGACGGACGAGCAGGATGAAGACAAAGAAGAGAAATTCAATCACCGGCACCCAGGTATTGGGAATGGCCAAGGGGAATATTCCCTCCATCAGACCTAGGATCAATCCACCGAGCAGGGCGCCCAGGGGATTGCCCAAGCCTCCCAAAACACTAATGATGAAGCTCTTGAGCCCATACGTATCACCTGAAAGGATGGTAAAAGAAAAGAAGGTGGCGATCAGGCCGCCGGCGATCGCTGCCAGCATGGTGCCGAGGCCGAAGCTCAGAGCCAGCACGCGCGCCGAGGGAATGCCCATTAATTCGGCTGCGGCGCGGTTATTCGCCACGGCGCGCACGTATTTGCCCGGACGGGTGCGGTAAAGAAAGAAATAAAGTGCTGCGGTCACCAGCAGCGTTACCAAAGAAGCAACCAATCGGGTGCCTTGGAGGGTGATCGTACCAATCTCAATGTGTCCCAGCGAGAAACCGGTATCTCGTGGACTGGTGGTGAAAATCGCCGTCCCGATGCCGATGATTATCATGTTGATCGAGAACGTTGCCAGGAGTGTTGAAAGATGAGGGGCCTCGATCACCCGGTGGATGGCGATGAAATAGATTAGAATGCCGAGTAGAAGCCCCAGGATCGCCACCAAGATCAGTGCCAGATAGGGGTTCAGGCCTAACCCGGTGAAAAGCAGGTAGACGCCGAACATGCCTAAGGCGATCACCGGACCATGGGCTAGGTTGATCACATGCATCACGCCCCAGATCAGCGTTAGCCCCATGGCGGCGATCCCGTAAACGGTGCCGATCAGCAGACCATCCATAATGGAGGAAAATAAGGTGTTCAGGCTCATGCTATCTCCACCGGTCAAAGGATGTCAACGCAAGGTGCGTTGATCCGAACGTCAGATAACAAAACCCTGCAGGAGGTATCCCCCCCTGCAGGGTCTTTGCTTTTCAGAGTATTTAGCGCATCGGGTAGAGTGTCTGCGCGGTTGCAACTGCTGCCGGCCAAACGACTTGCTTCACGAGGTTGCCGGAGGCATCTTTTTGCCACTGGATGTAGACCATTTCATGGCCGATCTGCAGGCCGTGTTGTTCGGCGCTGGTATCGAATTTGATGCGACCGAAGAAGGTGGTCATATCCATGTTATCCAACGCTTCCTTGATGGCGGCTGTATCCAGCGAGCCGGCCATTTCGATGGCCTTTTGCAGGATCAGGCCGGCCGTATAACCACCCGCTGCGTGGTAGGAGGGCTCCTCGCCAAAGGCGGCCTGATAGGCTTTGATGAACTCTTCGCCGGTGGGCCCATAATCCGGTTTGAAGGCGGCCAGAGGCTCCCATTGGCTTGGGCCGATCACACCCAGAGCGGCATCGCCGATCTCGGCGAACTTGGGCTCTGGCGGGGCCACCAGCAGGGCGATCATCTTCACCGCCAGATTCTTCTCATAGAGCGCTTTGGCAAATTGCTGACCATCAGCAAAGTGACCACCGCCGAGCACAACTTCGGGTTTTGCCCCCTCGATCTTGGTGACGATCGGGGCAAAATCGGTAGTACCGCTATCATAGCCTTCGTAGAGCACGATCTCGTAGCCCTTGCTTTCGGCATAAGCCTTGACTGCATCGGCAACCGAGGTAGAGAACTTGTCATTTTCGTGCACGATGGCGATCTTCTTGACATTCGGGTTGAGGGAAGCTAGCAAATCCACTGCCCCGGTGAGGTAACGTCCGGCCGGAGTGTAGGTCTGATACACCAGGGTGTAGCCTTTCCGATAGGTGCCTTCTGCCGCTGCGCCGGTGGTGATCATGATCTTCTGGTATTGCTGGGCGATCACCGCGGCTGCATCGGCCAGGTTGGAAGAATAGGGGCTGATCAAGAAATCGGCTTTGTCCTCGGTGATCAGTTTGGTATATAGCTCCTGGACGCGATTAGCGTTCGATTCGTCATCGTAGAATTTTGCCTGGAACTTAACTACTGTGCCATCGGCCAGTTTGATCCCACCGGCGGCATTGACCTGGTCCATCCAGAGCTTCAGACCGTTTTTCTGGCGGGTGGATTCAACGTTCAGATTACCGGTCAGGGAAGCGGTGAAGCCGATGGTCACCACCTTTTCGGGTGGGGTGGTCGGCGCAGGAGTCTGGGTGGGAGGCTGGGTGGCAGGGGGCTGGGTGGCAGGGGGCTGAGTAGGTGGCGGAGGGGTGGGCGTGGTTTGAGGGCCGCAGGCGGCCATTACCAGGCCAAACACGACGAAAAGGGAAAACAATAGACGTTTCATAAGCTATCTCCTCCCGAAGGGTAGAATCGGTGGACGACGACACGTCCACTACTTCTAGCATATCCTTCCCGGAAAAACGGGGCATAAAAGGCCGTTTGGAAATCGTAAAAAAACCGTAAACGTTCGTTTAGCGTTCCTCGAAGCGATAACCGATCCCATGTTCGGTGTGCAGATAGCGGGGATGTGCGGGATCGGCTTCGATCTTGCGCCGCAGTCGCCCGATATAGACGCGCAAGTATTCCGCTTCGTTGCCGTATTGCGGCCCCCAGACCTGTTGCAAAATGAGCTGATGGGGCAGGACTTTTCCGGCGTTGCGCATGAGGAAGACGAGCAAATTGTATTCGGTGGGCGTGAGCGCGATTTCGCGCCCGTCTACGGTGACAATGTGACGCTCCAGGTCCACGCAGATCGCGCCGCGCACCAGCCGTTCGCTACCGCTTGGCACATGCGACCATTGCGATCGGCGCAGCACGGCCTTTACCCGTCCCAAGAGTTCCCCAACGCCGAAAGGTTTGGTCAGGTAATCATCAGCGCCCAGATCGAAGGCGCGCACCTTGTCGCTTTCCTCGCCGAGGGCGCTCAGGATGATGATCGGCACGGTTGAGACCTCCCGCAGGTGGCGCGTCATTTCCAGGCCGTCCAGGTGGGGCATCATCAGGTCCAGGATGATCAGGTCAACGGATTCGCGCTCGAAGATCGCCAAGGCTTCCAGGCCGTTGGCGGCGGTCAACACACGGTAGCCGCGCACTTCCAGGTTGCGGCGCACGAAGTCGCGTAGCGCTTTCTCATCGTCGACGACCAGGACGGTGGTCATGGGCCCTCTTCCTCCACAACCGGCATTTTGATCGGCAAAGAGAAAGCGATGCAGGCGCCTCTGGGCGGTGTTTCGACCCAGATATTGCCCCCATGGGCGCGTACCAACCCATGGCAGATCGAAAGTCCCAGCCCGGCACCACTGGCGGTGCGGGTCAGGCCGGATTCAACACGGTAGAAGCTCTCAAAGATGCGCTCTCGCTCACTGACCGGTATGCCGGGGCCATCATCGCGAACCCGAAAGACGACGTTTTCTCCCTCCTTGCGCACTTCGATGCGGATCGTGGCCTCCGCACCGGCATATTTCACGGCGTTATCTAGCAGGTTTCGGATCACCGTCTCCAGGCGCAGACGGTCAACATACAGGGGAGGCAGGTTTTCCTCCACTTCAACTTCCAAACGCAAAGTAGAAGGCAAATGCATCTGTCCGGCCGCGCTCCAGATCAGAGCTTGGGCATCGCAGGGTTGAAGCGAAAGCTTGAGGGAGCCGGCTTCCAGGCGCGAAAGGTCCAGTAGGTTATTCACCAGGTGAGAGAGCCGATCGGCCTCCTGGGAAATGATGGTTAAAAATTCACGTTGGGCGCTTTCATCCCAGCGCACGTCCTCGGCCAGAAGGGTAGAGGCATAGCCTTTGATTGCTGCCAGTGGTGTGCGCAGCTCGTGCGAGACGGTGGAGATCAAGCTGGATTTCATCCGATCCAGCTCTCGTTCCGAGGTGACATCGCGCACCAACACACCGCGCCCAATGGAGGTGGCCTGTTCATCGGTAACCTCGAAGGTTTCCAGCCAGAGAGACAGCTTCCCTCTTTCGGTGCGATAGGTGATCTCGCAAGTCTTGCGCTCACCGCTTACCAGGGCCTGGATCGCTTCTCGGCTGTTTGGCGGATCGGGGCTGAAGGAGGCCAGCGATTCCAGGATTTCGCCCAGCGGATGGTGTTGCAGGGTGGGCTGTGGTTGTTGCAACCATTCTGCCATGCGCCGGTTGGCATAGATGACGCGATCCTGGAGATCGCTCAGCAAAATGCCGATATCCAGGGATTCCATCAGTGCCTGGAGGCGATGCGTTTGCTCGGCAAGCTGCATATCGCTGCGCTCGAAGAGCAAAGCGTTTTCGATCGCCATGGCAGCATGATTGGCAAACGTGGTGAGCAAGCGGATTTCGTTATAGGTGAAGATGTGTGGTTCAGAGTGATAAACGACCAGCACGGTGGGCGGGGCGTGCTTGGTCTTCAGGGGCACGGCCAGCAGGGCGCGATGACCCTCGGCGCGGGCGGCGGCCCGACGGCGCACATAGCTCGGGTCGGTCTCGGTATCGCTGACGAAGATCGGTTCTCCACTATGGAGTGCCCGCATGGCCACCGAATCAGGCTCACTGGGTTGGATGGTCAATTGCTCGACGTAGTGTGCCGAAAGTCCACGGCTGGCACGCACCCGGAACACGCCGCGCCGTTCATCAAGGGCAATAATGGCACAGCGCTGCACGTTGAGCAGGCGTCCCATCTGTTCCAGGATGCGATCGAGAACAGCGTCGATCTCCAAAGTGGAGACGACGGCAGCGCTGGTTTCGAGCAAAGTGTTCTGTTCGCGGAAGCGTTCGACGATCGAATCACGCATGCGCAGGATGCTGCGGATCAGGTGGCCGATCTGATCGCCGCGCTGCGCTAGGCGCTTGATCACTGCGAGTTCTTCCTCAGTAGGGGGGCGGTTATCGCCAATGGCCTGGCTAAACGGTACCAGGCGCTCGATCGGCCAGATGACACGCGCTGCCAGCGCCCACCAGAAGAAGAAGCCGATCCCTAAAAGGGTGAAGAAAGTCAGGAAGGTCAGCCGTTCCAGGGCAAATTGTGTGGAGAAGACGATGCGCGTTGGCTGACTAAGAATTACCATCCAGTTCAGAGAGGGGAGATCGACGCGCGTATACAATCGCTCCTCGCCGCTGGGGGCGCGTGCCACCAGGGTTGAGGTGGGCAGGTCCTCCTTGAGAATTGCCAAGGGAAGAAGTGCGTTGGCCGGCTTGAGCAACCATTGCGTATCGTTATGGGCGATGATCTGTTGGGCGTTATCCAGGATCACCAACTCCAGGTTGCTTTCCGCGGCGTGGGTTTCTCGAATCGAGCTCAGCACCTGGCTCAGGCTTTCCAGGCGAATATTGGCCCCGATCAGACCCAGGAACTCGCCGTTTTCGGACCAGAGCGGCATAACCGCCGTTGCCACGGGTTGCTGAGTCGTAGGAGAGATACGCCCCTGAGAAATGAAAGGGGATCGGGTGGTGAGGGCGCGATGAAAATAGTCGCGGAAGGAAAAATCGACCCCAACGGTGGAACCGGGCCCTTCCGGGTAGTGATAAAGCATAATGCCGCGGGCATCCAGTCGATAGACCAGGTTGACCTGGGGATGCGTGAGCAACATCAGACGGAAGATCGGGCGCATGCCTTCCCGATCGGCCTGACGCACGGCCTCGTAACCGGCCAGCTCCTCTACGGCGCGGAGCATATCTTGCAGGCTTCCTGCCGTTCCTTGGGCTACGGCCTGAGTCAGGGAAATATTGGCGGCCTCGGCATTCTGGCGAATGCGCGTGCGAGCAATCTGGTTGAGCAGGAATAGGGAAGTGAGCAGCGGGATCGCCAGGAGCAGGTAAAGCGCAAGGATTTGAAAGCGCAGATCAACGGTTTTGTGCATGGCAATATTTCCCGTCATGCTGAGCAATTTTTTCCATTTTACCAGGGTTGTGTGAAGGAGAGACAGTTGTTGCCGATTGGGTAAAAGAGTGCCAGTGGTTGATGGATATTGATTGCCCCTGTGGGCCGAACCGAGTATCGGCCCGCATGCTTGAGCTGAAGATGCCTGATGCCAGAATTAGGTTTTTCATGGATGCTCGGCTTTCAGATAATTTGTCACGAGAGCGCTAGAGGAAGCCAATGTAACTTTCACGGCCTGATCTCCAAGGCGTGATCGTTTTGTTTGGTGGCGACGGTGATTGCAGGGTGTGTTTCTTGGTTGTCCTAGCGTTCATGAAAATCATGAGAATAAGAATCTTTTTTGGCTTGTTACATTCATCATGCCATATTGTGAAAAATAGCACTTTCAAAAGGGAGATGAATTGCCTATACTAAACTATAGAATGTGAATGGATGCATATTTGCATAGGAGAAGGACTATGCCAGTTTCTAACCTTTTACGCGATGAGATTCACCATTTACATGCACATCTTTGCAGTGGATTGGCGGATCCTACACGCATCATGATTCTCTATGCCCTTCAGGAAAGACCATTGACGGTTTCCGAGATTGTCGAAGCACTGGAGTTACCACAGCCGAATGTTTCGCGTCATTTGAAGGTGTTACGTGAGGCGGGGCTGGTAGTAGCAGAGCGGACGATGCAGCGGATCCAATATCGGTTGAAAGATGAGCGCGTGATCGAAGCGCTTAACCTGCTGCGAGCCGTTCTGGCGACAAATATGCAAGAGCGTGCACAACTTCTTCATGGTTTGCTTCACCCCAACCTATAGGAGATGAGAGTAATGAAGACCCTGTTGATTCTTGGCGCCGGCACTGCCGGTACGATGGTCGCTAATAAGATGGCGGAGAAACTGGATAGCCAGGAGTGGCGGATTCTCGTCGTGGATCGCGATGAGACCCACTATTATCAGCCTGGCTTTTTGTTCATTCCGTTTGGCCTCTACAGTAAGCAGGATGTCATCAAACCGAAGCGCAATTTCCTGCCGCCTGGTGTGGAGATTATCTTTTCGGATGTTGAGGTCATTGAGCCGGAAAAAAGTCGGGTGATCCTGCGCAAGGATCGTCGAGTCATTTCCTATGACTACCTGGTGATTGCTACGGGAAGCGATGTACATCCGGAGGAAACACCTGGCCTCCTGGATGGCGGAGCCTGGAACAAGAATATTTTCACCTTTTATACCTTGGAAGGCGCCCTGCATCTTGCGAATTTTTTGCGCTTCTGGAAAGGTGGGCGGCTTATTTTGAATGTGGTGGAGATGCCCATCAAATGCCCGGTGGCGCCGTTGGAGTTTGTCTTTCTTGCCGATTGGTTTTTCCACGAACGTGGCATTCGTGATAAGGTGGAAATCGTCTATGCCACTCCGTTACCTGGAGCCTTCACCAAACCGCGCGCCTCGGCCATCCTGGGCGGTATGCTGGAGGAAAAGGGCATTCACCTAGAGCCGGAATTCCAGATCATGGAAGCGGATACCACCAAGCAGGTGATTCGTTCCTACGATGAACGAGAGATCCCCTATGACCTGTTGATTACCGTGCCAACCGTGATGGGATCCGATGTTATTGGGCGCTCGAAGATGGGGGATGAACTGAATTTCGTGCCCACGGATAAGCATACCCTCCGCAGTCGCGATTGGGAGAATATCTTTGTCATCGGCGATGCGACGAATGTGCCTACCTCTAAAGCTGGCTCAGTTGCCCATTTCATGCTGGATGTGGTGATTGAAAATCTACTGCGGAGCATAGAGGGCTTGGAGCCACTACCGAAATTCGATGGGCATGCCAATTGTTTCATCGAGTCCGGCTTTGATAAGGGTGTGCTGATTGATTTCAATTATGAGGTCGAACCGCTACCTGGAAAATTCCCGTTGCCCGGGTTCGGCCCCTTCTCGCTGCTCCAGGAATCTCATGTCAACCATTGGGGCAAGATGATGTTCCGCTGGATTTACTGGAATGTCTTACTCAAGGGGGGTGAGCTGCCCTTTGAATCGCAAATGAGCATGGCCGGTAAGTGGGCATAGGAGACGATTATGAGTGAGAGGATGCATGCTATAAATGAGGCGATAACCCAGCAACAGTTCAACCTTCTTTTGGAGCGGCTGGAACGCATTGAAAATTACCTGGCCGAGCAACGAAGCCGTGCCGAAGAGCTGGAGGAATTCAAACGTGATTTCATCCCGATTTTCAACCAGATAGTGCACCTGAGCATTGACGAACTTGCCGAGATCGGGAGCGAATTCCGTGCGGAGGACTTGTTCTTTCTGCTCAAGCGGCTGCTCCGTGATATACACTTGCTGCTCAAGATACTGGATCAACTGGAAGCGCTGATGGGACTGAGCGAAGAGATACAACGCCTGATCAAGCCGGTCTTCAGTACGTTGGTGGAAACGCTTGATCTGTTGGAGCGCAGAGGTTATTTTGCGCTGCCGGAGAAGGCTTGGAATGCGCTTACCGCGCCTATCCCAGATGCGCAGACTTCACCCTTTGTTTTGCTCAAGGCAATGAGTGAGCCCCAGACACGCAAAGGATTGGCACGCGCCCTTCGACTCTTGAAGCTTTTGGGAGAAATTCCCTCCCCAGAATAAATCTTCGCAAGAAAGGAGAAAATACAATGTTGAGCGCTCTTGAAAATCTACATCTGGACGATGAAGGCTTTCTAACCGATCCTTCTCTCTGGAATGAGGAAATCGCGAAGGCCCTGGCCGAACAGGAGGGTATTGTGCTGAGCGAAAAACACTGGGAGATCATCCGCTGGTGTCGTAAGGCCGCGGCAGAAAGCGGCAAAGCACCGACCCTTCGCCAGATCACCAGTGGCACAGGCATCAGTACCAAAGAACTGTTCGAGCTTTTTCCAAAGGGTCCGGCCAAGAAAGTAGCTCGCATTGCTGGCCTTGGTAAACCTGAAGGTTGTATCTAGAGTGATATCTGCAAAAGGAGGAGATCTTTCCTCCCTATCCTTCTCTTTACAAGAGGTGCACCATGTCTGAGAATCGCCAAATGGCTTTCATTTGTTCGAAAGGTAGCCTAGATATGGCCTATCCTGCTCTCATTATGGGCTGGGCAGCACTCGGCAACGGCGTTGATGTCACCCTTTTCTTCACTTTCTGGGGGCTTGACATGATTAATAAGCACCGGGTGGATCACTTGGAGATTGCCCCGGTGGCCAATACCAGCATGAAAACCGGCATGATGGGATTCCCCATCAACATGGGAATTCCACAGATCATGGGTGTGCTCCCCGGAATGACCGCTCTTGCTACGGCTCTGATGAAGCAAAAGATGAAAGAGCTGGAAGTGCCGCCGGTGCGCGAGATGCTCCAAATGCTCCATGATGCTGGCGCCAAAATCTATGCCTGTAAGATGACGGTGGACATGATGAAGCTCTCAAAAGAAGACTTCCTCGATGTAGTGGATGACATCGTCACTGCCAGCGAGTTCATCGAAATGACCGAAGGCGCCCAGATCATCTTCATTTGATGTCATGGAACGCAGGAGAAGGAGGAATTCCTTTTTCAAGGAAATTTGCCGGGGATACCAGCTGTGGATGGGAGAGGTTCCAAGCACTCAGCGGGTATCCCCGTGGCTATTCCAAAACCCTGATCAGGGGACGATCCAGGTTCCGGTTTCGCCGCGCAGGGCACGGCCGATGTTTTCAGGGTTGGTGATCAGCGCCTTGCCGTTCGGGTTGGCCTCCAGGAACCAGATGATGGCCTGGATTTTTGGCGCCATGGAGCCTTTGGCGAAATGTACCCCTTCGGCCAGGTACTGTTTGGCTTCAGCCAACGTCATATGGTCCACCCAGCGCTGATTCGGTTTGCCGAAGTTGAGCGCCACTTTTTCAACCGCCGTTGAGATGAGAAAGAGATCGGCGCCGATGGCGCGCGCCAACAGGCTGGCTGCGTAGTCTTTATCGATCACCGCGGCGATGCCACGCAGCTGGCGGTTGCCGGTATCGATCACCGGGATGCCGCCACCGCCGACGGCAATGGTGATCACGCCGGCTTGGAGCAAGGTTTTGATCACATCCAGCTCGACGATCTCTTTGGGCAATGGCGAGGGAACGACGCGTCGCCAGCCGCGGCCGGCATCTTCCACTACCGTCCAGCCCTGTTCTTGTTGACGGCGGCGGGCTTCCTCTTCTGTCATGAATCCGCCGATCGGCTTGGTAGGATTCTGGAATGCGGGGTCGTTTCGATCGACCAGTACCTGCGTGACTACGGTGGCGACAGGATGATGGATGCCGCGGCGATGGAGCTCGTTCTGCAGGTTTTGCTGCAGAGCATAGCCAATAGCGCCCTGGGTATCTGCACCGCAAACCTCTAGCGGCACCTCATGCATTCCCTCGACCTTGTGGGCGATCTCGGAACGACGCAGGATAAAGCCGACCTGTGGCCCGTTGCCGTGGCCAATCGCCACATTCCAACCCTGTTCGATCATTTCGGCGATGTAATGACAAGTCTCACGCGCGGCTTCGTATTGATCTTCGACGGTTTTATGCGCCTCGTCCTTGATGAGCGAATTTCCACCGATTGCAACGACGGCCAGTTTTCCCATCTTGCCTCCTTAGGCCATGGTCAGCGCCATGACGGCCTTCTGAACATGCAGGCGGTTTTCGGCCTGATCGTAAACGACCGAATGCGGGCCATCGATCACTTCATCGGTAACTTCGATGTTGCGATCGGCCGGCAGAGGGTGCATATAGATGGCATCTTCTTTGGCCACGCGCAGTTTGGCGGCATCCATGATCCAGTGCTTATACTGATCCTGCAGGCGCTTGCCCTCTTCCGGATCGGTGGTGGTGAGCAGGGGGCCCCAGGATTTGGCGTAGATCACATCAGCATCTTTGCAGGCTTTTTCCATGCCGTTTGGATCGGCGATGATCTCGAACGCCGTGCCATATTTGCGGGCTTGCTCCCGTGCCTGTTCGACGATATCGGGCATGAGGGGGAATTCCGGCGGGTAGGCCAGGGTAATATCCATGCCGAAGCGCGGCATTTGCAGGATCAGCGATTGAGGCACGGAGATCGGCTTCAAGTACGAGGCGGCATAGGCCCAGGAGACGACCAGCTTTTTGCGGCGCAAATCGCGCCCTTTCTTTTCGATGATGGTCATCAAATCGGCCAGGATTTGGAAGGGATGATAGATTTCGCACTGCATGTTCAGCACCGGCACGCGGCTGTATTTCGCCACTTCGTTGATATACTGATTACCTACTCCCCATTCCACATGGCGGATGGCAATGCCATCGAAATAGCGGCCGTAAATCTCGCCGATCTCTTTGGCGGTATCGCCGTGGGCGATTTGGGTGGTCTTGCTTTCGATAAATGCGGCGTGACCACCGAGTTGCGCCATGCCGGCCTCAAAAGAGCCACGCGTGCGGGTGCTGGAATAGAAGAAAAGCATGGCCAAGACCTTATCCCGTAGATAGGGATGAGGTTCGCCCAGGGCGCGTTTGCGCTTGAGATCGAAGGCTACATCGAGTACGGTTTCGACTTCCTCTTTGCTGAAATCTAGGTCGCCAATCAGATCGCGACCGCGAAGATGGGTCTGCATAGGAACCTCCTTGAGAGATGAAAAGGTATGCCGGCCTTTAGCCGGCGATGATGAACGAAGATGCCGAAGAACGATCCACCGTCTGTTCAGAACGCTTAATCGGCCAAATGATGGGGCGGCAAATCCTGACAACTTGAGGTGAGAATTACCAGGATATCCTCCAGGTCGGTGGCGGCTTGGGAAAGCCAGGTGATCATGTTATGGAGCTGCTCAGCCGGGATTTCTTCCGGGAGGACTTCGGTCAATCCCTGGCGATATTGCTCCAAAAGACGGGCCACCGCCTGCACGGTCAGGATCGGGGTCATCAGTTCGCGCCGCAGCACGAGCAATTTTTGCTCGGCCGGCTCGGCACAGTAGCGGGCAAGGGCCTGGCGATCAATGGACATGGGCACTCCTTTGGGTTATTCCATGGCACCCAGCACCAGTGCCAGCAAGGCCATACGGACAACGACGCCGTTGAACGCTTCCTGCCAGTAGCGCGACCAGCGGGTGATATCCACCTCGGTGGGGATTTCATCCATGCGCGGCAGGGAGTGGAGTAAGATGGCATCGGATTTGGCCTTGCGTTCGAGCAATTCGCGGCTGATTTTGTAGTTCGGTGGTGTGAGCCCCACCTGACCCGTGCGCTCGTCGCGCGGCTTGGTGTAATCGGGTTGGACGACCGGCTCGACCAGGATGACATCGGCATCGCCGATCGCCTGTTCAACGTGCTCGGCCTCGCGGAAATTCAGACTGTATTGGCGCAGTTCGGCTTTGAATTCCTCGGTGAGGCTCATTTCCGGAGGGGAGACGAAGGTGATCGGACAATCGAACTGGGTGAGCGCATAGGCCAGGGAGTGCATGGTGCGCATGCGCATATCGCCGACGGCCAACCACTTCAGCCCGTCAATGCGCCCCTTTTCACGTAGCACGGTATACAGATCGGTCAGGATTTGGGTGGGGTGTTCCCCCCAACCATCGCCACCGTTGATCACCGGGATGCTGGCCCATTTGGCCGCTTCGTGCGGCGCGCCTTGTTGGTAGTGACGCATGACGATCACATCCCCGTAGAATTCCAGCATCTTCACGGTGTCCTTGATGGACTCCTGATAGAAATCGCCGGCGCGCGTCATCTTTGGGTCGGCAAAGCCGACGACATGGCCGCCCAAGCGATGCATGGCCGCCTCGTGTGCCAGGCGGGTGCGCGTGGATGGCTGATAGAAGGCAGTGACCAGGGTCTTTTCCTTGAGCAGGTCCACGTTCCGCCGGGAGCGAGCGATCGGCTCCATCTGTTGGGCGACTTCAAAGATGTGGAAGAACTCGCTGCGCTCGAAATCTTTCAGCGATAGGATGTCACGACCGGCAAAACTACGCATAGCAACCTCCTTTCTTGCAGAGGGGCAGACGGTGGATCGTTGCTTCGGTTGTTAAGGTTCGGTTTGGGTAATGCTTCGGGGCGCCGCGGGAGCCTAAGTCAGGGCTGATGCGGGTGACGCTCACGCAGCACCGCCGGGAAAAGGGCATAGAATTCGGTGGCGGCGACTACCTCGTCGAGCGGGATCTGTTCGTTGGGTGAATGGGCAAATTCTTCGTTTCCCGGCCCAAATCCGATCGATGGAATGCCGGCCTTGCCGGCCCAGTAGGTGCCGTTGGTGGAGAAGTTCCATTTGCCGGTCGGGCGTTCTACGTTCCAAAGGCGGCGAATGGTTTCCTGACCGGCCTGCACCAGCGGGTGCGATTCTTCGAGTGCCCAGGCCGGGTAGTATTTATCCACGGGGAAGACGAAGCCGGTATAGGAGGGGGTATCGTAGAATAGCTCTTCTACTTTGATCTGGTTGCGTAGGTAGCCCGGGATGAGGTCGCGCACCTGTTGAATGGCCTCTTCTTTCGTCTCGCCAAAGGTCAGGCGGCGATCGATGAAAATGGTGAAGCCATCCGGCACGGCATTGATCGAGGCCGTGCTGATCTGGGCATCGGTGACCACGATGGTGCCCTTCCCTAGAAATTCGTGGGAGGGCAGGTGCGCGTCCAGGTCACGAATGCCGGCGATCACGGTGAGCATCTTGTAGAGGGCGTTATCGCCCAGGTGGTGGGAGGCAGCATGCGCCGAGCGGCCGTTGGCGGTGACTTTCAGCTCCACCCGCCCTTTGTGACCGCGATAGATTTGCATACGGGTCGGCTCGCCGATGACGACGAAATCCGGCCGCACCTTCGGATCCACTTCGACGAAGGCGTTCGGAGCGATGCCATCGCACCATTCTTCCATGTTGCCGAAGTAGTATACCGTCCAGTCATCCAGCAAGCCCAGATCGCGAGCGATTGCCAGACCGTAGACCATGCCGGGGGTGGAGCCTTTTTCATCGCAGGCGCCGCGGGCATAGAGAATGCCGTTTTCCACCTTCCCCTCGAATGGATCCCAGGACCAGGATTTGGGATCGCCGATGCCGACGGTATCAATGTGCGAATCGTAGACCAGGATGCGCGGTCCGGAGCCGATGCGCCCCAGGATGTTGCCCATCTTATCGAAGCGCACTTCATCGAAGCCCAATTTGCGCATTTCTTGGCCGATCCGCTCGCCCACTTCGCGGATTTGCGAATCCATCGAGGGAATGGCGACGATCTCGCGGAAGAAACGGAGGATCTCTTCGCGTTGGGATTGAACACGGGATTGAATGGCCTGTACTTTGTCTTGCATTACGAACCTCTTTGTAAATGTGGAATTATTCGCTTTTCGCGATGCGGCGCAGAATGTGAAAGTGGAAATAGCCAGGGATAAAGGCGCTGATGGAGTAATCAATCACGCGCCCATCTTGGCGGAAGAGCTGGGAGGTGAAGAGAAGGAGCACGTCATGGCGCTGAATGCGGAGCACGCGGGCGATCTCTGCATCCGCCAGTGTGGCGCTGATCGAGGCTTTGGAAACGGCAGGCTGTTCCCTGCGCTCCAGCAAAAAGTCCAGCACCGAACCGCCGAACGTTTCGGGGAAATCTTCCGGGCGGAGCACATCCAGCGGCAGGGTATCCACAAGATAGGCTACAGGGTGATCGGCGATCCAGATCACCCGTCGGACGCGCGTCACCTCGGTATTGGCCGGGAGATCGAGCATTTGGCGGGTTGTCTCATCGGCGGGGATACGCTCGATCTCCAAATTGTGCACCTGAATTTGCAGCCCGAAGCGCCGGGCGGTCTTTTCCAGGCTTTCCAGCACTTCCAGGCCGGCCTCCAACACCGGCGGGCGTGATGCAACGTAAGTCCCTGAACCCTGGCGGCGGTGAATCAATCCTTGAATTTCAAAGGTCCGCATGGCCTCGCGCAGGGTGGCGCGTGAAACGCCGAATCGCCGCGCCAGTTCCGGTTCGGAAGGAAGGCGCTCTCCGGCCCGGGTTTCGGCGATCAGCGCGGCCAGGCGCTCTTGGATGAGACGAGAAGAGGCACGTGTCATACCGATTCCAATACTGGGATGAAGTCGAAGCGGGTGACATCTACCAGGCCTTTATCCGAAATGCGCAGTTCCGGAATGACGACCAGCGCCAACAGGCTGAGCTGCATGTTCGGATTGTTCAGGCGACAACCACAGGCTCGGAAGCCTTCTAGGACGCTGGCCGCTTTGCGTGCCACTCCTTCGGCGCGCTCGGTGGACATCAGCCCGGCGATGGGCAATTCGACTTGTCCGATCACTTCGCCATCTTTGATGACCACTTGGCCACCGCCGATTTCGGCCAACCGATTGACGGCCTGCGCCATCATGGCGTCATCGGTGCCGACCACGATTATATGGTGGCTATCATGGGCCACGGTGGAGGCGATGGCACAGCGCTCGGTGAAGCCAAAGCCGGTCACCAGGCCGACCGTTACTTCGCCGAGGCCGCGATGACGCTCCACCAGGGCTACCTTGGCCAGGTCACGGCCGAGATCGGCATGCACCATGCCGTGATCTGGGCTGATCTCAAAGCGCAGGTGGCGGGTGGGGGCCTGGTTTTCGATCACGCCGATCACATTGGCGCGCACACGTCCATTGCTGCCGGGCGGTGCTTGGAGCACGAAATCGGCAGCGGTCAGCGGGCGCTTCAGGTTGACCGAGTGCGTCACCCATTCTGGATAGGTCATGGTGGGGGGCTCGACGAGCCATTTGCCTTCCTCTGCAATGATCCGGCCGCGTGCGATTACCAGGCGCGGGCGGAAATCGTTCAGGTCCGGCACGATCAGGATATCGGCCCAACGACCGGGTGCGATCTGCCCGACCTCACGCGCCACGCCGAAGTGCTCGGCGGTATTCAAGGTCGCCATTTGCAAGGCGATCATCGGTGGCAGGCCTTCGGAAATGGCGTGACGCAGCACGCGGTCCATGTGCCCGTCTTCGACAAGGGTCTCAGCGTGGGAATCATCGGTGCAAAGGATGAAATGGCGCGGGTCGAGGCCGAGCTGCGTTACGGCTTTGATCTGCGCCGCCACATCGTGCCAGGCCGAACCGTAGCGCAGCATCGCCTTCATGCCCTGACGGACACGAGCTACGGCATCCTCCAGCCGCGTGCCCTCGTGATCGTCTTCCGGACCGCCGGCCACGTAGCCATGGAAGGGCAGGCCTAAATCCGGGCTGGCATAGTGCCCGCCGATCACTTTCCCGGCCTGACGCGTTGCCTCCATTTCGGCGAGCATTTTCTCATCGGCATTGTAGACGCCGGGGAAGTTCATCATCTCTCCTAGGCCGATGATGCCCGGCCAGGTCATCGCCTCGGCGACTTCTTCCGGCCCGATGCTGGCGCCAGGCGTTTCCAGCCCCGGAGCAGAAGGCACGCAGGAGGGCATCTGCACCCAAACGTGGATGGGTTGCTTTTCGGCCTCATCCACCATCAACTTGACGCCCTTCAAACCGAAGACATTGGCGATCTCGTGTGGATCGACAAACATGCCGGTGGTACCATGCGGTGAGACGGCGCGCACGAACTCGGTCACCGTGAGCATGCCCGATTCAACGTGCATGTGCGCATCCAGCAGACCGGGAGTAAGGTAGTGTCCTTTGGCCTCGATCACTTGAGTGGCAGGGCCGATCGTATGTGAGGCCTCCGGCCCCACGTAGGCAATGCGCCCATCTTTGATGGCAAGATCGGTTTCCGGGATGAATTCCCCAGATTGAACGCAGGCCCAGATTCCCTTGCGGATCACCACATCCGCCGCTTCACGCCCCATGGCGACATTAATCAAGGTGCGCACTTGTGTTACAGACATAGGAGCTCCTTTTTATCTGCGCAAACCAAGCCAAGCGAAGAGAGCAACAGAGAGCATAAGGAACAAAAGCACGCTGGGCAAAAACATCACCCAGGCAAGACGGACCTTTTCCACCTTCAAGCTATAAGCGCTTATGGACAAGGTGAGTGGAATGGCCCAGGCCAATAGGCCGAGGTCCGAATTTCCCTGCAAGTAGAAACTCAACGGCAGGCTGAGGATGGCAGTGACGATCAAAAACCGAAAATCCTTGCGCCACAGGCCGAGCATCGCTACCAACATGGCCAGGATGAAAACCGGTAAACTGAAAGAAGGGTTCCACATCGGACACCTCCAGGAAGTTAGGAAATTAGACGTTTGGCCGCCTGATTGTGCTGCTCGACCAAACGGGCTTCATCTACCGTAACAATCTGCCCTTCCTGCACGATGACCCGTCCACCGACAACGGTGTAATCGACGCGACGGGGCTGGCAGAAGACCACCGCAGCGACCGGATCATGGAGCGCGCCGGCGTATTCCAGATGCTCCAGATGGATGGCAAAGAAATCGGCGCATTTTCCGGGTTCGAGGGAGCCGAGATCGGAGCGTCCCAGCACGGCTGCGCCACCGCGTGTGCCCAACCAGAGCGCCTGACGCGCCGTGAGCAATTTGCGCGAAGGATCGTTGGAGAGCGAAAAGCCGGTGATGCCTTCGCGCACGCGCGCCAAAAGCATCGCCTGGCGCACTTCGGCCAATAGGTGAGAGCCATCGTTCGAGGCCGAGCCATCCACCCCCAAGCCCACCTTCACACCTGTGGCCAAGTATTCTTTGACCGGCGCAATGCCGGAAGCCAAGCGCATGTTCGAGGTCGGACAGTGAGCTACGCCGCAACCGTGGCGCGCAAAGACCTCGATCTCCTCCTGATTTACCCACACCGCATGCGCAAACCAGACATCTTCTCCTACCCAGCCGAGCTCCTGCATATAGCCCACCGGGCGATGACCGAATTTTTGCAGACAGAACTGTTCCTCGTCCTCGGTTTCGGCCAGGTGGGTGTGCAGGTGGACGCCATATTGACGTGCCAGCACCGCCGATTCGCACATCAGATCTGGAGTGACGCTGAAAGGAGAGCACGGTGCCAGCACAATCTGGATCATGGCTCCCGGCCGGGCTTCGTGATATTGCTGGATCAGGCGCTGCGAATCTTTGAGAATGGCCTCTTCTTCCTCAACAACCGAATCCGGCGGCAGGCCACCTTTGGATTCACCCAGCGACATCGAACCGCGCGAAGCGTGCAGGCGTAATCCCACCTGACGGGCGGCGGCGATCTCATCATCTAGCTTGGAGCCGTTGGGGAAGAGGTACAGATGGTCGGATGCAGTGGTGCAGCCTGAAAGGGCTAGCTCCACCAACGCTGTTTGGGTGGAGAGGAAAATATCTTCCGGCCGCAGGCGTGCCCAGATCGGATAGAGGGTCTTTAGCCAATTGAAGAGGTTGGCATCCTGCGCGGCCGGAATGGCGCGGGTGAGGGTTTGGTAGAAGTGATGGTGAGTATTGATCAGCCCCGGCAACACGATGTGCTCCCGGAGATCCAGCACTTCATCGGCCTCTTGCGGCAGCAAGTCAAGGGGGCCCACTTGCTCGATGAAACCATCGCGGATGAACAGTCCACCTTGCGGGATTTCCCGCTGGTGGTCATCCATGGTGACGAGATAGGCGCTTTTGACGAGGAGGGTGCTCATAGGCAAAATTTGTCAGACAAATTTATCTGTAGTGTAGCAAAAAAGTGGTAGGGTGTCAATAGAGGACGGTGGCCGGAGGAGTGGGTGTTGATGCTCAGAGGATTGGCGAGAACATTAGACGGGAACGGTCGGCGTGCCCTGGCGAGAGAATACTTTGCGATGATGCTGAGCCGTAGGGAAAGGTCAACGGCGCTGGAGGCGGTAAATGCTGCCGCCGTGATGGGCAAAGTAGACTTCGCCGGCGGCATCCTGCCCGAAGGTGCTGATGTTGGCGCGCGTCTCGAACAGGGCCTGCATTTGCCATCCCTGGGCGGTGCGCAGTAATCCCCAGATGCGACCGCTACAGTAATCGCCGAAGAAGTAAACTCCCTGCCATTCCGGCATGCTACCGCGGTAGACCACACCGCCGGTGACCGAGCAACCCTGATCGTGCCCGTATTCGGCGACGGGAAAGAGATAGCCATCAGCAGGAGGGTTGGATTCATATGGGTGATTCCCCTCCCACAATCTCCAGCCGAAATTGGCGCCCGGCGCCGCACCGGCGGGGAGAAAATTCACTTCTTCCCACTTGTTTTGGCCGACATCGGCAATGTAGAGATCGCCGTTCCGATCGAAGGCGAATCGCCAGGGGTTGCGCAGGCCGTAGGCCCAGACTTCATTGCCGAAGGGGTTGTCTGCCGGAATGGCATATGGATCGCCGCGATCTACGTCAATGCGCAGCAGCTTGCCAAGCAGGGAGCTAGGATTTTGGGCATTGTTCTGCGGATCGCCGGCCGAGCCGCCATCGCCCAGGCCAATATATAGATAGCCATCTGGGCCGAAGACCATGCCACCGCCATTGTGATTTGGATAGGGTTGGGGAATGTAAAGGAGTCGTTTTTCGGTGGTGGCGGCGACTTGAGAGGCGCCGGGCTCTGCTTGAAAACGGGCAATGACGGTGTTGCCTTGACGGTCGGTGTAATTCACGTAGAAATAGCCGTTTTCCGTAAAGCGCGGGTGGAAGGCTAATCCAAGCAATCCTTGTTCGGCGCCTGCTGTGCCAACGCGGTTGCGAATATCCAGAAAGGGCAGGGGCAGGAGTTGCCCGTTCTGTACCACTCGGATGAGGCCATCCTGTTCGACGACAAAGAGACGCTCATCTCCTGGCGGCGCCTGAATATCGACCGGGCGGTTGAGACCTTCGATGACCGGCACCCAAGTGTAGGCACGCGGATCGGGAAAGGCGGATGCGTTGCTCAGGGGAGAAGAGGTCGCAGGTTGAGTGGATGAAGGGGTGGGGAGATCTGTTGCGGGAGCTTCGGAGCTCGGAGAGGCAAGGATCAAGTTCGGGGTCGGCGGCGGAAGCGGGATGAGGCGGGGGGTACAGGCGCTCAGGAACAGGATGACGATCAGGAGGGCAGGAAGCAGCGGTCTCATTTTTCTTTTACCTCTCCTTCGATCACTTCGCCTTCCGTGATGAGATCGATGTTGCTGGTGAGTTTCTGGAGGTGCTCTTGTACCACTTCGGTGGGACAGAGTTCGATGAAAAGGGAGACACCCAACCAGATGACGGCCGCATCATCTACCGCTCCAATGACAGGGATGTAGATCGGCACAGGATCAAAAGGCCAGAGCAGGTAGGCGAGTGCGGCAAGGGGGAGGAGCTTGAGAAAGGGGTTGACGCGGCGATCGGCCATTAGGCGCAGGATGAGCTTGACCTGTAGGAGCAGATCGCGGATAACGCCGCGGCGGTAGGGGATCAGGGAACGGTTGCTCATAGAGTCTCCAGGTTCAGGATGAGCCGGTCCGATCGCTTTGTAATTCGCGGATGCCCAGAAGGGTGATCAGGACTTCGGCCGGCAGGTCTGGTGGGGGTAATTCGGCGTGGTAATGTTGGGAAGTTTCGGCGCGTTCGCGCAGGGAGCGCCAAAGGGTGGCGCGTTCTTCGCTGTGAATGACCAGATCGTGGAGGGTGCGCGCTTGGAGCAGGTAGGCGCCGGTGGTGTAGAGAAAGGTGATGCGCCGCCATTTTTCGGCATGGATGGGGTGCGGGAGCCGCTCGAGTGGGCCGAGCTGGATTTTGTAGTATTCTTCGTGAGCGCGCGGGTGATCGGGTTCATCGCGCAGAAGCTCAGCGCGGCGTGTCAGCTCATGACCGCGCATTTCGGCGATGTATTCGATTCGTCCTCCATGCTCGCCGAAAGAGGCCGGCTGGTAAAAGGCTAGATAATCCACGGCGATCACTTTGGGGGCAGTGCGCAGCGGAATACGATACCAGCCTAAGAGGCGGGCAATTTCCAGATCGCGCGGCTGGGGAAGCAAGCAGACCAGGACCAGCGAACTGGGAGCAAGCATAAACCTATTGTAGCGCAAATCGCGGGGGTTGGGGATGATTTGTAGGGCACAGGCTTGCGGTTGCTCTGCTTTGACGCCCGGGATTTTCGCGATGGCCGCTGCATTTACGGCTCCTATTTGGTGTTTAGGGAGTTACTTGGGACCATTCTTTTGAAGGACTACCTACTCTAAAAAGGGGAGACTGGTGAATATCGCTTTTGCTGAAAATGGCAAAAAGCCCTACGACCCCACAACGATGCACTCTGTGCTTGCAGTATAATCTGCAACGTGCACAAAACAGGCTTTCTTCTCTTTCTTTCCCTTTTCTGGCTTATCTCCTGTCGCCCGAACACGCCTCTGCCATCCTTCACCCCCTCGGCGGCACCTTCGCCTACTCCCCTCCTCCCTACGGTGACCCCTGTGCCGGTCGCGGCCATTGTAAACGGTGAGCCGATCTTGCTCGCCGATTTCCAGGCAGAGCTGCAGCGCTTCCGCCAAGCGCAGGAGGCCGCAGGGCATCCGTTCAACGAGGGTGAGGCACATCAGGCAGTTTTGGATGCCCTGATCGATGAATTGCTCCTATCTCAAGCGGCACGACAAGCGGGTTTTCAGGCCACAGATCCCCTGGTCCAGTCACGGTTCGAGGCATTAATGGCCCAGGTCGGCGGGGCAGATGCGCTCCGAAACTGGATGAGCACCTACGGATACGACGAGAGTTCTTTCCGCCGAGCTTTGCAACGCTCGATCGAGGCGGCCTGGATGCGTGATCAGATCGTTGCGAAAGTGCCCATGGAAGCCGAGCAAGTGCATGCACAGCAAATTTTGTTCTATAATGAACAAGAGGCTCAATTGGCATGGCAGGCTCTGCAAAACGGCACCTCGTTTGAGGAGCTGGCTCGCCAATCCGATCCCCTGACCGCAGGAGATCTGGGCTGGTTTCCCCGTGGGTACTTGTTGGAACCGGTGGTTGAAGAGGCAGCTTTTAACCTAAAAGTCGGAGAATACAGCGGCGTGTTAAAATCCGAAACAGGATTCTACATCGTCAAAGTCCTGGAACGGGCGGTGCGTCCGCTTTCACCGCAAGCATGGCGCCTTTTTCAGCAAAAAGCCCTTCAGGGATGGCTTCAACAGCGGCGAGAACAAAGTCAGATCCAAATGATCCCATGACGCCCTCCTCAAATCCGTGAGCACAGGAGATAAGCAATGAACCTCCCTCCCCTACCTAAGATCAAACTCACCCTGTGGGATATCTTTTCCATCTCTTTTCTGATCCTTTCACTCTGTGTGGGAAGTTATTTCCTGATGGTATTTATCAATCCCCATACTTCACTAAACCCTCTGCCTCCGCCGACTAACACCCCACTCCCCACGCCGACCCCCATTCTGTTGGAGCCCACCTGGACTCCCACGCCGACCATTGAACCGACGCCGACAGTTACCCCGCGCCCGACCTTCACACCGATCCCTACTCCGACCTTCTTTTCCCTGCTCCCCCCGACCAATACCCCTCGCCCCACGGCAACACCTAAAGCGCCCTTCTCGGCCACAGTTACTTATATTGACAGTACTATTATCCATCCAGAACTGGGCTGCAATTGGTTGGGTGTAGGCGGTTCGGTGACGGATAGCAGTGGTGCCGATCTGACCGGAATCATCGTGCGGCTGCTGGGCAGCTTCGATGGTCGCAGCGTGGATCAGGCCACCGTCAGCGGGACGGCACCCCTCTACGGACGTTCGGGGTTCGAATTTACCCTGGGCAGCGTGCCGATTTCTTCCACGCGCAAGCTCTTTGTCAAGCTATTCGATCAGGCCGGGGTGCCACTTTCGGAGGATATCTATATCAACACCTATGCCGATTGCAAACGCAACCTGGTACTGGTGCGCTTTAAGAAAGTGCGTTAGAGTGAGCAGCACCAGGCTTTAGCCTGCACTGCTACAGATCCGCCGCTTCGCTTCAAAAGGTGAGTTAACATGTTTCCGGTGAAATGTCATTCTGGTAGCAACTATGCCGAACGTCCACTTTCATTTTCCTGGGAGGGCGACTCATACGAAGTACAGACTATCCTGGCTCAATGGCGTTCCCCTGAAGGACGGTTCTTCCGCGTGCGCACATCGGATCAGTACCTTTTCGAGCTGCGCTACGATGAGATTCACGATCACTGGGAGATCAGGCCACTTTGATCATCCCAAACAACGCCTCTCAAGTCTGGTTATTTCCAAATCTCTGATGGAGTTGCCATGCAAGAAATGACCCCTACCCAATACCTCTCGCAGCGTGTTGCTGGGCTCAAACCGAGCGGCATTCGGCGCTTTTTCGATATCGCCGCCACGATGAAAGATGTCATCTCGTTGGGCATCGGTGAACCGGATTTCGTCACCCCACAACCCATCTTGGAGGCCGGCATTCGTTCGCTCCAGGCAGGGGAAACGCACTACACCTCCAACGCCGGTAAGCTGGAGTTACGCCAAAAAATCGCCGAAAACCTGCAACGCCTCTACGGGGTGAAATACGATCCGGTAAACGAGATTGTGGTCACCGTTGGCGTTTCGGAGGCGCTCTACCTGGCGATGACCGCAATCCTCGACCCAGGAGACGAGGTGATCATCCCTACCCCGTGCTTTGTCTCCTATCAAGCAGAGGTGATATTGGCAGGGGGCGTTCCGATCGAGATCCCCAGCCGCATGGAGGATAACTTCCAGCTCGATCCCGATCGCCTGCAAGCGGCGATCAGCCCCCGCACCAAAGCCATCCTGCTCGGCTATCCGAATAACCCCACCGGCGCTGTTGCCGAGCGTCCGATCTTGCAAGAAGTGGCGCGCCTGGCGGAGAAATATGACCTGCTGGTGATCTCTGACGAGATCTACGACCGCCTGGTCTATGACTTTGAGCACGTCTGCTTCCCCTCCTTGGGAGAAGAGGTAAAACGGCGCACCATTTTGCTTGGTGGCTTCTCGAAAGATTATGCCATGACCGGCTGGCGCATTGGTTATGCCGCCGCCCCGGCCGAATTGCTCAAAGGCATGCTGCGCGTGCATCAATACACCATCATGTCCGCACCGACCACGGCCCAGGACGCCGCCATCATCGCCCTGACCGAAGGCGAGCCGTATGTCCGACAAATGGTCGCCGAATACAATCGCCGCCGTCGCTTGATCGTGGACGGCTTGAACCGCTTGGGGCTGAAAACCTTCGAGCCGCGCGGCGCCTTCTACGCTTTCCCCAATATTACGAGCAGTGGCCTGGATGATGAAACCTTCGCCGAGCGACTGCTTCAGGAAGAGCATGTCGCCGTCGTGCCGGGCAATGCTTTCGGTGCCGGCGGTGAGGGCTTCGTGCGCTGTTCCTATGCCACAGCCTACGAAAAAATCGAGGAAGCGCTCTACCGCATTGAGCGCTTCTTGAACCGACATGCCAAATGACGCCTTTCGACTCGGCTCTCCCGCTCAAGGGTTGATCTTTTCGACTACCCAGAAATGGGAAAGCCCAAAAATGCGCAAAGGTGTATGCTCCAGCGATTGGAGCAAAAAGCGCAAGAGCCTTCCGAAGACCCCAAAGCGGGCGATCAGGTTATCATAGGCCCCGAAAAGGATGCTCCGATAGACAAAGCGCACCTGCAGGCCCTCGAACAGGGCTTGCAGGTCTTTTTGTGTATAGACGCGCACGTGCGGCGCCAAGCGATCGCGCCAGCGGCGCGGCAGATAATTCACCAGGGGAATGTTCCCAAAATGATAGTTGCCGCACCAGTAAACGCCATGCGTTTCAAACGGATAGCCGCGATTGGGGCAGAAGAGCACTAGACGACCGCCGGGACGCAGCACCCGAATCATCTCACGCACCGCTTGGGCATCATCCTGAACATGTTCGATCACCTCGTGGCTGAGAATAAGATCGAACGAATCCTGCGGAAAGGGCAGGGCCTCGCCAGCGGCATTGACAATGCAGGCGACTTTCTGATGCGCCTGCGCGGCCCGTTCCAAGTCATATTCCAACCCGATCACCTGACCGCCGACCTGCGCCAGGCGTTCGGCATACATGCCAACGCCACAACCGTTCTCCAGCACACGGCCACGAATGCGCCCTTCGGCCGCCCAAAGGATCTTTTCAAACCGCCGCTGTTGACCGGCGCGCCAAACATATGAGGGTTCGCCATACCGTGCCGCTTTATCCAAATTCCGTGCCATGGCCGCAAGTGTACCATACTCCCTACCGCTGCAAGAGGGCTTTCGATTCGCCTATAATAGATGCAGACACCACAGCATTGACGTGCTTACCCACTCATGCTATGATGAAAATCACCTTCACGCTTCGAGGAACTTATGAGCACCGAATTCATCTTTCGTATTCTCGGAATGTTCATCTTCGGCATCAGCGGGGGATATCTGGGGTGGTACATGGGTATCCTGCAATCTTCCCAGCTCAGTCTCTACATCACCGTCTCTGCGCTGGTCGGTGCGCTCTTCGGCCTAATTATGACCCCCTATTTCACCACCCGGCCGGTCCAAGCTTTGCACCGCCTGTTAATGCGCGTGGCTGCCGAGACCCTTTTCGCCGGCATACTCGGCCTGATCATCGGCCTGTTGATCGCTGCGCTGCTCGCCTTCCCACTTTCCCTTCTGCCACCGCCTCTCGGTCGAATTTTGCCCTTCATCGCTGCCATGTTGCTCGGCTACTTCGGCATCATGGTCTTCGTGATGCGCCAGGGCGATGTCCTGAGCCTGCTCAGCGCTCTGACCGGCCGCGGCAGCGAAGGTGGCACCTCTTCTTCCTGGACCAACCTCAATCGCACGATCCTGGTCGATACCAGCACAATCATTGACGGCCGCATTGCCGATATCGTTCGTACCGGCTTCCTGCCGGGCACATTGCTCATCCCGCGCTTCGTCTTGAATGAGCTCCAATACATTGCCGATTCTCCGGACGGCTTGCGCCGTCAGCGCGGCAGAAGGGGCATGGAAGTGCTAGCCGAACTGCAAAAAATGCCAAACGTGTTGGTGCGCATCAGTGATATAGACGTCGAGAGCGTACGCGATGTAGATAACAAACTGGTGATCCTCGCCCGTCAGCTCAAAGCCCCCATCCTAACCAACGATTACAACCTCAATCGCATCGCCGAGCTCCAGGGCGTGACCGTGCTCAACGTCAACGAGCTGGCAAACGCGGTACGTTCGGTGGTGCTCCCCGGTGAAACCTTGACTGTCAACATTATTCAGGAAGGCAAAGAGCCCGGCCAAGGCGTTGGATATATGGATGACGGCACAATGATCGTCATCGAAAACGGTAAGGATTACATCGGTGAATACGTCCAAGTAACCGTGACAAAAGTCCTACAAACGGCCGCCGGTCGCATGGTCTTCGCCCGTGTGGAAGAAGACAAACGCCCCCGACGCTGATTGCCTTCTTTCTAAATCTCATGCTATGATCAATTCATCCCGATTGCGGCAGGAGAACATGTTGCGCATTTATAACACCCTCACCCGTCAGAAAGAAGAATTCCAACCCCTTGAGCCGGGCATCGTTAAAATGTACGTCTGCGGCCCCACCGTCTACGCGGATGCCCATGTCGGGCACGCCATGTCGGCGCTGGTGTTCGATATCGTTCGCCGCTACCTCATCTACAAAGGCTACGAGGTGCGCTTTGTCATGAACTTTACCGATGTGGATGATAAGATCATCCAGCGCGCCCATCAGTTGGGGATGGACCCCTTCGATCTGGCCGAGCGTTACATCCACCAATTCCAGGAACAGCTCCGCGCCCTGAACGTCCTGCCGGCCACTGCCCACCCGCGCGCCACCCAGACCATTCCACAAATCCAGCAAATGATCCAGGGCCTGCTCGAAAAAGGCTATGCCTATGCCCCCGGCAACGGCGATGTTTATTACCGTGTGACGCGCAAACCCGATTATGGCAAGCTCTCCGGTCGCAAGCTGGATGAAATGCAAGCCGGCGCGCGCATCGAAGTGGGTGAACAGAAAGAACACCCCATGGATTTCGCCCTCTGGAAAGCCGCCAAACCCGGCGAACCGGCCTGGGATAGCCCCTGGGGGAAAGGTCGTCCCGGGTGGCACATCGAATGCTCGGCAATGAACCTTGCCTACCTCGGCGAGCAAATCGATATCCATGGCGGTGGTAACGATCTGATCTTTCCCCACCACGAAAATGAAATCGCCCAATCCGAAGCCTACACCGGCAAACCCTTCGTCCGTTTCTGGATGCACAACGGCATGCTCCAGCTCGGCGGCGAAAAGATGTCCAAATCGCTGGGCAACCTGGTAACGATCGAAGAATTCCTGAAAGAGCACGCAAGGGATGTGATGCGGATGATCGTCCTCAACGGGAACTACCGCGCACCCTTGTCATTTACCCCCGAAACGATCGAAGCAGCCGAAAAAGGGCTGGAGCGTCTGCGCTCCGCTCTTCGACCCGCGGCTCCGTTCGCCGGCGGTTTGGCTGCCGAGGCGGCCGAAGCGTTGAACGCTCAGGCGGCTGCCACACGGCGCGCCTTTGAAGAGGCCATGGACGATGATTTCAACACCGCGGCTGCCCTCGCCGCCCTCTTTGAACTGGTGCGCGCTATCAACACGGCCCGCGATCAGGGCGCCACCCAGGAGCAATTGCAGGTAGCACAGGATACGCTGCGTGAACTAACCGATGTGCTCGGCCTGCGATTGGAAACCAAGAAAGGCGGAAGCGACGCCGCTCCCTTCATTGAACTGCTTATCGAAGTGCGCAGTGAACTGCGCAAACAGAAGCTCTGGGCTCTCTCCGACCTGATCCGCGACCGCCTAAAGGCATTAGGCATCATATTAGAAGATAGCCGCGAAGGCACAACCTGGCGTTGGGAGTAGAGATGGCTCACATTTCTCGCCGCGATTTTCTGAAATTAGGATTGGCTGGCCTGGGTTACTTGACCCTGCGCCCCCTGGAACGTTGGATTCCGGCGCCGCAATTCCCGGAAGGCGACCTGTTGGGGCGAGTGCTATATAAAGTTGACGTCAAGGCGGCGCCGCGGGAGGATGCACCCACAGTCAAGGTCCTCTACGAAGACGCTGTCGTTCCGTGGCTGCGAGAAACCGTCGGTCCCAAACCCTATTACATCAATCAGCGCTGGGTAGAAACTCCAGAAGGGTATATCTACGCCCCTTCCCTACAGCCGGTCCGCAATCAGCCCAATCAGCCACTGACTGCGCTCCCCGAAGGCAAATCCGGTTTTTGGGCCGAAGTCACCGTCCCCTACGTGGACCTCTATCTGGATAACCCCCCGCCTCGCTCCCCCTGGGCAAAGGATATTATCGAAGGCTATCAACAGTTGCCGCGTCTATACTATAGCCAGGTGGTGTGGATCGATCAGATCCGTCTCAACGAGGCCGGGCAGGTACTCTATCGCTTCAATGAGGATGACAAGCACGGCTGGGGCTATGGCGATATTTTCTGGGCCGATGGCCGCGCCTTCCGCCCTTTGACGCCGGAAGAGATCGCCCCGATCCATCCCGAAGTGCCGCCGGAGGAGAAGAAAATCGTCATCAACCTTACCTACCAGACCCTCTCCTGCTTCGAGGGCAATCAGGAGATCTATTTCTGCCGCATTTCCAGTGGCGCCAAATGGGATGCCTATGGCAATCCGGTAGATAAATGGTCCACACCAGTAGGCGAAAATCAAGCCACCTGGCGCAAGTCCATTTCGATCCACATGAGCGGCGGCACCACCGGCGCCGGCTATGATACCCCGGCCATATCCTGGTCGGTATTTTTCAACGGAAGCGGTATTGCCATCCACGCCGCTTTCTGGCATAATGATTTTGGCACACCGCGCTCGCATGGTTGCGTGAATGCCCGTCCCGAAGATGCCAAATGGATCTTTCGTTGGACGACCCCCTATCTCTCGCTCGAGCAAAACGATGCTCAGCTCACCTGGCCCGATCACGGCACATTGGTCAGCGTGATCGAGCGTACATTCTGATGGAGACAAACTGACGACTATGGAAGTAACAGGAACTCTCGCTTTTTTGGCCGGCCTGGCCTCTTTTCTCTCCCCTTGTGTGTTTTCCCTGGTGCCGGTATATGTTGGCTATCTGGGAGGGCGGGCTGCTGGAGAAGGCACCCACGCCAATCCTCGTTGGACGACTTTTACCCATGGCCTTGCCTTTATCCTCGGCTTTAGCTTCATCTTCATCACTCTCGGTGTTACTGCCTCGCTAGCCGGTCGTCTGCTCTACGATCTGCGTTTCATCCTGGCGCGCATCGGCGGCATCATCGTCATCCTCTTCGGCATCCACATGACCGGCCTGTTCCGCATTCCGTTCCTGGAATACGATCTGCGCGTGCACGATCAACCACAACGCCGTTTGGGCTATCTCTCTTCCTTTCTGATGGGCATTTTCTTCTCCGCCGGTTGGTCACCGTGCGTCGGTCCGGTGCTGGGCGCCATTTTAACTCTGGCCATGAATGGTGGAGACATACGCCTGGGAACGTTTTTACTTTCTGCCTATTCGGCCGGTCTCGCCATTCCTTTCCTGTTGGCCGCCCTGAGTATTGGTTGGGTCACCACGATCCTGCGCCGCTACTCTCGGATCATGCACTACGTCGAAATCGGCATGGGTATTCTGCTCATCGTCGTCGGCGCCATGCTCTTTGCCGGTGTGTTCGAGACTCTGGCACGATTTGGCTTCTTCGTTGATTTTGGGCTTTAGAAATCCATTAATACAGGTGCCCTAGCACAACAACGGATACGTTAAGAGACCCTCATAAAATTCTTTCAGGAGGTACCCAAATGGCACTGGTCAAAGATCTAATTCAATCTCGATCGCAGCACCCTGTGAGTGTTTCAGCCGATGAGACCGTATTGCACGCCCTCCAGGTAATGGCCGAGGCAAACATCGGTGCCGTACTGGTGACGGAAGGCGGAAAAGTGCTGGGCATTTTCACCGAGCGCGACTACGCTCGCAAAGGTGAAGTCGCCGGGCGCAAAGCCGCCGAAACGCCAGTCCGGGAAGTGATGACCTCCCCGATCCTAACCGTGACACCGCAAACGACAGTGGACGAGTGCTTAGCACTCATGCAGAAACATCATTTTCGTCACCTGCCGGTAATAAGCGGAGAGCGGGTGGTGGGCATCCTTTCAATCCGTGATGTGATGGAAGTGGTCCTCAAAGAACGTGAGAGCCTGATCACCGGTCTAGAAAACTACATCATGGGTAGTAATTTCCAGATGTAACAAGGCAAGAGAACACATGTTTACCGTTATCCTTTATACTTCCGCAGGATGCCTTCCCTGCGAGGAAGTACGCCGTCAGTTGAAAGAACTCCAAACTCAGTACCCTCATCGTTTATTGGAAATTGACGTCACCCGGGATCGGGCCTTCCAGGAACAAAAGGATCGGCTGCCGATCCTAGAGATCGGTGCTTACCGTCTCCAAGCACCGTTTAGCGTGGAGACTCTGCAGGTGACCTTGCAAGCAGCACAAGCCAGGATGGCGACCGGCGGCCCGAAGCCCGAAATCACTGCAGCCGATCGGCTGCTCTTCTGGTTCTCTCGTCACTACTTGCTGGTCTTGAACTTGATCCTGGCCTTGTATGTCGGCCTGCCGTTCCTGGCACCACTGCTGATGAAAGTCGGAGCGAGTGGCCCAGCCCGCCTGATCTACACGATCTACGGTCCCTTCTGCCATCAGCTGGGCTTTCGCTCCTGGTACCTCTTCGGCGAACAGGCCTATTATCCTCTGGAAGCGGCCCACCTCCCCGATGTGAAGACCTTTGAGAGCATCAGCGGCCTATCCGAAGTAGCCAACCCGTTGAGCCCGCAACGGCTGGCTGCCCGTGCCTTCTTGGGGAATGAGACGATAGGCTACAAAGTAGCGCTTTGTCAACGCGATGTGGCCATCTACGGCTCCATGCTTCTCTTCGGATTGCTCTTCGTTTTCCTGCGTCCTCGGCTACGCACGCTCTCTCTCCTTTTTTGGGTCTTGATCGGCCTGCTGCCGATTGGGCTGGATGGATTTTCGCAGCTCTTCAGCCAGTTCAACCTGCCCTGGCTGGCCTTTCTCCCCTACCGCGAAAGCACTCCCTTCCTGCGTACCCTGACCGGCTTCCTTTTTGGCTTCTCAACCGCCTGGCTGATATTCCCCTCCTTGGAAACCTCGATGCTAGAAACCCAGCGGTTGTTCTTGCAAAAATTCGCGCTGGCCGGTGGAGATTAATATGCCGTTCGTCGAACATAAGGGATTGCGTTATTTCACCTTTGAGAGTTTTCCCTCCGGCCTGATCCACGGCATCCTGACCCGAAAAGGGGGAGTCAGCCCAACGCCTTGGGCTTCGCTGAATTTGGGCGGAACGGTGGGCGATGACCCACAACGGGTGCGCGAAAACCGCACCCGGGCGCTGGAAGCCCTAGGGCGCTCACCGGATTCGGTCTTCGACGCCTGGCAGGTGCACGGAAGCGACGTTTTCCGTGCCGAGGCTCCCCGCCCTACCCACATGCCACACCCCAAAGCCGATATCCTGCTCACCGATCGCCCCCAGGTCACGCTGCTGATGCGCTTCGCCGATTGCGTGCCGATCTTCCTCTTCGATCGGCGGCAGGGAGCGATCGCACTGGTCCATGCCGGCTGGAAAGGGACGGTGGAGGGGGCGGCACGGGTAGCCGTTCAGGCCATGCAGGCACACTACGGCACACGAGCCCAAGATGTGCTCGCTGGTATTGGTCCCTCTATCGGACCCGATCACTACGAGGTCGGCGACGATGTGATCGAGCAGGTGCGCAGAGCCTTCGGTGCCGCAGCGGAACGATTGCTGATTGCTCACAATGGAAGCATCCATTTCGATCTATGGGAAGCCAATCGGCTGCTCCTGGAATCGGTCGGCGTCGAACAGATCGAGATCGCCGGGCTGTGCACCGCCTGCGATCTGGAACATTGGTATTCCCATCGCGCTGAAAAGGGCCGCACAGGGCGCTTCGGAGCCATCTTTGCAATAGAATAAAATCATGCTCGTCGAACAAATCCGCGAACGTTACCTGCAAACCCTGGAACGCATTGCCAAAGCGGCGCGCCGCGCCGGGCGCGACCCCGATCAAGTGCAGTTGATCGTCGTCACCAAAGCCCAGCCGCTTGAGGTCGTGCAAGCTGCCATTCAGGCCGGGGCACGTTATCTAGGTGAGAACTACCCCGAAGAAGGTGTAATGAAAATTCAATCCCTGGCCGAAGCAAAACAGGTAGAATGGCACATGATCGGTCATTTGCAGCGGCGCAAAGCCGATCTGGTGATCCAGCACTTTGACTTTTTCCATGCCTTGGATAGTCTGCGCCTGGCACAGCGTTTGAGCCGCCTGGCCCAAGAAGCCGGCTACTCCCTGCCGACCTTGCTGGAATTCAACCTTGGCGGCGAGGAGAGCAAATTCGGCTGGCCGGCCTGGGATGAAGGAACTTGGCCGACCCTCTGGCCGGAGATCGAAGCTGTACTTTCCCTGCCCGGCCTGAACGTGCAAGGGGTTATGGCCATGCCACCGCTGGCAGAAAATCCCGAAGATTCTCGCCCCTACTTCTGCCAATTGCGGCGTTTGCAGGAAGCCTTAGCAAAGCGCTTCCCACAAGTGGAATGGAAGCATCTTTCCATGGGCACCAGCGCTGATTACGAGGTGGCCGTCGAAGAAGGAGCGACCATGGTGCGCATTGGACAGGCTATCCTAGGACCACGCCCTACCAAACAGGAGATTCGATGATCGTGCTTGCCCAGCTGATTGACTTCATCGCCCGTTTGCTGATTTTGATCGTCGTCATAGATGCCGTGCTTTCGTTCTTTATGCCGCCCTATCACCCGCTGCGGGTTGCCTTGGGGCGCATCGTCAACCCGATGCTCGATCCGATCCGCCGCGTGGTGCCGCCCCTGGGGATGTTCGATATCAGCCCTCTGATCCTGATCCTCTTGATTCAATTTCTTTCCCGTGTTCTCATTTCCCTGTTTGTGAGGTAGTATGCCGAAACGCTCCTTTCGCCTTCACGATGGACAACATGGTGCGGCACTGGCTGTTCGGGTAACACCGAGGGCCAGCCGCAATGCTATCGTTGGCGTGCTGGACGATGGCACAATCAAGATTCACCTGACTGCTCCGCCGGTGGAAGGCGAGGCCAACCAGGCCTTGCTGGATTTCCTGGCCAAAGTGCTAAGCGTGCCAAAATCCCACCTGGAAATCGTTGCCGGGCACAACGGACGCGATAAGCTGATCTCCATTCTGAACATGGACGTCCAGACGGTACACAAACGCATCCTCGAGCATTTGAGCGATTAACACGGCTAAACCTCCCTAACACGAGGCATGACGGATTTTCCGTTTTCAAAACCCGTTACTCGCAATCTTCTAATCTGCTCTACGGATAGCCCCAGGAAGGGGCATTCGATGGAGGCAGGCACGTAAAAACACTCCTGATAAAACCTTTTCCGGACTCTACCAATTTTGGAGGGTACCATGTCGACACAACCGATTGCATCTGAAACCGTAGGGGGACGCAAAAAGGTCAGTGTGCTCACGCTGCGCCAGAAGAAGGAGCGCGGCTTGCCGATCACCATGCTCACTGCCTACGATTACCCAACAGCACTCCTGATGGACCGGGCCGGAGTGGATGCCATCCTGGTTGGCGATTCACTGGGGATGGTCGTATTAGGCTATGAGAATACCCTACCGGTAACGATGGATGACATGATCCATCACTGCAAAGCGGTAGCGCGCGGTGCTCGATATGCCTTGTTGATCGGCGATATGCCCTTTCTTTCATACCAGGTTTCGGTCAGCGAAGCGGTGCGCAACGCCGGACGCTTCCTGCAGGAAGGCGGGATGGACGCCGTGAAGCTTGAAGGCGGGCGCGAGCGCCTGGAGGCAATTCGCGCTATTGTTCAAGCCGGCATTCCGGTGATGGGGCACCTCGGCCTGACGCCCCAATCGGTGCATCAGCTGGGCGGTTTTCGGCCGCAAGGGCGAACGGCGCGAGCCGCCCAATGCCTGCTGGAGGATGCGCTCCTGCTCGAAGAGGCCGGCTGCTTTAGCATTGTCCTGGAATCGGTGCCGGGCCGATTGGCAGCCTTGATCTCTCAACGGCTGAGCATTCCCACCATCGGCATCGGGGCCGGCGCCGGCTGCGATGGGCAGGTGCTGGTGACGCACGATATGCTCGGCTTGTTCGAGCGCTTTACGCCGCGCTTCGTCAAACGCTACGCTTCGCTGCACGCCGAAATGGAGCGCGCCTTCCGCGCCTATATCGAGGACGTGGAAGCGCGCCGTTTCCCGGCCGAAGAGCACACCGTCGAAATGGCCGAAGAAGAGTGGAACGAGTTGTTACGCTCCCTGGGCGAGACGAGAACTGCTTAAGCGATGGGCGAAAAAGAACCGATCCTGATCGTGGGCAGCGGCGCGCTGGCCTTGCTCTTCGGCGCCGGGCTGGCCTCCGCCGGCTATCCGGTGACCCTGTTGGGCAGCTGGCGCGAAGGAATCGAAGCAGTTCGAGCGCGCGGCATTTGCCTAAGGTTCGAAACGGCGTGCCGCATTGCGCCTGCCGAAGCGGTGACTACGCCACAGGCGGTGCGCGGCGCCCGTTGGGCGTTGGTGTTGGTCAAATCCTGGCAAACGGTTCGCGCTGCACAACAGTTGCGTGAATGCCTGGCCGAGGACGGGCTGGCACTCACCTTGCAAAACGGCTTGGGAAATCGCGAGACGTTGGAACAAGCACTGGGGAAAGAACGGGTGCTGCAAGGGGTGACCACCTACGGCGCAACCTTGCTTGGCCCCGGTGAGGTTCGTTTGGGTGGAGTGGGAAAGGTTTTTTTAGGCGCCCATCCACGCGCGGCGAAGTTTTATCGGGCGTTGCAAGAGGCCGGCTTTGAAGTCGAGGAGCGCCCTTCGCTGGATTCGGTCATTTGGGGCAAGCTGGTGATCAATTCGGCCATCAATCCGCTGACGGCACTGCTCGGCGTTCCGAACGGTGAACTATTGAAACGCTCCACAGCACGAAGCCTGATGGGTGAGATCGCTGAGGAGACGGCCTCCGTGGCGCGAGCGCTAGGGATTGCCCTGCCCTTTGAAAACGCCCGCCTGGCCGCGGAGGCCGTGGCGCAACAGACGGCCCAGAACCTTTCCTCTATGCTGCAGGATGTGCGCCGTGGCGCACCCACCGAAATCGATGCCATCTGCGGCGCAATCGCCCAGAAGGCACAGGAATTAAACCTGAACGCGCCGCTCAACCGTTGCATGTGGCAGCTGGTGCGAGCTCTGGATAGAGCGCCGGTTGAGGGATCGCATGCCAATCGTGCGGGCTGACTTGATAAACGTGGTAGTTCAGCCAGTTGGAAAAGAGTAGATGGGCATGGCCGCGCCAGCGCACGATCGGCGGCCGGGAAGGGTCATCATCAGGATAGTAGTTGATCGGCACGTGGATCGGCAAGCCTTTGCTCCGATCGCGATCGTATTCGCTCTTGAGCGTGAGCGGATCGTACTCGGAATGTCCGGTGACATAGATGCGTCGCCCGTCCCTGGAAGCGATCAGGTACAGGCCGGCTTCAGCGGATTCGGCCAGGATTTGTAGATCGGGCACGCGCTCCACATCCTGACGGCGGATCTCGGTATGCCGTGAATGGGGCGCTAGGAAACGATCGTCAAAGCCGCGCAGCAGCGGATGGTGCGGCTCGAGCACCCGATGTTCAAAGACGCCGAACATCTTGCGCGGCAGGGGATATTTTGGAATGCCATACCGATGATAAAGCCCGGCTTGGGCAGCCCAACAGATGTAAAACGTAGAGTACACATTTGTCTCTGCCCAATCCATCAATTCTTGTAATTCTGTCCAGTAATCGACTTCTTCGAATTCCAAATGCTCTACCGGGGCCCCGGTGATGATCAGCCCATCGAACTTGGAGCGTCGGACCTGGCGCAACGTGCGATAATGCTTGAGCAGATGTTCCTGCGGCGTGTTTTTGGAACGATGCGAATTCATGTGCAACAGAGTCACTTCGACTTGTAAAGGCGTATTGCTGAGCAGACGCAATAGCTGCGTTTCAGTTTGAATTTTGGTCGGCATCAGGTTGAGGATCGCCAAGCGCAAAGGGCGGATATCCTGATGACGGGCGCGCGTTTCGGGGATCACAAAGATGTTCTCGCTTTCCAAAATGGCGCGCGCCGGGAGAGTATCGGGAATTTTGACCGGCATAGCAACCTCCTCAAACTTTGGAATGTTCCAAGGCTTGTTCGATATCCCAGAGGATGTCCTCTATATCCTCTAGGCCGATGCTCAAGCGGATGAAGTCCGGCGTCACACCGGCGCTGAGCTGCTCTTCGGGAGTAAGTTGACTGTGAGTGGTAGTAGCAGGATGGATCGCCAGAGTGCGGGCATCGCCGACGTTGGCCAAGTGGCTGATCAACTGGAGACTTTCGATAAACTTGCGTCCGGCCTCCAATCCACCCTTAATACCAAAGCCGAGTACCGCGCCTGGGCCTTTAGGTAGGTATTTGCGTGCCCGTTCGTAATGGGGATGGCTCTTCAGCCCCGGATAGCTCACCCAGCTGACCTGTGGGTGCTTTTCCAAAAACTCGGCCACTGCCTGGGCATTCTGCACATGGCGCTCCATGCGCAAACTCAGTGTTTCCAAGCCAAGGAGAGTAACCCAGGAATTGAACGGGGATTGACAAGCACCGACATCGCGCAGGATTTGGACGCGCGCCTTGATGATAAAGGGAGGCAGGCCGACGGATTCTAGATCGGCATAGACCAATCCATGGTAGGAAGGGTCTGGCGTAGTGAAGTTTTCAAAACGTCCGCTGCGCCAGTCGAAATTACCGCCATCCACAATGATGCCGCCGATGCTGGTGCCGTTGCCGCTGATGAACTTGGTGGTGGAGTGGCAGATGATATTCGCTCCCCACTCAATTGGACGGCAGAGATAGGGTGTGGCAAAAGTGTTATCAATTACCAGTGGGATGTGATGTCGTCGGGCGATCTCCGCTACTTCTTCAAAGGGGAAAACAAAGATATCCGGATTGCCCAACGTTTCCCCGTAGATGATCTTCGTATTCGGGCGAATGGCGCGCTCGAAATTCTGCGCATCGCTCGGATCGACAAAGGTCACCTCAATGCCCAAGCGCGGAAAGGTGTAATTGAACTGGTTGTAAGTGCCCCCATAAAGTCGGCTGCTGCTTACAATGTGATCGCCGGCTTGGCAAAGGGTCAGGATCAGCATCGCCTGGGCGGCATGACCGGAACTGGCCGCCAGCGCACCTACTCCACCTTCCAGATCGGCCAGGCGCTTTTCAAGCACATCGGTCGTCGGATTCATAATGCGGGTATAGATATTGCCCAGTTCCTTGAGCGCGAACAAATTGGCCGCGTGTTCCGTGCTCTGAAAGTGATAGCTGGTCGTCTGGTAAATTGGCACGGCGCGGCTGCCGGTCGTCGGATCGGGCTCGTAACCGACATGCAGCTGACGGGTGGTAAAACCGGGACGGTGAGGAAAGGACGAAAGAGACATAGTACACTCCTTGGAAGATTGGGATCAAAAACTCCTCCGGATAGGCTTGTCCAGAGGAGGTCTTTGAAAACAGAAAACCTCTTCTGAAAGAAGAGGTCGCAAGAAAAAACTGGCTCCCTCTCATCTTCCAGAATGAAGACAACCCATACTGGATTGTCATTCTGCCGGAATTGGCACCGTTCCTGAGTCACAGGATGGTTGCCGAGGCTTCGTCGGGCCGGTCCCTCCGCCTCTCTGGATAAGAGTGCACGATTCAATTGTCAAGTACTCGTCGGCTCTGGTGCCGATTGTTCTATTCGGAGTTTCCCGAAAAGATTGGGGGGTTTATATCACGGGGAGGAGGATTTGTCAAGAAAAGTTGGCAATCAGACTTTTTACAGTAAAATCATTTATGAGTTCACTGCAAAAACTCCCTTCACCACGAAAGGTCACGCCACCATCGCATTTCAAAGTTTGAGCTCCAAATATCTCCAATAAAATCGCACAATTTTACAACAAAACCTTAGTGTCCTTTGTGAACTTCGGGGTCAAAAACAGTTCTGGCCGTAGATCCGTTTTTTGCGTTATCCGTGTTCCTTCCTGCTCCATTGAATCGAGCCTGTGTGGCAGACATGGTTTTGGCAGTGGTGTCATCGTTTAAATCCGAGCTTGTTCCAATAATCCTTCATGCAGTCTATTGTTTGCCACCTATCCTGTGATAAAATCAAAGCAGGTGGAGCAAATGGCTCACCTCCCCTCTGTTCTTTCTCAGGAGATTGAGCGCGTCATCAGGGGTAGTTGGAATAGGCGGAGGGAGCGTTCCGTTTTCTTTCCCCCACAGGAGCGTGCTATGGATCGCCAACAGCTCACTGAAATGTACTCGGACTACCTGACCGCCGAGGGGTATCATCCCTCTATTGATGCGGATGGGGATGTGCGCTTTAAGTCCGAGGGGTTCACTTATTACATTATCCTTGACGACAAGGATGAACGCTATTTTCAGCTGCTTTTCCCCAATTTCTGGAGCATTGACGATGGCGAGGAGCTGGCGCGCGCACTGGTCGCGGCGAACTATGCCACCATGGCCACGAAAGTTGCCAAGGTGTATGTGCGCAATGATGGCAAAAATACCAGCGCGGCTATTGAAATGTTCATCGACCCTCCGGAACAATTTGCCAGGACCTTCTCGCGCTGCATGTCTGCCTTGCGTACCGCTGTCAATACCTTTGTTGAGAAGATGAAGGAAATGGCAAAATAGCTCCTAACGTGGCGAAAGGCGCGGCCCTTCACGGGTATCCTGCACCTGCCATCCCAAGTGCAGAATTTCCTCTCGCAGGGCATCGGCTTTCACCCAATCCCGTTCTTGACGGGCCTTTTCCCGTATGTTGACCAGTTCTTGCACTTCGGGAGGAATGAGAATTTCTTCTGCTTCTTCCTCTTGGCCGGCCTGAATCCATTCCCATATCTCGGTTCGAATGCCTTGTTCAAAAGGAGAGGAGAAGCGCATTTTTCCTAAAAATGTCAGGGGAAAGGTAGAGGATGCGGTGAAACGATGCTCTTCCTCCCCTCGCAGGAGCGTAACCCCTCCTTTTCCGAATATGCGAGCCACTCCGGCGGCGAAGTCCAGGATCAATGCTGTGTGTTCGTCCAGGCCGATCACAAGGTGGCGCTTTGGCAAGCGCATGCGCCACGCTTCAAAGCGTTCTTTCCCCACAAAGCAGTGGCTGGTATCTAACTCTTCCCCACCATCTGTGTTGTTCCAGTGAGGGATGATGGAGCACCGCAGACCAAAATCCCCAAGCAGGTTCAGCCCGCGTCGAACATGGACCTCTTCCCCTGCTTTGTAGATCTCGTACACCGGCAGTACCCATTGACCGATGGCGATCGTCGCCGCGCTGGCAAAGACCAGTGCACTTCCCAGCCGATGTTTGGCGCGCAGCACGTCCCATGCTAGGCTGCCCCGCAGCTGACGCACCGCGTAGGTCGGGCTACCCGGCCCCATGAAGATCACCGAAGCGCGCTGCAACGGTTGGAGAATTTCTAAATCGTCTGGGCTGAAGGCCGTGCCGCGTTTTCGTGCCGGCACAATTTCCACAATCGGGTTATAATTAGAGAGCCTACGCTGGAGAAAGCGGGCAATTCTTTCTACAACCTGGTAGGAGTTCAGTTCAAACCCTGATGGTGTTTCAAGAAGGGCAATATGGCGATTCCCCTGTTGACTCAACCATTCAAAAACCTGACCACCTACCTGGGCAGTTTCGCCAGAACCCATCAAGACCCCAGGAGCGGGTGCAAAATTTAGAGACCTCATGTTGCAGTAAAGTATACTTGAATTGCAATCCTATTCCACGCTTGTGAGAAGGTGCTATGCCTGTTACATTCCTGACCAAAGAAGGTTATCAGAAGCTCCAGGAGGAGTTGGAGTATTTGCGCACCGTGAAGCGCCAGCAAGTCGCCGAGCGGCTTCATGAGGCCTTGGAGGGCGGCGAGCTGATCGAGAACGCCGAATACGAAGCGGCGAAGAACGAGCAAGCCTTTGTCGAAGGGCGCATCCAGGAGCTGGAGATACTCTTGGCCTCGGCGCGCATTATCGAAGAGAGCCCGGATAAGAACACCGTCCAGCTGGGCTCACGTGTCACCATCCAAGAAGAAGGGTTTGAACCGGAAACCTACGTTATCGTCGGTGCCGCGGAGGCCAACCCGCGTGAAGGGCGCATTTCCAACGAGTCACCGATCGGCAAGGCCATTCTCAATCACCGCGTTGGGGATGTCGTTACGATAGAAGCCCCGGCCGGAACCTATAAGGTCAAGATTTTGAAGATCGGGTAAATTCTTCCCTGTGCCGGTTGCCCCGCGCAGGCTCCGGCCAACGCGGGGCTTTTTATTATCCTCTGCATCATTTTTGGAAGGTTGAACATGGCCGAATATACCTCGTTAGAAAAAATCCGCCTGGAAAAAATTGAGCAATTGCGCAACTTGGGGATCGAACCATATCCCACGCGTGCCCATCGCACGCATACCAGCCGTGAAGCCATTGCCGCTTATGAAAAGGCGGAGGCTGAAGGTGGCACGGTGGAAGCGACCCTGGCCGGACGGTTGCGCTCGGTGCGGGCCATGGGCAAGATCACGTTTGCCCATATCGAAGATGGCGAAGGGCGTATTCAGCTGCTCTTCCGCGTCAATGAACTGGGGGCTGAACGGGTGGAACTCTTCAACCGCCTCTTCGACCTGGGCGACTTCATCCAGGCCTCTGGCCTCCTCTTCCGCACGCGCTCCGGTGAGATCACCCTCCAGGTGCACGATTTCCGTATGCTTGCCAAGGCCATCACCCCGCTTCCGGCGGCCAAAGATGAAACCTTGCCAGATGGCACGGTGATCCGCCACGTCGCCCTGGAGGATCCGGAGCTACGTGCCCGCCAGCGCTATGCCGATCTGGCCGTCAATCCGGAGACACGCCAGGTCTTTCGCACGCGTGCGGCCATCGTCCGCGCCTTGCGCGAATTCCTCGAGGATCATGGATTCCTGGAAGTCGAAACCCCTATTCTCCAGCCGATCTATGGTGGTGCGGCCGCCCGCCCGTTTGTCACCTATCACAACGAACTCAAGCAGAACCTTTACCTGCGCATTTCCTTTGAACTCTATCTCAAGCGCCTGCTGGTGGGAAACTTGGAAAAAGTCTACGAAATCGGCCGCGATTTCCGCAATGAGGGCATTTCCTTCAAACACAATCCGGAATTTACCCAATTAGAATTCTATTGGGCCTACGCCGATTATCTCCAGGTGATGGAATTCACCGAGCAGATGATCGCCTATGTGGCGCAAAAGGTGCTTGGCCGCTTGAAGATCACCTACCAAGGCCAGGAGATCGATTTCACCCCGCCCTGGCGACGCGTGGAATTGCGCCAAGGTCTGCTCGAAACCAGTGGCATTGATATTGCCCAGTATCCCACTGCCGAATCGCTCTACCAGGCACTTGTGCGCGCCGATTGCCAACCCGACCCCAAAGCCTCGCGCGGTAAACTGATTGACTACATGCTCTCCGAGTTCCTCGAACCGACCTTGATCCAACCTACCTTCCTATACGATTACCCGCGCGATATTTCTCCGCTGGCCAAGTCCAAACCCGGCGATCCGCTCACCGTGGAGCGGTTTGAGGGCTATGTCGCCGGTTTTGAGCTCTGCAATGCCTTCACCGAGCTCAACGACCCACTCGATCAAGAGCAACGCTTCCTGGAAATGGGTCGCACCTACAATGCGGAGGACGCCGAACGTCACCCCATGGACGAAGATTACCTGCGCGCCATGCGCTATGGCATGCCACCCAACGGCGGCTTCGGTATGGGTATCGATCGCCTAACTATGCTCTTCACCGATAAACATAATATTCGCGAAGTAATTCTCTTCCCTCATCTGCGTCCTGAAGATTGAGAAAATCGGGAGGAAGTATGAAGCGAAACTTGTGGATCGGCGATCTCATCGCCTGGCTGCTCCTCACCCTGATCGGTTTTGCCTCGCATGGAGAATTGCAACCGGCTGCCTGGCCGCGTCTGTTGGCTACCTTTATCCCTCTGATCATTGCCTGGTTCCCCCTGGCTCATCTACTCGGCCTGCTGCGTTCCCCCTCTTCCTTATCCTTCTCTTACTTGCTAAAATTGAGCGTGACGGTGATCTACGCTATTTCGCTTGCCGTCGTGCTGCGCGCCGCTTGGCTCCATAGCGCGGCCATACCGGTCTTTGCCCTGGTCCTGAGCTTGACCTCAATAGCCGGCATGCTCTTCTGGCGATTGCTTCACTTTGTGGCCTTCAAATCTCGCTGAGCCTCTCTTTTCAGGAACAGATTGTTCCAATGGATGAAATCGCCCTACTCTTACAGGCCCAACGTGGCGATCTGGATGCATTCAACCGCCTGGTTCTGGCCCATCAGGAGCAGCTCTTCAATATTGCTTTTCGCATTTTGGGGGATGAGGACCTGGCGGCAGATGCTACCCAAGAGGCTTTCCTGCACGCTTTCCAGAAAATCACAACCTTTCGCAGCGGTTCTTTCCGTGCTTGGTTGATCCGCATCGTCACCAACCTTTGCTATGACGAATTGCGCCGTCAAAAGCGTCGCCCGCAAACGGCGCTAGAACCCATGACCGCCGACGGGGAGGAGATAGAATCTCCGGCCTGGATGAGCGATGGTGGTCCTTCCCCGGAAGCCAGCTTAGATCAGAAAGAGCTCGAACATGCCATCGAACACTGCCTTCAGGCCCTGCCTCCACCCTTTCGCACGATCGTAGTTTTGGCCGATATTGAAGGGCTGGATTACAGCGAAATTGCCGTAGCGCTGCGCATTCCCCTCGGCACGGTCAAATCGCGCCTGGCGCGTGCTCGCATGCGCTTACGGGATTGTCTCCGGCAATTTCAGGAACTTCTGCCTTCTATCTTTCGTCATGCCTAGAGAATGAAGACAAAAGACCTGGAACTCCTCTCCTCTTATCTCGATTGTGCCCTGCCTCCTGAGCAGATCGCGCGCCTTGAGCAGCGGCTCGGTGTGGACCCGGAACTTCGCGCCGCGCTTGAAGCCTTGCAGCAAACCCGAGCGTTGCTACGCCGCCTGCCGCGCCGACGCGCACCGCGCAACTTTACGCTTTCGCTGCAAGAGGCGGCCAAACGTCCACCTTTGCCGCGCTTTTATCCTTCCCTGCAATGGAGCACGGCTTTGACAATGCTTTTGCTTATCTTTAGTCTGGGACTTCGCCTGGTTTCCCCGCCGGCGGCGATCCCATCTCTCGCGACAGAAGCGGCGCCGGCCCTGCGTGCCGCTCAGGCGGAGACCACCAAGCAGCCTCTCACCGTTATGGCGTTCCCCTCGGAGGAAACTCCTACTCCGGAAGCTGCCTTGCCGAGCATTATGGCATTGCCACAGGAAACCCCGCAGGCGAAAGATGTTTCCCCCTCTTTGGAAGAAACGGCGATGCCGGCAGCGAAAGAGCCGATGCCTTCCCAATACTCGGCCTCTGCCGAACCGGCCTCTCCTTTGGGCCTGATTTGGGTGATCTTGGGAGTTTTAGCCTTATTGCAACTTGGGCTTCTCTTCGGCTTGCGTTGGTGGAGTGCCTATCAATGGCGGAAGCGCTTGTAAAGTATTGCATCCGCTGCGGGGCTCCCGTAGAACTCGCCGAACGCTACGGCCGTATTCGTCCCGTTTGTCCGGCCTGTGGCTGGATTTATTTTGCCGATCCGAAGGTGGCTGCAGCTGTGCTGGTCGAAGAAGGGGGGCGCATTTTGCTCGTCCGGCGTGTCAATGAGCCGTTTCGTGGCTTTTGGACCTTGCCAGCCGGCTTTGTGAATGCCGATGAAGATCCCTCCGAGGCCGCCTGCCGGGAATGCGAAGAAGAAACCGGTCTGCAGGTGCGCATTACCGGCATTCTGGACGTGATCTCCGGCAAAGAACACTCGCGCGGTGCGGATTTCATCATTATCTACTGTGCCGAGATAATCGGCGGCGTGCTACGTCCCGGCGATGATGCCGATCGCGCCGCCTTTTTCTCCCCCACCGAGTTGCCACCGCTGGCCTTTCGCGCCACTCAGATTGCCATTCAACGCTGGCAGAGCGCTCCTGAATCATGAGTGCACGCATGTTTGGCACTCTACTCTCTTGTAAAAGCGATGTATTGTTCCCATAGACCACGAATTACAACAAACTACTTAGTGCTTTGTGAGATTTGTGGGCAAAAACTGTTTTGGCTGTAGACCCGTTCGTATTTTTCCGTGTCGCCTGGGTTCGTCCGTGTCCTATTGAATCAAGCCAGTGGGGTAGGTATGGTTTTTGCAGTAGCCCCACAAATTGCAAGGCGCAACATTTTGCGCTATCCCTTTTTCTCAGAGACTCGTGATTGTACTTTTCGCTGAACCCAGAAAAGCAGCTCTTTTAGATAGGGGAAACCGAAGAAAAACGTAAGCGCTCCCCAGAGCAAGCTCAACCAGCGGGCGGTTGTTGCCGAAAGTCCCCACAAGGTGCGTACCTCCAGGCGTATCTCCTGTGCCGAAAGAGGGATACGTCGTTCGCTGTCGGTGTTCAGCAGGATCAAGTGTAGCCAGGCCACACCGTGATATGCACCGGGCTGGAGGGCGCGCACGCTCCAGAAGAAGGTCAACGGTTTGCCTGCCGAGAGTGGTTCGGTGATTGCCTGATCCGGATGCACCTCCACTCCGGCCAGGTCCAACCGCGCCTCAACGGCCAAGCCGGTCGTGGAAACCAAGGTCGGCAGTAGCACGTCACCGGGCAAGGCGGAGATCGTTGGTCCTTCGGGTGTGCTAGGGAGCTCTTCGATAGGCAAGAGCGAAAGGCGCACCAGCTCCGCGTTGCCTACACGGAGAAAATTCGGCGTTTCCAAGCGGATAGTCCATTTCCCGAGCACGGTTTGCGGGGTGTTGGCTTCGACTAACCGTAATGCACGTTCCTGGGCATGTCGCGGCGTGCGCAGGCTTCCCCAAAGGCCAAAGAGCAAGGTCAAGGCCAGGGAGAACCAGAAAAGGAGCAGACGTATTTTGCGCATAGGCAACATCCACTCGGGAGTTTTCATCTCCCTAAAGCAGGGTGGCGAAATAGATTGCTAACAAGTAGAGAATGGCCATGAAAGGGACGCTACCCCAAAGGAACAAAGCAAGGGCGCGATAAGGTGGCCAGCGGTAGAGATAGAGCCCTGCCAGCCAGGAGGTGATGCCCAATGCCAGGCTTTCCAGCGGCAGAAGGATCCATTGTGTGGACGGGACGGGAGGATACGGGAAACCTTGTGGATCGAAGCCCAGGACGATCGTCGCGTGGGTGGGGATGAGCAAAAGCACCCACAGCAAAAGGAGCAAATTCAGCAAAAAGCCGCTGATCCAGAGAAAGCGCACTCCCGCAGATCGCCAAGCCTCGCCGATCAGGAACGAGGGATAGACCGAAACTGGTTGCGGTGAGTTCAACGCGCCCATTTCCATCATGCGGGCAAAAGAGCGGACGAAAGCCGGCAAGTCTTCCGGCGAGATGACGAAGACGCGGCGGGCCGTGCCGATGAGCAGCAAACGTTGCAGATCGCGTTCGGCGGCCAGGAATTCCACCCGTCCCAGATCAGGATGGCGGCGCACTCCCAGCACGGAGCCGGGCAAAGCCCAACGCGGCAAGCGGAGCGGCGGTGTGACGTCACTTGCCGGGCGTAGCCACTCCACATCTGAGATGGGAATTTCCTCCTGGCGCAACCCCCAGTGAATGGCCAACCGATCGCGCCCAAGCAGATAGGCCGCACGGTAAAGCGCATACAAGCGATAGGCTAAAAAGGGAACTGGGAGAAAGGCGGTCAGTGTCGCTAAAAGGGAGAGCACATATAGGTTGCCGAATGGCAAGCGCGTCATCCAAAAAATGCTCAGGAAGGCCATTCCCAAAGAAAGTAGCAAAAGCCCTCCATGTAGGAGCATGCCAACACGTCGGCGGGGAAGAAAAATTTCATCCATAAGCCTCTTGTTCCATGTACGGTCCACGCTCTATGATCTACGGTCAGAATTGTACCAGAAGGGAACTTTTCGTGGCGGGCAGGCGTCCACTCAATGAGTGAATGCTGAAAAATTTCCTGAAAAGGGAGAAGAAAACATGAAGCGTGGATTGATTTTTGCACTGATGCTGACCCTGTTCCTTGGAGCCTGTGGACTTCGGCCTGCGGCTGCTCCTCCTCCTGAAAAAACGGTCGCCGGTGGAATGTCTGAGATGCCTTTGCTTGCGCCGACTATGGGTATCCCGGAAGCGGCGGGGAGGCGAACGGCCGACTTTGCCGTGCTACCTTCCAACGCGGCGTCACCTGTGGCGGGCGATCGACTGGTGATCCAGAATGTCGATATGACGCTGGTGGTGAGCGATGTGGAGAAGAAGATGGCCGAGATTGCGCGCTTGGCGGAAGAGATGGGCGGTTTTGTGGTCTCATCAAACATCTATAAGGTGACGACGCCGGCCGGTCAGGAAGCGCCACAAGGGAATATCACCGTGCGCGTGCCGGCCGAACGATTGGACGAGGCGCTTGGGCGGATCAAAGAACAGGTGGTTGAGGTCCGTGGGGAATCCCGCAACGGGCAAGATGTGACGCGCGAATATGTGGACCTCAAATCTCGATTGCGCAACTTGGAGGCAGCAGAACAGCAGCTGGTGGAGATCATGCAAAAGGCCGAAAAGACTGAAGATGTAATGAACGTCTTCAACCAGCTGGTGGTGATTCGCGAGCAGATCGAGCAGGTGAAGGGGCAGATCCAGTACTACGAAGAATCGGCGGCGCTTTCGGCGATCAGTATTCAACTGGTGGCCGAAGAAACGGTCAAACCACTGGAGATCGGGGGGTGGAAGCCTAAAGGGGTGGCGCGCGATGCTTTGCAGAACTTGATCTACTTCTTGCAGGGGCTTGTTAACTTCCTGATCCGCTTCTTCCTGTATTACCTGTGGGTGCTCCTGCTGACGGTGGTCCTGCCGCTTTGGGTGCTTTATCGGTTGGGGCGCTTCTTCTTCAAGCACCGGCGCAAGTCGTCCGCAGCCTCGCAACCCGGCGGTGCTGAATAACCTGATAGGGTATCCAACGATTCACCATCCACGGTCTACCATCCCCCTCCCTGCATTCGCTCAACGAGGCGTTTGCAGGGAGGCTTTTACTATTACCCGTTGACTATTATCATTGGGAGGATAGCAGGAGATGATCACCAGAGCGCTATTGTGGAATGCTGCCGGGGATGGTTCTTCGGCAACTGGGATGATTTGAACTTGCTCCACCCGATAGGACCAGATAGCGTTGAGCGTGTGCACCAGCACGAGGTCACCAGCTTTTAGGCGATAGAGATCGCGGAAGATGCTGCCGTCTAGGTTATTGTGTCCGTAAAGGAGCATGGGGCGGGTGCTTGTTCCGGGCAGGGCGCTCTGGATAGCCCAACCGACGAAGGGTCCGGGGGAATCCCATTCCAGGCGTTCTTTGCCGAAAAGGTTTCGGCGCATTTGCCACCCGACCGGGACGATCAGGCTTTCGATGTTCAGCGCGGGGATGGAAACCCAGCGCGGCAGATTCTTTTCGCCATAGACCTGGCGCGCCAGATAGTAGAGATCGGCGTAGTCCGGCGGGTAAGCTTCAGGAGGCGGGGTAGGTGAGGGAGTGGAAGAGGGAGAAGGCGGGATGAGAGGGGGGACCCATGGCGTACGCGCTACCTGCGGTGTGGGGAGGGGAACAGGGAGCGGCTGCGGTGCGCACGCGTGTGTCCACGCGGCGATCAGGCTCAGGGTCAAGCACGAGGCGAGAAGCGCCCGAAACGGCGCAGCATTAGCCATAGGAGCAGGATCAGGCCCAAAAGCGGCACCCAAGCCCAACGGGTGGTTTCGTTCCACCCAATCGATCCCCCTGTGACCGGCAGGCGCTGTGGCTCGCCAAACGTGGCGATGCCAAAGATCGAGAAATGCGGGGCTCGTGCGATCAGGAGGCTGTTGACGGAATCTACAGAGGTGGTCAATGCCTGCCAGCGTTTGAGGTGGGAATCGTAGGCCATGATGCGCAGGTTTTCGGGGTGGCCGCCGGCACGGAGGACATCGGTGGGGGTGTAATGATAGCAGACGTAGGCTTCAGGTATGGGGGAAATAGGAATGGGCGGGGAAAGATAGAGCAGGCGGATGTCGGCGTAGTGTTCTAGGTCAAGGTATTGAGGTGGCATGGACGGGGCGCTGGAGATGGGCTGGATGCGTACATAGGCCGGATGGGCGAGTGAACCGGAAGGCAAGCTCAGGCAGAATGGTGCTTTCTCATAGAAGCCGCCGCTGCTATCGGCCGGACGCGTATAGACACTACAAAGCGCGGAAGGAGGTAGGCCAAGGTGAGGGAAATAGGTGACAAAGCGTAGAGCCATCCCTTCCTGAAGAGCCGGCGTGTTGTAGGAGAAGAGCAGACCGCTGCGGCCGGGATCGAATTCAATGCCGACAGTGGCCGACTCGCCGCGCCCACCGACGCCACGCAGGCGCTTGTACTGGAGCAGGATATCGCCGCTCGTTTCAAAGAGGACAACCTGGAAGGTAATTTCGCCGGGCACCACGCCGCTATCAAAGCGCTGGGCATTCCGATATTCGATCACCACTTCACGATAGGGGGCACTGCCCAACACGGCATACCAGGCGCCACCGCCGGTGGAAAGCGTCAGATCGTCCCAGAACGGCGCGATAAAGTGCTGAGGGAGCTTTGGGTTGTTCGTTGGAATAATAAAGTTTAGGCTGAGATAGCCATCCGAGGATGGGCTGGGGTCAAAGCTGGAGGGGGGATCGAAGGTGAGAATGCCGTTGCTACCGATGTAGATGGTGGTGTAGCTCAGGCTGCCGAAGGGGAAGGCGAAAGGCAGGGTGACGGGCGCAAAGCCGTTGTTGCTAGCGGGAAGAAAGATGAGCTGCGTGCCGGTGGAAGTATCGCGCCAAGCGTAGCTGACTAGGCCGGGACAGGCCGGTGAATCCAGCACATCGTAGGCAATAGCGGGGGGAGTGGGGGTAGGGGTCGGGAGGATGGAGGGGCTATAGTGGAGGGCGGCATCGATCTGCAACAGGCCGTAACCGGTGTAATCATCGCGGCCGGGGGTATCCAGATCTAGAGCGGTTTGGGTGAGGGCTTGGTAGATTTTATCCGGGCTATCGAAGGCAGGGAGGGAGGCTAGCAAGGCAGCGGCACCTGCGACGTGCGGTGCAGCCATGGAGGTGCCGCTGAGGGTATCGTAGTTCGGGCTTTTGCCGAGCAGGTCATGGTACAAAAAGTGATTATAGGTGGGGAACGTAGAAAGGATATCTTTTCCCGGCGCCATCAGGTCAAGTTCCGGGCCATAGTTGGAGAAGGAGGTGCGTGTATCGGTGTTATCGGTGGCGCCGATGGCGAGTACCCACTCGTATTTTGCCGGGTAGACTACACTGGAATTCGTGTTGCCGGCGGCGGCGATCAGGGCAGCGCCGTGGGTATAGGCGTAAAAGGTGGCTTCCTGGAGCAAGCGGGAATTTGAAGCGCTGCCGATGCTTAAATTGATCACCCTTGCTCCACGTTCCACTGCACCGACAATGCCCTCGGCCACGCTGACGAAAGTACCGCTACAATCGGCGCCTAGCACGCGAATAGGCAGGATTTTGACGTTCCAGGCAATTCCGGCAATGCCTTCCAAGTTGTTTCCGCTGGCTGCAGCGATGCCGGTAACGTGTGTGCCGTGACCACATTCATCTTGGGGAATCGGATCGTTCTCTACGAAGTCATATCCGGGGAGGATGCGCCCGGCAAATTCTGGATGGTTTGGATCGATGCCGGAATCAACGATGGCCAGGATCACCGCAGGGGAGCCGGTGGTCGTATCCCAGGCGGTTGGGGCCTGAACATGGCTAGGGCCATATTGACTGCTCCAGAGCGGATCGTTCGGAATGAGATCGGCGCGCACGATGCCGTTGCGTTCGACAAAGCGCACGCCGGGCAAGGAACGCAACTGGCGGAGATAGGCTTCTTCTTTCCCCTGAGGCACCTGAACGATGGCCGCGTTCAGTTTGCGCAGGATAGGCGTCTCCTTCAACGGGCGGGCCTCGCTTGGGAGTGCCAGAGCGCTTACAGAGTGACCGGCTTCCAAGCCGATGATCAGCTCACCGGGGATGAATTCGCCGGCAGAAGGCGGCGGGGTTGATTGGGCGGGGGGAATGAAGGAAAATAGGAAGAAAATCAGGAGCAAAAGGTGCATGTCAGTATTATAATCGACTCCGCTGCAAAAAAAATCTCTGCCACATAGGCTTGATCCAATAGGACACGGACAAACATGAAGGAAAACAAGAACGATTCCACTGCAAAAACCATGTCTGTCCTGGTAGATCATTTAACGCACTAGCTGCCTCATAGCTCCTCTAATAGAAAATCCCCCTTTTCCAGAATTCCCCGTAAGATGGCACGTAAGGAGGGGGAATTTTCGGGTAGGAGGGCACTCAGCGGGAAGCGTTTCAGGCGTGCACGAGAGGGGCGCATGCCGGGACGTAAGTAAGCATCGAAAGGTAGAGAAGCGCGGAACAGCTGGTAGTACAGGAATCGTCGTGCCTGGCGACGATGCTCTTCCGGCGCTTGGAGCGTTTCGGCTTGGAGAAATTGCTCTGCCAAATCGAGGTATTCTTCTACGCTGGCGGGGAAGAATACCGTTGGATATTGGGTAAAACGCGCTTTCCCGGCGCAAAGGACGGCTGTGCCCAGAATTGAGGCCTCTAAACCGATCGTTGAGTTATAGACCAGGACGAATTTTGAGCGTTGGATCAATTCGTACGAGCTAAGATAGTCCTGCGGGGGGACGAACAGGACATTTCCCAGTCGATCCACTTGCCTGACGTTGACCCACTCTGCTACCGTTTCTCGGCTTTCCTTATGCGGGCGAGTCTCATCCGGATGCGCACGGATGACGAAAAAGGTCTCCGGGTGACGGTGGATGATGTGCTCCAGGGTGAAATCCAGCCAAGCGAACATATCCGTGAAGAGGGTGTTAGCGTGGGGTTGGCTGGTATCGAAGATCACGTTGGTGAAGATCGGGACGATCTGGCGGAAGTGGGCGGCTCGCTGCAGGAAGCTCTCGTCCAAGCGGCGCATTTGCGGCCAGAAGCGGATGCCGGCCATGGTGAATTGCCCCTGGAAGCGCTTCTCCAGATAGGCATCCAGACGGGCGTCTTGTTCGGCGTTCAGCTCGAAATCTTCGGGGATGTGTAGCGGGTAGGCGGTGGCTTCGCCCTCGGTGAAGAAGGCGGAGGCCGGCTGTAGTCCCACTTCGTGGGTGATCGTGCGAATCCCGTGCTGACGGGCAACATAGCAGACCACCGCTTCCGGGTAAAACTGCCCGTTGAAGGCGATCACGGCGCGCGGCGTGACGCGCTTTAGCAATTGCTCAAACTCTTGGGCAATGTTCCAGGCCGAAAGGATGTATTCACGCAAAAGGTAGCGCGTTGGTTCGTCATCCTGCAGGTGATGTCGCCGCAGGATCCAGCGCAGGCCGGGCAAACAAAGCGCTCCGAGCGGTATCCCTTCCCATTCAAAACGGCTCAGCGCCTCTAGGCCCAGCCCCTGCAGCGCTTGTTCTAGCCGCGCCTCGCGCCGAAAGTGAAACCCATGCACCTGCGCACCGCTATAGAGCATCCTGGATTGATACGTGCAGGAGGCACAAGGTGGCGGTTGTGACGGGCGATCGCGGTTCGTGCCCAGAATGCAATGGCTCATCCCCCGTTGACAGGTGAAAAAGATCACCGGCACCCCTTGCAAACGCAAGGCCCAGGACGTGATCAGATGAAAACCGTCATTCCAGGAAAGGTCATCCAGGCTGCTCGAGGCCTTGAAAAGGAGCACCGGCGCACCTTCAGGCCGCGGCGCTCGGCGTTTGACCTTTTGCCCCACGTACCAGATGTGCAAATTATTGATATGCCGCATCAGGCGGCGCTGCCAGCGTTGGAGAAACGGTTCAGAACGTGCGCGGGTCAATGCTGACTCCTAGGTGAAAATTGGATGGTAGGCCGTGGGAAACGATAGATCGTAGACTGTGGACCGTGGAAAAGACAGTAGACCGTGGACGGTGGAGGGTGAGATCAGGCGGCCCGGGCCGCCCTCAACGCCCTCCAGACCTTTTCCGGCGTGATCGGGTTGGCATCGATGTTTACACCCACGGCATCCAACACGGCATTCGCCACGGCCGGCGCGACACCATCCATCGGGATTTCGGCAACCGCCTTGACGCCAAAAGGATGGGTCGGTTCGAAAGTTTCGACGAAGATCACACCCAGCTCCGGCATTTCATCGGCGCGGAAGATGTGGTAATCGCGGAAGCTGCGTTGCTGCGGCTGCCCCTGGTCGTCGTAGGTCAGCTCTTCGCAGATGGCGTAGCCCAGCGCCTGGGTCATGCCACCTTCGATCTGCCCGGAAGCGGTGAGCGGGTTGACGATCACGCCCGAATCCACCGCCATGATCAGCTTTTCGACGCGCACCATGCCGGTTTCGGTATCCACGGTCACTTCGGCGAATTGCGCCCCGAAAGGCGGCGGCGAAGAAGGCGAAACATAAGAAGCCACGCCCATGATCTGCTCCTGATCG
>DAOUBG010000015.1:0-112637 GCA_034432895.1 Anaerolineales bacterium
AAGCGACGCGCCGCCGAGCGCAGCCGAAAAACTGACTCAGAAATGAGTCCATAACATCAGACCGCAAGTCACCGGCGATTGCTCTCATCTCAAGCACCTCCCAGGAAATGAGCTGGAAAAGGCTGGACGGCCAACCATGACAGGGTAGCCCCATATTGCCAAACAGCGCTCAGGCTACGTAGCAGGAGGTAAGAGCCATCGCGGTCGGTTTTCCGATCCAGTTTGCCGCCAAGTTTTCGTAAGGTCGCAGGGTTTTTTTTCTATACTCGTGGACAATCGCCGGAGTGCATCGGAGTACGAATGCTGGCTGGCAAGGCACGGAGGGCCTTTCTGTTTAAGGGCGATAGAGCGCGCCCATCAGGGAGCTGAGAAACTCCCGCATTTGCTCCTGCGTCGCCGCGTCGACCGGCTGTGTGCCGCGTCCGGAGAAGGTCCAGTTGACCGTCATCCCATCGGCAACGTTGGGCGGGTCGGCGTGGTGAAACTCGAAGGAGGCGAAGGTATCCAGCCAACGGTACATTTGTTGCAGTTGCTCCGGGGAAAGATTGGAGCGCTCTTCACGGCCTTTGCAGCTGGTGAAGATCACCTTGCCATCGGCATAGACGAGGAGATCATCGCAAAAGCCGGCAATGCCACCATAGCGCGAAAAGGTAAACACAAGATCCCAGGCGGCGCCGGTGCGCCCGGAAACGGCGATCTCCCATTGTGCTTTTGCCCATTCGGCCATCTGACGGGCGATCTCGGGCGGCAAAGGCTTATCGCCGTGACCCTGAAGGATGATTTTTCCTGCTGCGGTTTCACTTTCGCTGTCGGCATAGGCTTGGCTCCAGCGGATCACCTGTTGACGCAATTCACGCGCCATCGTTTCTGGGATGGATTGTGGCGTGGCATTGCATTCGCCAAAGGTGACCGATTCCTCACCGATGTTCAGAAAAGCGCATGGCGAAGTGCTTTGCCAGTGGAACAGTGCTTCCGGAGATGGGCTTCCTTGGATAGGTGGAGTCTCCTGAGGGATCGGGGTGATTGCAGGCAAAGATGTGAGCGGAAGGCGGTGGGGCATGCTCTGAGGGGCAAGCACCGCCGGGGTCGGCTGACAGGCGATCAGCAGGGCGAGTAGAAGCAATACATAGTGCATGGGGTACCTCCTGCCAAGTTTAACGAACGAGGATAGGTGAAGTTCCCAATCGGCGTTTGGACTGCAGCTTGTCCTTAATGCAGTTTGCTGTTTTACTCCCTACAGCTTTGAGCATCCTTTGAATCTCTCTGATAGAATTTGCGCATGTCAACGCGCATTGTCTTTCGTCTTCCCTTTCGCAACCTGAATGTCCTCGCCTGGCAGAACCTGGGATTGATGGCGTTGGGCACCTATTATCTAATCTGGTTTCTCCTTCCGTTGACCCAGGGGCTTTTCTTTCTTTCGCTGGCCTCGGATTACCTGGCGCTCTGGAGTGCCGGTCACATTGCTGCCGAGCAAGGCTTTGCGCAAGTTTACCGCTTGGAGGTTTTGCGCCGCGTGCAGCAGCCCCTGGTCCCAAATCCGGATCCGACGAATCTGGCTTTTAGCCCGATCCCGGCTCCCTATTTGCCGGTCTTCCTTTTGCCAATGCCGCTTTTGGCGCGCCTTTCGCCCCAAATCAGTTTCTGGATATGGACGGTGTTGAACCTAGGCATCCTGCTCGGGTATTTGCTTTTCTACCTCCGGCGTCTCGGTGCGTGGCCTCGACTTCGGCGTCCCTTCTTGTTCCTGCTCTTCTCCTTTCCCGTCTTCGGCAATTTTTTCTGGGGACAGTTAAACGTCTGGCTGGTGATTTGCGTGGGAGAATTCTTCTGGAATCTGCGCCAAGGTCACCCATCTCGTGCCGGTGCGTGGCTGGCCGGGATGTTGCTCAAACCTCAGACGTTGCTTTTGATCCTTCCGATCCTGGGGATCTGGCGCGCCTGGAAGGTGCTCGCCGGGTTTTCATCTGCCGCGGCGGTGCTCTTCGCGATCTCTGCTTTGTTGCTCGGTGGCGAAGGAATGCGCAATTTTGTCACCCTGAGCCGCTTTTGGGGAAACGAAGGGAATGCGCTGGTTGCCATTAATCCTTCTAACATGATGAACTGGCGTATGCTAGCCGAACATCTCGGCACATGGATCGGCTCCGGGCCGGCTTGGACGCTCGCGCTGATCGGCAGCGTCTTGACTCTTTGGTTTGCCTTGCGCCCCGTGCTGGAATCCCCTACGGGAGATCACTACGCCACCGCTCTTTTGCGCATCTTTGCCGCCACCCTGATCGTCACCTGGCATGCACATTATCACATGGCTATGATCCTCTTGCCCCTCTTGTTGGCAGTTTTGGCCCAAGAAGGTACACTCTCATTCCGCCCGCTGCTAGGGTGGGTGTTTCTGCCCCCACTCGTGCAATTTTTAGGGATGATCGCAGGAATCCTTACCGGTCTTATCGACCTATTGCCCTATAAAGGGATCAACAGCCTGCTAACCGGCCTGGCGATGATGGGCACAACGGCGGCTTTCTTGCAGGTGGCGTCCCCGCGCCCGATCTCACTCGATCAGACGTAACCGCAAACGGTAACGGATCGAGTGAAGTCCATCCCCTTCGCCGAGGGCCAGAATACGGAGCAGGAAAGGAGCATCGGCGGAAAGGGAAACGCCTTCCCCGTTACATGTCAAGGGGAGCACTTCCTGCATTCCCTGCTCGTTCCAACGTTCCAGCCGCACCTGTCCCTGCGGCTCGCAGGCTAGTTGGACCTCGAGCTTAAGTGCCGCGGTGAGCTGAACGCGTATCCAATCTTCTGCATCGCCCGGCGGCGCGGAGATTTCATCTTCGAGGATCACCTGGCGGGGAGGGATGGGCGAAAAGTCAACCGTCCAAAGCGGAGCGCTCCGCGAATCTTCATCGGCCATTGCCGGGCGCAGGGTGGGAGTGACCGTTGGCGTGGTTGCTGGTGGGGTGCCGGTGCCGATCACCGTGCCTTCGGGGGAAAGGATCGGCAATTGCTCGACGTTTTCTAGGCGCAGAAATGCGGCATTGACCCAGCCGACCCCCTGCGGCCCTGTTGCGTATTCGATTTGTATCCATGCGCCGAATTCATCCTTGCCAAGCGCTTTGACCAGATCACCGGCCTGGAGCATGCCCAGGCTGTTGAAAGACGTGCCGGGCCCACTGCGCACATTGAGCGGTTGGAGCACCAGTGCCAGCGGCTCGTTCCATAGGGGAATGGATTCCTTCGATACCCCTGTCACATATGTAGCGCTGATCCAGCCCTTCCCTGTGGCATCCGGATATAGGATCAACAACCAGGAATGGGTGGCGTCCTGGGCCAGGATTTGTATTTCAACCCCGGCCTCCAGGATACCCAGCACTTCTGCCGTGCTGTTGGGCGCCCGGCGGACGTTAAGCCGGGTGGTTGTTTGCCCGCGCAGAGGGGTGGGGGTTGCCGCACTCGGCGGTGATGGGGTGATCGTTATCTCGCCGTTCGGCGCGAGGGTCGGATAAGGGGAAAGGGTAGGCGTGATGGATGGAGAAGTGATGGCAGGAACAGGGGGAAGGGAAGCCGAGGTACAGCCGATGAGAGAGAGCAGGAGAGAAAAGAAGAGGTGCCGCATAGGAAAAAGCCGCCTGTGCGGCGGCAGCACCCCTGGGCAGATTCGAACTGCCGTCTTTGGCTCCGGAGGCCAACGCTCTATCCACTGAGCTACAGGGGCATCAGTGCGCTCGAATTTTACCATGAATGCCCCTGACGGTCTATATTTTGCGTTCCTTGGTGGGGCTCTGCCGCGGTTTCAGCAAAAGCGATGTTCGCTTGCCGAATTTCTCAAAATCTGTGTTGCGCTTGGGATCATCAAGCGGCAATTCGGGAGCGCAGGGAAACGATGCCTTCAGGGATTGTTGTATAATGGGAATGCCCGATCTAGCCACATGCGATCCTTTGAGGGGCAACCGTTCGGGTTGTGACTCAAGGGCACGGCGACCTATGCTACTGCGCGTTCTCTGACCTGGACTCAATTGGTCTGCTGTGCCCTTTGTTTGTATAGACTTACGCATTATCTTATCCTGAGTCTTGCGGAGTGTTGTCGTGAGCGAGTCTCCCAATTTATCCAAATGGCAAATCTGGTGGCTAGCGGCGCGCCCGCGGACTTTGCCGGCCTCGATGGCCGGGGTGGTGATGGGCACCGCCTTGGCTTGGTGGCAAGGACGCTGGCATCTGCCCTCTGCTGTGTTGGCCTTGTTCGGAGCGATCTTGCTGCAAATCGGTAGCAATTTGGCCAACGATGTGTATGATTTTGAGCGCGGTGCCGATACGGCCGAACGCTTGGGCCCCTTACGGGTGACGCGCGCCGGATTGCTTTCGCCGCAGGAGGTCAAGCGCGGCATGTGGCTTGTTTTCCTGCTGGCTGCCCTGATCGGTGTCTTCCTCATCGTCCGCGCCGGCTGGCCGATTGCTTTGATCGGGGTCACAGCCATCCTGGCGGCGATCGGCTATACCGGCGGCCCTTTCCCGCTGGGATATTACGGGCTAGGAGACTTCTTTGTTTTCCTCTATTTCGGCCTGGCCTGCGTGGTCGGTACCTATTATGCCCAGGCGCTTGCTCTTTCTCCACTCGTCTGGTGGGCGGCGCTGCCGATCGGCGCGTTGACCACGGCCATCCTGGTGGTCAATAACTTGCGCGATCTGGCGCAGGATCGGGCGGCCGGCAAACGCACCCTGGCCGTCTATCTCGGGGAGAAAGGCACAGTTTGGGAATATACTCTCCTGGTCCTTTTCGCGTTTGGCCTTTTGCCCCTCTTGATCGCCTGGAAATTCCTTCCCTGGGGAGCGATCGTTCCCTGGCTGGCCCTCCCCCAGGCGGTGGCGTTGATCCGCCAGGTTTGGCAGGCGCGCGGTCGGGCACTGAACGCCATCCTGGCCGGCACCGGTCAGCTGGCGCTGAGGTATAGTCTCTTCTTTTGGCTTGGTTTATTGTTTACAAAGGTGTTCCCATGACCCATCTGAAAGGTGAGGAACGGGCGCGTTATGTGCGCCAGATGTTTTCGCAAATTGCCCCTCGGTATGACCTGATGAACCGCCTGATGACGGGGTGGCAGGATGTACGCTGGCGCCGCGAAGTGATCACGCGTGCCCGTCTGAGTGCCGGTGCTCACTTGCTGGACCTTGGCACCGGTACCGGAGATTTGGCTCGGGAGGCCCTTCGGCGCCATCCCGGCCTGCGGGTGGCCGCGGCCGATTTCACGGTCACCATGATGCGGGTCGGCGAGGCGCGCTATGGCAGATTGCCCTGGGTGGCCGCCGATGCGCTTAACCTGCCGTTTGCCGAAGGGCAGTTCGATGCCGTCGTCTCCGGTTTCCTGATGCGCAATGTGATCGATGTGCTCCAGGCCTTGCGCGAGCAATATCGTGTGCTCAAGCCCGGTGGGCGGATTGTCATTCTGGATACCACCCAGCCAAAGCGCAACCTGCTCTGGCCTTTCATCTGGGTTCACCTACACATTGTTATTCCCTTCCTGGGCGGTTTGCTATCTGGCCGGCGCGATGCCTATACTTACCTGCCGGATTCCACCGAGAAGTTTCTAACCGCCGAATCCTTGGCCGATGGCATGCGCCAGGTTGGGTTTGAGCAAGTCGGTTTTCGCCGCCTGATGTTCGGCACCATTGCTATTCACTGGGGAGAGAAACATGCCGCTTAAGCAGCCGAATTCACGCCATTGCTTTGTTTGTGGGGTGGAAAACCCGGTGGGATTGAAGTTGAAGATCTACGAGACCGAACCCGGCCAAGTGGAGGCCTGGTATACTCCTCCGGAGCACTTTCAGGGCTATCCCGGCCTGCTTCACGGAGGCATCGTCGCTTCCTTGCTGGATGAGCTGAGTGGCCGCGCGCTGATGGGCAGCGATCCGCAACGGCCGCGCTTCATGTACACGGCGAAGTTAGAGATCAAGTATCGGCAAAACGTGCCGATCGGCAAGCCGTTGCGCATCGTGGGTAAAGCCCTGCGCTCCAAAGGCCGCGTTGCCGAAGGGTGGGCCGGGATTTATGATTCGCAGGGCAATTTGCTGGCGGAGGCCACGGCGCTCCTGGTGGATGTACCGGCGGAACGGATTGATTTCTCCCAACTGGAAGCGCTGGGGTGGAAAATCTATCAAGATTGAGGCCTTATGCCGTTCGATCCGTCCGTTGTCCGCGCCCTTTGTTTCGATGTAGACGGCACGTTGAGCGATACCGATGACCTCTTTGTTCGCCGTCTGAAGCGCTGGATTCCCTCCGAGCGATTGGCACGCTGCCTGGTGATGTGGCTGGAGACACCCGGCAATGGATTGCTCGCGCTTGCCGATCGTTTAGGGATCGACGATGAATTGGCGCGCCTGGTTGATTGGATGTATCGTCACCGCCGCAAGCGCTGGCGCGAATTTTTGCTCATCCCCGGCGTAACACAAATGCTCCAGAATCTTTCGCAACGCTACCCGTTGGCGGTGATCAGCAGCCGCGATGAGATCGGCACGCTCCAATTCCTGGATCACTTTGGTCTCACCCCGCTTTTTCGGGTGATCGTCACCGCCCTGACTTGTGAACACACCAAACCGTATCCCGATCCCATCTTCTACGCCGCGCGTCAATTGGGAGTGCGCCCCGAAGAATGTGTGATGATCGGCGATACCACGGTGGATATTCGCGCCGGTCGCGCCGCCGGCGCACAGACGATAGGTGTGCTTTGTGGATTTGGAGAGGAAAAGGAACTCCGCCGCGCCGGTGCGGATCTGATCCTGCCGACGACGGCGGAGGTGGAGAAGTATCTATAGCGACCTAAAGCGCGTCGCTACCTGTTTTCGCGATCAATACCGCCCGCGCGCGAAGGGGGCCGGCGTTTCTTCATGGGTCGGAAAGACTTGGGCGGCACAGGCTTTGTATTCCGGAATGCGTGCTTGGGGATCGAGCACATCGTTGGTGAGCAGGTTGGCTGCGGCCTCGGCAAAGTGCATGGGAAGGAAGATCACGCCGACGGTCGCCTTTTCGGTGACGTGGGCACGCAGGACCACTTCGCCACGCCGCGTGCTGACGCGCACGCGCATGCCGTCCTGGATACCGTGCATTGCGGCATCGGCCGGGTGGATTTCGACGAACGGCTCCGGGTATAGATCGTTCAGGCTGGAATGCCGCGTCAGCGTACCGCCGTGCCAGTGTTCCAATAGGCGCCCGGTGGTCAGGATGAAAGGATATTCGTCATCCGGTGTCTCCGCTGCGGTGACGTGATCCAGTGCGATGAAGCGGCCACGGCCGCGCGGGAAGGTTTCGCTGAAGAGGAACGGGGTGCCTGGATGATCCGTATCCCAAACCGGATACTGCAACCCTACCTTTTCAATGCGCTCATAGGTGATGCCGGCATATTCCGGCACCACACGGCCGACCTCGGCCAGTATCTCGGAAGGATGCTGATAGTCCCAGCCGGCGCTGGGGCGTCCTAGCCGTGCCTCGATGCGCTTGGCCAGATCGCAGAGGATCTGCCAATCTGGGCGCGATTGACCACGCGGCGGCAATGCCGCACGGACCCTCTGTACGCGGCGATCGGTGTTGGTGAAGGTGCCATCCTTTTCGGCGAATGGCGTGGCCGGCAGAAAGATATCGGCATATACCCCGGTCTCGTTGATGAACAGGTCCTGAACGGCCAGGAATTCCAGTTGCTCGATATGGTGGCGCGTCTTGTTCAGATTTGGCTCGGTCATCATCGGGTTTTCGCCCATGATATAGAGCGCCCGCACCCCTTGTGGCCCGGCGTGGGAGAGGATCTCGGTAGTGGTCAGGCCGAGCTCGCGGCTTAGACCGCCGGATTCGATGTTCCACGCCTTTTCCCATTTCTCGGCGTTGCCGGGGAGATCGACGCGCATGTAACCGGGGAAATGGAATGGCATCACGCCCATATCGCTGGCGCCTTGGACGTTATTCTGACCGCGCAGCGGATTGAGGCCGGTGCCGCGCCGTCCGATGTGGCCGGTGAGCAGCGCCAAGTTGACCAGCGCTAATGCGCTGGCCGTGCCATGCGAGAGCTGCGAAATGCCCATGCCCCAGAAGATGGCACCGTTGCGCGCCGTGGCGTAGAGCCGCGCGGCGCGGCGAATATCTTCGGCGGGGACGCCGGAGACGCTTTCGGCGAATTCGGGGGTGAACTTTTCCAAGCTTTGGATGTATTCTTCAAACCCTTCGGTGCGCGTTTCGATGAAGGCGCGGTTATACAGCCTTTCTTTGACGATCACATGCGCCATGGCGCTGAAGACGGGGACGTTCGTGCCGGGGCGTAGCGGTAGCCAGAGCTCGGCGAAATCTACCAGCTCGATACGCCGCGGGTCAACGACGATCATCTTGGCGCCTCGTTCACGCACGGCCTTTTTCATGTGCAGGGCAATGATAGGGTGATTTTCGGTGGTGTTCGAGCCGGTGACGATGAAGACATCGCTATCCAGCACTTCGATAGCGGTGTTGCTCATCGCCGAGGTGCCCAGGGATTGGAGCAAGGCCATCACCGAGCCAGCGTGGCACAAGCGGGTGCAGTGATCGACGTTGTTCGTGCGGAAGAGGGCACGGAAGAGCTTCTGGAGCAGGTAATTATCCTCGTTGGTCGCTTTGGCGCAGCCATAGGTTGCCATAGCGCGCGGGCCGCCTTCGCGGTAAATCTGCACTAACCGATCGGCTACTAGCTCGAGGGCCGTATTCCAGTCGGTTTCGATCCAATCCCAAGGGGAGGGGGTCCCCCCGTTGCGCGGATAGGTAGCTTGCGGTGCTTGGGAACGATCCGGCCGCGGCTTGCCCTCCAGCAGGTAGCGGCGCACCAGGGGCACGGTGACGCGCTTCGGGTGGTAGATGAAGTCATAGCCAAATCGTCCCTTGACGCACAAATTGCCCTGATTGACAACCGAATCGAAAGGCGAAGTGACCCGATAGATAATGTTATCTTTAATGTGTAACTCTAGATTGCAGCCCACGCCACAATAGGGGCAGGTGGTTGGAACCATTCGATCGGGGGTTACCATAGGAAGCTCCTTGAAATCAATTCAACAATCGCAAGCGACACTCTACGATCCACGGTCTACCGTCCACCCTCTACAGTCTAACCGGAAGCGGCCATTCTCCCCGCTCCAGTAGGTACTCACGCTTCGGCTCCAGCGCGTCGGTGGGACAGACGCCGATGCATTGACCGCAGAAAACGCAGGTGGTCGCTGGCATGGGCAGGCCGTAGAAGGTGTCAATGTGGGTGTGATAGCCGCGCCCGGCAAAGTTGATGGCGTAGGTATATTGGGCATCTTCAGCACAGACTTGCACGCAGCGCCAGCAGAGGATGCACTTAGAATATTCCCGAACGTACATCGGGTTATCGTCAAGCGGCGGGAGATGGCGCGGTTGGGCTTCCGGGAAGCGAGCGGTATCGGCCTCGTAGGCTTTGAGCATTTCCAGGATTTCGGGCGCTTCGGAAAGATCGGCGGTGGCGGCCAGCATTTCCAGGATCGTCTTGCGGGCACGCCGCACGCGCGGGCTATCCGTTTGTACCTGCATGCCCGGCTGGGCGGCTACCACACAGGCCGGTTGCAACAGGCGCGATCCTTCTACCTCGACGACGCATATGCGACATAGCCCGTTTGCCTTTGTGGCCGGATGAAAACAAATGGTGGGAATTTCAATCCCGTTGGCGCGGGCAATTTCCAGTAACGTTTGCCCGTCCTGGGCGGTGATTTCTTTGCCGTTAATGGAGAGAGTAAATGTTTCGCTCATAGGGCACTCCGTTCAAACGGTGAAGAGCTGTGGCCATTCTTTGATCGCGCTCAGCACGGCCGCCGCCGCGGTTTGACCCAGGCCACACAGGGAAGCATCGCTCATCGTCCAGCCGACATCTTCCAGCCGCTGCCGATCGCCGGGAAGCAGGCGCCCTTGGGCCAGACGTTCCAGGATTTCCAGCTGACGCTGGGTGCCCATCTGACAAGGGTAGCATTTGCCGCAGGATTCGTGGGCGAAGAAGCGGCCGATGCGTAAGAGGACCTGACGCAGATCGCGCCGATCATCGAAGACCATGACCACGCCGGAGCCGAGGGTCAGGCCGGCCTGACGCAGGTCCTCGTAGGTCAGGCGGGTATCCAGGTGGCGCGGGGTGGCAAAGGCACCAGCGGCGCCTCCCAACAGGATGGCCTGCAAGGTTCGACCTTCGGCTATGCCGCCGGCCATTTCGAGCAGCTCGCCCAGGGTGATGCCGAAGGGAGCTTCGTATAGTCCCGGACGGGCAATATCGCCGGAGAGGCAGAAGAGCTTGGTGCCGGGGGATTTTTCGCTGCCCACTGCCCGGTAGGCCGCCGCTCCGTGCTCAATGATGAAGGGGACGCAGGCCAGGGTTTCGACGTTGTTGATCACCGTTGGCTTGCCAAAGAGGCCATGGGTGGTGGGGAAGGGCGGTTTGATGCGCGGGTAGCCGCGTTTGCCTTCGATGGATTCAAAAAGCGCCGTCTCTTCGCCGCAGATATAGGCCCCAGCACCCATGCGGATTTCGATCTCAAAGCCATCAAGCAGGCCGGCGCTTTGGGCCTCGGCCAGGGCCTTTTCGAGGATCGGGCGAATGTAGCCGTATTCGCCGCGCAGGTAGATATAGCCCTTTTCGGCGCCGATGGCATAGGCGGCGATGCGCATGCCTTCCAGGACCTGGTGCGGATCCTCACTAAGCAGAACACGGTCCTTAAACGTGCCAGGTTCGGATTCATCGGCGTTGCAGACGACGTATTTGGGTGTGCCCTCGGCGCGCGCCGCACCTTCCCACTTCAGGCCGGTGGGGAAGGCGGCACCGCCGCGCCCGAAGAGGCCGCTAGCTTTGACTTCTTCGATCACCTGCTGTGGGGAAAGTTGACGGGCACGTTCCCAGGCGTGGTAACCGCCATATGCTTCCAGGAATGTGGTGCCGTTTCCACAGCGCGCCGTGAGCCGGCGCACCGTCCCGCCGACGAAGGTAACCGGGCGTTCGTCCCAATTTCCCGTTTCCGTGCCGATGCGCCAGGTGTGACCTTCTTGCAGGAGCTGTGCCGGGGCGCGATCGCATAGGCCCAGGCAAGGACTGGGCTTGATTTCCAGCTCCCCGTCCAATCTCTCTCCCGAGGCGGCGAGCGATGGGCCGGCAGCTGCGCTACGGATGCGCTCATCTGCCCCTCTTAAGGCACAGGCGAGATCGGTGCAGATATGCAGCGCCTTTTTCTTGTGGGGTTGATTGTGCAGGAGATCGTAGAATTCGATTACGCCGTGCACTTCGGCCAACGGGATGCGGAGAAGCCGGGCAATCTCGGTAGCATGTTCTTGGGAAATCCAGCCGTATTCAGCCTGTACGGCTTGTAGAGCGGGAAGCAAACCGCTCCGTCCTTGAGAAAGATACGGTTGTACAAGGAAGTTGATTTCGCTCATTAGCGCCCTCCGCCGATGATGTAGCGTTCGAGGTTGGAGATGAGGATTTGCTGTTCATCCACCAGCGCTTTGAGAAGATCGCGAATGGAAATCATGCCGAGGAGCCGATCGCCATCCATGACCGGCAGGTGGCGGATGTTCTTTTCGAGCATGAGCACCATGCCTTCTTCAATCGAGCGCGAGGCTTCGATATAGAGTACGCGTGGGGTCATGATCTCTTCGACGAGGGTGGTGCGAGAAGAGCGCCCCTGCAGATCGAGTTTGCGCACGCAATCCCGCTCGGAGAGGATGCCTAGGATGCGTTTATCTTCCATGACAAGCAGGGCGCCGATGTTGTGTTCGGCCATTTTTTGCATGGCTTCAAAAGCTGTGGCTTGCGGAGAGATGGTAACGAGGTTTGCCCCCTGAGAGATGAGCGCACGCACGGTTTTCATAGGAACCTCCTGGTAAGAGTATAGAGGATTTTAGGGAGTTTGGCAAGAGAGGCCGGCACAGTGAAAGCCCCGCTCGCCGATCAATCATGGAATGGGGCCCGGATGAACACAAATGCCACGGGTGAAGATTATCGCGGCATTTGTGTCCCATTCAGCAGGGAGGGCCGGCAACTACTATACAAAATTGTAAAGCTGCCATTATTCTGACTTCTTTATAATTAATTGAGCCTATTGCAAAAACCATCTCTGCTACATGGGCTCGATTCAATAGGGCCCGGATAAACGCGGATGGCACGGAAAAATAGCGAACTCATTAATACTGACCAGGCAAAAACCGCATTTTGCCACATAGGCTTGATCTGGGGCACGGACAAACTCAGTAAAAAGGCTGGAAGAGGTCTGTGATGACAGATAGAATCCAAAGCTTTTTTCGCGGCATTGGTTCTTTTTTGCTGATTTCGCTCTTGATCGGCTCTCTGACGTACTTACGGTTAGCAGCCCCATTTGACATTTTGGCCAAATGGTTGAGCCAAAGTCGCGATCCACGTCTTGCATTGGTCACTTTTTCGAGCGCGTTGGCCGCCATTTCTCTCTTGCTCATCCGTTTTGGATTTGAGGTCTTCCCGCTTAGCAAATGGATCCATTCTGATAAGCTACGTGCGTATGTGGCCGGTCTACCGATCTGGTTTCTAATCCTAATCCTCTTCTCTACTTTGCTGATCTTCTGGCAATATTCCCCAACCTGTGTTCCACCTACGGGAGTGCAGTTTGAGATTGGTGGAACGGGACGGGTTTATTCACCGCTCTCCGTGCTTGAGATGCGAGCCGGCCAGGCGCTTACCTTGATTGCCAAGACCCCGGACGAAAATGAGACCTTGAACTGTTCCTGGGAATACAGCGGTAGTGCTTTTGGAGGGATTAAAAATCAAGTTTCTGGTTGTCAGATCAGTCTGAAATTCAATCCTGAGGGTGGGGAAGGGGTGATCACCGTGGCAGTGAGGCAAAATTTTTGCACTCAAATTTCCCTCTTTTCCTTACAAGTACGAGTTCAGCCATGATGCGTTTTGTTTTTTTGCTCTTCTGGATACTCTTTTTGGTTTCCTGTGGCGGTTTTCCGACGACTAGCAATGGGGGCCCTAGCATTGTTCCGCAACAGTGCAAACTGGCTCCAGGGCAATCTATCTCCTTGTCCGTGGAGGGCATTGTCCCACCCAATGCGAGGATCACCTGGCAGGCGACTGAGGGCACCATTGTCCAGGCTCCGGCGGGCTACACGGCCACCTATACGGCTCCTGCTAAGGTTGGTGTATATCGCATCACCGTTCTCTTTGAGGAGGGCGGAAAAGTGCTCTCTTCTGCTTGGCTAGATTGTCAGGTCGGTTCGTCTTTGACGGCGCAACCGCCTGAAAATACGCCGACATCTATGCCAGTTGTGCCTACAACCGTTTTCACTTTTACCGCTACTCCCACAGCCGAACCTGTGAGACCATCTCCCACGCCTACCCCTCTTTTCACGCCTACACCTGCCCCGATCACGTTGGCAATCACGGAGTTCATGGGCAATCCATGCGGTGGAGATGATGTGACCATCTACAACCAGTACATTGAGCTCTACAACTATGGTCGCCAGCCTGTAAATGTAGATGGGCTCTGGCTCTATACTGGCATTACCCAAAGGATTATTGCTTGGGATGCACACGATCCCAAACTGCCTGCACTGGATGCGCAATTGGTTACATCTTCAACCATTATCCCGCCGGGCGGTTTTGCGCTAATTCTTTCACCGCGCTATACCTATGCGCATCCACCTTACAATATGCCCTACGATATTCCTCCCCGAACCGTGATTCTGACGGTGGATGGAAACCGCTTGGGTGCGACGAAAGTGGGGATCGTTGCTTATGGTCAAGGGCGAGATGTGATCGTGCTCTACCGCGGTGGCAGAACGATCCTAGAAGAGGCAATTGCCACCTATGGTACTCCGCTTTTGAATACGTTTATCGGAGAAATTCGCGATGACTATCGCGATGCCCTTCCCTTTGATTTGCCCGAATGCCGATCGGCGAATTTGAAGGATTTGACCAAGGGGGATCTGCAATCGAATTGGGAGCTGATCCGCGGCGGCACACCCGGTGAGGGACCTTACCGTCCGTTGCCGTGAGTTATAGCAAAGTTTCTGCCCGCTGCATTTCGTGAAAGGCGCGAATGGCTACTTCCAGCATGGCAGCATCTGGCTCGCGGGTCGTCAGGCGCTGGAGTGCCAGGTTCGGGCGGATCAACCAACGCGCCCAGCGGCGATCCAGGTGATTGGCCATCCAGCGGATATATTCCACGGCGATCCCGGCCAAGAAGGGGATGAGCACAATGCGCCCGAACAGACGCGCCCAGATCGGCAAACCGTCCAGGAAGGGAAAAGCGAGCACGGTCAGAACGACCAGGGTGAGCAGGAACGAAGTGCCGCACCGCGGGTGCTCGAGGGGAAAGCGGGCTACGGATTCGGGGGTCAGCTCGGCGCCGGCTTCGTAGGCGTTGATCGTCTTATGCTCGGCCCCGTGATAGGCGAAGAGACGGCGCACGTCCGGCATCAAGCCGATTGCCCAGATATAGCCGATCACCAGCCCCAGGCGCAATCCCCCTTCGATCAAGGCTTTTATCCACCAACCAAGGCCTATCCAAGGTTCGATGCCGCTTGCGATCGCGGCCGGCAGCAGGAAGAACAGCCCAATGGCAAAGGTTAGGGAGAGGGCCAATGTCCCATACAAGGCAGACCCTTCCAGCTTTTCATCTTCTCCGACCTGGATGTTTGCCGAAAGGGTCAGCGCGCGCAATCCCAGCACGAGCGCATCCCAGAGCAGGATTACGCCGCGCAGGAAGGGCAAGCGTGTCAGGCGGGAACGATAGAGGCTACCGAGCGCCTCTTGACGGACGACGATCTCACCGTTCGGGGCGCGCACGGCGATGGCCAGCGCTTTTTGTCCGCGCATTAATACCCCCTCGATCAGCGCCTGGCCGCCATAGGTGATGAGGCGATCTTCACGGCTCATGGCTTTAGCAAGCTCACTCGCCCAGGCCGGCGAAAAAGTGGATTGCCGATTCAATGCCACGATACCAGTTCGGCAGGTTTTGCTTTTCGTTGGGGGCATGCAGGTTATCATCCGGCAAACCGAAACCGGTGATCACCGATTCCAATCCCAGGATTTTCTGCATTTGTGCCACTACCGGGATCGAGCCGCCTTCACGACGGAAGTAGGGCTTGCATCCGTAGACGGCTTCCAGTGCCCGGCTGAGCGCTTGTACCCAGGGTGTATCGCGCCGGGAAATCGAAGGATGCCCGCCGTGCAGCGCATCCAGTTCCCAACGCACGGTCTTGGGGGCGCGTTCTTCCAGGTAGCGTCGCAATTGCCGATGAACTTCTTCCGGATCCTGATCCGGCACCAGGCGCATGGAGATCTTCGCCATGGCCATGGCCGGCAGCACCGTCTTTGCTCCGGAGCCGATGAACCCGGCTTTGAGGCCGTTGATCTCCAGGGTCGGCCGCGCGCCCACCCGTTCCAAGGCGGTGTAACCGGCCTCGCCGTAGAGCGCCGGTGCTCCCGTCTGTTCCAGGAAAAAGGCATCATCGATTGGTAGGCGTGCCAGTTCGGCGCGCTCTTCGGCCGAAAGGGGGCGCACTTTATCATAGAACCCCGGCAAAGTCACCCGTCCTTGCTCATCATGCATGCCGGCGATCAGCTCGGCGAGCACTTGCGCCGGGTTATGGATCGCGCCACCGTAAATGCCAGAGTGCAGATCGTGTGCCGGACCGTAAACACGCAGTTCAAAGTAGGCCAGGCCGCGCAACCCGTAGGTGATGGTGGGTTTATCGGCTCCCAGCATGCCGGCATCCGGGTTGAAGGCAAAATCGGCGGCCAACATTTCGCGGTGATCGCGCAAGAAACCTTCTAGGTTTGGCGACCCGATCTCTTCTTCCCCCTCGATCAGCACCTTCAGGTTGATCGGGAAACCGCCGCTCTGTCCCAATGCTTCCAGTGCCTTGAGGGTGAGCATGACTTGCCCTTTCATATCCGAAGCGCCGCGGGCATAGAGATTTTCCCCTTTTATCGTCGGCTCAAAGGGGGGCGTTTGCCATTCGTCCAACGGATCGACCGGCTGGACATCGTAGTGCCCGTAGATCAGCGCCGTGGGGCGCGCTGCGCCGGCCTTCAGCCATTCGGCGTAGACAATGGGATGCCCGGCGGTAGGATAAATTTCAACCCTTTCAAAACCGATGCGGTGCAGCTGATCTGCGACCCATGTCGCGGCGCGTTGCATATCCTGGCGGTGGGCGTCATCGGTGGAAACCGAGGGAATGCGCAGGAATTCTTTATACTCCTCCAAAAAGCGCTCGCGGTGCTGGCGCGCGTAGCGCAATGCCTGATTCAGAGACATTGGGTTCTCCTTTGAAAGTGGGATGGGTGAAGGCCGATCGGTTTACTGGACCTCAGGCCTGAGCTCTCTGATTGTACCTCATCCGCCGCCGAAGACCTCGTTCAGCCAATCCAGGATGCCCTTTTCGCGCGGCTTGGGCGTGCTGCCCATGGTTTCGGCCAGTTTTTCAAAGAGCTGGCGCTGCTCGCGGGTCAGCTGGGTGGGGATTTCGACGTTGACGATCACCAGTTGATCGCCGCGCCCGTTACGTTTCAAATGGGGCACACCTTTCCCCTTGAGCGTAAAAACCTTCCCCGGTTGAGTTCCGGGTGGGATCACCAGTTTGGTAGGTCCATCGAGGGTTGGTACTTCGATCTCTGCACCGAGGACTGCCTGGGCTACGTTGATGTCCAGGTTCAGCAGGATATCGTCCTCGCGGCGCTTGAAGAAGGGGTGAGGGCGCACTCGAAGCAGAAGATACAAGTTGCCCCTTGGGCCACCGTATTCGCCGGGTTCTCCTTCGCCGGGCAGGCGGATCTGCGTGCCGCTATCCACGCCGGCCGGGATTTGCACCCGTTTGCGTACTTTGCGTCGTTCCCACCCGCTCCCACGACAAGTTGGGCAAGGCGAAAGGATCACCTCGCCACGTCCGTTGCAGGTCGGGCAGGTCATCGTCTGCACCATTGCGCCCAGGAAGGTTTGCCGCACCTGGCGCACTTCTCCTTGTCCGTTACAGGTGGCGCAGCGTGTGGGCGTGGTGCCCGGCCTTGCTCCGGAGCCGTTACAGGTGGAGCAGGTATCCTGGCGCTCGAATTCGATCTCTCTCTCGACGCCGAAAACGGCCTCCTCAAAGCTGAGCGTCAACTCCATCTGTAGATCGTGCCCGCGGCGCGGCATGTGGCGTGCCCGTCGTCCACCGAAGCCAAAGCCGAAGAGCTCCTCGAAAATATCGGCGATATCGGCGCTGAAATCGGGCGTCCCGCCCATATCGCCCAGCCCGGCGTGACCGTAGCGATCGTAACGGGCGCGCTTTTCGGCATCCGAAAGCACGGCATAGGCCTCGTTGATCTCTTTAAATTTCTCTTCCGCATCCGGCGATTTGTTGACATCCGGATGGTATTGCCGCGCCAGGCGCCGGAAGGCGGCTTTGATCTCTTCCTGGCTGGCGTTGCGTGGCACGCCGAGGATTTCGTAGTAATCCTTAGGCATCGTTCCTTGCCTCATGCATCGTGGACTTCACCATCCACAACATTTGGATTGCCGCTGCCGGCCGGCGGAGGCGTTTCCGGCCGATCGTACAGACCGGCACCGATTTGCGAGATTTCGCGTCCCAGCGCTTCACTGGCGGCGCGCAGCGCGGCCAAGTCATCTCCTTGCATGACCTGGCGCGTTTCGGCGATGCGAGCCTCCACGCGTTGCCGAATTTCTGCCGGCAGCCGATCGCCTACTTCGCGCAGCGCTTTTTCCGCCGCGTAGATCATCCCATCGGCCTGGTTACGTGCTTCGATCAGCTCTTTGCGCCGACGGTCCTCTTCGGCATGGGCCTCGGCTTCGCGCCGCAGACGCTCGATCTCCTCTTCCGTCAGGCCGGAAGAAGCGGTGATGGTGATATGCTGACTGCGCCCGGTCGCCTTATCGCGTGCTGTGACCTTCAGGATTCCATTAGCGTCAATATCGAACGTAACTTCAATCTGCGGCACGCCGCGCGGCGCCGGCGGAATGCCATCCAAGATGAACTTCCCTAGCGATTTATTGTCTGCCGCCAGTGGACGCTCGCCTTGCACCACGTGGATCTCGACCTGGGTTTGGTTATCGGTGGCGGTGGAAAAGATCTGGCTGCGGCGCGTGGGGATGGTCGTATTGCGTTCAATGATCGGGGTGGCTACCCCGCCCAAGGTCTCCACCGAAAGCGTGAGAGGGGTGACATCGAGGAGCAGGATATCCGTCACTTCTCCGCCCAACACTCCGGCCTGGATCGCCGCGCCGATCGCCACCACTTCATCCGGGTTGACGCCCTTATGTGGCTCCTTGCCGAAGAACTGGCGCACCCGTTCCTGGATGGCCGGCATGCGTGTCATCCCGCCCACCAGCACCACCTCGTCAATATCTTCCGGTTTCAGGCCGGCATCGGTCAGTGCCTGGCGCACCGGACCCATCGTGCGTTCGATGAGATCGGCGGTGAGCTGTTCCAGCCGGGCGCGCGTCAGGGTGCGCACCAGATGCCGTGGTCCGCTTGCATCGGCGGTGATATAGGGCAAGTTGATCTCCGTTTGGAGCATCGAAGAAAGCTCGATCTTCGCCTTCTCTGCCGCTTCTTTCAGGCGTTGCAGCGCCTGGCGATCCCGGCTCAGATCGATCCCAGTCTCCTGACGGAACTCCTGGATCAGATAATCTATAATGCGCTGATCGAAATCATCACCGCCTAGGAAAGTATCGCCGTTTGTCGCCCGTACCTGGAAGATGCCATCCCCCACTTCCAAGATCGAAATATCGAACGTGCCGCCACCCAGATCGTAGACGGCGATGGTCTCATTCTTTTTACTATCTAGGCCGTAGGCCAGTGCCGAGGCGGTCGGCTCGTTGATGATGCGCAACACCTCCAACCCGGCGATCCGACCGGCGTCCTTAGTCGCGTTGCGCTGGGTATCGTTGAAATAAGCCGGCACGGTGATCACTGCCTGGGTCACCGGTTCTCCTAAGTAGGCCTCGGCATCGCGCTTAATCTTGGCCAGGATCATCGCTGAAATCTCCTGTGGCGAATACTGCTGCCCGTCTAAGAGCACGCGTACATCCCCGTTCGGCGCCTCGGTCACCCGATAGGGCACCCGCTGCCGGGCGCGTTCCATTTCTGGGTCGCCCACCTTGCGTCCCATGAAGCGCTTGATGGAGAAAATGGTGTTCTCCGGGTTGATGATTGCCTGGTTGCGTGCTGCCCGTCCGACGATGCGCTCGTGGTTTTTGGTCACTGCCACCACCGAGGGGATCAGGCGGTCGCCTTCTGCCGAAGGGATCACCACCGGTTCCCCGCCGAGCATCACAGCGGCCACAGAGTTTGTCGTGCCCAGATCAATCCCAATGATCTTACCCATAAGGCCTCCAAAAGAAAAATCGGGCGAACTCGCCCGTTAGCGCGCCACGCGCACCAGTGCCGGGCGGATCACTCGCTCACCCAGGCGATACCCCTGCTGTACCACCGCGATCACCCGACCGCTTTCCTGCCCATCCACCTCTTCATGGCTGATGGCCTCGTGTAGGTTCGGGTCGAACATTTGCCCCTCGGCCTCGATCCGCTCCACGCCTTCGGCTTGCAAAATGCTCTGCATCTTCCGCAAGATCAGATCCACGCCTTGCACCCAAGCCTGCAGGTCTGCTTCCTGCGGCGGATGTTGCAAAGCACGCTCCAGATCGTCCAGCACCGGCAGGAACTTCTTGATGATCTCCGCCTTCATTGCCAAGAATTCAGCTTCCCGGTCGCGCTCCAGACGGCGACGGAAATTGATGAACTCTGCTTGGGTACGCTGCCAGCCATCCAGATATTCTGCCGCCCGCGCCTCGGCATCGTTTAACTTTTGTTTGAGAGATTCCAGCTCCGTTGCCGGCAGAGATACTTCCTCCACTTCTGCCTGGGTGCCGACCTCGGCCGCCTGCTGGGCGGATTTAGGCTGGACCTCTGCGACGCTGCCCGTTTCGGGCATCGCCTTTAATTCATCGTGGTTATTATCAGAATGCAAAACCTCGCGTTCCTCGCTCATTTCACACCTCGTTCGATAGTCTAAAGATCGCTCATCTGCTCATTAAACAGATTGCTCAGCAAATCGGCCATAAATCGCACGGTTGGGATCGTGCGCGCATAGGACATGCGCATTGGTCCCAGCACACCTAGCGCACCGGTGAGCATACCCGGCACCCCGTAGCGTGCTAGTACCATCGAACACTGACGCAATTCCTCCCAGCCGGCATCGCTTCCGATAATCACCTGCAACCCGCCAATGTGACTCTGCTCTACCGTGCGCGCCAGCAGGTTTTTGAGCAATGTGCGCTCCTCCAGCAAGCGCAGTGTGTGGCGCAGCTCTTCGGATTCGATAAACTCCGGCGATTCAAGCACATTGGTCAAGCCGTCAAAATAGACCTCGCCGGCCGGCTGTTCGGCAATGCGGCGCAGCTCCTGCACGATCAGTGTGAAAATATCCTGCTCCAGGGCGTCGCTGCGCCGTGGCTGGACCAGGATCGCCTCCAGCGTCAGGCCGCGCAAAGACTGGTTTAAGCGCTGAGTCACCTGGCTCAAGCGCTCCTGAGGCACCGGCTCATTGAGCGCCAGCACCTGTTGCGAAACCTCTCCACCCTCGATTACCAATACCATCAACACCTGACGTCCCTGGGTGGAGATCAGCTCCACATGCTTGAAACGCACCTGCTCCGGGTGAGGCGCGGTCACCAGGGAAACGGCGCGTGTCTGATGCGCTAGAATGGTGGCCGCCAGCTGCATCCATTCATCCACATCGGCCTTGCTCTGGTAGAACTGATGCGTAATGGTATGCTGCAGCTCTTCGGGGAGCTCCACCTGGTTCATCAGGTGGGTGACGAAAAAGCGGTATCCCTCCTCGGTCGGCACTCGGCCGGCCGAAGTATGCGGCTGGCGCAGGTAGCCCATCTCGCTCAACGCGGCCATCTCATTGCGCACTGTGGCCGGGCTGAATTCCAGGTGATAGCGCCGCACCAGCATTTGCGAGGCCACCGGCTGACCACTTTCAATATACTCGCGCACCACCAACAGCAGAATGCGCTTTTGACGTTCACTCAAGATAGGCATCATCTCTATTCACCTTTTAGCACTCTAAACTTCTGAGTGCTAAACACTCAGTTTAACATCATAACATTCCCACTGTTGGACGTCAATAGGATATGGATAAGAGAAGTGTTAACGGTGTGACGTGATCACCTGTTGTGCGAACGTTAGCGTTTGTGCTACAAATAAAGAAGAGCGCCGTTAGGTAACCTTCCATACAAATCACAAATCAGCATATTTCAGCGCCGACCCCATCCACCCATCATCGGGCCGCGGCCGTATCTGTAGCCGTATTCGCCATTCTGATTCCAGAATCCTCTCGGACCGGCTCCGCAGCCCATCGGGCAATTCCCCGGACCATAGCCATAGCTATACCCCATCTGTGCCATGTGTTGCGGCATCCAATCCACCTGTGCTTGGGAGATCGCGCCGGTTTTTACGGCTTCGTTCAGGCCAGCGGATGGATTTCGGCCAGGAAAGTGGGCAGATCATCACTCGCAATGCCGTTTGCGCCAATGTTTTCCCCGCCGCGAATTCTTGCTCCACCTGAGCTTCGGTCATCCCGAGCTTTTCGGCCAGGGCGCGCTCGATGAAATCATGAATCGGTCCGTAGGGCCTTGGAGGGATGCTTCGCTGCGCATAAGCTATGCCTACCCCGAAGAGAGTGGGCGTTTTACCATACGCTTTTCAGGATAACAGGGGAATGTGAAGAGGCTGTAAATACGAAAAAGTTCTTCAAAAGATAGGGCTGGTATAATGACGCTCATGTGTTCGCGCCGCTTTCTCGTGCTTTTGCTTGGCCTGGTGGTGGGGCTGATCGTGTACCTTCGTCCGTGGCGTCTGTTCTCGCCGCGCACGCGCTGGGTCCTGGAATGGTTGCGGCATCCCGAGGCGCATCCGGAATGGCGCAGCCGCGCTCTCTCCCACTGCAACCCATCTGCCCCCTTTCTCTTTCCCACCGATGGCTTCATCGGGTATCTTTGGGATGATTCGTTCCGCCTTGGGCATCGTCATCAGGGGATAGATATCTTCGGAGGTGAGCTGCCCGGCAAGACGCCGGTCTATGCCGCTTATGATGGTTACCTGACGCGCCTGTCGTCCTGGAAATCTTCGCTCATTCTGCGCCTACCCCAGGATCCGCTTCTGCCGGGGCGGCAAATTTGGCTCTATTACACCCATCTGGCCGATCGGGATGGGAATTCGTTCATCCAGCCTGACTTTCCGCCCGGCACCCGAGAACGTTTTGTGCGCGCCGGCACTTTGCTTGGCTATCAGGGGAACTATTCCGGCGATCCGCTCAACCCGGTGGGTGTGCACCTGCACTTTTCCATTGTGCTCGATGATGGAAATGGGAACTTTCGCAACGAGCTGGATATTCGCAACACCCTCGATCCTTCGCCCTATTTTGGCCTGCTGTTGAACGGGCCGAAGAACCGCGAGCAGATCGTGGTTTGTAACTCTTCTATGGAGTCTTCACATGAACCGTAAAGTGATCTTGGTCAACGGAGCCGGGCGCGGCTTGGGCCGTACTTTGGCCGAAACCTTTGCCCGACGTGGCGCTGCGGTAGCCGCTAACGACCTTTCGCCGATCACCCTGGATTGGACGCAGGAGCTGGAAACCCAAGGGTACTCCATCCGTGCCTATACGGAGGACCCGACGCGCAAGATCGTCGCCCAGGCATTGGTCAAACAAGTGGAAGATGATTGGGGGAGAATTGACGTCCTGATCCATCACGCCGCGGTTGCCCCGACGGCCTCCTTGCTGGAGATGGACGAATGGGATTGGCATCGGAGTTTAGATCTCAATCTGGGTGCTGCCTTCTTGCTGATCCAATCCGTGGGCCGCATTATGCGTCAGCAGGGGAGCGGTCTGATCCTGGTGTTACTTTCGCTGGATGGTGATCAGGCCGCCTCTCACCCGGCCTTTTTCATCGCTCAGATGGGGTTGTGGGGGCTAGTCGCTCAGGCGCGGCGGGAATTGAGGCCACACGGCATCCGCGTCGAATCGCTCTGTGCTTCCCCACTGCGCTTGCCGGAGCCTCCCCCTTCACCGACTGCGATCGATGAACAGGTCCTAGCGTGGGTAGGGTTGTAGTGCAACCATGCTGTAATTTATTTTTCCTCCACACATTGCATAATCAAAAACGTGAAGATCCTGCATTGCCTCATTTTGTGCCTTTTTCTACTCTTGACTGCCTGTCAAAGAGTGCAGTCAACCGACGCATCGCCGGGTGCATTGACTTCCCCCTCTATGCTCTTGTCCCCCGCGGTTTTGGCTTCGGCCACGGCATCTCCGGGCGGGGCTTCGACGCCTTTTGCGTCTTCCTCGCAGATTCCGGGTGGGCATATTTTGCACATCGTGGCTCCTCAAGATGGGGATGTCGTCAACACATCGTCTGTTCTTCTGCGTGGATTTGCCTTGCCCGAAACGGTGATCAGCGTCAACGAAGATATTTATCTCGTCGGCTCGCAAGGCCAATTTGAGATCCCGCTCACGCTTGAAGAAGGCCCGAATGTGTTTGAAATCGTAGCCAGCGACCTTTCAGGGAACGAGGAGAGCGTGATCCTGGTGCTCACCTATCAACCCTAATTTGGAGGTAGACGATGAAAAAGTTTTTGCTTGTTCTGACGTTGCTTGGCGCGTTTTTCCTCTTCACGACGCAGGTTTTTGCCGGCCCCTCGGTCGCAAGTGGACCCAAGAAAACCCCTGGAACGCCGCCGGGACCCGCGGTTACACCGGGGCCGAAGCACACCGAAGTAGCGAATCTCAAAGGGAAACCGCAGATTTTTCGCGGGGTGATCGCCGATGTAAACGATTCGAGTCTGACGGTTACGCTGAGAGATGGCTCCTCGGTGACGGTAACACTGGATGCCGGAACACGAATCCATCTCCCGGCCACTCGCAAGGATGGGAGTGCCACTTTGCAGGTTGGAATGCAGGTGGTTGTCCAGGCTCGTAGCGATCCGAATGGTACTTTGGTGGCGCAACGGGTGATTGCCGTTCCGGGGAAACCATCACGAACGCACCGCGTGGGTTGGGTGACGGATTATCAACCCGGCGTGAGTATCACCATTCAGGCGCGTGATGGCAATACCTACACCTTCCAGCTCGCTCCCCAAGTCAAAATCCTCCCCGCCGATCGCGCTGCTCAGCTCGCCCCCGGTGCTCTGGTGACGATTATCGCGCCGCGTAATCCTTCTCAGTCAAACTGGGTGGCCGTGGGAATCGTGGTTCATCCTGCCACACAAAGCGTTCGTGTTCCGACGGCTACCGTCCCTCCAGCCGCAACGCCTTAGATTTTAGGATCATAACGGTTTCTTCGCCGGGATGCCGGGTTTGCGCGGGTATTGGGAGGGGGTGGCGGCGATTTTATCCACCAGGACGAGGAAGCGTTCATCGGTAATGCCCGGTAGGGTGACGGGGATGATCTGGCGCAGTTTCCCGCCGAGGATGCGAAAGGCGTTTTCCGCTTTTTGGGCCTCGGCGGGGCCACTTTCCCCTTTCGGCGCCAGCATGCTGCCGCCGAGTTTGAGGAAGGGGAGTAGGTATTCGGCCAGGACGCGCAATTCGGCGACGGCGCGCGCCACGGCCCAGTCGTATTGTTCTCGATGCTCCGGCCGGTGTGCTACTTCCTCCGCCCGCGCTTGAATGACCTCCACTTTTTCCAGCTTCAAGAGATGGACGATGTGTTGGCAGAACATGGCCTTTTTGCCCACCGATTCGACCAGGGTCAACTGCATAGGGGGATAGAGGATCTTGAGCGGGAGGCCGGGAAAACCGGCGCCGGTGCCGACATCGATCAGGCGCACCGGGGGGGTGTCTTTCCAGGCCAGGACGCAAGAGAAGGAATCGAGAAAGTGACGCACGCGCACGGCCTCGATTTCACGGATGGCCGTGAGGTTGAATTTTTGATTCCATTCCAGCAGCTCCTGCTCATAGATGCTCAGTGCCTTGATTTGCGCGCTGCTAAGGCGGATGCCGAATAGGTGCTGGGCCTCTTCGATCAGACGTTGCATTAATTCTCTCCGGGACGGGGATCAGGGGGTTGGACGAAGGAGGCTTGCCAGGCGCCGTTCCCCAGGTCACGCAAAGCGGAGTTCGTGGTCATTAGGTGAATCCAGGTGTGACCCGGTTTGAGAGGTATCAGGTTGCCTTGTGCGTCGGTGAAGTGGATCGGGCGCGGCAAGCCGGTTTTGCGCTCCCATTCGCGGTTAGCGGTGCTCCAAAGGATGGGGTATATGCGGCCATCGCGTAGCAGCCAGGCGCGACCTCCCTGGCCGAGGCCCAGTTGCACATCGAATTGCAGATGACGCACCCATTGGTAATCGGCCAGGAGGACGATGATGTTTTCAAAGAGCTGCTGACGGCCGGTCAGGCGATCCAGGGCAGGGAGGAGGTTGCCGCTGCCATCGGCTTGGTCGGTGTAGCGCAGGTAGGCGCCGCTGAGCGGATCGTAAACCCAAGCGGATTGCGTATAGGCATGATAGAAGACGTGGAGGGAATTGGCCGGTTGACCGCCTGGCGGCGGGGAGGGATCGAAAAGGTTGCCGGAATAGTTTAGTTTGCCTGAGGGCGGTTTACGGGTGGCGGTGAGCTGGCGCATGCGTGAGACGGTGAGCAAGGCGCTATTCGGGGTGGTGAGATCAACGCCGTAGGCGATTTCGCAGCCATGGAGCGCTTCGCGAATGCCACGCCCGGCGCCGGAATAGACCAGACAGCTAAAGGGGAACATTGCGTAGATGTGGTTATACGTCAGGCGGCCGGAGCGGATCGGGCCGACATAGGCTTCGTTGGGAATGTACCAAGGAGTAGGGGTAGGAGTGATCGAAGGCGTCGGTGTGGGCGGTGCTTCGGGAAGCGGGATCAGCCCAAGGTCCAGCCTGTGTGCGCCGCCGCTGATGCTCAGGAGGGCACTGGCGCCTGTTTGCGGATCGAGGTCACTATCCCCCTCTTCCGTTCCCTGGTGCGGGGCGGTCAATTTATAATAGGGGGAAGGGGAGATTTTGAGGCGGTATCCGCCGCCGGTGGGGAGGTTGAAGAAGTAGTAGCCGTTGGAGTCGGTGGCGGTGCTTTGGAGCAGTTGATCGGCAACATCGTATAGGTGAACACACAGGCCGCCGACGCCAGCTTCCCAAGGGTCGAGGCGAGCGTTTTCGTTTTCATCTAACCAGGCGCGGCCGCCTAGCCAGGGTTCGGTTGGTGTGCCGCCGGCCGGACGCACGGGACAGCCGCCGGGTAGGTTGGGGATGTAGCGGGGGTATTCGCCGTAGAAGACGGCCAGGAAGCGGGTGGTGCCTTCGCCGATGAAGAGCTCGAAGACCCAGGAGGCGAATTGCAGGCCGGCCTGGGGGCGCGTGGTGACCGGCATGTTGCTGATCGAGATGAGAGCGGCAGGTTGTTCGAGCAGAGCCGGTTCGGAGACTCGCAGGGCGGTTAGCGGGTTGATCCCCGGTGGGAAGTCTTCCATCTCCGGGCCGTAGGGGCGCGGAGTTTCTCGTGGCTGCGGCGTGGGTGCAGGGGGTGGGGTGGAGGTGGGGGATGGTAGGAGGGTGAGGGTTGCCGTGGCCGAAGGAGAAGGTGTGTATGTAGGGGCTGTTTGAGGCAGGGGTGTGCAGGCGGCCAACCCAAGACAAAGCAGGAGTAAACCCAGGTTACGACTGTGCTTGGTCCACCCCATGCTCTTGCTCCCAGACGGATCGGATTTTGCGGTAAGTGTCTTCCAACGCTTCCGGTAAGACGCGCGTTTCGGCTAGGGTGGACATGAAGTTGGTATCCCCTACCCAGCGCGGGACGATGTGGATGTGGACGTGTTCTTTGACGCCGGCGCCGGCCGCTTCGCCGATATTGGCGCCGATGTTGAAGGCATGCGGGTGATAGAGGCGGCGCAGGATGCGCATGCTCTGGGTGGTGAGCTCCATCATTTCGGCGCGCGTCGGGACATCGAGCTCTTCCAGGGTGGAGACGTGGAGGAAGGGGACGACCATCAGGTGTCCACTGGTGTAGGGATAGCGGTTGAGGATGACGTAGGCGTGTTGGCCGCGAAAAACGATCAGGTTCTCTGCGCTATCCTGCATGGATTGGGCGCGGCAGAAGATGCATCCTTCTTCTTTGGAGTGATTTTCAATATACGTCATACGCCATGGAGACCAGAGGTGTTTCATGGGTTGATTATACCAAACGGTCTATCCTATACGGTCTACTGCTCGTCAAGCGGAGGTGTCAGGCTACGATCGGCCGGCAATTGGGATCGGCATGCAACCGGTAGGACAAACGCAAATAGGGCAAACACTTGCGTTTGCCCTGCATTAAAAAGCGATTTCGGCGATCTGCTCCAGGTTGATATCGAAGACCGGCTCAAGGTCCTCATCTGTTTCCATCTCTTCCCAGGAGCCGGCATGGATGCCGCGAGCGCAATAGGAGCGATAAGGGCAGTAAAGACAGAATTTTGTATCCTCCGTAGGCGGAAAGACCTGGGCTTGTTCGATTTCGTGGATGAGCAGGGGGAACCATTCGGCATCGCGGCGATATTCTTCAGCGTGATACGGGAAGTGGATCGGTTCCTGGGGATGTTCGGGAAACCAGTAGATCATTTCGACCTGTTCGGGGGCGATTTCCCGGCCATCGTTCCAGATCCGGCCGGCGGCGACGATCAGAAAGCGATAGAGGCGCGTTTGCATGCGCGTCGAAAGGCGTAGGGGGGAGGGGCGCTTGAGGGAGGTTTTCCAGTCTATCAGGCGAATCGAGCCATCGGCAGCGATCATGACCAGGTCAAAGCGGGCGATCAGCCGGGCTTGCGGGTGGATAGGGAACGAGAGCATGGCTTCGGTGAGTAGACGGGTCTGCGGGGCTTGGCGCGGTGGGCGGGTGGTGCTATGGAGAAAGTTCTGCCACCAGCGCCGGAGATTTGGAGAGTTCGCCATACGCTCTAAGGTTTCTTCCGGCAAGCCAAGATAGTATTGCTGCACCAGGCGATGGAAAAAATTGCCTTCTGCGATGTGCTGTTCCTTGGCGGCGATGGGCTCGCTTTGCGGCGCCGGCCATTCCAATTGCTGTACATAGCGCAACTGAAAGCGACGGGGACAATCGAGGTAATCCTGGAGCATGGATTGGGAGTACAGGCGCATGTTCAACCTCCGAGTGCCGAGAGCGGCCAGGTGGGAAGGGCATCGATTCCCAGCGAATCGGTTTTGCCGTGGACCAGGCGAAAGTAGCCGGCCGCGGCGATCATGGCGGCGTTATCCGTGCATACCCAAAGCGGGGGGATATACACCGGGAATTCGGATTGGGCGAAGAAGGCCGCCCGCAGGGCCTGATTGGCTGAAACACCACCGGCTATCAGGATGCCACTTGCCCCGACGGAGCGCGCCGCGGCGAGCGTCTTTTCGACCAGGACTTCGACCACAGCAGATTGGAAGGATGCGGCCAGATCGGCAACGGGCAAGGGTTCGTTTTCTTGGCTTGCGGCTTCTAACCGCCGAACCTCCCGTAGCACGGCCGTCTTTAGGCCGCTGAAGGAAAAATCCCAGCTACCTCCCAGGCGAGCACGCGGAAATTTGAAGCGCTGCGGATCACCGTTGCTTGCGGCGCGCTCAACAGCCGGCCCGCCGGGGTAGCCCAGCCCCAGCAAGCGGGCAACTTTATCGAACGCTTCGCCGGCGGCATCGTCCAAGGTTCCACCCAGGCGGCGATAGGAAAGGTGCTTTTCCATGACGATCAGCTCGGTGTGACCGCCGGAGACCAGCAAGGCCAGGAGGGGAAAGGCCGGCTCCGCCGGGGGAGGATCGCCATTCCGGTAAACCCAGGCCGAGTAGATATGCCCCTCTAGGTGATTCACGCCGATCAGCGGCAGGCCGGTGGCGAGCGCCAGCCCTTTGGCCAAGTTCAGGCCGACGAGCAGCGCACCGACCAGGCCGGGGCCGCGCGTCACGGCGATGGCATCCAACTCGCGCCAGGTGAGATGGGCTTCGGTCAGTGCCTGCTCGATCACCGGCACCAGGCTCAAAATGTGCTGCCGTGAGGCCACTTCCGGGAACACGCCACCATAGCGCGCGTGGATTTTCATCTGCGAGGCTACCACGTTCGTCAGCACCCGCCGACCGTTCTCCAAAATGGCACAAGCAGTTTCATCGCAGGAGGTTTCAATTGCCAGCACGCGCGCCGCAGGGTAGGTCAACGCTTCCATCGTTTCATTGGAATGACAAGGTCATAAGGAAATTCGGCCAGGCGCTCGACCGTCCCATCCGGGCGTATCCAGAAGGTATCCTCAATGCGCGCCCCCAGGCCGCGATCAGGGTAGTAAAGCCCAGGCTCAATGGTGATCACACAACCAGGATTCAAGTGCTGCTCTTCGCCTTGCAGCGAAGAGAAAGGACGCTCATGGATGTTCAACCCCACGCCGTGACCAAGCGAGTGTACATAGCCCTCGAGCGGCGGCGTATCACGATTGAGAGGCGTGGGATACCCTTGCAATTCAAAGAATTCACAGACGCGCCGATGCACCTCGCGGAATGGAATGCCGACCTGCAGCGAGCCGATGGCCAGATCGTAAGCTGCTTTGACCTGTTCGTAGATCGCTTGCGCTTCTTCAGGAGCATAGCCCAGACACCAGGTGCGGGTGAAATCGTAGAAATAGCCGCCGCCGGCTTCGCAGGGAAAAATGTCAAAGACGATGGTTTGCCCCAATCGCAACGGGAGATCGGGCGTGCCGGTCGAATGCGGAATTCCGGCCTCGCGACCGGGAGCGAAGATGGTATCCTTCGGGTTTTCCACCCCCTCTTCCACCAGCCAGAGATGGATCTTGCGCTTCACGTCGCCGACCGTGAGCGGCGTGCCGTCCTTCTTGAGCAGCATCTCATTGGCGGCTACTTCGCTTTCGCCCAGCCATTCGGCCACGCGCCCCACCACGCGCGTTGTGATCGCGCCCATGCGGCGGATGCGCGCCACTTCGGTTTCGTCTTTGGTCTCCATAGCCATCGGCAGGGTCGGTGAATCGCCGACGATCTCCAATTCGGGCATGTCCTTTGCCAGCCGCGAAAGCAGCGCCCAGGCACTGCCGATCTCATCCATGCCGTATACGGCGATCTTTCCGTGGGTGATCCCTAGGTCGCGCAGCATAGCTTGCAAGCGCAGGCTCAACGCTTGTTGCATATCGTTTCCGGCCTGTTTGAGAAAAACACTCAACGGATAGCGGCTGAATGACACGCATTGCAAACCGCTGCGTGCTGCTTCTTCGCGTTCCATGTCGTTGTGGAAGAGCACGGCCGGGGCCTGAAGTGGTTTGATCAGCACCGCGTGGCTCACGTGACCGCCGCCGGTAAAATAGTACATAGCAGGGTTGTGTTGGGCATCCCCAAAGACCAGCAGGGCCTCCAACCCTTCTTCGCTCATCAGTCGATCGAGATCAGTTTTCATGGTTACCTTCAGAGTGTAGAATGATGTGCAGGGTTATTATCAGGGAGAGGGGGGAGGGATGTCAAGTGTTGCAAGGAATGAGGGAAATGAGTGCCGTTCATGGATTGGTAAAATCGCTTCCCGCCCGTTCATTGTGGGAGAAGAGTGCCTTATCTGCCCGGTTTTGCGCTCCTATTCCCTAAAGCGACTTGATATGCCAGACAAAGTGAAAAGAATTTTTGACCCCGCTGCAAAAACTATCTCTGCTACATGAGCTTGATTCAATAGGACACGGACCAACACGGATGACACGGAAAATTAAAAAGCTTACGGGTAAAACGTTTTTGGCAATGAAGCACTAATTTTTTGCAAAATTTTGGGATTTTCCTGGAGCTATTCGGATCTCAAGAATTGAAATGCATTGAGGGCGTGTCCTTCTATGGTGAAAGGACTTTTTGCAGTGAACTCATTTTCGATCTGTTGAGCTTACCAGCGTTTGAACAGTCACAAGTAATGGCAGATGCGTTGGGAAAGAAAACAAAACAGCCCCACCATCAGGTGAGGCTGTTTTGCATGTGTAGAAAAGGGTCGATGTTATTACTTCCCCTGGCGGAGCAGCATGCTATCCGGCACCCACTTCGAGAAGGATTGAATGTGGGAGGAGAGAGAGCCATACCATGTGACGCCCCACAGTAGGATGGTGGCGAGCAACACGGCGATAGCGATCCAGCGTAGGAGCTTATTCTCCTTGAATTTGAGGGCTATTGGTGAAAACACACCGCCCAGACCGGCCAGGATGAAACCAAGACCGGACGGAATGGGGGCTTTGGTCAATCCCTGGACGATAATTTGCCAACCGGCGATCACAGCATATATCCCGGCAAAGAAGGCATACAGGGTGACCGGATACAAGTCCCATTCTTTGGCCAGAGCTAATGCGGCGCCCAGGAATACTGCACCGAATAACGTGGTCGCTTCACCATAGATGATATTGTAGCTACCAGGAAGAGGCCAAGTAAAAGTCAGATCCAGGCCTACTACTAAAGCGATCAAGCCTACGATCCCAAAACCGGCCACTAGACCTTTGTTCGGCTTCAATCCGGTGAACACGAAGTAGGCCAGCAGTGCTGTACCCGCGATCAGATTAACCATGATTAGGGTCAGGTAATCAACGAACATACGTGTGCCTCCTTGGGTGGTGAAAGATTTTGTGCACAGGGGTGCACTTTGTATCTTTACTATCGCACCAAATTTAGGACATAACAAGTTATATTATTCGTGTTACACCCGTGATAGTTATGTATTTTCTAAAGATTGAAGATTCTTGCGCTGTAAAATTATCAAAAAGTGTTTTAATGATTTCTTATACAGTTTTTATCCTATTGTTAAAAATTATAGTTAACTATTGACTCAACCTCGTGCTTGTCCTATGCTTTATAAACACCCCGGATTCACTTTTGTCCGCGCTCTCCTGGAAACTCTTTGTCGCTTGATGGTCTCAAACGCTTGCCTGCGGATTGGATGGGACTGTGACGTAGTACAATTGCTTCATCCCATTTCCCTCTGATGTGACTGCCTATGCGACTCGTTGAATGCATCCCCAATTTCTCCGAAGCTCGACGGCCGGAAGTGATCGATGAAATTGCGGCCGCGATCACCTCCGTGCCCGGAATCCATCTTCTCGATCGCTCCTCTGACCTCGATCACAACCGCACCGTGCTCACCTTCGTCGGCTCGCCGGAAGCAGTGGAGGAGGCCGCTTTTCGCGCCATCTGCACCGCCGCCCGCCTAATTGACCTGAATCAGCACCGCGGCGAGCATCCGCGCATCGGCGCCACCGACGTTTGCCCGTTCGTTCCTTTAGAAGGCGTGACCATGGAGGAATGTGTGGCTATCGCTCGTCGCTTGGGAGAGCGCGTCGGTCGAGAGCTGGAAATCCCCGTCTATCTCTATGAGTATGCCGCCACCCGCCCGGATCGAGTCAACTTGGAGAACATTCGCCGCGGCCAATACGAAGGCCTCAAGGAAGAAATCGCCACCAACCCGGAACGCTTCCCGGATTTCGGCCCGCCGCGCTTGGGTCCCGCCGGCGCCACGGTGATCGGCGCCCGCGATCCCCTGATTGCCTTCAATGTCTATCTGACCACCGATGATGTCGAGATCGCCAAACGCATCGCCGCCGCTATCCGTCACTCTTCCGGCGGTTTGCGCTATGTCAAAGCCCTGGGGCTACTGGTGGAGGGCCGCGCCCAGGTTTCCATGAACCTGACTAACTACCAGAAAACCCCCATCGCCCGGGTTGTCGAAATGATCCGCCGAGAAGCAGGGCGTTATGGCGTTGCTGTTCATCACAGCGAACTGGTCGGCCTCATTCCCCAGCGCGCCCTGATCGATGCCGCCACCTGGTATCTGCAGCTGGATGCCTTCCAACCCGATCAGGTGCTCGAAAGCCGTCTCTATCCGCTGCTTGCGACTGCGACTTCTCTCGAACAAAGCCTGGCAAACTTCCTCGAACCCCTCGCTGCGCCCACTCCTACCCCCGGCGGTGGTTCTGCTGCTGCCGCGAGTGCGGCTATGGGCGCAGCTTTGGTCACCATGGTGGCCGGATTGACCCTAGGCAAAAAGAAATATGCCGAAGTTGAGGCCGAAATGCGTGCTGTGGAAAACGAGGCCCGATCCCTGCAACAGACCCTCATCGCCGCCGTTCGCGAAGATGCCGCCGCCTTCGAGGCCCTGATGAACGCCATGCGCTTGCCCAAGGGCAACTCGGACGAAGAATCGGCCCGTCAACAGGCTATCCAGGCCGCCACTTTGCAGGCCGCTCGCGTCCCTCTCGAAACCGCCCGCCGCGCCCTGCGCGTGATGGAGCTGGCGCTCCTGGCTGCCGAAAAAGGCAATCTCAATGCCATTACCGACGCTGCCAGTGGATTTCAACTGGCTCAAGCCGGCTTTCGCTCTGCCGCCTACAACGTGCGCATTAACTTGACCTTGCTTTCCGGTCATCCCGAATTTGCCGAGATCCTCGCTGCGCTACGGGAACTGGAAACCCGCACAGAGCACCTTTCCCAAAGCCTGGCATCCGTTCTGGCACAGCGGGCGAACTTATGAGAAAGCGGCAAGCGAACGGGCGTTGCTGCCTGCCCTGGCTCCTCCTGCTCCTTTTAGCCACCTGCCGGCCCCAAGCTTGGTTGCCGCTCGGATCGGGAGGGGCCCGGGCTATTTCAACCGTAGAAGCTCCTGTTACCACCGAAACAAAATCCCCGTTGGTGGCGGCTTCCCTCTCCCCGCAAGTCACTGTCACATACTCGGCTTCCTCTTCGAACGTGCTGGAAATGCCCACCGTCCCCTCCTGCGATCCCCAGGTCGGCTACTGTCTCTATCCTTATCTGCCACATTTGCAACCACCCCTCTTGCCGGAGCATTGGATCCCGCCGGCTGCCACCTATCGGTATGGTCAAACTCAAAACGGCCGGCGCGCGCCACATCATGGCTTGGATTTTCCTGTTCCTTTTGGCACGGCGGTCCTGGCCGCAGCGGAAGGGAAGGTCCTCTTCGCCGGTCCCGATCAAGAGCCCCGTTTTGCCCCTTGGCCGAATTTCTACGGCAACCTGATCGTCTTGGAGCATTCTCTTCCCGATATGCAACCCCTCTTCTATACCCTCTACGGACATCTCTCGGCCATCGAGGTCGTGGAGGGGGAAACCGTGCGCGCTGGGCAAGTGATTGGCAAAGTGGGCATAAGCGGCGTAGCCATCGGCAGTCATTTACACTTTGAAGTGCGATCAGGAGGCTCGAGCTATGCCGACACGCGCAACCCCGAACTATGGTTACCCCTTCTTTCCCCACAAACCGGCCTGTTGATCGGCCGCTTACAGGATGAGCGCGGCCACCCGCTTCATTTTTATTTGAGCCTGCAGGCCTATTCTCCTGATGGCCAAGGAACCGCTTGGAACGAAGCGCTTGAGACCTACAGCCTGGAAGAACGCTTACCGTTGCAATCCGATGTACATTGGCAGGAAAACTTCACCCGCGGTGACCTACCGCCGGGCAACTATCGCCTTTCCCTCATCCGCAATGGTTATCTGATTGAGCGCCGCTTTGTCATCCAAGCCGGCAAGATCACCTATCTGGTGATCACGCTACCGTGAGGAGGATGGTGGATGGGACAAGGACGAAGAGGCTACTTGGCAAGCACGCCCAGCGCTCTTAGCACTCTTTCCCCGGTGTAGGGAAATTCATCAATCCAGACCCCGATCGCATCTCGGATCGCCGCGGCGACGGCTGGTGCCAGCGGGAGATAGGGCAATTCGCCCACACCACGTGCCCCCCAGGGGCCGAGCGGCTCCGGCGTCTCCAAGATCACCGATTCGACGCGCACCGGAATATCCAGCACGGTGGGGATCAGATAGGTGCTCAGCTGATCGGTCAGCACATACCCATCCCGTGTCTTGAATTCTTCCAGGATGGCATACCCCTGCGCTTGTACCACGCCACCTTCGATCTGCCCTTCTACCAGTTGCGGGTTGATCGCCCGTCCGACGTCATCCGCCGAGACCACGCGCAACAGCCGCACTTGCCCGGTTTCCGTATCCACTTCCACTTCCACTGCCTGCGCCGCGTAAGCGTAGATAAAGTTCGGCGTGGAATGGCCGGTTTCTTTATCCATCGGTGTCGTCTTGGGCGCCAGGTAGGTATATTCGCCGATCGCCGGTCGATGCTCGGCGCGCCACTCCTGCAAGGCGCGTTCGGCGGCGCCGCGAATGGCGTTGCCGGCCATAAAGGTCATGCGTGAAGCCGAAGCGCTGCCGGAATCACCGGTTTTGGCCGTATCGGAGAGCACCAGGCTCACCTTTTGGATCGGCACTCCCACTGCCTGTGCAACCATCTGGGCCATCACCGTGTGTGTGCCTTGCCCGACCTCCGCTCCGGCGTGATAGAGCACCACGCGCTCGATCTCAGTATTTCCGTGGAGCTCCACCCGTGCCCAGCAATTTTCTTGATACCCGAAGGAAAAGCCAATGTTCTTGAAACCGGCGGCGAAGCCGTAGCCCCTTCGCAGATGCGGCGCAGAAGGTTCAGGCTTGGCCGGCGGCACCCAGCCTTGTGGTGTCTCCTGCCAACCGAAGCGTTCGGCAGCCGCCCGTACCACCTGTGGCAGCGTGACCGGGTTGGGCGGTGGCGTGCCGGTCGCCATCGTCTGATCTTGGCGCACAGCGTTGATCAAGCGGATCGTCACCGGGTCGATGCCGAGGGCCTCGGCCAGCTTATTCATCTGCATCTCGGCGATAAAGCATCCCTGCGGCGCGCCGAAACCGCGGAAGGCCGCGCTCGGCAGGTTGTTCGTATAGACCCCGTACACATCGGCCTTGATGTTCGGGATGAAATACGGGCCGCTCACAGTCAACGTGGTATTGCCGAGTACTTTGTTGGTAGTATACATATACGCGCCACCATCGCCGATCACTTCCACTTCAGCTGCCACCAGCTTCCCGTCCTTGGTCGCGCCCCAGCGTGCCCGCGCGTAGACCGGATGGCGTTTGGCGTGGCCGATGATGGACTCGCGACGGCTCCAGATGATCTTCGCCGGTCGCTTCAATTTCCAGGCGGCCAGCGCCAGCACGATTTGTACCGAAAGGTCCTCGCGCCCTCCGAAGGCACCGCCGATCGCCGGGTAGATCACCCGCACTTGCTCAAGCGGCAGCCCCAACGCATGGGCGATCTGTTTGCGATCGGTATGCGTCCATTGACCCGCGGCAGCTACCGTCACTCGCCCTTCTTCGTCTATGTATGCCACCCCGGTCTCAGGCTGTAGGTAAGCGTGCTCCTGTGGTGGCGAAGCGTATTCCCCTTCCACAATCACGTCTGCCTGAGCAAAACCGGCCTCCACATCCCCTTTGCGAATGTGGTAGTGTACGCAGATGTTACTATCACCCCGCTCCGGGTGGATCGGCGGCGCTCCGGGTTGCATTGCCTGGCGCGGATCGGTCACCACCGGCAGATCCTCATATTCGACTTCGATCAGGCGCAGTGCCTTTTCGGCCAGTGCCTCGCTTTCGGCTACCACCACTGCCACTTGATCGCCGACGAAACGCACCCGATCGGCGCCGGGGATATTCGATCCGGGTCCGCATAGCACTGGCTGATCGTTGATCTGCAACCCGTATTCGTTCACCGGCACGTCCTTTGCCGTGAAGACGGCCAGTACTCCCGGCAAGGCCTCGGCCTTCGAGGTGTCTATGCGTCGCACGATGGCATGAGGCCGTTCGGCGAACAGGATCTTCATATGCACCATGCCGGGCATCGAAAGATCGCCCGGATAAAGCGCTTCTCCGGTTACCTTTTCACGAGCATCGATCCGAGGGACAGAGGTGCCGATTATTTCTACCATAGCAAACTCCTATCTACGATAGCGCTTCACTTTTGGGGGAGGAACAATGTCTCGTAATGGATCGGGAGGCGCCAAGCGGCTGTATATAAAACCATAGATCAAAATGCTCCCGCTCCATAGGATCAACAGGATTCCGACCCAGAAAATCAAGCGTGCCAGGAAATAGGACCATCTCTGGGTATAGAGCAAAAAAGGCATGAGGAAGTTCGCTTTCCAAAGCCAAGTTGGCCATTGGGGAGGTAGAAGCCATGTTGCAGGTAGAGGCCAATGCTGTTGGAGGGCTATTTGCAACAGGATTTCCCCCAGCCCCCAAGCGAGCAGTGGCATTACCAGTAGGAGCACGCAGCCAATGCCGCGCCAGATAGGATGCGGCTCACGGCGTCTTATTGGATTTTTCTGTTGATAGGTGTAGCTGTGGTATTTACTCATCTCTTACTCGCATCTTCCACGGCCTGTATGATCTTGTAATAGCCGGTGCAGCGGCACAAATTGCCGGTCAGAGCCTGTTCGATCTGGGCGCGGGTGGGATGAGGGTACTCTTCCAATAGCTTTGCCGCCGACATCAGGAAACCCGGGGTGCAGTAGCCGCATTGCACGGCGCCATCCTCGATGAATGCCTCCTGCACCGGATGCAAGCGTCCATCCTGTTGCAATCCTTCTACGGTCACGATCTCGGCCTCGTGGGCGCGCGGCGCCGGAACCAGGCAGGCCATTACTGCTTTCCCGTCTAGGTATACGGTGCAAGCGCCACATTCCCCTTCCGCACAGCCCTCTTTTGTGCCGATCAGGCCGGCCTCTTCGCGCAGCAGTCGCAAAAGAGTCTTCTCGAAGCCGTTGGTGAAGGTATATTCTTTCCCGTTGATCCGGGTGCGGATGACCTCCCCAGCGACGTGACGCGCCCCAGGGAACGGGCGCGGCGTTGAGGCCACCTGCCCCCAGAGGAGCACCGCATCGTTTGGGACCTCGAGCTGCTCCTGCCTCGTGAGCAACGCGCCTAGGGCACGCTTGGTGCCCACTTTCACCAGGTGACGGCGATATTCTGCCGAAGCGCGCACATCGTCAATCGGGCGTGCTGCCTGCCTCGCCAATTCGGCGGCCTGTTCGATCGTCTCCTCGTTCAATGGCTTCCCGATCAGGAATGCTTCTGCTTCCGGAGCGTGAATGATGGTTGGAGCGACGGCGCCGAGCGTGATCGCCACCTGCCGCACGAGGCCTGCTTCGTCCAAATCGAGCACGACGGCCACGTTCACCAGTGCGATCGCCTGAGCCCGTCGCAGCCCCAATTTGACGAATGTACCGCGTTGGGTGGAGCGTAGGGATGGGAAAACGATGTCCACCAACATTTCATCGGCTTCCATTATTGTCCGGCGCACGCCGCGGTAAAACTCCGAAAGCGGAACGCGTCGCTCGCCGTGCTTGGAAGCCAGCACCACCTGGGCGTTCAGCGCCATCAGCGGCGTGATCGTATCGTTGGCCGGCGAGGCCGTGATCAAATTACCGGCCACCGTGCCGCGATTACGGATTTGAGGTGCGCCCACCTCCCAGGCTGCCCGCACCAGCGGAAAGGCCTTTTCGCGCAGCAACCTGGATGCCACACAATCATTGTGTGTCACCAGCGGTCCTAGGTGGAGCATTCCATCCTCGTCCAAGGTGATCTGATCCAGCCCGGGCACGCGGGTGATGTCGATCAGTACCTCGATCCCTTTGCGCACGCCGCGTTCCAGTTCCAGGATCAAATCGGTACCACCGGCGATAATCCGTGCCCGCTCGCGATAGTGTGCCAGCGCTTCAAGCGCCTCGTCTAACGTCTTGGGGGAGAGATATTCGTGCCACATAGCCGGTTCCTGTGAGTGAGAGAAATCTCTAATGGGAAGACCAGTCAAGTAGGAGCGTTTCAATCGGCTTTTGCCGAACCCAGGTGCCTTTTGGGGCGCTGCGCCGATCGTAGCCTAGCTCATTCAGATGTTGAACGGTTCAAGAGCCGGTTTGCGAAGCGCCGCCGCTGATCACTTCCTGGCGGCGATCGAAAATCTGATTGGCCTGGGTTGTCAATGCCATCAGTTGACGGATTCCCTGCATCATCGTTGCCGCGTCCTCCGGCGCATGGCTAAGGGTCTGCAGGGTTTGCTCGATCTCCTTTGCCAGCTCGAAGAACGCCAGATCAAATTGGTAAAGTTGTTCTAACTTGGCAGAATCTACCTTAATTGCGTCGAAAAATCCGCTGTAGCCATAGGAAGCCGTCTTGATGCGATCGGCAAAGGTGCGCATCTGCAACGCGGCACGCTCGAGATCGTCCATCAACTCGATTTGGCTGCGCTGCACCAATTCCACCTGCAAAGAGGAGACCTGTTTCCAGAGCGCTTCAAACTGACGGGCCACTGTCTCGCGTAACAGTTTATCTGCTGCCCGCCGGTTCTGGCGGTCAATATAGCCGCTGAAACCGGGGATGTACGAGGCCAGTTTTTTGAAAACATCCTGCTCCACCCTGATGCGGGAAAGAAAATCGTCCATCGCAGCCTCCTGAAATGGAAAGAGCGCACCCAGATGTTGTTATTTTACCACACGCGTTGTTGCCGTTTGTAGAGCAAACGCTTCTGTAAACACTTGTATTTGCTTGATTCTCTTGCTCGGCATCCTCATGAGGTGCATTTTCTATATCGTTAGAACAATGGCCCCGCAGCAAAAACCATCTCTGCTACATGGGCCCGATTCAATAAGACGCGGAGAAACGCGGATGACGCGGAAAAATTATGAAAAGGTTTAATAACAGTTTTCGATGCAAAGAACTAAAATCTTGCTGCAGAATTCTGCGATTTTCTTAGAGCTATTTGGAGCTCAAAAACTTGAAATGCTTTGAGGGTCGTATCCTGCTGTGGTGGAAGGACTTTTTGCAGTGAACTCAACAATGAAAAATCCCGCCTCTCTCGCGCAGCATGCTACTGAGGTGAAAATTTGTTATAATCAAACTATAGAGGGAACAATGACCTTTACCGTGAATGACTTCCGCGATATGTTGCGCCTGCTCGAGGAGCATCCAGACTGGCGGGTCGAGTTGCGCCGCATGATGCTCACCGAAGAGCTGCTCACCTTGCCGCAGCTGCTGCGTGAGATAGCTGAAACTCAGCATCGCACTGATTTACATCTGCACCAGCTTGATGTCCGGTTGGAGGCGCTCACTGCCAGGGTAGATGCCTTGGCCGAAGCCCAACGGCAAACGGAACTGAAGTTGCAAGCTTTGGCCGAGAGGGTAGATGCGCTCACTGCCAGGGTAGATACGCTAGAAAAACGACCGGAGCAGTTGGCGGAGCAAGTCGCTATCCTGGCAAAGCGCGTAGATGATCTGACCCAGCGGATGGGTGAGCTGAGCCAAAGGGTGAGCGAGCTGACGGCGGCCCAACTGCGGACCGAATCTCAAATCCAGCGGCTGGTTGACCGAGTAGGACGGCTAGATGGAGCGATGTTGGAGATCAAGTATCGGGATCGTGCGGCGGCTTTCTTCGGGCGGCTGCTGCGCCGTGCTCGCGCTGTTGAGATGCATGAGCTGGAAGCATTGGTGGAGGACCGGCTTAGCGATCAGGAGCTAGATGATCTTCTTAATCTTGATCTGGTTGTGCGCGGAAAATGGCGACAGTCACAAGAGCCGCGACCAGAAGTCTGGCTAGCGGTCGAGATCTCGGTGACCGTCGATCGGGATATCGAGCGCGCCGCGCAGCGTGCCTTCATTATGCGGCGTGCCGGCCTCAAGGCTATTCCAGTGGCCGCCGGAGAAATGAGCACCGCCGACGCTAGGGAACTCGCACCAAAAGCAGGGGTGATTTTGCTCACCGATGGAGAGGTAGCCTTCCTCGACGAAGTGGCAAGTCAGTATCTCTGATTTATTCATGCCCACCCCAAATCTTTTTAAACTCCAGGCACCCTTCAAACCCACCGGTGACCAGCCGGAAGCTATCGCCAAGCTCGTCGAAGGCGTGCGGCGCGGCTTACGTCACCAGGTGTTGCTCGGCGCCACCGGCACCGGCAAGACCTTCACCATGGCCGCGGTGATCGAACAACTTCAAATGCCGGCGCTGGTGATGGCCCATAACAAGACCTTGGCCGCCCAGCTTTATGCTGAATTCAAAGAATTTTTCCCGGAAAACGCGGTTGAATACTTCATTTCCTACTACGATTACTATCAACCGGAAGCCTATGTCCCACAGCATGACCTTTATATCGAAAAAGAAACCGAGATCAACGAGGAGATCGAGCGTCTACGCTTGGCGGCGACGACGGCCTTGATGTCGCGCCGCGATGTGATCATCGTCGCTTCGGTTTCCTGCATTTACGGTGTGGGCAACCCGGAAGAGTACAACATGGGCGTGGTGCATTTAAAGGTGGGGGAGATCTACCGCCGCAATGCCCTGCTCCGTCGCCTGGTCGAAAGCCAGTATCAGCGCAACGACCTCGAGCTGCGCCCTGGCACCTTCCGCGTGCGCGGCGATACCCTCGAAGTCGCTCCAGCCTACCTGGAGCGCCGTGCCTACCGCATTTCTTTTTTCGGGGATGAGGTCGAGCGGATTGTAGAATTCGATCCCTTGCGCGGGGAACGCTTGGCGGAACTGGAGACCCTGGATATTTACCCTGCCAAGCACTACCTGACCCAGGAAGAGAAGCTGCGCGCTGCCCTGGCCGATATCGAGGCCGAGCTCGAAGAGCGCGTTGCCTGGTTCAAATCCCAGGGGAAGCTGCTCGAAGCTCAACGTCTGGAACAGCGCACCCGCTACGATATGGAGATGCTGCGCGAGGTGGGCTATTGCTCCGGGATCGAGAATTATTCCCGTCACCTGGATCGACGCGCCCCCGGTACCCATCCCTGGACCTTGATGGATTTCCTGCCGAAGGAATATTTGCTCTTCATTGACGAATCACACATGACCATCCCGCAGATCCGTGGCATGTACAATGGCGATCGTCAGCGCAAGCAGGTGTTGGTGGATTATGGCTTCCGCCTGCCTTCGGCGCTGGATAACCGCCCGTTGACCTTTGAGGAATTCGAGACCTACATGGGCTATACCATCTATACTTCGGCCACACCCGGCCCCTACGAGATGGAAAAGGCCGAGCAGGTGGTGGAGCAGATCATCCGTCCCACCGGTCTGGTGGACCCAGAAGTGGAAGTGCGCTCCACCAAGGGGCAAATTGATGACCTGGTGGGCGAGATCCGCAAGCGGATCGAACGGGGCGAGCGCACCCTGGTCACCACCCTGACCAAACGCATGGCCGAGGACCTTTCCGACTATCTCATGGAGCTAGGGATCAAGGTCCATTACCTGCACTCGGAGATCGAAACTATTGACCGCGTCAGCATCCTGCGCGATCTGCGTCTGGGCGTTTTCGATGTGATCGTCGGCATTAACCTGCTCCGCGAGGGCCTCGATCTGCCCGAGGTCTCGCTGGTGGCGATTCTGGATGCGGATAAGGAGGGCTTTCTACGTTCGGAGACGGCCCTGATCCAGACGATCGGACGGGCGGCGCGCAACGTCAACGGGAAGGTGATCCTCTATGCCGATACCGTCACGCGTTCGATGCAGCGTGCGATTGATGAGACCAACCGTCGTCGCGCCAAGCAGATCCAATACAATCAAGAGCACGGCATTGTGCCGGTTAGCATTGTCAAATCCATTCGCGATCTGACCGACCGCATATCGCCGCAGGCGCGCGAGCGCAGCCTGGCGGCAGTGGCCGAACAGCGCGCCGAATATCACGCGCGTCGCGAAAAGGCCAACACGCGCGCCGAACTAGAGCAGCTGATCCGTGAGCTGGAGCGAGAGATGAAAGAGGCGGCGCGTAACCTGGAATTCGAGCGGGCGGCGGCCTTGCGCGATGAGCTCTTCGAGCTGAAAGCGCTCTTGGCCGATCAGGCCGATCTCAAGCCGTGGGAGCGGGTGCGTCTTTTGGCGGGAGAGGAAGTTTAAAGCGACTGCGGATCAAGTGCTCGGCCTGATCCAGCAAATCGGGCGCGCCGGCCTCCAGCCAGTGAATGCTGGGATCGCCTTCTTTGAACCAGTTTGCCTGGTGGCGCACGTAGCGCCGGGTGGCGCGCTTTATGAGCGCTTTGGCTTCTTCCACATTGATCTTCCCCTGGAGCACAGCTATGCATTCGCGATAGCCGATTGCCGAAAGGGCCGGCAGGTCGGGGGAGTAGCCCTGTTCGAGCAAGCGGCGCGTCTCTTCGAGCAGGCCAGCCTGGAACATGGCCTCGATGCGGGCATCAATGCGGGCATAGAGCTCCGAGCGGGGGCGGCGCAGGCCGATCAGCAGCAGGTCGTAGGACGATTCGCCTTGGGCGCGTTGCTCCGAAAAGCGACGACCGGTGAGCAGGATCACTTCCAGGGCGCGCACGGTGCGGCGCAGGTTGCGCGGGTCGATGCGGGCCGCGGCGATCGGATCGATGCGCCGCAGCCTTTCGTGTAGCCAACTATATCCCCGCTCCTTCCCCAAGGTCTCCAGGATCAGGCGCAGGCGCTCATTCCCTTCGACCCGCGGCGGTTGCCAGCCCTCGATCACAGCACGCACGTATTGCCCAGTGCCGCCTACCAGGAAGGGGAGATGGCCGCGTCGAGCGATCGCTTCAATTGCCGCCCGGGCTTCCTGCTGGAAGCGGCCCAGACTCCAGGTTTCCTGTGGTTCAGTCACGTCGATCAGGTGATGCGGGACGCGGGCGCGCTCTGCAGGCGTCGGCTTGGCCGTGCCGATATCCATGCCGCGGTAAAAGAGGCGCGAATCCGCCGAGACGATCTCGCCGTTCAGCCGTTCGGCCAGGCTAATGGCGAATTCCGTCTTTCCCACCGCGGTTGGACCAAGGATGACGATCAGAGGGATGCGATGCATGGGAACCGATAATACGTTCGCTGTGCGCTCAAGATCTGCCGACTAAAGTTTACGCTACTTCAGATAGTCTGTCCACCTCAACTTGAGGATGCCGAGCATCAGAACAGGACGATGAGAAACACGATCTCACGGATGAACGAAGGGGCAAATTTGCGAGGCGTTTGCTCCTCTACCTTCCGCCCGCAGCTTCAGTCTGTTCTCTACTGCCTATGATAGAATATCATGCTATGAAACCCATCCCCTTTTTAGATCTTGCCACGCAAGGCAAAAACACTTTTTGGCATTATGCTTTTGGATTCTCCTTTATCCTGGGCTGTTGGATTTTCTTTGGATCGGCAGTTGCGGCGGTTCTTCTCCTGTTCCAATCTTCTGTCGAGCCTTCGGCCTCGCTGACTTTCGACCTAGATACCCCGCTTGCCTTTACTGCTTTCATGCTTTCCTTCGTTCCCTGGCTGTTGGCGACCCTGATCGTCGTGCGCTGGGTGCACCGCAGGCCGATCCGCAACCTGGTCACCGCGGCTTCGCGACCGCGCTGGCAGCGCATTGCCGAGGGCTTCGGCTACTGGTTGATCCTGATGGCCCTAGCTTCGCTCGTCGAAGCTTGGCTCTATCGCGGGCGCTACACGTTCGCTTTTTCCTCGGAGTGGTGGCGTTTCCTGCTCCCCGCTTTGATCCTGATCCCGATCCAGACGAGCACCGAAGAGCTCTTTTTCCGCGGCTACTTGCTCCAGGCGTTGGGGCTGAAGATCCGTAACCTGTTTGTGTTGAACCTCCTTTCCGGCTTGTTCTTTGCCTTGCCTCACATTTTCAACCCGGAAGTCTCGGTGAGTTTTTGGCCGGTGATGGCTTCCTATTTTCTCACTGGTGCTTTTACCGCTTGGCTCACCCTACGGGATGGTGGGCTGGAGTTGGCGCTTGGCATGCACGCTGCCAACAATCTCTTTTCGCTGATCGCCAACTATCCGAACAGTGCCATCAATATCCCGGCCATCTTCGCCATTCGCGAGCTGGATGCCGTATACGGGCTGATTGCCCAAATCATTGCCAGCTTGCTCTTCTTTTGGCTGGTCTTCCCGCCGAAAGCGCAAGATGAGAGGATTTGAGAGGCAGAATATATATCCTCCTTCCCGATTCTGATTTTGCTTCGAGGAGTGATAAATGCGTTCGGTAGCCGTTTTGGGGATCGGTCAGACCCCTGTTGATGAACATTGGGAAAAATCCTTGCGCGATTTGGCCGGCGAGGCCGTTTTCGCCGCGTTGCAAGATGCCGGTTTGCAAACGGCGGATGCCCTCTTTGTGGGCAACATGCTTTCGCCGCTGGTGGATCGGCAGAATCAGCTTGGCGCTTTGATCGCCGATTGGATTGGGTTCTGGGGAAAAGAAGCCTTCAAAGTGGAGGCAGCCTGTGCCTCCGGCGCGGCGGCTTTCCGCATGGCTATACTGGCCGTGGCAAGTGGCGAAGTAGAGACGGCGATCGCCCTGGGGCTGGAGAAAATGACCGATCGCGTGGGGAGCGAGATCACCGCGGCGCTGGCCACCGCAGCCGATGCGGATTATGAGATCGAACAAGGGGTCTCGTTCGTCGGCCTGAATGCCCTGATCATGCGGCGCTATATGCACGAATACGGCTGGAAACATGCCGATTTCGCCCCGTTTTCGATCAATGCACATGCCAATGCCTTGCAGAACCCCTTTGCTCGCCTGCACGATGCGATCGATGCCCAGGCTTTTGAACGCGCCCCGATGGTCGCCACGCCGATCAACCTGCTGGATGCCTCTCCGATCGGAGATGGCGCGGCGGCGGTGATCGTCGTGCCGGCGGAGAAAGTGCGGCCGGTGCCTTCCAGACCGCGCATTCGCGTGGCCGCTTCTGCCGTGGCGACCGACACGATCGCCGTGCACTCGCGGCGCGATCCACTCTTCCTGCAGGCGGCCTACCTTTCGGCGCAACGTGCCTATCAGATGGCAGGCCTCGGCCCGCAGGAGATCGATCTCTTTGAGCTGCACGATGCCTTTACCATCATGGCGGCGCTTTCGCTGGAAGCTTGCGGCTTCGCCGAACGCGGTCAGGGGCCGCGCCTGGCCCTGGAGGGAGCGATCACCCCGCAAGGGAGCATCCCCATCTGCACGCGCGGCGGTCTGAAAGCCCGTGGTCACCCGGTCGGCGCAACCGGCATTTATCAGATTGTCGAAGTGGTGCAGCAGCTACGCGGCGAATGTGGCCCCACGCAGGTCGAAGGCGCCCGCATTGGCATGACACAAAATATCGGCGGCAGCGGAAGCACGATCTATACCCACATCCTGCAGGCAGAATTGTGGTAAACTTATAATCGCTGTTCTGCGAAGTATCTAACAGTATTGCTTCACTACTTTTGGCGAATAAACATGGGTTCAGAACCGCATAGGCGTGTCCTTTGCATTGAAGACGACACCGAAATGATTGACCTGATCCGCCTGATCCTCCAGCGCAGGGGATTCGAGGTTCAGGGGGCCGGCGGCGGAAAAGAGGCTTTGGAGATCCTCGCTCACGATCCGCTGCCCGATCTGATCCTGCTCGATCTGATGATGCCCGATATAGATGGTTGGGAGGTCTATCGGCGGATGAAGGCCGATAAACGCCTGGCGCACATCCCGGTGATCGTGGTCACGGCGCGCGCCCAAAACATTGACCGCGTCCTGGGAATGGAAATCGCCAAGGTGGATGACTATATCACCAAGCCGTTCAGCCCACAAGAACTCCTGGCAAGTGTAGAAAAAGTACTGGCTCGCCGCATTTCCTGAAACTTTATGCCCCGTTACGTTACCGTTCAGAACCTTCAACGTCCTTTTTCTGTTTCCCCCCGCGTACACTATTGTGATGGCTTCCTGTGCCAATTGCGTGGCCTGATGTTCCGGCGTTCTCTCGATGTGGACGAAGGCTTGTTGATGGTGCAGCGCCAGGATGGATGCCTGACGAGTGCCATTCACACGCTGTTTGTGCCTTTTCCGTTGGCCGTCTTCTGGCTGGATGAGCATCTGCAGGTGGTGGATAAGGTGCTGGCACAGCCTTGGCGGCTCGCCTATCTGCCGAAAAGGGCGGCGCGCTATGTGCTCGAACTGCACCCGGCCTATTTTCTGCTTTTAAACGCGGGGGAGCAACTCGAGCTGCGCGATGCATAGACGCCTTCTCCTCGTTTTGCTCCTGCTCCTATTGCTCGTTCCCCCGGCCTCTGCTCGGGCGCAGGGTGGCGAAGCCGTCTATATCGTCCAGCCGGGGGATAACCTGAGCACGATTGCCGAGCGCTTTCGCATTCCGCTTCAGGCCATTTTGGCGGCCAATGGCCTCACCAACCCGAACTTCCTGCAGGTCGGTCAGCGTCTGATCCTTCCTGGCCTAGGGGTCGAGGGCACGCTGATCACCGTCCCCATTCCGCCCGGTGCGACCTTCCGCACCTTGGCGCGCCAATATCACATTGACTCGCCGGCGCTGCTTCGGCTCAATCACCTGATCTCGCCCGATCAGATTTACATTGGGCAAAACCTGATTGTGGTGCAGGAAAGGGTTGAAAAAGTGCCCCCCGAGGCGTTTGTGCTCCAAAAAGGTGAATCCTGGCTCGAAGCAGCGGTGCGCCAAGGCACGAACCCGTGGGCGTTGCTGGACCTGAACGGATTACGCTACCCCGCGGCTGCGCTGCCCGGCGAAACGTATTTTCTCCCCGCTTCTGAGCCGCGTGATACTCCCCTGCAGGTTCTGCCACCTGCCTTGCACGCCGTTTCTTTTGATCCTTTGCCGCCTGTGCAAGGGGATACCGTAGTGATCAAGGTCCAGGCCGCGCCCGATACTACGCTGACGGGCAAACTAGGCGATAGCGATCTCCGCTTTTTCCGTCTGGAGGATCAAACTTGGGTAGCTCTGCAGGGGATTCATGCCATGTTAGAGCCGGGAGTCTATCCTTTGCGGCTGGAGGCACACCTGGGGCAAGATGCGCAGGTCTTTGAGCAGGGGCTGCTGATCCGCTCTGCCGGCTTTCCCGAGGATCCGATCCTCTACGTCAAGGACGAAACGACCATTGACCCGGCAGTGATGGATGCCGAATGGCAAAAGGTGCTGCAGATCACATCGACCGCCACCCCAGAGCGCCTTTGGAGCGGTGTTTTTCAGAGCCCGGCGCTTTTCTTCCCGGATCCGAATTGCTTCACTTCCCGCTTCGGTAACCGTCGCGAGTATCGTGCCCAGAACAATGCTCAGGCGGTTTTGTATTCGTTCCATAGTGGCCTGGATTTCTGCGGCGGCGCCGGCCTGAGCATTGCCGCTCCGGCTGTCGGAAAGGTGGTCTTCACCGGTTTGCTCACCGTGCGCGGCAATGCCACTTTCATTGACCACGGCTGGGGTGTCTATACGGGCTATTTCCACCAATCACAGATCAACGTGCAGCCGGGCGAGATGGTTACTCCAGGGCAGATCATTGGCGTGGTCGGCGATACCGGCCGCGTCACCGGGGCGCACTTACACTGGGAAGTGTGGGTTAACGGCGTGCAAGTCAACCCAATGCGCTGGTTGGAAAGAAGTTTTCCCTAGTTGACATCGCTTCTACCTGATGTTATGATACCAACACATATGTCCGAAAATCCTGAAAACGAGATTTTATCCTCTGAAGGATCTATCGCTTCTCAACCTAATCCAGAATCCCCGCTTCCAGAAGACTCCTCTTTTCAACGCTCTCTGATTGCCAAGTGGTGGGATACTCTCTTGCAATGGGGCTGGGGGGAAAGCGTTTTTCGCTTTGCCTTGGGCACAGCCGCTTTCCTTTCGCTTTTGTTGACCACGTTGCTCCTGCAAGGCTTTTATTATCGGGTGGTGCAGGCGCGTGCCGAGGAGCAGCAGAGAGCGATTGCCAAATTGCAGGAACAGGCGATGATCCTCCTGCCCCCTATTCCGGGGCCACAGCAATCCCAGGGCGTGATGCGCCAGACTTTGCTGCACACCATCATTCCTACCCGCCCGCGCCAGGAAGTGATCAAATATGTAGTCCAACCCGGCGATACCGTCTTCGGGATCGCTGAAAAATTCGGCCTCAAACCGCAAACCATCCTTTGGGCGAATTACTACACCTTGCTGGATAATCCCCACAGCCTGAAACCGGGACAGGAATTGAATATTCTCCCGGTGGATGGCACCTATTACCAGTGGCAGGCCGGTGATGGATTGAACGGCGTGGCGCGTTTCTTTGGCGTCAAACCCGAAGACATTATCAATTTCCCGGCCAACCACCTCGATCCGGCGACGATCGGCGATTACGCCAATCCCAATATCAAACCCGGCACCTGGCTGGTGGTCCCCGGCGGCCGACGCGAGTTCGTTTCCTGGAGTGCTCCGATCGGCGTTACGCGGACGAACCCGGCTGTGGCGCGCGCCTTGGGCCCCGGCTCTTGTGGCCCGGTTAATGGCGGCGCCATCGGTTTTGGCAGCTTCATCTGGCCGACCAATAAGCATTACCTTTCCGGTTACGATTACTCACCGGAGACAAACCATTACGGGATCGATATTGCCGGCAATCAAGGAGAGGCCGTCTATGCTTCCGATGCCGGGGTGATCGTCTATGCCGGCTGGAACGATTGGGGCTACGGTAACATGATCATCATCGATCACGGCAATGGCTTCCAAACGCTCTACGCCCATCTGAGCGCGTTGAACGTTGTCTGTGGTCAGAGCGTCGGTCAGGGGGATGTGATCGGTGCCATCGGCTCCACCGGGCGCTCTTCTGGGCCGCATTTGCACTTTGAGATCATTTCCAGCACCAGCAAGGTGAATCCCTGGAACTTTTTGCCGCCGCCATAGCCGCGCGATCGGCAGCGGTGGCTTTTTGAAACGGTTGAGTTGGTTTCTACTTTTTGTTCCGTGGCGCTTTTCGGCCTTTCCGAAAGGTCGCCACTTCACATCGTTTAAACTTGGGAGGTTTTTTAGTTCATGAGTAAGAAAAACAAGTTACGTATTATCCCACTGGGGGGCTTGGGGGAAGTCGGCAAGAACATGACCGCTTACGAGTACGGGGATGATATTCTGATCGTGGATGCCGGGATCATGTTCCCGGAAAACGATATGCTCGGCATTGACTACATCATCCCCGATTTTCAGTATCTCTTTGATAAAGCCCATCGGGTGAAGGGGATCATCATCACCCACGGCCACGAAGATCACGTTGGGGCTATTCATCATCTCTTGCAACGTGTGCCGGCTCCGATCTATGCCACGCCGCTGACCCGTGGCCTGATCGAGGTCAAATTGGCGCGCAACGGCATGTCCAACAAGGCCGAGATGATCACCATCCAAGCCGGCGATTCCTTCCCGGTAGGGCGCTTTCGCGTGGAGACGTTCCATGTCAGCCATTCCATTCCGGATGCGATCGGGCTGGGGATCACTTCGCCGGCCGGTTTGGTGGTGCATATGGGCGATTTCAAGTTCGATCAAACGCCCGTGGATGGCTGGCCGACCGATTACGCCAAGCTGGCCGAATTCGGCCGTCGCAATGTGGACCTTCTGCTCTCCGATTCGACCAACGCTGAGCGTCCTGGCTGGACACCTTCCGAGCGCATCATCGGCCCGGCGCTGGATCAAGTTTTCGACCGGGCTCAGGGGCGGGTCATCATTGCCACCTTTGCTTCGCTGATTTCGCGCATTCAGCAGGTGGCCGATGCCGCTTTGCGCCATGGGCGCAAGATGACCTTCGCCGGCACCAGCATGGTGGATAACGTCAAGATCGCCCGCAAGTTGGGCTATCTGAAGCTACCGGATGCGCTGATTGTGCCCCTCGAGCAGGCGCTGAATTTGCCCGATCATCAGGTGGTGATCATGTGCACCGGCTCGCAAGGGGAGCCTTCCTCGATCATCGGGCGCCTGGCGACCGGCACCAACCGCCAATTCGATCTCAAACCCGGCGATACTGTTGTGCTTTCCTCCCACCCGATTCCGGGGAACGAGGAAGCCATCAGTCGCACGATCAACCGCCTCTTCCGCCGCGGCGTCGATGTGATCTACGATGCCATTGCACCGGTGCATGTTTCCGGGCATGCCAGCCAGGAAGAGCAAAAATTGTTGATCAACCTGGTGCGTCCGCGCTATTTCATGCCCATTCACGGAGAGTTACGTCAACTCAAACGCCATGCCGCCCTGGCCGTGGAGGTGGGCATTCCGCCGGAGAATATCGTCGTCGTGGAAAACGGACAGGTGGTGGAGCTGGTAGATGGCAAGATCCAGCTTGCCGAGCGCATTCCCGGCGGCTATGTCTTCGTGGATGGTCAGAGCATCGGCGAGATCGATCACGATGTGATGCGCGAGCGGGAGCAATTGGCCCGTAGCGGCATTTTCCTGATCGATCTGAGCGTGGATAAGTATAGCGGTCGGTTGCTCCATGAGCCGGAGATCATCACCCGCGGCTTCATCTCTCCGGAAGATGCCGAGCGCATTCTGCCGGAAGTGCGCAAGCGTGTTGCGAATCTGATTAACGGAGGCGGCCTGGATAACCCGAAGGATATCGAAGCGGCGGTGAAATCGTATCTCTATAACGAAACGCGCCGTCGTCCACTCGTTTTCGTCACCTTGAGCCGTAGCTAAGATGCGCAAACGTTGGCAGATTACCGCCTCTCTAACCGCCGAAGCCGAGCAGGAACTGGCCGCTTTTCCCTTTCCTTTGCGCCAGATCCTCTTCAACCGCGGCTATGCCACCGAAGCCGAAGCCCGCGCTTTTCTGCTGCCAGAGCGCGCTTTTCCTGATCCCGGCTATCCGTTGGATGTGGATGTGGCGGTGGATCGCATTCTCTATGCCCGTGGGCAGGGGCAGAAGGTGATCATCTATGGTGATTACGATGTGGATGGCGTGACGGCTACGGCACTCCTGCTCGAGGTCCTGAAACGCCTCGATATTGCCGTCGAAAGCTACATCCCAAATCGCTTCGATGAGGGCTACGGTCTGAACATCGAAGCGCTGCGCGAGATCAAGGCTGGCGGCGCCGATCTGGTGATCAGCGTGGATTGCGGCATTCGTTCGTTGGATGAGGCCGAATTTGCCCGTTCCATCGATCTTGATCTGATCATCACCGACCACCATCATCCCGGCGAAGTTTTGCCGCCGGCGCTGGCGGTGATCAACCCCAAGCGCACCGATGACCCGTACCCGGAAAAGAACCTGGCCGGGGTAGGGCTGGCCTGGAAACTGGCCCAGGCGCTGATGCAAACGGTCGCGGCAGAGGTGGACTCTTCCCTGCTGGAGCTGGTGGCGCTGGGCACGGTGGCCGATCTGGCCCCTTTGAACGGCGAAAACCGGCTGTTGGTGCGCGGCGGCCTGAAGCAATTGCGTGCGAGTCGTCGCCCAGGCCTGCTTTCGCTGGCGAAACTGGCCGGTTTGAACCTGACCACGACTACTGCTACCGATATTGGTTTTATCTTGGGTCCCCGTCTGAACGCGGCCGGCCGTCTGGAATCCGCGTTGGATGCCCTCCATTTGCTCCTGACGCAGGATGTTTTCCAGGCCGGTCTTCTGGCGCAGCGCTTGGAATCTCAAAATCGGCAGCGCCAGGCGTTGACCCGTAGCATTCAGGCCGAGGCCGAAAGGCTTGCCCTCGAACGGGCCGGAGATGGGGATGTGCCCCCGTTGCTCTTTGCCGTCCACCCGGAGTTCAATATCGGGGTAGTGGGGCTGGCGGCGGCGCGCCTGAGCGAGCGTCACTATCGCCCGGCGATCGTCGCCCGGCAGGATGCCGAGACTACCCGTGGCTCGTGCCGTTCGATCCCGGAATTCCACATCACCGAAGCCCTGGATCAATGCGCCGATCTGCTCCTTCATTATGGCGGTCATGCTGCCGCGGCCGGTTTTACCCTGCTCAACCGCAATCTGCCGGAATTTATCGAACGTATCTCTTGGCTGGCCGAAAAAGCGCTGGATGGGAAGGATTTGCGACCCACCCTATGGGCCGATGTGGAAACGCCGCTTTCGCTGATGGGGCCGGAAGTCTGGAAGCAGCTCCAATACCTGCAGCCGACCGGCTACGGTAACCCGGAAGCGACCTTTGTCTCGCGGGATGTGCGGGTGCGGCAGGTGCGGGTGGTGGGCGCAGAAGGGAATCACCTGAAGCTCACCCTGGAAGATGAGCGCGGCGTTCGTTGGGATGCGATCGGCTTTCGCCTGGGCGAAATATCTCCCCACCTTGTCCCTGGGGATCGGGTGGATATCCTCTATACCCTGGAGATCAACGAATATAACGGGCGGAGGACATTGCAGATCAATCTAAAGGATGTGATGAAGAGACGGTAGACCGCACACCGTAGCATCAGGCTTCGGCCTGTGCCGCTACGGACCGTTTGTTGCCGACGCTATCCCTTTTTGTTCACCTACCAATGGATTATCCGATGGAGTACGTACAACAATGCCACCAGCAGGGCGATCGCCGTAGCCTGGTGGGTGAGCGCCAAAGCAATAGAGACGTGGGAGAGCACAACCAGAACGCCCAGCGTGATTTGTAGGATGACCAGCACCAAGAGCACGCTTAGTCCAATGCGCAAATCCCGGCGCGCGGTATAGTGGCGCATGAACGGCACATAAACTGCCAGCAAGATCGCTAATCCCACGAAGGGCAGCCAACGGTGGATGAAGACGACGGTCAGAGGTGATTCGATCAGGTTCAGCCAGGCAGGCCGGAATTGGGCGAATAACCTGTCCGGCACCCAACGTCCGAACATCAGCGGCCAACTATCCGAAAGATGGCCGGCCTTCAACCCGGCCGTCATCCCGCCGTAGGCGATCTGCACGGTGAGCAGGACCAGGCCGAAGAGCGCCAGCCAGGCCGGACGAGTCCAGCGGCGTTTCTCGTTGAACCCATAATGATGCCCCAGTGCTACCCACACTGCCGTTCCCAGCAGCGTGAGCGCCAGCAGCAGGTGCGCCGTCAAGCGCAGATGGCTAACCGCCGGCCGGTCTACCAACCCACTGGCGACCATCAGCCAGCCCATTACCGCCTGGCCGACGAAGAGCAGCCCCATCACCACGTAGATGCCGATCTCGTTCCAAGGTATACGACGGCGATAGACGAACCAAAAGAACGGCAGCGCATAGAACAGCCCGACAAAACGGGCGATCAGGCGATGAATCCACTCGATCCAGAAGATGAGCTTGTACTCTTCCAGGGTCATGTTGTAATTTACCTTCTGGAATTCCGGCGTTTGTTGGTATTTGGCGAATTCCTCCTCCCACGCCTGTTGCGTGAGGGGCGGGATCGCCCCGGAGATCGGGTTCCATTCGACGATCGAAAGGCCGGAGCGCGTCAGACGCACATAGCCACCGAAAACCACCATCACCGCCACCAGCACGGCGAAGACGATCAACCAATGTTTTACCGTTCTATCAGGGGTTGATAGGCGAAACATCTTTTTCTCTTCCTCATCATTGAACTGGCATAGCCGCCATCATCGCGGTGAACGCAAGCATGCAGAGCAAGGTGAACAAAACAAGGTTGAGCAAGCAGCCGGCGGCCGCAAACCCTTTGCCTTTCCCTTGCACCAGCGCGGCTACTCCCAGTGTACCGCCGAGCAGGGCGAGGAGAGTGCTGAGAATGGTGAGCAGCGAATAGCCCCAAGGCATCAGGAAATTCTCCGCCGGGCTCAGAATGAGACGGATCAGCGTATGAGTGAAAACGAGGCCGCCGATCCCCAGCGCCAGCAGGCCGAAAAGAAGGGATAGTTTCCCAAAGGGTGGTTCTTGGAATTCTGTTTTCGGGCCGAGGCTTCCTAATTGGGATAAGACCTCCTTCAGATTCCTCGTCGAAAGGTCGATCACCTGGAGCACGGCGTTCAGGTTGAGCGGGCCGTAAAGGTGCGGAAAGCGTTGCGCGTTCGCCGCTATGCTCCCGGCCGGCGCTTCCCAGCGCAATGGTGCGTCCAGGCGGGTTTCATCGATCACCAACAGCACCAGATCGTCCCGTTCATGATACAGATTCTTGTGCACGAAGCGGATCTGGTGGGCATCGGAAAGGTGGATGAAGCCCTCCGTTTCCAAGCTAGTGGGTCGGTAGATGCCGGCAACCTGTGCTTGTTGCCAATCCTGGGGCGAAACCAGATGGAACAGCAAATGGCTCATGGTAACACCTCGTAAATGGTGGTATTCCCCTGGCGGTAGACCGATTGCCAGTAAATTCCGTTGTACTGCTCAAACTTGAGCAAGCCCTCACCCGGATAGGCGGCCTGTTCCAGCTGCCCCAGGATGATATAGCGCACGTGGTATGCTTTTAGGAAGCTGCGCGCTGCTTCGACATCGTTCGTGGTGTAGAACAGACGGATGCTCTCGATCCGCTGCGTGATCTGCTCTCCTGTCCACAGGGCGCGTTGCTGGCGTTGATGCCAGTTCCAGCCGACCACTCCCGGCAACCCAGTATAAATCGTCATGCGCGTGCACCAGTGATATTCCGGACAGTTCGCCTCCACGATGACCGGCGAACCTTGAACGTGATCCTGCAACCAGCGGATAGCTTGGTAGTCCTCTTCCAAGTTCATCGTCACGCCGAAATCGGCATACTGGGCGTAGCGCATGTAGGTCATGCTGTCCAGCGTATGCGGCGCTTGCGGCGCCATGCGATCGGAAATCTTATCGGCCGTGGCGGTTAGCGTGTAGAGGGCCGCGCCGCTCAAGAGCAAGATTGCCCCACCCTGGAACAGATTGCGCCAAAAGCCCGACCAGGAAGGAAGGCGCGGGAGCAACCAGGCAAAAGCCGCCGCCGCGCTCACTGCCAACAGGGTCCAGGCCTGCAAGTAGAGTTTGAAGACCGTATTCATGCGCCCAATATCGCCCACCAGCACGACTATTTCTACCAGCAATGTCAGCACCAGCGCTGTGCCGGTCATAAAGAGCACCAGCCGGGCCGCCTCCGAAAGGCGCGGCTTGAAGAGCAAAACACCCACCCACAGTGCCATTGGCCAGGCGATCCATGCCACCGACACGCCGCTCAGGATCAGCACCAGCCCGATCGCCGCGGCCAGCGCCACGCCCAGCTCTAGCCATGCCTGGTAGGGACGCAGCCGTTGCAGCGCTGAAAGCGGTGTCATCGCCAGCCAATCCCGCGTCTCATCGCCCAACCATAGGATCAAGAAAAACAGGAACACGCCCCAGTGGGTGAGATACGAGGAGAGCGGCGTGCGCGTGCCTTTCCAAAGCTGTACTGTCCCATAGGCCTGACCGAACCAGTGCGTATACGGTTGATAGAGCAAGCCCGCCAGCAGGTAAAACCCAAGTGTCCAAACCAGACCTTGCCACCGGCGGTGGCGCGCCTCCACGTAAATCATCGCTACCAGGGCCAGCGGCAGGTATGTGTAGAGATCCCAGGTGTTCGTCGGGCGGATCGCTCCGGCCACCAGCGCCCCTCCCAGCCACAAGCGCCAATCTACCTTCCCATGCCGCAGCAGCGAGACCACCCAGGCAATAAGGAAGGTGGTCAAGATCAGCACGATCATATGGGCATGCAAGTCGCTGTAAAGAAAGGTGAAGAAGGGGAATTCGGTGATCGGCTCGACATCGCCAGGCGCTGGAATGACGCGGCTAGGGAACCAGTACCAATCGCCGCGCCCGAACGGCAATGGCGTGCCGCTCAAGGTCTTGAAAAAGCCGCTCACTGCCCAAGCCAGGCGCTGCAGCACGTTGGCCCCCTCGATGATCACACCGCCGGGAGCTGCCAAGCGCTGAAAGCCTTGATAGAGCATGCGCACTGTCCCCAGGTTGCCCAGCAACACCATCAGCGCACTGCCCAGCCCGCCGCCCAGCCAGCGCACCTCCACTTCCTGCTTCTCCAGCAGGTTCCAGACGATGGTAAACACGCTCAGCGCCACCAGCGCGAACAGCGTCGGCAAGATAAAGTTATAAGCGATCGAAGGCACAATCCCCAGCAGCTTCACCGGCATTCCCACCAGCACAAACCCGTAGTAGTAATAATTGATATAGCCATCGGCGTACCACGGATCGTAGGGCGGAAAGACCGTGCTCTTGAGCACCGCGTTGAAATATGAAAAATCCATCGGACGCTCGCCGCCTTTGGCCGGATGCCAAAGGTCCGGATTGCCCAGGCGGATCAGGAGATCGATCAGGAAAAACGTCAAGAACACGATCTCGGCCTTGGCAAAGTGCCGCCACTGCGCTTTGATCTCGCTCCCTAGCTCACGTCGCTCGCGCCAGGAACACGCCAGGGCTACAACCGTTAAAAGGGCCAAGATGGCGCCGAGGCTTAGGCGCGTCACCGGCATTCCTAACGAGCCGCCTATCCAGGCCAACCAGGCGAAGAGCGCCAAGCCAAACGTGCGCCCCAGCGCATAGCCGCGATCCTCCAAACCCGGCAGGATATGGCGCACCAGCGGATAGCTCAATGCGCCCAACACAAAGATGAAGAAATACCAGAGAATTAAGCCGATCCAGGGATAGTGGTTTTGTATCCACTCGTAGCGGAAGAGTTCCGACCACGTGCCGCCGGCACGCTGGCGTTCCAAAAGTTGCGGAGGCAGGAGCAGGCTCTTATAATGGCTGGCCTGCTTGGGGGTCAGGTGGACTACGTTGCTCAGGTCCACGCTTCCCAGAACCTGCCGCACGATGGCCGGATCGTAATCGGCGCGTTTTTGAAAGATCAGCACCTTTGGATGATCGTAGACGGTGAAAGCCTCTTCGGCAAACTGATCGTTAATCCGCCAGGGACCCAATTGTGGGAAGGACTCGAAGACGGCTACTAAATCAAATCCCAGCCGTCCCTGGAACATACCTGGCCGGGCGACGTTGTAGCACCAGATCACGTCTTTTTCCGCCGGGCAGCCGATCAGGGCGCGGTAATAGGCGCTGGTTAGCGGGTAACGCTCCGGCAGGCGCGGGATGGAGCCCCATTGACGGTTTGAGGTGATCAGGATGTAATCCCCTTGGTTGAGGGTTTCGATAAAATGGGCGATCTTCTCGGCGTTCTCATCCCAATAGAGCTCCAAATTTAGCCCCTGATAGATGCCGCCGAAGCCATCGTAGCTGCCCAAGCGCAGTGGTAGGCCGTCATCCCAGGAAGATTCGTTGATCAGGGTCGCGCCGCTGAGCTGCAGGTTCCCTGAAGCCCAAATGTGCAGGTAGTAGGTGCGTCCTTTTTCGAGTAGTGGCGGCTGGGGGAGCGGCAGTCGCGCTTCGGTGCCGCGGATGTCACTACGGGGGAGCCAGTTTCCCGTAGCCGTGATCCGAGCCACGCTTTGTTCTGGCGGGGTATCCGGCTCCGGGCCAAGGATCAGCTCAAGGGTCTGAGGAGCCGAGGTTGTGGCAATATGTGGGATATAAATCTCCTCTAGCCTTCCGCTCACTTGCGGCACAAAGGCTAGGATCTGTTCGCTTGTGGTGACCATGCCGCCAAAGGCCAACGGTTGCTGGTAAATGCCCTGATCAGTGGCAAGGCGCAGGTTGATCGGGCCGGGGATGTTGGCGTAAATCCAGCGCGTGGCGGCGATGCGGGTGTGAGGGTGAGTATAGATGCCGGTGAAGGCTAGCGCCCAAGCGCAGGTGCCGAGCGTGACCACGACCAAGAGGGTGGTGGTGAGTGCGGTGCGCAGGCGCGGGGAAAGGCGCAAGCGTTGCAGGCTCTGTGGCAGGCCTTCCAGCAGGAACCAGGCGGCCATCAGCTCCAGCCAGGGGTAGATCGGCAGCTGGTAGCGCATAGTGGGATTGAAGGCCATGGATTGCCAGGTGAAATAGAGTGCTGTCCAGCCCCAAAGCAATGCCCATTCCAGGCGACCGCGCAGGATGCGCCAGAAGAGGAGCAGGAAGCCCCCCCAAGCGCTCAAACCAAGCGGTAATCCCAGCCCCCAGAGGGTGAGGTTTTGCGCCGAAAAGAGATGGGAGCGCCGCGCCCATTGCAGCGCGAAGGGCACATCGGCATCGCCGCTGGATTGGGCGGCCAGTTCGCGCAGGTTGCTCACCCAGAGCGGGTTCAGCCCCAGGCCATCGAAGGCATAGGGCTGGAAGAGGCGGAAGGCGAGCAGGGTAGTAAGCCCGCCGGCGAAGAGGTAGAGGATGGAACGCGGATCTTCCAGCAGGTAAAGCAAACTGTATAGCCCGTTCTTCTCTGTGATCCGTGTGGCGCGGAGCCAGAGCGCGGCCGGGAGCACAATGGCCAGCGCTACGGCGTTGATCTTGGAGGCCATTGCCATGCCCAGCGCCAGGCCAAAGCCCAGGCTTAGGCCCAGCAAGCGATCGCGGTGCAAAGGGGTGGGCTCTGCCGGTGACTTGCTCAGCGTGATCTCCACTGCCAGGTAGAATGCCAGGCTCATGAAGAAGACCATGGCGGTATCGGTAGTGAAGAAGTGAGATTGCTGGATCTGCATCACTGCCAGTGCCGAGAAGGTGGCAGCCAACAAAGCCACCTTTGGGCTGAAGAGCCGCCGGGCCACCAGGTAGAGGATGAGGATGGTGCCCAGGTCGGCTAGCGCGGAGATCTGTCGTCCTACGAGGTGTACCTGATCGTAGCCCGTTTGGTGCAGGAGCTCGGCCAGGTAGCGTACGAGGAAGATGGGCAGCGTGCCATAGACGAAGAAGCCATAGCCGCGGTTGTGCGGATTGAGCGGCGAGGTTTTCGTATCGAAGTATGCGCGCAGGCTTAACCAGCGCTGATTTTCCGGCGGGCAGATTTCGATCGGCATTTCGCGCTGCAGGCAGGTTTTCACCTGCAGGGCCGATTCGACCATGGTCAAAAAGCGCTCATCCGGGTGGAGGTGCTGATTCTCATCCCAATTCAGGCCGATGGAGCGCAAAGCGGCGGCCAGCAATAAAACCAGCAAAAACAGGAAGTCGTATAGGTAGCGTCTCATGGTACGTAGAAAACGTAAAAGTCGTGTCCTTCAGTTTTGGATGGGAAGCGACGCAGGATGCCTTCTGGATAGAGCTGACGGAGTTTTTCGGCGGTGGCTTGGTCATCTGGGTGGTAAATAAAGAGCTTTGGCGGAGGGACGGCCAGGCTTTGCTCGAGCTGATCCGGCCAGAGGGCAAAATCGCGGTTCGGAATGCCGGCCCAAATGCCCGGTAGGCGCGTATCTACCCAATAGGGGTAAGGCACGATCCAGGCGCTATCGGTGGTGCCGCTGAGCAGGGCAAATTGTTTGATCACCGCGCCCATTTCGGATGAATTCCACGTTCCCAGGCGATATTGGTATTCGAAGGTCTGGAAAGTGAGCGAGTAGTTTTGTCCGAGGGAGAGAAGGAGCAAGGAGGCAAATATTCCCTGTGCCAGCCGTGATCGCCCTTCCGCTTCTAGCCGGCGCAGGAAGGCATCCAGCGCCAGTGCGATGAGGATAAAGACGATGATATAGACCCCACTGGCACGGTTGGGGGCCGGGTTCTCTTCCGGAAAAGCCAGCGAAAGCGTGGAGGGCAATTGTAGGATCGGGATGGCTAGGAGCAGGAACAAATCCTGCCATTGCCGTTGCCGCAGGTAGCGCCAGAACAGGAAGAGCACGCCGAAGAGCAGGAAGATCGCTCCTACCAGGTCAAGCGCCGGGCGATGTGGAATGGAAACGACCCAAATGTTGCCGTCATCCCAGTGGAACATGAGCAGGGCACGCCCGACGTTCTGTAGGAAGATCAATGGCCAGGCGCCGGGGATGTTCGTCTCCTGTGAGGTCAGGCGGGAAAAGGCACGGTAGGCGAACATCTGCGGGTTTTCCAGTGCGTAGCGCAGGAGGGGCAGGAAGACGAGCAACGCGGTGACGGCGATTAGCAGGAGGCCGAAGATCGCCTGGCGGCGTGCTGCCGGATGGCGGGTATGCCACCCGTAGAGCGCGATGGCGATCACCACCAGAAACGGCATGATGCGGAACGGGCTATAGCCATGGAGGCCTAATCCCAGGAACAGACCGCTGAGCAGAAAGTCGTTGCGCTTGCCGGAACGCAGGCCGCGGAGCAGATAGTATAGGGTGGGCGCAGTGAAAAGGGGGTAGAGCGGGAAGCGTAGCCCGATGCGGCTGATGATGTTCGGCCAGAAGGCGATCCCACCCAGGAGCATGCTTAACAGGCCAACACGGCGTCCGCCGATCTCGCGCCCCAGCAAGTAGAGATAGGGGAGTGTGAGCACGCCAAGCAGGGCAGTGCCGATCTTTAGGCTCTGAAAGGAAAGGCCGGTGCCGAAAAGTTTGGCAATCAGCACCGTCCAGTACATCTGGAAAGCTTCTCGTCCGGTGTTGCGTGGGAAGAAGATCGACCACTTTCCCTGCGTAATATCGTATACATCCAGGATTTTCTCGGCTTGATCGCTGAAGGGTTCGAGCGGCACGGTGCTCAGGCGATACAGGCGGAAGAAGATCGCTACGGCCAGGGCCAGCAGCCAGAGCAGATGTTCGCGCCGCACTTCAAAGGTCCAGCTTGGAGCGCGCAAGGCAGAGAACAATCGTTTTGCCCAACTGAGAAAGCCTGTCTCACTTTGAGGTTGCCAAAGGGCACGGAAGTAAAAGAACAGGCTCAATCCCCATAAAGTCAGGTTGAGCGAGGTGAAGCGGTTGCCGCCGAAGGTCAGGAAGGCAAGCAGGGCGAAGAGCATAGCCAGCAACAGTGGGTGGGGATGGAAAGAGAAATCCGCCGTAAACTTTTGGAAAGGGGAGGGATCGGCACTCTCCGCTTGCACTTTACCCAGCACAAAGCGCCCGAAGGTCACCAGAGCCAGGAGGTAGAGCACCAAACCTACTGCAGCCATTCGCCGCGGCGGTTCGAGCAGCCATTGGGCCATCAGCCCGAAGAGGAGCGGCAGAAATGCCCAGAGTAGGGAAGTGCGCCCCTGTCGAATGGCCGGTTCCACCGGCGGTGTGACCTCCGACCGAGGTGGGCGCTGCAGGCGCAACCGTTCTTTGAGATAATCCAGCACACTGGGTTCCTGAAGGGGTAATTGCTCTGACATATTGCAAGTTTAATTCTTTGTGTGATTGCAAAGGGACGTTTGCCTACGTCCTTTGCGCAATTACGATCATGCTCTCTCCCCAACGCAAGGGGACGAAGATCAGGCCGGTGATGGCCTGAAAGCCGCCCGGTGCGCCGAAGAGCAACTTCTGTAAGCGAGCAGGAATCAAGGGAACGTAGGGCACGTCCCAGAATCCATCGGCGAAGACGCGTCGCGGTGAAAATCCGGCCTGGCGGATCAAATTCAACCACTCCTGAGGTGGTTTCAACGAGATGTGCGTCGGGTCTTGGAAGCCGATCCAGCGTTCGCCTTTCAGCGGGCGGAGCAGAGAATCCAGGTTTGGCGTGGCCAGGATCAGCAGTCCGCCCGGCCGGGTGACGCGCCCGATCTCGGCGATGGCCCGTTCCGGGTTTGGCAGATGTTCGACGATATGTTTGATCAGCACCACATCGAATATGCGATCGGCGAAAGGCAGTTCTTCGGCACTGGCATGGATCAAGCAGGTTTTCGCCGCCACTTGGCGCGCTTTTTCTAATGCCCAGCGGTTGATGTCAATGGCCCAAGTGTGGAAATGAGGCTCCAGCTGCCCAACTAAGTGACCCAACCCGCAGCCGATCTCCAGCAGGTTGCCGCCGCGCCGGCCGTAGCGTCGCGCCAGCATAGCGTAGAAGCGGTTCGACCACCAGTACTGGCTGAAGCGCCCGAAGGAGACGTTTGCATAGGTGTGGGATGAGAAGTAATGCTCATCGAACGCCATATCCATGCTCCGCACGACGGGCAATGTAAAACGTGAACGTGCCCTCTTCAGCCGGCTCTGCCTGGGCATAACGTCGGATCAGACGATGGGTGAGAGCCAGGTTCCAGCGGGAGGGGCTGAGGATCCAGCGACCGCTGAGCCAACGCGCCACCAGGGAGGGGAGCCCAAAATAATGTCCCCATTCCAATGCTCGCAGGGAGGCCGGCGGAAAGTAGTGCCACCAGCGCACCAGTTCCAGCCCGGCGCGTTCCAGCCGCTCTTGCCAAATGGCCGGTTCATCGGCGTGGTGGACGCGCGAGATGCGGCGGAACCATTCCCGATAGGCTTTGCCGAAAGGCCGTCCCAGCGCCAGCTCGGAGAGATAGCGCGGGTTCGGCACGCAGAAGTAGAAAGGCGCTGCGGGCCGCAGGACACGGGCGACCTCTCGTAAGACGGCTTCGACGTGGGGGATGTGCTCCAACACCGAATTACTGAAGGCGCTGGCGAAAAACCCGTTTGGAAAGGGCATTCGGCCGCCATCAGCTTGGATCAAGTGGCGATAGGCCGCGCGGTGCCGGGCTTCGCGCAGCGAGACCCGCCACGGGTCCAGCCCGACCTCGATCGGGCGTGTGAAGGTCGCAGCGGCGAAGTGACCATCTCCGCAGCCTACGTCCAGGGTGGGAGGCGGGAGTTCGAGGTCCCGATAGAAGGCCGCTTCCACGCTGCGCACTAGGGCACGAAAATAAGGCAAATCGCGCATCTGCCGGAAAAGCAAATCATCGGTCATGAGCGCCTATTATACTCTTGTGGAGAAGGTTCGTAGATTTGCCACTCCTAAGGCCTTTGGTCGTTCTGCGCAAAGAATGAGCAGTGCCCAAGAACAAGCTGTGCCAAAATGTGCTAGAGGCCGGGTGGTTTTCGGCGGGCTATGGTGGTGACAACGGGCCGGCGAAAATCAACGGTTACAGAGCGGAGCCGACGTTGATCGTTGCCTGCTTGGAGAGCTTCTCCACCCCCTCCAGCACTTCCAGTAAGCGTGCTTGCCAGTTCGCAGTACCGAAAAACGTGCAATAATAGGCGCCGCGGCCGCCGTGCACATCTGGAGCGTAGTCGGGCAGGCGGGGGGGGTCTTTTTCGGTGGGGGGAGAAGGATAGCGGAGTACGAGGCGACCGTTTTCAACCGTCACCGAAGCCAGGCCGGCCCGTTCGGCGCGCAGTTTCACCCGCATCTGGTAAAACAGGTTGCGCGCGGTTGGCGGTAGCGGGCCAAAGCGGTCGTGAAATTCCTGCTCGAGTGTTTCCAGCTCGCTTTCCGTGCGAACATCGGCCAGGCGACGGTAGAGCCGCAGGCGTAGATCGGCATCTGGGATGTACTCTTGGGGCAATTCCATCGCCAGCGGCAATTCTACGTTCACCGGTAAACTGAGCGTGCTTTCATTGAGCAGAGAGGATGGATCGCTAGGCAAAGGTGGCAAATCGGTGCGCAACTGACGCAGTCGGCGCACGGCATCGGCCAACAGGCGCGTATAAAGATGAAACCCTATGGAGGCGATGTGCCCATGTTGGCGCGTGCCTAACAGTTCACCGGCGCCGCGGATCTCCAAATCGCGCAGCGCGATCCAGTATCCGGAGCCGAGATCGGTGTATTCGGCGATCGCTTCCAGACGCTGCTGACCCTCGGGCGTGGGCGGGAGCTTGCGGTGACGGAAAAAGTAGGCGTAGGCGCGTACCGCTCCCCGCCCCACCCGGCCACGCAGCTGATAAAGCTGTGCCAAGCCGAACGTATCGGCGCGGTCGACGATCAACGTGTTTGCGTTGGGAATATCCAATCCGGATTCAATGATTGTAGTTGCCAGGAGCACATCCACCTCGCCGTGAGTGAAGCGTCGCATGACCTCGGCCAGTTCATCTTCCGGCATTTGGCCGTGTGCCACGGCGATCTCGGCTTGCGGCACCAGCCGCTGGAGATGGGCCTTCATGGCGTGGATCGTCTGGACGCGGTTATGGACGAAGAACACCTGTCCCCCGCGCTCCAGTTCGCGCAAGATCGCTTGCCGCACCAGCTGCGGCGAATAAGGGCCGACATAGGTTACCACTGGCAGGCGCTCTTCGGGTGGAGTATTCAGCATCGAAATATCGCGTATGCCGCTCAGGGCCATATAAAGTGTGCGTGGAATCGGCGTGGCGGTTAGGGTGAGCACGTCCACCTCGGTGCGCAGCTTTTTGAAGTACTCCTTATGGGCTACGCCGAAGCGTTGCTCTTCATCGATGATCACCAGTCCCAGGTCCTTGAATTGCACATCCGGCTGTAACAGGCGATGGGTGCCGATCAGGATGTCAATCCGCCCCTCGGCCAGGTCCTGCAAGATAGCCGTTTGCTCCCCTGGTGAGCGAAAGCGCGAGAGCATCTCCACCTTGACCGGGAAAGCCGCCAGCCGCTGACGGAAGGTTTCGTAATGCTGTTGCGCCAGGATGGTCGTCGGCACGAGCATCGCCACCTGTTTTCCGTCCATCACTGCCTTGAAAGCAGCGCGCAAGGCAACCTCGGTTTTGCCATAGCCCACATCGCCGCAAAGTAAGCGATCCATCGGGCGTGGTCGCTCCATATCGCGCTTGATCTCTTGAATGGCGCGTTTCTGATCCTCGGTTTCGATATAGGGGAAGCTGGCTTCCAGCTCACGTTGCCAATCGCTATCCGGTGAAAAGGCGTGTCCACGGGCGATCTGGCGACAGGCATAAAGATCGAGCAATTCTTGGGCGACCTCGATCACTGCCTGACGCACGCGCGCTTTGCGTTGTGACCACCATTCCCCTCCTAGCCGATCGAGCGTGGGCTTTTCTTCTCCCGGTGCCACGTAGCGCGCGAGGCGATCGGCCTGATAAGGTGGGACAAAAAGCTGCGAGCCGTTCTCGTATTCTATTACCAGGAACTCGCGCTCTACCCCCTCGAGCATGCGGCGCGTTAGGCCGAGATAGCGCCCGATGCCGTGATCGATGTGCACTACGTAATCCCCCGGCTGCAAATCTCCGTAGACGCTTTCCGGCGCTTCGATCACGCCGTGCACCGGGCGCGGACGGGGTTGGGCGCGTTCCCAGCCGAAGATCTCTGCATCCGTAAACAGATATAGCGCAGGCAGGGGAGGGACCCGTATCTGGAAGCCTTGCGAGAGGCTGATTTCCCAAAACAGCGGCGGGGGGACATCGCTCAAGCCGTGTTCTTTCCAAACCTCGCGCAGTCGCGCTGCCTGTCTGGAGGCGATCACCACCGTTTTGCCTGCGCTCAGCCGTTCCGCGATGTGCTCGATGAAGGGCTTCAGGCGCCCACCGAAGCGCGGGAGCGGGGCGAAGCTTCGGGTCCAAGGATTTTCTTCCGCTGCGCCGCTGTGCCCGAGATCGCTCCAGGCATAATCCTGGGCGCGATCCCAAAGCTCAGACCAGGAAAGATAAGGCAAGGGAAAATCGTTAGGGATTTCGGTATCTTTGCGCAGGCGGATCGCTTCGTATTCAATCTCTTCGGCAATGCTTTCCAGCGTGGAGGCGTCCTCGAGCAGGATCAAGGCAGAATCAGGCAGGTAGTCCAGCAAGGAGGCCGGTTGAGGGTGGAGGATCGGGATGTGGAATTCGTTATAGGCCTCCGCTTCTTCGGCGGTCTCCGACGGGATCAGGTATTCACGTGCCGGAGTCAAGAGCAAGGCCGATTCTGTTTTGGCTGTGCGTTGCGTGGCAGGATCGAAGCGGCGAATGCTTTCGATCTCATCGCCAAAGAAATCCAGGCGCAAGGGAGAAGGCTCGGCCGGTGGCCAAAGGTCCACAATCCCACCGCGATGGGCAATTTGTCCGGCCTCGATGACGGTGTTCACCGGCGTATATCCGGTCTGAACGGCCCAGCGGAGCAGGGCAGGGATGCTCATCTGGGTGCCTGGGGTGAGACGTTTGCAGGCTTTGAGAAAGTCGCGCCGCGGGATGGTGCGCGTCATTAGGGCGCGCACCGATGTGAAGAGGATCGGCGGCGATGCGGGTTTTTCGGCAAACGGTAGGTGATAAACTGCCAGGGAAGTGAGCGCCTGCAAGCGCTCCTTTCGGGTGGATGCTCCCCAGGAGGCTTGCTCATAGAAAAGCGGTGTTGGCTCGGCAAAGAGCGCAAGGGTCGCTCCTTCGCCTAGCCAGGCGCGGGCCTCTTCGCGTTGACTCAGTGCGTGATTGCCGCGATCGGTAATCCAGAGCACCGGGCCCGGCCAATCGCGGCTCAGCGCGGCCAAAAGGGGCAAACGCACCGCTCCGGGAATGCCCTGAGCCGGCAGCCTTTGTCGCTGCTGTAGTGCTTCCAGCCACTCGCGATAGATGGAATAACGGCGGAGTGTCTCAAGAACGATTGCCGCGTTCATACCAGGGGGGAAGCGTTAAAGTGCGTCATCGTTTTTTCCAACCCCACCGTGACGAACGAAAGCACTGCCTGCGTAGCGCGCATCAATGCATCCGAAACGATCGGCCATTCCTCGCGGTCAAAGGGTTGTAACACGTAAGCGGCGGCATCCATATGGCCGGGTGGGCGTCCGATGCCGATGCGCAGGCGGGGAAATTGGGCTGTTCCAAGTTGATCGATAATGGATTGCACTCCTTTTTGCCCGGCCGAGCTCCCACCAGGGCGCAGACGAAGGGTGCCGGGTGGAAGGTCGAGGTCATCGTGGATCACCAGCAATTGTGCCAAGGGGAGCTTGTAGAAGCGCACCAGGCCGGCCACTGCCTGGCCGGATAGGTTCATGTAAGTCTGCGGTTTGACCAGCAGGAGCTTTTGTCCTTCGTATTCGATCTCGCCGGTCAGCGATTTGAACTGATAGCGCGTCAAGCGCGCATTCAACTGCACGCACAGGCGATCGATCACCATAAACCCGACGTTGTGCCGAGTTTCGGCATATTCGCGTCCCGGATTTCCAAGGCCAACGATCAGGTACATCAGCATTGCTCCTGTAGCTCAATCGCTGCGCGAGGCCAGGTAAATTCCGGCCAGGATCAAAGCGCCGCCGAAAATGGTGAAGAGGGTTGGCATCTCGTTCAGGATGAAATAGGCCAGGATCGCCGAACCGAGCGGCTCGCCCAGGGTGGTAATGGCGACCAGCGTGGCCGAAAGATAGCGCAATGCCCAGTTGTAGGTTGAATGTCCGATGAGTTGGGGCACCAAAGCTAAGAGCAACATCCAGAGATAGGTCTGTGGTTGATAACCGGTGAAAGATTGGCCGCTCCAGAGCGCTAAGATCACCAGCAGGATGGCGGCTATGCCGTAGACCACTGAAATATACGGCACGAGCGAAATCTCGGCGCGCAATTTGCGCCCGATCATCAAGTAGCCACTCACCGCCCAGGCTCCCACCAAAGCCAGAAAATTGCCCCATAGGGCGCGTCCCTGCAGCGCAATAGCCAATGTCGGGCAGCGCAAACCGTTCTGCCATTCACAGGCATCGCCCAGGGCAATGGTGATCCCACCGATCGTTGCCAGGATCAATCCCAGTGCCACTTGGCGTCGGAGTGGCTCGCGCAAAAAGAGCGGCGAGAGCAGCGCCACCCAAAGCGGCCCTGTGCTCACAAAGACTACCGAACTGGCTACGGTGGTGTATTCCAGCGAAGTGATCCAGGTGGCGAAATGTAGCGCCAGGAAAGCACCACTGAAGAAGGCCAACGGCAAGTATCCAGCCTGTACCAAGCGACGCAGCTCTTCCCGATGCCGCATCCAGGCGATCGGTAGCAATGTGAGCGTCGCCAGGCTCAAACGAGTAGCAGCGATCACCAGCGAGGGAGCCTCCCGCTGGGCCAAACGGATGAATATCGAGGCTGTTGAGACGGCCAGGATGGCGATCAACAGTGCCAGAGCAATACGGGTACGGGAAGGTGCGCGGCTCATAGGGTGTCAAAGGTTTGGAGATGGGATTTTGGAGAGATTAATTGTACCATTACCAGGAGATAGAGTGTCGTTTGGCATTTTCCCACCTAAGCTGCCAATCGTTTCTCTGCTCTACAGTATAATTTCCCCATGGTTCGCTCCAAGTTTCTCATCCCCCTGCTTTTCTTTTTGGCCAGCTTATTCTTGATCTTCGCTCCCTTGCCGGCGCCGCTTGCCAATATATCCACCTTGGGTAGTCAGGTTTACATGGCACGGGTGGAAGAGGTGCTGGAAGAAGGCCTGATCACTCTCGGTGATGTCACTCAGCCTTACCAGCTCCTGCGCGTGCGCATCTTGGAGGGACCTTATCGGCAGGTGCTGATGGAGATCGACTACGGTCGCCGTCAGGTGCGCTCCGATGACGTTTTGCTGCGCCCCGGCGATCGCATTCTGGTTTCGCTCAGCAAAACGCCGGACAACGTAGTGCACGCCTACTTTGTCGAACATGTGCGCACCCCGGCGATCTTTTGGCTCGGATGGATCTTCGTTCTGGCCATACTTTGGCTGAGCGGCTGGAAAGGCTTGCGCTCCCTTCTCAGCATGGGATTCAGTCTACTCGTCATCGCGCGCTATATTATTCCGTCCATCCTCAATGGCGGTGATCCGCTATGGGTGAGCATCAGCGGCTCGGCATTGTTGCTCGGCGTCACCCTTTACCTGACCTATGGATGGGATCGCAAAACCCATGCTTCTGTTTTAAGTATGCTGGGTGTACTATTGTTGGCCGGCCTGCTTTCCGATCTTTTCCTCACCGTTGCTCATCTGAGCGGTCAAGGGGATGAGAATGCTTTGATCCTTCTCCAATCCCTGTCCGGCCGGATCAACTTGCGCGGCTTGCTCCTCGGCGGCATGCTGATCGGCACGCTGGGGGTGTTGGACGATCTGGTCACCACCCAATCGGCAGCCGTGTTTGAGATTTGGGAAGCCAACCCTACCCTTTCCTGGCGTGAGATCTATCGCCGTGCCATGCGCGTCGGGCAAGATCACGTGGCTGCTACCGTCAATACCCTCGTGCTGGCCTATGCTGGCGCCTCGTTACCCATGCTCCTCCTTTTCTCCCTCGGAGGCGGAAATTACCTGCGTTTGCTGAACTATTCCTTCATCGCTGAAGAGGTCGTGCGTACTCTGGTTGGTTCCCTGGCGCTCATCAGTGCCGTTCCTATCACCACCCTACTCGCCATCTGGCTAAGGCCGAAAGCTCTCTAAAACGTTACGTACCCTTGACGCATTTGCTGCACTTAGTTACAATGATAGCCGTCAACGCGGGGTAGAGCAGCGGCAGCTCGTCGGGCTCATAACCCGGAGGTCGCAGGTTCGAATCCTGCCCCCGCAACTAAAAGAACCGCTTTCACGAGCGGTTCTTTTTATTTGAGTGCCTTTCGTATGGGTGATCCTGGGTATCTCGAAGCGAAACAGTCCATCCAGGGCTTACGCTAAGCGAACTTCACAGATCTCGCGAAAGCCACAGCGCAGGCAACGGACCGGTTCTTCGTGGGAGCGGGGGAGGGAAGTGCGTAAGTGATCCCGCTGCATCTCTGCTAACAGGTCCAGTAGAGCCTGTTCCCGTTCTGGGGTGTATTCGATGGCAAAATCCATGTCTGCGTAATGCAGAATGCCATATGCAGGGCGGCGGCCAAACGTGCGCTCGACAAGCAAGCAGTAAGCCATTAGCTGGTAGATGTGTGAATCATAAGGCGCAAGCGGCGCCGGCCGACTTTTGATCTCTACCGGGATGATCATCCCCTTTTCCTCTACTAGGTAATCCGGACGCCCTGCTAACCCGAGTGTTGGATCGTAAAGTGGTTTTTCGGGTTTGCGCCAACCGGCTGTATCGCTATAGATCACTCGTACAGAAGGCAGGCCGCTTGCTTTGCGTTGACGTTCCGATTGCCAGAAGAAAAACAGCGCCAATAGGAACAATACCAATCCGAGTAACAGCATATTCTCTAGATGTGCGCAGTGCAATAGGCAACGAGGAGCACCATTGCCAGCAGGGTCAAAAACAGTGCAGTTAACCGTAACAAGTTTGCCTGCCACACCAATCGAGCATGTTGACGGTGAAACGCTTGGCCGGCTTCCATTTCCTGCTGATTCTCGGAAGCATATCCATGTCGCCGATACCACCATGCCCGGCGGCAGTATAGATAGGTGCCGATCTCAGAGGCGCGAATGGGAGGGGACATAAGAGACGACAGGTGGGTATGGATTGTGGCCGGTAAGCGGAACGACAAAGTGGCCGTAGAATCCGGCTATTCCAGGATACTTGCATAGCGCGAAGCGAAGAGCGCCGGGGTGCCGCCAGTATGCCAGAAGAGCACTTTTTGGTGGGGAGCAAAAGCTCCTTGGCGGATCAACCCGATCAACCCGGCAGCTGCCCGGCCGGTATAAACCGGATCCAGCAACAGACCTTCCAGGCGCGCGAAAAGGCGGATCGCTTCCTTTTCGGCGTCGGTTAATATGCCGTAACCTGCCGCGGCCCAGGCATCTTCCACTTCGATCTCTTCTGGGCGGATAGCGAGGTTTTTTCCCAAACGTTCTGCCACCTGCTCGATCAACGCGGCGACGCGCGCTTGGAGCACGTGACGCGGCTCATCTACACTGATGCCGATCACCCGCCCGCGATAGCCAAAAAGATGGGCTCCCAGCGCTAATCCTGCCTGTGTGCCGCCGGAAGAGGAAGCGAAAACGATCGCATCCACTTCCAACCTTTGCTGCAGAAATTCCTGCATAGCAAAGACGTATCCCAACACGCCGGTTGGGCTAGAGCCACCGTACGGTACAAGGTAGGGTTTTTCTCCCCGCTCCTTGAGCTCGTTGAAGACCTGTTCCAGCCTCGCGTCGCGCCGGCTTCGCTCGGTCCAGTGGATATTTGCGCCGAAAAGGTGATCGAGCCAGAGATTGGCTTCCGGCTTGGGCGGCGGATCGCCGAACAGGATCAGGGTGCATCGGAGCCCAAAACGGGCCGCAGCTGCGGCCGTTTGTCGGCAGTGATTCGATTGCACTGCTCCGGCCGTTACCAGGTGATCGGCGCCGAGCGCCTGGGCTTCGGCCAGCAGGAATTCTAGTTTGCGCGTTTTGTTCCCGCCAAAGGCCAATCCCGTCTGATCATCGCGCTTGACGAAAATTTGCGGCCCTCCCAATGCTTGGCTCAGCCGGGGAAGGACCTCAATCGGTGTGGGAAGATGAGCGAAGGAAAGTCGTGAAGGAAACATAGGGAATCATGGGTAGGGAAAAAAGAGAATGGGCCTTCCAGATGGACGATTCCTATCCGTCTAGGCGTTCCGAAGACTCTACCTCTTCTTTGTCCTCGTCTTCGATAGTTTCTTCTCCTATCCACACTTGGTGACGTACCAGTGCTGTGAGCACGATCAGCGCTAACAGGATCGCTCCCAGGATCACAATGCCATCTGTCGGGCCGACCACAGAAAGGTCATCCACCGCAGTCGGAGTACCGACAAGGACGGGTGATGGTGTGGGGATAGCACTGCGAGTGGGGGTGAGCCTGGCGCTACAGGCGAGACTGAATAGCACAAGGGAAAACAGAGAGAACAGGCGGAAGGACATAGGGAATCTCCGTGATTATTATAAACCGTCATGAGTGCATGTGGAAACGAGCGGAGGTGGTGGACCATAGGCCTTGGCTCATGAGGAAGTACCAGACCGCCAAAAATGTGGAAAGGGGTGATCAAGTGAGTATCTCTTGGTAAAATACAAGTGAGGACAATTGGTGGAGGTGCTTATGAACGATTCAGAAGTGCTTGGATTCCTTTTGCGTCATTTGCAGGCTATCCAGGAGAACGATATTGCGACCTATCGTGAAACAACAGCCGAGGATCTGACGCTCTACGAATGGTGGGTGACTCCCCACCGGATCGAGGGGATTCCGTTTCACGAGTTCATGATGCGTTCCAATGCTGCCCGTGGTACGGTCTTCGGCGCGGAGGGGGGAGGGAATGCCGTAAGTCGCTTTGATTTGGCAAATCTGCACATTCAGCGCTATGGTGATACAGCCATTGCTAGTTATACTCTCCTTGTCAGCACGGCTACCTCTGAAGGGGTGCGGGTAGCAGCGCACAATGAGAGCCGGGTGATGGTCAAATTGGATCGAGCCTGGAAAGTGGTGCATGTCCATAAGTCACCAGCTTGGCAGGCTCCTCATACTTCCTGAGAGAGGTGGGTAAGATGAGAGATGCGATTTCTGTGGATGTCGGCGAGGTCCTAAAGCGATTGCGCCAGGAAAAAGGAATGTCTCTGCGTATGCTGGCGGCGAAAAGCGGCCTTTCGGCGAATGCCTTGAGCATGATCGAGCGTGGGCGAGTTTCTCCTTCGGTCAGTACTCTGTATAAGCTGGCGGATGCGTTAGAGGTTCCCATTACAACTTTCTTCAATCTTGAGTCACCGCGCCGGCCGGTGGTCTTTGTTAAACACGATGCGCGACGGCGTGTTCCCTTCATGCGTGGCTTGTGGGAAGGCCTCGGCGGGGAGGAATTTGTCGGACGGGTGGAGCCTTTCTTGCTGACTCTGGAAAGCGGGGCTTCTAGCGGACTTTTCAACATGAGCCATAGCGGCCATGAATTCGTGTTTTGCCTGCGAGGGCAAATCGAATATATGGTGGAGCGAGAATTTTATCTCCTGGAGCCGGGAGATAGTCTGCTCTTTGCGGCGCATCTGCTCCATCGCTGGCGCAACCCTGGGAACACTGTGAGCAATGTGCTGATTTTGCTTTCCGGTTTCTCGGAACAGGAATTGCCCCATCATGTTCTGCCCAAACAGAAGAAGGAAGAAGCAGTGACAGACGAATTTACAGAAGGGCTTGTGGAGGATGTATGACAGTCACGGTGGTTTCGGGAATGCAGTGGGGAGATGAAGGGAAGGGGAAGGCAATCGATGTCTTTGCGGCTGATTACGATTTCGTCGCCCGTTTCAACGGTGGTAACAATGCTGGCCATACGGTGATCAACGAGCTTGGTACGTTCAAGATTCATCTTATACCTTCCGGCATTTTTTATCCCCATACGCGTTGCCTGATGGGTGGCGGGATGGTCATGGATCCGAAGGTGCTTTTGGAAGAAATGAGCGCTCTTCGGCAGGCCGGTATCTCTTTAGAAGGCAGGCTTTTCATCTCGCCGCGAGCGCACGTCATCTTTCCCTATCACAAAATTCTCGATGGCCTTTATGAAGAGGCCAAAGGGGCCGCGGCTACCGGTACGACTCGGCGCGGAATTGGTCCCACTTTTGCCGATAAGTTCGGCTATAACGGCATTCGCTGGAGTGACTTTCGCCATTTGCCGGTGCTCCGTCAGAAGTTGGCGACCCAATTGGAGCTCAAAAATCGCATCATTCGCGCCTTAGGCGGCGAGCCGCTTTCTATGGAGCCGATTCTGGAGGAATATTACGCTTACTATGGGCAGCTGCGCCCTTACATTACGGAGCTATTTCCCATTGTGCAGCAAGGGTTGCGGGAAGGGAAGCGCTTTTTGCTCGAACAGGCCATGGGCACTTGCCTGGACCCGGATTGGGGAACGTATCCCTTTGTCACGGCTTCGACAACGATCGCTTCGGCGGCCACAAGCGGATTGGGCATCCCGCCACGAGCCATTACCCAGATCATCGGTGTGACCAAAGCTTACACCACGCGCGTAGGAGCCGGACCGATGCCGACCGAAATCCACGATAACCCCCATGCTTTGCAAGTGCTCGGTGAGATCGCGGCTACCACCGGGCGCAGGCGACGCGCTGGTTGGTTCGATGCCGAGATCGTACGCTTTGCTGTCCAAATTGCCGGGGTCGATCGCCTGTTCTTGACCAAGTTGGATGTTTTGAGCGCATTTGAACGCATTAAGATATGCGTGGGGTATCGCTATCGGGGGGAAGTTGTCCATTACTACGATCTCGATAGCTATCAATTGGCAGAAGTGGAACCGATGTACGAGGAATTGCCGGGCTGGAAACAAGAGATCGGGCAGATTCGAGAGTATAATGCTTTGCCGCCAAATGCCCGTCGCTATGTCGAGCGTGTGGAAGCGCTTGTCGGCGTGCCGGTGAGCTGGATTTCCGTTGGACCGGAGCGAGAGGCTGTAATCACACGTGCCGCGTGAACCTCCCTTTTGAGGCCAGGAAATGACGAATGTATATGTTTCTACTCATCCGCTAGTTGCTCATAAGTTGACCCGCCTGCGCGATAAGAACACGGATCCGAAGAAGTTTCGGGAACTGGTGCGAGAGATCGCTGCGCTTTTGGCCTACGAGGCCACTGCCGATCTACGTCTTCAATCGCGCGCGGTAGAGACTCCGTTGGCGCCGACCACCGGTTATGACCTTTCCGATAAAGTTGGATTGGTGCCGATCTTGCGTGCCGGCTTGGGTATGGTGGAGGGCGTTTGGGAACTCTTACCGATGGCTGAGGTCTGGCATATTGGGCTATATCGCGATGAGCAGACGCTCAGGCCGGTAGAATATTACAATAAGCTACCGTTCGAACCGCGCGTTTCAGTGTGCTTCATCTTGGACCCGATGCTTGCTACCGGTGGCTCGGCTGTGGCGACGGCAGATATTCTCAAGCGTTGGGGAGTAAAACGGATTAAGTTTGTGGGTCTGATCGGGGCACCGGAAGGTATCCGTGCCATGCAGTCCCATCATCCGGATGTGCCGATCTACCTGGCGGCTATTGATGATCACCTCAACGAACGTGGGTATATCGTACCCGGTTTGGGCGATGCCGGTGACCGTCAATTTGGAACAGGATAGGCGGTTCTAAGGGAAGAGCTGTTCTAGTACCGGTTCGTAGAAGCAACGGCAGCCTTGCGGATGAGAACATCCGGCGTGAGGCAGGTGAAGTGCCTGTTCTTTTGGATAGACCCGCAGCTGATCGGCGCAGTAGGAACAGGCATCGGCAGCGACGCTGATCCGCACAGCACGCACGCGTGGATTGACCTGCAGCCGCTTTAGCGCCACCGCGGTGAGCGAATGTTCGCTCAGATCGGCTTGGCAGTTTGGGCAGTGAGTAGCATAATCATGGGTAGAAGCATTGCAAAGCGCACAGGTTTGCATAGTTTAGGCTCCTTTTATGAGTTCGGGCGTGTTGTTTGGCAGCGGCCCCGTACGCCAGAGTAAGCGAGCGATGCGCGACATGAGTACTCCACTTGGTACCGGCTTTACCAGATAATCATCTGCTCCGCTGTCCAGAGCCTGAGCGATCATAGACGGGTGATCAAGAGCCGAAATAACGATAATCGGAACCTGACTGAAAGTGCGTATGCGCTGACAAACCTGTAGTCCGTTCATTTCTGGCATCATGAGGTCCAGCAAAACCAGATCGGGATTTTCGTTTTTAGCTTTTTCTACTCCATCGAGCCCGTTGTAAGCTTTCAAAACATCATAACCGTGGCTTTTCAGAAAAAGGTAGAAAAGTTCGAGGATCATCTCATCGTCGTCTATAACTAAAATACGTGTTCCCATGTATGCCTCCGAGTATAATTATCGCATACTTCGCTTTTGTTTGCCTTTACAGTCTTGAAAGCTTGAATTCATGAGTCGCCTCCGAGGTTTCAGATGCAAGGTGACAATAAAGCCGGTTATGATGCGAGCTTGTATGAGAAATCTGTGACATTTGTCTATTGTCAAAGCTCATTTGATATGATAAAAAATAGTTGGTTGCTCCAATTCACTCTTCGGATGTAAGGAGGTCATTATGTTTGTCGGTGAACGTATGTCCCGCCCGGTGATTTTCCTGACCCCGGATATGCCGGTTCATGACGCGCTTGACTTATTCAAGAAGGAACGCATTCGCCGTGCCCCGGTAGTGAAGGATGGGAAGCTTGTTGGGATTGTTTCGGAGAAAGATCTGCTCAATGCATCTCCTTCGCCGGCCACTACTTTGAGCATCTGGGAAATGCATTATTTGTTGAGCAAGATCACCGTTGCCGAAGTGATGACCAAAAACGTCATTACGGTCACGGAAGATACCCCGATCGAGGAAGCGGCCCGCATTATGGCCGATAATAAAATCGGGGGTCTGCCGGTGATGCGAGATGGTCAGGTAGTTGGCATTATCACCGAAACCGATCTCTTCAAGATCTTCCTGGAGCTCATGGGAGCGCGACAGAAAGGATTGCGGGTCACCGTTTTGGTAGAGGATAAACCGGGTCAGCTGGCGCGCATTACCAAAGCCGTAGCCGATCTAGGCGGTAATTTCATCGCTTTTGGACAGTTCAGCGGCGAGGATCCGAGCACTCGCATGGTCACGTTCAAAGTCCAGGGTGTGAGCAAAGAGCAGCTTAAGCAAGTACTCGGAGAATGTTGTAAGGAGGTTTGGGATATTCGCGAGGTCTGAAGCAGGCAACCCTCCGGAGGCGATAGCGATCTGCTCTTCCTGTTGCTATGTGAGCGCAGAAGCGTAGTTCTTTTTTGTGGTGAATATTCGAGCGTCTCAGTGTTGATTGGGATCAAAAAGAAGGCTGCATGAGAAAAGCGGGTCATCCCCGCTTTTCTATTTGGCTATTGAAGGTGAGAAGAGGCCTTGTTAGAGAGCCAGTTCGTAGGACCAAATGGGCAGGATGGATTTTTCTCGTAAATAGGCTTCAATTGAGGGGGGAAAGTCATACGCCACGAAGAGCCGAACAGTAGGTAGGCCCTCATCGGCTTCCCATTGTGCCGCCAGGTCGGCAAAACGATCGAGCTCTTTTCGCCTTTGAAACGCCTTCAACTCGTTCTTTCGTCTGTCGAAGTTCAATAGTCAAATGACGCAGTTCTTCCTCGGTGCGCTTTTGCGCCTCGGTCAGCTCGTAGATCGCTTTCCATACTTTTTGGAACTCAGCAGCCGTTTCTTCGCGGAAGCACTGAAATTTTTCCGCTGAATCTGGCACTTAAAGCGAATGACCCTCGCAGAGAGGGCCATTCGTCTAGTCATGTTTCGATGGATCGTTAGAATAATCCTACCACCCGGCCGGTCTTCAGGTCAATATCCACATCGTAGAAGACGGGGCGTGTGGGCAGACCGGGCATGGTGCGCATTTCGCCGACCAGCGGATATAGGAATCCGGCCCCTACGGAGGCACGGATATCGCGGATCGGAACACGGAAACCGGTCGGTGCCCCTTTGATGGACGGATCATGGGTGAACGAAAGGTGTGTCTTGGCCATGCAGATCGGCAATTTGTCGAAGCCCAGGCGGGTATAGACCTCGATCTTCTTCTCGGCCTCCGGCAGGAAATCAACCCCATCGGCGCCGTAGATTTCTCGGCAGATGATCTCGATTTTCTCCTTGATCGGAATATCCAACGGATAGAGGAAGCGGAAATTCGAAGACAGTTGCGAAGCTTTGACCACCGCTTCGGCCAGCGCTTTGGCCCCGGCGCCCCCGTTCATCCAGTGCGTGCTGACCACGGCATCCACTGCACCGGCCTCGATCGCTGCCTGACGGACTACCTCCAACTCGGCCGGGGTATCGGTGGTGAAGGTGTTGATCGCCACGACCACGTTCACGCCGAACTTGAGTGCGTTCTTGATGTGGCGCTCCAGGTTGGGCAAGCCTTTGCGCAGCAGGTCGAGATTTTCTTCGGTGTAGGCCGGGTCGAGCGGTTTACCGGCGACCACTTTCGGCCCACCGCCGTGCATCTTCAGGGCGCGGACGGTCGCCACCAGCACCACCACCTGGGGAATCAAGCCGGAGTAGCGGCATTTGATATCGAAGAATTTCTCCATGCCGATATCGGCGCCGAAACCGGACTCCGTGACGACAAACCCATCCGGCCCGACCAACTTCAAGGCGATCCTATCGGCCAGGATGGAGGAGTTGCCATGGGCAATATTGGCGAAAGGGCCGGCATGGACGAAGACAGGCGTTCCTTCCAGGGTCTGCATGAGGGTCGGTTTGATTGCATCCTTCATCAGCACGGTCATTGCCCCGGCGACTCCCAGGTCCTCGGCGGTGATGGCTTCGCCCTGGCGATTGGTGCCGATGACGATGCGCCCCATGCGTTCGCGCATATTCTCCAGGCTGGTGGTGAGTGCCAGAATGGCCATCACCTCGCTGGCGACCGTGATATCGAAGCCGGTGCGACGCGGCATTTGCTCCTCTGGGCCGAGGCCGATCTCGATCTCGCGCAGGAAGCGATCGTTGGTATCGATCACGCGGCGCCAGGTGATCGAATCGGGATCAATATCCAGACGGGCGAAGCGCCGGCGTTCTTCTGGCGTGAGATCATTCGGATCGGTTTTGTCAATCCCTAGGCGCTGCAAGCGGCGTAACATGGATGGGGAGAATCGTCGCTTGCCCTCTTTATCCGGCGGGCAGAGAGCATTGAAGAGCTGTTCGTCCGTTTGGCGCGATTCGTGATAGATCCGAGCGTCGATCGCAGCTGCTAGTAGATTGTTCGCCGCAGTGATGGCGTGAATATCGCCGGTCAGGTGCAGGTTGAAATCTTCCATCGGCACCACCTGTGAATAGCCACCACCGGCCGCGCCTCCCTTGATACCAAAGGTAGGTCCTTGCGAAGGCTGGCGAATGCAGGTGAAAACTTTCTTCCCCAAGTGGGCGCCGAGCGCTTGCGAAAGCCCGACCGTCGTCGTCGTTTTGCCTTCCCCGAGCGGCGTGGGGGTGATGGCGGTCACGTCCACATAGATGCCGTTAGGGCGGTCCTTGAGCCGCTCTAAAATTTCTAGGCGCACTTTGGCCATGTAGTTGCCGTGCAGTTCCAGTTCTTCCGGCAGAATGCCGACTTCTTCGGCTATCTGAGTAATCGGTTTCAGGGTAGCCTCTTGGGCGATCTCGATATCCGAGGGTACCGGACGGCGAAGTTTTAGAGGAGTAGGGGTGAAGGGGCGAGACATAGTTTCTCCTTTTGAATAGAATTCCTTTTTGTATTTTCCATGACGTTTATCACTTTTTCAAGAAATTTTTGTCATTTCTTTTCGTTCAGAATGTCACAAAGTGCTTTCAGGTGCAGGTGATCCATGTTCCAGAGGCCTGATCCTGTAGCGCTGCTTTCAGGCGCGCCGGGTCCCTGGCCGAAAAGAGAAAGATGCGCAGTCCCGGCAGGCGGCAAGTCAGGCGCAGCATGGCTTCCACTTTGCCGAGCATACCACCGGTGACATCAATGCCTTCTGCCGCGCCCAGGGCAGGGCGTAGGTGCCCAAAGTTGGAGGATGTGATGAGCGGGATCAACTGGGTGCGTTGGGGAAAATCAGCCCACACTCCATCTTCTAACCCGGCCAGCAGAATGCGGGCAGGGTGCAGGTGCAGCGCCAGAACTTCAAACACTTCCTCGGTCGAGAGAATGCTGCCTCCTTGCCGCGCATCGAAGATCACATCTCCATAGAGGACCGGCACCAAATCGGCTTTTAGGGCCGCTCGCAACGGGGCAAGGTTCCAGCGCAAGTTTCCCGAACGTTGACGGTAGATCATAGCCGAAGGGGGAAAGGAGATGGCCGGAACTCCGTTACGGTGAAGCGATTCTATCACCAGCCGGTGGAGGGTTGCCGCCTGATGGGCTACTTCGGTGAAACCTTGCCAGTATTTTTGACGCGTTTCCGGGGAGGATGGGGCGGCTATCCCACTTCGAGTCTTGCCTTCCTGAGCCGCATAGTGCCCGAACGAGCCGGAGCCATGGCCGAGCACGAGAGAAAGCCGCGGGAGCGTTCGCAGGGCATCTGCTAAGGTGGCGCTGAGGGCCTCGATTTGATCGATGCGTGCCGTATAGGGACGGGTTTTTTCGGTAATCAATGACCCACCTAGCTTGAGGAAGACCAGATGGCGCATGTGGACATTTTACCACGTGCACGGTTATAATCGCCACATGGCGCTCCGAAACTCCTTTTGGCGATACCTGATCCCTCTTTTTTCTCTGGGGGTCCTTATTTGGTGGTTCCAGCCGACCCCTCCCGGCCTATTGGGAAAGATGGATGGGATCGGCTATGCCGTCTGTCACCGCATCGAGGAGCGTTCGTTCCATGTGAATGGACGGCAAATGCCGCTTTGTGCGCGCTGCACAGGCACGTTTAGCGGCGCTTTCCTGGGGTTGATGGTTCAATTGGGGGTGGCTCGGCGGCGTTCCGGCCTGCCTTCTCGTCCATGGTTGGCACTTTTTGGCCTGCTTGCTTTGCTCTGGGCGCTGGATGGCACCAATTCTTATCTTTATCTTCTCAAACAGGTGGGCTCGAATGTTGTTTCTCTGCCCACCCTCTATACGCCGAACAATGTGCTGCGTCTCTTTACCGGCAGCGGCATGGGCCTGGCGATAGCCCTGATCTTGTATCCCGTGGCAAACCAGACTTTTTGGCGGGAGGTGGATCCCCGTCCGGCCCTGAAGCGGGAAGCGATTGCCCTTTTGCTGGGAGGAGTTTACTTGCTGGACCTGGCCATTTTGACGGAACATCCCCTCGTCTTGTATCCAATTGCCGTGATCAGCCCGTTGGGAGCGCTGGGGCTGCTGGTGGTAGTCTTTGCGCTGCTTTGGGTGATGGTGATGCGAGGAGAAAATTCTTTTGAACGGGTGGACGAGCTTTGGCTACCGTTGCTCGCCGGCCTGACCCTGGCTCTGTTGCTGATCGGGGGCATCGATCTATTGCGCTTCCGCCTGACGGGGACCTGGGGTGGTTACCCGATCCCATAGGCGGCGGCCTGCCTTCAACGTTTTGCGATCTTCAATTAGGCGATCTCCGTTATAATTATTTTGGAGGTGCCATGGACTTAAAGGCGCTGGAACAACGTTTGAAATCCCTTGTGGAACTGCATCTGAATATCTTCATGCCCGGTTATCGACCCCAAGAGCAAGCCTTTCAGCAACTTGCTCAGGCAATGCAGAACGGTATCCAGGTCCATGAGGGAAAAGAATTTGTGCCGAATGTCTATACCCTGCTTTTCCCGCCCGGTGAGCTGCTGATTTGGCAGGATAAACGGGTGTTGGATGCGTTCCTAGAGGGGATTAAGCGCGTGGCCGAAGAGCAGGGACTGACCTTTGCTGCTCCTCCCACCCTGACCCTGGGCGAGGATACAAGTTTACAGCCGGGCGAAATGCGGGCCATTGCTTCCCATTCGGTGGAAAAGGTGGGCGAAACCCAGGGGATGGGAGAACAGGCAAAAGAAACCGAGCCTGGAATCCCGCCGAACGCTTTTCTGATCGTGGAAGGGACGAAGGTTTTTCCTCTGACGCAAAGCGTGATCAATATTGGGCGGCGATTGGATAACCATATTGTGATTGACGATCCGCGCGTCTCGCGTCGCCATGCTCAGCTACGGGCTATTAGGGGGTGGTATATCCTGTTTGATCTGAATTCCACTGGCGGGACGTATGTCAACGGCCAGCGGGTCACGCAAAGTATCCTTTATCCGGGCGATGTCATCTCGTTGGCCGGTGTGCCGCTGATCTACGGTCAGGATAATCCGCCGCCGCGCCACGATCTGATCGATACAAAGCCTCTCTCCCCTGAGAGCATTGAACGGGATACCATCATCTGGAGCAAATCTAAATGAGTGGAGTGTTGGCGCTGATCCTGCGGGCGTTGATGGCGCTGGCGCTCTACGCCTTTTTGGCCTGGGCTTTCTATATGCTTTGGCAGGATCTTCGTCAGCGTGGTGAGATGTTGGCGCTTTTCCGCATTCCTACCCTGTTCCTAAGCACCCCTGGGGAGAGCCGTTCCTTTCAGCAACCGGAAGTGATCCTGGGGCGGGAAATGGGAAGCGATTTTCTCTTGGAGGATCCGACCGTTTCGGCGCACCATGCGCGCCTTTCCTTTCATCACGGTCACTGGTGGGTGGAAGATTTGAATTCCACCAACGGCACGACTTTGAATGGTGAACCCCTTTCGACCGCCACTGTTCTCGTTGATGGAGATGTGCTGCAGCTCGGAGCAGTGACGGTAACCATCAAAATTTTGCAATGATGAGGTGCAGAGATGAGCACGGAAAAGATTTCGCTTGCCATCATCGGTGGATCGGGACTCTATCAGATGAGCGGATTGGAGGATACTCGCGAAGTGTATCCAGAGACACCCTTTGGTCGTCCCAGTGCGCCGATCGTCATCGGAACCCTGGAGGGAGTACGGGTAGGTTTTTTGGCGCGGCACGGCATCGGGCATCACATTATGCCCACCGAGGTTCCCTATCGGGCCAATATCTATGCGCTCAAAAGCCTGGGGGCGGAGCGTATAGTTAGCATTAGCGCTTGTGGTTCGCTGCGCGAGGATTACGCGCCGGGTGAGATCGTCGTCCCGGATCAGCTTTTTGATTTCACTCGTCGCCGCGTTTCCTCGTTCTTCGGCGAGGGGATGGTAGGACATGTGAGCGTGGCCGATCCGTTTTGTGCCGATCTTTCGGATCAGGTGGAGGCGGCGGTGCGCGCTTGTGGTGGAAAGGTGCATCGCGGTGGGGCGATGATCACCATTGAAGGGCCACGCTTCTCCACGCGTGCCGAGTCAAATGTCTATCGTGCCTGGGGGATGTCCTTGATCGGCATGACCACTTCGCCGGAGGCTTTTTTGGCTCGCGAAGCCGAAATGTGCTATGCGGTGATGGCACATGTCACCGATTACGACGTATGGCATGTTAGCGAAGAGCCGGTGACTGTGGAAATGGTGATCCAAATTCTGAATCGTAATACGATGTTGGCACAGGAGGCCGTGCGCTATTTGGCCAAGCATTTGCGCCCGGAGCGTCGTTGCACCTGCGATCAGGCATTGGCCACGGCGTTGATCACCAATCCTGCCGTGATCCCGGCTGAAACGCGCCAAAAGCTTGACCTGTTGGTCGGAAAATACTTGCGGCAGTGAACCTCCCACTTCAGCGTCGCCTGCTTTTCTGGGCCGCGCTTTTCCTGGTCTTTTATGCTCTGGTGCTCACGCTCTCGCTGGCGGTGCGGGCGCGTTCTTGGGATGTAGCGTACCGTTGGGCTCATTGGGGCGGTTTATTTTTCTGGGCACTTGGCTTTTTTTGGCTGGATTTTCTCACCGCGCACCGGCTAGGGGAGCATGATCCGTATCTGCTCCCTCTCCTGGCGCTTTTTAGCGGTTGGGGGTTGTTGACCGTTTTTCGCTTGGATGTGGCCCTGGGCTGGCGACAGACGCTGTGGTTAATGGTCGGGGTAGTGTGCTGCAGCCTGGCGATCTTCTACCCTAGGCTTCTTCTGACCCTTCAGCGCTATAAGTATCTCTGGCTTAGTGCCGGCATTTTGCTCACTGCGCTGACCTTGCTCTTTGGGCGCAATCCGGTGGGGAATGGGCCGCGGTTGTGGTTGGGATGTTGTGGGGTCTATTTTCAGCCTTCCGAGGCCCTAAAACTGCTCTTTGTCATCTATCTGGCGGCCTACTTTGCCGAATATGTCGGCCCGCTGCAGCGCATTGCTCTTTTTCTGCGGCCGACCTTGACCCTGATGGGCGTCGCGGTATTGATCTTGATCGTTCAACGCGACCTGGGTACGGCTTTGCTGTTGCTCTTGATCTATGCGACGATGCTTTACCTGGGAACAGGGCGGCGCGAAATCGCCCTTTTCACCCTGGCCGGCTTAGTTTTGGCGGCGGCGATCGGTTATTTCGGTATACCGATTGTGCGCCAACGCGTGGAGGTTTGGCTTTTCCCCTGGCAGGAGCCGAGCGGCCGCGCCTACCAGATCGTCCAGTCGCTGATCGCCATTGCCAACGGTGGTGTGTTTGGCCGCGGGCCGGGCTTGGGATCCCCTGGTTTGGTGCCGATCGCCTATTCCGATTTCATCTTCAGTGCCATCGCCGAAGAGAGCGGGTTGTCAGGGGTCATTGCCCTCTTATCTGCCTGGGCGTTGCTGTTTTTCCGCGGCCTGATCGTGGCCTTTAATGCCCCGACACGTTTTCAGCGTCTGTTGGCCGCCGGCATTTCGCTCTATCTCGGCTTGCAGGGGTTGGTGATCATCGGGGGCAATTTGCGCCTCTTCCCTCTGACCGGTGTTACTCTCCCTCTTTTTTCCTATGGCGGTTCCTCTCTGCTGGCGGGGATGTTCAGCATTTGCCTGCTGCTGTTGATCGATCACCATCCCGATGTAGAGCCTATTCCGCTGCGTCGCCCGCATACCTATTACCATCTGGGAATTGGCTTTCTCCTGCTCGCCATGATGATGGCACTGGCTGCCGGCTGGTGGGGAGTGATACGCGCCGAAGGCTTGCTGGCACGCACCGATAACCCGCGGCGGGCAATTGCCGATCGCTATGTGCGGCGTGGAAGCCTTTTGGACCGCAGGAACCGCCCTTTGAACGAGACGATCGGAAGCTCAGGAAGCTATCAACGGGTCTATCGTTACCCACCCTTGAGCACCTTTCTCGGCTATACCCATGCCGTATACGGGCAGGCCGGGCTGGAGGCCAAACTGGATGACTGGTTGCGGGGAATGCGTGGCAACCCCTCTTTGGCGCTGTGGTGGAACCGGTTGCTTTACGGCACGCCACCGCCGGGGTTGGATGTGCGCTTGAGCCTCGATCTGGACCTGCAGCGTTTTGCCGATGAACGCTTAGGCCCGCATGTTGGAGCCATCGTTGCATTGAACGCCCGTAATGGTGATGTGTTGGCAGTAGTTTCCCATCCATGGTTCGATCCGAATCGGCTGGATGAAAACTGGGATCGTTGGATGGCCGATCCGGCGTCGCCTTTCCTGAACCGTGCCATGCAGGGGCGTTATCCACCCGGTGACGTATTGCTCCCTTGGGAAGAAGCGCTGCTGGGAAGTGGCGGCATTTACCTGCCATCCGAAGTGGATCGTGTCCATCGGCTCCTGTTAGGCCCAGGCATCGGGTCTGGACCTTTGCGCCTCACCCCGTATGAAGTAGCTCAGGTGGCAGCGACGCTGAGTGCCGATGGGGTCAAGCCGGCGCCGCGGCCGGTGTTGGCGGTAAACACGCCGTTGCAAGGATGGGTGATTGTTCCGCCGGAGGGCGAAGCGCAGGATGTTCTTTCCGCACTTCAAGCGCACAACCTGGCGCGACGTCTCGCCAGACCACAAGATTTTGCTTGGGAGCATCTGGCCGTGGCCGAAGAGAACGGCAAACCGGTGACGTGGTATCTAACCGGCACCTTGCCAGAATGGCAGGGCAACTTGCCGTTGACCCTGGTGGTATTGTTGGAAGAAAATAACCCCTCCCTGGCGAGCCAGATCGGTCAGGAAATGCTACAGTGGTGGATCCTGGGGAGGTGACGAAAAGATTTTGAGCAGGCTTCATCTCGCACTTTCTACGATCCACCGTCGCCGAGGACACAGGCTGAAGCCCGGTGTTACGGTCCACCGCCTACCGTCTAGGAAAAAATTTCATCCAGCAAATCCAGCACCAGTTCCCGCAAATCGCCACGATTGGGTAGGGTGCCGATCAGACCGTAGAGGGGTGCGGTGCGCGTCGGCAAACCTTTGCCGCCACCCAGCCATGCCGATGCTTTCTCCATGATATGGCTCATCCAAGGGGATGGTAGCAGGCGCGCAGCGAGGTTGCTCGCGCCGATCAGACCATGATAGAGGAATTTGCGCCAAGAGGGGCGACGGACGACTTCAACGCATTCGGCCAGGTCGTGCAAGAATTCTGTCCGTACTGCGGTGTGCACGTAGTTTACGGTCATGTGCAACGAAGGTGGAAACTGTTGACGATCGAGATGCCAGCCGCGCAAGCTCAATTCGTCGGCCAGCTCATAAACATCCAGATCATCCGAGGCCATGGCGAAGACGCTCATCTCCGGTTCCCCGAGGATTTTCAGTCCCGGCAACGCACGAATGCCGGCCTGAAGGTACTTGGTCGTTTCCATCACGCGTGCGGTGATTTCCAGATAGCCCTCCTCGCCGAGAAAGTGGAGCAAAGCCCAGGCGGCCGCGATCGGCCCACCTGGGCGCGAGCCGCTGATGACCGGCGAAGGGTACACACCACCTGGCCAATCGGTGGAGACGAACATTTGATAGTGTCGGAGCTCGGGCCGCCGATGGAGCAAAACCGAGGCTGGTTTGGCTGCATAGCCGAACTTGTGCAGATCGGCCGAGATCGAGGTCACGCCGGGCACGCGGAAATCGAAAGATGGCACCGGGTAACCCAGCTTACGCACGAATGGCAACATGAATCCACCCACGCAGGCATCCACATGGAAGAGCAAGCCATGTTTTTGTGCCAGTTCCCCGATCTCGGTGATCGGGTCTACCACGCCATGGGGATAAGAAGGCGCCGAAGCGACCAATAGGATGGTCTGATCTGTAATGGCCCGTTTCATTGCTTCCACATCGGCGCGAAAATCAGCGCGCAGCGGCACGTAAACGGGCCGCACGCCGAAGTAATGAGCCGCTTTTTCAAAGGCCGGATGTGCGCTGCGGGGTAGGATCATCTCCGGAGTGTGGATGTGGGGGCGATGAGCGCGTGCCCAATCGCGTGCCGTCTTGACCGCCAGGAGCACGCTTTCTGTGCCGCCACTTGTGATGTTGCCACGAACTTGTTCATCGCCTCCCAGCAAGGAGGCCGTCATCGAAACGACCTCGTTCTCAAATTTGCGCAGGCTGGGAAAGGCGGTTGGATTGAGACCGTTTTCGGCCAAGAAGAGCGTGTAGGCCTCTTTCAGCAAGGCATCGATTTCTTCAGAGATGTGATAAACCAGTCCAAAGACGCGTCCTTGCTGCCAGCGAATATCTTTTTCGCGAGCCATGCGCAGTGCTTCCAACACGCTTTCTTTCGATTGCCCGTGGCGAGGGAAAGGTTTCATGAGACCTCCTTGTAGTGGGAGAGTGTGAGAGCGTGAGAGGGCGAGGGGCATGGAGGGTATGGATGTGACGATTTTACCCGCTTTCATCAAGATGATTTTTGGGGACAGGCCTTTTCGCGCCTTTCGCAAAAGCGATATTCGATTGCAAAACTTCTCAAAATTGGTGTGAATCCACTGCAAAAAGTCCTTTTGCCACAGAAGAGCACGCTCTCAAAGCAATTCAAATTTTTAAAAATTTTAGTGTTTTGTGGTGAAAGCCGTTTGGCTTTATACCATTTCATAATTTTTCCGTGTCATCTGTGTTTGTCCGTGTCCTATTGAATCGAGCCCATGTAGCAGAGATGGTTTTTGCAGCGGAGTCTTGTGGTGTTGCTATCATCGAGTCGGCAATTCGGGAGTACGAGGCACTTGCTTTGGTATGAGGCTTATTTATCAAAACTGATCTTTGGTTGCCAAGGTTATCAAAACCTGTGTTGCTCCAGGTCACCTCTTTGGCGCTGTAGTCCCAATTAGGCTCACTTTCACTCAAAATCGTTGGAATGGTGAAAAGCCCTAAGAGAGTTCGTGTGTCTCCAATTCGGTTTGGACCGCTCTGGTCAGGATTTTTCATTCTTTTTAACTTTAAAATTTAATTATCACATTTTACCCATCATCATTTCCACTTGCCAACTTGCCCATTCGCCTTTATAATTCCCCTGATCAAATTCCTTTGTGGAGTCGTGAACCGTATGAATGAACAGGAAACCCTAAACCCGGGGGCTGCGCAAGAAGAAGCAACCGAAAATCTTGAATCCTTGCTTAGCGAGGATGCTTTGCACATTGAAGTGCCTCGAGCTGGTGAAATTCGGAAAGGGGTGATTGCCAGCATCAGCCCTTCCCAAATCTTGGTAAGCATCGGCACCAAAGCTGAAGGTGTGATCAGCGGCCGGGAGCTAGAGTTAATGACCGAAGAGGAGCGCTCTGCCTTACAGGTTGGGCAGGAAATTCCGGTCTATGTCCTGCGCTCTGAGGATGTAAACGGTAACGTCATCCTTTCCTACCGCCGGGCGCGAGATTACATGGCTTGGCAGCGAGTGGCAGAGGCCAAGCAAAACGACGAGGTCATCCACACCCATATCACCGGTTACAACAAAGGCGGTTTGGAAGTGAACATCTTCGGGCTGCGCGGCTTTTTACCGGCCTCGCAACTCGGCACTCTGCGACGGGCACAATCTTCGGGAGAAACGAGCGAAAATCGTTGGAAGCAATGGATCGGCAAGCCGATTGATGTTCGTATCCTGGAATTCGACCGTGAGCGCCACCGCTTGGTCGTTTCTGAACGTGCCGCAGAACCCTCGCGCCAGGAGATGAAAACACGCGCCATCGCCGCTTTGGAGGAGGGCAAGGTCTACACCGGTCGCGTCACCAGTTTGGCCGATTTCGGCGCATTCGTCAATGTCAATGGAGCGGATGGTCTTGTCCATCTTTCCGAAATCTCTTGGGAACATGTCTCTCACCCGCGCGAGGTGCTCAAGGTCGGGCAAGAGGTGCAGGTCAAAGTGATCGGGATCGATCGCGAGAACCTACGCATTAGCCTCTCGATCCGCCAGACGATGGAAGACCCTTGGAAGCAGAAAGTGGCGCACTATAGCCGCGGGCAACTGGTCGAAGGCGTGATCACCCGTTTGACCAAATTCGGCGCCTTTGCCCGCCTGGATAGCGGCGTTGAAGGCCTGATCCACATCTCCGAGATCAGCGATCAGCGCATTCAGCATCCTAAGGAAGTGCTGCATGAGGGCGAGGTCAAAACCTTGCGCATTATCCGCATTGACCACGAGCAACGCCGCATTGGCTTGAGCTTGCGCCAGGTAGATTCTGCCGCTTTCGCCGATAAAGATTTTAAGATGTTGACCCGAGAGCTGGAAGATCTCGAAAAGGAACAAGGCGAAGGCTCGACGGATGAGAACTGAGCCGTTCTGCGCGTAGCTTCTGGAACATTCTATGCCCTGGATCATAGACTCACACGAGGATCTGGCCTGGAACATTCTCCAGTTCGGCCGTGATTACACCTTATCGGTTCAAGAGACGCGAGCACGAGAGGCCGACACGGAGGCTGTGGAACACAACGGAAACACCTTACTCGGCTGGCCGGAGTATCAACAAGGCAGGGTGGCTATTGTTTTCGCCACCCTGTTTGCCACTCCAGCGCGTCGCAAACAGCCCTGGGAACGTGTGAGCTACGCTTCTTTTGACGAAGCGCGCGCGGTATACCAACATCAGGTGCAGGTCTACCGGGATCTAGGGGATCGTTACCCGCAGCATTTTCGCCTGCTCACTTCTCGTTCTGAAATGGAAACTCATCTGCGCAAGTGGCAGGTCCCTTCCGAAGATGGACGGCCGGTTGGCTTGGTCCTTCTTATGGAAGGTGCGGAGGGCATTCGCACACCGGATGAATTGAGAGAATGGTGGGATCTGGGTTTGCGGCAGATCGGCTTGGCCTGGGCCGGCACCCGTTTTTGCGGCGGAACGGGCGAGCCCGGTCCGCTGACCGATGACGGTCGCCGCTTGCTACGTGCTATGGCCGAATTCCCCTTTGCTCTCGATCTCAGCCATATGGATGAACGCGCCGCGCTGGAAGCTTTGGATGAGTATCCAGGCCCGATTCTGGTTAGCCACGCCAATTGTGCTACTTTATTGCGCGGTAGCAACAGCAACCGTCACCTGAGCGATCTCGTCATCCGCCGTGTGATCGAACGAGATGGCGTGATCGGTGTCGTCCCGTTCAATCGTTTCCTGCGCGCTGGCTGGCAAAAGGGGGATCCGCGGTTGTCGTTGGATTCTCTGCTGGTACATATCGATCACATCTGTCAACTGGCCGGCGATGCTTTGCACGTCGGATTGGGCACGGATTTTGATGGCGGCTTCGGCTTGGAATCCGTGCCGCAAGAGATCGAAAGCATCGCCGATTTACAGAAGATCGCCCACGGGTTGGCCGAAAGAGGCTATTCGGAAGATTCGATAGCCGCCATCTTGGGGACAAATTGGCAAAGGCATCTTTCCCGAACCTTGCCGTAGGCTATGTCTGCAAATTCACTTCCTTCTCCAGGTGCTCTAAACGGTCCTTCGCGACGTTGGAGGGTGCGTGCCGGACTTTCCCTGAGCTTCTTTGGCTTCTTTGTGCTGATCGTGGGAGCTAAACCCGGCTGGTTGGGGCTGGATCGTAGCCCGGTGGTCGGCTTTGTGCAGACGGCGGTTTTTGTCATCGGGCTGGGTATCCTTTGCCTCGGTGGATGGGCAACGTTCGTTGCACTATGGGAGAATCGAGATCGTTCCATTCTGGCCGATATCGGTTTGCGGTTGGTGGCAACCGGTTATGTGATCGCGATCTTTGCCGGCATGGCAGACGTTTTCGGCTTTGGCAGCCAGTCACTGCCTAAAGTTCCGTTCTTCGGCCCCTGGCAGGCTTATGGTGTAATGCTGGGCCAGGGCATTATCTTGCTCGGTTTTCTGCTCATGCTCCCCGCCAAAACACACTAAGCAGGAACTTCAGGGCGCCTGTTGACGTCCTTATAGGCGTTTCTTCATCGGATAAAGCGGAGCGTTTGCTCGGGAGGCTTTTTTGAAATCCTGTATGTGCATTTTGCTTTTCCTGCTGGTGGCCTGTGGCCCGGCCACCTTGGCGGCGGAGTCATCCAACGTCCAAAACACCCCCACCGCGATCCAATTTACCCTTCCCACCCCTTTCGATAAACCGCAAATCGTTCGCCAGAGCCCTTTGCCGCAGGAAAGGCTCTCCACCACGCCGATCCTGGAGCTGATTTTCGATCGGGCGATGAACCGTGCTTCGGTCGAGAAGGCATGGAAATTCGTAGATGAGAGCGGCAAATCTTTCCCTGGCACTTTTCAATGGATAGAGGATCGTACCGTTCGCTTTCGGCCGGCGGCCCCCCTTCCGCCCGGTCGGGCGTATACCCTTACCCTGGGTGCGCAGGCCGCCGATGCGCAAGGGATCCTTTTGGGCCGGGAATGGCAATCCGTCTATTACACTACCGACGCGTTGCAGGTTAGCCAGGTTTTCCCGGCTAACGGCATCACCGATGCTGATCCGGCGACGGCGCTGACCATCATCTTCAACAAACCCGTTGTGCCCCTCAGCCCCGAAGAAAACCCACAAGCGCTTCCGAAACCAGTGCAATTTGAACCCCCGATCTCCGGCGAAGGACGGTGGGCGAGCACTTCGGTATATATTTTCCAGCCGGCAGAGCACCTGAAAGGGGGACAAACCTATCGCGGTGTAATCCCGGCCGGCCTCCAAGAGCCGCTGGGCACGCAGCTGGAGGCAGATTTCGTTTGGGAATTTCGCGTCCGTCCTTTGCGCGTCTTGGAGGTGAGCTTCCCGAATTCGCTGTATTATGATACCGATAGCCAGGAGCGGGTGCGGCTGGATGGGGAGATCATCCTGCGTGTCGATCATCCGCTGGAACGTGTCACACTCAACCAGGCGCTGCGCATCACCGATCCGCAAAACCGTTCTGTCCCGTTCCGCGCAAAATGGAACGATGCCTCTGATACGGTTACCCTGATACCTCTCTCGCGCTACCAACCTGACACGCGCTATACCCTCACCATCTCACCCGATCTGCGCGCCCAGGATGGTAGCCAGATGGATGAAGCGGAACAGGTTTCGTTTTACACGCTCCCCTATCCGAGTGTGACCCGATCCTCTCCGGCGGAAGGAGAAACTTTATACGTGCCGCAAGTGGTTTTGGAATTCAGCACCTTGATGGACAAGGAAAGCGTGCTCTCCCACTTGCACATCACTCCCCGGCCACCTTCGCTGAAAACTTACTTGGATGACCAGAATCGTGCCCTGATTGTGGAGGGGTTGGAGCCTGGCGTGACCTACGAAATTCGTTTGCTGCCAGGTGCCCGGGATATTTACGGCAATGCGATCACCGAAGAGTATACGTTCATCCGCAAGAACGGCTACTATCATCCGTTTGCTTTCTTCAAAACCTACCAGGTTACCCAACCCCTCATCTTCCGAAATGCGAGCAAGCAGGAAGTTTACCTGCAATACGCCAACCTGGATACGCTCGAATTCAGCCTCTATGAGCTGACTCCGGCCGAATTGCGCCGCCTGACGGATTGGAGCATCCCACCGGAGGACTGGCGCACCTCCCAATCTCCGCTGCGCACTTGGAAGCTGAGCGTGGAACCCTCACCGGAACGCTCCCGCTTGATCGCCATTTCCCTTGAGGAATCGGAGAAGCTCCCTGCCGGCTTCTATCTGCTGGGAGTGCGCTCTCCTGCCATCAAGACCACCGAGCGTTTTGCCTCGGCCGCTCTGATCATCGTCTCCGATGACATCCTGATGTTGAAATCGGCTCCCGGCGAGGCCCTAGCCTGGCTGTTGAACGCCGCCGACGGCCGACCGGTGGAAGGCGTAAAGATCTCTTTCTACGATCAGGAGTTCCGGCCGATCGGCGAATCCACCACAGATGCCCAAGGTCTGGCCCACTGGCAAAGCGAAAAGAACGACCGGGCGCAATATGCCGTGGCCGAAGGCAAAGGTCACCTGGCGATGATCTCCCAAAACTGGAGCTGGCTCCACCCGGAGCGCTTCGGTGTGTATGCGGCCTCCCAGGCTGAAACCAGGCGCCCAGTAGCGGTCCTCTATACTGAGCGTCCGATCTATCGTCCCGGCCAGGAAGTTTCCTTCAAGGGGATTGTGCGCATCGAGGACGATCTACGCTATTCGTTGCCCACTGCGATCTCTCAGGTGACGGTAATCCTTTCCAACGAGGAAGGCGTGTTGTGCCATCAGGTTCTCTCGCTCTCCCCGCAAGGCACCTTTTCCGGCTCCTGCACCTTAAGCGACGATGCGCCGGTGGGCAATTACACGATCCAGGTCCATGCCGGTGACGTTTCCGAAGCGGAGGTGGCGAAGAAACAGGCTATCGGCTATGTCTATTTCCGTGTAGCCGCGTATGTCAAGCCGCGTTTCCAGGTGACCTTGGATGCCGAGCCGTCGCGTTTGGTCAGCGGTGAGATGGCCTTCTTCCGTCTGAGCGCTGCCTATTATGCCGGTGGCAAGTTGAGCCAGGCGCCGCTCGAATGGTTCATCGAAACCTCACCGGCTTCCTACACTCCTCCCCAAACCTACAACACGTATTCCTTCTACTACTGGGAAGATAATCCCCGCTGTGCCTATGGGTATCCATGCCAGCCTGCCGCGCCACCTCTCTATCGCCAGGGAAGTGGGCAAACGGACGAAGAGGGGAATTTTGAACATCGGGAGACCTTTTTGCTCCCCCAGAATGTGACCGCATTGAACTACACCTTCAACGTCAATGTGAAGGATATCGGCGGGAACGTGGTCGGCAGTTACGCCACTGTGACCGTCTTCGGCAGTAGCCTGTTCCCCGGTGTGCGCACGTCATCGTATCTCGGTGAGATCGGGAAGCCCGTCTCCATCGAGCTTGTGGCTTTGGACCTTGAGGGGAATCCTGTTCCCGAGCGGCGATTGAGCGTGGCGCTTTATGAGCAACGCTGGTCTAACGTGCAAAAGCAGGATGCTAACGGCGTGATCTACTGGGAATCCTCGGTGCAGAGCGTTTTGCGCGCTTCCACGGTGGTTACCACAGATGCCGAAGGGAAAGCAACGACCCAGCTGATCCCCCAGACGGCCGGTGAGTACAAGATCGTGGTTAGCGCTGCCGATGAGAAAGGGCGCACGGCGCGGGCTTCCACGTTCCTCTGGGTGATCGGCGAGGAGATGAACTTGCAACGCACCGCCGATGATACGCTCAAAGTGATCGGCGATAAAAGTGCCTATAACCCCGGCGAAAAGGCACAGGTCCTGCTCGTTTCCCCCTTCCAGAAAGAGACCCCAGCCCTCTTGACGCTCGAACGCGGCCGCATTCACGAAAAGAGGCTGATTACACTTCAGCCCGGCAGCAATCGGTTCGAGATCCCGATCACCACCGAGATGGCGCCGGTAATGTATGTTTCCGTTTTGACCGTTCAACCGGCAGAGGGGATTGCCCCGCCACGTTATGCGATGGGATTAGCACAGTTCAACGTGGCGCCTGCCATGCAGCAAATTTTCGTGGAGATCGAGAGCGATCATAAAGTCGCTCATCCACGCGATCGAGTCACCTTTACCATTCGCACCCGCGATCTCAACGGGAAACCGATCCAAGCAGACCTTTCGCTGGCGCTAGTGGATAAGGCTGTGTTGGCGCTGGCCGAGCCGAACAGTCTGCCCCTGCTCCAGGCCTTTTATCCGCAACGCGGCTTGAACGTTTCCACTGCCGTCACTGTTCCGCTGGATGCCGAGCTGCTGAATATTGTTCTGAGAGAGGGAGTGCCTGGCGAAGGCGGGCGCGGCGGTAGCGGTGGCGGCGAAAAGGGAAGCGATTCATTCGGGATTCTAACCATCCGCGGCGAGTTTAAGGATACGGCTTTCTGGCAGGGACAGGTGCTGACCGATGCCGAGGGCCGGGCCCAGGTGACGGTCACCTTACCGGATAGCCTGACCACCTGGCAGCTGACGGCGCGCGCCGTAACCGAGGATACGCGGGTGGGCGAAGCCACTTTCGATCTGCTTAGCAACCGCCCTTTGCAGATCGATTTGCAAACACCGCGCTTTTTCATCGCCGGCGATGAAGTGACCCTGGGCGCGATGATCCACAACAATACGGATACCGACCTGGACGTGTCCGTTTCGCTGGAGACCCAAGGCTTTGTGTTGCGGGATTCCGCCGAACCATCGCTGACGGTGCGGGCAGGTGCGCAGGCTTTCGTCACCTGGAGCGGGCGCGTGGAAGAGGACGCTACCCGCGTAGACTTGATCGCCAAAGCGCGCGGAGGCGGTTATGAAGATGCCACTCGCCCCGCGCTGGGCACTTTGCCGGGACAAGGGATTCCCGTCTTGCGCTATTTGGCGCGCGAGACCGTTGGCAGCGCCGGGGTGCTCCTGGGCGAAGGAAGCATCACCGAGAACGTAGTGCTTCCGCCGCAGGTCAATCCCACTGAGAGCCGATTGACTCTGGAGGTTTCACCCTCGCTGGCCGCCACGGCGATCGGCGATCTGCAGGCGCTGCGCGATGATCCTTACCTGTGCAGTGAACAAACCGTTTCGCGCTTTCTGCCGAATCTCCTGACGCGCCGCCTATGGCGCCAAAGCGGGCAAGCGGATCGGTTGCCGCAGATCGAGACCGAGGTCCTGGCCTCGCTGCAGCGCCTTGTGCGCACTCAAAACGGGGATGGCGGCTGGAGCCTGTGGCCGGGCGGTGAGAGTGATCTACGCACCACGGCCTACGTCGTCTGGGGATTGAGCGAGGCAAAAGCCGAGGGATATAGTGTCCCCGAGGGGACGCTACGCCGTGGCTTGGAATACCTGCGGCGCAACCTGCGGCCGGTCGGCGACGAGATGCCGCTCTGGCAGAAGAACCAGGCCGCCTTCGGCGTCTTCGTGTTGGCGCAGCAAGGGCAAGCTCCGGCCAACGTGCTGAACTCGCTCTACAAAGAACGCGATAGGCTGAGCCTCTATGCGCGTGCCTTCTTGTTGGAGGCCTTCCTCTCCAGTGCGCCGAATGAGGCGTATACCACTGCCCTGCTTTCTTCCTTGAGCAGCGCGGCCGTTTCCTCCGCGGCCGGGGTGCATTGGGAAGAAAAGGAGAACGACTATTGGAACTGGAACACCGACTTGCGGAGCACGGCTATCATTTTGCACGCTCTGATGCAGGCCGATCCGAATCATCCGCTCCTGCCCGGCGGCATTCGCTGGCTGATGAGCCAACGGCGAGCGGGAGGCTGGTATTCTACCCAGGAGACAACTTGGTCTTTGCTCGCGCTGGCGCGCTGGCTGGAGATTTCGGGTGAACTGCAGGGGAATTATCAATTCGGCGTGGGGTGGAACCGGACCCTGCTGGAAACGCGGCGGATCACCCCGCAGAACGTCTCCGAGAAATGGATGCGCACCTTTAAGGGAGATGAGATGCGCCTGGAGCGCAATCTGTTCTCCATCCTGCGCAGCGCCGGTCCCGGCACGCTTTTCTATACTGCTTACGTCGAATATGCCCTTCCGGCCGAACAGGTTGCGGCTCAGGATCACGGCATACTGGTCGAGCGTGCCTATTTCCGCTTGCCGGACCTGAAGAAGCCGGTCGCCGAAGTAGCGCGTGGGGATTTGGTACAGGTGCGGTTGACCCTCGTGGTGCCCCAGGATCGCTTCTACGTGGTGCTGGACGATCCTTTGCCGGCCGGCCTGGAAGCGGTGGATGCCACCCTGTTGACTGCCGTGCAGGTGCCGGAGCGCTTTGAGAGCCGGGATTACGAGCAAACGGGCTGGGGCGGCTGGTATTTCAATTACCGTCAAATTTATGATGACCGCGTCGTCTTCAGCGCCGATTACCTGCCGGCCGGCACCTATGTGCTCACCTACCTGGCGCGTGCCGGGCTGAGCGGCACGTTCCACGTCCTGCCGGCTCAGGCGCGGGAGTTCTACTTCCCGGATGTGAACGGTCGCAGCGCCGGTTTGCTCTTCACGGTGCGATGAGGTACGAGTTCACACTCCGCGAATGGGGTTGGAGCTTGTTATTGCTCCTGCCGAGCTTATGGCTTCTGACCCGCCGTGGGCATTCGTGGCGCCTTCTTGTGCCTTTCAGCGGCTTCTGGCTCTATCTGACCCTGTTGTTTAGCCTGGTGTTTTTCCCCATTCCGTCGCAGGCCTCGCCCTGGAAGGACAATCTGACCCGGCTACTGCGGCAGATCGAATGGGTGCCTTTTCACTACCTGTTTGATGAACGCGTTTCCTCCGGCGCCATCTGGGCCGAAATTTTGGGCAATATCGAGGCGACGATCCCGTTTGGCGTTTTCCTGCCCCTGATCTGGCCCTCTGCCCATCGGCATATGCTTTGGCTGAGCTGGTTGCCCGGCCTCGGGATCGAGATGGGACAGTTTCTGCTCGGCGCGTTATGGACGCCGTATCGCACCGTGGACGTGAGCGATGTGCTTCTGAATGCCCTGGGGGTGATGCTTGGATATGGGCTGTTGCGGATCGGTGAATGGGCCTGGAGCCGTTACGAGCGCTGAAGTGTTACCGCCTGCAACGGCGAGAACTTCGCCTCATCTTCGCCGTACCTCGATCTGTATCTCTTCGCTGCGCACCTGTTCGCCTGTCGCGGTCACCGCTTCGGCATGGAAGGTGTGTTTTCCGGGCTCCAGCGGCCACCAGGCCTCGTAGGGCCAGGCGGCGAGCGTGATCAGCGGGCGGGCATCTACCCAGAAGGTGAGGGATTGGAGCGGTCTACGGCTCATGGCCTGCAGGTGCAATCGCTGTTCTGCGAGGGGGATTTCGGCTGTGATGAAGTACACATCGCTGGGACGCGGCGCGATCAGCCAAAGCGCCGGGGCGTTTTCCTGGCGCTCCGAATGTTGCAATATGTCCACATCCAATAACCAACCCTGACGCCGCGCCCAATCCCAAGCTTCGGCCGGCAGATGAAGCACCGTGAGCGGCTGCCAGGCTCCGGGTCCCTCCGGCGGCGCTGTGACGATTTGCCCGGTGACGGGGTTTTGCCAAAAGCGGCGATAGGCCTCATCGGGGCGCGTCGGTGCCGTTTCTTCTAAAAACCATTCCTCATGCGTTTGCGCGCAGAGATCGGTGGGCAAAAGGCCGGAGAGGGTGCATACTTCCCGCCGCACCAGGCCGGGCGGAAGGGGGAATTCCCGCACCGGGCGGTTGCGTAGCAGGGTGCGCAAGGTGTATTGCCAGATCGGCGCGGCGCCGGTCAGACCGGTCACCTCGCGCATGGCACGGTAGTCGCTATTCCCTACCCACACTCCGACGACGAGATCGGGCGTATAGCCGATCGTCCAGTTATCATGAAAATCGGTGGTGGTGCCGGTTTTGACTGCGGCCGGGCGCTCGATTTGTAGTGTGCTATGGCGGCCGAAGCCGGGCTGGCGTGCCAACGGATCGCTCAGGATGTCGGTGATTAGCCAAGCAATGCGTTCATCGAGCACAGGCGGAGGGGTGATTTCGCCCGGTCGGTAGAGGGTGTGGCCCTGCAGGTCTTGCACTTCTCGGATCAGGCGCACGGGGAGATAGCGTCCCTGGCGGGCGAAAACGGCGTAGGCATTGGTGAGTTCGAGCAGGCTCACCCGTCCGCCGCCGAGCGCCAATGTCAGATCGTAATCGGCCGGGTTGGTGAGTGTGGTGATGCCGAAACGTGCCGCGTATTGGCTCATGCGCTCCACTCCCACTTTCTGCAAAGCGGCGACGGCCGGGAGATTGAACGAAGAGGCCAGGGCGACGCGCGCCGGCACGATCCCATGCTCGCGGCCATCGTAATTTTGAGGCGTGTAGACTTTGCCATCGGCGGTGATGAAGTGAGTTTGCACATCGAGGATCGGCGTGGCTGCCGTCCAGGGATCGGAGAGCAACGTGGGATCAAAAGCGGCGGCGTATATGAAGGGCTTGAATGCCGAGCCGGGTTGACGGGGCACCAATGCCATGTTGATCGCGCCGCCGATAGCGGCATCGAAATAATCGGCGCTGCCCACCAGGGCCAGGAGATCGCCGTTCTGTAGGTCGAGCACGATCACCGCAGCGTTGCTCACCCGGTGATCCAGACCATTATCGTTGCGCAAGTGCGCCAGTTGACGAGCAACGGCCTCCTCCGCCACCTGCTGCGCCGCCAGATCAAGGGTGGTATAGACGACCAGCGGCAGGTTCGAGGGAAGTTTCCCTTGCGATTGCAGCGCATCCAGCTCGGCTTTGACCATCCAGATGAAATGGGGTGCCCGGATGGGATAGGGCTGGGGATTGAAGTATAAGGGCGCTTCTTCGGCCTGTTGACGCGCCGCGGCGCTGATCCATCCCTGTTTTTCCATCAAGCCCAGCACTACGCGCTGACGCGCGCGCGCGGCCTGCGGATGCTCAAAAGGATTATAGAGTGCCGGCGCTTGCGGCAGGCCGGCCAGCAAAGCGCACTCTTCCAGGAAGAGATCGGCAGCCGGTTTGCCAAAATAGGTCTGCGCGGCGGCCTCGATACCGTAGGCGAAACCGCCGTAATAGGTTTGATTCAGGTAAAGCGCCAGGATTTCATCTTTGCTCAGGCGATGGGTTAATTGCCAAGCCAGGATCATCTCCCGCAGCTTGCGCCGCAAGGTGCGCTGATTGCGCTCTTCCGGCAGGAGCAGATTGCGTGCCACTTGCTGGGTGATCGTGCTACCGCCGGCCAGCGTCTCCCCACCGCGCAAATTGATATAGAAGGCGCGTATCACGCCGCGTAGGTCAATGCCGGGGTTGGCATAGAAACTCTGATCCTCCACGGCGATCGTCGCCTGCTTCATGCATAGAGGAATATCCTGCGCCGCCAATGGTAGGTGGTATGCTCCCTCGGCGAGCATCTCGTAGAGGGGAAATCCATGGCGATCGAGAATGCGGATAGAAGGCGGGCGGATCGCCCGTGGCAACTGCTCCGGCGAAGGCAGGTCATATAGCACCCAAACCGCCAACCCGAACAGAACTAAAAGAAAGAGTTCGATTGGAACCATGCCCCTTTGCCATCTTCCCAATCGACCTCTTATGCGAATGAGATGGTTCATCGTTTGAATAGACCGTGGACCTAGACGGTAGACCGTGGACTGTGACCGCACCACCTAACGATCCAACAACCCGACCAGGCGACCGATCAACCCACGCGACTACTCGGCGACTTTTTCCGGTAACAACCCCATCACCTTCAACATTTCTTCATTGCTGGCAAACTTGAACTCCTCCACTCCCAACCTGCGGGCCTCGGCCTGCTCGGCGGCCTCCAAGCGTGGCAGATCGCTCTTGCGCACGATCGGTTTCCCTAAGCTCATCAGGCGCGCCTCGATCGCCTTCAGGTCCAATGGCTTGGGCGATTGCGTCTGCTGCAAATATTGCCAAACCGCCCGTGCCCCGTTCGTGCCATCCTTGCGTGCGGTTCCCACTAGGCCGCTGGAAGCATTGCGCGACCAACCGGCGACGAAAATGCCCTCGATCGGCTTTCCACTCTGTGGATCGAACGCCTCGTAGGAATTTCCATCCACCGGGAAGCGCGGGTTGGGATTCTTCACAAACTCATTCCACTCCACCGGCAGCCCGAAGCTCTCATCCACCTTATCGCCGATAGCAAAAATGACCGTCTCCACCTCCAGCAAGCGCTTCTTGCCGGTGCCGCGTGCCTTGGTATCCCCGTTTGTCCGCACCAAAGTGTTCTCTTCTACCTCTAGCTGCACCACTTCACCCCGCTGATTGCCCAAGATGCGCACCGGCGAAGCCAGGAACAGGAAGCGGAAGCGCGTCTCGGAGACTTTTGGCAAGGCCTTGGGGAGCGCCTCCAGGATCGCCGCCCGTGCCGCGGCCACATCCTGACCGATCGCCTCCATCACCGGGCGCACGCGCTCGATCTCCGCATCCAGCGCCTCCAGGTCCAGGTTGGCGATCACGTATTCCATCTCTTTTTTATCGAACTTCACCTCTGCCGGGCCGCGGCGCACCACGGCAATCACCTCCTCCACTTGGACTTCGCGGATCAGATAGTGGGCAATATCTACCATCACATTCCCCGCCCCCACGATCGCACACCGTTTGCCGAAACGGAATTTCTTCTGGCTATAGGGTGGGAGTTTATTGTAGAAATAGACCACATCTTTAGCGTGGTACACGCCCTCCAGGTCCTCGCCCGGAATGCCCAGCCGTTTTGTTCCTTGGGCTCCGGCCGTCACCAGGATCGCCTGGAAACCCATTGCCCACAAGTCGTCCAACGTCAGATCGCCCCTTTGTCCAATGGTAACATTCCCGTAGTAGTCAATGTTCGGATTCTCCAGAACCTGGCGGAACTGACGGCGCAATCCCTCCTTCATCGTGTGTTTGGAAGGGTAAATCCCGTATTCGGCCAGACCACCGGGTTTAATATCGCGGTTGAAGATCACCACATGGGCTCCCAGCATGGCCAGCTCACGAGCGCCGAAAAGCCCTGCCGGCCCTGCTCCAACCACGGCGACTAGATATTTTTCTTCCATGGAACCTTTCTCCTTGTTACAAAAATCACAAAATCCTTACGACCCACCTATTCTACCAAAATCGTGAGATTTTGTGCTACTATATAAATCAATCTACACCAATGGAGGCCTCATGAACCAGGAGAAACCCGATCCTGCTGCCCGCTTGCGTAAAATTCTTTCGGAATCCTCAGAAGAAGAGACGGGCAGAGTGCCCACCTCGGCTTCCTCTTCCCCCTCACGCCGCCTGCCCCCCGCGGCTTCGTCCCCATCGCCTCGTTCTGGGACCTCGAGCCCGGTGCCGCGCCGAAAGTTCGCCTTTGCCCCGGCTTTTTGGACGATCGCCAGCCTCTTTTCCATGACCCTGAACATCGTTCTGATCGTCATCGTGCTCTTATTGGTACAACAGGTCGGCAGCTTGAGCGGCGTGCTGAATGTGACCAACAACCTTTTGAGCGGCCTCTACACCAATTTTGAGAAAATGTATCAGGCTCACATCCGTGCTACCATTCCGGTTTCCACGCAGGTGCCGGTGCAACTGGAAGTGTGCATCCGGCGCGAGACAAGCGTCACTCTTACCAGGGATGTGGGCATTACCAATGCTCGTGTCACCGTACAGAGTGGCGGTCTGATTATCACCAACGCCCTCACCAACATTCGCCTGCCGGCCGGTGTCGATCTCCCCATTGCCCTGGACCTGTGCGTGCCGGTCGAAGCGCAGATCCCCGTCAAACTTAACGTCCGCACCGACATCCCGATCGCCCAAACCGAGCTCGGAGAACCGATCCAAGGCCTTATGGACACCATCCGCCCGATCTACTGCCTGCTCCAACCGAACGCCCGTGACCTGCAAGGCGCGCCGGTATGTAGTGAACGTAGACCGTAGCCTCAGGCTTTAGCCTGTGCCATTGCACACCGTCGACCCCGGAACAACCACGCAACTACTCTTCAGGATCCGGTGCCAACCCCAGGCGACGAGCTTGCTCGTAGGAGATGACATCGGGATTGACGGGCAGATTGCTATGTTTCTCGGCGGCCTGTTCCCAGAAGGAATCGGCATCCAGGGCAGCTTTCTGTTTGGCGGCGTGACGCAATAGATCTTCCAGGTTCTGCGTCGGAATGCCGGCTGTGGCCGGGAGAGGCTCTTCGGTCTCTGTGACTTCGGGCAAGGGCGCAACCCCCATGTTCTTCAACAGATGCTCGATCGTTTCGCAGGCATCTTGCGCTTGGCGGAGCGTGGCTTCCAGGCGTTTTTCGGCGGCCAAACCTGGACCGGCGATCAGTAAAGCGTTGGCCGTATCCACCGGCATGAAGATCAAATCAAGTTGTTCGCTTTGAAAAACATGAGTCTGGAAGGATGGGGTAGAGCGAAGCAGGCGCGACACTTTCAGCCCGGCGCTGTAGATCGCCATCAGCGCGGCCAGCAAGCTGACTTCCATGCTGGTATCCGGCAAGTCACCGGCCCGGGCGATCACACGCCCGCGCTCGCTGATCAAGTAGACGCAGTGCGCCTCGGTTTGCCGGCGTAGGTGGCTCAGCGCATCTGCCAGAGAGCGTCGTTCTTTCTCCTCGCTTTCTTCTTCCGGCAAGATCACCGATTGCAACCCTAAGGCGCGTTCAACGGTGTTTAGGAAATCCCCTAGCGAAACAGGCTTGTTGAAGATAGCAATCGGATTGGCCTTTTGCATAGCCTGGCGCGCTGCGGGGTCTTGCACGGCCGAGATGACGATGATCTTGATATCCGGTTGGCGTGCACGGGCTTTTTCGATGAGCTCAATGCCGTTGATGCCGGGCAACCGATAGTCTACAACCAGCAGATCTATCTTGCGGCGCGAAATTTCGAGCAGTGCTTCCTCGCCGGAAGGCGCTTCGACTACGTGCAAATCGTATCCCAGCGTATCGAGCGTGGAACGCAACAAGCGCGTGACCTCACGGTGATCGTCAACAAGCAGGATGCAAGGGGTATTGGACATCTTTATGAGACCGTTTCAAAAAGAGGGGTGGGATTATGCGCAGTTTGGGGCTATTATAACACCGGGAATGACAGACGGTTAATCGTGAGCTCGGCAAAGATGCCTGGAATGGTGACCTGGTCAAAAATTCGTGATTGCGCTCGGCGCGCGGCGTTCGGCTATGGAATGGCTTGGATGCTTAGGCGATAAGTGGCCGGCAGATGAGTCTGGCGCGCGGTAGCGGTGATGATGAGCGCAGCGCGCTGACCTTTGCCCAGCGTAAACGGGATTTCGGCAGTGTTGCGCCTCGAAAGAGGGATTTCCTGCACGATCGGTGGTTTTCCATCGAGAATCCATAACAGGCGGAACGGCTGCTCGATCCGATCCGATACCCGCAGGAAGCCTTCGGCCTGCCAACCGCCATCATCTTGTTCCAGATCGCTATAGTAGTTAACCGCCGGCAGACTTAGATCATCCAGGAGCAAACCGGTGCCGGTGATGGCATCATCGGTGACATACTCGAAGCGCAGCCAGAGCTTCTGCCCGGCAAAGCGCGAAAGGTCCACTTTCTCCTGAATCCAGCCATTGCTCTTCCCGCTGTATCCCCAGCCATAGGCATTACCCATCGGGTTGCGATCGCTCCCGCTCGGCGTGTGCAGGATTTCCCAGTGTTGACCGTCGCTCGAGGCTTCCAGGTAGACGTAATCGTAATCCTCTTCCAGGTCATACCAAGTCCAGTAAGTGAATGTGATCGGCGGCGTGACGTGGGTCAGGTCAAAGCGGCGCGTCAGACGCATATCCGCGAGGTTGCCCTCGTTGGACCAGAAGACGAATTGCCCGGAATGGGCCGAGGTGGGAAAACGCGCTTGTGCGGTATCTCCCTCAAATCGCAGGCGGTAGCGCCCTGCACAAGTGATGGTGAAGAAATTCAGGCCGTATTGCTGAATGTTATGTGTAGCCAAGTCGACCGGGCAATGGGAGATCCTCTCGGCCTGAGGCGGCTGAGAAGCCGGTGAAAGGAATCGCTTTTCCGCCGTATCGCTGTTCAAGTAAAGCGCGGTGGCCCAATCGAGGAAAAGATCATCGGCGGTGAGGGTCTGTGTGATAAAGGGTGGCCGTCGCAGGGTGTCATCAATGCTTTCCAGGCCGTCGAGAGGGTTGGCGACCAGGGCGCGGATGAAATCCGGCCCCAAGCGCTGCAGCAGATAGGCCAGGAAGAGGTAGGATTGCATGTAGTGAGCTGCACTTTGCGCCGGCGAGTCCCCCCAACCGGTCAGGTTTTGATCGGGTTGTAACAAGAAAGCGGCGGTATCTTGAACGGAATAGCCGTTGACCGCTTCCGCCAGCACGCCCAGCCCCTCGTTCAACCAGGTGGACTCGCTGCGATCCAGGTTCCAGTGGATCATGTGCTGGAATTCGTGTGCCAGGGTGGCAGCCGTAGCCGTGGCAGAAAGCGGCAAAACGTTGGCGTTCAGCAGGAACATTTCCTGAGCGTTGGAGTACGGATGCAGTTGCGGGTTGAGCTCATCGTTGGATGAGAAGTAACCGGCTGCGCTGGGGCTGAGGGCACGCGAATACAAGATGGAAAGGTGCGGATCGCCATCTACGCCCGGCGTCCATTCGGAGCCGAAGAAGGCGCGCGTGGTGGGGTAGATTTTTTGCTCAAATGTTTCTGCCAAGCCGGCAAGGGCGCTTTCTGAATACGGTATCCCTTCTTCGATCCAAAAATAGGCATGGGGAGTGACGTATCTCAGGATGGCGTTCACCAGAGTGACCTGCCGGGAATCGGCGTTGAACACCCAAAAGGAGCGCCGTGCGCCGCGTTCAAACGGAGCGGCAGGGACCACGCGCGAAAGGCCACAGAGGCCCTTCAGCCGGCAGCTCAGATCGTATGGATCGGCTACCGGCAGGGCAGAAAGGGGAGCGAGGGGGGGAGAGGGCGTACTTGCGGGAGGTGCAGCGGTGTGGAAAGGAATGGGGGGAGCCGAGGCCGCAGCAGGAAGCGTTTCACCTGTGATCGCAGGCCCACAGGCGATTAGGAAGAGGAGGAAAAAGGTGAGGAGGCGCATAATAGACGGTGGACCGTGGACTGTAGCGCTGGGCTTTAGCCTGTGCCTTAGGGAGGGTAGGCCGTGGAAAGAGCAAAAAGGGACCGTTTCAGCAACCTGTCCCTTTTTGTATCGGTGTATCGTTTTCTCTGCCAGGCGGTTTTATCTTTGGACCGAGGGCTCGGCCATAGCCGGCTCGTTGACGGTTTGAAAGACGAGCTTCTGCTGTTCCTCATCCAGGTCGACGCGAATGGTGCTATTGGGGCGCAGTGCACCGCTGAGCAGCTGCACCGAGAGCGGGCTTTCCAAATGCTTCTGAATGGCACGGCGCAACGGACGGGCACCGAAGGCCGGGTCATATCCGACGCGTGCCAGCCAGGCCCGGGTGGCAGGAGTCAGCTCAATGTGGATATCGTAATCTTCAAGGCGCTGTTGCACTTCTTGGATCTGCAGATCGACAATGCGCTCCATATCGGCTGGCGAGAGTGGCGAGAAGATGATGATTTCGTCAATGCGGTTGAGGAACTCCGGCCGGAAGGTCTCCTTCAGGGCGCGCTCGATCTTCTCATGTGCTTCCCGTTCCTCGCGATCCTCGGTCCGCGGCAGGAAGCCCAAGGTCCCGCCCTTGCGCACGAACTCGGTGCCCAGGTTAGAGGTCATGATGATGACCGTGTTGCGGAAGTCTACCACGTTGCCTTGGCCGTCGGTCATACGCCCGTCATCCAGGATCTGCAGCAAGGCATTCCAGACTTCCGGATGGGCCTTTTCAATCTCATCGAAGAGTAGGACGCGATAGGGGCGACGGCGCACAGCCTCGGTGAGCTGACCGCCTTCCTCATAGCCCACATAGCCCGGCGGCGCGCCAAACAGCCGACTGACCGTGTGCTGTTCGCGATATTCGGACATATCGATGCGCACCAAGGCGTCCTCATCGTCGAATAGGAACCAAGCCAGGGCTTTGGCCAGTTCGGTTTTCCCAACGCCGGAGGGGCCGATGAAGATGAAAGAGCCGATCGGACGGCGCGGGTCCTTTAACCCTGAGCGGGCGCGGCGAATGGCATCGGCGATGGCATGGATGGCCTCGTCCTGGCCGATGATGCGTTCATGCAGGCGCTCCTCCATGTGCAGGAGCTTTTCGGCTTCGGTTTCGAGCATCTGGGCCACGGGGATGCCTGTCCATTGATGGACGACTTCGGCGATGTCATCTACATCTACCACGTCGTCCAGCTGTTGTTCGCGTTCCCATTGTTCGCGCTGGCGCGTGAAATGTTCTTCCAACCGCAGGCGCTCGGCTTTCTTCTGGGCGGCGCGCTCGTAATCGCGTTCTAGGCCGGCTTGTTCTTCTTCGGCGCGCAGGCGATCGATTTCGTTTTTCATCGCCTTCAGGTCCGGCGGTAGGGAATAGAGGGCGACGCGCAGCTTAGCCGCTGCTTCGTCTATCAGATCGATCGCTTTATCGGGCAGGCGGCGGTCGGTGATATAGCGATCGGCCAGGCGGGCGGCGGCGACCAGGGCCTCATCGGAGAAGCGCACCTTGTGATGAGCCTCGTAGCGATCGCGCAAGCCGCGCAGGATTTGGATCGTCTCCTCGACGCTGGGCTCTTCGACGTAGACTGGGGCAAAGCGGCGCTCCAGGGCGGCATCCTTTTCGATGTATTTGTGGTATTCGTCCAGCGTGGTGGCGCCGATGCATTGCAGTTCGCCGCGCGCCAGGGCCGGTTTGAGCATATTGGAGGCATCCATGGCGCCTTGGGCTGCGCCGGCGCCGATCACGGTGTGTAGTTCATCGATCATCAGAATGATCTCACCACGGGCGCGCTGCACTTCTTCGATCACCGCTTTCAGGCGCTCCTCGAATTCGCCGCGGAAGCGCGATCCTGCGATCATCGCTCCTAGGTCAAGTGCCAACACCCGTTTGCCTACCAGGATTTCCGGCACATCGCCGGCCACGATCTTCTGTGCCAATCCTTCGACGATGGCCGTCTTCCCCACGCCGGCCTCGCCGATCAGCACGGGGTTGTTCTTCGTGCGACGGGAAAGGATCTGGATCAGGCGTAGAATCTCTTGATCGCGCCCGATGACCGGGTCGAGCTTGCCCTCCCGAGCCAGTTTGGTCAGATCGCGGGAGTATTTTTCCAGGGTGCGGTAGCGGGTCTCGGCCTGTGGCGTGGTGACGCGTTGATTGCCGCGCAGGTCCTTGATCGCATCGTAAACCCGTTCGCGGGTCACGCCAGCGCTTTCGAGAATGCGCGCCGCAGGCGTGTTGCGCTCGGTCAGGATGGCCAGGAAGATGTGCTCGGTGGAGATGAATTCATCGTTCAGGCGGTTGGCCTCTTCGTTGGCCAGGTCAATGATCCGCTTGACGCGCGGGGTGATAAAGATTTGGCCAACGCCCCCGGCGAAGATGTTGGCGCGCGTGGTGGCGCGCAGGGTGGCATCCAAGCGGGCGATCAGCCCTTCTGGGTCCACCTGCAGGCGTTCCAGAATTTGCGGCACCACACCGTTCGGCTGTTCCAGTAAAGCGAGCAGGATGTGCTCGGTGTCAATCTGGGTGTGTCCGTAGCGTTGAATGATCTCGGCGGCGCGCTGGGCCGCTTCTTGCGCTCGTTCGGTGAATCGGTCAAATCGCATCATTGGGAAATTACTCCTCCGCTGAGAATTATAACAAAAACGGGTAGATGGGGTGTAAGAGATGCGTTAATGGATGGTGGACCGTGACACGGCGCTTTAGTCCGGGTTACGGCGGGCTATTTGCCCCGGCGCAGCTTCTGAATGAAGCGCTCCATCCGTTCGTAATGGGAGCCTTTCCAGTAAATCTGAGCGCAGGCTGGGCAACGGGAAAATTCGTCGTAATATAGCCGGGTCAACGGCAGAAGGCGATCGAGAATGGCCTCCTTTGCCACAGGCTCCAGGGGATGATTGCAGCGCATGCAACGCTGAAAGGGGCGAACCCAGCGCAAAAGGTGATAGCGCTCGATGACCTGACGCAACTGCTCTTCGGGGTCTGTACTATGGAGCAGGCATCCCTGTTGGAGCGATTTGTGCATCAGCAGGCGCCGATCGCGCGAAAGCAGAATGCGCCCCTCTTCCAGGGCACGGGCAATCAGCTCGTCATCCTGAAAATCGTTGCGGTAGAGCGCATCTAGGCCGAGCATGCGCAGGTGCGCCGTCAACCGCCCCAGGTGATTATCCAGGATAAAGCGCGGTTCTGGGCTTTCTGGCCCTGGTTCCGGGTAGCGGATTAGCCAAACCCGCAGCCGATCGCCGCTTTGGGGCAGGTAGCTCAGGTCAACGCGCCGATCGCCGCATTCGATCTCCCCGATCTCGGTATGCGGAATGCCCAGGGACTCGATCAGGTGCTTGATCGACTGCGGGCCGTTGTAGGTGATGTCGAATTCGCCGTGGCGATAGGGGGATGGGAGCAGAAGGGTGAGGGGCGGCTCAAACCAGAGATGGATCGTTTTGATCATCGGCTATAATTCCGATTATGTCACGAGGCGCGATTTTGGGCAAGATTTTTCTGCTTTTCTTCTTTCTCATCGGCTGTCAGCCTGTTCCGGCGCCACAAGTCGAGGCCACCGTAGCCGTGGCGGTCGCTTCTACCCTCACCGCCTGGCCGACTCCTACCTTGCCGCCGACCCCGCGTCCTATCCCCTCGCCAACGACAACGCCCTATAGCCTGCAAGGGCTTTTCTGCGAATATCGCTTCTGCATCGGTCATCCGCCCACCGTGGCGTTCTACGATTTGCAGGCGGCACAGGATCAGCGTCAGCCGAGCCAGGTGGCGAAAGGAATGCTGATCGCCTATCGCGAGGATCTGTTGATCCTGCTTAGTTGGCAGCAAGGGGAAACATCGCAACGTCTGCTGGATTCGCTGCTCGATCTCCGTTTTGATACTGCCACCGCCCAAGCGGATAGGCGCAAATTGGCTGGACGGGAAGTTTGGTTTCTGCCGCTCCAGACTACGGCCACCCTCTTGCTCCCGCGCGGCGCCATCGCGGCCTGGGAATGCGGGGAACGCGCCTTCGGTTGGAAGGCCTATACACCTAACGGCGAAATGGCAGAGAGCTTGCTTCAAGAGGCGCTGCAGCGCTTCCGTTGCGAATGAGAGCGCTCTGCAACTTTTGGCACGCCTGCACATCAGAAGTATGTGCTCATGAATGAGAAAAATTCCTTACCATGCGAGGTGTTATGTTTAACTTAGGGAGCGTATCTTTGCCCGATTCAGAAACCCGCCGACGGGTCAAAGTGCTGATCCTGGGCTCCGGCCCGGCCGGTTTGGCGGCGGCGATTTACGCCGCACGCGCGGACCTTGAGCCACTCGTCCTGACCGGTACGGATCTGGGAGGACAGGCTGCGTTGACCTATACCATCGAGAACTATCCCGGCTTTCCGGAAGGCATAGGCGGTGCCGAGCTGGGCGAACTTTTCCAGAAACAGGCTGAGCGCTTCGGCGCGCGCATTGAATTCGATACGGCCAACACGGTGGACCTCTCGCGCCGGCCGTTCCATGTGATCGGCGATGCCGGCGAATACGAAGCGGATGCCCTGATCATCGCCACCGGTGCCAGCCCGAATCATCTCAACGTCCCCGGCGAGCGCGAGCTGACCGGCAAAGGCGTCTCCTATTGTGCGACGTGCGATGGCTGGTTCTTCAAGGATAAAAAGGTGGTGGTCGTCGGGGGCGGAGATAGCGCCCTGGAAGAGGCCCTCTTCCTCACCCGCTATGCTACTTCGGTCACCATTATCCACCGCCGTTCCGAGCTGCGTGCCGGCCCGCTCTTGCAGAAGCGTGCCCGCGAGAACCCCAAGATTCAGTTCATCTGGAACACCGTCGTGACCGAGATCCTCGGCAGTGAAAAAGTCGCAGGCGTGCGCCTGAAGAACGTGGAAAGCGGCGAGGAGAGCCTCTTCGAGACCGATGGGGTCTTCATCTTCATCGGCCATACCCCCAATACGCAGATCTTCCGCGGTCAGCTTGAGATGGATGAGCGCGGCTATATCAAAGTCAACCACCTGATGGAAACCGACGTGCCCGGCGTCTTTGCCGCCGGCGAGGTTGCCGATCCACACTTCCGCCAGGTGATCACTTCTGCCGGCATGGGCGCGGCGGCAGCTATTCAAGCGACGCGCTACCTGGAAAGTTTACAGAAAGAGCACTCGGTCACGCTCAAGGGATGATCAGCTGCTGACCGACTTCGATCCGATTCGGATCGCTCAAGTCATTTGCCGCCACCAGCGCGGCGATCGTCGTGTTGAACTTGATCGCAATCGCCGTCAACGTATCCCCTGGCTGAACGATATATGTCTTCGGGCCGGGGGATGTGCTTTCTTGGGGAATGGCGATCGGAGAGGGGATGTTCAGCTTTTCGCCCACCTTCAGCAATTGCGGGTTGGCCATCACCAGTTCCCGCACGGTCACCCCGTATTTATTGGCGATCGTCTCGAAGGTCTCGCCGGGCGCGATCGTGTGCTCGAGCGGCTTAGGTGTGGCCGGCATTTGCGCATTGGCGAAGCGATAGAGCTCTTCCAAGGTGCCGTTGAACAGATTGAGGTCTACCGCCGTATTGATCCCGTTCACCCGACCGGTTTGCGAATATTGCCAAAACGTCCAGCGGAACCAGCCCGGTGGCAGAGGAGGGCTCATCCCTTCCACGTAGTTGTTCGGATACCAGGCGATCCAAAGCGGATAATCGTTCACCCAGGCAGGTGGACCGCCGGCTACGACGAAATAGGTGCGCAGGAAGGAAAGATTTGAGAAGATGATCGGCTTTCGTCCCAGTGCTGCTTCCACCGCATCCAGCCAGCTCTTGGCGCAGCCGACGATGCGATCCGTGCTCTGACCCTCCGGCACCTCGAGATCGAGAACCGCCGGCAGCTCGAGCGTGGCGCCGGCCGATTGCAGCACCTTGAGAAAGGTGTTGGCTTGTTGCTCCGCGTTCTGACTCGGTCGGAAGAAGTGATATGCCCCGCGCAGCAATCCGGCGTTGCCGGCGCCGCTCCAGTTGATGGCGAAGGTGGGATCGGTATAACGCTCCCCATCGCCGGCGCGGATGAAAACAAAGCGCATGCCGGCGGCACGCACCTTTGGCCAATCAATGCCGGATTGCCAATAGGAAACATCAATTCCGGGAACGGTGGGCATGGCAGACCTCCATACGGGGTTGGCGGAAAGGGTAAGACAGGTTAAGTATACCAGAGGGTGGACGTAGCAACGGGCTTTAGCCTGTGTAGCACCAGACTTCAACCTATGCCTACCAACGTTGAACCGTGGACTGTGGACCTCTTGTTGCATCTGTACGCCTTCGTGCCCCATCCCCTTAGGGTGCACTACATCTACGACGCTCAAGGTGCAGTATAATTTTCAACAAGCTTGGCCGCAATCTATTTTTCCCTTCAATCCAATCAACCCGACGCATTCGCTGTCCTGCTTTCCTCTCTTTCAGCCCGCCGAGTGCCACCATGCTTGCCCCCTCTCAAATCGCCCTCGACCGCACCGCTGTAGAACGGGCTTCCAACCTGTTCCTGCGCAAGTCAAAGACTTGCGCTACATACTCCCCCATCCGTTGACGCTCATCCTCTCTCCCCGGAGCGCCCCATGCCCGACCCCTACCAAACCGCCCTCGCCCGCATCCGTCAAGCCGCCGAACGCGGCGCAACGACTCTCGACCTTTCCGGTCTCCGGCTCACTACCCTGCCATCGGAAATCTGGGACCTGACCACCCTGACCGAACTCTATCTTGGAGGCAACCGCCTCACCTCCCTGCCGGTGGAAATCGGCGCGCTGACCGCCCTGACCGAACTCGACCTTTCGAACAACCAACTCACCACCCTGCCGGCGGAAATCGCCCGCCTGACCGCCCTGACTACGCTCAACCTTTCGGACAACCGCCTCACCACCCTGCCGGCGGAACTGGGGAACCTGACCCGCCTGGAGCGACTCAACCTGCACGGCAACCCGCTGGCACTCGCCCTGCCGCGCGCCCTGCTGGGAGATGTATCCGGCGGCGATGCGCAGGCCATCTTTCGCTCCTACCGCGCCATCTGGGAAGAGGGGCAGGCGCTGGGTGAGGCGCGCCTGCTCTTTGTGGGTCCGCCCGGCGCCGGCAAGACCTCGCTCGCCTACCGCCTGGTGGATGGCTCCTACATCGAAAACCGCCCCAGCACCCTGACCATCGAGACCCATTCCCTGCCGCTCGGCGAGTTTACCGCCCAAATATGGGATTTCGGCGGGCAGGACTTCATGCACGCCACCCATCCCGTCTTCTTCTCGGCGCGCTGCGTCTATGTGCTGGTGCTCAACGTGCGCCACACCTACGAGCAGAACCGCGTCGAATACTGGCTGCGCACCATCCGCGCCTACGGCGGCGATTCGCCGGTCATCGTCGTCGGCAACCATGCCGATGCCCAGGGTCACCTGCTGGACCTGCCGCAAAACCGCCTGCGGCGCGAGTTCCCCAACATCGTTGCCTTCGTCCAGACTTCCGCCCACGAGAACAACGGTATCGAAGACCTGCGCGCCGCGCTGAACGAGGCGGTCGGATCCCTGCCGCACGTGCGCGTGCTTTTTGCCCGTCCGCACCTGGCGGTCAAAGCCGCGCTGGAGGCCGAGAAAACCCGCCGCGACATCATCCCCTACGACCGCTGCCGTGAACTTTGC